>NZ_JAHSPD010000001.1:772500-1972500 GCF_020141465.1 Roseovarius carneus | reverse complement strand
ATGTAGCCTTCCCGGATTCGGTGATCGACATGATGCGCGGCAATCTCGGCCAGCCTCCGGGCGGCTTTCCCAAAGGGATCGTGTCCAAGGTGCTCAAAGGCGACGCGCCTGACACCGAGCGGCCCGGCAAGCATCTCAAACCTGTCGATCTGGAGGCGACCCGCGCCGAAGTGAGCGGGCTTCTGGAAGGGAAATCCGTCGATGATGAGGATCTCAGTGGATACCTCATGTATCCCAAAGTCTTCCTCGATTACATGGGGCGTCACCGCACCTATGGCCCCGTCCGCGCCCTGCCCACCAAGACGTTCTTCTATGGGATGGAGCCGGGCGAGGAGATCACAGCCGAGATTGATCCGGGCAAGACGCTTGAGATTCGCCTGCAAGCGGTGGGTGAGACCACCGAAGACGGCGAGGCGCGGGTGTTTTTTGAGCTGAATGGTCAGCCCCGCGTGATCCGCGTGCCCAACCGTCTCGTAAAATCGCAAACCGCGACACGGCCCAAGGCCGAGTTGGGCAACGCCAACCATATCGGCGCGCCGATGCCCGGAGTGGTCGCAAGCGTCGCTGTGACGCCGGGCCAGAAGGTGAAGGCGGATGATCTGTTGCTCACCATCGAGGCGATGAAGATGGAGACGGGGATTTATGCCGAGCGCGATGCGGTCATCAAAGCCGTGCATGTACAAATGGCCGGACAGATCGACGCCAAAGACCTGCTGATCGAGTTCGAAGAGAGCTGAGATGGGGCTGAACGGGCTGCGCAAGATACTCGTTCTGACCGACCTGCATTTTCTGCCCGCCGGCGGGCGGATCGGCCATCTTGATCCCGATGCACGGTTTCGCGCCGCTCTGGCGCATGCGCTGGAGCATCATGCGGATGCCGAGCGTATCGTGCTGACCGGCGATCTGACCCACAACGGAGCGCCCGAGGAATACGCCGAGCTGCGGGCGGCCTTGGAGGATTGTCCCCTGCCGGTGCATATGACGCTCGGCAATCACGACCGACGGGAGGCGTTTTTCGGCGCGTTCCCCGAGGCCGCGCGCGATGGAGATGGCTTTGCCCAAGAGGTGATCGACAGCGGCGACACGCGGCTGATCATGCTCGACACTCTGGCCGAGGGCGCCGAGAGAGAGCATTCAGGCTTGCTCGGGCCTGAGAGGCTTGCCTTTCTCGACGCCGCTTTGGCAGGAGCCGCTGGGCGGCGCGCGGTGGTCTTCATGCACCACCCGCCCATGGATGTGGGCTTTGACGCGATGGACGCCATCGGGCTTCTGGACCGGGATGCGTTTCTGGAGATCCTGTCGCGCCACGGCACAGCCTGTCAGATCATCGCGGGCCATGTGCATCGCAGCATCTGCGGCAGTGCGGGGGGCGTGCCTGTGTGCCTGTTGAAAAGCCCCTGCCACCAATCGCCGATCATGGTGGCGGGAATGGATGTGCATGCCTCAGTCGATGAGCCAGGGGCCTACGGGATTGTCTATCTGCATGAGGGCGGCGTCATCGTGCACTCTGAGGATGTGGATGTGCCCGGCCGGTGCATGTTGAGCTACACCTGAGCGCTGTGATCCCGCTATACCCCCAAGGAGCGCCTTGCGGCGCGCGGCTTGGGTGCAGAAGAGGGGCTTTGCCCCGGATCAAAAATTCCAAGGAATTTTTAACCCTCCCCAGGATATTTTCGGCAAGAAGATGCAGGGCAGAAAAACTTCGCGGGCCTGTGCAGTTTGTCCTTGCCAGCGCGGCGCGAGTTTTATATCCCGCGTCTTACCCAAGGAAGCGGGTGTAGCTCAGGGGTAGAGCGTTACCTTGCCAAGGTAAATGTCGAGAGTTCGAATCTCTTCACCCGCTCCAAATTTCTCTCCCCCAGTCATGGACGACCAATGCAGCAGTGCAGTGGCACCAAGCCCTTGGCGTGGGGGCGTGGCGCGCCTATAAGGGCGGCACAACAGCCGAGGAATATGCCGATGCGCCGCGCCGAAATCAGCCGCAAGACCGCCGAGACCAAGATTGAGGTGAGCCTCGATCTGGATGGGACGGGCGTCTACGACAATCAGACCGGGGTCGGGTTTTTCGACCATATGCTGGATCAGTTGGCGCGCCATTCGCTGATCGATATGCGCGTGCGCTGTGCGGGCGATCTGCATATTGATGATCACCACACGGTCGAGGATGTGGGGATCGCGATTGGGCAGGCACTGTCAGAAGCCGTGGGCGACAAGCGCGGTATCCGGCGCTATGGGTCGTGTCTTTTGCCGATGGATGATGCGCTGGTGCGCGCAGCACTCGATCTGAGCGGGCGGTCGTTTTTGGTGTGGAAGATGGATTTGCCCACCGCCAAGATCGGCACGTTCGACACGGAGCTGGTGCGCGAGTTCTTTCAGGCGTTGAGCACCCATGCTGGCATCACCTTGCATATCGAGGCGCTGGACGGGATCAACAGCCACCACATGGCCGAGGCCACGTTCAAGGCTGTGGCGCGCGCGCTCAGGGATGCGCTTGAGGTTGATCCGCGTAAGGCCGATGCGATTCCATCGACCAAAGGAGCGCTTTAGCCCATGACCACGGTCATCGTGGATTACGAGAGCGGCAATCTGCATTCCGCCGAGAAGGCGTTTCAACGGATGGCGGCTGAGGTGGGTGCGGGCGATGTGATCGTGAGCGCCGCGCCCGATGTGGTGGCGCAGGCCGAGCGGATCGTGCTGCCGGGGGATGGGGCGTTTCCGGCCTGTCGTCAGGCGTTGTTCGATCATCGCGGGCTTTTTGAGGCCATTGAGGAGCGTGTCGTGCATGGTGCGCGCCCTTTCATGGGGATTTGCATCGGGATGCAGATGATGGCCTCTCGCGGGCTTGAATATACCGAGACAGCCGGGTTTGACTGGATCTCTGGCACGGTGGGGCCGATCGAGGCCGCTGAAGGCCGCAAGGTGCCGCATATGGGCTGGAACGATCTGGTGCTGCACGGCCCCCATCCTGTGCTGAAAGGGATCGAGACAGGGCATCACGCCTATTTCGTCCATTCCTATCAATTTGCCGTGGACGCGCCGGAGCATCTTCTGGCGCATGTCGAGTATGGCGCACCCGTGACCGCGATTGTGGGCCGCGATACGATGATCGGCACGCAGTTTCATCCCGAGAAAAGCCAATCCACCGGCTTGCGGATGATCGCCAACTTTCTGCGCTGGACGCCCTGAGGCAGGGCCATGGATCTTCAGGCCATATTGGACCGCATCACGCGGGACGCCAAGGAGATCCCCGACAAGGGCCACGTGGCCGATTACATCCCCGAGTTAGCCCGCGTCGATCCCGAACAATTTGCCATCGCCGTTGCCCGCCCCGGCAGGCCGACACTTTGGTCCGGGGATGCGCAGACGCGGTTTTCAATTCAGTCGATCTCGAAAATCTTCACCCTCGCTCTGGCGCTTGGACAGCACGGGGACCGTTTGTGGAACCGGGTGGACCGCGAGCCATCGGGGCTTGCGTTCAATGCGCTGCGGATGCTGGACCGCGAGAACGGGCGACCGCGCAATCCCTTTATCAATGCGGGCGCCATTGTGACCACCGATGCGGTGCTGGAAGGGGCCGAGCCGAAAGAGGCGCTGGGGGCGATCCTGCGTTTCGTGCGCGATGCCGCCGAGAATGGCGATATCCACATCAACGAGGCGGTGGCATAGTCGGAGATTGCCACTGGGCACCGCAATGTCGCACTGGCCCATTACCTGCGCACCTACGGTAATCTGCGCCATGACCCAGCCCTGACGCTGGGCACGTATTTCCATCACTGCGCCATTGAAATGAACACCATACAACTGGCGCAGTCGGGTCTGTTCCTCACCGGGGGCCGCGGCGCGCCCCGTATGGTCTCGCCAGCGCGCACGCGCCGGATCAACGCGCTGATGATGACCTGCGGGCATTATGACGGATCTGGCGATTATGCCTACCGCGTTGGCCTGCCCGGCAAGAGCGGCGTCGGTGGCGGCATCCTCAGCATCGTGCCCGGGGTGGCCTCAGTGGCCGTGTGGGACCAGGGCTGAACCGATACGGCAATTCCAAGCTGGGCACTGAGGCGATGAGCCAATTGAGCGAGCGGACCGGCTGGTCAGTCTTCGGGGCAAGCAAAGGCTGACGCGCTACTGCACGCGGCTCCACGTCTGCCCCTGACAGATGGGACCCACGCAGCCCTTCACCGACAGACGACCGCCCTTGATTTGCATCTTGGCGTCATATTCCTTGGCGTGCGCAGGCACGTAAACGCGGCCCCCGTCATAATCACCCTTCCCGTTTGGGCGCATGTCCCAGAACAGGCGTTTGCCAACATTGGACGTGGTGATCTGTTTGCCCTCGGGACTGTAGGCCCGGATGATCGTCCCGCACAGCGCAGTGCCACAGGGGGCGACCTTGATATGGCCCACCTGCCCTTTGCCATCGGGCGGCGCGGCCCAGATACCAATCGCAGGGTCGTTCGCCATGGCGGGCAACGCCACAGCGACAACAAATAAAGCTGATAGAACGTGTTTCACCGGTAAATCCTTTCACCAGCGAACCCTCGGCCGGAGGGCGCGTGCCCCGGCTCAATTCGCCGGAACGCACGATAGTTAGGGCCTACCGCGCGTCGTCGCTAAAGGAATTGCGACCGCATGGTCGAAATACGACAGGAATCGCGACCTATTTCGCTTGGATCACTCGACTTTAGTCCATGTTCCACCATTGCGGCAAATCCCCAGCACACAGCCACTGACGGCAAGCGTGTTCCCGCTCAGCTGAAGTTTGGAGTTATAGGTCTTGTCGCGGTCCGGTGCGTAGACCTTGCCCTTATAGGCGCCATCGCCTTTGGCCATCGTTTCCGAGATGATCTGGCGGCCAATATTCTCGCTCGCCACCTCCGCGCCTGTGCCGTCAAACGCCTTCATCAGCGTGCCACAAAGTGCGGCCCCACAGGGTGCCACGTTGATCAGGCCGGTATGCCCGTTATCGTCAGGTGCCGTGCGCCATGTCCCCTCCAAAGGGTCTGCGGCCAGCGCGGCAGTCGCGCTCAGCACCACGGCAGCGGCGCTCATAAGAATTCGGTTCATCGGTTGATCCTCCCATTTGACCTATGTGTCAGCCTGCGCAGGCCCGCGCGTGCAATCAAGCATGACGTGGCGCACCGCGTTGCAAATGCCGCTGCGTCATGGTTAAGAGCCGCCAGTCCTTTATCAGCAGGTGCCCCATGATCCTCTACCCCGCGATTGACCTCAAAGACGGACAGGCCGTGCGCCTTTTGCGCGGCGAAATGGACGCGGCCACCGTGTTCAACGATGACCCGGCGGCGCAGGCCGAAGCGTTTGTGGCCGCAGGCTGCGAGTGGCTGCATCTGGTAGACCTCAACGGGGCATTTGCGGGCGTGCCGGTGAATGCAGCCCCGGTCGAAGAAATCCTGAAGCGCTGCCCAGTGCCTGCGCAGCTGGGCGGCGGCATCCGCGACATGGCAACCATTGAGGGCTGGCTTTCCAAAGGGCTTGCGCGGGTGATCCTTGGGACCGTGGCGGTGGAGAACCCCACCCTTGTGCGGGAGGCGGCGCGCGCCTTTCCGGGGCAAGTCGCCGTGGGGATCGACGCGCGGGGCGGCCGGGTGGCGACCAAGGGCTGGGCGGAGGAGACGGATGTGGAGGTGACAGACCTTGCGCGCTCGTTTGAAGATGCCGGGGTTGCGGCCATCATCTACACCGATATCAACCGCGACGGCGCGATGCAGGGCCCGAATGTGGAGGCGACAGCGGCGCTGGCGCGGGCCGTGTCGATCCCGGTGATTGCCTCGGGCGGTGTAAGCTCACTGGACGATCTTTTGGCGCTCAGGGATTGCGGCGCAGGGCTCAACGGAGCCATCTCGGGCCGTGCGCTTTATGATGGGGCCTTGGACTTGGGCGAGGCGTTGCGCGCGCTGAAATAGCGCGCGCTCCTGCGCCCCCGGTGCCTTGGTCAGGCGGGCGCTCTCGTTACATTCCCGCCGCTTTGCTCGTCAGTTTGGCGAGCGCGCCCTGCATCATCTCAAGGTAGCCTGCATCTTTCGGCACGCCGCCCATGTATTCAAGCGTTTTGGACGGCTCTTCATAGCTCAGCCAGACCTGCCCGGCCCCATCGCGGTAGACCAGAACCTTGAGCGGCAGGAACAGCCCCGCAAGCGGATCATCCTGCATGGCCAGAGCGCCCATTTTGGGGTTTCCGAAGATCAAAAGCTGCGAGGGTGCAAGCTCCAATCCCACGCTTGTGGCCCCGGCCCCATGATCCACGCGCGCAAAGACCGTGGCCCCTGCCCCGGTCACAGCCGCCTCAAGCGCATCCATCGTCGTGGCCACGTCGCCTGCCGCCTTTATCTTGGTGATCCCGCTCTCGCCGGCCATGCCCATACTCCCCAAAAGGGCCATCGCGCCCGCTGCTATCCACATCTTCATTGCTTGTGTCCTTTCCATCGCAAATTCCGCCCTATCTTCTGGCATCCATCCAAGAATGCCCATAAACAAATCGGTGAAAGTCGGAAGGCGCGCGAAACTATGCTCAAAACCCGGATTATTCCCTGTCTCGACGTGGCCGATGGGCGCGTGGTGAAGGGTGTGAATTTCGTTGATCTGCGCGATGCGGGCGATCCGGTGGACGCCGCGCGTGCCTATGACGCGGCGGGCGCGGATGAGCTTTGTTTTCTCGATATCCACGCCACGCATGAGAATCGCGGCACCATGTTCGACGTGGTGCGCCGCACCGCCGAGCAGTGCTATATCCCGCTGACCGTGGGGGGCGGGGTCCGTACGCCTTCGGATGTGCGCGCGCTGCTTCTGGCCGGGGCCGACAAGGTAAGCTTCAATTCCGCCGCCGTGGCCGACCCCGATGTGGTTGCGGCCGCCTCCGCGCAATTTGGCAGCCAGTGCATCGTCGTGGCCATCGACGCCAAAACCGTCTCACCGGGCAAGTGGGAGATTTTCACCCATGGGGGCCGCAAACCCACCGGCATCGACGCGGTGGAGTTCGCCCGTCTTGTCGTGGCCAAAGGCGCGGGCGAAATCCTTTTGACCTCAATGGACCGCGACGGCACGCGCGCGGGCTTCAACCTGCCGCTCACACGGGCCATATCGGACGCAGTGAACGTGCCGGTGATTGCGTCGGGCGGAGTCGGCACGCTTGACCATCTGGTGGACGGCGTCATTGAGGGCGGGGCAAGTGCAGTGCTGGCTGCGTCGATCTTCCACTTTGGCGACTTCACGATTGGCGAGGCCAAGGCGCATATGGCCGCCGCAGGCATACCAATGCGGGTGGCGGCATGACGCTGGAAGAATTGGCCGACATCATCGCAGAGCGCGCGGAGGCAGACCCGGAGACAAGCTGGACTGCCAAGCTGCTGGCCAGTGGCCCCGAGAAATGCGCCGAGAAGTTCGGCGAGGAAGCCGTTGAGGCAATCATTGAAGCGGTGAAGAACGACCCCGACGCGCTGGCACGCGAGGCGGCGGACGTGCTCTTTCACCTGCTGGTGATGCTGCGGTCCCGAGGCGTAGCACTGGCGCGCGTGATGGACGTGCTGGAGGCCCGGCAGGGCAAATCCGGCCTGACTGAGAAAGCCGAAAGGAACACGAAATGATCCGCCATGTGGTCTTTTTCTCTGCCAAACCGGGCGAATGTCCCGATGTGATCCGCGATGGGCTGATGATGCTGGCCCAGATCCCACATGCGCGCCATTTCGAGGTGGGCCGCAATTTGCACGCCGATCAGATCAACGCGGAGGCCCCTGATCTGGTGGTCTATGCGGAGTTCGAGGATGAGGCCGCGCTGGCAGCCTACAAGGCTGATCCGATCTACGAGAAATGCATCCAACTGGTCCGGCCCATGCGCGAAATGCGGATCGCGGCGGACTTCACTGCCGCCTAAAGCTTCGAGGAAATCACCCCGGTGTTGAACCCGCCCATGCGCAATTCACCGTGCAGGCGTTGATACTCGATCTTGGGGCAGCGGTTCATGATAACGTCCACCCCGCGCGCGCGCGCCTGTGCCGCCGCCGCCGGATCGCTCACCCCGATCTGCATCCAGATCGTCCCGAGTGTGGGAAAGAGCGCCAGCGCCTCCTTGACGATGGGGGCCACATGTTCGGACCGCCGGAAGATATCGACCATATCCACCTCGCCCGGCACATCCTCCAGGCCCGCCACGACCCTCGCACCAAACGCAACCTCGCCCGCATGGCCCGGATTGACCGGGATCACCTCATACCCTTTGAGCTTGAGATAGCGCGCCACATAATAGCTGGGCCGCACCGGGTTCATCGACATGCCGACCACTGCAATGCGGCGCGTGCGGGCCAGAATATCGCGCAGATGCGCATCTGAATAAGTCTCATCCATAACGCGAAGAGTAACGCCGTGACGCAGGTGCGCAAGAGAGGACAGCCCACAAAAAAGCGCCCAAGGAGGACCTTGGGCGCCAGTCACGGAACGAGGGACAGTCAAGGGGCTTGGCCAGTGTTCCGATCTGACCTGCCTGCTATTGTAGTTGGGCCGCACCATGCGAAAAAGAAGGGCTGTTCAAAGAAGTGTGAACGCACGCGCCAGTTTTGAAACAATTGCGTGCGGGGCGGACAAGAGCCTCAATCAAAGATGTCCTCGGCAATGTCCCAAACCTCCTCGAACACCTTGCGCATAAGGCCCTTGCGCCGCTTTCCCCGCTTGCGTGGCTGGGCTGGCTGGTGCCGCGCGTAATGCGGCTCAGGCTCGTATTTCGGCAAAGGCTTGGCCCGCCGCGGGGCCGCGGCCGCGGCAGGTTTTGCCCGCTGAGGCATCATCTTCATCTCATGCAAAGGCGCACCGCAGGCCGAGCATGAAAGCTCATGCCGCCCATCCCCGCGCATCACCAAAGCGGCGCGCGTGCCGCAATAACAGCAGGTTGCGATCTTTTGCATGGCGTCTCCTTATCCCTCGGCCTGAGAGGCATATAGGGCGACCGCCGCCGCATTTGAGACGTTGAGCGAGCCAAACCCGCTGAAATACCGAATTTTGACCAAAGCGTCGCAGGTCTCGCGGGTTTTCGCGCGCAATCCCGGCCCCTCAGCGCCCAGAACCAGCGCCACTGCCCGGTCGCGACGACCCTCCATCGCGGCCTCAATCGTCTGCTCTGCCTCTCCATCAAGGCCCAGCACGAGATACCCCATCCCCTGAAGCTGCACGATCGCATCCGACAGGTTGCGCACCTGCACGTAAGGCTGCCGCTCCAACGCGCCTGACGCGGTCTTGGCCAGCGCGCCTGTCTCCGGCGCGGAATGGTGACGCGGCGCGATGACCGCACGCGCGCCAAAAACCTCGGCCGAGCGCAGGATCGCGCCCACATTATGCGGGTCTGTCACCCGATCGAGCAGGATCAGCCGGGGCGCATGCACACCGTCCCCCATCGCGAGGCTCTCCAGATCCCCCCAATCGAGCGACCGCACCTCAAGCACGGCCCCTTGGTGCACCGATCCGGGATCAATCACGGCGGGGAATTTGCGCGGGTCTGCCATCTCCGGCTCCATGCCAGAGGCCACAATCGCATCTTCCAGCTTGGCACGCGCATTGAGCGTGGTGATCAGGCGCAGTTTCTCACGCTTGGGGTTCAGCAGCGCATCGCGCACCGCATGAAGCCCAAAGAGCCACAAGGTCTGTGCCGCTTCGGCCTTTTTGCCCTGCTCTTTTTCCACCACCCATTTGGGTTTTTTCGTTGGGTTTTTCATAGAACTTTCATTGATTTCTCATAGATTTGGCTTCGGCGCCGCCTCACGCGCCATAGGCCACTCAGAATGGCCCTCCCTCAGCCCCGGCGCAAGGCATTTTCCGGTTGACGCCTCAAGGGCGGCTTCGTAAACACCGCCTCACGCTTTTGGCTCTGCCAAGGGCAGTGGGCGACAGGCCGCAAGGTGTGGCAGGGGACTGTAACTCCCTCGCGGAGACGCACGCCTGGTTCGATTCCAGGGTCGCCCACCATAAATCTATACAAGCATATATGCGCACGTTACCTGCGAAGCCCTAGTAACCTAAGCGCTGCGGCAAAGGCCAAACGCAACCCGGCCTTTTCTTGGCCCTGAGCGCCCCTTTCCGGTGTAGACTGCCCCATGCATTCCCCCTTGAGAGAGAGCGGCCCCATGACCCACATATCCCCCCTGCCCGATCCCAGCACGCATCCGGTTCTGGGCAACGCCGGATTTGACACAGGCCGCAACGCGCGTGCCAAGATCGGTTTTGTGCTGATCCCGAATGAGCAGACCATCGAAGAGGATATGATCGCCCATATGCCGCCGGGCGTCGGGGCCTATTTCAACCGCGCGTCAATGCCGCGCGAAATCTCCACCGAGAGCCTTGCGCAATTGCGCGGCTCACTGGCCGAGGCGGCGGCGGGCATTTTGCCGGATGACGGGCTGGACGTGATCGTCTTCGCCTGCACCTCGGGCACTGTTGCCGTGGGAGAGGCGGCATCGCAGGCCGAGCTTGCCAAGGGCGCGCCCGGGGCAAAAACCTGCACGCTGGCCGGGTCGGTGCGCAAGGCTCTGGCCGCCATCGGCGCCCGCAAGATCGCGCTCGGTTCGCCCTATATTCCTGAGCTGAACGACAATGTGGTGCGCTATCTGGAAGAGGCCGATGTTTCGGTGCTGCACGCACATGGGATGGGGCTGAAATATGACACGCAGATGATCCGCGTCTCACCTGACTATCTTGTGGACTACGCCCAAGCGATTGATCACCCCGAGGCGGATGCCGTCCTTCTCAGCTGCGGCGCATTGCGCAGCATTGATGTGATCGACCGGATTGAGCAAAAGCTGGGCAAACACGCCATCTGCTCCAATCAGGCCATGCTCTGGGATTGCCTGCGCCTCGCCGGGATTGACGATAAGCTGCCCGGTCTGGGCCGCCTGCTGCGCGAGCATTAAAGCGTAACGCGTTTAACTGCATTCAATTGAACGCGATATGCTCTAAGCCGCGCAGCGGACCCGTCTGCCTTAGCTGACCGCCTTGAGCGCGGGTGCACCAGACACGGTCTCCATGGCCGACCATTCCAGACCGCCCTCATAGCGCCATGCCATCTGCCCCGCCTCATTCAGCGCAAAGAGGTGCAACCAGCCATTGTCGAAGAGATCGCGCACGCCGTCATGGGCGCGCAGGACATTCGTCATCGCCTCGCGCGGGGCCTCGATACAAACCGACAGCCGCAGCGGATCATGGGCATACTCCGCCCCCTCATGCACCGATTGCCATGGCAGGCCCGCGCGCAACGCGCCCCCATTGCCCTCCACCACACCGATGCCACCGGTCACGTTATGCAATAGCTTGTTGCCCGACCCAAAGACGTGCGGCGAAACGGTAGAGCCATAATATTGCAGGCTGATCCAGCTCGCCACAACCACGGGTGCGGTCATGATCAGCTCCAGTACGCCAAACCCCTTGTCCTGGGACCAGTCGTAATCATGCAAGAAGGCCCTGCCCTCAAGGCTGCGGCCCGCAGTCCGTTTGCGCGGGGCGGCGATGAAGGCCTTGCAGCCCGCGAGCGCCCATTCGGGCCGGGTCTCGGCCCAATCCCTGCTGCGCAGCGAGATGTTGCCGTCCGCGGTCGCACGCGGCAGGCGCAACGCACGCTCCATCCGTGTGACGGTCCCGGCTGAGGCAAACCACGCACGGGCCTGCTTGTAATCCTCCACATGGGCCGCTGCGGAATGATCCGCATCATAAAGCGTGACCGCATCCGTGGTTGTGTCATGCAGCGCGCCCACGAAAAGCGTGTCGGAGGGGATTTCGATCCCCCGCTCGGCAAGCCCCTTGCGCACATCGACGCTGTTGAGCAGCCCCGCCAGAAGCCGCGCGTTCACCTCGCCGGAATATCCGCCGCAAGCGCCACAATGCAGGCCGCTCGCGAAGGGGTTGTTTACCACATTCGCACCATGCCCGGCCAGAACGACCAGCCGCGCAAAATTCTTGGTGAACGACATGGCCCGCAGGATCGTCTCGCCTGCATCGGTCTGTGCCGCAAGATCCAGCGCCGGATCAAGGCGCGGCGCAGGGCCGCCGGGCACGTCGTTGGGCGCAAGGTTGAGCGCATCACGCAGAAGCTTTCCCGCATAGATCGGACCCGTCGCCTCGACAAAGGCAAAAGACGACACCGCCGCGAGCTTGAACCGCCCCCACGCCCGGCTTGCGCGCGCGGTAAAGCGGGCCGTCTGGTCCGCGCCCGCATCCGTGCCTTGCGAGGTGGAAGTCACACCGGGGTTCAAAAGCACCGGCAGGCGTAGTTCTTCAACATCCGAGGCAAAGCCCTTATGCGCAGGTGTCAGGCCGAAAAACCCAGCAAAGCCCAGAGTCTGGATACCCGGATTGACCGATTCCAACGCGCGCCGGAAGACTTCAGAGCGCACATCAATGCAGAACGCAGCCTGAAGTGCGGGGCGTTCCTCATAGGCCGCTGGGGCCGGTGCGGCAAAGGTTTCGGCCAAGCCGCGTTGCACCGACCGCTCCCATGCGTTTTGCAAGAGCGCATTGGCCTGAAAATCCGCATTCACGTCCAAAGGGGTGGCATGGGCCGCCGCGACCTCCTCCCATTTCGCGCCAATCTCATCCGCGTAATGCGCAAGCAGCGCCTCTTCCCACAGAATGCGGATCGTCAAAAGATCGGTCGCGGTCGTGTCGCTCCCTTGGGCAAGCTCGGCCTGCCAGAGACGGTAGCGCGAAACCTGCCCCCACCCGCCAAGCGTGAAGAGAAGCTGGTGAAGATACGTCTCCAGCGCCGCCTCGCTCAGGCCAAGGCTGGCCACCGCCCGTGCCAGCGCCTCAACGGCGGTGTCGGGCGTCTTGCTGATGAAATCGGCAAAGCCTGTGAGGCCCGCGATCTCCGGCGTCAGGTCATGGGTCGCGTTCTGACGCCATGCGTCATAAGCCCCCCGGCGGCGTGGTGCCGCCCAAAGCGCTTGGCCTTGATCAAAGAAGCCCGCCGCCCATTGGCCAAAGCGGTCCGCCATGATGCCCGCCCAGTCGATGCCAGACGCCTCACTTGCCAGATCGACAATCGTAGGCTGCGGCGTGGGTGCCGGCGCCTCGGTGCTGGCGATATGCTTGAGCTTTGCGAGATCAGGCAGGGCTTTGCCACCATCAGCCGCCAGCGCCGCCTCGATATCGGCATCCGTAATGACCCCTTGGGTGATCCGCGCATGATACCACGCGCGCGGCATCGTGACCGCCACCCCGCCCACACGGCCCAGACGCGCCCCGGCTTGGGCCAGTGTCTCCGCGGTCTGACCCAGATAGGGGTTCACCGCGACCGAAGAGGCCAGAGGCCAGAGCGGCGGGATTGCGCGGGCCGCGGTATCGCTGGCCGCGTTGATTTTCTTGAGCGAAAGCTTGGTGTTAGCCATTGTTCTATTCCTTTGCTCGGATCAGGAGGGGGTCTTGGTCGACCAGCCGCGCAGCAGCTTGTCGAAGATGGCATTGGCATAAAGCCCGTTGGAGAGATGCACCCGCATGCCCGCCGCTGCCGGGTGATACGCCCAGAGCGGGAACATCGCCTGCGCCACCGCCACAAGGCCGAAGCTCAGAAGCGCCAGAACCAGCAGCGCCCATTCCAGTGGACCGGGGGACGGTGTCGCAGGCAGCGTGCCCGCCATCAGCCATTCGGACCCGGTTTGCAGGGCGAAATAGCCAAAGGCGGCGGCCACGGAATAGGCGGCTGTGCGCTGTGTCAGCACCCGTGGTGCGGCATCGGCCAGACCCTGCGCCAGAAGATACGCCACCCCGAAGATCAAGATCGCGCCCAATGCGATGGCCTGCGGCGACTTGCCGGAGATGCCGAAGATAAAGGCAACCACCGCGTAGATCGCCAGCGCGATGACAAAGGCCTGCCCCACGGCGATGCCGCTCGGGATGGCCACGGGGCCGGGCCGCCGGATTGCGGCCACACCGTCCACCGCCATGCCCGAGGCAAGGAACGCGTGCGCCTTGTAAAGCGAGTGTGCCACGATATGCAGCAAGGCCAGCGGGAAAAGGGCCAGACCGCATTGCAGGATCATGAACCCCATTTGCGCCACGGTGGACCATGCGAGAGACGTCTTGACCGCCGATTGCGTGAGCATCACCAAGCCGCCAAAGAGCGCCGTGAACCCGCCGATCATCACCAGAACCGCCAGAACGCTGGGCGACAGGATCATCACGTCCGAGAACCGGATGAGCAAAAAGCCGCCCGCGTTGATCACGCCCGCATGCAACAGGGCCGAGACGGGTGTGGGTGTTTCCATCACCTCCGTCAGCCAGCCATGCATCGGAAATTGCGCCGATTTCAAGATCGCCGCCACCGCAAGGCTCGCCGCGATCCAGGCCGATCCCGCGCCGCCCGCATCGACACCCGCCGCAACCATGATATCGGCGATGTCACCAGTGCCGTAGCGCCCGTAAATCAGCAACACGGCCAGCAGCAAGGCCGCATCCCCCAAACGCGCCGTCACCCATTTCTTGCGCGCCGCGCGTTGTGCTGCCACGCGATCTGCGTAATGCAGCAACAGCTTTTGCAGAAAGACGCTCGTCGCGATCCAGGCAAGCAGCAGTTGCAGGATATTGCCCGCAATCACCAGCATCATCACCGCCGCCAGAGTGGCGCAGAGCCATCCCGTGAACGCGCCCTGCCGGTCCTCGCCATCCATATACGTGGCCGCGTAGCGCACCACGACCCAACCGACGAATGTAACCAGCGTCAGCATCACCGCGCTCACCGCATCCAGACGCGCGGCAATCCCCAGCCCATCAATGCCGAAAAGAGGGCTTGTGGCCGGACCGTTGAAAATCAGCGCAAGGCCCGAAATCGCCGCTGCGGCAAGACCGACAAGCGACAAGAGCTCCACACGGCGCAATTCAGATGCAGGGCGAAACTGCGGGCCGCGAAAGACGATAAGGGCAGCAAGGCTAAGCGCGAGGGGCGCGAAAAACGGCAATAGAGCAGTCAACATGGCGATATATCCTTTTCTCGGGCGATGGGCCGTGGGTAGCGATAACAGCGGCCTTGGGGTCATAAAAATACATTGTTTATTTGTGTTCGTTCTAATTAATAGAATAATTGGTAAGAGAGGTTCCCCTTGCCGCCAGACAGCGGTTGCTTATTCCGCGCAGCGCACCCTTGAAGGCGCTCAATGCATATGCTCAGAAGAAAAGGCCGCATGACGCAGCGGCCCTCCTTTGAGTCCCGCATCCGCAAACTCGAACATTCCCAAGAGGACCTCTATATGCAAGCCACGCCCTACCGCTTCACCTCCCGGCGCGCGTTGGACTTGTGTGAGACAAACCGCACCTGTACTGCGCCAAAGAGGGCCGGGCCGAATGACTGATATCTGGGCAGGGCTCACCTCCGCATTCTGGCTGATCGTCACGCTCGACCCCGATCTGGTGGAGATCACGCTGCGCTCGCTCCAGGTCAGCCTCACGGCGCTGGTCATCGCCTGCTGCATCGCGCTGCCCTTGGGCACATCGCTGGCGGTGCGCCGCTTTCGCTATCGCCGGGCCACAATCGCGGTGCTCAACGCGTTTATGGGCCTGCCGCCAGTGGTCGTGGGCCTCATCGTGTACCTCTTGCTCAGCCGCTCCGGCCCCTTCGGCGTGCTGGGGCTTCTCTTTACCCCAACGGCGATGATCATCGCACAGGTGATCATCATCACGCCGCTGATCGCGTCGATCACCCACCAAGCCATGCGTGAGCTTTGGGCAGAATATCACGACCTTCTCATCTCGCTCAACACGCCCAAACGCCAGAGGATCAAGACGCTTTTGTGGGATGGGCGGCGCACATTACTGACCGCCGCACTTGCGGGCTTTGGCCGCGCCATTGGTGAGGTTGGCGCGATTATGGTTGTGGGCGGCAATATCGACCACGCCACCCGCGTTTTGACCACGGCGATTGCGCTGGAGACAGGCAAGGGCGATTTTGCCTTGGCGCTGGGGCTGGGTTTTGTGTTAATCGCGCTGGCGCTGGTGGTGAATTTCGCCATCCACGCCCTCTCGCGCACCGAGCAGGAGGGCACGTGGTGAGCGCGCTCATGACAGCCACGCTGAAGGACGCGGTGGTGCGGCGGCGCGGGCGTGCCATTCTCGGCCCCATAAACCTTAGCTTACCCAAAGAGGGGGTCACCCTCGTGCTTGGCCCCAACGGGGCGGGCAAGACCACGCTTCTCAAGGTGCTGCACGGGGTTGAGCGGTTGAGCGAAGGCAGTGCCACATGGTCTTTGCCCAGCCCGGAGGCGCAGGCGGCACAGGCTTACGTCTTTCAAACGCCGATCATGCTGCGCCGTTCTGTGGCACAAAACCTCGCCTATCCGCTGGAGCTGGTCCGCACGCCCCGCGCCGAAAGAGACGCACGCGTCGCCGAATGGGCCGCGCGGATCGGTCTGGGCGATGCGCTCGACCGCCCTGCCCCGCGCCTGTCTGGCGGCGAGAAACAAAAGCTGGCCATCGCCCGCGCGCTCATCCGCCGCCCCCGCGTGCTCTTTCTGGACGAGCCGTGTGCCAATCTCGATGGCCGCTCCACCCGCGAAATTGAGGCGCTTTTGCACGCAGCCCATACCAACGGCACGCGCATCATCATGACCACGCACAACCTCGGACAGGCAAAGCGGCTTGCAACCGACCTGATCTTCTTGCTCAATGGGCAGGTGCACGACTCAGGCCCCGCGCCTGCCTTCTACGCACAACCCAAAACTCCCGAAACCAAGGCATTTCTGCAAGGAGATATCGTAGAATGACCCGTATGTTTGCTCTGATCGCTCTTCTGTGGGGCGCTGCCGCCCACGCGGAAGAAATGAAGATGGCCGTCACGACCAGCTTCCACAATTCCGGCCTCTCGGAAGTGCTCTTGCCCGCCATCAAGGAGGATACGGGACTTGACGTGCAGTTGCTTGTCGTCGGCACCGGCCAGGCGCTGCGCCTTGGTGAGGCGGGGGATGTGGACGCTATTTTGGTGCATTCACGCGCCGCCGAGGAGGCGTTTGTCGAGGCGGGCTTCGGCACCCACCGGCGCGAGATCATGTATAATGATTTCGTCCTGATCGGGCCTGCCACGGACCCCGCAGGCATCGCAAATGCCGACAGCGCCGCCACAGCGCTCACCCTCATCGCAGAGGCAAAGTCCGCCTTCGTCAGCCGTGGGGACGATAGCGGCACGCATAAAATGGAGTTGTCGCTGTGGTCCACAGCCAGCCTTGATCCGGCCAGCTTCGACGCATGGTATAACGAAGTCGGCGCAGGCATGGGCGCGTCACTGAACACAGCCGCTGGCCTCAATGCCTATATCATGTCCGATCGGGCGAGCTGGCTCAACTTTGGCAACAAGGCGGATCTTGCCGTGCTCTTTTCCGGTGATCCGGCGCTGTTCAATCAATACGCCTATCTGCCGGTCAACCCCGAGCGGCACCCCCATGTGAACACCGATGCCGCCGCCGCGCTTGAAGAGTGGCTGACCTCGGGCCGCGCGGCAGAGCTGATCACGACCTACACGATTGCGGGCGAGCCACTGTTCACCTTCAACGCTAAACCGGCTGAGTAAGCCATGCGGGCGCGGTCTTAGCTGCCGCGCCCCACCGCCAGACAATCCACGGCCAACGCGCCCTCGGGGCCGCAGATCATCGGATTGATGTCCATCTCGGCGCAGGCCTCGCCCAGCCCGGCGATCATCTGTGAAAACCGCGCGATCTGCTCGGCGATCGCCGCCTCATCCGCAGGTGGCATCCCCCGCACCCCGCGCAAAAGCGCATGCACCTTCAGGCGACGGAGCAGCCTGAGCGCCTCGTCCGGGCCGAAAGGCGCAAGGGCCGCAACGCGGTCCTGCAAAAGTTCGATCAGAATACCACCGGCGGAAATGATCACGAGGGGGCCGAAATTCTCATCCCAGAGCGCGCCAAGCGACAGCTCCGTCCCCTTCGGTGCCATCTCCATGAAGAGCGCGCGTGGGCCCAGCCGTGCGGCCATTTCCGCATAGGCCGCCTCAGCCTGCGCCACGTCCGCAACGCCCAGAATAACCCCGCCCACATCGCTTTTATGCGCATGATCCTCCGCTGTTTTCAGCACCACGGGGAACCGCATCTCAGCCAGCGCCCCGGTCACGCCGGAGGCCTCGGACACGTGCACCACCTTCGGCGAGGCGATACCGAAATCACGCAACATCTCAAGCCCTTCGCCCTCGGCCAGCCGCCCCACCATGCGCAGCCGCTCGGCCCATGGTCCGGGGTCTGCGGCCCGCGCCGCGTCCGGCCCCAGCGCCTGAAAATCTCGATAGGCCATCACATGGCGCGCCGCCAGAAGCGCGTTGCGTGTGCCGCGCAGCAAGGGAACCCCCGCCGCCTTCAGCCTCAACGCCAGATGCCGCTCATCCGTCATTGAGTAATTCGTGACCATCGCCAGCGGTTTTTCCGTACGCCCGGCAGCTGCTATCAAAGCGTCGGTGTATTGCTCGGCATAGCCATAGCCATCGCGCGGGTCGGACATGAAAAAGCCCATGGCGACGCCCGCATCCTCCACCAAAGCAGCATTCATCGCCGCGTATCTCGACACCAGATCCGTCATAGTGCCGAACGCATCCAGAGGGTTTTGCGCATGCAGCCCCGGCTCAAGCTGGGCCTCGATGAGCGCCGCCGTCTCGGGCGACAGCTCAGGGAAATCAACGCCAGTTGCCTCGGCCAGATCAATGATCATCTCACACTCCCCGCCCGAATCGCTGACCACGCCCAGCCCCCCGGCGGCGGGCGCACGCGGGCTGTCGAAAAGCGCGAGTGCCGCGGCCATCTCGTCCATATCCTGCACGCGGGCAACGCCGTAGCGCGCGAAAACCGCCTCATAGGCCGCGTCATTGCCCGCAATAGCACCGGTATGCGACACCGCCATCTGCGCCGCCTTCTCGGTCCGTCCGACCTTCAGCGCCACAACCGGCACATCAAGGATCTGCGCCCGTTTGAGCGCCGCGACAAACGCCGCCGGGTCCCGCACGCTCTCCAAAAAGAGGCCAATCACCCGCGTCTCCGGCTGGCTCAGCGCCCAGTCCATGTAATCGGCCACGCCCGTGACAAGCTCCATCCCCGTGGAGACGCAGAGCGTGAAGCCAAGCCGCCGATCATTATGCGCCAGCGCCCCAAAAGTGGAGCCTGATTGCGCGATCCAAGCGATCCCGCCCGGCGCGATGCCCACGGGCGAGGGCATGCTGGCCACGCGCAGCCCAATGGAGGGCACATAAAACCCCATGCAATTGGCCCCGCAAAGCGCCATGCCCGCGCCGCGCGCCTTGGCGGCCACGCGCGCGGGCAGTTCCGGATCACCCTCCACATAAAGCGAGGCAAATATCGACGCCGACCGCACGCCCAGCGCAATCGCCTGCTCCAATATGCCCTCAACAAAGCGGCTCGCCACACCGATCACCACATGATCAGGCACCTCCGGGAGGGCCGCGATATCAGGATAACATTGCGCGCCATCAATCTCGCTCAGCCGGGGGTTCACCGGATAGACAGCACCGTCAAACCCATCAAGCGCGCACATCGCCAGCATCGCCGCCCCATTACTGCCGGGCTTGTCCGACGCGCCCACGATGCCGACCGAACGCGGGCGCAAAAGCTCATCCAACCTATGCGTCATGATCCCAAACACCCCCCTATTTCCGCTGCCCACTCTGGCCCCAGCCGCCCTGCCCCGTCCAGCACAAAGACATGCCCCGGCCCGCGCCCGATTTTTGAGGTGCTCGCGTCCCAAAGGGCGCTACACTGCGCCAATACAAATGCCTTGGAAGGACCATCCATGACCGACGCCCCCGTCACCACCCGCATTGAGGGGCGCATCGGCGTTCTGACCTTCAACCGCCCCCATGTGATGAACGCCTTCAACACCGATCTGATCGCGGCCACGCATGCCGCAATGGACGCGTTTCAGGCCGACCCACAGGTGCTGGTGATTGTAGTGCACGGCACCGGGCGCTGCTTCTCCGCCGGGTTCGACATGAAGGAAAGTGCCGCCAAGGGCATCAGCGGGGAGGCAGCGTGGCGCAAAGCCCTTACCACTGATTTTGATTTCATCATGCAGTTTTGGAACAGCCCCAAACCCACCATCGCCGCCGCACATGGGTTTTGCATCGCGGGTGCTATGGAAATTCTCATGGCCTGCGATCTGGCCGTGGCCGAGGACAGCACTCGCTTTGGCGAGCCTGAGGTGCGGTTCGGCTCAGGGATCGTGGCACTTCTGGCGCCCTATGCGACTCATGCGAAATTCGCCAAGGAGCTTTTGCTGACAGGCGATGACCGGATCAGTGCCACACGTTGCCTTGAGATGGGTCTGGTCAACCGCGTGGTCCCTGACGGCACCGGGCTTGACGCGGCTATGGCCCTGGCCCAACAAGTCGCGAGCGCATCGGCCCCGTCGGTGCAAAAGACCAAGGCGGCGATCAACCGCAGCTACGCGCTTGCCCAGATGCGCGAGGCGCTGGCCGAGGCGCTGGAAACCGCGATCGGCATCGAATCCGATCTCTCGCCCGAGCGGGCCGAGTTCAATCGCATCCGCAAGGATGATGGCCTCAAAGCCGCGCTAGACTGGCGCGAAAAACAGGTCTGACGTAAATTTAGGAGTTGCCCCATGCAAGCCATCTTTGATCCCGTTCAGATGCTCCATGACCCACTAAAGTACATGGCCCTCGGAGCCCTTCACCCCAGCCCCGAACAGCCCCGCCGCGCAGAGGTGTTGCGCGCAGGGGCCGAGGCCGCGGGCTGCACCTTCACCGCGCCGCCCGATCACGGGCTTGCCCCAATCGCGGCCATCCATACGCCCGAGTATCTGACGTTTTTGCAAACCATCCATGCGCGCTGGAGCGCGATGCCCGGCGCAGGACCCGAAGTGGTCCCGAACATCCACCCGCACGCGCGCACCGACAGCTATCCCAGCGGCCCCGTGGGTCAGGCGGGCTATCATCAGGGCGACACAGGCTGCCCCATCGGCCCACATACGTGGGCCTCGGCTTACGGTGCGGCGCAATCGGCCATCGCGGGCGCGGATATAGTCGCGGGCGGCGCGCGCAGCGCTTACGTGCTTGCCCGCCCGCCCGGCCATCATGCTTACGCTGACATGGCAAGTGGCTTTTGCTTTCTCAACAACTCCGCCATCGCCGCCGAACGGTTGCGCACCGCAGGCCACCGCCCCGCGATCCTCGATGTGGACGTGCATCATGGCAACGGCACCCAAGGCATCTTCTATACGCGCGCCGATGTGCTCACCGTTTCGGTCCATGCAGACCCCTCAAGCTTCTACCCGCATTTCTGGGGCTATGCGAATGAGCGTGGCGCGGGTGCGGGGCTGGGCTACAACCTCAACCTGCCGCTGACGCAGGGGCTGGGGGACGCCGAATTTCTGGACGCTCTCACCCATGCCCGGACTGCGATCAGCAATTTTGGCGCCGATGTGCTGGTGATCGCCCTCGGCCTTGATGCCTCCCAAGATGACCCGTTTCAGGCCCTCAAGGTGACACGCGCAGGATTTTCCCGGATCGGCGCGGCCATCGCGGGCATGGGTCTGCCCACGCTTTTGGTGCAGGAGGGTGGATACCTCTCGGAGAGCCTCGGAGACAATCTCACCGCCGCCCTCACCGGGTTTCAGGACGCGGCCTGAGCAAGCCCGCCCGCATCCAGAGGGCGTCCGCATATCAACCCGCCCGGAACCACACCCCGCCGTGCGTCATGCGACACGCCGGGCACCCGATGCGTAGCCTTTGACCCTTCAATCGCCCCAAGAGGCTCTTTTCTTTAGTTAATTCTTGACAGCTCGTCCGCATCCCCGCCCTACTATCGCTCTGGGATCAGATGCTCATTGGGGGGCAGCATGACAAACGGCGCATCCATCACTCCACAGTCAGGCGGCGCGCGGCGCAGGTTCGAGGGCAAATCAGTCCTCATCACCGGTGGCGCGGGCGGCATGGGGCTGGCCGCGTCGCGCATGTTCGCGGCCGAGGGTGCAATCGTGTCCGTCCTCGACCTTAACGCCGAGGCGGGCGCGGATCTGATGGCCGAGATGTCAGCCGCCGGGCATGATTGCTTTTTTCAAGCGGTGGACCTGTCGAAGGGCGCGAATGTCACCGCTGCCGTCGACGCGGTACTTGCCAAACGCGGGACGATCGACGTGCTCTTCAACCACGCGGGCAGCATCATCGTGAAACCGTTTCACGAGATGTCCGAGGATGAATATGACCGGCTGATGGATATCAATGTCCGCTCCGCCTTCATGGTGACCCAAGCGGTGGTGCGCCATATGAAGGATAATGGCGGCGGCTCCATCGTGATCACGGCCTCCATCGGCAGTGGCAAGGCATTTGTCTACGAATCGCTCTACTGCATGACCAAATCCGCCGTGCTGATGCTGTCCAACTGCATCGCCGTGGAATACCGCGAGCATGGCATTCGCTGTAACGCGGTTTGCCCCGGCTTTGTGAAAACCGCCCACGGCTTGCGCGAAATTGATGAACTGGATGGGCTGGGTCAGGAATGGCAGGACGCCGATCTGGCCGCCACACAGGTGCGGATCTGCGAGCCTGAAGATGTCGCTGCCGCCGCACTGTTCCTTGCCTCAGATGAGGCAAGCTTCGTGAATGGCGCGGCACTTTACGTCGATAACGGATGGTTCGTGAAAGGGTAAACGCGCACCGGAACTATACAAAAATTAACCAACTAAAAAAATAACCAACCAAGGGGAGTGTAAACTCATGAAAATAAAAACAATTGCAACCAGTGCCGCCGTCGCGGCCATGCTCGCGGGACCGGCCCTATCGCAAGCGGTGCCCGAGTCCGATGACACGATCAAGATCATGACCGGCGACTGGACCTCCATCGGCCTTCAGGGCGAGATGATGTCGCTGATCCTGCAAACCGTGGGCTATAACACCGAGCTTGTGGTAGCCGACGATTCCGGGCGCTATCCGGGGTTCGAGAATGGTGATCTGCACATCTCCATGGAGACATGGCAGACCACGCAGCTTCAGAACCTTGAGAAATCCGTGGCGACGGGCAAAGTGCTCGACATGGGCGAGACCGGTCTGCGCGGCGTCGAGGACTGGTGGTACCCGCTCTATATGAAAGAGCGCTGCCCCGGCCTTCCAGCGTGGGAAGCTCTGAAGGAATGTGCTGAGGTGTTCGCCACTGCCGACACCACGCCCAATGGCCGCTACGTGGGCGGCCCAGTCAGCTGGGGCGATCATGACGAGCGTATGGTCGCAGCCCTCGATCTGCCGTTTGATATCGTCCACCCCGGCACCGATGCCGCCATGTTCGCCGAGCTGAAATCGGCCTACGACCGCGAAGCGCCCATCGTGCTTTGGGTCTGGCAGCCGCACTGGGTCACCTCGGTTTATGAAGGTGAATATGTGCAGTTCCCGCAATTCGAACTGGCCTGCTTTGAGGATCCAGCATGGGGTCCAAACCCCGACGCGACCTATGATTGCGGCAAGCCCTATGGCTGGATCAAGAAAATGGCATGGGCCGGTGGCGAAGAGAAATGGCCCTGCGCGTATGACATTGTCCGCAACTACCAGATGGACAACGATACGATGGCAGCCCTTCTGGTCGAGGTTGATCTGAACGGGCGCTCCTCCACCGAGGTCGCAACCGAGTGGCTGATGGAAAACGACGCCACGTGGAAGGAATGGGCCTCCTGCGCGATGTAAGGGGTACGCCTGACACCAAGAGGGCCGGCGCCATGTGTGCCGGCCCTTTCCAGTCCCCCTCTCAGGGCTGATGACCATTCCCAAGCCCCGCACCCAAAAAGGCACACGCCCGCATGGCCAGCATCGACACCGCCCCGCGCCCAAAGAAATCCAAGCCATGGACCTCGCCCCCGGCCATTGCGCTACTGGGGCTCACCTTTCTGGCGTGGGCAGCCCTGCTTGGCCCCGAATGGATGCGCGTCATCCCCGAGGCGATCACCTTCCCGGTGGCGCAGGTTGTCGGCGATGCGATCAACTGGTTCGCGCGCGATGCCAAGATCGGCGGCGTCGCGTTTCAGGAGATGACGCGCGGCCTTGCCACCCTCTTCGATTATGTGATCGACGCCACGGTCGTGGTTCTGGCCGAAGGGCTCTTCACTGGGCGCGGCCTCAACGTCACTCAATCCGTGCCACCTCTCAGCTGGCTCGCCATTGGCGGCGCTCTGGTGATCATGGGCTACCGGTTCGGCGGGCGTAATCTTGCAGTGATCTGCGCGGTATCCGCCGGATTCCTGGTCTTTTTCGGCCTGTGGGAAAACGCGATGGTCACTTTGGCCAGCGTTCTGGTCAGCGTCATCATCGCCATTCTTCTGGGCCTCGCGCTTGGCATTTGGTCCTATCGCAGCGCGCGGATCGAGAACGTGACGCGCGGCATTATGAACGTGATGCAGACGGTGCCGATCTTCTCCTATCTAGTGCCGACGCTGCTGCTCTTTGGCTACGGCCCCAGCGCGGCCCTTGTGGCCACGGTGATCTACGCCTTGCCGCCCATGGTGCATAATACGGTTCTGGCGCTGAAATCCGTTCCGACCGAGATCACGGAATGTGGCCGTATGATCGGCTGCAAGCCGCGCCAGCTTTTGTGGCAGGTGCAGCTTCCCGCGGCGCTTGGAAAGCTCGCCGTGGGGATGAACCAATCCATCATGATGACGCTGAACATGGTGATCATCGCGTCGATGATTGGCGCGGGCGGGCTTGGCTTTGACGTGCTGAGCGCGCTGCGCAAACTTGACATCGGATCGGGGCTTGAGGCCGGGATGGGCATCGTGGCCCTTGCGATTATCCTTGACCGGCTCAGCCAAGCCGCCGCCCACCGCGCGGCGCATGGCGTACACCTCAAGGCGGGGCAGCGGCCCTTGTGGCAATTGCTCACCGCGTGGCTGATCTTCTCCACCGGGCTGGCGCTTCTGCTGGCCCCGTTGCAGGCATGGCCCGACGCATGGGTCGTCTCCACAGCCGCGTTCTGGAACGCCGCCGTCACATGGATCAACCGCGAGATGTTCGACGTGCTTGAAGGCATCCGCAACTTCGCGCTCTTGCAGGTCATGCGCCCGTTCAATGATTTTCTGGGCGGCGCGCCCTGGACGCTGATCATCGGTGCTGTGGCCGCTCTGGGCTACGCTTTGGCCGGGGCACGGCTGGCGCTCTATACCACCGGCCTCGCGCTTTTCATCGTGCTCACCGGATACTGGGGTCCAGCCATGTCGTCGGTCTATCTTATTACGATTTCGGTCATAATCGCAGTGCTGATCGGCTATCCAATCGGCTTTTGGCTCTCGTCGCGCCCGCGCGCTCAGGAACCTGCGAATTTCGTGCTCGACACAATGCAGACCCTCCCGACGCTGGTGTATCTGCTGCCTGCCGTCATGCTCTTTCGGATAGGGGACGTGTCGGCAGTGATCGCAGTTATCCTCTATGCCATCGCCCCTGCCGTGCGCTATGCGATGATCGGCATGGCCCAAGTGCCCCATGCCCGGCTTGAGGCCGCCGAGATTGCGGGCTGCACCCGCTGGCAGACCCTTATCTGGGTGCGCCTGCCCGCCGCCCTGCCCACCCTCCTGATCGGGATCAACCAAACCATCATGATGGCGTTTTCCATGCTGATCATCGCGGCCCTCGTCGGCACCAAGGATCTGGGCCAAGAGGTGCTGATCGCGCTCAACCGCAGCCTTGTGGGCGAAGGGATCATCGCGGGGCTTTGCGTGGCCTGTCTCGCCCTCATCGCGGACGGGCTTTTGAAAGCCGCCGCCGCGCGCGCCTCCAGCGACAAGAAAAGGACAGCGGAATGACCGAAGCTCTGCGTGACACACCCCCCGAGACCGGGGCCGCACCCGCCGCCGATCTTGTGTTTGAATGCGATGGTATCTGGAAGGTCTTTGGCGCCACGGCGGCCGAATTCACGCGCGCGGGCGGGCCGGACATGGACGCAGATGCGCTGGCCGCTCGTGGCTGGACCGCTGCGGTGCGCGACGCGAGCTTCTCCATCGCGCGGGGCGAGGTCTTCGTCGTGATGGGCCTGTCGGGCTCGGGCAAATCCACCATGGTGCGCTGCATGTCGCGGCTGATTGAGCCTACCCAAGGCTCAGTCCTGATTGAGGGCGAGGATCTTCTCGCCGCCTCCGACGCAGAGCTGATCCAGATACGCCGCCGCAAGATGGGCATGGTCTTTCAGCACTTCGCGCTGCTGCCAAACCGCGATGTGGTGGGCAATGTGGGCTTTCCGTTGCAGGTCCAAGGCATCCCGCGTGCCGAGCGCGAGAAACGCGCGCGTGAAATGATCAGCCTTGTGGGCCTTGAAGGGCGCGAAGATCACTTCCCCGATGAGCTTTCGGGCGGGCAGCAACAGCGCGTAGGGATCGCGCGGAGCCTCGCCTCCGACCCTGCCATCTGGTTTCTGGACGAGCCTTTCTCGGCGCTTGATCCGCTCATCCGCGCCGATTTACAAGACGAGCTTTTGCGCCTGCAAAGCCAGCTCAGCAAGACGGTGGTGTTCATCACCCACGACCTTGACGAGGCGATCAAAATCGCCGACCGCATCGCCATCATGGATCAGGGCCGCATCGTGCAGATCGGCACGCCAGAGGATCTGATCCTGCGCCCGGCAAATGAGTATGTCGCGCGCTTCACCAATGGTGTGCCGCGCGCCAAAGTGGTCCGTGCAGCCACCATCATGCACCCGGTGGAGGGTACGAACCTCACCGATGCTTTGTCAGTCCACCCCGATGACCGGATCGCGGATGTGGCTGATATCTTGACAAAATCAGACGGCGTGATCGCGGTCAAAGACAGCGCAGGCATGATCAAAGGCATCATCGACCGCGAGACCTTCATTCAGGTTCTGGCGGGTGCGACGCTGTGATCAAGTTTGACGTTGAGGGGCGCGCAAAGGTTCCCGGCGGGCGCGTTTGGTACGGCGTCTGCGGCGATCTGAGCACCGGTGCAACACCCCTTCTCGCCGTGCATGGCGGGCCGGGGATGAGCCATGACTACCTCGCCCCGCTGGCGGATTTAGCCCCCGAGCGCCCTGTGATTTTCTACGATCAGCTTGACGCAGGCCGCTCCGACCGCCCGAATGATCCAGCGAATTGGGCGCTGCCGCGTTTCGTGGCAGAGGTGGATGCGCTCCGCGATGCTCTCGGCCTCACCCGCCTGCATCTTTTTGGCAATTCATGGGGCGGCACCATCGCCGCCGCCTATGCAAGCGCCCGGCCCGAAGGCTTGCAAAGCCTGATCCTGTCCAGCCCGCTTATCCATACCGACACATGGCTCGCCGACAATGGTGCGTACCGCGCCGCCCTGCCTGCCGAGACCCTCGCCACGATGGACCGCCTTGAGGCCGAGGAGCGCACGGATGCGCCAGACTACCTCACCGCTGTCGATGTCTTCTACGCCCGGCACCTGTGCCGCGCGCAGCCATGGCCCGAGGAAGTCCTGCGCACATTTGAAGTCATGAACCCCGATTGCTACGCCGCGATGTGGGGGCCTAATGAATTCACCTGCTCAGGCGTTCTGCGCGGCTATGACGGGCGCGCGGGTCTGGCGCGGATCGCGGCCACAACGCTGGTGACTTGCGGCGAGTATGATGAGGCCACGCCGGCCAGCACCGCGCGCTTCGCCGCCATGATCCCAAGTGCGGAATTTGAGATGTTCCCCAACGCCTCGCACATGGCCTTCATCGAGACGCGCGCCGCGTATATTGCCCGGCTCAGCACCTTCTTGAACGCGCGGCAGGCCTAAGGCCTCACCGCCGACCCAGATCGGCCTCCGCGCCCGCCTGCATCCCGTGCAAGAACGCCTGCATCAATGGCGGGGCGGATGATGGCCTAGGGGCAGACTTTGGCTTTGGCTCGGGCTGCGGCATCTGCCCCCGAGGGCCGGACCCCGCCAGACCGATAATAACAAACCCGACGCCTACATAGACCGCGCCGGTAATCCCCGCAGCCATCAAAGCGTCATACGCTGATGCCAGAGCGATCCATGCTGCCACGGTCAAAAACCCCGCCCCCACCGCGATGCACAAGAGGCCCCCCGTCAGGAGGCCTGTCTTGCGCGCAAGCTGTGCTGCACTGTGTTTTGCGCGGTCCAGCATCTCAGCGCCGCGTGCTGATCATGCCGATGAGAAAGCCAAGGCCAGCGGCAATGCCAAGTGCTGCGGCGGGCTGATTGTGCACGAACGCGTTGGCCTGCGATTGGGCGGCCTGCGCGCGCTCGGTGGCATATTCAACCGCGTCTGCCCCCTTTTCCTGCGCGCGGGCGGCCTTGCGTGCCGCCGCGTCAGACAGGGCCTCGCCCTTGGCTTTGCCCATATCCGCGATCGTCTCGGTCAGCATGCTGAGATCGTTCCGCAACGTCTCGATCTGATCGGTGAGGTCTGCCGGGGTGGTGTCATTCTTGCTTGAGTTGGTCTGGGCGCGTGCCATGTCAGGTCTCCTTCAGTTGGTCTCGCTACATGCCAGACCAACCCGTACCCCCGCGCTTTGGTTCCCAACCTCCGCCAAAAGGCCCCGCCCTCAGGAGGGATATTGCGGCACTTGTGGCGACAAAAAGCTCTGCTTGAAATACCCGTGCAAAAGCTGAAAAGCGGGGGTTTGCACAGTGTCGCGCCGCCACGCGAGGCCCACATCCATCGACGGCGTCTCCATATCCGTGGGCACTGTCTCGATCCGCTTGCCCTCCAAAGACCACGGGCGGTAAACCATGTCGGACAGGATCGACACGCCCTGCCCATTGGCCACCATGGAGCGCACGGCCTCCACCGAAGATGTGCGCAGCTTGGTCTTGGGGCGGAAATTCGTGCGGCCCCAGTATTTCATGGCCGTGTGCGCCGCCTCATCCACAGTCAGCATGATGTAATCTTCCTCGGCGACCTGCTCAAAACTGGCCTTGCCCGCCAGTGAGAACCGGTGCCCATGCGGCACCCAGAGCCGCCGGGCCGAGCGCAGGAGGGTCTCCGTCTCGATCTCGGGATTGGTGATGTTGGAGGTCAAAAGCACGCCCAGATCAAAGCGGTTGGACAAAAGTCCCTCCTCGATGCTTTCGCGGTTCAGCTCGTGCAGGGTAATATCGAGACCGGGGTGAAGCGCCGCGATCCGGTCCAGATGATAGGGCAGAAAATAGCCCATCACGGTATAGGTGGCGGCGATGGAAATGGAGCCCGAAAGCTCGGAATGTTGTCGCGCAGCGCGTGTGGCCTGCTCCAGCTTTTCAAGGATTTCTCGGGCCGAGGCCAGAAATTCCCGCCCCGGCCCCGTCAGGTCCATCCCCCGCGACGAGCGGTGAAAAAGCGGCGTGCCCAGCGTGATCTCCAGATCCTTGATCGCACCCGTGACAGAACTTTGCGAGATAGACAGCTCTGCCGCGGCCCGACTCACCTGCCCCGTCTCTGCGGTGGCCACGAAATACTTCAGATGCCGCAGGTTCATCATTGGATCATCACCGTGCTCTTTGGGTTTCTCCGGGCAGCTATATCGGAAAAACCGGGCAGCCACAGGCAAAACTGTGCTTTGGGGTGCCGATTATCTATTTTTCCGATACAGCCCCTATAGAAATTAGTAATTCCAATCGCGCACAAACTCCCTCACCCTGCGCCTGACTGCTCAGAAGGATGCTGCCATGAAGACAATCGTCGATCTGAATTGCGATATGGGCGAAGGCTTTGGCCAGTGGATTCTGGGCGAGGCCCCCGATGAAGAGATCATGGCCCTGATCAGCTCGGCCAATGTTGCCACAGGTTTTCACGCGGGCGACCCCAACACGATGGACCGCGTCGTGCAGCTGGCCAAGGCGCATGGTGTGGCCCTTGGCGCACACCCCGGATACCGCGACCTTCAGGGCTTTGGCCGCCGCGCCATTCAGATGAACGCCGACGAGTTGGTCAATGATATTGTCTATCAGGTGGGCGCGCTGCGCGAGTTTGGCCGCCGCCACGGGATCGGCCTGCAACATATAAAGCCCCACGGCGCGCTCTATATGGAGGCCGCCGCGAACGAAGAGCTTTCCGAGCTTCTGATCGATACGCTGGAAAAAACCAGCCGCAATACCATTCTGTTCTGCATGGGCATGTCGAAAACATATGAGATCGCCAGCCGCAACGGTCACCCCGTCGTGCGCGAATTCTACGCCGACCGCGACTATGACACGACAGGTTCCATCGTCTTCGCCCGCCAAGTTGCCCGCCCCAACCCCGAAGAGATCGCCGCCAAATGCGTGCGCGCCTGCATGGAGGGCAAGGTGATGACCGTTGAGGGCGTGGATATCGACATCCCGTTTGAATCGATCTGCTTTCATTCCGACACGCCCGGCGCACTTGATATCGGCCGCGCGATCCGCAAGGGCCTTACCGAGGCGGGCGTGACAATCGCCCCCGCCGCGACCGTTCTTGGCCTCTGAGACACATCTGAAAAGGACCATTATCATGGCACATATCCAATCCCCCCTGCCCGGCACGTTCTATCACAAACCCTCCCCCGAAGAGCCGCCCTTCAAGGCCGCCGGCGATGCCGTGGTGGTGGGCGACGTGATCGGCCTCGTCGAGGTGATGAAAACCTTCATCGAGATCAAATCCGAAGTGGCGGGCACGTTCACCGCCTACGCGGTTGAGGATGCGGCCCCCGTGACAGCGGGTGCCACGTTGGCCGAGCTGGCTTGATCTGATGCCCATTACGCGCCTTTTCATCGCCAATCGCGGCGAGATCGCCGTGCGGATCATCCGCGCTGCCAAGGGCCTCGGGATCACCACGATCCAAGCCTATTCCGAAGCAGACGCCGATATGCTTGCCGTGCGGATGGCAGACGAAAGCGTCTGCGTCGGTCCGGCCAAGGCGTCGGACTCCTATCTGAACGTAGGTGCGATGGTGAAAGCCGCCAAAGATACAGGTGCCGACGGCGTGCATCCCGGCTACGGCTTTCTCGCCGAAAGCCCGGCCTTTGCCCGCGCCGTGGCCGAGGCAGGCATGGCCTTTGTCGGTCCCACCGCCGACACGATTGAACGGATGGGCGATAAGGTCGCCGCGCGCCAAGCCGCCGAGGCCGCAGGCGTGCCTGTCGTCCCCGGCTCCAAGGGCCGTGTGGATGGCGTGGATGCAGCCGCCGCTGTGGCCGCAGAGGTCGGATACCCCGTTATGATCAAGGCCGCAGCAGGCGGCGGTGGCAAGGGCATCCGCATTGCCACGAATGAGGCAGACCTGCGCAAAATGGCCCCCCAAGCCCAAGCCGAGGCGGCAGCGGCGTTTGGCGATGGTGGCCTCTACCTTGAGCGCGCCGTGCAATCCCCGCGCCATATCGAGGTGCAGATTATGGGCGATGGCACCGACGCTGTGCATTTTTTCGAGCGTGAATGCTCGCTCCAACGCCGCCGTCAGAAGGTTTGGGAAGAAGCAGGTGCTGACTGTCTTGACGAAGGCACCCGCGCGCATCTGTGCGACACCGCCGTGGCGCTGGCCAAGGCCGTGACTTACTGCGGCGCGGGCACGCTGGAATATCTCTATGACCCTGCGACCAAGGAGTTTTTCTTCATAGAGATGAACACCCGCATTCAGGTCGAACACCCCGTGACGGAAATGATCACCGGGGTGGACCTTGTGCAGGAAATGATCCGCGTTTGCGGCGGCGCGAAGCTGAGCATGCAGCAAGACGAGATTACCCGCACCGGCCACGCCATTGAGGTGCGCCTGAACGCCGAAGACCCCCTTATGCAGTTCATGCCATGGCCCGGTGTGGTTGGCGCGCTGAAAATTCCTGAAGGTGACGGCATCCGCTTTGATCACTTCCTCTATGAGGGCTATACGATCCCGCCTTTCTACGATTCTCTGCTGGGCAAGCTGATCGTGCATGGCGCAACCCGCACCGATGCGATTGCCCGGATGGCGGCGGCGCTTGAAGAGCTTGAGATCGGCGGGATCAAGACCACAGCCCCCCTGCACAAGGCGCTGGCGCGCGCCCCCTCTGTGCAGGCCGATGATTTCCACACGCAATGGCTTGAGCCTTGGCTCGATGCCGGTAACCTGACCACTTCGGCAAACGGAGGCCAGACATGAAGACCAGATACACCTATGGCGGCGACGAACATATCTATGTCGAAATGGATGACGAAATGTCGCTCGACGCCTTCTTCAAATCCCTGTCGATGAGCAACGCGGTGCGCGCGGCCAATATCGACGGCGTGACCGAGATTTGCCCGGCCAATGCCTCGTTCCAAGTGCGGTTTGATCCCGATGTGATCGCGCCCGCCGATATGCTGGCCCGCGTGAAGGAGCTGGAAAGCAAGGCCGAGACGGCCGAGAAACGCATGACCACGCGGATCATCGAGATCCCGGTCTTCTACCAAGACCCATGGACCCATGACTGCGTGATGCGCTTTCGCGAGCGGCATCAAGACCCAAGCGGCACCGATCTCGATTATGCCGCGCGCATCAACGGATACGACAGCGCCGAGGCGTTTATCGAGGCGCATCATTCGCAGCCTTGGTTTGTCTCCATGGTGGGCTTCGTCGCGGGCCTGCCCTTCCTCTACCAACTGGTCGAGCGTGAAAAGCAGCTTGAGGTACCCAAATATCTCAGCCCCCGCACCGATACACCCAAACAGACCGTGGGCTATGGCGGGTGCTTCTCTTGCGTCTATTCTGTGCGTGGCGCAGGCGGTTATCAGATGTTCGGCATCACGCCGATGCCCATCTATGACCCCGAAGAAAAGCTGAATTACCTCAAGGATTTCATGGTCTTCTTCAAGCCCGGCGACATCGTGAAATGGAAGCCCATCGACCGGGCCGAGTATGACGCCATCCTCAAACAGGTTGAGGAGAACACCTATGTGCCCCGCATCGCCGAGGTCGATTTCGACCTTGAGGCGTTCAACGCCGATATGGCCGGGACCAACGCCAAGCTGATGGAGGCCCTCAATGACGCTTAAGATCAAAAACCCCGGCCTTGCCACCTCCATTCAGGATCTGGGCCGCCCCGGATATTTCCACCTTGGCATCCCGATGGGGGGTGCTATGGACCGCTTCGCGCTGCGCTGCGCCAACATGCTGGTTGGCAACCCCGAAGATGCGGCCTGTCTTGAGGCCGTGTTCATGGGCCCTGAGATCGAGTTTACTCAGGATGCTGTGGTCGCCGTCACGGGCGCGCATCTGCCGCCCAAAGTGGACGCAGAACCGCGCGACTGCTGGACAAGTTTCGAAGTCAAGAAGGGCCAAACTCTGAGCTTTGAGTTCCTCAAGGCGGGTGCGCGGGCCTATATCGCCGTATCGGGCGGCATCGACACACCCCCCGCGCTTGGCAGCCGCTCGACCTATCCCATCGGCGCGCTTGGCGGCGTTGAGGGCCGCGCGATTGCGGCGGGTGACGATCTGCCCATCGGTGCGGGCAAGGGCAAAGCCGGGCGCAGCGTGCCCGAGACGCTGCGCCGTGGCCCCGCAACGCCTGCCGCCCTGCGCGTGCTGCCCGGTCTCTATTGGGACCGGCTGACCGAGAAAGCGCAAAACGCGTTCTTCGACGATGACTGGAAGGTCGCGCCCGAAGCGGACCGCATGGGCTACCGCTTCCGCGGGGGCCGCAAGCTGGAATTCGTGGAGCGCGAACAGCCCTTTGGCGCGGGCGCGGACCCGTCCAACATCGTGGATGGCTGTTATTCCTACGGCTCCATCCAGGTGCCCGGCGGGACCGAGCCTATCGTGCTGCACCGCGATGCGGTCTCGGGCGGCGGTTACTTCACCCTCGGTGCGATCATCTCCGCCGATATGGACCTGATCGGACAGCTTCAGCCACACACGCCGGTAAAGTTCATGCGGGTGGACATGGACGGTGCCGCCGCCGCCCGCAAAGCGCGCAAGGACATGCTGGCCGAGGTGCGCGCGGCCCTTAGCTAAGCGCGGCTCCAGATACGAAAAAGGGCGCTTTGGGTATTCCCGAAGCGCCCTTATTTTTTGTGGCGCTCCCCCACTGCACCAGATCTGCTCAAACAGATCCAACCTCACCCCTTGATACAGCCAAACCATGGCGGAAAATCGACAGGTTTTTTTACCTCGCGCGGTGGTGCCAAGCCCTCTATGCTGATGCAAAACAAGACGGCAGAGCAGGACCGGACAGGCATGACACGAAGCGCGGATTTCAATATTGCCATCGTCGCCCAAGGCGGGCGGCTGCAATATGAGGCGATCCTTTTTTGCGCCTCGCTGCGCGAGATGAGCCCGCTTTGGCAAGGCCGCCTTTTTATCGCAGAGCCTCAGCCCGGCCCAAAATGGGATGGCGATCCGCGTATCCGGGGCGAGGACACACGCGCGCTTCTGGCAGAGCTTGGAGCCGAGATCCTGCCCTTCGAGAACCGCCATTTCGGCCAGAAATATCCCTATGGCAACAAGATCGAGATGCTGAACGCCCTGCCCGAGGGAGAGCCTTTCGTCTTCTTCGACACCGACACGCTGATCACCGGCGAGCTTTCGGATGTGCCGTTTGATTTCGACCGCCCCTCCGCCTCGCTGCGCCGCGAGGGCACATGGCCCAAGCCCGAGCTTTATGGCCCCGGCTATGCGGGCATTTGGAAATCGCTCTATGACAAATTCGGGCTGGATTTTAAAAGCTCGCTCGACCTTTCTGAACCCGATGAATTCTGGCGTCGCTATCTCTATTTCAACGCAGGGTTCTTCTATTACAAATGCCCCCACGCGTTCGGCGCGCTCTTTCTAGAATACGCCAATGCGATCCGTGATGATCCGCCCGATACGCTGGTCTGCCAAGAGCTTGATCCGTGGCTCGATCAAGTGGCACTTCCCTTGGTGATCCATGCGCTTGGCGGCGGGCGCGATACCCTGCCCGAGGGCTGGCTGGATGGGGCGACCACTTGCCATTACCGCCTGCTTCCGCTGCTTTATGCCCGCGAAAGCGATCATGTTGTGGAGGTGCTGCACCATGTCTGCGGGCCAAATCGCATCAAGCGCGTGGTCAAGGAATACGACCCGATCAAACGGATGGTCTACCAGAGACGCGGCATGAAAGTCCGCGATATGTTCGATCAGGATAACCTGCCCCGCAGAGAGCAGGCGATCCGCAATCAGATCAAGCGCAACGGGTTTTGGATGCGGTGAGCGGCGGTCTTGTGCAGATTGCGCGCGCGGGATCATCGCTAGAGGCGAGCCTAACCATCGCGGCCCTTGAGGGTGCGGGCTTTTCGCCCTCCGCGCCGGGGTTTCACACAGTCCACACACTGCCCTATCTCAGCACTGCGTTGGGCGGCATCCCAATCCGTGTGCCGGCCCATGAAGCGCCCGAGGCGCTGGCCTTCCTGCGCGCTTTGCCCAGCCACACAAGCGCCGTGCCCACGGTCCGCCCCGGCCCCGCTGGCTGGCTCAAACGCGCGCTTTTAAGCGTGGCCTATCTGCTCACGGGCCGCGCGCCGCATAACCACAGCGCCCCCCTGCAAAAGCCGCCGAAAGACCCCGACGCTTGAGCGCCCGCCGCTGGACGCCGCCGCAGCAATGGCGTAATTACAGCGACAACATTCATCACGGGAGAGAGGCATCTCATGGCCTACGGTTTCGACACATTGCAAATTCACGCGGGCGCACGACCCGATCCGGCAACCGGCGCGCGTCAGGTGCCGATCTATCAGACCACGGCCTATGTCTTCCGCGACGCAGAGCACGCAGCGGCCCTCTTCAACCTTCAAGAGGTGGGCTACATCTACTCGCGCCTGACCAACCCAACCGTGGCGGCCCTGCAAGAACGTGTCGCGACCCTTGAAGGCGGTTCGGGCGCGGTTTGCTGTTCGTCGGGGCACGCGGCGCAGATCATGGCGCTTTTCCCGATCATGGAGCCGGGCCGCAATGTCGTGGTCTCCACGCGCCTTTATGGCGGGTCAGTCACGCAGTTCAGCCAGACGATCAAGCGCTTCGGCTGGTCCGCGAAATTCGTCGATATCGACGATATGGACGCGATCAAAGCGGCCATTGACGACGACACCCGCGCAGTTTTCTGCGAATCCATCGCCAATCCGGGCGGCCATATCGCCGATCTGCGCGCCGTGGCCGATGTGGCCGATGCGGCGGGCATTCCGCTGATCGTGGATAACACCACGGCCACGCCCTATCTCTGCCGTCCGATCGAGCATGGCGCGACCCTCGTGGTGCATTCCATGACCAAATACCTCACCGGCAATGGCACCGTCACGGGCGGGGTCGTGGTCGATAGCGGCACGTTCGATTGGTCAGCATCCAACAAGTTTCCGTCGCTCAGCGCGCCCGAGCCTGCCTATCACGGCCTCAAATTCCACGAGACCTTCGGCCCGCTCGCCTTCACGTTCCATGGCATCGCCATCGGTTTGCGCGATCTGGGGATGACGCTGAACCCCCAAGCGGCGCATTACACGCTGATGGGAATTGAGACGCTGAGCCTGCGGATGCAGCGCCATGTGGAAAACGCCACGGTGATCTCCGAATGGCTCGAAAAACACGACCGCGTGGCGGCTGTCACCTATGCGGGTCTCAAAAGCTCGCCCTATCATGATCGGGTCAAAACGGTCTGCCCACGCGGGGCCAGCGGCCTCTTCACGATTGAGCTTAAGGGCGGCTACGACTCTTGTGTGAAATTCGTGGACGCGCTGGAGCTGTTCTCGCATGTGGCCAATCTGGGCGACACGCGCAGCCTCGTGATCCACTCGGCCTCCACCACTCACCGGCAGCTCACGGCGGAGCAACAAGTGGCCGCAGGTGCCGGGCCGGGCGTTGTGCGCATCTCCATCGGGACCGAGGATGCAGACGATCTCATCGCCGATCTCGATCAGGCCCTGACCAAAGCGGGCTAAACCACATGGAGCCGGGGCAGGTCACCCACCGCCCCGGCCTCTTTGGCGCGCTGAACGCGCCAAATGCCCCAGTCCAATCACGCGACACGTTTCCGCCCGCACGGCCCGCGCGGGCTTTCCCTCGGCAATAACCTGCTGTAACCTTACGCAATGATGGGCGAAGGGTCCAAAACCCGGCCAGACACTGCTAGATCGTTTGAGATGAAACCAAATTTCGCGCTCACCCTTTCGTTCGAGGGCATCAGCCTGCTCCAACGGGCTTTCCCTGGCTGGACCAATCTGGGCGAGGTGTCTCTGGCGAGCGCGGATCTCATGGGCGATCTGGCCCGCTTGCGCGCCAAGGCGCCAGGCGGTGCAACCGTGAAACTGGTCCTGCCCAATGACCAGATCAAATTCATCACACTGCCCGCGCCAGACGGCGATCCAGAAGAGGCCGCCCGAACTGCGCTGACAGGGGCCACACCTTACGAGGTGGACGATCTGTCCTATGATTTTGCGGTCTCGGACGGGCAGATGCATATCGCCGCCGTGGCGCGCGAAACACTGGCCGAGGCCGAGGCCTTTGCTGCGGAGTACGGCTTTACCCCGCTGTGTTTTGTGGCCATGCCCGAAGATGGCACCTTCACGGGCGAGCCTTTTTTCGGCCCCACCGCCCATGCGCGCAGCCGCCTCGCACCGGGTGAGAGCATCCAGCGTGACAGCGCGCCCATCAGAATAATCAGCGCACCAGCAACGCCCAAACCTGTCCCCGCACCGCTGCCAAAGACCGCCCTCGATGAAGATGCGTCAGCCACGGATGAGGCCGCGACCACGGCAAATCCAGACCTCGATCTGAAACCTGAGCCTGAGTTTGATTCAACGCCTGCGCCTGAGCCGCAACCGGATGCCACAAAGCCAAAAGACGCGCCCAAGGACAAACCCAGCGCGCCAGCAAGCGGCTTTGCCACCATCCGCGCCGCCCGGACCGAGACGCCAGAGGGCCCCGCGCCCAAACTCAGCGGCGCGTCCCGCCTGACCACGCTCGACGGCACAGAAATCCCAAAGGCGGCCCCCTCTGTCACGCCGCCCAAGGTTGACGCCAAGCCATCCGCCGAAGCAGGCACCAAATCAGGCGCGCAGGTCACCGATGAGGGCCTCGACATCCCGGCTCCCTCCGTGCCCAGCCCCGCACCGCATGCGGACCCCGCGCTCGACACGCCCGCTATCGCCGCTGCCGCAGCCTCGCTGATCCCCGATCCGGAAACGCGGCTGGTGATACCTGAGGCGGACCTCGCCCCGCCCCCTCTCAAAACCGGTTCGTTCTTCTCGCGCCGCCGGCCCAAAGATGCGCCCAAAGCCGAGGCCGACGCGACTCCGGAGGAAAAAGACGCGCTGCGCAAGCGCCGCGCCCGCGAGAAAGAGCGCATGACCATCTTTGGCGCACGCGGACACGAAGTGGGCGGCAAACCGCGGTTTCTGGGCCTGATCCTCACGGCGGTTCTCCTGCTCTTTTTAGTCGGGGTCGCTGCGTGGGCCTCGGTCTTCCTTGATGATGGGCTTGCGCGCCTGTTTGGTGGGCCGAAAGATATCAAGGTCTCCGAGGTCTCAGCTGGGGATGAAACGCCCGAGATCATCCCGCTGCCTTCCAGCACGGGCGAAGATCTGGCCGCCTTGGAGCCCGAGCCCCCCGGATCAGAAGACATCGCCCCATTGCCCGAGATCACGCCCCTGCCTGACCTGCCCGAAGCCCTCTCACCCAGCGAGGCGCTCGCGCGCTACGCCGCAACGGGCATCTGGCAGATGGCCCCCAATCCACCCAGCGGCGATGGGCCGGCAATCGGCACCACGGATGTCTATGAGGCCGCAACAGACCCCGGGTTGCGCCTGCCTGAGGCGTCTCGCCTCATCAGCCCACCAGTGCGCGAAATGCCTGTGGCCGCCCAGTTTGATCCGCCACCCGCAGGGGTGCTTTTCGAATTCGATTCGCGTGGATTTATCCGCGCCGTACAAGACGGCATCGTCAGCCCCGAAGGCATTCGCCTTGTGGCCGGCAGACCAGCCCTTCTGCCGCCCGAAGGGTTCTTCGACCGCTTGCCCGCTGCGCCAGAGCCCGAGGCGACGGTTACAGAAGCCGCCCTGACGCCCGCAGACGAGGCAGAGCCCGACGCAACGGCACCTGAGACAGCGCAGGCCGAGGCGCCCGAAGTCGATCCCGCCGCAGATGTCACCGCAGATGTTACCGCAGACCCTGCTCTTGCCGGGTTGCGCCCGCGTGCTCGCCCCGAAGGCCTCGCGCCCGAAGATGGGGCCGCCGCCGAGATCGAGACCCAAACCGAGACAGCGGCCCTGTCAGAGACCGATGCGGTCCTTGCCGCGCTGCGCCCGCGTGCGCGTCCCGCAGAGATCGCAGCCGCCGCAAGTGCGGTAGAAGCCGCACCTGAGCAAAATGCCAGCGCCGCCACCTTGCGCAGCGATGACAGCCCTGCGACGCCGCTGATTGATCAAGACGCCCTCAACCGTGCGCTGACCGATGCGGCGCAAGCGGCCCCCGTTGATCCGTCTCTCTTTGAAAATCCAACGGCACAGGCGGTCAGCGCCTCCCTCACGCCAAACACCCGCCCCTCGGATTTCGCCAGCACGGTCGAGCGCATTCAGGAGCAAACCGCAGCGACCCCCGTGCCCGTGGCGCAGGTTCTCACACCATCGCTCCCATCGCGCGCCTCCGTCGCACGGGAAGCCACGCAGAAAAACGCGATCAACCTGCGCAAGATTAACCTCATCGGCGTCTACGGCTCCCCCAACAGCCGCCGCGCCCTCGTCCGATTGGGCAATGGGCGGTATAAAAAGGTGCAGGTCGGCGACAGGCTCGATGGGGGTCAGGTGGCCGCTATCGGCGACAGCGAACTGCGCTATGTCAAACGCGGGCGCAACCTGACCCTGCAAATGCCACAAAGCTAAAGCGTTTCACCTTAAACTTGAGACACTCAATCGAGGCGAAACGCGCGGAACGCTCAAATGATGTGCGCGTTTCACGAAAACCAGTGGTTCAGGTTTTTCGCGAAACGCTTTAAGTTCCCCAGAGGGCTTGCGAGCCGCGTTCAGGGCCCATTGCCTCAATTGCCGCTATAGCGCATTGCACAGCCCGACACGCTCGGTAAGGTGGTGCGGCTGGCCCTACAGCGCTTTTGCGGTAGCGGTTGCGCACATTGGCGAAAGGCGGGGCATGGAAGGCTTCCTCTATCAGGCGTCCATCTATCTCGCGGCGGCGGTGATTGCCGTGCCCATTGCCGCACGTCTCGGGCTTGGCTCCGTGCTGGGCTATCTCGCGGCAGGCATCCTGATCGGGCCGGTGATTGGCCTTGTGGGAAATGAGACGGCCGAGCTGCAACATTTCGCCGAATTTGGCGTGGTGATGATGCTCTTCATCATCGGGCTGGAGCTTGAGCCACGCGCGCTTTGGGACATGCGCCACAGGCTGTTGGGCCTTGGCGGGCTTCAGATCGTGCTGACCACGCTGGCGGTGATGGGGGCTGCCATGGCGCTGGGACAGGTCTGGAGCGTGGCGCTTGCCATCGGCCTCATCATGGCGTTGTCATCCACCGCCATCGTGCTGCAAACCCTGTCGGAAAAGGGGCTGATGCAGACCAAAGGCGGGCGCTCGTCCTTCTCGGTGCTGCTGACCCAAGATATTGCCGTGATCCCCATGCTCGCCCTGCTGCCGCTTCTGGCGCTGCAAAAGACGCCCGAGGATGTGCTCTCCGGTGTGCTTGAACAGGCGGCGGGTGCAGGCCATGGCGGCGCGCATCACGCGGCGAACTATTCGCTTGTCGCGGGCCTTCCCGGCTGGGCGGTCACCCTGGTCACTCTGGGCGCTGTGGCGGCCATTATCCTCACAGGCATCTACCTCACACGGCCCGTCTTTCGCTATATCCACGCCGCCCGCCTGCGCGAGATGTATACGGCGCTGGCGCTGCTCATTGTCGTGGCCATCTCCTTCGTGATGTATCTGGTAAGCCAGTCTCCGGCGCTCGGCGCCTTCCTTGCGGGTGTGGTGCTGGCCAACAGCGAATTTCGCCACGAGCTTGAATCCGACATTGCCCCTTTCAAAGGCCTGCTCTTGGGCCTTTTCTTCATCACCGTAGGCGCAGGGATCAATTTCGATATCCTCTTCACGGCGCCCATGATGATCCTTGCGTTGACCCTGTCGATGATGCTGCTCAAGGGCGGTATCCTCTACGTGCTCGGGCGCATCTTTGGCCTCAAGGGGCGCGCGCAATGGCTCTTCACGCTCAGCCTCGCGCAGGCGGGGGAGTTCGGCTTCGTGTTGATCTCCTTTTCGTTGTCGCAAAACGCGATCCCGCGCGAACTTTCCGAAATCCTACTTCTGATCGTGGCACTCTCGATGCTGATCACACCGCTTTTGTTCATCTCCTATGACGTCCTGTCGCGCAGGATGGAGGAGGCAACACCCGATCACGCGTTTGACGAGGTGGACGACCAAGGCCCGGTGATCGTCGTCGGCATTGGCCGCTTCGGGCAGATCGTGAACCGCTTGGTGCGCTCTGCGGGGTTCAAGACCGTGGTGCTCGACCATGATTTGGAGGCGATCCAGCGGATGCGCCGCTTTGGTGTCAAAGGCTTCTTCGGCGACCCCACCCGCCCCGATATGCTCAACGCCGCAGGGCTTGCAGCCGCGCGCGTGCTTGTCGTCGCCATCGACGATCCGGATGCCTCGGTCCGCCTGATCAAGTTCGCGCGGCGCGAGCGGCCGGACCTGCATATCGTGGCGCGCGCGCGCGATCGCACCCATGTGTTCCGCCTTTATCAGGCAGGAGCGAATGACATCGTGCGCGAGATGTTTGACGCATCCTTGCGCGCCGGACGCTATGTGCTTGAGAATGTTGGGCTGACAGAGTTTGAGGCGTCCGAGCTGGAAGACACGTTCTATCGCCATGACCGCCATTCGGTGCGCGAGCTGGCGGCTCTTTGGGACCCCGAGAAACCCACCGTGGAGAATGCGGCCTATATTGCCCGCGCCAAGGAGTTGGAGCAGGAATTGGAGACCATGCTTTTGTCACAGCTTGAAGTGACCACGGCGGAGAGTAAGAAATCCAACGGGTAGACACGGTTAGCCGCCGCTGACTGCGGCTTCTTCAAATGTGGCCATACCGTTGTGACACGCGAGTGCCGCGCGCAAAAGGCCTATGGCGACCGCCCCCCCCGATGCCTCACCAAGCCGCATATCGAGCGCCATAAGAGGCGTTTTTCCAATCCGCTCCAGCAGACATGCGTGCCCGCCTTCGGCGCTTACATGCGCCGCCATGCAGTGATCGAGCGCGCCCGGTTTAGCCGCCTCCAGACAGGCCGCGGCAGCGGTGCAGATGAACCCGTCCAGAAGCACCGGAATTCTCAAGCGCCGCGCCTGCAAAATTGCCCCGGCCATCGCGGCAAGCTCCCGCCCGCCGACAGCGCCCAGAATGCGCAGGCCCTGCGCCCCCACGTGACGTGCCGCACCTGCGCGCACCACAGCCGCCTTGAGCGCAAGGCCCACATCATCCACGCCCGTGCCACGGCCAACCCAATCGCTCGCCGCACCGCCGTAAAGCAGATGCGCAATCGCGGCGGCACTCGTCGTGTTACCAATCCCCATCTCGCCCACGACCAGCAGATCAGCCTCGCCCGAGACCGCCTTCGCCCCTTCGTTCAGCGCCGTCAGAAGCTCCGCATCGTCCATCGCAGGGCCGGTGGTGAAATCCTGCGTGGGCCGGTCAAGATCAAGCGCCTGCACGTCCAGCCGCGCGCCTTGAAGCTTGGCCAGTTGATTGATCGCCGCACCGCCCGCGTTGAAATTAGCGACCATCTGTGCGGTCACCTCGGGCGGGAATGCAGACACACCTTGCGCGGTAATCCCGTGGTTTCCTGCAAAAACAATGATTTGCGGCGCGTGCATCTTAGCGCGCGCATCGCCACGCCAGCCGCAATACCACACGGCCAGCACCTCCAATTGCCCCAAGGAACCGGGTGGCTTGGTCAGGCTTTGCGTGCGCGCCTGTGCACCCGCCCACGCCACCGCATCCGGGCCAGTTTGCGCGTCCAGTGCCGCCTCCACCTCTGTCAGATTTTGCCAAACCATTCGCATGTCACCCCCGTTGCACCCAACCCCTGCCGTGATGTATCGCAAAGGGACCTGCCGCGTGCAGCAGAAAAAGGGCCCAATATGGCGAAAAACGACACGAGCTTCGATCCCGCCGATGTGCTGGCGGCGCTGCAATTGCTCACGCGCTTGCCGATTCCCGGCGCGCATATGCGCGGTGCGGCGGCGGCCTGGGCCTATCCGCTCGCTGGGGCCGTGGTCGGTGCGCTTGGGGGCGTCGCCGGGGTGCTGGCGCTCTGGCTTGGGCTGCCTGCGGCGCTGGCGGCGCTGATCGCGCTGGCGGCGCAGGTGATCGTGACCGGCGCGCTGCATGAGGACGGGCTGGCCGATTGCGCCGACGGGTTCTGGGGCGGCTGGACGCGGGAGCGGCGGCTGGAAATTATGAAAGACAGCCAGATCGGCAGCTACGGTGTCATTGCTCTGGTGCTGTCGCTGGCGGCGCGCGGCGGTGCGTTATGGCTGCTTTTTGAGGCCGGACCGGGCACAGCCATGGCCGCGATGGTGGCGGTTGGCATGGTGTCGCGCAGCGTGATGCCCGCACTGATGTGGGCGCTGCCCCATGCGCGGGCAAGCGGCCTTTCGGCCTCGGTCGGAGCCGCGCCGAAAGGGGCCGTGATCGCGGCGGCGGGCCTCGCGACCCTTGGGGCGCTGGCGCTATTGGGGCCAAGCGCTCTGGGCGTTTTGATCGGGGCGGGTCTTGCGGCGCTCGGGCTCTCGCTTATCGCGCGCGCCAAGATCTCAGGGCAAACCGGAGATGTCCTGGGGGCCGCACAACAGGTGGCGGAGGTCACAGCGCTCCTGATCTTAATCACATGAAAAAGGCCGCATCCCAAAGGGATACGGCCAATTCTTAATCCGTCACCTTACCTTCAGGCGGCAGCAACCCGCGAGATCAAAACATCGCCCACCTGCTTGGCAGCCTGCACTTCGTCATCGCCGCTCACAGCCGCCACTTCACGGGTCAACCGCTCAAGTGCGGCCTCATAAAGCTGCCGCTCGGAGTAGCTTTGCTCGCGCTGATCATCGGTGCGGTGCAGGTCGCGAACCACCTCCGCGATTGAGATCAGATCACCCGAGTTGATCTTCTGCTCATATTCCTGCGCCCGGCGCGACCACATGGCCTTCTTGGCCTTTGCCTTGCCCTTGAGCGTGGTCATGGCGCGCGACACGGTGTCAGGGCTCGACAATGTGCGCATCCCGATCTCGGTGGCCTTATGCGTCGGCACGCGCAGGGTCATCTTGTCCTTCTCAAACGAAATCACAAAAAGCTCCAGCTCGATCCCCGCAATCTCCTGCGTCTCGACGGAAACGATCTTGCCCACGCCATGCGCAGGGTAGACCACGAAATCATTGGGACGAAACTCGGACTTCTTGGACTTGCTCATTCATGTCATCCTTACTTGGCCGCCCCGCTTCTGCATGTCCTCCCACCCCCGAAAGGGTGCGGTGGACAGATTGCATCGGCGCAAAGAAATCCATCCCCCAAGCGGCAGCGTGGGTAAATGGATATCAAGCAGCACATTACATTTGATGAACACCATAGCACAAAAAAGCGCCCCCCGAAAGAGAGCGCTCATCAGACGTAGCGTTTCGCCTTTAAATCAAAGCTCCGAACCAAGGGGCGAGCCACCCCACCCCCCGCGAATCAGACTGAACGGTTCAGATCATCCGCCCTCGCCGGGGGTTTCAGAGAAATACTTCTCCATCTTGCCGTCTTCGCCATCACGGTCGGCGGCCTCAGGAAGCTCGTCCTTCTTGGTGATGATCACCGGCCACATCTCGGAATATTTGCGGTTGAACTCGACCCATTTCTCCATGTCCGGCTCTGTATCCGGGCGGATCGCATCGGCGGGGCATTCCGGTTCGCAGACACCGCAATCAATGCACTCATCCGGGTGGATGACCAACATATTCTCGCCCTCATAGAAACAATCGACCGGGCACACCTCGACACAATCGGTGTATTTGCAGGCGATGCAGTTGTCAGTGACGATATAGGTCATGGGCGTCTCTCAGATGCGGCGTTTGGGGGCGTGGTAAATCAAGCCATACCATCAATCAAGAGAAGCTCGATGATTGAGGTCAAGTTTGCGCCTGTCGCGACCTGTGGGGCGTCCTTTTCCCTCAAATTTGGGGGTATGTGGAACAGGGTCGCGCGGTGTGGCGGGATCAGGCGGGGGCGAGAGATCAGTATAGAGGGTCTGTGCCTCGGGGGCGGGGCCACGCCGTGTGCCAATGGCCTCCACACGGATCACGCGGATGATGCGCGCCTGAGCAAATGTCAGGACATCGCCTGCGCGCACGGTGCTGGCCGGTTTGGAAATGCGCGTAGAGTTCACCCGCACATGCCCGCCTGACACCACTTTGGCGGCCAATGCGCGGGTCTTGAAGAAGCGCGCCTGCCATAACCACTTGTCAATGCGGAGCTTTTCCGCACCGCCCTCGGTGGTGTCGCGGGTCGCATCCCTCGTGGTATCTCCGTTCACTCCTTGCCCTTAAGCCCCATCAGCGCGGCGGCGAAGGGATTGTCAGGGTCGATCTTGCCCGATTTAGCAGGAGCTGCGGCATAGGTTTTGGGGCCTTGGTCACGCTGTGGCTTGCCCTTGCCCTTTTGCGGCTTGCGCCCGCCCTTGCGGTCACCATCGCGGCCCTCGCCACGCGGCTTGCCCCGGCCTTCGCCGGGCTTTGCGTCGCCCCGCGCCTGCGGCGCGCCTGCGTCGCGGCGGCGCTGCTGATTGCCCCGCCCGGCCCATGTGAATGTATAGAATGTCTCAATCTCAGGCTCTGGCTTGGCCTCGACGCGCTCCACAGCCTCGTCCGGGGTCGTGCCCGGCAGAAGATCACCATCCGCTGTCTCAGGCACCGCTGGCGCGTCCTCTGCCGCTTGCGGCTCGGTGGCCACAGAGGCCACAGGGGCCACGCCTTCATCAGGAATTGCACCCTCAGGTGCATTATCAGCCACCACTTCGGCACCCGCCTCCGCAATCGCCGCGTCCACAGGCACAGCCTCCGGCGCAGCCGTCGCGGCCTTCACCTTGGGCCGTTCGCCAGGCTCGGCCTTGTAGCCCAGCCCGCCCATCAGATCGGCAAACTGCACAAGCGTCATGCCCGTGATCGACAGCATGTCAGGATCGGCCTCAAACCCGCCACGGCTGTCCTTGGCGCGCAGCATGTCTGCCAAACGCTCCAGCATATCAATGCGGATCGCGCGGGCACCCGCAGCCCGGTAGCCCGCCATGGTATAATAGCCCTGTGGCACCTGCACCGCAGGCACGGTCACCAGACCGGGGGGAGGAGATTCGGGGAACTCGTCGAGGTCATTATAGAGCGACCAAAGCACCAGCCGCAGCCGCGTCGGTGCGGGCTTCAACAAGAGCGGCATGAAGATCGTGAACTGCCCGAACCGGATGCCATGCTTGCGCAAAGCACCCCGCGCGTCCTGATCAAGCGCCTTCACATCATCGGCAATCTCGCCGCGCGGGATAAGCCCGAGCGCCTCAACCATGCGAAACCCAAAGCCGCGCGCGAGACCCGTCAGCGCCTCGTCCCGGCTGATCGCGAGAAGCGGCTCAAAAAGTGTCGCGATCTTGCGATCGATGAAATGTTGCAAGCGCCGCTCGACCTTTTGCAGCACGTCCGCGCCCGCTGCCTCATCGACAAACGCCTTGATTTGCGGCTTCAAAGGGTCTGCGCCCTTGACCAGACGGCCCACCGCATCGGTGCCCCACATGAGGCCCCCCTGCTCGGTGAAATCAATCTCCGTGTCGGGCGCGTTGTAGAACCTGTCGGCGCGCAGATGGAAATGAGGGGCCAGTGCTTGCAGGCTCGCCTGGCTGAGCGCCTTGGCCTCTGGCCCGCTGGCGGATTTATCCTGCGCAAAGCGGAACCCGTCCAAACGGCCGACGAATTCGCCCTCGACCGTCACATCACCTGTCTCATTCACATCTGCCACGATGGCTTCCTTCTGCTTGAGCCGGCGCAAGAGCACGGAGGTGCGCCGATCCACAAATCTTTGGGTCAGCGCTCCATGCAATGCGTCTGACAATCGGTCTTCTACAGCGCGCGTGGCGTCTCGCCAATGGCTTTCATCCTCGACCCAGCCCTTGCGCTGCGCCACATAGGTCCATGTGCGGATATACGCCAACCTTTTGGAAAGCGTGTCGATATCCCCATCGGTGCGGTCAATCCGACGAATTTGCCGCGCGAGCCACTCATCCGGGATCGTGCCACGTTCGTGCATATCCAGAAAAATCGTCTCCAAAAGCCCCGCATGTTCGGCCTGGCTGATGCCGCGAAAATCAGGGATGCGGCACACGTCCCAAAGAAGCTTGACCGACGCGCCATTCGTGGCGCGGTCCCGCACATCCGGGGCCTCAGAGAGGCTGCGTAGCGCATTGAGGTCATCCGCCTCTCGGGCGCGTGCCAAAAGCTCGTGCTCCGGCTTGGCCTCCAGCGACTTTATGAGGGCCGCGACCGAGCCCATCTGAAGCGCAGCACTGCGCCATTCAAGTTTGCGGATGGGCGCAAAGCGGTGGTCCATGATGGCGCGGGCCATATCCTCGGGCAGGTCCGGCGCCTCGCCTGTCACGCCAAACGTGCCGTTCGACATGCCCCGTCCGGCGCGCCCGGCGATCTGGCCCAGCTCATTGGGCATGAGCGCCCGCATACGGCGTCCGTCGAATTTGGCCAGCGCCGAGAAGGCCACATGGTTAATGTCGAGATTGAGACCCATCCCGATGGCATCCGTGGCCACGAGGTAATCCACCTCACCGTTTTGATAGAGATCGACCTGCGCATTGCGTGTGCGCGGGCTGAGAGCGCCCATCACAACCGCCGCACCGCCCTTCTGGCGACGTAATAGCTCGGCAATCGCATATACATTCTCAACCGAAAATCCGACGATTGCCGTGCGTGGCGGCAGCTTACTTATCTTTTTCGGACCTGAATAGGTCAACTGGCTCATTCGGGAGCGCGGGATGAATTCCACCTCTGGCACAAGCTCTGCGATCACGCTGCGCATGGCGGCAGCCCCCAGAAACTGCGTCTCGCGCAGGCCGCGCATCCGCAAAAGCCGGTCGGTAAAGACATGGCCGCGCTCAGGGTCGGCACAGAGCTGAATCTCGTCGATGGCCACAAAATCCGCGCCCATCCCCTCGGGCATCGCCTCTACCGTGCAGACCCAGTATTTGGCCCGTGGCGGCACGATCCTCTCCTCGCCCGTGACCAAAGCCACGACGGACGGCCCGCGAATCGCGACGATCTTGTCGTAGACCTCGCGCGCCAAAAGGCGCAGCGGCAGGCCGATCACCCCGGTGGGATAGCCCAGCATCCGTTCAATCGCATAATGCGTCTTGCCGGTGTTGGTGGGGCCCAGAACCGCGAGGGTTCTTGACGGCTGTGCCATGGCGTGGGCCTTTTTTAGGTTGGGGTGGTGGATGTGCCGATCAGAGATCAGAGCCGCGAAGATCCTCGTCCAGACGGCTCAGCGTCTCTGATATGTCGTCGAAATGCGGATGTATAGCCGCAACGCGCTGATAGGCCTCGCGCGCAAGCTCGGGCTGCTCCACCTGCTCCAGCACCGCCCCGAGCGAATAGATCGCAGCAAAATTGCGTGGATCAAGACCAAGAGACCGCTCAAGATCGGCCAAGGCGAGGCCCGGCATCCCGGCGCGGGCAAAGACGACCGAGCGCATATGCCAGCCTTCGGCGAAATCCGGCGCATGATCCGTCAGAGCGGTGAAATGCCCGATGGCGCCGCGCATATCGCCCGCCTCCATCGCATCACGTCCACGTTTGACCAGCAAATCCATCGAGGGCGAGCCTGTCTTGCGCAATTCATGGCGGATTTCCTCGCCGATGCGGCGCGCATCCTGCGCCTCTGCGCCCTTAAGTTGACCGTATAACAGATCAAGCCGCGCCTCCTCGGCCCCGCCGGGCGCAGAAAAGAGGGCAAGCAGCAGAGTTGCCGCAACGATGTTCTGGAAAAAGGGCCTATATATGCTCATAACACCAATCAGTTTAGCGTAGAGCGCCGGAAAGCAAACCCCCCGGCGCTTCAATTCTCAAGGAGGCAGATATGAGCGAGACACTGGATCAGGCCGTCGCGGCCCTGAACGGCAAGATGGCGGGCAAGGATTTTGACGGCACAGCCAAGTTCCACATCACCGGCGAAGGCTCTGTTGTGATCGACAACTCCGGCGCGCGCGCCAGCGAAGAGGACACGGACGTGACCCTCACCGCCGATGCCGACACGTTCCAATCCATCATGGAAGGCGATCTGGACCCGACCGCCGCCTTCATGTCCGGTAAGCTGGCCGTGGATGGCGATATGGGCATGGCGATGAAGCTGGGCAGCGTTCTGGGCTGATGCTGGAGCCTGCGCCCTTCTACGCGGATGTGGCCGACCCGCCGCCCGGCGGGGCCGCCTATTGGGTGCGTGCGGGTGATGGCGTGCGCCTGCGCCTGGGCGCGTTTCCCAAAGAAGGCGCGCAGGGCACAGTGTTCATATTTCCGGGCCGCACGGAATATATCGAGAAATACGCCTTTGCCGCCAAGGCCCTGGCCGCGCGGGGCTTTGCATCGATCATCATCGACTGGCGCGGACAGGGGCTGTCGGATCGGCTCGCGCCCGACCCAATGCTGGGCCATGTGAGTTTCTTCTCGGATTATCAACGCGATGTAACGGCTGCGCTCGCCGCTGCTGAGGCGCTTGACCTGCCCCGCCCATGGCATCTTCTGGCTCATTCCATGGGGGGTTGCATCGGCCTGCGCGCCGTGATGACGGGGATGGATGTCGCCACTTGCGCCTTCTCTGGCCCGATGTGGGGCATCCAGATGAAGGATATCCTGCGCCCCGTCGCATGGTCGCTGGGCTGGAGCAGCCGCCGCATCGGCCTCGGGGCACTGTATGCGCCCGGCCAGAAGGGTGTGAATTACGTCCAGACTGAGCCGTTCGAGACCAACAGGTTGACCAATGATCCGCCGATGTATCAGGCGATGATCGACCAGACCGCGCGCTACCCCGAGCTGGCACTTGGCGGGCCGAGCATCAGGTGGCTGCATGAGGCGCTTTACGAGTGCAGGGCACTGGCCCGTCTGCCCTCACCCGATATTCCCTGCGTGACCGTGGCGGGCAGCGGCGAAGATATCGTCGATGTGCCACGGATACTCGATCGGATGGACCGCTGGCCAGGCAGCCATCTGGAAATGGTTGGCGGGGGGCTGCATGAGCCGTTGATGGATACGCCCACCATGCGGACATATCTCTTTGATATGATTGCCGATCTCTACAACAACCAGCGCGCGCCTAGCCGTCGCGGCCAACCACCTGCCGCTGCCGCCCAAGCCGGCTGATCCCAAGCTCCATCACATCACCCTCGCGCAGGAACTGCTGAGGGCGCATCCCCATCCCGACCCCCGCAGGCGTGCCCGTGGCGATCACATCGCCCGGGTTGAGGCTCATGAAATGGCTCACATAGCTGATGATATGGGCCACGCCAAAGATCATCCTGGACGTATGGCCCCGCTGCACTGCCGCGCCATTCAGATCAAGTGTGAGGTCCAGATCCTGAGGATCACCCACCTCATCAGGGGTCACAAGCCACGGACCCATCGGCCCGAACGTGTCGGCGCATTTGCCCTTGGTCCACTGCCCACCGCGCTCGATCTGAAATGCGCGCTCGGACACATCGTTGATGATCATATAGCCCGCCACATGATCCAAGGCCTTAGCCTCGCTCACATATTTTGCGCGCTTTCCGATCACCACACCAAGCTCCACCTCCCAATCGCCCTTCTCCGACCCGCGCGGCAACAGCACATCATCATAGGGGCCAACGATCGAGGATGTGGCCTTCATGAAAAGGATCGGCTCCTTCGGCGGATCCATCCCCGCCTCCGCCGCATGATCCGAATAATTGAGCCCAATCCCAACCAGCTTACCCACCTGCCCCACGGGCGGCCCCAAGCGCGGGTTGCCCTCAACACCCGGCAGGCCCTGCGGGTCCACATCCGGCAGCGCGGCCAGAACATCGCCCGCCAGATCATCCACCACGCCCGACAGATCCCGCAGTCCCCCCGCGCTGTCCAAAACTCCGGGACGCTCCGCCCCCACCTCGCCAAATCTCACAAACCGCATCGACCCCTCCCTCTTTGATTTTACCTTAGCCACTGCACACAACACCGCAAGGCTGGCGCATCGCGGCGCGTGGCTTATGTTCCGACCCATGGTTCTGGAATTCAAACCCCAAGGCATCTACTGCCCCGCTGGCGATTTTTTCATTGATCCGTGGTCCCCGGTGGACCGCGCCTTGATCACACACGGCCATGCAGACCACGCCCGCGAAGGGCACAACCGCTATCTCGCCACGGATATCGCGGCCCCGGTGATGCGCCACCGCCTCGGGGATATCACCCTTGATACCATGCCTTACGGCGAGGTGCGCGAAATTGGCGGCGCGCGCGTCTCGTTCCATCCGGCGGGCCACATTCCCGGCTCCGCCCAGATCCGCGTTGAAGTAGGTGGCGAGGTCTGGGTCGTGTCGGGCGACTATAAGACCACGCCAGACCGGCTCAGCACCCCGTTTGAGCCTGTGCGCTGCCATAGCTTCATCACCGAATGCACGTTTGGTTTGCCGGTCTTCACTTGGCCCTCCGAGGAGGAGACAGCCGCCGAGATCAACGCATGGTGGGCGGCCAATGCGGCGACGGGCACATATTCGCTCCTCGGGGCCTATTCGCTGGGCAAGGCGCAGCGGCTCTTGTCGCTCCTCGATCCAGCCATCGCGCCCATCCTCACCCACGGCGCGGTTGAGGCCACGAACGCCATCCTGCGCGGTCAGGGCCTGCACCTGCCGGACACGACCCATGTCACCCCCGAGCTTGACCCCAAGACCCATCCCGGCGCGCTGATCCTCGCCCCACCCGGCGTATTGGCGGGCAATTGGGCGCGCCGTTTCCGCCCGGCCTCGACCGGATTTGCCAGCGGATGGATGCGCCTGCGCGGGGTCCGGCGGCGGCGCAGCGTGGACCGTGGGTTTGTGATGTCCGACCACGCCGACTGGGCCGGGCTGAACGAAGCGATTAAATCTACAGGCGCTGAAAACATATACCCTACGCATGGTTACACCGATATCTTCGCGCGATGGCTGAGCGATCAGGGCTATAATGCACAGCCCGTTCCAACCGAGTTCACTGGCGAGATGCTTGAGGAAGACGGCGCATGAAAGCCTTCACCGATCTCTATACAGCCGTGGATCAGACCACCAAGACAACGGCCAAGATCAAGGCCCTCGCGGCCTATTTCAACACCGCCCCCGACACCGATAAACTCTGGACCATCGCGCTCTTTTCCGGTCGCCGCCCCAAGCGGGCCATCACCACCACAAAGCTGCGCATCTGGGCCGCCGAGCGGGCGGGCATCCCCCTGTGGCTCTTTGAAGAAAGCTACCCCATCGTTGGTGATCTGGCCGAAACCATCGCCCTCACCCTGCCGCCCAATACGCGCACCCATGACACCAGCCTGACCGAATGGATCGAGACACTTCGCGCGCTGGATCATGCCGATGAGGACGCGCGCAAAGCCGCCGTTCTGGACGCATGGGACCAAATGGGCGCGGCGGAGCGGCTGGTCTTTAACAAGCTGCTGACCGGGGGTTTTCGCGTGGGTATCTCACGCAAGCTGATGACCCGCGCCCTCGCTCAGGCCACAGGGCAGGACGAGGCCGCTTTGGCGCATCGCCTCATGGGCGACTGGACGCCGGAGACGACGACATACCACGCTCTGATCGAGGCACAGGATGCCGCCGCATCCCTCTCGCGGCCCTACCCGTTCTGTCTTGCCTACGGGCTTGAGGGCGCGCCAGAGGCCCTTGGGGACCCGGCAGAGTGGCGCGCCGAGTGGAAATGGGACGGCATCCGCGGGCAACTCATTCTGCGCGGGGGAGAACATTTCGTCTGGTCGCGCGGCGAAGACCTGATGACCGACCGCTTCCCCGAGTTGGCCCGCGCCCGCGATTTCCTTCCCGACGGCACCGTGATCGACGCAGAGATCGTCGCATGGAACGGCACAGCCCCCCTGCCCTTCAATGACCTGCAAAAGCGTATCGGGCGCAAGTCTGTGCCGAAAAAGCTGCTCAAGGACGCGCCGGTGATCCTACTCGCCTATGATCTCCTGGAGGAAAGCGGCGAAGACCTGCGCGCGCTTGCGTTCACCACCCGCCGCGCGCGTCTCGACACCCTCCTCGGCGCGCTGCCAGACACGGCCCCCCTGCGCGCCTCACCGCTCATCCCCTTCACAACATGGGAGGATCTCGCCGATATCCGCGCCAAAGCGCGCGACAATCGCGCCGAGGGCCTGATGATCAAGTCCGCCGCTGGCCCCTATCACGCGGGCCGCAAGAAGGGCGATTGGTGGAAATGGAAGCTCGATCCGCTGACCATCGACGCGGTGATGATCTATGCCCAGCAAGGCCACGGGCGGCGCGCCAACCTCTTCACCGACTTCACCTTTGCCGTGCGCCACGGCAACGATCTCGTGCCCTTCACCAAGGCCTATTCCGGCCTCACCGATGCCGAATTTCGCCAGATCACCGCTTGGGTGCGCAAAAATACACTCCAGCGCTTCGGTCCCGTCCGGCAGGTGCGCGCAGAGCATGTGTTCGAGATCGCCTTTGAGGGCATCCACACCTCACCGCGTCACAAATCCGGCGTCGCTCTGCGGTTTCCGCGCATGAAGCGCTGGCGCCACGACAAGCCGCTGGAGGAGGCCAACACGCTCGACGATTTGAACGCGATGCTGGCGCAATACGGCTGAGCCGCATGCCCTCAAAGACCCCCGCACGAAAGCCGGGCCTTGAGCCTTACCCGCCCCGCGCCTATGTCTGACAGATCACTCAAGGAGAGCTTCATGACCCACCTGCCACGCCCCACCTTCGACGCCAATCCAAGCTCAGGCAGCGAAGGGCTCGGCAATCTGCCCGAATGGGACCTGAGCGATCTCTATACGTCTGAGGACGCGCCTGAGCTTCAGCGCGACATGGATTGGCTGAAGGAAGCTTGCGCAGCCTTCGCCGCCGATTACGAGGGCAAGCTGAGCACGCTGGACGCCGGCGAGCTGCTCAAATGTATCGAGCGCGACGAAGCGATCAGCGGTGTCGCAGGACGCATCATGTCCTTCGCCGGGCTGCGCTATTACCAGCTTACCACCGATGGCGCGCGCACCAAATTCCTCAGCGATTGCCAAGAGAAAGTAACGACTTACACGACACCTCTTGTGTTTTTCACGCTTGAGCTCAACCGGCTGGAGGATGACCACCTCGCCGGGCTTCTGGCGCAAAACGACGCGCTCGCACGCTACAAACCCGTGCTGGACCGAATCCGCGCGATGAAGCCGCATCAGCTCTCCGACGAGATGGAGAAGTTTCTGCACGATATGGGCGTGGTCGGCGATGCGTGGGAACGGCTCTTTGATGAAACCATCGCGGGCCTCAGCTTCGAGGTGGATGGCGAGGAGCTGAACATCGAAGGCACGCTGAACCTTCTGACCGAGCAAGACCGAGCCAAACGCGAGGCCGCCAGCCGCGAGCTGGCGCGGGTGTTTGGCGAAAACATCCGCACCTTTGCCCGCGTGCACAACACATCCGCCAAGGAAAAAGAGGTTATCGACCGTTGGCGCGGCATGCCCACCGCCCAAACCGGCCGCCACCTCAGCAATGATGTGGAGCCCGAGGTCGTGGAGGCCCTGCGTGATGCCGTGGTCGCCGCCTACCCCCGCCTCAGCCACCGCTATTATGAGCTGAAACGCAAATGGCTGGGCCTTGAGCGGATGCAGGTCTGGGACCGCAACGCGCCCTTGCCGATGGAAGACACCAAAACCGTCTCATGGGACGCTGCGCGCAAAACAGTGATGGACGCCTACACCGCGTTTGATCCGCGCATGGGCGCTCTGGCCGAGCCCTTCTTCGATCGCGGCTGGATTGACGCAGGCGTCAAACCCGGCAAAGCACCGGGCGCGTTTGCCCACCCCACAGTAACCGACGTGCATCCTTACGTGATGCTCAACTACTTGGGAAAACCCCGCGATGTCATGACCCTGGCGCATGAGCTGGGCCACGGCGTGCATCAGGTCCTCGCCGCCGATCAAGGCGAGCTTCTCAGCTCCACCCCCCTTACGCTGGCTGAGACGGCCTCCGTCTTCGGCGAGATGCTCACCTTCCGCAAAATGCTGGACGGTGCCGCCTCGGACGCAGAACGAAAGGTGATGCTGGCGGGCAAGGTCGAGGACATGATCAATACCGTGGTGCGCCAAATCGCCTTCTACGACTTTGAATGCAAACTCCACGCCGCCCGCCGCGAGGGCGAGCTGACGCCCGAGGATATCAACGCGCTCTGGATGTCCGTCCAAGCCCAATCGCTCGGGCCAGCGTTTGATTTCATGGAGGGCTACGAGACATTCTGGGCCTATATCCCCCATTTCGTCCACTCGCCCTTCTACGTCTATGCCTACGCGTTCGGCGACGGGCTCGTAAACGCGCTCTACGCGGTCTACGAGGATGCACCCGAAGGCTTTGAGGATAAATATTTCGAGATGCTCAAGGCGGGCGGCTCCAAACACCACAAAGCCCTTCTGGCCCCCTTCGGCCTCGATGCGTCCGACCCCAAATTCTGGGACAAAGGCCTCAGCATGATCGAAGGCTTCATCGATGAATTGGAAGCGATGGAAGGCTGACCCCAACTTCTTCTTGCCAAAAGTATCCTGGGGGAGACGTTGAATTTCCCTCGGGAAATTCAACGGCGGGGGCGGAGCCCCGGCCTGCGTGGCCTGAACGCAATTACACATGGCCTGCGTGGCCCGAACGCAAATCCAACCCTGCGCGCCCTGCGAAGGGCGCACCGCCGGATCACTTCAATTGAGAATCTTTCGACCCGCGCCGGTTGATGCCCCCCCGCGCAGCCTTCGCCCCATCGCGTTCGGCCACGCACTCAATGCACAGCTTCACACCCGGCAGCGCCGCACGCCGTGCCTCCGGGATAGGCTCCTCACATTCCGCGCAATGGGTCAGGCTTTCGCCCTCAGGGCTGCGACGTGCCTTAAGGCGTGCCAACTCATCGTTGATCGACGCCTCAATCTGCTCTGATACGGCCCCATCGCGGGCCCAGCCTCCAGCCATGCCATTCCCCTCTCAATTGTCGCAACCGCATCAGCGCTTCAAGTTATCACCCGTAAGCGCGATATAACCCGGAAACGGCTGCCGGCCCCCACGCGCCTCATCAATCAATCCGCGCAGCACCCCCACCGCCGCCGCCGAAGTAAAGGCCGTCGCATGGTTCATATCCTTGCCATCCTCCAGCCCCGAGACATCGATAACCCGCACATCAAGCCCTTCGACCTGCGCGCCAGAGGAGATCACCCCAAGCCGCTCTTTTGATCCGGTAATGAGGCTCGCAAGCCCCAACGCCCAATCCTCGCGCGACACAAACACCAAGATCGGCGCGCGCAATGTTCCCACAGTTGTCACCTGATCGCGGAAAAGATCGGGATCAATATCCGGGCTGATCAACGCAACCGTGGCCACCCGGTCCAACAGCGCAAGATCCCCCGTCAAAGCAATCTGGCGCAGCGCCTCCATCATCAGTTGCGCCCCCATAGAATGGGCCAGCAAAAAGACACGCTCATCCGAGTGGCGCGCCACTTGCCGGATCGTCTCCACCAGATCATCGCGCGCAAAAAGTACCGAATCGCGATCATAGATATAGCCGCGCGGATTGCCTGCCGATTGCCATGAAAACAAAACGCCCGGCCCGGTGACGCCATAATCCGTTTTGATCTGGGCAAAACGGTACATCGCCTCAGAGAGGGTGTTATTATAGCCATGCACAAATATCATCGTATCGCCCGTCCTGCGCTCAGCGGCGATTTGCCGGGCCATCTGGGCCGAATCCGGTAAAAGGCTGCTTTGCGTGATCACGAAATGCCGTGACGCGTCGGGGGTACCGCGCGGCCACTCAATCTGGCCCACCTCATGGTTAGGCGGGACCGAGATTTCGGCGCGGAAATGGTTGAGGGTGGCGTTTCGCTTTTCGCCAAACGTGTCATTCGCCTTGCCCAAGGCGCGCTGTGTCGCGACATACATCACTTCTATCGACGCATCAGGCCTGGGATCAGCATACATGACCACCCCACGTTCGGCGCAAGCCGCAAGCAGGCTAAACGCCGCCGCAGCAGCCCCCATCGCCCATATTCGCCGTGTCGCCTGGATCATTGCGCGCCCCTTCGAGGTTGCAACGTAAACTACTCCGGCGTGCGCGGCGCGCCAAGGGGCAAGCGGTCAGGCCTCTGCAATCACCGCAGGCCCCCTACATTTCAGGCCTCCTATATGTCAGGCGTCCAACATCATGCCTTTGTCCTGCGCCAGCGCGCGCATCCGCTTTTGCAGCTTCTCGAACGCGCGCACCTCAATCTGGCGGATGCGTTCGCGGCTCACGTCATATTGCCCGCTCAGCTCTTCCAGCGTCACGACTGTGTCAGACAGGCGCCGTTGGGTCAGGATATCCTTTTCGCGGTCATTGAGAACATCCATCGCCGCACTCAGCATCTCGCGGCGTGCCTCAAGCTCGTCGCGCGCCTCGTAATCACCAGCCTGATCGGCATCGGTGTCTTCCAACCAGTCCTGCCATTGCATCGTCCCCTCGCCCTCAGATCCGACCGTGGCATTGAGAGACGCATCCCCACCCGACATGCGCCGGTTCATGGAGATCACCTCAGCCTCTGTCACACCCAGCTGGGTCGCGATTGTCTTGACGTTTTCCGGGCGAAGATCGCCTTCTTCCAGCGCGCCAATCTTGTTCTTCGCTTTGCGTAGGTTGAAAAAGAGCTTCTTTTGCGCCGATGTCGTGCCAAGCTTCACCAAGGACCACGAGCGCAGGATATACTCCTGAATACTCGCGCGAATCCACCACATCGCATAGGTCGCGAGGCGGAAACCCTTCTCAGGGTCGAACCGTTTCACGGCCTGCATGAGGCCCACATTCGCCTCCGAGATCACCTCGGCCTGCGGCAAGCCGTAGCCGCGATACCCCATGGCAATCTTGGCCGCGAGACGCAGGTGCGATGTGACCATGCGGTGAGCCGCCTCGGTATCCTCCTGCTCGACCCAGGCTTTGGCCAGCATATATTCCTCTTCCGGCTCAAGGAGCGGGAATTTACGGATTTCCTGCATATAGCGGTTCAGACCGCCTTCTGGCGTCGGCGCCGGCAGATTTGCGTAATTGGCCATCTCAAAACCCTCCAGATCGCCCTATGTTTAGGACCTTAACATCAATTTAGGATCGGTGCTCGGCCCTTTCAAGGGCCTTAGCAGGGAACCGGTTAAGGATATATGATCCTGCAAAAAGGTGTTTGGAACCCATGTGACCATGGCCTCACGCAGCTGTGCTCGGACGTAACAGAGACCGCGCGTCAGCCCCCGCGCAACACGGTGCAGAGCGTCTCGATATCGCTTGGTAAATCCGCCTCAAAGCGCATCTCATCACCGCTCAGAGGGTGCTCGAACCCCAGCGAGGCCGCATGAAGCGCCTGACGCGGGAAGGACTGCGCCGCCTCAAGACCGCCCTCGGGCAACGCCTTTTGCGGCAACTTGCGGCGCCCACCATAGACCGGATCGCCGATTAGTCCGTGCCCGGCATGGGCCATATGCACGCGGATCTGGTGGGTGCGCCCTGTCTCCAGCCAACATTCCAGCAACGCGATGCAGGCAGGCGTGCCAAACCGCTCAATGAGGCGTGCGCGGGTCACGGCATGACGCCCCCCGCCCCAGATCACGGCCTGTCGCTGCCGGTCGGTCTTATGGCGGGCAAGCTCGGTCTCGATCCGCAGGATATTGCCGGGCTCAAAACTCACCCCGCGCAGGCCGCGCAGGCGTGGATCAGCGGCCTCTGGTACGCCGTGGCAGAGCGCGATGTAATGCCGCTCGGCCGTGTGGGCGGCAAATTGCGCGGCCAGCCCGTGATGCGCCGCATCGGATTTGGCCACAACCAGAAGCCCGCTTGTGTCCTTGTCGATCCGGTGCACGATGCCGGGACGGCTGACACCGCCCACCCCAGAAAGCTTTCCGCCAAAATGATGCAAAAGCGCGTTCACAAGCGTGCCGGACGGCGTGCCGGGGGCCGGATGTACGACCATGCCCGCAGGTTTGTTGACCACGATCAGATCATCATCCTCATAGGCGATCTCAAGCGGGATCTCCTCGGCTTCGATATGGCTCTCGACCGCTTCGGGCACTGTGATCTCCACGATATCGCCCTCGGCCACCCGCGCCTTGGGGTCAAGTGTCACGGTCCCGTTAAGGCGCACCTGACCGTCGCCAATGAGCCGCGCCAGACGGGTGCGCGACAACGCCGCCTCCTCTGGCACATCGCGCGCCAATGCCTTATCCAGACGGGGCGGCGGGGCATGAGATATCCGCACGCTGAGGGGGGCCTGCGCCATGACCGAACGCTCCAATGATGTATCTGAGACCGTGCCAGAGCTCGATCCGGGGCTGGTAAAACATCTGCGCCGATTGGTGACTGTGCTGACGGCGACGATGATTATCGGGTTCATAGTGATCGTAGCGCTGTTTGTCACCCGCTTCTCGGGCGGCGCGAGGCCAGACCTGCCTGCCACACTCACCCTGCCAGAGGGGGCAGAGGCCACGGCCTTCACCCAAGGCTCCGACTGGATCGCGGTGGTGACGGCGGCAAACGAGATTTTGATCTATGACAGGCTCTCGGGCAAACTGCGCCAGTCTATCGAGATCAAAGCAGACTAGTAGCCCTGCATCATAACCGTTTGGTTAAAATGGTACCGCCTCCCCGGCTTGAACGGGGGACCTCTTGATCCACAATCAAGCGCTCTAACCAACTGAGCTAAGGCGGCCCTGCCCGGCGATTTACCCGTGCCGCGCCGCGATTGCAAGCCTCTTGGCACGCGAAATCACGATTGGCCGCCGCTTGCCATTGCCCCGCCCCCGGCCTAGAACGCTTGGGTCTGAGAGGAGCCGATCATGGGCCTGAACACCGAACGCGACATCGAGGCAAATATGCAGATCGGCCCAACCGATCAGGGCATGGTGCGGATTTTTGTCGAATCGCAAGGGATCGAGATCCCGATGGATTTCTCGCCCGAAGAGGCCGAGGAGATTGCCGCCGAAATCATCGCTGCCGCCAAGTCTCTGGGCCGCTAAACTTCGGGAAATCTGAGTGGATCGCGCAAGCTTTGCAGGCGCAGCGCGGCGGTGCGGGCAAATTTGCGCGTGATCGCACTGCGCCGCGCGGGCGCAAGCCTCGTCTCGGGGGCCATGCGCAGAATCTCCGCATCATAGCCATCGGCGACCATCAGCCCCGTGCCTTCGGGCAAGATCTCTTGTGGAAACGTCGCGTCCACAGCCCAGAAAAACCTGTCGGCCCAACCCAAATAGCCCTGCCATTTCCCGTCCGAGAGAAAATCGGCGCGGCTGGATTTGCACTCGATCACCCAAAGCTCGCCCTTGGGTCCCAGCGCCATCACATCCACGCGAAGGCCCCGCGCAGGCACATATTCCTCCAGACAGGCAAAATCATGGCTGAGCAAATGCCGACACACCCCACGCGCGAGGATTTGCCCGGGTTGGGTATGCAGCTGCGTATGAAGGGGCGTGCTGTCCATGACAGGCAATATGAACAAAGAAGGAACGTGCGCAACCCCTTGCTCGATCCCCTTGCCCCGGCCCCTTGCGCGCATTACCTAGATGGGTGGCGGGTTCTGCTCCTCACGTCCACGGTTGCATTCCGGTGGCCTTAAGCAATTCCGAGGGAGCTGGCTCTGTCTGGACCCTGGTCCAGTTACCCGGCGCCCACCTGTACATACAGGTCCTCGGGAATGAGATAACCAAACGGTTGCTGCGGGCCCGCCACTTCCTCCCGCCCCATGTTGTGATTTGAATGCTGCGGCGCGCACGGTAACGTAGTGCAGGGCTAAGGCTTTAATGCATGATAAGGGGAGATCACTCTGCGCTGGCTTTGCAAAATTGCAGTGATGATCGCCCTCACCCCAGTGGGTGCTGCGGCGGAGACCTGTCGGCAGGCTTTGATCCTCGGGTTGGATGTGTCGCTCTCTGTGGATGTGTTCGACTTCGCCTTGCAACGGGGTGGGCTGGCGCGCGCGCTGGAGGACCCGGAGGTCGTGCAGGCGCTAACCTCACCTGGCGGACATGTAAAACTGGCGGTGTTTGAATGGAGCGGGCAGTTCAACCAAACGCTTTTGCTGGATTGGACGCAGGTGCAGGGGCCGGAGACGCTGGCCGATATGTCAATCCGGCTGCGGGATGCGCCGCAAGGCATCCGCTCGGGGCGCACGGGGCTGGGGGCGGCGATGCTCTTTGCCCGCGATCAGCTGCGCCGCGTCGATTGCGCGGCCCTGACGGTGGATATCTCAGGCGATGGAGCGAATAACAATGGCCCCCGCCCTGCCGAGATCCGCCAAGCGCTTGGGGCCGAGGGCATCACCGTCAACGCGCTGGTGATTGAGCCGGAGGCTGCGGGGCCAAGCGGCCTCACCCTGTATTTTCAGGACAGCGTCATAACCGGGCCCGGCGCGTTCACCGAAACCATCCGTGGGTTCAACAATTATGAGGATGCGATACGGCGCAAAATCCTGCGCGAAACGGCACCTGCCTTTGTGCAAAGAGGGACGCGGGGCCGTCTGGAGGCTGCTGATAAAAAGCCAGTGCTACGCGCGAGGCACCGCCGCTGATCACCGGCGGCGCATTTCCTGCGGACGCCCGCCAGCGGCAACCCGCACGGGGATCATCTTGCCCTGAGGGCGCTGGACCCGGCGGCGATGCCCGCCACGCGGCTCGTCATCATCATCGTCCTTCATGCGCATGATCGCGATGCCAAACTGCACCCCGCCGAACACCACGCCGTTGGAAATCCACAGCACCAAAAGCGCCAGCCATCCCTTGTCGGAATTGAACACCAGATGACCAAGATTTGCGATGTTGAACCACAAGAGCATGCCCACGAAAACCGCCGCAAGGCCGAAGCCGATCGCGCATTGGATGATGTAGAGGCGGATAAGTTTAGGCATTGGGATACTCCCCCGGTTGGCTATAAGTATATGCCTTTATCCGGGCGTCTCAAGGCTTGGCGTCAAATAGTGTTCAAAACGCCTCTGGTTTTGCCTCGCGTGCCATGTGATCCAGCACTGCGTTGACGAAACTCGCCTCTTTACCCTCGGGAAAGAAGCTTTTGGCGATATCGACGAATTCGCTGATCACCACGCGGGGCGGCGTCTTTCCGCCAAGTATCTCTGCCCCCGCCGCGCGAAAGAGCGCGCGAATCGTCGGATCAATCCGGTCGATGCGCCATTTGGCGACCAAAGCACGGTCGGTCATCTGGTCAATCGGGCGCTGACCGTCCACGGCTCCGTTCAGAAGATCGCGGAAGAGATCCATGTCCCCGTCCACCATCTCACTCTCATCATCCCATTCCGCGCCAAAACGGTGCTCCAGAAACTCCGCATAGACCGCATCCACATCAAGATCGGAATGCTCCATCTGAAAAAGCGCCTGCACCGCGTAAAGCCGTGCCGCACTGCGCATCTGACGCTTCTTGTTGCCGGAAAGGGGGGCTGCTGCATCACTCATGCGGTGGGGGTGTCCTTGCTGTCGCCGGCGATCTGGTAGCTGCCTGCGGGCTTGAAGCCAATGCCCTTGCGCTCCGCCCCCCAATTGCGGCTGAGCGCGATGAGGTGGAGGGCTGCGGCGGCGGCGCCCGCCCCTTTGTTCATGCGCGCGGGGTCTGCACGCTCCTCGGCCTGTGCGCGGTCCTCCACGGTCAGGATACCGTTCCCGATGCAGAGCCCTTGCAGCCCCAAAAGCATAAGCCCGTTACTGGAATCGCCACACACCGTCTCGTAATGCGTCGTGGCACCCCGGATGACACATCCAAGCGCGACATAGCCGTCGAAATTGCTCATCCGCTCGGCAATGCCGATGGCCGTGGGCAGTTCCAGCGCGCCGGGCACTTCCCTGATCTCATATGTGGCGCCCGCCGCTTCGGCCTCGGCCACAGCGCCCTTGATCATCATATCCGCGATGTCGCGGTAAAACGGCGCCACCACGATCAAAAGCTTCACAGGGGCCTCGAACGTCGCGCGCGGGAGGGTGTATTCGGTGCCAGCCATGGGCTCAACCTTTGCTCAGAGGATGGGTGCCGGTGATCGTGATGCCGTAAGCGTCAAGACCCAGATAGCGGGTCTCCGGGCTATCGGTCAGCAAGATCAGCTCACGCAGGCCCATGGTCGACATAATCTGCGCGCCAAGCCCGGTCTGCTTGATCGTGCGCGGGCCATCATCGTCGATCTCGCCCGCAAGGCGCGGACGCGGCTGGCGGAAGAGGAAAATCGCGCCCCGCCCCGCATCGGCAATGATCTGCATCGCGCGGGGCAGCTTGCCGCCCGGCATCCCGCCGATCCCCAGAGTGTCCTCCAGCGCGTTGAGCGCATGGGTGCGCGCCAGAACCGGCCCGCCGCTCTCAATATCGCCTTTGACCAGCACGACATGCTCGGTCTCGCTGATCTGGTCGGTGAAGATGCGCATCTCCCACGCGCCGCCGATATGGGCATGAACCGTCTCGCGGCGCGTCTCGCGCACGAGGTTGTCATGCTTGTGGCGATAAGCGATGAGATCACTGATCGTGCCGATCTTCAGTCCATGCTCCGCCGCAATCTCGATGAGATCGGGCAGGCGCGCCATTGTGCCATCCGCGCGCATGATCTCGCAGATCACCGCCGAGGGGTGCAGCCCCGCAAGGCGGCTGATATCCACCGCCGCCTCCGTATGGCCCGCACGCACCATCACACCGCCATTGCGCGCCCTGAGCGGGAAGACATGCCCCGGCGTCGCAATCGCGGCAGAGGTGTTTTGATCATTGATCGCGGTGGCCACGGTCAACGCACGGTCGGCGGCAGAGATGCCTGTGCTCACGCCCTCACGCGCCTCGATGCTGACGGTAAAGGCCGTCTCGTGGCGCGAGGAATTGTTCACGGCCATCATCGGCAGGCCAAGCCGTTCGATCCGCGCAGACGTCATCGGCAAGCAGATCAGGCCGCGCCCATGGGTGGCCATAAAGTTGATCGCCGTCGCATCCGCAAACTCCGCCGGGATGACGAAATCACCCTCATTCTCACGGTCCTCATGGTCCACAAGAATGTACATCCGGCCCGCGCGGGCTTCGGCGATGATCTCTTCGGTGCTGGCAAGTGCGGCGCGCAGATCATTTTCCACGGGCCCCGGCTTTTGAAATGGCGTGCTGTCTGGCATAGGCCCTCCGCGTTTGGCGGATGAAATAGCGCAGCGAGCCGCTATTGACCAGAGCCGAGTGCCGCCTGCACGCAGGCCGCGAAGTCATCGCCGCGCTGCTCGAAATTGTCATATTGATCAAAGCTCGCCGCCGCCGGGGCCAAAAGGACCGTCTCGCCGGGCTCGGCCTCGGCATGGGCCCGCGCGACCGCCTCTTGCATTGTGGTGCAGACCTCGGCTTCAGCGCCGCTCAACTGCACGGCAAACCCCGCAGCCTCACGCCCGATCACATAGGCTTTGGCGACACGGCCCAGCGCCGGGGCAAGCGCCGAAAGCCCCCCCTCTTTCTCCAACCCGCCACAGATCCAGCGCACTTTATCGAACGCCATCAGCGCCTTGAGTGCGCTATCCACATTCGTGGCCTTGCTGTCGTTCACATAGGTCACGCCACCCGCCTCGGCGATGATCTGGCTGCGGTGCGGCAGGCCCGGATAGCTGTGCATCGCCGCCTCGATCACCTTTGGCGCAAGGCCGAGGCTCCGGCAGGCGGCATAGGCTGCGCAGGCGTTTTGGTGGTTATGCGCGCCGGGCAGGCCTTTGATGGGGCGCAGATCAATGCTGCCCGCCTGCCGTCCTTTGCGGTATTCACTGAGAAACCCTTTGCGCGCAAACACCAGCCATCCCGGCCCGGTAAGCTTCGTGCCGGACGAGATCCGGATCACCCGGTCGTCCACAGGCCCCTCGCTGAGCTGCCCCGCGAGGAACCGCCCCTCCGGCTCATCAACGCCGATCACGGCGCGGTCCGGGCCACCTTCGGCAAAGAGGCGGCGCTTGGCCGCGAAATACCCGCCAAAGCCTGCGTGACGGTCCAAATGATCCGGCGTCAGGTTGGTGAAAACCGCAATGTCAGGTGTGAGCGCACGGGCCAGCTCCGTCTGGTAGCTACTGAGCTCCAGCACCACCACACCGCCATCCAAAGGCGGATCAAGATCCAGAACACCCCGACCAATATTGCCCGCCAATTGCACATCGCGCCCCGCCTCCGACAGGATATGCGCGATGAGGGCCGAAGTCGTGGATTTCCCGTTTGATCCAGTGACAGCCACGACATGGGGCACGCTATCCATCTCCTCCCAGCCGGACGCGGCGAAGGAGCGAAAGAAAAGCCCGATATCGTTGTCCACTGGCACGCCTGCATTGAGGGCTGCGGTCACAATCCGGTTGGGCTCAGGGTAAAGATGCGGGATGCCGGGGCTGACGATCAGGGCCGAGAGACCGTCCATCGCGCCCTCGCGGCCGAGGTCCAGAACGGTGAAATCTTCGGCCTCTGCCGCCACACGCGCCACAGGGCTATCGTCCCAACACAGCGCCTCCGCACCGCCCTCCCGCAGCGCCCGTGCCGCGCTGAGCCCCGAGCGGCCAAGACCAAGGACGGCCACGCGGCGTCCTTCAAATCCAACAACTGGTATCATCATTTCCCTCCCCACGAGGACGCCCGAAAGGGCGTAGGAGTGCGCCCTAGCGCACCTTCAACGTCGCCAAGCCAATCATCGCCAAGATCAGGGAAATAATCCAGAACCGGATCACGATCTGCGGCTCGGCCCAGCCCTTTTTCTCATAGTGATGGTGGATGGGCGCCATCAGAAACACCCGCTTGCCCGTACGCTTGAAATAGAGCACTTGGATGATCACGCTCAGCGCCTCGACCACGAACAAACCACCCACAATGGCCAGCACGATCTCGTGCTTCGTGGCCACGGCAATCGCGCCAAGCGCCCCACCAAGGGCCAAAGACCCGGTATCACCCATGAACACAGCCGCAGGCGGCGCGTTATACCACAAGAACCCGAGGCCCCCACCGATCAGCCCCGCGACAAAGACGAAGATCTCGCCCGTACCCGGCACGTAATGCACATCGAGATATTGCGTGAAATCGACCCGGCCCACCGCATAGGCAATCACGCCGAGCGTGCCCGCCGCGATCATCACAGGCATGATCGCGAGCCCGTCCAAGCCATCCGTAAGGTTCACCGCATTGGCCGCACCGACGATCACGAACATCCCGAAGGGGATGAAGAGCAAACCCATGTTCAAAAGCACATCCTTGAACACCGGAAAGGCCAGTCGCCCCGCCAGCGGATCATAATCCGCCACCCGCGCGGCAAGCTCCAGATCTGCCGCCGCATGCACGCTCATCGCCCAGTATGTGGCGATGCCTGCGATGATAAAGCCAAGCAAAAGCCGTATCTTACCCGGCACGCCCTTGTGATTGCCCTTGGAAACCTTGGCATAATCATCCGCAAGGCCGATCGCCGCAAAAGAGACGGTGACAAAGAGGATCATCCACACGAACGGATTGTCGAGCCGTGCCCAAAGCAGCGTTGAGGTCAAAAGTGCGCCCACGATCAGCAAACCGCCCATCGTCGGCGTGCCCGCCTTGGCGAAATGCCCCTCTGGCCCGTCCTCGCGGATCGGTTGGCCCTTGCCCTGACGGCGGCGCAGCACATTGATCAGCGGCTTGCCGAACATGAAGCCAAAGATCAGTGCCGTCATGAACGCGCCACCGGTACGGAAGGTGATATACCTGAAAAGGTTAAAGAAATCACCGCCGTCGGAGAGGGCAGTCAGCCAATAAAACATTCATTCGTCCCTTGCTTCGGGTCGGTTTGCCCGCCCCTTTTTTCGCAGTGCCTCCACAGCAAGGCTGACCTTGCTGCCCTTGGAGCCCTTGATCAGCACCACGTCGCCTGCGTCTATCATGCGAAACACCTCTGCTGCCAGTGCGTTTGCATCCTCGAACCACATGCCCCGCTGTGCCTCGGGCAGCGCGCGGTGCAGCGCGCGCATCCGTGGCCCCACACAATGCACCACGGTAAGCGCCGCGATGCTGGGCAAATCCGCGATGCTCCGGTGCAGCGCCTCCTCCGTGCGGCCAAGCTCAAGCATGTCACCCAGGATCGCAATCCGTCGCCCCTTGGTGATCCGGCCAATGCCGTCGCGCGGCGTCGCGGCGGCCAGAACCTCCAGCGCGGCCTCCATCGACGTAGGATTGGCGTTAAACGCATCGTCAATCAGATCGAGGGTCCAGTCCTCATGCCCGCTATCAAGCTGCAATATCTCGCGGGTGCCGCGCCCCGCAGGCGGCTGCCACAGCGCCAAGTCCGGCGCGGCCATCCCGGTATCCCCGCCCAGCGCCTCGACGGCGGCCAGAACGGCCAGACCGTTCATCGCAAAATGCCGCCCCGGGCTCATGATCTTGAAAATGGCCGCCTCGCCGCGCAGCTCGGCGCGCACGGCAGTGCATGTGTCCGACATCTTGGCCGAAATCAGCCTGTAATCCGAAACGCCCGCGCCAAAGGTGGTGATATGCGCCGCCTTGGCGCGGGCGGTCTCCAGCAAGATGGACGTGGTGGGTAAGTCAATATTCACAATAGCTTCCCCGCCCGGCTCCAACCCCTCAAAGATCGCCGCCTTCTCATGCGCGATGCCTTCAATGCTCTCGAAAGCCTCAAGATGAGCGGCGGCCACGGTGGTGATCATCGCCACATGCGGGCGCGCCATGCGCGACAGCGGGGCGATCTCACCGGGCGCGTTCATCCCGATCTCAATCACGGCAAATTCCGTGTCCGCAGGCATCCGCGCGAGGGTGAGCGGCACACCCCAATGGTTGTTATAGCTCGCCTCAGCCGCATGGGTGCGGCCCTGACGGCTCAGCACGTCGCGCAGCATTTCCTTGGTGGAGGTCTTGCCGACAGACCCGGTGACGCCCACGACCCGCGCATCCGTGCGCGCCCGCGCGGCCCGGCCCAGCGCCTCCAACGCCTCCAGCACATCCCCCACGATGAGCAAGGGCGCATCCGGCGCCACACCTTCAGGGATATGGCTCACCAAGGCCGCAGCGGCCCCCGCCCCAAGCGCTTGGGCCACGAACTCATGCCCGTCCCGCGCGGCCTTGAGCGCCACAAAAAGATCGCCCTCAGCAATTGTGCGCGTGTCAATAGACACGCCATTGGCGGACCAATCGCCTTGCGCCTGCCCGCCCGTGGCGCGCGCCGCCTCTTGGGCGGTCCAGAGCGCGCTCACGCGAGCTTCCCATCAAGGGCCGCCACGGCCACGCTGGCCTGTTCTGTATCATCAAAGGGGAGCACATCATCGCCCACGACCTGCCCGGTCTCGTGCCCCTTGCCGAGGATCAAGAGCGCATCCCCTGGCCCCAAAGCGTCCACACCGCGCAAGATCGCCTCGGCGCGGTCGCCCACCTCCTGCGCATCGGGGCAGCCTTCCATCACGGCGGCACGGATCAAAGCGGGCTCCTCGCTGCGCGGGTTGTCATCGGTCACGATCACCTGATCTGCATGGAGCGCTGCCTGCCCCATCAAGGGCCGCTTGCCGGGGTCACGATCCCCGCCCGCGCCAACAATCGCCACCAGCCGACCAAGCACATGCGGGCGCAGCGCCTGAATTGCGGTAGCCACAGCATCGGGCGTGTGGGCATAATCCACAAACACCGCAGCACCATTCTCGCGCATCGCGGCCAATTGCATCCGGCCCCGCACGGTTTGCATCTGCGGCAGCACCTCAAACACGCGCCCCGGTTCATCCCCGCCCGCGATGCAGAGCGCTGCGGCAAGCAAGAGATTCTCCCCCTGAAACCCGCCGATGAGCGGCACATGCACCTGATGCACATCGCCTTCCCAGTCAAAGCGCAGGACCTGCCCCGTCGGCTCAAACCGCTGCGCTTCAAGTTGCAAGTCGGCCCCCACTGCGCGCCCCACGCCCAGCACGACCTGACCGCGCGCCTCGGCGGTAGTCGCCATATCGGCCCCACGCGCATCATCGATGTTGATCACGGCGATCCCGTCCTCGGGCAACACCCGGTCAAACAGCCCCGCCTTGGCGTCGAAATAGGCCTTGAACGTCTTGTGATAATCCAGATGGTCCTGCGTGAAATTCGTGAACCCGGCGGCCACCAGCGACACCGCATCGAGCCTGCGCTGCTCCAGCCCGTGCGACGACGCCTCCATCGCCACATGGGTGACGCCGGCCTTTGCGGCCTCGGCCAGCGTGCGGTGCAGAGTAATCGGCTCGGGCGTGGTATGAGCCAGCGGTGCGGTCCAGCTGCCTTCAACCCCCGTGGTGCCAAGGTTGACGGCGCGATGGCCCAGCGCCTCCCAAATCTGGCGGGTGAAGCTTGCCACAGAGGTTTTTCCATTGGTGCCGGTGACGGCTACAATCGTCTTGGGCTGCGCGCCAAACCAGAGTGCTGAAGCATAAGAGAGCGCCGCGCGCGGGTCCTGCGCGATGATCAGAGCCGCGTCACTCGCGGCGAGCTCTGCTTGCGCAATCCCTGCACCCTCAGCATCTGTGAGGATCGCCCCCGCCCCTTGGCGCAGCGCATATTGAATAAACTCTGCGCCATGGGCGCGGCTTCCGGGCAGGGCGGCAAAGAGAAACCCGTCGCGCACCTGCCTGCTATCCACAGCCAGCCCCATCACGCGGGCTTGCGCGCCGCCTTGAGCGGTCAGACCCAACTCATCCAGTGTTTTCCCCTGCCCTGGCATCTGCCCACCACCCGCCTGATATTATTGTGACACTTGCGTTATATCAGGCAAATTCTGGGGTTCAATCTCAGGGCGCAAGCCCAAAAGCGGTGCGACGCGCGCAATGATCTCGGCGGCGATTGGCACAGCGGTCCAACCTGCGGTGCGGCGCGGTTCGTCCCCGGAGGTCTCGACCGGCTCGTCCAGCGTCACGACCAGCACGTATTTGGGATCATTGCTGGGGAAAACAGCGGCAAATGTGGCAATCACCTTGTCATCATAATAACCGCCGCCCGCGGGGCGTGGCTTGTCCGCAGTCCCAGTCTTGCCGCCCACGCTGTAGCCCGGAACCTCGCCAAGGCTCGCGGTGCCCGAGCTGACCACGCGGCGCAACATACGCACCGAGGCGGCCGCGGTCTCGGGCGACATCACGCGCGGACCCAACTGGGACGTGCTTTGCTTCAAAAGCGTGGGCTTCACATATCGCCCACCATTGGCCAGCGCCGCATACCCCGCCGCCAAATGCAGCGGGCTTGAGCTTAGCCCGTGGCCATAGGATATCGTCACCGTGCTCAGATCGGTCCAACGCTGGGGCAACAGGGGCTGCCCGCCTTGCGCCTCAATAATCTCCAACGGCGTCGGCTCAAAAAAACCGAGACTTTCGAGAAAATCTTTTTGCCGCGTGGCTCCTACCTCAAGGGCGATGCGCCCCGTGCCGCGGTTGGAGCTTTCCACGATCACGTCAGAGGCGGTGATCATGCCGTAATTCTTGCGGTTGAATTCCCCAATCAGAAAGCCGCCAACGCGCATGGGCGGCGTGGTGTCGATGATCGTGTTCTCATTCACTATACCCAGCTCAATTGCCTGAGCCACCGCAAAAATCTTGAAGCCCGAGCCAAGCTCATAGACCCCCTGCACCGCCCGGTTGAAAAGTGGGCTGTCTCCGGCATAGCCCTCGACCAAAGGGCTGGGGCGGTCATTGGGGTCAAAATCCGGTAGCGACGCGATGGAAATCACCTCGCCGGTATGCACATCCATCAACACGGCGGCGGCACCCTTGGCGTTCATGATTTTCATACCCCCTAGCAAAACCTGCTCGGTCGCGGCCTGAATGGTCAGATCCAACGACAATTCCAGCGGTTTGTGACCATGGGCCGGATCGCGCAGGCGCACGTCGTAGAATTTCTCAATACCCGCGACGCCAACCACTTCGGCCGCATGGACCCCCTCGCGGCCAAAACCTGCGCCTCCCAACACATGCGCGGCAAGTCGACCATTGGGATAAAGGCGCATCTCGCGTGGACCAAACAGAAGCCCCGGTTCGCCAATATCATGCACGGCCTGCTTCTGCTCAGGGCTGATTTTCTTCTTTATCCATAGAAATTTACGCTTTCCCGTGAAATTTTTGGCCAGCCGCTCTTGGTTCAGGTCGGGGAAGATTTTCACCAACGCCTCTGCGGCGCGCAGAGGCTCGATCATCATCTGAGGCTGCGCATAAAGGCTGTGCGTGTCGAAATTCGTGGCGAGGATTCGCCCGTTGCGGTCCACGATATCGGCGCGCTGCGCGAGTATATCAGCCCCCGCCGCACTGGCACGCGGCTCGGCAGGTTCGGACTGGGTCAAAACGCCCATACGGCCCCCGATCAGGGCAAAGGCCGCAAAGAACATAACACCCAACACCAAAAGCCGCCCCTCGGCGCGGCGGCGGTCACGGTCACGCATTTCCTCATGACGCAGGCGGATGTTTTCACGCTCGATCGCGTCAGGGTTCTCGCCCTTGCCGCGCGCCTCAAGGATGCGCGCGAGCGGTCGCAGAGGGGTGCGGATCATAGTGGCTCCTCCTCGGAGGACACATCCACCGATTTCGACAGATCAATCAACCCTTCCAGCTCGGATGGCGGGTAAGGTACCTGATCAACACGACCAAACTGGCTTGCCTTGAGTGGCACGAGGCCCAAACGGTCAAAGTTGATCTCGGCCAATTCGCGCAGACGGTCCGGGCGGTTCTGATAGGCCCATTCCGCGTTCAAAACCCGCAAGCGCTGACGATTATCCGCGATCTGCCGCTCCAGCGTCTCCGCATGTGCAATCGCGGCCTGCGTGCGGTAATTCTCGTAATAGGCCCAATAGGCCAGACCAATCACAGCCAGAAAACTCGCCATGTAAAACAGGCTACGCATCAGAATTGTCCCTTGAGTTGCGGCATACCAAGCGCCTTTGGATCGCTCGATCCGGGGGCCGCGTCCGTACGGCGGCCTATGCGCAAAAGCGCCGAGCGCGCGCGCGGATTGATGGCCAGCTCCGCGGCGTCCGCCGAGATCGCCTTGCGCGAGGCCAGTGTGAATTGCGTGGGCGCCGTGGCACGCTCGGGGGCATGGCGGCTGCCACCCCCGCCGCCGCCGCTACGCGCCGATAGGAAGCGTTTGACCATACGGTCCTCGATGGAATGAAACGTAACCACGGCCAGCGCACCGCCGGGGGCCAATGCCCGCTCAGCGGCTTCCAATCCACGCATCAGCTCGCCGTATTCGTCGTTAACCGCGATGCGGATCGCCTGAAAGCTACGCGTGGCGGGATGGGCCTGACCGGGTTTGGAGCGCGGCAGGCATTTCTCGACAATCCCGGCGAGGCGCAGCGTGGTCTCAATCGGGGCGTCTTCGCGGGCGCGGACAATCGCGCGAGCAATGCGGCGGCTCGCACGCTCTTCGCCATATAAATAAAGGATATCGGCCAGAACAGCCTCCTCCGCGCCATTGACCAGATCAGCAGCACTCTGGCCGTCCTGACTCATCCGCATATCAAGCGGCCCGTCGCGCATGAACGAAAATCCTCGCGCGGATTGGTCAAGCTGCATGGAACTGACCCCGAGGTCCAGCACGACCCCATCAAGGGCCTGACCATGCGCGTCCATATTGGAGAAGACATCGCGCACAAGGCTCACCCGGTCGTCGGCCCAGGCCTTGGCCATCTCAAGCGCCGCAGGATCACGGTCGAGACCGATCACATGATCGGCACCTGCGTCCAAAAGGGCGCGCGTATAGCCGCCCGCACCCAACGTGCCGTCAAGCCAACGGCCCCGCACCGGGGCCACAGCCTTGATCAATGGCCCAATCAGTACTGGAATATGCGGCGATGGGGATGCAGCGGCAGCAGCAGACATCACTCAATCCCCTTTCACACCATCCAAAAAGATGAGCGGGTCAGTGCCCTCGGGCAACCCGTCCAGCCATGCCTCGGTGCGGGCCAATTCAACGGTATCAAATGTCTCGGGCTTCCAGATCTGGAACGTATCGCCCGACGCCATGAAGAACGCCTCACCCTCAAGCTCAATCTTCTTGCGCAGCTTGGCGGGCAGCACGATGCGCCCGGTATCGTCGACAATGGTCGGATGGCTGTGCCCGTGGAACAAACGCTCCAGCATCTTGCGCTCATTGGAGCCGCGCGGAAGGGCATCAATCTTGTCGTCCACCTCGTTGATGGCTTCGATCGTGTAACATTCGAGGAATTTGCGGCGATGGTCGCCATAAACGATGACAAGCTCGGGCGCGTCGCCCTCACGCCAGTTCGGGTCGCCCGCCTCCAGCACACGGCGAAACGAGGCCGGGATAGACACCCTGCCCTTCGCATCCACCTTGTGGGTGCCTTCACCTCTGAACCTGCGTGCCACGGAATTGGCGCCCTCGTCCTGCCCCCGGTTTCAAAAAGCCTGCCCTACAAATGAAAACGGCGGGTTGATCTGCTGCCACTGATCAACCCGCCGCCCTCGTCCCGCGTGGCGGGGTATGTCCGACTGCGCGCGCCACCTGGGGGGATGTCTGCTCGCCCGCGCGCCGGATCTCTTCGTTTCGGATGAAGTCGGCTGCCTGTATGAAACCTGACTTGGGTTATTTTTATTCGGGGTCGTTTGGTGCCCCTTGTGACCGTCCTCATCGCAGTTAGAGGTATTTCATGGGAATTCATGCCACGCAAGAAAAAACTGACCCCCAGCACCACTGCATCTAGCTCTCCAAGCGCTGGAAAAACAATATGTTGCGCTCAAACCTCCGCTGAAACCACATCACCTGCTAATTTTTGCCAATTATACCACAATATATAGTCTCTTCTGGCGTTCAAAAATCAGCCCATGAATTCCCAGATTAATTCGTTCAAAGCTTGAAAATAAGCTGCTCAACGTTCGATTACACCACCTATCAAACCAAGCCCAACCTCTTTTTCCATGTGATTCGCAGCCCCAAATCACCTTGAAAGCCCCCGTCCCATGCTTTCCCGTGCAAATACGAAAAACCCCCGGCCCATGACGGACCGGGGGCTAAAAGACCCAAAAGCTCTGATCGCTGGTGTCAGCCGTTCACATCCACCACGACCCGGCCCTTGACCTGACCTTTGAGAATATCACGCCCAAGACCCGGCAGATCGGACAGAACGGCTGGCTGCACCATCGCCTCCAGCTTATCCATCGGCAGATCGCGTGCGATCCGCTCCCACGCGCGCACGCGGTTGTCATAGGGCTGCATCACGCTGTCGATCCCCAGAAGGTTCACACCGCGCAACAAAAACGGGATCACGGTGGCAGGCAAACCCGCCCCACCGGCAAGACCCACCGCCGACACGGAGGCCCCGTATTTCATCTGCCCCAACAGCCGGGCCAGCATCTCACCCCCGACAGCATCCACGCAGCCGCCCCACATCTCCGCCTCCAAGGGCCGCTTCACGGTCTCGTTCAACTCATCGCGCGCCACGATCTGTGTCGCCCCAAGGCTTTTGAGGTAATCGCCCGTCTCCGGCCGCCCGGTGACCGCCGCCACCTCATGGCCCAGATGCGCCAGAATGGCCGTCGCGACCGACCCGACCCCCCCCGCAGCGCCGGTGACCAGAACAGGGCCATCCTTGATCCCGTGATCTTCCAACGCCATCACAGCCAGCATCGCGGTAAACCCTGCCGTGCCCACTGCCATCGCCGCGCGCGTATCAAGCCCACCGGGCAGCGGCACAAGCCAATCAGCCTTCACGCGGGCCTTCTGCGAATACCCGCCCCAATGCGCCTCACCCACGCGCCAGCCCGTCAGAACAACCTTGTCCCCGGCCTTATAACGCGCGTCAGACGATGCCTCGACAGTGCCCGCAAAATCAATGCCCGGCACATGCGGGTAATTCCGCACCAGCCCGCCTCCCGGCCCGATGCACAGACCGTCCTTGTAGTTTACGGTCGAATACTCAACCGCAACCGTCACCTCCCCTTCGGGCAGATCCTCCAGCGCAAGCGCGCGCACCTCCGCATGCGTCTTGCCGCTCTCTGCGTCCTTCTCAACTACCAAAGCGTTGAACATGTCGCCAATCTCCCTTTTCTTCTTAGTCCAAATACTCAAATCATTGGGCAGCGTCAGGCCCAGAACTCCTCGCGAACAAGCGCCGGGCGATCTTCACCCAACACATCCACGCGCAGCTCCGTGCCCGCGTCCCAGTGGGTCATCCGCACCATGCCGATGGCCACATTCGTCTCGAAATCAGGCGACCAGGCGGCAGACGTGATCTGCCCCACCTGTTTATCCTTGGAATAAACCGGCCAAGGCCGATCACAGCCCGGCACCTTGTCACCCCCAATGGAAATCGCGCGCACTTGTTTTACGGGGCCCTCCTTGGCCACCCGCAAAAGCGCATCGCGCCCGATACAGCCAATGGCCGTATGCGTGTTGCAAAACCGGCCCAAGCCACATTCATGGGGCGTGTTATCGTCGGTCATGTCGTTGCCATAGCTCAGAAGACCGCTCTCCACACGCTCAATCCCGTTGGGACAGCCTGCGCGCACGCTCAGGTCCTCTCCGGCAGCAAAGAGTGCATCCCAGACCGGCATGCCGATATCGCTGCCCTCGACATAGATCTCAAATCCGCCCTGCTTGGAATAGCCCGAGCGCGCAATCACCATGTCGCGACCCTGAAAATCAAAAATCCCGTAGCGGAAGAAGCGAATGTCGCGCACCCCCTCGCCAAAGACACGCGCCATCAGGTCATCCGATTTCGGCCCCTGAATGGCCAGCGGCGACACGTCCGGCTCATCGACCAGAACATCCAAGCGAAACCCACTCGCGATCCCCTTGACCCAAAGCAAGAGATCACTGTCCGCAATTGAAATCCACCAGCGGTCCTCAGCCAGCTTCACCGCCACCGGATCATTCAGCATGCCGCCCGTCTCGTCCACGATGGGCACGTAATAGCACTGCCCCGCCGTCATGCCCCGCAAATCGCGCGGCGTCAGCATCTGCATCAGCCGCCCCGCATCGGGGCCGCGCAACTCGACTTGCCGCTCGGCGGCCACATCCCAGACCTGCACATGGTTCTTCAGATGGTGGTAATCCGCCTCAACGCTTTCGAACATCGTCGGCAAAAGCATCCGGTTGTAAACCGTATAGGCCTTGACCCCTTGCGCCTCGACGCCGTCGGAGAAGGGGGTGCGCCGCAGGCGGCGGGAGGGGGAGATAAGGGCTGTCACAGGCAAACGTCCTCTTACATGACACTCAATTTTAGATAGATTTTGGTCAGGGCCACAGCGCGGGGATCACGTCGATGAGCCACCCCAGTCAATTGGGCAAATCTCGGCGGATTTTCCGCCAAAATCCCAGATGCGGCCATAATCACGCACCCGGCTTTTCAGGCCTTTGGCCGCGATAATGTCCGGCCCCATCCAGTATTTGGAATTGCTGACCATGACCGGATGCTCCGGGCGCGCGCCCTCAATCATCTCGATCTCGCCTTGGATCTTACGCCCAATATTGATCGAGCGTTTCTTGCCCTCGCGGACAATCTCCACGGGCGCGCGCTCGGCGCCGATGATCTCGCTGACCAGCATGGTGAACAGGCCCGTGGTGCCGCCCGCCTGGCCAGAAAATATCTGCAAGATGCCGTTATAGGCCTTGCCGCTCGCGCGCTCGTCCACATAGGCCGCCACGCGCCAGTTGCCCTCGCCCATACGGCCCGGAATATCAACCAGAAGGCCCACGTTCAGCCCGGCAAGGCTCTCGCCCTCATAATGGCCCTCGTCAATCGCGATGGCCATCCACGCGTGGCAATGCCCTTCGGTGGGCGGGTGCGCGCCAAGGCTGACCACGCAGGGACAAAAGACGGTGCAAGAGCAATTGAGAAACAACTCGCCCTTGATCGCCCAATCCGTGGGCGAGGCGCTACGCCGCTTCGGGTTTGCCATTCGGTTGTCGATGCGCTGGCTCACGGGCAGTTTGTCTGCCCCTTCTCTGCGTGCAACGGCCATATCCTATTCTCCCATCAAGACCGGTGCGGCGATAACATACGCCCCGGCAATCAACAGCAAGACCCCCATCGGGCGCGTCACCCGGTGGCCAATCTGCGGCAGCTTCTCCAATACCATGAAAAGCGTGGCAAGACCCATCCAAGCAAGGTTCATCACCCCGCCCACGAATCCCAGCGCCATAAAACCCCAACAACACCCCACACAAAACGCACCCAAGCCAAGACCCATCCGTAGGCCGCCCGCAAGGCCAGTGCGCCATTTGCTGAGAAAGTAACTCATCGGGCTGTGGCAGACCCCGTGGCAGATTTCCTTGGCACGGGTGAATTGAAACGCGCCGACGACGAGCAAAAGCGCCCCTGCCGCATAAGGGGACCGCGCAATCCCCAGCATATCCACCCATCCGCCAAACAAAAGCGACAGCTGCACGCCCGTGATCAGCGCGGCAAACGCCACCCACACAATGAAATAGCCCAAGAGCACGCCAAGCCACCCCGCCCGGCTGCCATTGGCCGAGGTCATCAGGTCTTCGTAACTGCGCAACGTAGGCACAAGCGTGGGCAACATCATCGCCGCCATCATAATGGCCCACATCGCAAACAAGGGGCCAAACCGCGCCATCGGCATGTCCATCGGCATACGCGGGTCCATCTCAGCCATCATGGTGCCTTGCGGCCCCGGACGGCCCAACAGGTCCAGATCCATGTCCATCGCCATCATATACATCACCCACCACGCGGCCAATATGGCCGCGAAGAATCCCAGCCACAAAAGGCTTCGGGTCGGTGTTGCAAGAAGGGTGCGCAAAGCGTCTATCTCCTGAGTCGCGGCCCATCCGGGCTTGCGCGCAAAATGTCAGACAATTAAAAGTCTGACAAATGAAAATTGATCCTGACCAAAAAGCCGACCTTTCGGCCCAGATCGCCAAGGCCATCCGCGATGCCATCATCGAGGGCCGCATGATCGTGGACGAGCGTTTGCCTTCCGAGGCCGAACTTGCCGAACAGTTTGAGGTCTCGCGCTCCACCGTGCGCGAAGCGCTCAAACGGCTGGCGGCGCAATCGCTCATTCGCACGCAGCGCGGCGCATTCGGCGGTGCCTTCGTGAACCGGCTCAGTTTTGAGGAAGCCTACGGCCAGCAGATCACCACCGCCACGCTGCTGCTGAGCATGAACGCCGTCAGCTTCGATGTCGCCTGCGAAGCCCGCTATGCGCTGGAGCGCGCCTGCGCGCCGCTGTCGGCCCAGCGCCGCACGCCGGACGGCCTCGCCACCATGCGCGCGGAAATCCACCGCCAGTCCCAGCCGGGCCTCTCGGACGAGAGCTTCTGCGCCTCGGACGTGACCTTCCACCGCGCATTGGTCGATGGCGCAGGCAACCCGGTGCTGAGCTTCCAACTCGCCGGTGCGGTCGAGGCGATGCAGCCCTTGATGAACATGATTACCTTCACGGCCCGCTCCCGCGAGGCAATCGTGGCGCTCCACACCCGCATCACCGACGCGCTGGAGGCGCAAGACGCCAAAGCCGCAGACACCGCCCTGCTGGAGCTGGAAAGCTACACGCTTGAGCTTGGCCGCGGTGTCATGAAAGCACGCCAAAGCTCAAGCTGAGGGGGCAGAGCGCCTCCGGCGCGGGAGTATTTCAGCTAAGAAGAAGCTGGGAGCTATGTGCAACGCAGCTTTCTTCTTAGCCAAAATACTCAAAATTCAGCGGGCGCCGCCCTCACCATCGCCGCGCTCAGGCGCGCCCGGATCGGCCTGGCCAATCCCGAGGAAGACTTTCTTCAGGGGGATCATCCACAAAAACCCAAGTCCGATATAGACCAAAAGCTCCACCCAGAGGGAAGGCCGGTCAATCAGCGCCACGATGTTCACCGCGATGATGATATAGGCCGGCAGGCCAATCAGCAGGATGATGAGCGACCAGCGGCGGCGGGCTTTGTAGCTGAGGGCCATGTTAGTCTCCGTGGGTTTGCGTCAGTCGGCGAAAGGGTCCGTCACAAGAATCGTATCCTCGCGTTCTGGAGAGGTAGAGAGTAGGGCGACCGGGCAGGCGATCAACTCTTCCACCCGGCGCACGTATTTGATCGCTTCCGCAGGCAGGTCGGCCCAGCTGCGCGCGCCCTCGGTGGACTCCGACCAGCCGGGCATTTCCTCATAGATCGGTTTGCAGCGCGCCTGAAGGTCGACGGCAGTGGGCAGGTAGTCGAGGACCTCCCCGTCCAACGCATAGCCCGTGCAGATCTTCAGCGTCTCGAACCCGTCGAGCACATCGAGCTTGGTCAGCGAAATACCCGTCACGCCCGAGGTGGCACAGGTTTGCCGCACCAAAGCCGCATCGAACCAGCCGCAGCGGCGTTTACGGCCCGTCACGGTGCCAAACTCGCGGCCCCGCTCGCCCAGGCGCTGCCCGTCGGCATCATCCAGTTCGGTCGGAAACGGCCCCTCGCCCACCCGCGTGGTATAGGCCTTTACGATGCCCAGCACATAATCAATCGCACCAGGGCCCACGCCCACGCCCGTGGCCGCCTGCCCTGCGATAACGTTGGAGGATGTGACGAACGGATAGGTCCCGAAATCAATGTCTAAAAGCGCACCCTGCGCCCCTTCAAACAAGATACGTTTGCCCGCTTTGCGCTTTTCATTGAGCACTTTCCACACTGGCTTGGCATAGGGCAAAAGCTGCGGTGCGATGTCTTTGAGCTGCTGGACCAGCGCGTCGCGGTCCACAGGCTCAATCCCCAGGCCCCGGCGCAGCGGGTCGTGGTGTTGGAGCGCCCGGTCCACCCGCGCCTCAAGCGTGGCGTGATCGGCCAGATCCGCCACACGGACCGAGCGGCGTCCGACCTTATCCTCATAGGCAGGCCCAATGCCGCGCCCGGTCGTACCTATCTTGGTGCCCTTCGAGGCAGCTTCTTCGCGCGCGCGGTCTAGTTCTCCGTGGATGGGCAGGATAAGCGGTGTATTCTCGGCCACCATCAGGCTCTCGGGGCTGATCTCGACGCCCTGCCCCCGGATGCTCTCGATCTCATTCATCAAATGCCAGGGATCCAGCACCACACCATTGCCAATTACGCTGAGCTTGCCACCGCGCACCACGCCCGAAGGCAGCGCATTCAGCTTGTAGACCTTGCCATCAATGACAAGCGTATGTCCGGCATTATGCCCACCCTGAAAGCGCGCGATGACATCGGCCCGCTCGGAGAGCCAGTCGACGATCTTGCCCTTGCCCTCGTCGCCCCATTGCGCACCTACGACAACCACATTGGCCATGCTGTCTCTCCCTCACCGTTGATTGCGGATAAACCCGCGCCCCTAATAGCCACGCGCGGCGATGCGCGAAACCTCAAAATCACGCAAGCCGCTGGACAGCGGCGGGCAGGCGGGGGCATATCCAAATGATCGGGCCGAACGAGAGGGCATGATATCGAACTTGTTCTACACTGGCTTGCCGCCTTCGTGCTTCTCGCGATCACGTTCAACCCGACCAATTTCAGCTATATCCGCTGCTCTGCCATGTATCTCAGCGATCAGATGCACTTGATCATGCTCTGAAGGCTGCTGCTCGCGGCAGGCTATATCATCTATCTGCGTGCCAGCCTGCGCTCAATCAGCGCGTTTGACATAGTGATGGTCATGGCCATCGTCGGCGTAGTTTTATGGTGCGTTATGATTTATGTCTTCTGATCGTGCCAGACACGTCACATATGGTCTGGCTCGGCCTTGCCGCGCTCAGCTTTGTTCTTGGTCTCGGGCTCAGTTGGAGCCATGTACGCCGCCGCCTTTCGAAGCAAACGGATATGGATGACGTCAGCAAATGAGCCGTGCGAACTTTCGCGCCCCTGCCCGTCTCCCCGGGTTGCGGGCGCGCACAAAACCCCATAGATACCTGTCAACTCACAGCTACCGGCAAGGCCCCCCATGCAAAACGTCGTTCTCATCATTCATCTGCTCCTCGCGCTCTCGCTGATCGGGGTGGTGCTGATGCAGCGCTCCGAAGGGGGCGGGCTTGGTATGGGCGGTGGCGGCGGGGCTGCTACGGGCCGCTCGGCGGGCACTGCACTTGGCAAGGTCACATGGATCCTGGCGACAGCCTTTATCTGCACCTCAATCACGCTCACCATAATTGCGGCCCAAAACGCAGGCAGCGGATCGGTGCTTGACCGGATCGTAGACAGCCCTATCCAAGCGGTGCCCGATGGCGAAATACCAAGCGGTAGCAGCCTCCTGCCCCCTGCTGAGGGTGATGACGCGCCGCTCCTGCCAACAGCAGAATGAAGACAGAATAACCACCACTGCTTGCGGATCATACAAAGGCGGCAACATCATCTTGCGGGCCCCGTTGCATAAGGCCCGCGAATCCTGATACACTTAACTCCCGTGGATACGCGCAACATGCGCGCCTCCTCACGCGTGGGTTTTGCGCGAAATATGATATTCACGGGGGGAGACGCCACCTTATGGCACGTTACATTTTCATTACAGGCGGCGTAGTCTCCTCCCTCGGCAAAGGCCTGGCCTCAGCAGCGCTTGGTGCTCTTTTGCAGGCGCGGGGTTTTTCAGTGCGTCTGCGCAAGCTTGACCCCTATCTCAACGTCGATCCCGGAACGATGAGCCCGTTTGAGCATGGCGAGGTCTTCGTCACCGATGATGGCGCAGAGACGGACCTTGATCTGGGCCATTACGAGCGGTTCACGGGCGTGCCGGCGCGCAATACGGATTCGGTCAGCTCCGGCCGGATATACTCGGACGTACTGGAGAAGGAGCGGCGCGGGGATTACCTTGGCAAGACCATTCAGGTCGTCCCGCATGTCACCAACAAGATTAAGGAATTCATCGATATCGGCGATGATGAGGTCGATTTCATGCTCTGCGAGATTGGCGGCACCGTAGGCGATATCGAGGGCCTGCCCTTCTTCGAGGCGATCCGGCAGTTCAGCCATGACAAACCGCGCGGGCAATGTATCTTCATGCACCTGACGCTCCTGCCCTATCTGGCCGCCTCCGGCGAGCTCAAGACAAAACCAACCCAACACAGTGTCAAAGAGTTGCAAAGCATCGGCATCGCGCCCGACATCCTTGTCTGCCGGTCAGAGCATCCAATCCCCGAAAAAGAACGCGAGAAGATCGCGCTGTTTTGCAACGTGCGTAAAGAAGCAGTCGTCGCGGCCTATGATCTCAAATCGATCTACGAGGCACCACTCGCCTATCACCGCGAAGGGCTCGACCAAGCTGTGCTCGACGCGTTCCAAATCTCCCCCGCCCCCAAGCCCGACCTCACAATCTGGCAGGACGTGGCCGACCGGATCTACAACACCGACGGCGAGGTCAACATCGCCATCGTGGGCAAATACGTGCAGCTCGAAGACGCCTATAAATCCATCAAGGAGGCCCTGACCCATGGCGGCATGGCCAACCGGGTGAAGGTCAACGTGGAATGGGTCGATGCCGAGGTGTTCGACACCAAAGACCCCGCCCCATATCTTGAGGGCTACCACGCAATCCTCGTGCCCGGCGGCTTTGGCGAGCGCGGCACCGAAGGCAAGATCAAGGCTGCTGAGTTCGCCCGTGAGCGCAAGATTCCCTACCTCGGCATCTGTCTGGGTATGCAAATGGCCGTGATCGAGGCCGCCCGTAACGTGGCCGGGATAAGCTCCGCGGGCTCCGAAGAGTTCGACCATGAGGCCGGCAAAAAACGGTTCGAGCCTGTGGTCTACCACCTCAAGGAATGGGTGCAGGGCAACGCCACCGTCACGCGCAAACAGACCGACGCCAAAGGCGGCACGATGCGCCTTGGCGCCTATGATGCCACGCTCGCCAAAGGCTCCAAAGTGGCCGAGATCTATGGCAGCACCTCCATTGAGGAGCGCCACCGCCACCGCTATGAGGTGGACGTGAAATACATGGACAAGCTTCAGGCCTGCGGCTTGCGCTTTTCAGGCATGTCCCCCGATGGCAGCCTCCCAGAGATCGTGGAATGGGCGGATCATCCGTGGTTCATCGGTGTACAATTCCACCCCGAGCTTAAATCCAAACCCTTCGCGCCCCACCCGCTTTTCGCCGATTTCGTGCGCGCTGCAACCGAAACCTCCCGCCTTGTCTAAAGCCTCTCGCGAAACGCACACGACGTATGAGTGTTTCGCGCGTCTCGCCTTAAGCGAGCGCCTCAGATTTAAGTCGACCCGACTTGAACGAGGCCAACGACCCGCACGGGCGCCATAAACAGCCCACAGCCCATCATCTTCTTGCCCTAAATATCCCCGCCGGAGGCATCCAAGGTCAGCTCCAAAAGCCGCCCTCAGCCTTTCATCAAAGCCTCAGCCGCTGCGCGCGCCTCTGGCGTAATCGTGTCCCCCGAGAGCATCCGCGCAATCTCGTCCACACGCGCCTGCGCCCCAAGCGGCGTCACCGTCGACAGGGTCTGACCATCCGCCACGTGTTTCGCGACCTGCCAATGATGCGCCGCGAGGGCCGCGACCTGTGGGCTATGCGTCACCACAAGCACCTGACCGCCAGCCGCGAGGCTCGCAAGGCGGCGGCCCACCGCATCAGCCGTCGCACCGCCCACGCCGCGATCTATCTCGTCAAAAATCAGCGTGAGCCCGCTTTGCGCCCCCGTCAGACACACTTTTAGTGCCAGAAGAAACCGGCTCAGCTCCCCGCCCGAGGCGATCTTGGCCAGCGGGCCGGAGGGCGCACCGGGATTGGTCGCCACCCGAAACGCCACCTCATCCGCCCCCGATGGTCCCGGCGCCACTGGCGTGATCTGCGTCTCGAATACGGCGCGCTCCATTTTCAGAGGGGCCAACTCGGCCATCACGGCAATGTCCAGCGCCTTGGCCGCTTTTGCGCGGGCGGCGGTCAGCGCAGCGGCACTGGTGTCAAAAGCCAGCTCCGCACGGGTCACTTCTGCGTGCAGATCTGCCAGATCCGCATCGCCCTGATCCAAGGCGGCAAGCCGCGCAACAAGCCCTTGTGTGAATTCCCCAAGAGCATCAGGCCCCACATCATGTTTGCGGGCCATTGCGCGAATGGCAAAGAGTCGCTCCTCGGTCTCCTCAAGCTCCAGCGGGTTGAAGGCCAGCGCCTCAAGGCAGTCCGACACCCCCCGCGCAGCCTCATCCATCTCAACCATCGCACGGCCAAGCGCATCTATCGGCCCGTCAAGCTGCCCCTCCGCCTGCTCCGCCGCCCCTTCAAGCCAGCGTAGCGCATCGCCCGCCGATCCTTCGGCCCCGTTCGCCCCCAGCGCATCGGCGGCCTTGCCAATATCCACGCGAATGCGCTCGGCGGCCTGCATCAGGCGGCGGCGGCGATCGAGATCGGCATCCTCACCGGGCTGGGGGTCCAGCGCCTGTAATTCGGCAACTGCATGGCGCAGATACTCTTCTTCCTCACGAATGGCCGCAATCGCCTCCTCGGCCACGCGGGCGGCCTTTCGGGCCTCTTGCGCGCGCCGCCACAGACCGCGCAACGCCTCGCGCTTGGCCTCGAGCGCGCCATAAGTATCCAGCATGTCGCGGTGCCCCTTGGGGTCCAAGAGCCCGCGATCATCATGCTGCCCATGAAGCTCAATCAGCGTCTCACTCAGCGCGCGCAGCACCTCGCCCGAGCAGCGGCGATCCTGCGCCCAAGCCGTCTTGCGCCCATCAGCCGAATTAACCCGGCGCAGGATCAGCTCATCACCGCCCGGCAGGCCCGCCTGCTCAAGCACCGCATGCGCGCCATGCCCCTCGGGCAAATCAAAAACTGCCGTGACCTCGCCTTGGGCCGCACCGCTGCGCACAAGCTCGGCCCGGCCACGCCAGCCCAGCACAAATCCAAGAGAATCCAGTAGGATAGATTTACCCGCCCCGGTCTCGCCAGTCAGCACATTGAGGCCACCGTCAAAACTCAACTCAAGCCGATCAATGATCAGCATGTCGCGGATATCGAGCGTGCGCAGCATAGCTCAGACCTTAGCGTGCAAGGCAGTGGCGGGCCACGGCGGGAGCCGCGTTACAGCCACTCGCCCTTGATCATCTGGCGGTAAACCTGCCGGAGCCAGTTGTCGCCCTGCGCCTCAGCTGTCAGACCATTCAGCGCCAGCAGACGGAAAGTGTCCTCATACCAATCGGTCGATTGGTAGTTGAACCCAAGGATCGCCCCCGCTGTCTGCGCCTCATCGGTCAGACCCAGCGAGAGATAAGCCTCCACCAGACGGTGCAGCGCTTCGGGTGTATGCGATGTGGTCTGGAAATCCTCGACTACGACACGGAACCGATTGATCGACGCCGCGAAATGGTCACGCCGCAGGTAATAGCGGCCCACTTCCATTTCTTTGGACGCGAGGTGATCAAAGGCCAGATCGAATTTCAGCACCGAGGTGCTGGCATATTCGCTGTCTGGGTAGACTTCGATGACGCGGCGCAGGGATTGCAACGCCTGAAAGGTCAGGCCCTGATCGCGGCCGACCTCGTCGATCTGGTCATAATAGCTGAGCGCGAGGAGGTATTGCGCATAGGCCGCATCTTCGTCGGTGGGATAGAAATCAATATAGCGCTGAGCGGCGGACCGGCTGGCCTCGTAATCCTCGTCAAGGTGATGGGCATAAGCCTGCATGATCACAGCGCGCTTGGTCAGGTCCGAGTAGGGATAAAGACGCTCCACCTCAGCAAAGCTTTGGGCCGCGAGACCCGGACGGCGGTCGGCCAGATCAAACTCGCCCCGCTCAAAAATCTGCTGGGCCGTGAAGTTCTCGTAGTTCAACTCACCACGTTCAACTTGTCCGGTTGGGCCGGAACAGGCACTCACACTCACCGCAATCAAAGCTGCCGCCGCAAGCCGCGCGCTTTGTTTCCCCAAGCTCGTGCCGATTTTACTTTTGCGCATAGTTACGTCGTCCGCCGATTACCGATGCTGTATTGGGTTTATCCCAATCGTTAATGCTGTGCTAGCATAGAAATCCAGCGGGCAAAACGCCTTAGGCGCATTTGAATGCAGCCGCCGCGAAATGTCCGCAAAAAGGCCGCATCCCTGCCTGACTGCATAGCGATTTCGAGCTTGTTTTCAGAAAGGGTCTTGGGCTGGTCACGCGACCTGAGGCACTTCGCCCCAGTGCACGCCCGCGCCCGGAAGGCGGGCCGCAGCAGCCTCATCACACTCCACCCATTCCACCGCACCCGGCATCGCAAACAGCGCGCGCAGCAGGTCATTGGTCAAGGCGTGGCCCGCACGGCGGCCCTCATAGCGGCCCATAATCGGCGCACCGGCCAGCGCCAGGTCGCCCAAAGCGTCCAGCATCTTGTGGCGCACGGCCTCGTCCGCATGGCGCAAACCACCCGGCGAAAGGATATCGGCCCCATCCACCACGACCGCATTATCAAGCGTGCCACCAAGGGCCAGCCCGTTTGCGCGCATCGTATCCACGTCGGATTTGCGGCAGAAAGTCCGCGATGTGCTCAGCTCGCGTACGAAGCTGCCATTAGCCATGTTCAGCGTCTTGCGCTGAACACCGATGGCGGCGTCTTCAAAATCAATCTCGAAATCAATGCTGAGGCTGTCTTGCGGCGTCAGCCGCGCCCATGCTTCACCGCGCCGCACTTCGACGGTCTTGAGAACCTTGATCGCGCGCACCGGACGGTCCAGACGGCGGAAACCAGCGCTCAGAATACCGCGGACGAACGCGACCGAGCTTCCGTCGAGGATCGGCACTTCGGGGCCGTCCACCGACACCAGTGCGTTATGCACGCCGCAACCCATGAGTGCGGCCATGATATGCTCGACCGTAGACAGCGTCACGCCATGCTCGTTCTCAATCCGGGTGCAGAGCGGCGATTGGTTCACACGGTCCCAGAGGGCGGGGATGTCGCTGGTGCCGAAGGCACAGTCCACGCGGCGAAACACAACCCCATGTCCCGCCGGAGCGGGATGGATCACCAGACGTGCAGGCTTGCCCGAGTGCAGGCCGACGCCGTCAAAGGCGATGGGTGTGTTGATCGTGGTTTGCAACTGCGCCTCTTTCGGCATTATTTCCGGCTTCTCATCCTGTGGGAGAGTGATACGGCGTGGAACCAGGAGCCTCAATTCAATCTTTACGACTCTTTGAAACATCCGTGAGCGGTAAAGCGGCAAGTTTCCGCGCAGCGCGATATTTCCTTATTCAGTCAAATGGTTACCCCACCTCAAAGACCTTTAAACACAAAAAAGGGCGGTGAATACACCGCCCTTCGCTCAATTCATGTCAGATCTGTGAGGCGTTAATTGGCCTGTCGGCGCAGGAATGCCGGGATTTCGATCTGCTCGTCGCGCTCATCTTCGGGCTCGGCGCGGGCAGGCTGCTGGGCCTGCAAGGTCGGCTGTTGACGGCTAGTGCGTGGGGCTTCGGCTTCGCCGGAATGGCCCGTCATGCGGTTCAAAAGCGAGTTGATACCAAAGCGTGGGCGCTCGGATGCAGGGGTCACCTCGGCGGCTTTCTGTTGCGTATATTGCGGTGGCTGAGCAGGGGCTGCTTCTTGACCGCGAGACTGCTGGGCATGACCGACAGCGGCCTGAAGGCGGGCCATCGCCTCGGGCGACGGGGTGCCCGGCGCAGGGGCACGCGGCGCCACAAAGGCTGCAAGCTCTGGCTCTTCTTCGGGCTGCTGTTGCACGGACGGCACATAGGCTGGGGGCGGCAGATCGTCGGCCTGCTGCTCTGCCTGAGGCGCGTAGGCCGCACGCTGAGGTCCGGGCTGGGGTGCTTCACGTGGCTCAAAGATGTCTTCCATCTGCTCTTCCGCAGCGGCACGCTCGGCCTCGACCGAGGTAAAGAGCGATGGCTCTTCCGCCTCTTCAACATGAGCAGCAACGGGTTCGGGCATCTCTTCGACCGCAGGCGCGGGCGCTTCTGCGGCAACACTGGCACGCAGCGGCTCGGCCATGGAGCGGCGCGGCACGGGGATGTCATGCACGGATTCGTTGGCGTCGATGCCGGTGGCCACGACGCTGACGCGCATGGAGCCTTCCATGGAGGGATCAAGCGTGGAGCCCACGATGATATTGGCGTCGGCGTCCACTTCCTCGCGGATACGGTTGGCGGCCTCGTCCAGCTCAAAGAGCGTGAGGTCATGCCCACCGGTGATGTTGATGAGAACACCCTTGGCACCGCGCAGGCTGATTTCGTCCAGAAGCGGATTGGCAATCGCCTTCTCGGCGGCCTGGATTGCGCGATCTTCGCCACTATCCTCGCCGGTACCCATCATGGCTTTACCCATCTCATCCATCACGGCGCGCACATCGGCGAAATCGAGGTTGATGAGGCCCGGACGGACCATCAGATCGGTCACACCTTTCACACCTTGATAAAGCACATCATCGGCCATGGAGAACGCATCGGTGAAGGTGGTCTTTTCATTGGCGAGGCGGAAAAGGTTCTGGTTTGGAATAATGATCAGCGTATCAACGACCTTTTGCAGGGCTTCGACGCCCTCTTCGGCCTGCTTCATCCGCTTGCCGCCCTCAAACTGGAACGGTTTGGTCACAACACCCACGGTCAGAACGCCCAATTCGCGCGCGGCCTGTGCAATAATTGGCGCGGCCCCGGTGCCGGTGCCCCCGCCCATCCCGGCGGTGATGAAGCACATATGCGCGCCCGCAAGGTGATCGACGATTTGCTCAATACTCTCTTCGGCAGCGGCGGCCCCGATGGAGGCTTTGGCACCCGCACCCAAGCCCTCGGTCACTTTGACGCCCAGTTGCACGCGGTTTTCAGCGTTGCTTTGCTGCAAGGCCTGCGCGTCTGTGTTGGCGACGACAAAATCGACCCCGTCCAATTGCTTTTCGATCATGTTGTTGACCGCGTTACCGCCTGCGCCGCCAACACCGAACACGGTGATGCGAGGCTTGAGGTCTTCATGTCCGGGCATGGTGAGATTGAGTGCCATATGTGCTGTCCGCCTGATGTTGCGCCCGCAGTTTCGGGCCGTTTTTCTGCCTAATGCGTTTCAAATTATTCCCGAGGCACGAAGATAATTTGAAACGCGCGCTGACCTTCTGTGTTGCGCGCGCTTCGAGAAAAGCAGTGCCTCAGATTTTCTCGAAACGCTTGAATTAACGCATTATTACCTATGCGTCATCGTATCGTCACCTAAAAAACGCAAGCTAACCACAAAATATGGGCTCTTTTTGGCCCTTTTTCGCGGTATTTCGCCTACTCTACCGCATATAGCGGTTACCAGTTATCCTTGAACCACTTCACCGCCCGCTTGAGAGACCGCGAAGGATAGCGGTCCACGGGCAAATCAAAGTCCCACCATTCGTCCTGCGGATTGGCCGCAAAGAGGCACATGCCCACCGCGCTGGCAAAGCCCGCGCCGGTCGCGGCTTGCGGAAGGCCATGCACCCGCAGCGGCCGCCCGAGGCGGACCTGCTGGCCCAGGATACGGCTCGCCAACCCGTCAAGACCGGGGATCTGGCTGCCACCGCCCGTGAGGACAATCTGCTGGCTGGGCAGGTGATCAAAGCCCGCCGCATCAAGCCGCGCGCGCACCTCTTCGAGAATTTCTTCGACGCGGGGCCGCATGATCCCAATCAGCTCGGCCCGGCTCGCGGTGCGGCGGTCATGGTCCCAATCGCCAGTGTCGCCGCCGATCTCGATCATCTCGCGATCATCCATGCCCGTGGCCACGACGCCGCCATAAAAGGTCTTGATCCGCTCGGCGGCAGTTTGGTTCACTTGCAACCCCATGGAGATGTCGCCCGTCACGTGATCGCCGCCCATACGCACGCTATCAGCATAAATCATGTGCTTCTTGATGAAGATCGAGATGCTGGAGGTCCCGCCACCCAGATCAATACAGGCGGCCCCCAGTTCCTGCTCATCCTCGACCAGCGACGAAATCCCGCTGACATAGGCCGAGGAGGCCACGCCCGCCAGCTCCAGATCACAGCGTTTCACGCAATGCGCGAGGTTCTGGATCGCAGCACTATCCACGGTCAGCATATGCATATCGGTCGAGAGCGACTGACCCATCTGCCCGCGCGGATCAATCAGGCCCGAGCGGTGGTCCAGCGCGAAATTCACCGGCTGCGCATGCAGAACCTCGCGCCCGTCGCCAAAATCAGGCACATCACAGGCGCTGAGTACGCGGCTCACATCCTGTTCGGTCACGACATGCCCCTCAAGCTCCACCTGCCCGGCAAGGCCATAGCTTCGGGGGGCCGCGCCCGAGAAACAGGCGATCACATGATCGACGCGGATATTGGCCATCTTCTGTGCCGCCTGCACAGCGGTGCGAATGGCGCGCTCGGTCTCGACCATCTGCTCAATCTCGCCAAAGCGCACCCCGCGCGAGCGTGTCGTGGCCGCGCCGATCACGCGAAACCCCGCCTGCCCCGCCATGGCGCCTATGCCGTCCGCTTCGGCCAGACGATCCGTCCCGTCAAAGCGTAGCACAAGGCACGCGATCTTGGATGTACCCACATCGAGCACCGCCACAACGCCCCGCTGCATCGCGGCGCGCCGCATGTTTCGCATCGCCCGTTGGGACTCGTAAAGTTCAATCATTGCTCGGCTATCCCTACACTCAAGTCCCTGACACGCCACCAGTCTTCGACGGCGCGCTCTTTCATTCTCAGCGTCGGACGCTCGGGCAGGCGCATGTCCACCACCACGATATCGCGCTCCAAAATATCTTGTGCCTGATCCAGAACGATCACCCGTTCCAACGCACGCACAGGTCCAACTTCCGGCAGCATGATCCGCACATCACCCTCCAGCACCACATCCCAACGCCGCGCGTTCATGCGCACAAGGCCGCGCATCCGGTTGGTCAAAGGCCCCGCCGCCGTACGAATTTCCAACGCCTCGGGCACCGATCGCTCTGCAGCATCCCCGGTCAGAACAGGCAGGCCCGGATGATCGCCGCGCATCTGCGCGATATCGATCACCAAGCCCTCAGCATCCACAACCATCAGCCCGGATGTGGTTCTCAAAAGCGCTGCCGGCTCCCGCTCGGTCACCTGCACATCCAGAACGCCGCCCTGACGCAGGCGCACGGCAGCGGTTTTTACCGCAGGGATTTCCTCCACCGCGGCACGCACCGCATCAAGATCCATATCGAACGAGCTGAGCGGGAGGGCATAGGGGAAGGTCACACGTATATCGTCTGCCACAACTTCGCTGGCACCTTCAACCGCCAGAAGCTTAACCATGAATTCCGGGCGCGATTGCACCTGCTGACGCAGATCAAGATACCCAAGCAGCAGCGATTGCTGCACCTTTTCATCGGAAAGATAAGCGGTGGCGACCCCAAATGTGAGGCAAAAGGGAATGCCCACACACAACAGCCTGCGGTAAAGCGGCGTCAGCATCACTCGCTGATAGCGGTAAGACCAGCGCGACGGCGCGGGATCACAGCGCGTATTCATCTCAGACATGATGCATCCTCCACCATCCATTTGCACAGCGCCCCAAAGCTCATGCCCAGCGCCCTCACCTGCTCGGGGCTGAGCGAAGTTGGTGTCATGCCAGGCTGGGTGTTGGTCTCCAGCAGGATCAGGCCATCCTTGCCACGCGTCTCGTCCCAGCGAAAATCAGTCCGGCTGAGACCCCGGCAGCCCAGCGCCTCATGGGCGCGCTGCGCGTAATCCATGCACGCCGTGAAAATCTCGCCCGGCAGGTCCGCAGGCACCACATGGGTCGAGCCACCCACCTCGTATTTTGCCGAGTAATCATACCAGCCATCGGTCAGGATATCCGTCACCGTCAGCGCGCGTTTGCCCATCACCGTGGTGGTCAGCTCGCGCCCCGGCGCATAAGTCTCGACCATCACCATCTCGGGCATATCATCGGCCAGCTGCGGGGGGGCGTTGGCCGCCTCATGCACAATATAAATGCCCACCGAGGAGCCTTCATTATTGGGTTTCACCACATAGGGCGGTGCCATCACATGCCGGCGGCGCACCTCGTCGCGGGGGGCCAGAATACTGTCCACCACAGGCAATCCGTGGGCGCGGTAGGCGGCTTTCGTCGCCTCCTTATCCATCGCCAAAGCGGAGGACAGCACGCCCGAATGGGTATAGGGGATCTGCATCCATTCCAGCAGGCCTTGGACGCATCCATCCTCGCCCCAGCGGCCATGCAGGGCGTTGAACACAACATCGGGGGCAATCTCGGACAGACGCATAGCAAGGTCGCGGCCTGCATCGACCTCGACCACTTTGTAGCCTTCATCCCGCAACGCGGCGGCGCATTCACGCCCTGAGGACAATGACACTTCGCGCTCAGCCGAAGGTCCGCCCATTATCACCGCAACTGTCGGGGCTGTTCTGCTCGAACGCACCACCTGATTGCCTCAATGTCCCGAGCCTTTGCGGCCCTTGTTATCTTATTATTCGCGTTTTCTCAGTTTAACCGTTTGCCTGACCGGATTTCGGGGCCGTTACACCGACCCGCTTGATTTCCCACTCTAACTCTATTGCGCTACTTTGAAAAACCTTTTTTCGCACGTCCTCGCCAAGACCTTCCAGATCGGCCGCCGTCGCGCCCCCGGTATTGACCAGAAAGTTGGGATGCATCGGACTCATCTGCGCGCCCCCGCGCCGTGCGCCGCGCATCCCGGCCGCGTCAATCACCTTCCACGCCTTGAGGTCATGCACATCATCCGCCGCGCCAGTGCTGGAAAATCCGGCCGGATTGCGAAACGTGCTGCCCGCGGTGCGCTCCTTGGTGGGCTGCGTCTCATCGCGCGTTTTCAGCTGCGCCTCCATCCGTGCATGAAGTACCGCCGGATCGCCTTCAGGCGCCCGCAAAACAGCGCTCACAATCACAGCACCTTCGGGCACATCACTATGACGGTAGGCAAATTGCAAATCCTGCGCGCTCAGCGTGATCCGCTTGCCCGCCCGCGTCACGACCTCTGCGCTCTCGAACACATCCGCGATATAGCTGCCATAACAGCCCGCATTCATACACACGGCCCCGCCAATCGCGCCGGGGATTGTCCTCAAAAACGTCAAGTCCAGCCCCGCATCGGCAGCCCGCCGGGCCACATGCGCATCCAGTGCCGCCGCCCCTGCAATCACGCGGTCTGCGTCGATCTCGATGCCGTTAAACCCGCGCCCCAGCCGGATCACCACCGCCCGCAAGCCCCCGTCGCGCACGATCAAATTACTGCCGACCCCCATGGGAAACACATCGACGGACCCATCAAGCGCCCCCAGAAAATCGGCCAGATCCTGCACATCCGCAGGCTGAAACAGCCAATCCGCGGGCCCGCCCACGCGCAGCCATGTCAGCTCCGCAAGGCTGCGCCCCGGCGTCAGCTTCCCGCGCACCTCTGGCAGGGCCACACGCTCAGCCATGCCCTTCTTCTTTGCAAAAATACTCAAAATTCTTCACGACCGCCCAGCCCCCCCGCCCGTGCGCCCCGCAAGAAGGCCCATGACCCAGCGGCCTAGATACCGCACCGGCCAGCGCAGCATCGACATACCCGCCGCCAGCACGAAAAGCCCGACCCAAGGCCCGTTTTGGTAGGTGACAAACCCAAGGATGGGGATGCCGATTGCGATCAACCCGTAAGCCACCTTCCAGTGCATGTCCCGGCTCGGCATCATCGCCAGAAGGTTCGCACTCAACGCCCAGATACACGCAAGGATCAGGGATATGCTCATGCCGCCGCCGCCTTTTGCAGCCGTTTGGGAAGCCCCGTGGCCCAGCCACCAATCGTGCCTGCCCCGAGACACACCACCATATCGCCCGGCCCCGCCTGCTCGCGCACGAGCCGGACAAGATCATCCTCGTCGCGAATGGCGCGCGCATGGCGATGCCCGTGCCGCATGAGGCCCGCCACCAGATCATCACGGCTCGCGCCGTCAATCGGCTCTTCGCCCGCCGAGAATACATCCGTAATCGCCACCACATCCGCCTCGTTGAAACAGGCGCAGAACTCCTCAAAATGATGGCTTAGCCGGGAATATCTATGCGGCTGATGCACCGCGATGATACGGCCTTCGGTGGCTTGCCGCGCGGCTTTCAGCACGGCGGCGATCTCGGTCGGGTGGTGGCCGTAATCGTCAATAATGGTAACGCCGTCCACTTCGCCCACGCGGGTAAAGCGCCGGTTCACGCCGCCGAACGCGGCCAATGCCGCGCGGATTTCGTCGCGTTTCATACCCAAATGGCGGGCTACGGCCACGGCGCTCAGCGCGTTGGACACATTATGATCGCCGGGCATCGGCAAGGTGCAGCCCTCGATCATCAGCCCCTCGGCCTGAAGCGCTACGTCAAAATGTGCAATCCCCTTGGCATAGCGCAGGTTGACCGCGCGCACATCCGCTTGCGTATTAAACCCATAGGTCAGCACGCGCCGGTCGGTGATCTTGCCGACAAGCGCCTGCACATCCGCATCATCGGTACAGCAGACCGCAAGACCGTAGAACGGGATATTGCTCACAAAATCCTCAAAGCCTTTGTGTAGGGCTTCAACGGTGCCCCAATGCTCCATATGCTCGGGATCGATATTGGTCACGATGGCGATGGTCGCGGGCAGGCGGTTGAACGTGCCGTCGCTCTCATCGGCCTCGACCACCATCCATTCGCCCTGCCCGACGCGCGCGTTGCTCCCATACGCGTGGATGATCCCGCCGTTGACCACCGTGGGGTCGAACTTGCCGTGATCCAGAAGGGCCGCGACCATGGTAGTCGTCGTCGTCTTGCCATGGGTGCCTGCCACAGCCACGTTGGATTTGAGGCGCATCAGCTCCGCCAGCATCTCGGCCCGGCGCACGATGGGCAGACCTTTGAGGCGCGCCGCGTCCAGCTCCGGATTGCCCGGCTTGATCGCGGAGGAGATCACGACGACCTCGGCCTCCTCAATGTTCTCAGCGCGCTGCCCCTCAAAGATCAATGCACCTTTCTTGGCCAGCCGTTTGGTCAAAGCAGAGGATTTCAGATCGCTGCCCTGCACCACATAGCCGTGGTTCAAAAGCACTTCGGCAATGCCCGACATGCCGATCCCACCAATACCGATAAAATGAATTGGGCCGACATCGCCGGGAAGTTTGGTTGCTGCGTTCATGACCTGCGGCCTTTGCTGGCAAGAGTTTCGACAAGGGCAGCCAACCGCTCGGCCGCATCGGGCAAGCCGCAGCCAAGAGCCGCCTCGGCCATCTGCGCCGCACCGTCAGGGTTTGTCATAATCGTCTCGATCTGCGCGGCCAACATCTCAGTCGTGAGCGCGCTTTCCGGCAGCAAGATTGCGCCACCTGCCTGGCTGAGGGCGCGGGCATTGACGCTCTGATGGTCACCCGTGGCCGCCGCATAGGGGATCAGGATCGAGGGGCGGCCAATCACCGAGATATCCGCGACCGAGGACGCGCCCGCGCGGCTGATCACAAGCTGTGCCTCGCTCATCCGGCGCGGCACATCGCGAAAGAAGGGCTGCACCTCGGCGGTGATGCCGTGCTCGGCGTAGTAATCCGCCACGCGCACCATGTCCTCATCGCGTGCCTGATGGCTCACGCGCACGCGCGACAGCACCTCCATCGGAAGGGCCGCAATCGCGGGGGGCACCGTGTCCGACAGAACCCGCGCGCCCTGAGAGCCGCCGATCACAAGGATCTCCATCGGATAATCGCCGGGCGGGATATAGCCCGCGCCCGCCCGCTCCAACACCGAGGCGCGCACCGGGTTACCCACATGCGTGGCCTCAACACCCTCGGGCATCGCGGTCGGCCATGTGCCGCAGGCCACCGCATCGACACGGGTGGCAAACACCTGATTGACGCGGCCCAGCACGCCGTTTTGTTCATGCACCATGCGCGGACGGCGCAGGAGTGTGGCCGCCGCGAGCGCCGGAATGGACGGATAGCCACCAAAGCCCACGACCACATCGGGCTTTTCGCGTGCCATGCGCAAGGCCGCCCCCATGACGCCGCCTGCAATATGAAACGGCGCCATCGCCTTGGAGGCAAGCCCCCCGCGCGAGAACGTCGCACTGGCGACCTGCTCGATCGCCACGGCATGCGAAAACCCGCCCGTGTAGCGCGCGCCGCGCGCATCCGTGCTCAGCTTCACCCGCCATCCGCGCTTGAGCATCACCTCAGCCAGCGCCTGCGCCGGGAACATATGCCCACCCGTGCCGCCAGCGGCCATCAGCAGGAGCGGCGCGCTCATCTTCCGCGCCCTCTGAGGATATCTCCGATCTCACCTTGCGGGCGTTGGCGCGTGAATGCAAAAAGCATCCCCAACGCAATCCCTCCAGCAATCAGCGACGAGCCCCCATAGCTCACAAAGGGCAGCGTCATGCCCTTGGCCGGCAAAAGCCGCACCGCGACGCCCATATTGATCATCGCCTGCACCGCGAAAATAGCCACGAGACCGGTGCCTGCAAGGCGGATAAACGGATCGCGCTCCCGCATCAGCCGCATAAGCGACCGAACAGCGATCAACGCATAAAGAGTGATGATCACAATCACGAGAACCAGCCCATATTCTTCAGCCGCCACGGCAATAATGAAGTCGGTATGCGCATCCGGGAGTGACCATTTCACAGTGCCCTCGCCCACGCCCACACCAAAAAATCCGCCCTCGCGGATAGCGTTTGTAGCAAAACCCAACTGCGTTGTAGGGTCCAGATCGGCGCTCAGAAAGCCGTCGATGCGGCGGGCGAAATGTTCGGAGTTTGAATAGGCGACAGTGCCTGCAAAAACCACCAACCCGGCCATAATCATCAACAAAACAATCGGCGCACCCGCCACGAAATACATCACGCCCCACGCAAACAGCACCAAAGCCGCCTGTCCGAAATCAGGCTGCATCGCCAAAAACGCCACGATCACCATCGTCAGCACGAACGACCAGCTGAGCCCCGGAGGCCCGTTGATCTCGCGGCTTGCGGCCATCATCCACGCGCCCACGACGACAAAACCGGGCTTGAGGAACTCAGACGGTTGGATCGAGGCGAACCCAAGCGAATACCACCGCGTTGCCCCTTTGCCAAAATCAGTACCCAACACCGGCAACAGCATCAAAGCCACAAGCGAGATCAAAAACCCGATCACCGCCAGACGGCGTACCAGAAGCGGCGTCATCATCGACGTCAACACCATCGCCGTCATCGCAAGGCCGCCGAAAAACATCTGCCGCTGCACATAATGAAAGTGATCAAAGCCGTTCTTTTCGGCCAAGGGCGGCGACGCCGCAAAACCAAGCAAAAGCCCGATCCCAAAAAGAACAAACACGCAAGATATCGACCATTTGTCGATTGTCCGCCACCACTTGGGAAGAACGGGCTCAACTTCCCGCACCGGGACCGACCCATAGACCATCTCTGTCATGACACCACGCCGATTATTGCCTCTGAACACGCCCCTTTTCGGGATCTATGCTTTTAGTTTAACAGCACCGCGCCTTTTAGGGAAGGGCGCAAAAGCTTGTGGTGTGACTTGCAGAGCCAACTGCATAAAGCGGTGCCCCGCCACAGCACCCGGCCATCTGCGCAGGTGAGGCGTCCCTTGACCCAGCCCCCGCAATCAGGCACGCCGCCTGCATGGATGTGGATACGCTGATATTGGGCGCCGGGGCGGCGGGTATGATGTGCGCGGCACGCGGCAAAGGCCGCAGCCTTGTGATTGACCACGCCCGCGCGCCGGGCGAGAAAATCCGCATCTCCGGCGGTGGGCGTTGCAACTTCACCAACATGCATGCAGCGCCCGAAAATTTCCTGTCGCAAAACCCACATTTCTGCAAATCCGCGCTCAGCCGCTATACCCAGTGGGACTTTATAGCCCTCGTGGATCAGCACCGTATCGCTTGGCACGAGAAAACACTGGGACAGCTCTTCTGCGACACCTCTGCCAAGGACATCATCACGATGCTGCGCGCCGAGATGACGCGCGCAGGCGCAGCACTCTGGCTGCAAACGTCGCTCAAAGACCTCAGCCATGACGGCACCCACTTCCAAGCCACGCTGGAGAAAGAAGGCGCACAACGCCCTGTCACCGCGCGTCACCTCGTGCTCGCCACAGGCGGCAAATCCATCCCGAAAATGGGCGCGACCGGGCTGGCCTACGACATCGCGCAACAATTCGGCCACACGCTCACACCCACCCGCGCGGGCCTTGTGCCCTTTACCTTCCCCGAAGGCCGCTTCGCGGCCCTCTCCGGCCTCTCCGTTCCCGTGCGCGCCAGCGCCGGTGGCACAGAGTTCGAAGAAAATCTTCTCTTCACCCATCGCGGGCTTTCCGGCCCCGCGATGCTGCAAATCTCCTCCTACTGGCAAGAAGGCGCGCCGATCAGCGTCGATCTCGACCCCAAGGGCACTCTGATGGAGGCCATGCGCGCGCAACGCAGCCGATCGGGTCGCCACCAAATCAACACCGAGCTTGGCCGCCACCTCCCCGCCCGCCTCGTGCCGGTGCTGGAGGCGGAGCTGAACCTCTCATTGACCAGCAAACTCGCCGATCAATCCGACGCGGCCCTGACCGCGCTGACAGAGGGCCTGCGCCACTGGCAGCTCACCCCCGGCGGCACCGAAGGCTACCGCACAGCGGAAGTTACGATGGGTGGCGTGGACACCGATGGGCTATCATCCAAAACCATGGAAAGCCGCCACCAGTCCGGCCTCTTCATCATCGGAGAGGCGGCGGATGTCACAGGCTGGCTCGGCGGCTACAACTTCCAATGGGCGTGGAGCTCAGGCGCCGCCGCCGCAGCCGCAATCGCGGCCCGCCTTTAGCCCCCAAAGCTTCTTCTTAGTCCAAATACTCCCGCCGGAGGCGCCTTAAGCGTGGCCCAGCATTGAGTATTTATGCAAAGAAGAAAGCCTGAAAGATCACGCAGAATAGGTTGGGTGGAAAAGTCCGCCGGGCGACAGGGTGAAAATATCCACCCCATCCGACGTCACGCCGACTGAGTGCTCGAACTGCGCCGAGAGGGATTTGTCGCGCGTCACCGCGGTCCAGTCATCAGCGAGTACCTTGGTTTCGGGCCGGCCCAAATTAACCATTGGCTCAATCGTAAAGAACATGCCTTCTTCAAGCTTTGGCCCCGTGCCCGCGCGGCCATAGTGCAGCACATTGGGCGGCGCGTGAAAGACGAGACCCAGCCCATGCCCGCAAAAATCACGCACGACCGACATGCGCTGCGCCTCGACATAGGTTTGGATCGCCGCGCCGATATCGCCAAATGTGTTGCCGGGGCGCACCGCCTCGATCCCCTTCATCAGCGCGTCATGTGTGACTTCGATCAGCCGCTCGGCCCTGCGGGGCAATTTGCCTGCCACATACATGCGACTGGTATCGCCGAACCAGCCGTCCACAATCACCGTCACGTCGATGTTGAGAATATCACCATCCTTCAAGAGCTTCTCGCCGGGGATGCCGTGGCAGACCACGTGGTTCACGCTGATGCAGCTGGCGTGTTTGTAGCCCTTGTAGCCGATCGTGGCGGAAGTGGCACCAGCCTCATCCACCATCGCTTCGATCATCGCGTCCAGAGCTGCCGTGCTTTGGCCCACTTGTACCTCGGGCGCTACCCTATCGAGAATCGCAGCGGCGAGGGCGCCTGCCTTGTGCATGCCTGCGAAATCCGCATCCGAATAGATGCGAATCCCGTCCCGTGTCACGCGTCCGCGGTGCTCTTTTTTCAAGGTGGGCCTCATGCGTTTTAGCTATGGCGCGTATGTAGGGGAATTTCCGCAAAAGGGCCAGTGTTGCGCGGCCAATTACGGCACATCCTTCACAGGAGCGGCAGAAGCTCCGTCAGCGTGATGCCATCCGGGGTCGGGTGCGCGCCCAGCGCCATGATTTCCATCCCTGCCACGCGTGCCGCGTCCATAGCTGCGGCGTAGGCGGGATCAATATCGCCCGCCACACTCATATGAGTGCAATCGGAGCGTTGCACCACGTAAAGCAGCACGGCCCGCGCCCCTGTCCGCGCCACATGGGCCAACTCGTGCAAATGCCGTGCGCCGCGTGCGGTCACCGTATCGGGGAATTCTGCCAACCCAGTGCGGCGTGACAGGGTCACGGATTTCACTTCGACATAGGCGTCCACGCGCCCGGCACCGCGCAGAAGAAAGTCAATGCGGCTGGCCTCGCCGTATTTCTGTTCGGGCAGGATCTGGTCATAACCTTCGAACCCCTCAAGCCCATGCTCAAGTGCTGCGCGTACCAGCCGGTTCGCGGCCCCCGTGTCCACGCAAGCCATATGCCCCGCCTCAAGCTCGGTCAGCCGCCAGCCGTATTTCAGCTTTTTCTTGGGGTCGTCATTCGGCTCCACCCAGATCGCGGCACCGGGCTGGGCCAGCCCCGTCATCGCACCGGGGTTGGCGCAATGGGCCACAACCTCGCGCCCGTCCTCCAGCACGATATCGGCCAGAAAGCGTTTATAGCGCCGCACCAGCCGCGCCCGCATAAGAGGGGTTTGAAACCGCATGGGCGCAGGCCTATACCGGGCAGGCAGACCATTCAAGGAGCGCGTCCCATGCCGAACCCTACAGCCGCCATGCTTGTGATCGGGGATGAGATACTGTCGGGGCGCACCCGCGATGCGAATATGCACCATCTGGCCAATGCCCTGACGACCGCGGGGATTGATCTGTGCGAGGTGCGCGTGGTCAGCGACGATCCCGTGGCGATCCAGACCGCCGCCAAGGCGCTGAGTGCGGGCTTCACCCACGTCTTTACCTCCGGCGGCATTGGCCCCACCCATGATGATATCACCGCCGATAATGTGGCCGCCGCCATGGGGGCCCGCATTGACATACGCGACGACGCCCGCGCCATCCTTGCCGCGCATTACGACCGCGCGGGGATTGAGCTTAACGCCGCCCGCCTGCGTATGGCGCGCATCCCAGAGGGCGCCATACTCATCGACAATCCGGTCAGCGCGGCCCCCGGTTTCACCCTTGGCAATGTGCATGTCATGGCCGGTGTGCCCAAGATTTTCGAGGCGATGCTGGCGGGCCTTCTGCCCAGCCTCACGGGCGGCGCGCCAGTGCTGTCACAATCGCTGGAGGTGCAGCGCGGCGAGGGTGATATCGCGGGGCCTTTGGGCGATCTGGCGGCGCGCTATCCCGAACTTAGCTTCGGCTCCTACCCGTTTCAGCGCCACGGAGCATATGGCGCCAATATAGTCGTGCGGGGTCAGGACGGCGCGCAGATAGATGCGGCGATGGTCGCCCTCGCGAGGCTCTTCGCATGAGCGTGCCACGCATCACACCCGAGACACTTTACGCCGTGGTTGAGGCCACATGGCCCCCCGCCAGCACCCATGTCTGCGGCCCCTTCACGTTGCGCCAGGGCGCAGGCGGCGGCAAACGCGTGAGCGCGGCCACGGCGAGGGCGGCCGCAGGGGCGCAGAAGCGCATGGCCGCAGAGGACGCGATGCGCGCAATGGGCCAAGCCCCGCTCTTCATGATCCGCGCGGGCGAGGATGCACTCGACGCAAGCCTGGCGGAGGCAGGCTATGCAGTAATCGACCCTGTCAAAATCTACATCGTGCCCACAGGGGCATTAACCAGCCCCGCTCCACCGCGCACCGCGACATTCCACATCTGGCCTCCGCTTGAGATTCAGCGCGAGATCTGGGCCAGCGGCGGCATCGACGCCGCGCGCCTTGACGTCATGAGCCGCAGCACCTGCGCCAAGACCGCCATTCTGGGCCGCGACGGCGACCGGCCCGCAGGGACAGGATATGTGGCCCTCCACGAGGGCATTGCGATGGTCCACGCCATCGAAGTGCTGCCGCAAAACCGCCGCCGCAGCCTCGGGCGATATATGATGCAAGAGGCCGCTCTCTGGGCCAAAGCGCAAGGGGCAGGCACGCTCGCCGTCATCTGCACCGAGGCGAACACAGCCGCCAACGCGCTCTATGCAGAGCTGGGGATGACCCTCGCCGCGCGCTACCATTACCGCCACCTGCCTCAGGAGCCCGTGACATGACCGAACACCCGACCGCCCTCGACCTGCCTCAAGTCGATCCCCTGCCCGAGGGCACGCAGAAATATTTCGACATCTGCCAAGACAAGCTCGGCATGGTCCCCAACGTTTTGCGCGCCCATGCGTTCAGTATTGAAAAGCTTGACGCCTTCACCGCGCTCTACAATGAGCTGATGCTGGCGGGCAGCGGGCTCAGCAAGCTGGAGCGCGAGATGATCGCGGTCGTGGTGAGTTCCATGAACCGCTGTTGGTATTGTCAGGTCGCCCACGGCGCCGCCGTCAGGCAGCTTTCCGGTGATCCGGCATTGGGCGAGGCCATGGTGATGAACTGGCGCGCCGCCGATTTGGAGCCGCGCCACATCGCCATGCTCACCTTCGCCGAGAAGGTCACAGAGGCCAGCGCGCGCATCACCGAAGGCGACCGGCAGGCGCTGCGCGATGCGGGCTTCACCGACCACGACATCTGGGACATTGCCAATGTCACCGGGTTTTTCAACATGTCCAACCGCGTGGCCAGCGCCACGGGGATGCGCCCCAACGAGGATTACCATGCGCAGGCACGCTAGGGCGCTCGCGCTCCTCCTTGCGGTCACGGCCCTACCCGCCGCAGCCCTCGATCTGGCGCTGCCCGGCAATGGCACGCTCTCGCGCGAAGATGTGGAGGCTCCCGGCACCTACCCCCTGCCCGTCGCGCCATGGGCCGAGGGCGTGCTGCCCACGCTGGAGGTGACGGGCCGCGTCGTCACGCAAGCGTGGCGGATCGAGGCGAGTGGGCTGACCACGCTTCAGGTCATGGCCCCTCTCGCCGCCCAGCTGGATGCAGAGGGGTATGAGACGCTTTTGCGCTGCAATGGTCAGGGCTGTGGCGGATTTGATTTCCGCTTCGCAACGCCGGTGCTGCCCGCGCCGGATATGTTCGTCGATCTTTTCGACTATCGGTTTCTATCAGCCCGCAGGGTGGGCGCAAGCGGCCCTGAATACATCACCCTTCTGATCAGCCTCTCGACCAACACGGCCTATGTGCAACTGATCCACGTCGCGCCAAACGGTGCGGCGGCGCTCTCGGTGGTGACCGGCGCGCGTCCCGCAGAGGCCCCTGTTGCAGGTGGCATGGGTCCCGCACGACCCACCCCCGAGGATCTGCCCGCTGCCCTGCAAAGCGCAGGCCGCGTCATTCTTGGTGATCTCGATTTTGGCACCGGGGACGCGCAGCTGGGGGATGGGCCGTTCCCGTCGCTTACCGCACTTGGGGCGTATCTTCTGGAGGATGAGACCCGCCGCATCGCCCTTGTCGGCCACACGGATATCACAGGCGGCTTTGATACCAACGCGGCGCTGTCGCTGCGCCGGGCCGAGCTGGTCGCAGCCCGCCTGCGCGAGACATACGGCGTCCCGAGCACCCAGATCGAGGCGCGCGGCATGGCCTATCTGGCACCTATTGCGACGAACATGACGGCACAAGGCCGCGAGGCGAACCGCCGGGTCGAGGCGGTGCTGGTCTCCGGGCCGTGACCGCGCGCGCCACAACCCTGCGCCCTGCGCGGCCCGAAGATTTGGCCACGCTCACCGATATCTCGCTCCGCGCCAAGGCGCATTGGGGCTATGACGCCACATTCATGGAGGCCTGCCGCGAAGAGCTGACCGTGACCGCCGCTGATCTGCGCAACTCCGCCTATCAGGTGGCCGAGCAGAGCGGCGTTCTGATCGGTCTCTGTGGGTTGAGCGGGCCAGAGGCGGGCGCGGAAAGCTGCGAATTGCACAGTCTTTTCGTAGCGCCCGAGGCGATGGGGCATGGCGTCGGGAAAATGCTGATGAACTGGGCTATCAACGAGGCCAAACGGCGCGGGGCGACACGCATTCGCCTTGATGCAGACCCGTTCGCCGAAGGGTTCTACGCAAAAATGGGCGCGATATGCGTGGGCCGGGTGCCGTCTGCGTCGATCCGGGGGCGCAGCCTGCCTCTGATGGAGCTTACGCTCGCCCCGGCTCAGCCGTCTTCGCGCAAGTAGCGTGCCCGCGCCCAGCCGCTCTCACCCTCAAGACGCACAAGGCACCAGCGCGGCTGAAACACATGCCCTTCCGCCTCAAGCGTCTGAAACTGCTCAAAGTTGAGCGTTGGCACGCAGACCATCATCTCAATGCCGCGCGCATCGGGCCCGAGGCTACCAAGCTGCGCATATTGCGTGCCCGGACCTGCGCGCAGGTTCAGCCGATCGTCGGCAGCCACCCCTGTCACGGCCCAAGCGTCCGGGCCGTGGCCGTCCATCATCTGCGCCGCGACAGGCCCGCCGCTTAATGCGAGCGCGAGGGCCCACCAGCGCATCACCCGCATTTGGAGTACCCACAGCTGGCGCAGGTCATGCAGCCCTCGATCATGCGCATGCCGTAATCTCCGCAAGACGGGCATGCGGGGCCGAGCCCACCACCAAGGTTAACGACTTCGGCCTGCGGATCGACCTTGAGGCCCATCCCCTCGCCCGCGAGAAATCCGGTGCGCACCATGTGCTGCTCCAGGATGCCGCCAATGGCCGCCAGAATGGACGGCACGTATTTGCCCTTCATCCACGCGCCCCCGCGCGGATCGAACACGGCCTTCAATTCCTCCACGACAAAACTCACATCGCCGCCCCTGCGGAACACCGCCGAGATCATCCGGGTGAGCGCCACAGTCCACGCGAAATGCTCCATGTTCTTGGAGTTGATGAACACCTCAAACGGCCTGCGCCGCCCGCCAAGGATCACGTCATTGACGGTGATGTAGATCGCATGATTGCTGTCGGGCCATTTCAGCTTGTAGGTCTGCCCCTCCAGCGTTTCAGGGCGGTCCAGCGGCTCGGACATATAGACGACCTCAGCCCCCTCATGTTGGTAATCGCGCACCTGTGCCGGGGCCTCGCCGGGGGCAACATCGGCGCTCTCGGAGACGCTCAGCACGCTACCGGTCACGTCATTGGGCCGGTATGTGGTGCAGCCTTTGCAGCCCAGATCCCATGCCTGCATATAGACCTCTTTGAAGGCCTCAAAGGAGATGTCCTCGGGGCAGTTGATCGTCTTAGAGATCGAGCTGTCGACCCATTTTTGCGCCGCCGCCTGCATCCGCACATGATCGGCGGGCGGCAGCGTCTGGGCATTCACGAAATACTCCGGCAGGGGTGCGTCGCCGAACTTTTCACGCCAGAGGGCCACGGCGTAATCCACGACCTCTTCCTCGGTGCGGCTGCCATCCTTCTGGAGCACTTTGCGGGTGTAGGAATAGGCAAAGACCGGCTCAATCCCGCTGCTCACATTGCCCGCATAAAGGCTGATCGTGCCAGTGGGCGCGATTGACGTGAGCAAAGCGTTGCGGATGCCATGCACGGCCACGGCAGCGCGCACATCTTCGTCCATCATCTGCATCGTGCCACTGCAGAGGTAGCCTTCGGCGTCGAATAACGGGAACGTGCCTTTTTCGCGGGCCAGATCCACGGACGCGAGATAGGCCGCCCGCGCAATCGCGCGCAGCCACGCCTCCGTCTGCGCCGCCGCCTCTTCCGAGCCATAGCGCAGACCGACCATCAAAAGCGCGTCGGCCAGCCCCGTGACCCCCAGCCCGATCCGGCGCTTCGCCTTCGCCTCGCGCGCCTGCTCTGGCAAGGGGAACTGGCTCGCGTCGACCACATTATCCATCATCCGCACGGCCACGGCGACGAGATCATTGAGCGCAGCCTCATCCATAGCGGCATCAGCTTCAAATGCGTCCCGCACCAGCTTCGCCATGTTGATCGAGCCCAGCAAACACGCGCCATAGGGGGGCAAAGGCTGCTCGCCGCACGGGTTGGTGGCGGCAATCGTCTCGCAGTAATTCAGGTTGTTGGCCGCATTGATCCGGTCGATGAAAATCACGCCTGGCTCGGCATAATCATAGGTCGCTTGCATGATGCGGTTCCAAAGATCGCGCGCCTGCAATGTGCGGTAGACCTTGCCGTCAAACACAAGCTCCCAAGGGCCGTCGGCCTTCACCGCGTCCATGAAAGGATCGGTGATCAGGACGCTGAGGTTGAAGTTCCGAAGCCGCGCCGCATCGGATTTGGCGGCGATGAACGCCTCCACATCCGGATGATCACAGCGCATCGTGGCCATCATCGCGCCGCGCCGTGCGCCTGCGGACATGATTGTGCGGCACATCGCGTCCCACACATCCATGAAGCTGAGCGGCCCCGAGGCGTCCGCCCCCACGCCTTTCACATCTGCGCCCTTGGGGCGGATGGTGGAGAAATCATAGCCGATGCCGCCGCCCTGCTGCATGGTCAGGGCCGCCTCGCGCAACCCGTCGAAAATGCCGCCCATATCGTCCGGCACGGTCCCCATAACGAAGCAATTAAAGAGCGTGACCTTGCGCCCGGTGCCCGCCCCGGCGGTGATCCGGCCTGCAGGCAGAAACTTGAAATCTTCCAAAGCCTCGTAAAACCGCTCTTCCCAGACCTCAGGCTCCTCCTCAACCACGGCCAAGGCCCGCGCAATCCGCCGCCAGCTATCCTCCAGCGTCGCATCCCCCTGCCCCTCGGCAGGTGTGAAGCGATACTTCATATTCCAGATTTGTTCAGCAATCGGGGCAGAAAAACGTGTCATGGCACAGCATCCGAGGGCATGTTCGGGGAGCGTTCACACTATGCTGAGGCGGCGCCGAGGTCAAGAATTTCCAGACGCGCCAGGCCGGACAAAACGCGGCGCGGCCCAGCGTCTTACCCCGATATACGGCACACCGATACTGCCACACCCCATTGCGCTTGGGCGCGAATCCCCTGAGGCTTGGCACATGACAGCGCCCCTCAACATCATCAAGCTCAGCGTCGGCACCCAAAGCGTCGAGGATCTGGCCGCGTGGCACGCAAATCCGCGCGCCAAAGGGGCCGACGGACATCCCCGCCACGTCACACGGATGTGGCCGCGCCGGGAGGACGAGCTGCTTTCGGGCGGTGGCTCGGTGTTTTGGGTCATCCAAGGCGTGATCCAGTGTCGCCAGAAGATCATCCGGCTGGACGAAGTTATCGGCTCAGACGGTATCCGCCGCTGCGCCATCGTGCTGGAGCCGGAGCTGATCCGTACCAGCGCTGCGCTCAAACGCCCGTTTCAGGGGTGGCGCTATCTCAAAGGGGCTGATGCGCCGCTCGATCTGGCCAAGGGGCGAGAGGCCGAAGACGCTTTACCGCCCGGCCTGTCTGCGGCACTTTCGGATATCGGTGTTCTGTGACAGACACACAGGCGGTTCCTTGCAGCAACACCAGCAAGAAACTGCCGGCCCGCTCAGACGCATGGCCCAAAAATCAGCCTCATGATAAAAAACGATAATTTACGCCATCCGGCAGCAACTCGCTGAGCCGAATGCTTATCTGGCAAAAACCCGCGCATGATCACTCACATTGAGTTGATCCGCCGAGACCCACTCCCCCCTTGCCCTTTTCGCTCAAGAAACAAAATAGGAAGCATGAGGCGGCAAAGAGGTCGCCCTGAGCAGATTATGAGAGGATATCACTATGAAAACGACATTCGCCATTGCCGCGGCAGCCATGATTGCCGCCGGTCCCGCCCTTGCAGGTTCCAAAGCGGAGCCCGTGATGGAGCCCGCGCTGGCGCCCGTCGCTGTACCCCCAGCCCCCACCAGCCCTGACTGGACCGGCTTCTACGCAGGTGGTCAGCTTGGCTATGCCACTGTTGATACCAACGTCGCGGGTGTTGATGGCGACGGCGTCATCGGCGGCCTTACCGTTGGTTACGACTATGACTTCGGTCAATGGGTCATCGGTGCTGGTGCTGATTACGACTGGACCGACGTCAGCCTCAACGCGACCACGGACCTCGACAGCGTCTGGCGCTTGAAGCTGCGCGGCGGCTACAAGATCGGCAACGGTCTGCTCTACGGGACGGGTGGTTACGCCCAAGCCGACACCAACTCGCTGGGTAGCGACGATGGCTACTTCGTCGGCGCTGGCTACGAGCATCTGGTTGCCCAGAACATCTCGCTCGGCGCCGAAGTTCTCTACCACGAGTTTGACAACTTCAACAACTCGACCTTGGACGTTGAAGCAACCACCGTCCAGGCCCGCGCAACGTTCCGCTTCTAAAGCATATACCTTATGCCTAAAGTGTTTCGCCTTAAACTTGAGGCACTCAACTGAGGCGAACTGCGCGGAACGCTCAACTGATGAGCTTGCGAAAACGACCCCCCTACCCCCGGTTCCGGCCGAGGGGTAGGGGCCTTCTCCAGACACCGCGCTAACGCGATGGGATCGAGCGTCACACCAAGCACCGGCTCTTGGGGCAGCGCCTAGACCGCATCTTCAAGCTCCGGCAAGCGGGGTTGCGCCTCAATCGACGCGCAACCGCTCCAGAAGGGCTGACATCACGGCGCGCTCCGCATCGGTCATATCCGCCTGACGCGCGCGGAAAAGCGTGGCCTGACTGCGCAGGATAAGCCCATCGTCCAAAAGCTTGAGGTGATTGGCGCGCAGGGTGTCCCCGCTCGACGTGATATCGGCTACGGCCTCGGCGGTCTCGTTCTTGACCGTGCCTTCCGTGGCGCCTTGGCTGTCGATCAGCACGTAATCCGCCACGCCCGCCTCGCGCAGGAATTCCCGCACCAGCCGGTGATATTTCGTCGCAATCCTCAGCCGCATCCCGTGCCGCGCGCGAAACGCAGCCGCCACTGCGTCAAGATCATCCAGCGTGCCCACATCGACCCATGCATTCGGCACCGCCAGCACCAGATCGGCATGGCCAAAGCCAAGCTCCGCCATCACCTCAACCCGCTCAGACCAGACGCTGAGCTTTTCGCGCACCAGATCCGTGCCCGTCACGCCCAGATGAATGTGCCCGGCAGCAAGCTCGCGCGGAATCTCCCCGGCCGAGAGCAGGATCAGCTCAACGCCGTCGATCCCTGTCACCTCGCCCGCATATTCCCGGTCCGACCCGCTGCGCCCAAGGCCCACGCCGCGCGCGCCGAACCACTCAAAGGTTTTCTCCATCAACCGCCCTTTGGAGGGCACACCCAGCCGGATACTCATGCCTCTGCCCCCTGCCCGCGCAGCGCGCATACCAGCCCCGGACGGATCACACCGCCCACTGCCGGGATCTCGCGCCCGCGCCCCAATTGCCGGGTCAGCGCGTCATAACGCCCGCCCGTGGCGACAGGCGGCAGATCGGGCCGTGCCTCGCAGGTAAATCCAAAGACGAACCCGTCATAATATTCCATCTGCGTGCGCCCGTAGGACGCCTCAAAGGGCAGCGTGTCCACATTGATCCCCCGCGCCGCCAGCGCCTCAAGCCGCGCCTCGACCCCGGCCACCGCCTCGGCGATCGCGGGCATGTCCACGGCGATATCATGAAGCCGCGCCAGCGCGTTGGGGGCCGTCTCGCGCACGGCCAAGATCGCATCGAGAAGCGCCACCTCCCCCTCAGCCAGCGGCGGTGTTACCGCATCCGCGCGCAGCACCTCGATCCGCGCCGCAATCTCCGCCGCCCCGCGCAACCCGATCATGGGCCCCGCACCCGCCATCGGATCATCCGCCGCCAGAAGGGCCGCCCGCGAAGCGGGCACAGCGACGCGCCCCGCAAACCGCTCAAGCAACTGGCGAAACCGCCGGGGCCGCCACAAATGCCGCCGGAGCGCTGCCTTGCGCGCATCGCTTGTGCTTAGCCCCTCGACGGCGGCGCGCAGAATGCCGATGTCGCCGGTGGCGGCCCGCAGCTCCAATGGCAACAGAATATCGTGAATGAGTGCGAAAACCTCCGCATCGCAAGCCGCAGCAGCCCCCCGCTCAAACACCTCATACCCCACCTGCATGTATTCCGAGGCGCGCGCCGCATCCTCTTCCTGGCGGCGAAACACTTCGCCCGCATAGGTATAGCGCGCGGGCTCCGCACCCTCGGCCATATGCATCTCGACCACAGGCACGGTGAAATCCGGGCGCAGCATCTGCTCCCCCTTCAGCGGGTCCGAGGTCACATAGGCGCGCGCGCGCATATCCTCGCCATAAAGGTCCAAAAGCGTGGCCGCGGGCTGCAAGATACCCGTCTCGACCACAGCCGCCCCCGCCGCCTCAAAAAGGTCCCGCAGGCGCGCCGCCTCTGCTCTGACCTCGGCCCGCATCACCGCTGGCTTTCCAAAATCTCAAGCACCTTCGCGACCAATTGATCGCGCGGCACCTCAAACTGGCTGGGCCGCTCTTTCCACTCCTCAAGGGTGGCGCTCTGGGCGATCTGCGCCCCGAGGATGAGGTCTTTCACCTGCACCACGCCGCGCGCCGCCTCGTCCTCGCCCTCGATCACGGCAATCGGGCTGCCGCGCTTATCGGCGTATTTCAACTGATTACCGAACGCTTTGGGATTGCCGAGATACACTTCCGCCCGGATGCCCGCGCTGCGCAATTCGCCCACCATGCTCTGATAGGCCGCCATCCGGCCCCGGTCCATCACGGTCACAACCACAGGACCCGCAGACGGTGCACCGGCCTGCCCCTGCGCGCGCAGAGCGGCCAAAAGACGATCCACGCCAATGCTCACCCCCGTGGCCGGCACCGCCTGACCGGTGAAGCGTTTGACCAGATCATCATACCGCCCGCCGCCTGCCACGCTGCCAAACTGCCGTTTGCGGCCCTTCTCGTCGAGAATATCAAAAGTCAGCTCCGCCTCGAAGACAGGCCCGGTATAATAGCCAAGGCCCCGCACCACGGATGGGTCAATGATGATACGGTCGGGGCCATAACCCTGCGCCGCCAAAAGCTCCGCGATCTCCTCAAGCTCGGCGACGCCCTCAAGCCCCGCCGCCGATCCCGCCACAGCCGCACGCAGATTGGCCAGCGTCTCGCGCGCATCCGCACCCTTTGAGGTCAAAAACGCGAGCACCGGCCCTGCCTGCTCCTCGCTCAGACCGATCCCGTCGATATAGGCACCAGACGCATCAAGCCGCCCCTTGCCCAAAAGCTCTGCAACACCAGCGGCACCAACCTTGTCAAACTTGTCGATCGTGCGCAAAACCGCATCGCGCTCTGCACCATCCGTAAGACCTGTGGCTTCCAAAACCCCATTCAACACTTTCCGATTATTCACCCGCACAACATAGTCGCCGCGCGCAATCCCCACCGTCTCCAGACAATCAGACAGCATCGCGCAAATCTCTGCATCCGCCGCCACGCTTGCCGCGCCAACCGTATCCGCATCGCATTGATAAAACTGCCGGAACCGACCCGGCCCCGGCTTCTCGTTGCGCCAGACAGGCCCCATCGCATAGCGCCGATAAGGCGTCGGTAAATCATTGCGGTGCTGCGCATAAACCCGCGCCAGCGGCGCCGTCAGATCATAGCGCAGCGCCAGCCAATCGCCGGCCTTGTCGCCACCACCCTCCTCCTGCCACGCAAACACCCCCTCATTGGGCCGGTCCACATCGGGCAAGAACTTCCCCAGCGCCTCCACCGTCTCAACGGCGGAACTGTCCAGCGCATCAAACCCATAGCGGTGATAGACCTGCGCAATCGCCTCCAGCATCCGCGCCCGCTCGACCACATCGGCCCCGAAATAATCGCGGAAGCCTTTGGGCGTTTCGGCCTTGGGGCGAGGGGTCTTTTTAGGCTTGGCCATCTGATCACACCTTCCGTGCACGTTTGCCGCGCGGTCTACCGGATGCACCCTGCCGGGGCAAGCGCGCGCCCTGCCCTTCTTCTTTGCCCAAATACTCAAACTTCGGCCCGCGCTGCACAGGCCCCGGCGCGAGGGATTGACGCGGAACGCCCCAAAGCCTACCTCGCTCTCATGGAACATCTCGAAGAAAAAATCGCCCACCTGATGCGCAGCGTCGATGATCTCTCGGACGTGGTCGCGCGCCAACAGAGCGAGATCGACCGCCTCACCCGCCGCACCGAGATGCTGATCAGCCGCGAGGCCGAGCGCGAAAGCGCCATGGGCGGTCAGGTCACTTTGGGCAATGAGCGCCCGCCGCATTACTGAGCCGCGTTAAAGGTCCTCGACATCGATCACGCCCTCAAGGCTCTTGATCGCGCCCTTGATCTGCGGATTGACCGGAAAATCCCGCCCCGCCGACAGCTCCACCTCACCCGGCAAATCCGGCCCGCTGAGGCAAAACTGCACCGGGCCGGGCCGGGCTTTGGACGCGCCGCGCGCGCCTTCCAGCACGTTGGCCACGGCGCTGAGGACATCCGGCGCCTCGATATATATCCGCAGACCCATCGCGCCTGCATCCGCCACGATCCCATCAATCGGTGCGACCGCACGGGCCAGAAGCTTGAGCTGCTCGGCCTCCATCGTCGCCTCGACGGTTATGACAAGCTGCGCGCCCGTTTCCAGATGGGGCCGCGATTTCTCCAGCGTCTCGGAAAACATCGTAACCTCATAGCCGCCCGTCGTGTCGCTCAGCTGCACAAAGGCAAAGCGGTTGCCGCGCGCTGATTTACGCTCCTGCCGCCCGGCCACGACCCCGGCCATCTTGACCACAGCGGGCGCGCGCGCGGCCTGCACCATCACCTCGTCCAGCGTCTTGATTTCTTTGCGCTTCAGGATCGCCATGTAATCGTCCAGAGGATGGCCAGACAGATAGAATCCCACCGCCTTGAACTCCTCTGTCAGCCGCTCGGCGGGCAGCCAATCCTCGGCCCCGCTCAGGCGCGGCTCGGGCAGATCGTCGCCCGCCTCCCCAAAGAGCGAAACCTGAGCCGAGCTTTTCTGATCATGGATCGCCGCCGAGTAATTCGTGAGCGCCTCGACACTCTCGAACATCCGCCGCCGGTTTCGGTCCAACTGATCAAACGCCCCGGCGCGGGCAAGCATCTCCAAGGGCCGCTTGCCAATCCGTTTGAGGTCAACCCGCCGGGCAAAGTCAAAGACCGTGGCAAAAGGCTTCTCGACCCCTTCGATCCGCCGCCCTTCGCAGATCAGCTTCATCGCCTCCACGCCAACATTTTTGAGCCCGCCCAGCGCGTAATGCAGCGTGCCATCGCGGACCACAAATGTGGCCTCCGAGCGGTTCACGCAAGGCGGCGCATAGGGCAGCTCCAGCCCCTTTTTCACTTCCTCGAAATACACCGCCAGCTTATCCGTGAGGTGGATATCGCAATTCATCACACCGGCCATGAACTCCACCGGGTGATTGGTTTTCAGCCATGCGGTCTGGTAGCTGACCACCGCATAGGCCGCCGCGTGGGATTTGTTGAAGCCGTAATTGGCGAACTTATCCAGAAGGTTCCAAACCTCCATCGCCTTGTCCTTGTCAACGCCGTTTTCGGCGGAACCTTTGAGGAATTTGGGCCGCTCCGCATCCATCGCGGCCTGAATTTTCTTACCCATCGCACGGCGCAGAAGGTCCGCACCGCCCAGCGAGTAGCCCGCCATTTCCTGCGCGATCTGCATCACCTGCTCTTGGTAGACGATGATGCCTTGGGTCTCGTCGAGGATATGATCGACAGATGGATGCAGGTTCTCGCGCGCGCTCAGCCCGTTCTTCACCTCGCAATATTTCGGGATATTCTCCATCGGACCGGGCCGGTAAAGTGCGACAAGCGCCACGATATCCTCGATGCAATTGGGCTTCATCCGCTTGAGGGCATCCATCATGCCCGAGCTTTCCACCTGAAACACCGCCACGGTCTTGGCGCTGGCGTAAAGCTTATACGTCGCCTCATCATCCAGAGGGATCGCACCGATATCGTTCTCGGCCCCTTCGGGCGGCTGGTAAAGCTCGGTCCCATCCGCCTTGAGGTGCAGCGCGCCGCCCCCCGCAAGGATCTGCTCCACCGCGTTTTGCACGACCGTGAGGGTTTTGAGACCCAGAAAGTCGAACTTCACCAGCCCCGCCTGCTCCACCCATTTCATGTTGAACTGCGTGGCGGGCATATCCGCGCGCGTATCTTGGTAGAGCGGCACAAGCGCATCCAGAGGGCGGTCCCCGATCACCACGCCGGCGGCGTGGGTCGAGGCATTGCGTAAAAGCCCCTCCACCTGCATCCCGTATTTCAAAAGGCGGTCCACGACCTCCTCATTGCGGGCCTCCTCGCGCAGACGGTCCTCCTGGGCTAGCGCCTGCTCGATGCTCACGGGCTTTACGCCCTCGACGGGGATCATCTTGCTGAGGCGATCCACCTGCCCATATGGCATCTGCAAGACCCGGCCAATGTCGCGCACGGCGGCCTTGGAGAGCAAAGCACCAAAGGTGATGATCTGCCCCACCCGGTCGCGGCCATATTTTTCCTGCACATATTGGATCACCTCCTCGCGGCGATCCATGCAGAAGTCGATGTCAAAATCGGGCATCGAGACCCGCTCGGGGTTCAGGAAACGCTCGAACAAGAGCGAGTAACGCAGGGGATCAAGATCGGTGATCGTCAGCGCATAGGCCACAAGGCTGCCCGCGCCCGAACCACGACCGGGACCTACCGGAATGTCGCGATCCTTGGCCCATTTGATGAAGTCTGCCACGATCAGAAAATAGCCCGGAAATCCCATCCCCTCGATGATGCCAAGCTCGAAGTCCAGCCGCGCTTCATACTCCTGGACGCTCGCCGCATGGGGGATCACTTTGAGACGCTCAACCAGCCCCTCTTTGGATTGGCGGCGCAGCTCCTCAATCTCGTTATCGGCAAATTTCGGCAGTATCGGATCACGGCGATAAGCCGCGAACGCACAGCGCCGGGCGATCTCGATCGTGTTCTCCAGCGCCTCGGGCAGATCGGCAAAAAGCGTGACCATCTCGCGCGGTGTCTTGAAGTAATGCTGCGGCGTGAGGCGGCGGCGCGGCGCGGATTGATCGACATAAGCGCCATCGGCCACGCAGAGCATGGCGTCATGGGCCTCATACATCTTTTCTTTGGGGAAATAGACGTCATTTGTGGCCACGATAGGCAGGTCCATCGCATAGGCCATCTCGATATGGCCCTGCTCGGTCAGGCGCTCTGCCTCAGGCGCGCCGCCCTCGCCGGGATGACGTTGCAACTCCACATAAAGCCTGTCGCCAAAGATCGCGGCCAGCCGTGTCATCAAAGCCTCCGCCGCAGGGCGCTGCCCGCCGTACAGGAGCCGCCCGATCGGGCCCTCCGGCCCGCCCGTGAGACAGATGAGACCCGCGCCATGCGCCTCCAGATCCTCCAGCGTGATATGGGGCAATTGCGCGTCCCCGCGCAGATAAAGCGCGGAATTAAGCTTCATCAGGTTCTCATAGCCTGCCTCGTTTTGCGCCAGCAAAACAAGGGGCGCGCGGGGGCGGGCTTGTTCTCCTGGGGCGGCGTCGAGATAGGCGAGATCCATCTGGCAGCCCATGATCGGCTGTACCCCGGCCTCCGCCGCAGAGACGGCGAATTCAAGGGCCGCGAACATGTTATTTGTGTCCGTAACGGCCACAGCGGGCATGCCCGCATCGATGCACATCTGCGGCAGTTTCTTCAGCCGCACCGCCCCTTCCAGCAAGGAATACTCGGTGTGCAGACGCAGGTGGATGAATCGCGGATCATTGCTCATACGTGCCAGCCTAACGCAGGCTCAGCCCCCCCACCAGAGGGGCTTTGCGTGGCACGCGGGCTCTGCTAGAAGGGGGCGCGCGGCACGGGTTGAGGAGGCATGATTTGAGCAGGCATGGCGTGAGCGACCCCCTTTGCGCCTGAATGGTCTGAGCAAGGCCTATGCCGGCGTCATCGCCAACGAGGATGTGAGCCTTGAGATTACCCCCGGCGAGGTCCGTGCGCTTCTAGGCGAAAACGGCGCGGGCAAATCCACGCTTGTGAAAATAATCTACGGTCTGGTGCGAGCCGCTAGCGGCACCATGCAGCTTTCCGGCGCGCCCTTCGCCCTGGCCACGCCACGCGCCGCCGGCATCGCCATGGTGTTTCAGCATTTCTCCCTGTTCAATGCGATGAGCGTGGCCGAGAATGTGGCGCTCGGCATGGAAGACCCACCCCGCCTGCGTGATCTGGCCGAGCGTATCCCCAATGCCTCCCAAGCCACCAGCGGCGCGGATGGCCGCATGAACGCACCCGCCGCGGCGCGCAATGCCGCCGTGATCACCGCCGTGATGCAGGAGATCACGCCGCTTCGCGGACGCGCGCTGGAGATTGCCAGCGGCACGGGCCAGCATGTGGTGCAATTCGCAGCCGCCCTGCCCGAACTCATGTGGCAACCGACCGAGCCAGACGCGATGCGCCGCCTCAGCATTGATGCCTACGCCCTGCGCGCAGGGCTGCCAAACCTGCGCCCGGCTCTGCATCTGGATGCGGCCAAACCGGGATGGCACAAGGACCATTACGGCCAGGACCTGATCGTAATGATCAACCTGTTGCACCTGATTTCCGAGGCTGAGGCACAGACGGTGATCCATGAGACCGCCCGTGCGTTGGCGCCCGGCGGGCGCTTTTTGCTCTATGGGCCCTTCTTGCGGGATGGTCGTGCCACCTCCGAAGGTGACGCCGCCTTTCACGCATCCCTGCGCGCATCGGACCCGGAGATCGGCTACAAGGACACGGCCCAGATCGGGGCATGGGCCGAGGCGGCGGGCCTCATCAAGCCGACATGGCGCAAAATGCCCGCCAACAACCTGATGCTGATCATCGAAGCCCCTCAGCCCGAATAGGTTACCCGCCCGCCGCAGATCGTCATCACGGGCCGGGCTGCATGCAATTGCTCGGGCGCTTCCGCCTCAAGATCGCGGTCCATGATCACCACATCGGCCATCTGCCCTGCCACCAATTGCCCCTTGCGGCCCTCGCGGAACGCCACCCACGCATTGCCTGCCGTATAGCTCTCCAGCGTGTCGAGCAGCGATTGCGCGCGAATATCCCACCCTGCGCCCAGATCGACAGGGGCCACAGCGGCCTGCACATTGCCCATCACATCGACGGGAACAACGGGCCAATCGGTCGAGAACACCATCCGCGCGCCCGCATCGCGCAGCCTTTGCCACGCAAACGCATAGGGAAGCTGGTCGTCATACATCACCGTATCCCGGTCATAGGGCGGGAAATAGCCGCCAAACGCCGCGTGGCGCGGCTGCATTGAAGCGACCGCTCCAAGCTCTGCGAGGCGGGGAATATCCGCGGGGTCAATCAGCTCAATATGCTCGATCCGGTGGCGGCTATCGCGCGCACCGTTGGCTTTGCGTGCAGCCTCATACCCATCCAGCGTGCGCCGCACGGCCAGATCGCCAATCGCATGGACCGCAATTTGCAGGCCCAGCGCGTCGATCCGGCGGCACGCTTCGTTGAAATGCTCAGGCTCAAACACCGCCTCGCCAATCACACCGGGCGTGTCGGGATAATCGCGCAACATCAGCGCCGTGCGCGTCTCCATCACGCCGTCCATGAACATTTTCACCCGGCCCGACCAGAGCGTGTCGGAGTTATACCGCCTGCGCATCTCATCGGCTTCCGCGATCCGCTCCAGCGGGTCATAATTCTTCAGATGCATCGGGATTTCCATCCGGCATGCCAGACCGCCCGCCGCCTCGATCTCGCTCAGAAGCTCAAGCTGATAGAAATTCCCGTCCATATTATGCATCGTCGTGATGCCAAAAGAGGCCGCGTGTTTCAGCCCCTTTGTGATCAGCGCGCGGTCAGAGGCGCGCTCTGCCTCGGTCGCGGGCGGCTCGGGCTCCGCGCCGGTGACATAGCCCAGCATCTCGCGCCCACCGGTGCGCGAGAGTTGCAAGACAGGCCCGAACGCACCCGTCTCCAGCAACTCACCTGTCGCCTTCCCATCCTCACCCATCACAATGATGCTGCCCTCGGGCACGGGCGCGCCGTGCAAAAGCCCCGCCGCCTCAAGCGCCATCGTATTCGCCCAGACCGTGTGGATATCGGGCGCCAGAAGCGCCAAAGGCCGGTCCGGCATAATGTCATCGAGATCGGCGCGGGTCGGGTTGCGCCCGATCATGAGACCATAGCTTGTCCCCGTGCCCACAATCAGCGGCTCGTCTGGGTTATCCGCTGCGTAGCGCCGCACTGTGTCGCGCACGGCCTCAAACCCCATCACACCGTCCATGGTCATAAACTCAAGCGCGGCGGAGCCTTGGAAGAGATGCACATGGCTGTCGATGAACCCCGGCAAAACCGTGCTGCCGCCAGCATCAACAATGTCGGCCCCCGGCCCGGCCAAGGCGCGCATCTCGGCGGTGCTGCCCACGGCAAGAATCACGCCACCTGCCATCGCCACGGCCTCGGCGCGCGGTGCGCTCGCGTCCATGGTCAAAACCCGCCCGTTGACGATCACTCTGTCTGCCTGATGCGCCATGCGGAGCCCTTCCTTTTGCGCTAAAATATATCGTGAAGACTGAGCTATCATGCTGTCTCAGTAAACACCTTTTCATCGGCCCTAAGCCGCCCGCCAAAAAATAGGGCGACCCGCCACAACCCGGCCTGCGACACCCAGATTAGCAGTTTACGAAAGCCCAAGCCTCTGCTTATGATCAAATTCTGCCCGGCTCAAATCGGATGCTGGTCGCCTTGGGGACGCAGAAAACATGAGCGAAAATTCACTTGAAACGATGATTCTGGCCGATAGTGTTACCAAGACGTTTGGGCAGGGCGACAGCCTCGTCACCGCTTTGGGCGACGTGTCCGTCGCGATCCGCAAGAACGAGTTTTTCACCCTTCTCGGCCCCTCGGGCTGTGGCAAGACCACGCTTTTGCGTCTCATCGCGGGGTTTGAACTGCCCACCAAGGGCACGATCCTTCTGGACGGGCAGGAGATTGGCCACCTGCCCCCATACAAACGTCCCGTGAACACAGTGTTTCAGAACTATGCGCTCTTCCCGCATATGAGTGTGGCGCGCAATATCGGCTTCGGGCTTGAGATGCAGGGGCGGCCCAAGGCGGAGGTCGATGGTGCCATCAATGAGATGCTGGCGCTGGTGCAGATGGAGCATCTGGCGGGTCGGCGCACCGATCAGTTGTCAGGCGGCCAACAACAGCGCGTGGCGCTGGCCCGCGCACTTGCACCCCATCCCAAGGTTCTCTTGCTCGATGAGCCCTTGTCGGCACTCGACCTCAAGCTGCGCAAGGAGATGCAGATCGAGCTGAAGCGCCTCCAGAGCGAGACGGGCATCACCTTTGTCTTCGTGACCCATGATCAGGAAGAGGCGCTTACCATGTCGGACCGGATCGCGGTCATGGCGGCGGGTGAGATCCTTCAGGTCGGCCCCCCGCGCGAGATCTACACCCAGCCCGCGCGCCGCTTCGTGGCCGATTTCATTGGCGATATCAACATATTGGAGGCCGATCTTGCCCCGAACGGCAGCGAGGTGACGCTTCAGGGTGGTGTCAAAATACCCGCGCAATTGCCCAATGGCCCCGCCCCCAGCGGCCGGGTCAGCGTGGCAATCCGCCCCGAAGACATCAGCTTTGACACAAAGGGCGCGCTGCGCGGCACGGTCAGCAACGTGGTCTATTTCGGCGTCGGCTCCAACGTGCATGTGGCCCTGCCGTCGGGCGAGGATATCACCGTGCGCTGCGCCGCAGACGCGCCCGAAAAAGGCGCCGAGGTGCGCATCAAGCTACCCGCAGCCGTGCAAGTGTTGGCCGATTGATGGTCGCCCTGCCCGAACCCCAATCAGAGCCCAAACGCGGGGCCGAGGCCAATGCGGCCAATCTCGCCATTGCGCGCAAGGCGATTGAGGGCGGCGCGCGGCGCCGCCGCTGGCAGCTTTTGTCGCCATCAATAATCGTGATCGGCATTTTCGGGCTCTTTCCGCTGACCATCACGCTCATCTATTCCTTCCTCAGCCCCGGTGACTTTGGCGGCGTGACGTGGGAATTCTCTACCGATGCCTATGTGCAATTCCTCTTTGAGCGCGACATCTTCGATGACACACTGACCTTCTCGACGACCTATCTCAGCATCTATGGCCGCTCCATCGGCCTCGCCTTCGGGGCCACGGTCGGCGCGCTTCTCATTGGCTTTCCAATGGCCTATTTCATCGCCTCCAAACCCCCGGATCAGCGCAATCTTTGGCTGTTCCTGATCACCCTGCCCTTCTGGACCAACCTGCTGATCCGCACCTACGCGATCCTTTTGATCATCCGCGATGAGGGGATCATCAACGTCTCGCTTCAGGGGCTTGGGATCATCGACGCGCCGCTCGGCATGCTCTACACCGATGGCGCGGTGTTTCTCGGGCTGATCTACAGCTACCTGCCCTTCATGGTGCTGCCGCTGTATGCCTCGTTAGAAAAGCTTGATTTCAAGCTGGTTGAGGCAGCATACGATCTCTACGCTACCCGGTTCCAAGTGCTGCGCCACATTATCGTGCCGATGGCCAAGCCGGGGATCGTCGCGGGCTGCATCCTTGTGTTCATCCCCGGTCTGGGGGCCTTTATCACGCCCGAACTGCTGGGCGGCGGTAAGGAACTGATGATCGGCAACCTTATCGCGTTGCAATTTGGCGGCTCGCGCAACTGGCCCTTTGGCTCGGCGGCGGCCTTGATCCTGATGGTGGTCGTGATGCTCTCGCTCATCATTTATGTTCGTTACGCGGGCAAGGAGCGGGCGCATGGCTAAACCGCGCCGCATGAAGGACCTGCGCAAGCAGCCGGGCTTTGAGTTTCTGGCCTATACTTGCCTCTTTTTCCTCTATGCGCCCATCGTCGTGCTGGTGATCTTCTCGTTCAACGACAACCGCTCGGTGGTTCTGTGGACCGAGTTTAGCTTTCGCTGGTATATTGAGGCCTTCGACAATGACGGCATCCGCGAAGCCACGATCATTTCCCTCAAGGTCGCGGCTGTGGCCACGGTATTCTCCACCATCTTCGCCACGATGGCGGCGCTGGCCACCACGCGCACACCGTCCTATCGCGGGCAGACGCTGGCCTATGCGATCATCAATCAGCCCTTGATGGTGCCCGAGATCGTCACCGCCGTGGCCACGCTCGCCTTTTTCACCCTGATCAAGAAACTCACCGGAGTGAGCGGCATCGGCTACCTGATGCTGGCGCACACCGTGTTCTGTATCCCCTTTGCCTATATGCCCATCCGCGCCCGGCTTGAGGATATGAACCTCACGCTGGAGCAGGCCGCAGCCGATCTTTATGCCACGCCGTTTCAGGTCTTTCGCAGCGTGACCCTGCCGTTGATGGCGCCGGGGATCGTGGCGGGCGCGATGCTTGCCTTTGTGGTCTCGCTGGATGATGTTATCATCTCGCTGCTGATCGCGGGGCCGGGCGAGACGACGCTGCCCATCTATATCCTCGGCCAGATCCGCCGCGGCATCACCCCCGAGATCAACGCCGTCTCCACCCTGCTTCTGGGTCTGACGGTGATCCTCGTGGCCGCATTTTTCATGGTAGGGCGCAAGAAATAAGCGCCCGCCGCATGACCCATTTCAACAAGGAGGAACTATAATGACGAAAACCAAACTGAAAATGGCCACCGCACTCGCGGCGGGTCTTGGCCTTGCTGGCCCGGCCCTCGCCGAGGGGGAGCTCAACATCTATAACTGGGGCAACTACACCAACCCCGAACTGATCGAGAAATTCGAGGCCGAGTTCGGCATCGAGGTCAATCTCGACGGCTATGACAGCAACGAGACCATGCTGGCCAAGGTCCGCGAAGGCAATACCGGCTACGATATCGTCGTGCCCGGCGACAGCACCGTGCAGATCATGATCGGTCTGGACATGCTGGCCGAGATCAAGCCAAACGAGATGGAGAATTTCAAGCACATGGACCCCAAATGGGTTGATGTCTGGTGGGATCCGGGCCGGAACTATTCGGTGCCATGGCAGTGGGGAACGACCTCGTTCACCGTCGATACCGAAGTTTACACCGGCGATATCAACACGCTGGCCCTGATGTTCGATCCGCCCGAAGAGCTTAAAGGCCGGATCAACATGCTCAACGACATGAATGACGTGATCAACGCCGGTCTGCGCTTTCGCGGGTATGAGCGGTGCAATCAAAATCCCGATGAGCTGCGCGATGTGACAGAGATGCTCATCGCGGCCAAGGAAAACTGGCGCACGATGGATTATTCCACAATCGAGAAGCTGACTTCGGGCGATGTGGATCTCAGCCAGAACTGGAACGGGGCCGCCATGCGTGCCCGCGAGCAGCGCCCCACCCTGCAATACGCCTATCCCGTGGAAGGCTTCACCGGCTGGATGGATAATGTGGCCGTGCTGAAGGATGCGCCCAACATGGACAATGCGAAGCTCTTCGTGAACTTCATCATGGCCCCCGAGAATGCCGCGATGATCTCCAACTTCGCACGCTACGCCAACGGGATCATGGGCTCGGAAGAGTTTATGGACGCCGAGATGCTGAGCGCGCCGGAAATCGTCATGCCGGCGGATGCGCCGACACCGGATTTCGTCAAACCCTGCGCGCAGGAAGTGACCGATCTCTACAACCGCATCTGGACCCGGCTGAAGCAATAAGCCAAAGCTAGGCTGAGACACTGGCGGCGGGCCTCCTCATCGGGGTCCGCCGTTTTCACATTCCCCCTTCAGCCCCGAAAGGCCCTTTCATGCCCACGCGCTCCAAACCCGCCGCACCTGCCGCCCCCAAAACCGCGCGCGAATTGGGCCTGATGCAGGGCTTCCCGCCCCCACCCGGTGCCCGCCCGGACCCGATGACATGGGACCTTGGCCCGATGAACCGCTGGGCATTTCTCAACATGCGCTCGATGTTTCCTACCACGGATGTGCGGCGCGGCGACACGGCCCCCTCCGAGATGCCCCGCGCGGCGCAAGAGCTGGGCCGCATCCCCTTTACCGGGGCGGATGGCGGCGCGCTGAGCGTGCGCGACTGGCTGGAGCAAAGCTATACGGACGGATTTTTGGTCATGCACAAAGGCAAGATCATATCCGAGCAGTATTTCAACGACATGGCCGGGCATACGCCGCACCTGTCGCAATCTGTGGCCAAATCCCTCGTGGGCGCGTTGGCGGGAACGCTGGAGGGGGAAGGGCTGATTGATCCCGCCGCCCTGATCACCGATCTCATCCCCGAGCTTGCCACTTCGGGCTACGCCGGGGCCACGCTGGGCCAAGTGCTCGACATGCGCTCGGGCGCGCGCTTCACCGAAGATTACGGCCTGCCCAATTCCGACATGACCCGGATCGACATCGCCTGCGGCTGGCGGCCCACCCCCGAGGGCCAGGCCCGCCCCACCATCCGCGATGTGATTCAGACCCTGCCCTTGGAGCGCGACCATGGCGGTGCGTTTCAGTATCGCTCCATCGAGACAGACGTGGTCGCATGGGCGCTGGAACGCGCAGCGCAAGCGCCCTTGGCGGAGCTTCTGAGCACGCGCATCTGGCAGAAAATCGGCGCAGAGCGCGACGGGTTTTTCACCGTGGACGCCGCAGGCACCGCGCTCGCCGATGGCGGCTTCAACGCCACGATGCGCGATTACGCCCGGTTTGGCGCAATGCTTCTGGCGGGCGGCGAAGGCATTGTGCCCGAGGCTTGGATAAACGCCACACGACAAGGCGATCCATCCGCCTTCGGCGCGCCCTATACAGGCGCCTCACCCAAAGGCGCCTACCGCAACCAGTGGTGGATTCATGACGCAGGCCGTGGCGATATCATGGCGCGCGGTGTGTTCGGCCAGCTGATCTATCTCGATTTTGAGACGGATTTCATGGCTGTGAAGCTCTCCACATGGCCCGATTACCTCATAGACGCGCAGACCCTCAACGCGCTGGCAGGCGTCATCGCGATCCGCGACAGCCTGAGCACCTGAACCGGGATGCACGCCCCCCTTGGCAGGCAGGCCCCGGTGATCTAACTCTGAGCCTATGAGATTTGCCCCCCGCCTCATGGCCGCGCTCTGCGGTTTTGCCCTTGTGGTGATGACTTTGGCCTTTGGGGCCTCCGCAGGCGCGCGGATCGAGGCCAGCGCGGTTGCCCAAAGCGCCGCCGCTCTCGGGATCGTGGTGGAGCAAACCGATATCTGCGCCAGTGGGGCGATAGACCCGCGCCATTGCCCGCTATGCCACGCCACGCCGGAGACGGCCTATGCCGGGCCAGGCGCACCCGGCATGATGCTCGCCCCGGCCCGTGCAATGGCCCTCCCCCGCGGGCGTATTGCGGGCGTCATCGTGGCCCTGCCACCGGCGCGCGCGCCGCCCAAGGCCGCCTGATCCCCCAACGACTATGCCAGAGGGCCTCACCCCTCTAATTCCAAATGACACATCATAAAGGAGCGCCCTATGCGTCCCCTCTTTATCGCGGCTTTCACCACGCTGATCGCCGCCCAATCCGCCGCTGCACATGAGTTTACCGCCTCAGATCTCGTGATCGGCCATCCCTACAGCTTTGAGACAACCGCGACCGCCCAAACCGGCATCGGCTTTCTCACCATCACCAATAATGGCGACACGCCCGACCGCCTTATGAGCGTGGAGGCAGATTTTGATCGTGTCTCCCTGCACCGGACCGAAGAACAGGACGGCGTGGCCCGGATGCTGCCCCAGCCGGACGGTGTGGAGATCGCGCCAGGTGCGGTTGTGACCCTTGAGCCCGGCGGGCTGCATGTGATGTTCATGGGGCTGGGTGGTGATCCGCTTGAGCTAGGCGAGGCGATCCCAGCGACCCTTATTTTTGAAGAGGCAGGCCCGGTCGATGTGGTTTTCTACGTCGAATCCCGCAAAGACGGGATGAAGGACGTTGATCACTCAAACCACTGACGCGTGACCGGCAACTCTGTGTAAAGCAGGATAAGAGCGGCGTGGACACATCCACTGCCGCTCTTTTTGTCTATCGCGTTTGACAAACCTTATAGTTTCCGTCAAGTATTGTCTCATAGAAACAACCTACCCTTTGCGACAAGAAAAGGCTGCGGCCATGGCGACCTGCACTCCCCCACCCAAAGAACAAGCCCCGCGCCCGCCCGCCTATGCCGCCTGCGATCTTGTCGGGCCCCAAGGCCAAGCCCACATCACCCTCGACACCCAAGTCTACACCCTGCGTATCACCCGCGCGGGCAAGCTGATCTTGACCAAGTAACGCGCCGCCAGGAGAGACGATGACTGAGATCCCCAGCCCGTGTATCGACGTCTGCAAGTTCAAACGCCAAGGCCATTGCCTGGGTTGTTCGATGACCAAAGCGCAGAAATCGCTGTTCAAGCAGGTCAAGAAAGACAAGCACCGGATTGCGTTCGTGCAAATGCTGCGCCAACAGCAAGAGGCGCTTGGCAAATACAAGCATTGGGGCCCGGCTTATGCCAAGAAGCTAGCCAAGAAGAAGGCCAAAGCGGTCTGGGAAAAGCTCGCAGGCGGCAAATTCGCCTGAGACCTCTGCACCACGCATAAAAAAGGCGGCTCTCCACACCGGAGGCCGCCCTTTTTACATCGGATGTTGGATCGCTTAGCGCAGATGAGCGCGCATGAACCACGCCAGCTTCTCATGCTCCTGGCCGCGCGAAATGCACAGATCCTCGGTCAGCGTATCGCCATGCTCCGACGCCAGAGCCCCCGCAGCGGCCAGCGTTGCGGCCAGCGTTTCTTGGGCTTTCAGCATCGCTGCGAGCATTTCTTCGGCAGTGGCCGTGCCATCATGCTCGGCGACCTTGGAGCGTTTCAGCATCCCGGCCAGCGTGCCATCCGCATGTGCGCCCAACGCCTTGACCCGTTCAGCCAGATCGTCTTGTGCGACGAAATGGTCCTCATAGATTTTCTGGAACATCTCATGGAGCGGTCCAAAGGACATGCCCGTGACGTTCCAATGAAAATTCTGTGCCAGCATGGTGGTCACAGCGGTTTCCGCCACAGCCTGATTGAGTGCTTCGGCAATGGCTGCCGTTGCGTCCGGCGTGAGCGAGATTGCGGTCTGGGTCACGTGATATCTCCCTTTTATAGAGGTTCGATGATGATGGATTTTCGGGTGCTGGCTGGCAACAGGGCTGGCTGGCTTGAGCCATACATAAGGTCTCAAACGCGCTTGCCAAGTAGTTTTTAGAATAATTCTAAATCAGAGTAAAATGCTCGGATACTGAGCGCAGCAAGAAAGAAAGGCTCCTGCGTGCATGAAGCGGGACACGAGACCGCAGCAAAAATTCGGCGCTCGGCATGTCGCCTGATGCCAAAGCGCGCGCCAACTGCATGATCCAAGCCTCGTCAAACGAAAGCGCCGCGCTGCCCGGACGGTAGAGCACCGGCGCGTGCCCCAGCGCATGTGGCAGCGCACGCATCAGCGTTTCCGCATGAAGCGCCCGCGCTGTATCGTCGGTCGCACCGATCAGGGCACAGCTTTCCAAAGGGGCCGCCTCGCGCGCCGCGCGGCAGCGCAGTCCGATCACCCGAAGATGATTGATCAGCGTCAGCCCACCTTCCGGTGCCACCGGGTCGGGGGCTGGATACGCCTCTTGTCTTAGCCTCAAAACCATCGCGGTCCTCAATCTCGGCACGAATCTTTGCAGCTTAATCTTATCCTGAGTGTAACACTAAGGAAATACTGCACCGACGCCCTGCGACCAAAATACCCGATCATAGCAAAGTGTCTAGTTATCTTGACACCGCACGGGGGGTATCGTTTGAAAGCAGCGGCTTACCTGCCGCATAAACCCTTACCCCCAAGCGAGAGGGAGGCGAGACGCCGAATTCCACCAAGTCGAATCATTGCTGGACGGGCCCGCTCTGGCTATTCGCCCTGCCTAAAAACAACGCCGAAATCTCAGCTTTCACTGGCGCGAAACCTATGCATATTCGCGGCGTGTGCGCCCCATGCGATGATCCGCAGTTCACGGCCAAACCGACAACCACCCGCAACACCTTGTGCCACAATGACTTTCACCCACTATTGAGGCCACCGGCGCAAAACCCCCGCGTCTAGAAAACACGCATCTTCAGGTGTTATCCTCACCCCAAACATGCGATATACTCCGGCTCAGCCAATGGAGGCACATACGTGCTCGCAAGACCCTTCATCAGTGCTTCGCTGAGCGCCTTTCTGGCGATCTATCTGGCTGGCAGCGTTCTGGCCACCGAGGTCAACCTGACAGCGCCCGGCGCATCTGAGGGCTTCACCGACAGGCTGAAATCCGCGTCGCTCAGCATCCAAAGCGCGGCTGACGGCAACGCCGCCCCGCAGGACCTGCTGGCTGCCGCTCAAGCCGATTACAACCGGCTTATCGGGGTGCTTTATGCGGCCGGATATTACGGCCCCGTCATCTCAATCAAGGTGGACGGGCGCGAGGCGGGCAGCGTGCCGCCCTTGGGCGCGCCCTCGCAGGTCAACCGCATTGACATAACCGTGGACCAAGGCGCGCCCTTCACATTTTCACGCGCCGAAGTGACCCCGCTTGCGCCGGGCACCAAGCTGCCCGAAGAGTTCCGCACAGGCGCGCAAGCCCGCGGCGATCTGGTCCAAAATGCCGCCGACGCGAGCGTGGCCGCCTGGCGCGATGCAGGCCACGCAAAGGTTGCCGTCACGGGGCAGAAGATCACAGCCCTGCACCCGCAAAGCGCCCTCTCGGCCCAAATCACCCTCGCCCCCGGCCCGCGCCTGACCTTCGGCGCGCTCAACATACCCGGCGAGAGCCGCGTACGGGATGCGCGCATCCGCGAGATTGCGGGCCTGCCCACGGGCGAGATCTATGACCCGGCAAAGCTCAAACGCTCCGCCGACCGCCTACGGCGCAGCGGCGCGTTCCGCTCGGTCGCTCTGAAGGATGCCGAGGACATCGGGCCGGGCGACAGGCTCGATATCAACGCCGAACTGGCAGATGCCCGGCGGCGGCGCGTGGGCGTGGGGATCGAGCTCTCCTCGCTCGAAGGTCTGGGCCTCTCGGCGTTCTGGCTGCACCGCAACCTGCTGGGCGGGGCCGAACGGCTGCGCTTTGACATAGAGGTGGGCGGCATTGGCGGCAATTCGGGCGGTGAGGATTACTCTCTCGGGGTGCGGTTTGAGCGCCCGGCGACCTTCACACCCGATACCGGCCTCTACCTCGGAGCGACCATTTCGGAAGAAAGCGAGCCCGAATACCGCGAGCGCAAAGTAGAGGTGGGCGGCGGCTTCACTCATATTTTCTCCGACGAGCTTGAGGGAGAATTGGGCATCGGCTATCGCTATAGCGAGATTGACGACGCTTTCGGCTCGCGCACAATTGAGCAGCTATTCGCCCCCGCAGAGCTGCGCTGGGACACGCGTGACGACCCGCTGGATGCCAATCGCGGTTTCTATATCGGGCTGGATACCACGGCGTTTCTCGGGTTGAGCGGCGGCGGCAACGGGACACGGGTGTTTGCGGATGCACGGGCCTACCGCACAATCGGAGCCGAAGACGGGCTGACCTTTGCCGCACGCGCGCAGCTTGGCACGGTGGCCGGTGCCAGCACCGCCGACGTGCCGCCGGGCCTTTTGTTTTTCTCCGGCGGACCGGACACGGTGCGCGGACAGCCCTACCAATCGCTCGCCATCACATTGCCGGGCGGGCAACGCGTCGGCGGGCGGTCTTTTCTGGGGTTCAGCGGCGAAATTCGCGCCGACATAAACGACACGTTTCAGATCGTAGCCTTTGCGGATACCGGGTTTATCGGGGGCGATGCGCTGGGGGAAGGCGTGGGCGATTGGCATAGCGGCGCCGGGCTTGGCGGGCGCTACAATACCGGGCTGGGGCCCATCCGCATTGATCTGGCCACGCCGCTGGATGGCGATGCGGGGCAGGATTTCGAGATCTATATCGGCATCGGACAGGCGTTTTGATGAAACAGCTTATCGCCCTGCTTACGCTTTGCGCAGCACTCGCCCTGCCCCAATCGGCTTGGGCGCAGGACGAGGTCACAGCGGAGGCCACACAGGAGGCCGAAGACCGCGGGTATTTGCAGGCCCTCTTGGAGGATACCCTTTCGGGCGCGGGCCGCGAGGTGCGCATTGTGGGATTCAAAGGCGCGTTGTCGTCGCAAGCCACGATGGAGCAACTGACCATCTCCGATGATGCGGGCGTGTGGATCACCCTCACCGATCTGGTGCTGGATTGGAACCGTGCGGCCCTGTTGCGCGGACGGCTGAGCATCAACACCCTGTCGGCGGCCACAATCGACGTGCCGCGCCTACCCAACACGGAAGAAGGCGTCACGCCCGAGGCCACCGTCGCGACCGAATTCGCCCTGCCCGACCTGCCCGTCAGTGTGCAGATCGGCGAGATCACTGCGACCCGCGTCAGCCTTGGCACACCCATTCTGGGTGAGGCGGTCACCCTTTCGGTAGAAGGCTCCGTCTCGCTCGCGGATGGCGCAGGTGCGATGGACCTCAGCGTTCTGCGCGGCGACGGGCGCGGCACCTTTGGGCTTGAGGCGAGCTATGCCAACGAGACGAGATTTCTCGCCCTTGATCTGGCGCTGGAGGAGGAGGAAGGCGGGATCATCGCGCGGCTTCTGGACCTGCCGGGGCAGCCTGCGCTGGCGCTTTCGGTACAGGGCGAGGACCCGCTCTCGGACTATACTGCCGCCATCACGCTCAGCTCGGACGGGACCGAGCGCTTGGGCGGCACCGTTGAGATACGCGAGGACGAGACCAGCACGCAGCGCTTCTCAGCCGCGCTCGATGGGGACTTGCGCCCCCTTTTTGAGCCTGCGTTTCATCCCTTTTTCGGCGGTGACAGCGCGTTGCGCGTGGAGGGGCTCCGCGCCTCAGATGGCGCGCTTGACCTGTCGGAGCTGTCGCTCCGCTCCGCCGCTCTGTCACTCACCGGGCAGCTCGCGCTGGGGGCGGATCGCTGGCCCACCCGCTTTGATCTGAACGGCACGCTGGCCCCGCCGACACGCGGCTCAATGAGCGCTGATGCCCCGCTGCGCCTGCCCGGCTCCGGCCCGGCCACCTTCATTGACGGCGCCCGCATCTCTGCGGCCTTTGATGCCGCCTCGGGCAATGAATGGCGCGCCGAGATCCGCTTTGACGGGTTTGCGCAAGAGGCGCTTGAGATCGACAGCGGCAGCTTGCGTGCGAATGGCACGATCCGCCGGGACGCGCCCCAAGGCGTCTCAGCCACAATCACGTTCAGCGCAGCGGGCGCGTCCCATGAAGATGCCGCCATAGCGGAGGCCCTCGGCACCGCCCTGCGCGGCCAATTGCAGGCGGATTGGGCAAGCGGCACGCCGCTCAGCATCAGCGCCTTGGACGTGATCTCGGGCGATCTGCGCATCACAGGCGCGGGCACGCTCGGCACGCTTGAGGCGGGTTTTCCCGCCTCTGGCGAGGTCGCCCTGCGCATGGGCAATCTCAGCCGCTTTGCCGCTCTGGCGGACCGCGATCTGGGCGGGGCCGGGACCGCAGAGCTGAGCGGCACCGGAGCACTTCTGGGCGGGGCGTTCGATCTGGCCCTCACCGCCCAGACCCAAGACCTTCAGACGGGTATCGCGCGGCTCGACCCGCTTCTGGCGGGTGCCAGCGATCTGGCCGTGCGGGTGCGGCGCGACACCGAAGCGACCGTTCTGGAGCAGTTGGAGATCACCAATTCAGCCCTGTCGCTGAATGCTCAAGGACGCAGCGACGAGACGCGCGGCGCGCTGAGCCTGAGCGCCCAAATGCCTGATGTCTCGCGTGCAGAGCCACGCCTCACCGGCCCCGCAGAGGTCAACACAGCGCTCAATTGGGAATTCGGTGGGGCCGTCAACGTGGAAAACCTGACGCTTGAGGTGGCCCAGAGCCGCATCACCGCCTCAGGCACGGTTTCGCCCGATGCGCCCGGCCTGCCCGCCAAGGGGCAGCTTTCTGCGCAGATCGCGGACCTGTCGCGGTTTGCCGCCCTTGCCGGGCAACGTCTGGCGGGCAATCTCAACGCCGATCTGAGCGGACGTGCAGCGCTGCAGGCAGGCACGTTTGATCTGCAAACCGCCCTCAGGGGCAGCGGATTGCGCAGCGGGATTGCGGAGTTGGACAAGCTTTTGACCGGCGATGTCACGATCTCGGCCGATGGCGGGAGGACAGGAGATGCGATCAATATCCGCGCTATTTCCGTCGAGACGGGGCAGCTTTCGCTCAACGCCAATGCGGTCTCGGGCGCGCCCGGCGCGCCGCTCGACCTGCGCTTCCGGCTCGCCAATCTGGGCCTCTTCGCGCCAGATTTCAGCGGCCCGGTGAGCGCGACAGGACAGGCACAGATCAAAGGCCCCGAGGCGCGTGAGATGTCGCTAAACCTGAACGCCGAGGGGCCGGGTGGCACAACCGCCGCGCTGCGCGGCACGCTATTTGACCTTGGCGCGCGCATGGCGCTTGATCTGCAAGGGTCCGCGCCGCTGGGCCTTGCCAACGCGTTCATCAAACCCCAATCCATCGAGGGCACAGCGCGCTATGACCTGCGCATCGATGGCCGCCCCGCGCTTTCGTCGCTCTCTGGCGCGCTGTCCACGCAGGGCGCGCGGATCGCACTGCCGCGCCTCGGCATCGCGATTGAGGGGCTCACTGGCGATATCACCCTCACGGGTGGACGCGCGCAGACGCAGCTTGCGGGCCGACTTCGGGAGGGTGGCACCTTTACCGTCACTGGCCCCATCGCCCTCACCGCCCCTTTCAACGCCGATCTCAGCGCACAGTTGACCTCCATTCGCCTCACCGACAATCTGACCTACACATCTCTTCTAGCTGGCACCGCCTCGATCACCGGCCCCCTTACGGGCGGCGCTGTGATTGGCGGCAACATCACCTTGGACGAGACGGAGATCCGTATCCCCTCCAGCACCGCCACGTCCTCGGTCATCTTTGAGGATCTGGCCCATGAAGGCGCGCCACCCGCCGTCACCCAGACGCGCCGGTTTGCAGGCCTTATCGCTGAGGAAAGCAACAGCGCCGCGGCCCCATTCGGGCTCAATCTGATCATCAACGCACCGCGGCGCTTGTTCGTGCGCGGCCGCGGGCTCGACGCGGAGTTGCGCGGGCAGATCCGTCTGGGCGGCACCACCAAAGATGTTGTGCCGTCCGGGTCTTTCCAACTGATCCGTGGGCGGCACGACCTTTTGGGCAAACGGCTTTTGCTGACCGAAGGCCTGGTGGATATGCGCGGCGCGCTCGATCCCTATCTGCGCTTTGTCGCCGAGACGACAGCGAATGACATCGTGGTGCGGATCGTGGCCGAAGGGCTGGCCAGCGAGATTGAGATCGCGTTCGAATCTGAGCCTGACTTGCCGCAGGAAGAAATCATCTCCCAGCTTATTCTAGGCCGTAACCTCGCGTCGATCTCCCCCCTGCAAGCGGCACAGCTGGCCTCCGCCGTGGCCACCCTCGCCGGGCGCTCGGAAAACGATGTTCTGGGCCAGTTGCGCAACTCCGTCGGTCTCAGCGATCTGGACGTGGCCACCAATGCGGACGGCACGACCGAGCTGCGTGCGGGTACATATATCGCGGACAATCTCTATTCCGAAGTCACCGCCAACAGCGAGGGGCGCGAGGAAATCAACCTTAACCTTGATGTGTCGCGCAATGTCACCGTGCGGGGCAGTGTGGATAGCGAAGGCGGCAGCGGCTTGGGCGTGTTCTTTGAGAAGGACTACTGAGCCAGCCGGGCAAGATGCCTCAGCCCAAGGTCCAGAACCTCCGCCATATGCGCGTCCATCATCAGAAAATGACTGCCGCCCGGCGCGACCTCAGCGGCAGTGTCGAGATACCGCGCAGCACCCCCCGCATGCGTGATCCGCGCACAGGACGCGGCCCAAGCCCGCCCGCGTGCATCCCAGTGTTCGGCGCAATCAAGGTTATCCCCGCCCAGAATGATCAGCGGGCAGGCAAGCCCATCGCCCGGTTGCGATGACGGCTCTACCGCAACGATCCCCAGCACCGTGCCGGGGGCCGCACGCGCCGCATCAAACGCGATCTCGGCCCCTTGGGAATGACAGATCACCGTGGCGGCCTCCAGACGGCGCAGGACATGCGCCAGCCCGGCGGTTTGCAGCGGCGTGGTGTCGAGCCAGCGTGGTACGATCCGCTGCATGAACGGATCAAACGCCGCGACCGGGAATTGGAGCCCCTCAAAGGGCTGTCGCGTGGCAAAACCCTCAGCCCTGCCAAAGCGGAACAGCCCCCATGCCTCCTCGGCGGAGCGCAGGATTGGTGCCGCGTCCCAGATACCCGCCGCAAAGCCCGCGCGCCCCCGCTCGGGCAGGTCGACCACATGCACAGCGTAACCCCGGTCGAGCAAGAGATGCAGCCATCCGGGCCGCCCATCTGGCGTCGTCTCCCACGTGCTGCCCGTCATGCCGCCGCCATGAACAAGCACCACGGGCGGGGCATCCAAACGCCGCTCGGGAATGAAATACTGCACATAGGTCTGCTCAACCGCAAAATGGCCGCGCGGGTCATAGGTGAAGGACGCTTCGCGCGTAAAAGTCACCTCATGCATCCGCCCGCCCACTGTGTAGCTGCCGAAATCGCGCAGGCTATAGGCCATATGCCGCTCCCATTCTCGCCCGCGGCCCCGGCCCCGGCGCAGATAGCCGGAGCCCTCGAAGGTCAATCCAGCGCTGAAAGGTCCTGATACTCGGCGTAGGCCGCTGCATAGGCGCGATAGCTTTCGATCACCCGTGCGAACATCTCATCCTCGGCGGCCTTCTCGGCATAGACCTCATCGGCGGCCACGCGCAGCGCGCCCAGAACGCTGTCGGGGAAGCGCTGCACATTGGTGCCACCTGCGCGAAACTCGGCCAAAACCTCGGCCTGCGCGCCTGCGGCCACGCCCAACGTCCAGAGGTTGATATCATTGCAAGACACCTCAATCGCGGTGCGCTGCGCATCCGTGAATGCGTCCCACACGTCCTTGTTGACGTAGAACTCGATAAAGCCCGCAGGCTGATGCCAGCCGGGGAAATAGTAATTCTCCGCCACCTTGTTGAAGCCCAGAAGACGGTCCACCAGAGGAAAGCTAAGCTCGGTCGCATCGAGACGGCCCGTCTCCAGAGAGGTCGAAATCTCGCCCGCCGGAAGCTCCATCGCATTGGCCCCGAGCCGCGACAGGATCGCGCCACCAAGCCCGCCAATACGCACGTTCAGGCCCTGAAAATCCTCAGGCGCGGTGATCTCGCGCGTGTACCACCCGCCTGCCTCGCTCAGGATCACGCCGCAGGCCATGGGCACGAGGTTGTAGGGCGCGTAAAGTTCGCGCCAAAGTTCGATCCCGCCACCATGGTTGAGCCATGAGATATAGGACAGCGGATCACCCCCAAAGGGCACGGAGCCGAAAAGCGCCGCCGCAGGCTCCTCGCCCGAGGCATAGGCGGCAAAGGACCAGCCGGCCTCGATCGCGCCCACGCCCACATTGTTGAAAATCTCGAAGGGAGGAGACATCTCTCCCGCGCCCAGATGCTTGAACGTGACCTCGCCGCCGGTGAGCGTTGCCACATTGGCCACGAACCGGTCGGCGGCAGGCCCAAGCACCGGCAGGCCCGTGCCAAAAGCGCTTTGCATATTGTAGGTCTCTGCAAAAGCGGGCGTCGCCGCCAGCGCCATGGCGGCCAATGTCAGGTGCAGTTTCATATCATTTTCCTCCCGTTAAATCATACACGTAAATCATGTCAGTCAAACCCGGTGATCAAACCGGGAAATGCAACCAGAACCCCCAAAACGAGGAGTTGCAGGCCAATGAACGGCAAAACGCCGCGATAAATCTCGGACATGCTGAGCGCATCCCCGACCGCGCCCCGCAGATAGAAGAGCGAAAAGCCAAACGGCGGTGTCAGAAAGCTGGTTTGCAGGTTCACGGCGATGAGAACACCAAACCAGATCATCAAGGCCTCCCCCGTGAGGCCATTGCCAAAATCAAGCCCCGCCACAACGGGCGCAAAAATCGGCACGAGGATCAGCGTGATCTCCAACCAATCCAGCACGAAGCCAAGGATGAACACCGCCATCATCACCACAAAAAGCACCGTGTAAGGCCCCTCGCCAAAGGCCGTCAGCCCCGCGCGCGCCATATCGCCCCCGCCGATGGCTTTGAAGACTGCTGCAAAACAGGTGGCTCCAATCATCACAAGCAGAACCATGCTTGTCGTCGTTACCGTCTTGCGGGCGGCATCCATCACGATAGAGAGGCGGAATTTGCCATAGATCGCGGTGATCAAAATCGCGCCAAACGCGCCCAGCCCGCTCGCCTCTGTGGGCGTCGCAAGACCCGCGATGATGGAGCCAAGTACGCTGACGACAAGCGCGATAAGTGGGCCCAGATCAATCATCAATCGCAGTGGAGAGGTGCGCGCGCTCCGCTCTTGCCGGGGCAGGCCACGTGCGCGGAGAATTACCAGCACGCCGTAAGCGGCGACCAGCAGCAGCCCCGGCAGGATCGCCCCCGCGAACATATCCGGCACGGGCGTCTGAAGCTGATCCCCCAGCACGATGAGCATGACCGAAGGCGGGATCAATATGGCCAGCGTGCCCGACGAGGCAATAAGCCCCGCGGAGGTCGCGTTGCAATACCCCGCCTCCTGCAAGCGCGGCAAGGCCAGCGTGGCCAAAAGCACCACCGACGCCCCCACGATGCCCGAGGACGCCGCCAGAAGCACCCCGATCAGCAGCACCGAGATGCCCATTCCCGCCGCCGAGCCGCCAAGCGCTGTTTGCGCCGCGCGCAACGCCCGCTCGGCCACGCCTGATTTCTCCAGGATCAGCCCCATGAAAATGAACATCGGGATCGCCACCAGAAGCCAGTTCGACAGGACATTGGCGTAAATCCGGCTGACCAGCAGGTTGAAATAGGCCAAGGGCAGATCAGATATCAGGATGAAGAGCGCCGCCGTCCCCGCCAGCACCATGCCCACGCGGTAGCCCGCGAGGATGCCCGCAAGTGTCACGACCGCCATGGTAAGGGGCAAGGCATAGGCGCTCATCGCGCGGCCCGGATCAGACGCAGGGTCTCAAGCGCCACGTAAAGCGCCACGAGGCCAAGCCCCATCGGCAGCACCGATTTGATCAACCACAGATCCTCCAGCCCCCCATTGCGCGAGCCTTCGTCCGAGCGCCACGCGCGCTGCATGAAGCCCACGGACGCAGGCAGGATCAGCGCGAAAAACGGCAGCGCAAAGGTCAGATTCCCCATGAGGTCCAGCCGCGCTTTCCATGCAGGGCTGTAGTGCTGATAGAGAAAATCGACCCGCACATGGGCATTGCGCTGCCAGACCAGCCCGGCGGGCAAGAGACCCAGACACACCAGAAGATGCCATTGCAAATCAAGCATGCTGTTGAGCGTTACCGCGCCACCGATCAGCGGCACAGAGCCCGAGAGCCGCAGCAACGGGTTCACATCCAGCGCGCTGGCCACGACCTGCACCACCACGGCCAGCATCAAGGCAATAAGCGCGACCGCCAGAGCCGTCTCGGTGAGACGCGCGGCGCGCTCTGCAAAGCTCTGCATATGGTCCGCCCTCCCCCTCGCTGATCCGCTCCAAACGCGCCGTCTTGCGTCATTGCGGTTGGAGCCGTGTTGATTTCCCTTATAGGGTAACACGCATGAAACTGATCAATATTCCGGGCAGAGCGCAACACCCTATCGGCTGCCCTACCATCCCAGCGACCACCAGACGAGGAAAGCGCCCCCATGACTGATCCCCGCCCCAACCCAATGGCCGACCGGCTGCGCGCCCTCTTGGCGGATGACGCTCTGATCATGATGCCGTGCTGCTTTGACGCGCTTTCGGCCAAGCTCATTCAGCAGGCGGGGTTTGATCTGACGTTCCTGTCGGGATTTGCCGCCTCCGCCGCGCGGATCGGCGCGCCGGATGTGGGGTTGATGAGCTATGGCGAGGTCCGCGATCAGGCGCGTAACGTGCTGGAGGGGATCGATATTCCGATGATGGTGGATGGCGATACCGGCTATGGCAACCCGATGAATGTGGAGCGCACGGTCGAAGGGTTTGCGCGCGCAGGGTGCGCGGGCGTGATGATCGAGGATCAGATCGCGCCAAAACGCTGCGGGCATACGGCGGGCAAGGCCGTGGTGGACCGCGAGGAGGCTTACGATCGCATCCGTGCTGCGGTGGCGGCAAGGGGCCGCGCGGACATCTTGATCAAGGCGCGCACCGATGCGCGACGGGGTCACGGGCTGGCAGAAGCCATCACCCGCGCGCAGATGTTTGCCGAGCTGGGCGCGGATATCGTCTTCATTGAGGAGCCGCTGAGCGTAGATGAAATGCGCACGCTTTGTTCGGAGGTGGACGCGCCGATGGTGGCCAATATGCTGGAGGGTGGGCAGACGCCGATCCTGCCCCCTGCCCAGCTGGCCGATTTGGGCTTTGCGATTGCGGCCTACCCGCTCACCTGCCTATCGGCATCGATGCGCGCCATGACGGGCGCACTGGCGGCGCTTAAATCCGGCGAGGATCCCTCAGGCGCCCTGATGCCCTTTGATGAGCTGCGCCGCACCGTGGGCTTTGATGATTACTACGCCGCTGAGGCCCGCTACAAAAGCGCTGAGCGGCCCCAGCAGAGCCCGAGGAAAACACCATGACGACGGATATGTGGGCGCAGGCCCTGGCCAAGGACTGGCACATCACGGCGCAGCTGCATCCGCTTGATGGGGAATATGACCTCAACTTTCTGGCGCAAGGCACGGATGGCCACGACCATATCGTGAAGGTGATGCGTGCGGGCTGCGCACCCGAGCTGATCGACCTGCAAATTCGCGCGTTGGAGCATATCGCAGCCAAGGCCCCCGACCTGCCCCTGCCCGCTGTGATCCGCACCAAAGACGGCGCGGGGTTTGCCGAAGCGGCGGATGTAGACGGGCAAACGCGGCTCATATGGGTGCTCAGCAAGCTTTCCGGGCGCTGCTATGCACAGGTCGCGCCCAAGGGCCTCGATCTGATCCAGCAAGTGGGCCACGTTTTGGGTGGCACGGCACTGGCGCTTGCGGATTTCGACCACCCCGGCCTCGCACGCGATTTCAAATGGAACCTGATGAAGGCGGATTGGATCGCGGATGATCTGACTTGCCTGGAGGACCCGTCCCGCCGCGCTCTGATCGCCGAGATTACCGAGGATTTCGCCCGCATCAAACCCGCTCTGGCGGCCCTCCCCGTGCAGGCGATCCACAACGACGCGAATGATTACAACATTCTCATAGAGGGTGGCATGGGACAGGCGCTCGGCGTGTCGGGCCTGATTGATCTGGGCGATATGTGCGCTGCACCACGGGTGTGCGATCTGGCAATTGCGGCGGCCTATATGGTGCTGGACCATGACACGCCCGAACGCGCGTTCGGCGCGCTGATCAAGGGCTATCACGCGGCCAATCCGCTGAGCCCGGCGGAGGTTGATCTTATCTGGCCCCTCCTGCGCGCGCGCCTTGCGGTCAGCGTGGTAAATTCCACCTTGATGGCGCGCGAAAACCCAGATGATCCTTACATAACCATCTCCCAAGCGCCCGCATGGCGGTTTTTGGAAGGTGCGCCCCACGATCCGTCGCTGGTCCGCGCCCGCCTACGGGCCGCTTGCGGGCTGCCTGTGGCCGACGGCGCAGAGCGGGTTCTGGCGTGGCTCGAGACCGCGCGCGGCAGCTTCGCACCGCTTATGGACGGTGATCTGGCTGAAGCCCCGCTCGGCCCCTTGTCGATAGAGCATTCCGCCGAGCCGCAGGACCCGTTCAACCTCACCCAAGCTGAGGCGGCTCTTTTGGGCGGCGATCCGGCGAAGGGGCGTGGCCCGTGGCTCGGATATTACCGCGAGCCGAGGTTGATCTACACCGACAAGGCGTTTCGCACCGGCCGCTGGAAGGCCTCTGACAGGCGCAGCGTGCATCTGGGCGTGGATATCTTCGCCCCTGCCGGTGCGGCCGTCTCCGCACCGCTGAATGGTGAGGTCGTGATTGCCGAATACCGCGCCGATCCGCTGGATTATGGCGGGATGATCATCCTGCGCCATGAGACACCCGAGGGTGACGCGTTCTTCACCCTCTACGGCCATCTTGATCCGGGGTTTCTGGAGCATCTCAGCCCCGGCACGCAGATCGCAAAAGGCGCGGCATTCTGCACCCTTGGCACGCAGGCTTGCAACGGCGGCTGGGCCCCGCATTTGCATTTTCAGCTCTTGATGACCTCGCATGGCATGGCCCCCTCATGGCCCGGCGTGGCCGACCCCGATGATCTGGAAATGTGGGAGGCGCTCAGCCCCAATCCCGCCTGCCTGATGAATCTGCCCGACGCCAAGACCCGCTATGACCCACCGCCCAAGGCGAAGGTCGCGCAAGGTCGCGCGCAGCATTTCGGCGGCAATCTCAGCCTGACCTATACCGAGCCTGTGATGCTTCTGCGCGGCTGGCGACACCATATGTTTGACGAATGGGGCCGTGCCTATCTTGATGCCTATAACAACGTGCCACATGTGGGCCACGCACACCCGCGTATTCAGGCCGTGGCGGCAGAGCAGCTTCACCGGATCAACACGAACACCCGCTATCTGCACCCGGCCCAGAGCGCCTTTGCCGCAAAAATCCTCTCCAAGCTGCCTGAGAGGTTCGAGGTCTGTTATTTTGTCAATTCCGGCTCCGAGGCGAACGAGCTGGCCCTGCGGCTCGCGCGCGCCCATACCGGGGCCAAGGGGATGATCACGCCCGATCACGGCTATCACGGCAACACCACCGGGGCGGTCGATATCTCGGCCTATAAATTCGCCAAGCCCGGCGGCAGCGGCAAACCCGATTGGGTGGAGCTGGTCGAGGTGGCCGATGAGTATCGCGGGCCCTTCCGCCGCGATGATCCTGAGCGGGCGGATAAATTCGCGGATCTGGTGGACCCGGCCATCACCGCGCTCAAGGCCCGCGGCCACGGGCTTGCGGGATTCATCGCCGAGACGTTTCCCTCCGTGGGTGGACAGATTATCCCGCCCAAGGGATACCTCAAAGCGGTCTACGCAAAAATCCGCGAGAGCGGCGGGCTGTGTATCGCCGACGAAGTGCAGACCGGGTTGGGCCGTCTGGGGCAGTATTATTTCGGGTTTGAGCAGCAAGAGGCCCTTCCCGATATGGTCGTTCTGGGCAAGCCTATCGGCAACGGGCATCCTATCGGCGCGGTGATCACCACGCGCGAAATCGCCCAGAGCTTTGACAACGGGATCGAGTTTTTCTCCACCTTCGGGGGATCCACACTGTCCTGCCGGATCGGCAAGGAAGTGCTTGATATCGTCGATGACGAAGGATTGCAGGGCAACGCAGAGGCGATGGGCACGCGGTTGATGGCGCAGCTTCGCACGCTTGAGGCGCGGCACGCTTGCGTGGGCGATGTGCGCGGTATGGGGCTTTTTCTGGGCGTGGAGTTAATCGAAACGGATGGGTCGGAAAGCACCGCAATCTGCGCCTATGTGAAGAACCGGATGCGCGATCACCGCATCCTGATCGGCAGCGAGGGGCCAAAGGACAACATCCTGAAAATCCGCCCGCCCCTGACGATTGAGGCGGATGACGTGGACATGATCACGGAGACGCTGGACAAGGTTCTGGCCGAAGTGGCGCTTTGGCAGGGCTGACGCTTAAGGCGCGGCCAGTATCTCGCCCACCGCATGTGCCAGAAGATCGGCCCAACGCGCGACCTGCGCATCAGTGCCCAGCTGATCGTTGCACACCTCGACCAAGGTATGGCGCATCCCGCGCCGCTCCGCATGATGCGGGATGAACCAATCGCTGTCCGCTTCGATCTGGTAGGGCTGGTTGACCCCAAGAACCAGCCCCGGCTCCAACCCTGAGATACTGTCCACGAAGGTCTGCGCCGTCACCAGATCATGGCGGCTGAGAAACCCCGCATCCCATGTGCGGCGCACGCCGTCCTGCATCCGCCTTGTATAGCTGTGAATAGAAAAGGCGGCGCGTCGTGGGACATGGGCAAAGCCCTGATCAATGGCGGCGTTGAGCGGATCGAAAATCATCTCTTGTCGCGCCGCGCGGTCCTGATCCGAAATCCCCTGATTGCCGGGCACGGCGATGCCATCGCTCACCTCGGGGATTGACCCGGCAGAGCCCGCAGGGCGGTTGCAATCAAGCACCAGGCGGCTGTAGCGCTGAATAATCAGCGGCGCACCCAGCCGGTCTGCCAGCGCGCGCGCCAGCCGTTCCGCGCCGATATCCCAGCCGATATGACGGTCCAGCGCCCCCTCGGGCAGACCCAACCCCCCAAGCCGCTTCGGGATCGCCTGCCCCGCATGTTCGCACAACAACAGGACCTCGCTCTTGCTCTCGGGATGGACCCACTCCACCGCTATGGGATCACCCGGCGCAGTCAACGCCCCTGTCACGAGCGGTTCCCGGTTTTGCCGGGCAAAAGCCCATCGGGGCGCCACAACAGCACCGCAATGACAAGCGCCAACACGATAGCGTCGCGGTAGGGCGAGAGCGTGTCAGGCAAGAAGGCTTGCGTCAAAACCTCCAGAATACCAATCACGAAGCCGCCGAGAACCGCACCACTGAGGCTGCCCAGCCCCCCCAGAACCGTGGCGATAAATGCCTTGAGCACCGGAAAGAACCCCATCATCGGATCGACCGAGCCGCGCTGCGCGGTCCAGATCACCGCCGCGATCCCCGCCAGCAGGCCCGAGATGGCAAAGGCCACGGCCACCACGCGATTGGCCCGCACACCGAGAAGCTTGAGCATCTCCAAATCTTCTGCTGCGGCCCGCATGGCCATGCCCGTGGCCGTCCGCTTGAGCACCCATGTCAGCCCCGCGAGCGAGGCGAACGCCACGATGATCGACACGGTGGGCACCACGCCGATGGTCGCCCCGCCCACCTGATAGGTCCCCGACCATTCCGCAGGAAAGGAAATCGGCACGGGGCGCGCGGAGATGGTGTTTTGGAAGACCACTTTGAGAATTTCCGAGACCGCAAAGCTGGTGATCAAAAGCGTGACCACATCCGCGCCGCGCATCGCGCGAAACGCCGTGCGCTCCAAGGCCAGCGCCATCACCACCGCCGCCCCGATACCAATGGCCAACGCCACCGCAGGCGGCATCCCAAAGACAAGCGCCAGGAAAATCCCGTAGCCGCCGAATGTCATGATATCGCCGTGGGCGAAGTTGATGAGCCCAACGATGGAGAACACAATCGCAAGACCCAAGGCCAGCATCGCATAGATGCCCCCAAGGCTGATCGCGTTGATGGATTGTTGCAAAATCAGGTCCATAGGTCAGGCCGCCAAATAGGCTGCTTGGAGCAGCTTGTCATTTTTCAAATCCTCCGGCGGGCCTGCTGCGGCCACGGCCCCATTGGCCAGAACCACCGCATGATCGGCCACATCAAGGGCCAGTGTCGCATTCTGCTCGACCAGAAGGATGGAAATCCCCTCATCGCGCAGCTCCTCCACGATGCCGAAAATCGTATCCACCATCTGCGGCGCGAGGCCCAGAGACGGCTCGTCCATCAAGAGAAGCCGAGGCCCGCTCATCAGCGCCCGCGCCACGGCCAGCATCTGTTGCTCGCCGCCCGACAAAAGCCCCGCAAGCTGGCGGCGCCGCTCGCCGAGAATGGGAAACCGTTCCATCATCGCGGCCTTACGCGCAGACGCGGTGGCCGCATCCCCGATCACCGACCCTGCCAGCGTCAGATTATCCTCCACGGACAGGGCCGCAAAAACGCGCCGCCCCTCCGGTGAAATGGCCACGCCCGCGCGCACAATGGCGTCGGGCGTGGCCCCTGTCATATCCGTGCCGAAGATGGAAACCGACCCTGCGGAGATCTTCCGCGCGCCTGCAATGGCCATCACGGTCGATGTCTTGCCCGCGCCATTCGCGCCCAGAAGGGCCGTGACGCCGCCCTTGGCCGCCGTCAGGTCCACGCCGCGCGTGGCCTGAACCGGACCATAGCGAACGTCGAGCGCTTTTATGGTGAGTGCGGTTTCCATGCCCCTTTGTCTTACGGCTGTGGCAGGGTTGCAGGGTCCGCCATCGTACGCTTGACGAACTCTTTCTGACCATCGCCGGTGATCCGCGCCACAACCACTTCGCGCAGCGGCATCCGGTCTGTGCCCTTGAAGGTGAAGTTGGACATGATGCCCTGCCCGTTTTCAATTTCGGCCATGGCGGCAACCACTGCGGCGGGCTCGGTCGAGCCTGCGGCAGCCAATGCCTGTTCGATCATGTTCACGATATCGCAGCCGTTGACGTAGTAGTTATTGTCCGGTGCGGTACCGTTGGCCTCGGTGAAATCCGCGATGAACTGCGCATAGGCCGAGCCTTCATCCGGGAAGCCGCCCGATGTGTGGACAACACCGCCCACCACTTCGCCCAAACCGCGCACGGTGGGTGTATCAAGCACGTCGCCGCCCATCACTTGGGTGTCGAGACCCGCGCCGCGCACGGCCTTGATGAAGGCCGGGAAGTCCGGCTCCCACGCCCATGTCACGATCACGTCCGGTGTTGGTTCAGCCGCCTTGATCGTGGTCACGATGGCCGAGAAGTCAGGCTGGTTCAGCGAATAGTTGGAGGTGCCGACGATATTGCCGCCGAGCGCTTCGAATGCCTCACCGAAATACTCAGGACCGCCCAGCGTATAGGCGCTATCGGGGGATTTCACGAGATAGACATTCTCAAAGCCCTGGTCGCGCGCATAGGCGGCCAGAACGGCACCTTGTTGGTTATCCGCAGGATAGCTTCCGAACACATGCTCGCCCACTTGCGTGAGCACGGGCGCTGTGCCCGCGAATGTCATGGTGGGGATACCGTCGGCCAAGGTGATTTGCGCGGCGGCAATCGTAGGGTCCGCATCGGCGGAGGAGACGATGAACTGCGCGCCGTCATCGAGCATTTCCTGCACGACCTTCACACCCTCGGCAATGTCCGAGCGGGTGTCCTTCACGATGGTCCGCACCATATGCGTGCCGTTCAGCCCGCCATTGGCGTTCTTTTGGTCCACGCAGAACTGAAAACCCGCATAGGCGGGCCCGTCATAAGGTGCCAGATATCCCGATTGCGCCGACATCACGCCGATCAGATACTCCTCGGCATTCGCCGCGCCAGCAACGACAAGCGCGCTGGTGGTTGTCAAAAGAAATTTTCGAAAAATCATGGTGTTACTCCTTGTTGAGAGGTGGGGTGAGTGGTGGTTTCTTCTTCTTTGTCGGCCACAGTATCGGCCACGGAGGCAGCGGTGCGTCCACGCCCGATATAGGCCTCGATCACCGCCGGATTGGCGCGCACGTCTTCCGGCGTGCCTTGGGCAATCAAGGTGCCGCGATTCATCACGACCGTCCAACTCGACAGTCGGTTGACGAAACGCAGATCATGGTCGATCAGCAAAATCCCGATGCCACGTTCGTCGCGGACCCGGATCAGCCGATCGGCAAGGTCATCGGTCTCGGCGGGGTTCATGCCCGCCGCAGGCTCGTCCAGCAGCAAGATCACGGGCTCCTGCGCCAGCGACCGCGCAACCTCCAACCGTTTGCGCGCGCCATAGGGCAGCGCGTCCGCCCGCGTGGCCGCCAGTGCGCCCAGATCAAACGCATAGAGCTCACGCAGGGCCACAGACGCCGCCTCGCTGCGCCCCCGGCCCGCGGCAAGGGCGGAGACGAAGACGTTCTCATAGACCGTAAGCCCCTGAAAAAGCCTCAGGTTCTGGAAGCTGCGTGAGACGCCTGCGCGCGCTATCCCTTCGCGCGACACATGGCTGAGATCCGTGCCCGACAGATGCGTGCGCCCCGTATCCGCATGATATTGCCGCGTGATGAGGTTCACCAAAGTGGATTTGCCCGCACCATTCGGCCCGATCAACCCGGTCACCCGGCCTGTAGGGGCCTCAAAGCTCATGTCCGTCACGGCCTTCACCCCCGCAAAGCTTTTCGACAACCCCTCAGCCGAGAGTGTCATTTCACCCACCTGCGCGGGCGCAGGCGCGGGCTCAGTGCGTCCCGTGATCCGGTCAAAGATGCGCGCGCCCGCCCCGGGGCCAAGCTCAAAACTGCCCACAAGCCCCGTGGGCCTCAGCCAGATCACCAGAAGGATCGCAAGACCCAAGGACACCGTGGTCAGCCCGAAAACCTCGGGCATCACGACGCCGAAAAGCTCCACACCGCCCTCAAACTGGCGCACGGTGTCTTGCAAAAGCGTGACGGCGATAACGCCTGCTACGGCTCCTCCGACCGAGGCCATGCCGCCCACGATCATCATCGCCACATGCGCAAACACCAGCGACAGGTAAAAAGACGCAGGCGAAAACGCCCCGAGCATATGACCATAAAGCGCGCCTGCGACGGCACACATCGTCCCCGACAGGCACCAGCTGATGAAGCGCGTGCGCTGTGGATTGATGCCGAGCGCGGCTGCGGCATCCGGATCATCGCGCGCCGCGCGGGCGAAAAGACCCTGCGGGCTTTCGCGGTAGAGCCTTGCCAGAACAATGAAAACCACCGCTGCGGCAAAGGCGAGCGTCAGGTCCACCACACGGGGGGCGCCAAAGAATGTCTGGCTGCCGCGTGTGATCTCGCGCGCGCCGATGGCCACGCTATGGGTGATGATCAACAGCCCCAGAGAGGCAATCGCGGCAGACGCCCCGGCAAGCCGGGCAATCGCACTTCCGCTGAGTGCTGCAAAGGCCAGCCCGGCAATAGCAACCACCGGCAAGGCCATCCAGAGCGACAGCTCATATCCAGCCATGAATACGGGCAAGTCCGGCAGGGCCGTGCGCTGAATACCAGCAGGCATGGTCAGAATGGCCGAAGTATAGGCGCCGATCGCCATGAACGCGCCATGCCCGAAGGACACGATGCCCGTGTTGCCGCAATAAACACCAAGGGCCACAACGGCGGCCACGTTCACGCACATCTGCACCGCGATCCGCTCGCCCGAGCGGCCAAAGACCAGCGTGAGCACCGCCACAACCACTGCCAAAAGGGCAATACACACAAGCGTGCGCGCCGTGTTCGCCGCGCGCAACCGCGCGGGATGCGTGAGAAACGCCGCGTCACTCATGGGCGCACTCATCCATGGCCAGCGAGTTCCGCAAGCAGTTCAGCCGTGGTCACCTGCCGGCAATAGCCTTTGATCGTGCGCAGCGAATGGTCGTGCCGCTCTGGCGTGTAGGTAAGGCACGCATCCGTCACCTGCGTCACCAGATATCCCAGATCACAGGCATCGCGGATCGCGCTTTCCACGCATTGATCGGTGATCAGGCCACAGAGCACAATCTGGCGAATCCCAAGATTGCGCAGCAGATAATCAATATGGGTCGAGACGAAGACCGAGGAGGACGATTTCGGCAATACGATCTCATCATCGCCCGGTGCGATCTCGTCGATCACCTTGCCGTCCCATGACCCTTTGGGCACGTTGAACCCGGTTATCTTGTAATCAAGGCTGCGGTCGCGCCCGTCCTTCGTAAGGCTCTCGATAGTCGTATACATCACCTCGACCCCAGCGGCCCGGCACCCCGCCTGAAGCGCCTGCATATTGGGGATCACCCGCGCGCCGAGCTCATCGAAGAACCAGCCATAGCTTTTCCGGAACTCCGCATCCGAAAGATGCGCGAACTCGGCCCCCTCGCGCTTGGCGCTGAAATTCTGCACGTCGATGAACAGCAGACCCGATTGGGTGGGCACCAAAGGCACCTCACGCGTCAAAACTCCGGTCTTATTTTGTGTCATGTGGTATTCTTTTCTTGTGGCAAAAGGAGCAAATCGGCGAGCAGACCGGGCATGATTCTGAGGCGGTGGCATCGCCCTGACCCGGTTGGGTGACGCTAAGGAAACGAAACTGTTGTTTCATTGTCAATTAAAATTGTTGACGTGAAAAAATAATTCACACACCCTTGCCTAAACAAAAGGCAGATCGCCAGCCCTATGATTGTCCGAGAACGCATTGAGAACGCAGCCGAAACCCTGACGATCGGAGAGCGCAAGCTCGCCGCCATGATCCTGTCGGACTATCCCTTCTCGGGCCTCGCCCCCATTCACGAGCTGGCCCGGCATTCGGAGGTCTCGGCCCCGTCCATCTCGCGCTTTGTCACCAAGATCGGGCTTGAAGGCTATCAGGAGTTTCAACGCGAGCTGATCTCTGAGCTGAAACAAGGCATGCGATCACCGCTTGATCTGCACGCGCCCGGACGCCCCGTCGAGGGCGGCTTTCTCAAGGATTTCATCGCCAAATCCACGTCGCAAATGGCCATTGCAGCGGATGCGATCACCGAGGATCAGTTCCTCCAGATCTGCACCCTTCTGGCCGATCCCAAGCGGCGCATCTATGTCATTGGCGGGCGGATCAGCGACACGATTGCCAAGCATCTGACCTTCCATTTGCAGCTGAGCCGCAAGGATGTCTATCACCTGCCACCCAATGCCGAAGGATGGCCGGAGTATCTGTTACGGATGCGGCAGGGCGATATCCTATTTCTGGTGGATTTCCGCCGCTATGAGCCACTGTTGGAGCAATTGGCCAGTCGCGCCGCACAAAGCCGACATGCCCGCATAATACTCATGACCGATAAATGGATATCGCCCATCGCCAAACATGCGCGTGAGGTCTTGCCCGTGCCCATTGATAGCGGCACCCTCTGGGACACATATTCTGCCGCCCTCGCCGTGACCGAGGCAATCGTGACCCGCATCGCGGAGCATGACTGGGACAAGACCCGCGCCCGGATGGAAGCATGGGAAGCCCTGAGACTAAGACCCAAAGAGGACCAGACATGACCCAGACGCCCCTGATTTTCGCAGCCCTATGCGACATTGCCGGCAAGGTGCGCGGCAAAGCCTTCCCAGCCGATCAGCTCGACAAGCGCCTCCAGCGCGGCCTCGGCTGGACGCCGACGAATGTGCAGATCACCTGCTTTGACGTGATCGCGGAAAGCCCCTTTGGCGCGTTGGGGGATCTGCTGCTCATCCCCGATGTGGATACATTGGCCGAGACGCAATTTGGCGACGGCGCGCCCACGCGCCTTATGCTCGGCGATGTGACAACGCTGGAGGGCGCACCTTGGGATCTGTGCATGCGCTCGGCCCTCAAAGGCGCGCTGGCACGGCTCCACAAGGCGGCAGGTGTGCATCTCATCGCCGCGTTCGAGCATGAATTTCAGCTCAAATCCCCCCCCGCCCTCGATCATCAGGCCTATGGGCGCGGCGGGTTCGAGCTTCAGCGTGATCTCTGCGAGACGCTGATTGCGGTGCTGCACGGTGCGGGGCTGGAGCCGGACAGCATCATGAAGGAATACGGGCCCAATCAATATGAGGTCGTCGTCGGCCCCGCCCAAGGCGTGCGCAGCGCCGACCAGGCGGTGATCTTGCGCGAATTCACCCGCGACACCGCCCGCAGCTTTGGCGAGGAGGCGACATTCTCGCCCATCCGCGACACACGAAGCGTGGGCAATGGCGTGCATATCCACATGAGCTTTGTGGGTGATAGCGGCGCGCCCGTGACCTATAACGCGGACGGGCCTTGCGGCATGTCAGCCATCACCGATGCATTTGCCGCCGGGGTCCTGAAATACATGCCGAGCATCGTGGCGCTCACCGCGCCGTCGGTGATTTCCTACGAGCGGCTCACGCCGCATCGCTGGTCGGCGGCCTATAACAACCTTGGGTTCCGCGACCGCGAGGCAAGCTTGCGGGTCTGCCCGGTCACGGCCAAGGACCCCGCCTCCATCGCGCGGCAGTTCAACATCGAATACCGCGCCGCCGATGCCGCAGCCTCGCCCTATCTGGCGCTGGCCGCGATTGTCCATGCGGGCTGTCAGGGGATCGAGGATGGGCTGACGGCCCCTGCCCCCACTGAGGAAGATCTGTCGCTGCTGAGCCCTGCGGACCTGCATGCGCGCGGCTTTGTCCGCCTGCCCGAAACGCTGGAGGCCGCGCTCGATACGTTTGAGGCGGACCCTGTGGCCAAAGGATGGTTCCCCGACAGTTTCGCCGCAGTCTACCGGGCGCATAAAAATGCTGAAATCGCGCATCTGGCGGAGATGGATACCCCCGCCCGCTGCGCCGCCTATGAGGCCACATACTAACACGGAGGCACTTCACAACATGTCATGGATCATGCAATCGGTCATGGGCCGCAAGGCCCTCGCGGGCGGCAAGGCGGGCGCAAGGCACACCCTTACGGAAGAGGATCAAGGCGAATTCCACTATGTCTATGGCCCCTATTCCGAGCCGGTGATGCGCATCGCGCCCGGCGATGTGGTGGAGGTCGAGACGATTGACGCGTTCGGTGGGCTGATCAAAACCGAGGATGACAAACCTTCCGAGCTTCTCAACATGCCCTTCGTCAATCCGCAAAACGGCCCCATCGCCGTGGAGGGGGCCGAGAAGGGCGATGTTCTGGCGGTCCATATCCACAGCGTCCTGCCGCGCGGGCCACAGCCTGCGGGGACAACCGCGCTGATCCCAAGCTTTGGCGCGCTCGCGGCGGATGCGAATATGATGCTCAACCCCGGCCTGCCTGAGCGGGTAAAGAAAATGGAGGTGACGGAGGCGGGCGTGAAATTCTCCGACCGTATCACACTGCCCTTTGAGCCTTTTATCGGCACGATGGGCATCAGCCCCGAGATCGAGGCGGTCACATCCCTTCAGCCTGATTATTGGGGCGGCAACATGGACCTGCCCGATGTGGCACCGGGTGCTGTCGTCTATTTCCCAGTGCAGCGCAAGGACGCGCATTTCTTCGTCGGCGATTGCCATGGCCGCCAAGGCGACGGCGAGCTTTGCGGCGTGGCGGTGGAAATCGCGGCGACCGTGGTGCTTCAGATCGACTTGATCAAGGGCTGGTCCATTCCGGGCGTGCGGCTTGAGACCGAAGATTTCATCATGTCCGTAGGCTCCGCGCGCCCGATGGAGGATGCCGCGCGCATGGCCTATCGCGATCTGGTACGCTGGATGGTCGAGGATCACGGCTTTGACGAGGTCGAGGCGTATTTCCTCGCCACTCAGGCGGGCAAAATGCGCGTGGGCAACATCGTCGATCCGAAATACACGCTCGGCGCATCGATGCGGAAGGAATACCTCCGCTAGAGCGTGTCGCCTCAGAGCAACCCATCCGGCATCTTCTGCTCCGCCGCCGTGTTCGCGCGGCGGAAGATGAAGGTCACGCACGTGGCCACGATCACGATGAAGAGCGAGTAAAGCGCAGGCACGGCCATATAGCTTTGCGCCTCGGTGCCCGAGAAGGTGAAGGCGACGATGGCAATGGCGAGCGGGCCGTTCTGGATGCCCGTCTCAAGCGCCACGGTGCGCGCATTGCGCGGATGCAGACGCAGCACACGGGCAAAGGCGTAGCCGATTGCGATACCGCACACGCCCAGAGCGATCGACGCCACATAGGTCGCAGGCGTGGTCGTGAGCAGGAATTCCCAGTTGCGCGGGACCCAGCTGATCAGGATGAAGGCGATAAAGAACACCGCCAGAAGCGAGCCCATGAACTCCGTAACCGCCCCCCCATTGGCGTTCAACCGGCGCAGGCCCATGCCGATGGCCACAGGCACAAGCAGCAGAACAAGCGTGGCAATGATGTTTTCGCGCGGGATCTCCAGATCCAGCGCGTTGGCATAGATCAACAGCAAAATCGGGATCAAAAGCACGCCAAAAACGGTTGACGTCACGGTCATCAAAACCGAAAGCGCCAGATTACCCTTTGAGAAATAGGTGAAGATATTCGAGGTCGTCCCGCCCGGCATACACGACATGATCAACACCCCCACCGCCACCGCGCTCGGCAATGGCAAAAAGGTGATGAGCAAGAAGCCAATGAACGGCATGAAGCCATATTGGCTGACCACGCCGATGGCCAGGCCGTAGGGCCGCTTGAGCGCGAGGTAGAAATCACGCGGGGTAAGCGATGCGCCCATCCCCAGCATGATCACGAAAATCATCAACGCCAAAAGCGCCTGCTCGAATGCTCCGACCACTCATCCTACTCCGCTGCAAGCCCGCGCGACTCTTCGCCGCGCAGGTCTTTTCTGAGGATTTTCCCGACATTGGATTTTGGCAGACTATCTCTGAACTCCACTTGTTTCGGAACCTTGTAGGCGGTCATATGCTCCTTGCAATAGGCGCGCACGGTGTCTCTGGTGAGGCCCGGATCGGCCGGCACGATAAACGCTTTGACCGCCTCGCCCGCCGCGGCATCCGGAATGCCGATCACGGCCACTTCCAGAACGCCGGGGTGGGCCGCCAGAACATCCTCCACCTCATTGGGGTAGACGTTGAAGCCAGAGACAACCACCATGTCCTTCTTGCGGTCAACGATGCGGAAATAACCATCCGCCTCCATCACGCCGATATCGCCGGTGAGAAACCAATCGCCCAGCATCACATTGGCCGTTTCCTCGGGTTTCTCCCAATAGCCCTTCATGATCTGCGGGCCGCGCGCCGCGATCTCGCCGGGCGTGCCAATGGCGGCGTCGCTGCCGTCTTCGGCCACGCATTTCACCTGCGTGGAGGGGACCGGCACACCGATCGTGCCGGGCCGGGCCTTGCCCGGTGGCTCAAAGGTCAGCACGGGCGATGTCTCGGTCAGCCCGTACCCCTGAAGCACCGGCGCGCCGGTGATCTGCTGCCACCGCTCCGCCACCGAGGATTGCAAAGCCATACCGCCCGCGACAGCATATTTGAGGTGTTTGGGAGGGCTGTCGGTGAACCATGCCTCGTTACACAGCCCGTTGAGAAGCGTGTTCACGCCGCTCATCCAAGTGATTTTATAATTCTCAAACGCCCGCTTGAGGCTCGACAGAGGCCGCGGGTTGGGGATCAGGATATTGCGCGCACCCAGCCAATAGAACCCAAGTAGGTTCACCGTGAAGGCAAAGATGTGATACATTGGCAGCGCTGTTAGCACGACCTCTTCGCCCTTTTTTACAGCCGTGGAGAGCATCTCCATCGTCTGCTCCATGTTCATGATCAGATTGCCATGGGTCAGCATCGCGCCTTTCGACACACCCGTGGTGCCGCCAGTATATTGCAGCACCGCCACATCCTCAGTGCCCACGCCCTGATGATAGGCGTCCACTTCGACACGCGCCTCCGACACATGCCGTCGCCCGGCGGCGATGGCATCGGGCAAGCGGATATGGGGCATCTCAACAGGTTGGATTGAGCGGTCCCAGTATTTCTGCACCAGGCCCACGATCCCGCGCGGCATGGCAGGAAAAAACTCGGCCACACGAGTGACGATGATGTTGGGAATTTTGTGCACGCGCGTGGCGGCCGGCACCTTATCCGCGAACATATCCACGATGATCAACGCGTGAGGTTTGCTATCCTCAAACTGCCGCGCCATTTCCTCGGCGGTGTAGAGCGGATTGACGTTCACCAAGATGCACCCGGCCTTGAGCACGCCAAACGCCGCCACCGGAAAGGCCAGCCCGTTGGGCATCTGAAGCGCCACCCGGTCGCCCTTGTTCAGCCCCGCCACCTCGCGCAGATAGGCCGCAAACCCATCGGACATCTCATCGACTTGGGCATAGCTCAGCGTGCCGTTCATTCCGTTGGGCAAGCAGCAAGTGAAGGCCGGAGCCTTGCCATAAGTCTCGGCGACCGAGCGGATCAAATCGGCCAGATTGCGGTAGGACGGTGCACCCATATCCACCCGGACGCCGGGCCCGTAAAAAGCCGTCCACGGCCGCTCCGCTTGTGTCATAGAACCCTCCCAAGTCCGCACCGAGATCGTACAAGCCTGTCGGCTGTCACGCACCTAAATCCAGCGTCTTGTCACTTTGTTGAACAAATCGCGGGCTGTCTACTGTGCAATCAGCCATGCAGGAGTTTACGCCGCGTAGAAACGCAGCGCCCACGCCTGTTCGGCGGGTCAATCCCAAGGCTTTGGGTCGCTGGGATGCGCGCTTGGGCCGCCGGGACGGAAGACCACAACAAACCCGCCCTCCTCGCTCAGATCCAGATCCCCGTCACGGCCAACCACTTGGCGGGGGATCGAAATCCGCGCCTCTCCGCCGCCGGTCCAAGGTGCCTCGGTCACAAAGCAATTGCCCATTTGGCCCACATAGGACGGCGCGGGCGGGACCTCGGCCAGACGGTCGAGCCCTCTCAGGATCACCTCGTTGTTCAAGAGAACCACGCCCTTGGCCAAGACGTTCTTGGCCGAGAACTTGGTTAGCACGGATTGGCTCTCGCTCTGCGCCCAGACACCGCAAACCCCTATTTTACCGCCGATATTCTGCACCTCTGCCGCAACGCTGAGGCCACCGGGGGAATTATACGTGCCCCCTCCAACTGCCAGATCGGAGCCAAGAGTGCGCGTGCCCTGTGGGGCCGCAACGGCGCACGCGCCAAGGGCGAGAGCCGCGAAAGAAGCAAACAGAGGTTTCATAGCGTGACCTTCCAAACAGGGTTCCAACAGATATACGCACGCGGGTATCAGCCTTTGGCGAACGCCGCCGTCTCATCCAGAAGCTCAGGGTACCACGTCTCAAGCGTGGGCAAAAACGCTTCGCGGATGCGACCAACCTGAGCGGGTGTCAGATCCGTCCGCCAGACGCCTGATTGGCCCTTGGCAAAGAACGCCTTCATCCCCTCGGGCCGCTCGTTAAAACCCTTCTCGCGCTCTTGTTTTTGCATATTGGCAAAACTGGTGGCCTTCACGGCGCGGGCGAGCTTTTGCGGCTCCACCTTGACGCTAAGGAAGTCTTCGAGCAGGCCACGCATTTCCTTTGCAGGGCGTTTAAGAAGGTCCTCATACCGCACGATCCTGCGTTTGAGGCCCGGCGCTTCGGTCCAGCGGGCGATATGATCGTCCCACCGCCCGAGCGCATCATAAATGCCTGTGGGCGTGCCCATCACCGTGTTCTCAAGGCACATCCGCTCAATCGCAGTGTCGATATCGGCGGATTGGTGGCGCGCAAAGGACGGTGCGAGATCGAACGGATTGCGCATCACGTAAATTGCGCCCGCCGTAATCTCGGGCGGAATGAGGTCGGCCCCGAAAAGCTGGATCGTCTGGCAATGGGTCTTGACGAAATGATGGCCCTGTTTGGAGGCCGCAATCAGGCGCAGGGCGGGGCCGCGCATCCTCACCCATTCCTCAAGCCCCTTGCCCTGAAAGGCTCCGCCATTGGCCGCGTCAAAGAAGTCCTGCCGCACATCCGCCGTGGTAAACTGGCGTAGATTATTGATATCAGGCGCTTTTCCGGGCGGCATGAAGTAATGCGCCAGAAGGGACCTGATCCACGTGTTCCCCGATTTAGGATAGGAAGCCAGCCAGATTACGCGTTTGAGATCCTGCATCACAGATACCCGTGTTTCTTCATAACCTTGCGGTGGGTGCGCTTGATTTCATCAATGAGCGGTTTGTCGAGATCGTCTTTCCATTGCCCGGCTGCGCCCTTGGCAAAGAACTTCTCCGTTTGCTTGGGGCGCTCAATAAAGCCCGCGCTCTCCTCTTGGCGCGACAATTCCTTGAAGCTCGCGAACTCAACAGCCTTTTTAAGCCGCTCCTTCTCCACAGGAATCCCGATATGGGTCAAAACGCGGGCAAATTGCGCCTCAGGATCCTCCAAAAGATCCTCATAGCGGAGCACAAGCACCGGGTAGGGCGAGGGGGAGGTCCAACTTTTGACATGCCCGGACCAAGAGCCGAGAAACTGTGCTACAGAATTCTCATCAGCCGCGTTTGCGTTGTCCTCGTTTCCGATCTGAGCAACAGCCACAGCGGGCGTAATGCCGTAATGTCGCGCATAAGACAGCACCATATCCAGCGGATTGCGCATGATATAAATGGCCGAGCGCGTGACCTCAGGCGGGATCAGCGCCATATTTCCGGCACTTCTGCGCATATGGTGAGTTTTGACGAAATTTACATCCGCATTGTTGGCCACGATCCCCGCCAGCACTTTGGGTCGTAGGCGCAGCGTCAGCCCAATGTCTTTTGTGTCGATCTGGCACCCAGCAACTTTGTGATAGGTTGATGCGATCGTATCGCCCATGCAAAAACGATGCGCCTCATTGATAGAAAGCGGTTTTGCTGAATTTGCGAGATAATTAGCCAGAAAAATCCGGGTCCATGTGTTGCCGGATTTAGGATAGGAGGCCAGCCAGATAATGCTTTTTTTCATGCGTCCTGCACCCTGATGAACAGATGCCCTTCACATAAAAGAAGACGAGGGGGAATGCACCCCCTCGCCCTGACTTTATCGATGAACCTAAAGCTTAGAAGCTCAGGTTGATCGCTGTACCGATCACAGTACCTTTGACTTCGGTGCCAACGGCGCCTTTGTCATCAGCTTCTGCGTAGACAGCGTAGATGTCCCAGTCAACGCCTGGACCCAGGTCACGGCTCGCGCCGATACGGTATGCGTTGTACTCTTCGTCTGCGCCAGCTGTACCGCTGTTTTCGAACTCACCGAAGAACATGACCGCTTCAAACGCCCATGGGCCAGCCATGTCGTATGTGCCGCCAAGGCCCCAGCTGGACTGGTCGCCATTGTCGCCTACGAGGCCAGCATCGTTCTCAGCATAGTGACCGCCAACTGCGAAGTCGCCGAAGCCGAACTGTGCGCCAACCGCCCATGTTTCCACGGTGCCAGCAGGAACTGCTGTCACTGCAGCTGTACCAGCGTTACCAGGAGTCGCGGCGACTGCTGCAGCTGCTGGAAGTGCGGTACGATCACCGGTGCCGAAACGTGCCGACAGGTCAACCGATGTAGTGCCGAAGGTCTGGCTGTATGCCACGCCGATGTCGAAAATATCCTCGACGGAACCGGCTGCGTTGGCGTTGCTCGACGAAACCGCGTTGCCTTGGTTGTTACGGGCATACGACACACCAAGTGTCAGGCCATTGAACGAAGGCGTGTAGTAGGTCAGACGGTCAACGTCATTGTTACCTGCGACCTCAGTGTAGGCGGACACGCCAGCCTGACGGAAGTTCCATGGCAAAGCCGAGGACAGCGGGATAAACGCGGAGATCGAAGGCGAGTTGATGAACATGGATGTCACACCAGGTGCGGCAACGCTCATCTTATAACCAGCCGAGTTCTCGGAACCGATGTCGAGTTGGCCAAATGCGTCGCCGGAGATCGACATGTATGTCTCATCGATACCGATTGCGCCGCCGCCGTTATTCTCGCCTTCCATCTGCACATTCACACCGAAGGTCAGGCCGTTGTCGAGCGTAACCGAAGGAGTGAAGATGATTTCTGTGGTCGACAGGAACACGATGCCATCGTTGGCACTGGTAGTGACCGTCGTGCCGCTGACGTCAGCGAACGCGATGTGTTGGTTCATGAAGCCACCCCAGTTCAGGTCCCATTCTTGGGCCGTAGCTGGAGCTGCCATCGCGCAACCGATGATCGCGCTGGTGCAAAGCAGATGCTTTTTCAAAGGGAGTCCCTCCTCATATTATCGGGGATATGTGTCATTATCCGCCACGCCCCACGATGGGATGCGGCTTGGGGGAGTGATGCTGCATTTTGACCTGCACTGTCAACGAAGGGGCGGGGGAGGTCTTTATCTCTAGGCAACTTTGTGACGTTTTAACCACACGGGCTTTGTCCGACCGGTCGTGAATAAGGGATTTTCACTTAAAAACACTGTTTGAGCCTCTACGTCATCGCAGGGGAGCCACCCGCGCTTCTGTACAGATTTTGCCACATTTCGCCACATTCCCCTTGGGGCTTTCGCCCAAAGCCCCCCGTCCGGGCTTGCTGCTTGGGGATCTCCGCCTCAGGCCGTGCGCAGCCCGAGAATGTCGCGCGCCCATGCAGGTGACACCATAGGGCAGATATATGTCTCGCACAAATCCGCCGCCCGCGCGATCAACGCCGCATGCGTGCTCTCGATCTGCTCCGCGGTGCTGATCGGCACGGCAGGATTGTCGGCCTTGGTCGGCACGGACCCGGTGATCGTGACACATAAGATACACGGTTTGACCGCCACATCATTTGCCATGCTGCCCTCCGCTCAAAGGCCCAGACGTGCCCCGGCACCACGCCGTCATCGCCTCCTGAAAGGGCTTCGTAAACTCAGCGGCGGCGGCGAGGTTCTTCTCGACATACTCATCCCCGAGCGTGGCTTTGCGTTGGTCCGACCCCTTGAGACACAAATCTTCGCCAAGCAGGCTCATCGGAGGCATCTTTTATCTATTGCGCGGCGCCATCAAACAAATAGATCACTTGGGGCTTGGAAAGGATCAAAACCGAGTGCCAAAGACAGTCTGCCACAAGATCACCAGATCCCAGCAAAAGTTGCGCCGTGCCGCATAGATCCGGTCCAGCCGCGCCTTCACGGGCACGCAGCGGCGCAGATAGATCGCCTCCGTCTCAGCCGCACTGGATGAGGCTGCCAGAAGCCGCGCCTCGCGCCGATCAAGCCGCGCAGAGGCGAGCCCCGTGATCCCGGGCCGCATCCGCAACACGTCCCTATAGATCAGCGGGGCCGCCTGCACATATTGGCGCAGTGGCGGGCGTGGCCCGACGAAGCTCATCTCGCCCACCAGCACGTTCCAAAGCTGGGGCAACTCGTCCAGATGGGTGCGCCGCAGCAGATGGCCCAACCGCGTGATCCGGTGCCGCTTGTCGCCGCCCGTCACGCCGGTATCGTCCCCCGCGGGCATCATGGTGCGGAATTTGAGCATCCCGAAACTTTGTTCGGGCGTGCGCATCCGCTCGGACCGGTAGAGCGCGGGCGCGCCATCAGTGATCAGGATCAGCGCCGTCAAAATGGCCATGAGCGGCAGTGTGAGCAGCCCCAAGAGAAGGGCCAGCGCGATATCAAACGCCCGTTTGCTCGGGCTGATGCGTCGCATGGGACCTGCGCTCACTGCGCGCGGGGCATATGGCGCAGCTGCGCGACCATATCTCGGGCCGTAACCTCGTCACGGGCAAACGTATAGATCTCTTCCAAGCGCGCCGTCTCCAGCGTCACGTTTTGCACGGCGTCCACAGGCGCGTCGCGCCATGCCCAATCAAGCCCAGCCGCCTCCGCGATATCGACCATGGCGCATCCGAAAGGGGCGGCCACGTTCAGCACCTCGGGCAAAGGGTCCGGCGAAGCGGCCAGCGTCCCCAGCACCCGCGCCAGCGTTGCGGGCCCAATATAGGATCGCATGGGGCCACGCCCATCGGCAAAGCGGTCAATGACGAGCGGCCTGCCCTTATGGGCATTGCGCATCAACCCGTCCGCCCCCAGAACATCGCCAATCCGAAGGCTGCACACATCTATGCCCAACGCGCGGTAAGGCGCACAGGCCTGCTCCATCGCCAGCTTGGACGCGCCATAGGCCGATGCCGGGGCGAGCACGCCATCCTCGGCCACAGGCATGTGTGCGAAAGGATCATAGACAGCGGCCGAAGAGGCGATGATCACCCGCCCGCACCCCGCCTCTTTAGCCGCCTCAAGACAGGCCACGGCAAGACCCACATTGGCCGTATAATCCGCGCCCGCGCCGGGAATCACACCGGCCAGCATCAGCATTGCCGCCGGAGTTCCGTCGGCACGCACATAGCGTTCAAACGGCTCCGGCCCCTCCAGAGGGGCCCAGCAGAGCGCGCCTTCGCCCATTGCCTGCGCCTGCCCCGCTTGCGGAACACGCATCTGCGGCACGATCCGCATCCGTGCGTCCGGGCCAGAGGGCCACGCGGCACGCATCATGCGCCCTACCCTGCCCGATGCGCCCACCATCAGCCAGTCGGGCCGCGCGGCACCAAACCTGCGCGCCTCAAGACCGGACCCATCAAGAGCGGGCATAAACGTCCTCGTATCGGATGATATCATCCTCGCCGAGATAGCTGCCCGTCTGCACCTCGATCAGAACCATGTCGAGCTTGCCGGGATTCTCCATCCGGTGAACCGCGCCCAAGGGGATGAAAACGCTTTCGTTTTCGCCCACCAGGTTCACATCCGCGTCCACCGTCACCTTCGCCGTGCCTTGCACCACGATCCAATGCTCTGAGCGGTGGTGATGGCTTTGAAGGCTTAGCGCAGCGCCGGGTTTGACCACGATCCGCTTAACCTGAAACCGCTCGCCGATCACGAGGCTCTCGAAATAGCCCCATGGCCGGTGATCAACCGGAAAGGCGGTGGCCTGTTTCGCGCCGCGCGCAGTTAAGGCCGCCACGGCCTCCTTCACACGCTGGCTGTCGGCGCGCCGCGCCACGATGACGGCGTCGGGCATGGCCACGGCAATCATGTCCTCAAGGCCGATCCCGACCAGCTCCTGCGCGGCATTCTCCGAACGCAGCAAGGTCCCGGCACAATCGAGCGCAGTGGCATTGGCCGAGACCACATTACCATCCGCGTCCGGCCCGCTTTCCTGCCAGACGGCCTGCCAATCGCCAAGGTCGGACCAGCCCGCGCCAAAGGGCATCACGGCAAGGTTCTGCGCAGGCTCCATAATCGCGTAATCAATCGAATCCTCGGGCACATCCGCCCAAGCGCCCGCATCAAGACGGGTAAAGCCCAGATCACCCTGCGCGTGCTCAACGGCGGCGCGCACCGGTGCGATCATGGCAGGCGCATGATCCTCAAACGCTTTGATCAAGGCGCTCACGGAGAAGAGGAAAATCCCGGCGTTCCAAAGGTAATTCCCCGCCGCCAGCATCTCCTCGGCCTTGTCCGCCTGAGGCTTCTCGACGAACCGCTCCAACGCTTGGGGGCTTTGCGCCTCCGCGTCGGCCCCGGCGGCCAGTTCAAGCCAGCCATAGCCTGTCTCAGCCCGCGTGGGCCGGATACCGAACGTGACCAGATCGCCGCCCGCCGCGCGCGGAGCTGCGGCCAGAACGGCGGCGCGAAACGCGGCCTCATCAGGGATCACATGATCGGACGGCGCCACCAGCATAAGCGCGCCGGGATCGCGCGCCTCAAGCCAGAGGGCTGCGGCGAGAACGGCGGGCGCTGTGTTGCGCCCCTCAGGCTCGATCAGAACGCCTTGGGGCTGAATTTCGGCGGCGGCCAATTGCTCAATCACGATGAAGCGAAACGGCTCACCTGTCAGAATCACGGGAGCGGCAAACCCATCGCCCTGCACCCGGCGCGCCGACGCCTGAAAGAGGCTGCCATCGCCGGTAAGCGCGCTGAATTGCTTAGGATAACTTTTGCGCGACAGCGGCCAGAGCCGCGTGCCGGACCCACCGCATAGGATCACGGGATAAATCAAAGGCGCATCTGTCATAGCGCGCATACCGGATCTTGGGGGCGGGTTTTCAACTCATGTCTCCCTTACGGAATGGGCATTGCCTTTGTACCAGTCATAGGTCTCGCGCAGACCGTCTTGCAGGCCGGTGCGCGCGCGCCAGCCCATACAAGCCAGACGGCTCACATCCATCAGCTTGCGCGGTGTGCCATCCGGTTTGTCGCTGTCATACGCTATACGACCTTTATAACCCGTTACATCCGCCACCATTTGCGCAAGCTCCGCGATGGAGACATCCACCCCGGTGCCGACATTGATATGGCTGAGCATCGGATCGGTGTTGGTCTCATAGGCTGTGCGGTCAAGGTTCATGACAAAAAGGCTCGCCTCGGCCATGTCATCCACATGCAGAAATTCGCGGCGCGGCGTGCCGCTGCCCCAGATCACCACCTCCTCGTGGCCTGCCGCATGCGCCTCGTGAAAGCGGCGAATCAGCGCGGGCAGGACATGGCTGTTCTCGGGGTGGAAATTATCGCCGGGGCCATAGAGATTGGTCGGCATCACGCTGCGATAATCGGTGCCATGCTGGCGGTTATAGCTTTCGCAAAGTTTGATCCCGGCGATCTTGGCTATGGCATAAGGCTCGTTCGTGGGTTCCAGCACGCCGGTCAGAAGCGCGTCCTCGCGCATCGGCTGGGCCACGGCGCGCGGATAGATGCAGGATGACCCGAGGAACAAAAGCCGCCGCACCCCCGCGCCAAAGGCCTCATGGATCACATTGGCCTGCATCATCAGATTCACGTAGATGAAGTCCGCAGGGTACGTGTTGTTGGCATGGATGCCGCCCACCTTAGCCGCAGCAAGGATCACAGCCTCCGGGCGCGCGGCCTGCATAAATGCGCGCACAGCCGCCTGATCCACCAGATCAAGCTCAGCATGGGTGCGGGTGAGGATATCCTTGGGCGACACACCGCGCGCGGCCAACTGACGGCAGATCGCGCTGCCCACCATACCTCGGTGCCCGGCCACATAGATCGTCATCGCGCAGCACCCCTCAATTCTCGGCACTCACCGGAAGGTCCATGCCATGCGCCTTCAAAAGAGCATGGCGGCGCGCGGTCTTGAGATCTGCGGCAACCATTTCTGCACACATCTCGCGGGCGGTGATCTGCGGCACCCATCCCAGCTTTGTCTTGGCCTTGCTCGGATCACCCAGAAGCGTCTCAACCTCGGCGGGGCGGAAATAGCGCGGATCAATGCGCAAGATCACATCGCCCGGCTTCACAGCAGGTGCCGCATCGGAGGTCACGCCCGTCACCGTGGCGATCTCATCGAGGCCCGTGCCGGAAAACGCCAGATCAATCCCAAGCTCCGCCGCCGACCATATGATAAATTCGCGCACCGAATATTGCGTGCCCGTGGCGATCACGAAATCCTCGGGCGCGTCCTGTTGCAGCATCATCCACTGCATCCGCACGTAATCTTTCGCATGCCCCCAATCGCGCAGCGCGTCGATATTGCCCATATGCAGACAATCTTCGAGCCCTTGCGCGATATTGGCGAGGCCCCGCGTGATCTTGCGGGTCACGAAGGTCTCGCCGCGCCGGGGGCTTTCGTGGTTAAAGAGGATGCCGTTGCACGCATACATCCCATACGCCTCGCGGTAATTGACCGTGGCCCAATAGGCATAGAGCTTGGCCACCGCATAAGGGCTGCGCGGGTGAAACGGCGTCGTCTCGGTCTGCGGGGTTTCCTGCACCAGCCCATAAAGCTCGGAGGTGGAAGCCTGATAGAAACGGCAGGTCTTCTCCATACCCAGAAACCGGATCGCCTCCAAAAGGCGCAGCGTGCCCATTGCGTCCACATCAGCGGTGTATTCCGGGGCCTCGAAGCTCACCGCGACATGGCTCTGCGCGCCGAGGTTATAGACCTCATCTGGCCGGATTTCCGACAAGAGCCGGGTGAGGTTTGAGGTATCCGTAAGGTCGCCATACCACAGCTTCAGCTTGGGATCGGGCTGAAACGGATCTTGGTAGATGTGATCAATCCGCTGCGTGTTGAAGGACGAGGCACGGCGTTTGATGCCATGGACCTCGTAACCCTTCTCCAGCAAAAGTTCGGCCAGATATGAGCCGTCCTGTCCGGTGATCCCGGTGATAAGGGCGCGTTTCATGACCTGCCTCCGATGCGATTGGCCCCCGGAGCATGCGCCCGGGCTGCGCATTCGGTGTTAATCGCTCCGCGCGGCGGGGGCAACTCATTGCGACGGCTGGAAGGCTGCTACCTGCCCTGTCTCAAGACGGCAGAGCGCTACTGGTCTTCTGTCCAGGTCTTGGACGCAACGGCACGCGGCAGGCCCAAGGGACCGATGGCCAATAGCGCCACCTGATGCAGCGCTGCATCCTCGATCCCTTTGGCCCGCGCCCGGTGGGTGTGCGAAGGCACGGCCTCTTCCGAATTTGTCCCGATCGCGAGCGCCAGCTTCACCAGCCGCCGCTCGCGCGCGCTGAGCGGGCTTGCCTCGGCGCAAGCCTTACCGAAGCTTGAATAGGCGCTCCAGATACTGGGGGGCTGGTCTGCGAGGTCTCCGGCGGCGCCGGGCATCTGTTTGGTCATGGTGTCAATTATTAAACTCTAAAGTCGTCAGCCGGCGATCAACGGGTTCGGTTTGGAAAACCGGGCGAGGCATTCCAGGTCAGTTACCCCGATCCAACTACCCTTGACTGTAACACCACAAGGCTTCAGCTCCTTGAATGCGCGGCTGAGGTTCTTATGGCTCGCTGCCACCTTTGGTACAGATTTTTACTTTATTAGTGGTGCCCGGGGGCGGAATCGAACCACCGACACGAGGATTTTCAATCCACTGCTCTACCCCTGAGCTACCCGGGCACCGGGAACGCAAATGCGTTCGGGTGAGCGCGTTCTAGGCGAGGGGTGGCGGGGTGTCCATAGGCTTTGACGAAAATATCAATGGGGTTTGGACGTGTCGTCGGTGGCGGCGCGGGCGGCCTCGTCGAGGGCTGTCTCGATGTCCTCGAAATCTTCGCTGGGGATCGCGTAGGAGCCGCTGAACCATTTGGCCAGATCCAGATCTGCGCAGCGTTTGGAGCAGAAGGGCCTAAAGGCGGGCTCCGCCTTTTTGGAACAGATCGGGCAACTCATGGCAAGGCAGTCTCCAGCGGCGCACGGTCACGTTTTCGTTGCAGCTCAAAATGACCCAAAGGGGTCCATCCGACAAGGGCCGTGTCGACTGCGTCGCCTTTGAACGCTGCGCGCAGCGCCTGTTCAAACTGGCGGCGATCTTTCTTGGCCATGGGCGCCAGATCGAGTGTGATTTGCCCGCTGAGGCCCCGCAGACGCAGCTGCCGGGGCAGCTCGCGCGCTGCCGAAAGGTTTGCCTTCAGCCCCGCCGCGGGCGTCGCATCGCCGCCGGTGTTCACATCCACCGCGACCAGCGCGCGGGTCGGCTCAATAAACATCGACGCACCGGCGCTCAGAGGGGCCTGAGCGCCCGAGAGCACCTCCAGCGCATCGAGTACGCCTTCCTGCTCAAAGCCACCCGCAGAGGTCACCACATCCGCAGGCGCGGTCCAGTCACGCCACGCAAGCTGGTGCGGGCCATCCCCCTCAGTGAGCACCTCCGCCTCGCCCTCGCTATCGGCCATCACCGCAGCCGCCAGATCGGCCATGGCGCGGATATCCTCGGCGATCTCAGCGGCCTCGGCCCCATCACAGGATGAGCGCAGGATCAGCCCCATAGCCTCGCCCCCCATTTCACCATGCGCAATCTCCAAGAGCGCATCGCGGCGCGCCTCGTCGCGGATGCTGCGCGAGATGTTCAGCCCCGGCGCATCCGGCGTAACAATCGCAAACCGGCTCTTGAAGAGAAGCTTCGTCGTCACCGGCAGCGCCTTGCCGGGCTCGGCATAGCCTGTCACCTGCACCAAAAGGGCCTGACCGGGGGCCAACCCCTTGACCTGCCGTAAGAAGGCAGGGCCATCGGGCGTGCGCAAAAACATGCCGCCCTGCCCCTTGATGGGCCGGTCGGCAATGGCGCGGTAGATCGTGCCGGGGCGCGGTGCGTCCACATCCACCAGCAAATCCTCAAGCCGCCCGCCGCGCATCAGCGCTGCGGCCTCCAGCGTGCCGATATGGTCCAGAACGATGGTATCGCGGCTCATGTGATCTCCCGCCTGCGTCTCATGGCATCCTCCAGCCTGCGGCGCGCAAAAGCCCCGCCGTCTCGGCCAAGGGCAAGCCGACAATTCCGGTGAACGAGCCAGATATCCACGGGATAAGCGCGCCCGCAGGCCCCTGTATCCCGTATCCGCCCGCTTTGCCCTGCCAATCTCCGGTGGCGATATAGGCGGTGATGTCCTCTTGCGAGAGGGGCTTCATCTTCACGGCGCTGAGCACATCACGCTCCCAGATCTGCGCGCCCCGACGCACCGCCACGGCGGTGATCACCCGGTGCCGCCGCCCCGACAGAAGCCGCAAGAATCCCTCTGCCTCAGCTGCGTCAATGGGCTTGCCAAGAATGCGCCGCCCCAAAGCCACGGTGGTATCGGCTGACAGCACGATATCATCGACGCCTGCCTGCACGGCGCGCGCCTTCTCAGCAGCCATGCGCACGCAATAGGGGCGCGGCAACTCTGCCGGCATGGGCGTCTCGTCAATATTGGGGGGGCGGATATCATCCGCCACAACGCCGATCTGCGCCAAAAGCTCGCGCCTGCGCGGGCTTCCCGATCCCAGAATCAGCTTCATCTCACGCGCCCAACATGATGGGCACGCCGTTTACTTGAAGCGGTAATTGATCCGGCCCTTGGTCAGATCATAGGGGGTCATCTCGACCTGCACCTTGTCACCAGCAAGCACGCGAATGCGGTTCTTGCGCATTTTCCCTGCCGTATGTGCGATAATCTCATGGCCGTTTTCAAGCTCGACCCTGAATGTCGCGTTCGGCAGGAGTTCCTTGACGACACCGGGGAATTCGAGCGTATCTTCCTTGGCCATGGGGTCTCCTTCGATCCACATCTCCGCATCTAGCAGATTGTCGCAGTAAATGGCCTCATTCGCAGGGGTTTTCAAGCACAGATTAGAGCGTTTCGCGTTTAACTGAATTCAATTGAACGCGAAACGGCTCTAGCGCAAGGCGCGCAATTGCGGCGAGCTGTGTCGCCCGCCCTGATCATCCCAATGCAAACGGTTGAGAACACCGCCATCCGCGCGCACATGGGCAACGGCCCCCAGATCGACCTCGCCGTAGGTCCAGTCGGGTTGATTGAGCACCCCTTCGGCGATCACGCCGTTGGAAGGAAAACCCACATCCGGCGGGCCAAAAATGCCGCCCATACCCGTGCCTTCATCCACCGCCGGACACCATGGCGCAAGGCCCACAACCGACGACATGACACTCACGCATTGCGCTTCCAACGCGCGCGACTGTGCCCCGATCCGCACGCGAGTATAGCCCGCCAACGCCTCGGTGCAGGACGGCACCAAGAGAAGATCAGCCTCCGCCACCGCGCGGCCCAGAAGAGGAAACTCGCTATCATAGCAAATCAGGATCGCGATCTTGCCGAGGCTCGTGTCAAAAATCTCAAGCCCGCCGCCGGGGATCACATCCCACGGATCACGCTCGAACCGCGTCATGATCTGCTTGTCCTGAATGCCACGCCCGCCCGTGGGCGCAAAAAGCCGCGCCCGGTTCACGGGCCGCGCGCCGATGGCGGGATCAAACACCGGGGCGGAGGCTGCGAGGATATGCACGCCGTAGCGCGCAGCCAGATCGCTATGCAGATCATCCACATCCCCGATCACATCCGACACCGCGTGCAAGCACCGCTCCAGATCTGCCGCGACTTCAGGGCCTGCCAACATCGCAAGCTCCATCGAGCCGTATTCTGGGAACACCAAAAGCTCCGCGCCCTGCCCGGCGGCCCCGGCCACCCAATCGGTGAGCTTTGCAGAAAACTCAGCCCAGTTTCTGACTGGGTCGAGCGGATAGGCTGCGGTTGCTATTTTCATGGGGGTCCACCTCGCTAAAGCGCCACGTTACCAGTAACTGCGTCCTTTCCCAGCCTGTTTTCCCGGTCAATAGCACCAGAAACCAAGCGTGGCATGACGCACAAAGCCTCAGGCCGCTTCACCGTCGGTGAATTGCAGCCGGGCCAAGCGTGCATAAAGCCCGCCTTCAGCCACAAGGCTGTCATGGGTACCTGTTGCCACAATGCGCCCGGCCTCCAACACCACGATCCTGTCCGCTTGCTTCACGGTTGCAAGGCGGTGTGCCACGATGATCGTCGTGCGCCCTTCTGAGAGGCGGGCCACCGCATTCTGCACGGCGCGTTCGCTTTCGGCATCGAGCGCGCTTGTCGCCTCGTCGAGCAATAGCACCGGCGCGTCACGAAGGATCGCACGGGCAATGGCGATGCGCTGCTTCTGCCCCCCCGAGAGCATGACGCCCCGCTCGCCCACATCGCTGTCATAGCCTTGGGGCAGCGCCGCGATGAAGTCATGCGCATTGGCCGCGTGTGCGGCCGCCTCAACCTCGGCATCCGTGGCGCCGAGACGCCCGAAGCGGATATTTTCGCGCGCGGAGGTCGCAAAGATCACAGGGTCCTGCGGCACCAGCGCCAGCGCCCGGCGAAACACCTCGCGGCGCATCTCTGAGATTGGCACGCCGTCCAATGTGATCCGCCCTGCATCCGGGTCATAAAACCGCTGGATCAACTGGATCACGGTCGTCTTGCCTGCGCCCGAAGGGCCAACAAGAGCCACCGTCTCGCCCGGCTTGATGCTGAGGTCGAACCCCGCGAGCGCCGTCGTTTCGCGCCGCGATGGATAGGCAAATTCAACGCCTGAGAAGACAATCTCACCGCGCAGCGGATTGGGCAAATCGCGCGCGATACCGGGGTCTTTCACCGCGTCCTCTGCGCCCAAAAGCTCCACCAATCGCTCGGTGGCCCCCGCCGCGCGCTGCAATTCGCCCCAGATTTCCGACAGGGCCGCGACCGCGCTGGCCACCAGCACGGAATAGATCACAAACTGCACCATCGCGCCCGCACTGAGCGTGCCGCTGCGCACCTGAAGCGCCCCGAACCACAAGATCCCGACAATGCCGCCAAAGACCAAGAAAATCACGATCACAGTCATCAGCGCCCGGACCCAAATCCGTTCGCGCGCCGAACGGTAGCTGGCCTCGGTCACATCCGCAAACGCGGCCCGCGTGTGCGCTTCTTGAGAGAAGGCCTGCACGGTCTGCACACTCAACAGCGCCTCCGATGCGCTGCCTGAGCTTTGCGCGATCCAATCCTGATTATCGCGGCTGAGCACACGCAACCGGCGTCCCAGCGTCAGGATCGGCACCAAGATGAGCGGCACCAGCAAAAGCACCATCCCCGTGAGCGCGGGCGAGGTGAACATCATGAACACGAGCCCGCCAATCAGCAAAAGCACGTTGCGCAGCGCAATCGAAACCGACGACCCAACCACACTGAGGATCAAGGTTGTGTCTGTCGTGATCCGGCTCAGCACTTCGCCGGTCATGATCCGCTCAAAAAACGCAGGGCTCATCCCGATCACCCGGTCAAACACCGCGCAGCGGATATCGGCCACCACACGCTCGCCCAGCCGGGTGACAAGCGCATAGCGCACGCCGGTGCCAATCGCCAAAAGGGCCGCAATCCCGATAGCGGCGGCGAAATAAAGGTTGAGCAGCGTCTCGTCCTTGATGGAGAAATTATCCACCACCTGCCGCACCGCCAAAGGCAAGGTGAGCGACATAGCCGCCGTCAGCACCAGCGCCGTAATCGCGCACGCGATCAACAGTTTGTACGGCGCAAGGAATGGCCCAAGAGCTGCAAGCGCGCTCAGCTTCTTGGATTTTTCCCGTTCTGTATCGTCCGCGCCGGGTCCGACTTTGCGCACCATCGCGGCGCTCCCTTTTTCGTCATCATTAAGTCAGGTTTCTGGCCCCCCCCGCCCTCGGGGTCAAGGCCTTCGGGCCGCGCGCGTTGCCGCAGGGATCAGTTGCCCTGCTCTGCCCGCTCCGCCTCGATCTGCCGCCAGACGGCAACATTCGCGTTATGCTCGGCCAGCGTGCGTGCGAACGCGTGCCCACCCGTTCCATCGGCCACGAAGAAGATGTAATCGCTGCCATCGGGGTCAACCGCCGCTGCGATGCTGGCACGGCCCGGATTGGCGATGGGCGTGGGCGGCAGCCCCGAGATCACATAGGTGTTCCACGGCGTCTCCGCGCGCAGCTCGCTCTGACGCAAGCCGCGACCCAGCGGCGCTTTGCCCTCGGTCACGCCGTAAATCACCGTGGGGTCGGTTTGCAAACGCATGCCCTGATTGAGCCTGTTGATGAAGACCGAACTGACCTGACGCCGCTCATCGGCGACGGCGGTTTCCTTTTCGATGATCGAGGCAAGGATCAACATCTCCTCAGCGCTCTGCAAGGGCAGATCCTCTGCGCGATTTTGCCAGGCTTCGGCGATGATCACGGCCTGCGCGGCCTGCATCCGGTCAATCAGGCTTTGCCGCGTATCGCCCTCACGCACCTCATAGCTGTCGGGCGCAAGGCTGCCCTCGGGGGGCAGCGTGGCGACCTCGCCCTCCAGAACATCGACCGCGTTCATCGCATCAACGATCTGCCAGCTGGTGGCCCCCTCGGCGATTGTCACCCGGAACCGCGTGTCGTTGAGATCGCGCACAGCCTCAAATTCGGGCGCGGGGTCTTCCTCGCCCGGCACGAAGGCCGCCATTTCCACATAACGGTTGGTCGCGGGATCAAGCTCGCGCACCTGCACCTCGCTGCGCGTCACGCCAATGCGGTAGACCACTTCGGTGCCGCAGGTGCTCGCCCCGCCACGCGTAATGATCTCGGTGATCTCGCCCATGCTGGCGCCTTGCGGCAAGAGCCAGCTTCCGGCCTTGAGGTCCTGCGCCTTGTCCGCATATTCCGTCCCGATCCGAAACAGCGCGCCGCTGGTCACAGCCCCCTCGGCCAAGAGATCTTCCGAGACCGCGCGCATGTTCGAGCCGCGCTCGACCCGCAGGCAGATCTGCTCCTCAAGCGGCCCCTCGGCGGTATAGCTGCTCTGCCCCCACAGGATCATGCCGCCCAGAAGGAAGGTAAGAACGACAAGAAAGGTCAGCGCATTGGACGCGATATGTCGCCACATCAGCGCAGTTTCCCGACACACAAGCTGGCATTCGTGCCGCCAAAGCCAAAGCTGTTGGACAACGCCACATCCACCTTGCGCGCACGTTTTGTGTTGGGCACCAGATCAAGCGGCGTCTCGACCGCAGGATTGTCGAGATTGATCGTCGGCGGGACCACCTGATCGCGCACGGCGAGAATGGCAAAGATTGCCTCAATCGCGCCCGCAGCCCCCAGAAGGTGCCCTGTGGCCGATTTCGTCGAACTCATTGCGACATCACCCGCCGCATCGCCCAAGAGACGCTCCACGGCCTTAAGCTCAATCGTGTCGGCCATGGTCGAGGTGCCATGGGCGTTGATGTAATCCACATCTCCCGGCGCGACGCCCGCATGCTTCAGCGCGCTTTGCATGGCCCGGAACCCGCCATCGCCATCCTCGGAAGGCGCAGTGATGTGATAGGCATCACCCGAAAGGCCATAGCCCAGAATCTCAGCATAGATTTTCGCACCGCGCGCTTTTGCGTGCTCATATTCCTCCAGCACGACAACACCCGCGCCCTCGCCCATCACGAACCCGTCACGATCCGCGTCATAGGGCCGGCTGGCGGCCTTGGGATCATCGGCCCGCTTGGTGCTGAGCGCCTTGCAAGCGTTGAAACCCGCAATGCCAATCTCGCAAATTGCGGCCTCGGCCCCACCTGCGACCATCACCTCGGCATCGCCAAACATGATGAGCCTTGCGGCGTCGCCAATCGCATGCGCCCCCGTAGAGCAGGCCGTGACAACCGCATGATTGGGCCCTTTGAAGCCATAGCGGATGCCCACCTGACCCGAGATCAGGTTGATCAACGCGCCGGGGATAAAGAAGGGCGACACGCGCCGCACACCCTTGTCGCGGATGATGAGCGTGGTCTCTTCAATGGATTGCAGCCCGCCAATGCCGGAGCCGATCATCACGCCGGTGCGCAAACGGTCCTCTTCACCCTCAGGCATCCATCCTGCATCCTCAACCGCCTGCTGGGCGGCGGCGATACCGTAGAGGATAAAATCATCCACCTTCCGGCGCTCTTTGGGCTGCATGTAGGTATCGGCGAAAAACGTGCCCTCCGTGCCATCACCATCCGGCACTTGGCAGGCATATTTGGTAATGACATTGACAGGATCGAACCGTGTGATCGGACCCGCGCCCGATTGCCCGTCCAAAAGGCGCGTCCACGTCTCTTCGACCCCCGAGGCCAAAGGCGTGACCAATCCCAATCCGGTGACAACAACTCGGCGCATGATATGGCCCCTCTCAACGCTTGCTTGACGCTGCTCTTACCCCGGCTTGGGCCCAAGGGGCAAGAGTGTGCCGCGCGGCGCAAGCGGCAAAATCCCGCGCGGCCCACGTATTGTAACCAGTGTCTCTAGCGGAACTCGGCCACAGGCGCACCCGCGGCCTGTGCCACCTCCAGCGCCTCGGCCAGATCCACATCGCGCGCCAGAAGCGCCCGTCCGATCAACATACCCGCAAGATTGGGCACGAAGGTCAGCCGCGCCACATCATCGACGCTACGCACCGTGCCGCGCGCAATCACCGGGTGGCGCGTGGCCGCCGCAAGCCCGGTGATCACCCCAAGGCTCGCATCGCGGTCCCTCATCGAGGCGTCGATATCAGTGACGATGATCCCGGCCAGAGGGTCCGTATCAAACGCCGCGACATAGGCCTCGGGCGAGAAGCTGGAGCGCGACTGCCACCCATCCGTCATCACGTAGCCCTCATAGATATCGACCGCCAGAACCATCTGATCGGGGTAAAGCTTGGCCAGTGCGCGGAAAAGATCCGGATCACGCACCGCCATCGTGCCCACCACCACGCGTCCCGCGCCCTTGTCGATCCAATGCTCAATCGTATCACGGCTGCGAAAGCCCCCGCCAAGCTGCACCGGGATACCCGCCGCGCGGATGATTTCCTCGATCAGCTCCGCATTGTCGCCGTCCCCGCGCAGCCCGTTGATGTCTGTCACATGCATCCACTCGGCCCCGGCGGCGGCAAAGCTGCGCGCGGTCTCGACCGGGTCCACATGCCAAAGCGTTGGCTCTTCCAGCCGCCCCCGCGTGAGCGACACGCACTTACCGTCCAAAAGTTCCAACGTCGGATAGATCAGCATGACACGTAGCTCCCGGTTAAATATCTGGCCCGGCATCCCCCGCGCAATGTGACCCTAGCATAGCCCGACTGCTCCGCAATATTCACAAAACGCCCGCCACTCCCGGATTTGCGCCGCTTATGGAAAAATCCGCACGAATCCGCTTATCCAACCATTGGGCGCACAAGAAAAAACCCCCGCCGCAGAAAGCGCCGGGGGTCGTGATCTTGTTGTCTTAAGGCGCGGGCACAAGCCCCGCAGCAGCTCAGGACGCTTCTGTGATGAACTTCACCGCGTCACCAAACGTCTGAATGGTTTCGGCCGCATCATCAGGGATCTCAATGCCGAACTCTTCTTCAAAGGCCATGACCAGCTCAACCGTGTCGAGGCTGTCTGCGCCAAGATCGTCGATAAAGGATGCATTTTCAGCAACTTTGTCTTCTTCGACGCCAAGATGCTCCACAACGATCTTCTTCACGCGGTCTGCGATATCGCTCATGTCATAATCCTCATTGTTCGTTGAGCCGTTCGGCCCGGTATTGCCGCGCCCTGTTAGGGTCGCGGCCTTTGAGTAAACCCCGAAACGGGGCGCGGTTGACTGCACCCCTCTAGCAGGGGTCCCCAAGCGCGCGCAAGGCCCGCCCCGGCAAATCTGCGCCGCCTATAGCACATGGGCGCGCCTTGGCAAATGCTTTCGCCATCCCCCGTTCAGAGCATCGCCATCCCACCATTCACATGCAGGACGGAACCTGTGACATAGCCCGCCTCGGCGCTTGCCAGATAAAGCACGGCTGCCGCAATCTCCTCGGGCGTGCCCATACGGGCGGCGGGAATCTGCTCGTTGATCTTGGCCTTTTGATCCTCCGTCAGCGCCTCGGTCATGGGCGTGGCGATAAAGCCGGGGGCCACCGCGTTGGCGGTGATGCCACGGCTGGCCACCTCATAGGCGATGGATTTCGTCATCCCCACCATGCCCGCCTTGGAGGCGGCATAATTGGCCTGACCCGGATTGCCCGTGGCCCCCACGATGGAACTGATATTGATGATCCGTCCCCAGCGCGCCTTCATCATCGGGCGCATCACGCCCCGGCACAGGCGCATCGTGCTGGTAAGGTTCACGTCCAGAACGCTCTGCCAATCTTCGTCCGACATGCGCATGAAAAGCTGATCGCGCGTGATCCCGGCATTGTTCACGAGAATATCGAGCGCCCCCATCGCAGCGATCGCCGCCTTGGGCAGGGCCTCAACCGCCTCCGCATCGCTGAGGTTGCAGGGCAGCACATGCGCCCGCGCGCCCAACTGCGCCGCCAGCGCCTCCAGAGGCGCCTCGCGCGTCCCGCTCAGGCCCACAGTGGCGCCAGCGCCGTGCAAAGCCGTGGCAATCGCGCCACCAATGCCACCCGATGCGCCCGTTACCAGCGCCGCTTTTCCGCTCAGATCAAACATGCTCAGTCCTTCTTGTTGTAATACGCGCTCAGCGCCGCCACCGCCTCAGTCTACCTGTTAAGCGCGGCCACGGCCGCAATCTATCTGTTAAGCGCGGCCACGGCCGCGACGACATCTTCCGGCGCGCCAATATTGCGCACGGCGATCTCCCGGTCCACACGCCGCACCATACCCGACAGAGCCTTGCCCGCGCCAATCTCCCATGTCTCGGTGACGCCTTGCGCGCTCATGTAAGCAACGCTCTCGCGCCACCGCACCGAACCTGTGACCTGCGCCACCAAAAGCGCACGGATTTGCGCGGGATCACTGACTGCCGACGCCTCCACATTGGCCACCAGCGGCACGGATGGCGCGTGCATCTGCACAGCCCCCAAGGCCTCGGCCATCACCTCGGCCGCCGGCCCCATCAGTGCGCAATGAAACGGCGCGCTCACTGGCAAGAGCATGGCGCGTTTCGCACCCGCTGCCTTGGCCAGATCCACCGCCCGCTCCACGGCGGCCTTGTGTCCCGAGACGACCACCTGTCCGGGGTCGTTATCATTCGCAGCTTGGCACACCTCACCTTGCGCGGCATCCTCGGCCACCGCCTGCACGGCGGCAAAATCAAGCCCCAGAATGGCGGCCATGGCCCCGACGCCCACCGGGACAGCCTCTTGCATCGCGCGTCCCCGCGTTCGCAAAAGCCTTGCGGTATCAGCCACACTAAACGTGCCTGCCGCCGCCAGCGCCGCGTATTCGCCCAATGAGTGGCCCGCCACGAAGGACGCAACCTCAAGCGTGGCCCCCTCCGCCTCAAGCGCCCGCAGGGCCGCCAAAGATGTGGCCATCAGCGCGGGCTGCGCGTTCTGCGTCAGGGTGAGCACGTCCTGCTCCCCTTCCCAGATCAGCGCTGAGAGCTTCTCGCCCAGCGCCTCGTCCACCTCGTCGAACACGGCCCGAGCCGCCGGATAGGCCTCGGCCAAGGCCTGCCCCATGCCGATCGTCTGGGCACCCTGCCCCGGAAAAATGAATGCGCGGCTCATACTTGCCCCTTTTCGTCCTGCGTTTCCCATGCGATAGCGCGGCGCGGCGCTCAGAGCAACTGTGGAGAACATCCATGCAGGGCGGCTGTGCAGCGGCGCAGATTGCCCAGCCTCCAGAAACAGCTAGGTTGCGACAAGATCTTAAACCGCCTCGCGCGACCGACCCATTAAAGGCCAAGCCACATGCCCCTGACCAACACGCGCCAAAGCTACGGCGCCATCACCAAGACCTTCCACTGGATCAGCGCACTGATGATCCTCACGCTGTTTGCACTTGGCATTATCGGCAGCAATCTGGCGGATCAGATCAAGGCAGGCACGGCAGGTCAGGACATCATCGACTGGGCCGTCTTGCTGTTTTCGGTCCACAAAACCCTTGGCCTCACGCTCTTCGCTGTCGCGCTGGCCCGTATCGGATGGGCGATTGCGCAGCCCAAGCCCGGCCTTCTCAACGGCGATCACGTGGTGGAGGCGCGGCTGGCCGTGACCGTGCATTGGCTGCTTTATGGCTCGCTCGTCGCGGTCCCGCTCAGCGGTTGGGTGCATCACGCGGCCACCACCGGATTCGCGCCGATCTGGTGGCCCTTCGGACAAACGTTGCCGTTTGTGCCCCGCGATCCACATGTGGCCGAGATCAGCGGCGCGGTGCATTACATCCTGCAATGGGTGCTGGCCGGGTCCATCGCCCTGCACGCGGCGGGCGCGATCAAACACCATGTCATCGACAAAGACGCCACGCTGCGCCGGATGCTGCCGGGCGGCGGGACGGCTGAGACCACTACGGCGCAACCGGGTCACGCCTTGCCGCTGGTTGCCGCCCTCATGGTCTGGGGCGCGGCCATGGGCGCAAGCGCGGGCCTTGGGTGGTTTTCCAAAGAGGCACCGAGCCAAACCGCCCTCGCCGAGGTGCAAAGCGATTGGACCGTGCAGGAGGGCACACTCGCCATCGCCATCACCCAAGGTGGGGCAGAGGTCACCGGCAGCTTCGCAGATTGGACCGCCGAGATCACCTATGACGAGATGCCAGACACAAACGGCACGCATGGCGCGGTCAGTGTGACCGTGGCCATCCCCTCGCTGACACTCGGGTCGGTGACCGGCCAAGCGATGGCCGCCGATTTCTTCAACGCCGAGGCGCATCCAACCGCCACGTTCAAAGCGGACCTGATCACCCGCGACAGCAGTTTGATCGCAGATGGTACGCTGAGAATCAAAGAGACGGAGATTCCAGTCTCCATGCCCGTGACCCTCAGCATTGAGGGCGATATCGCTACCGCATCAGGCGCGTTGAGTGTGGATCGACGCGATTTTGGCATCGGGATGAGCGTGGGCGATGAGGCCTCATTGGCCTTCGCGGTCGAGATCACTTTCGCCCTGACCGCCCAGCGCTGAATACGAAAAACGCCTGCGCGAGGTTTCCCCCGCGCAGGCGCTCAAATCACCGGCAGATTGGCTTACTCAGCCTTCTGCGCCTCGATGGAAATCTCGACATCAAGCTCGTCGCTCACATTGGGGGCGAAGTTGCCAAGCCCGAAATCCGAGCGCAGGATCTTGGTCTCCGCGTCAAAGCCGATCCATTCTTTACCGGCCATCGGGTGCATACCGGCCTTGTTCAGCTCGGCCTCCAGCACCACAGATTTGGTCACACCATTGATCGTCAGATCGCCGGTGATCATCGCCTCGTCCTCGCTGGTCACGGAGATATCTGTGGAGGTGAAGGTGATCATATCGCCCTCAGCCGCCGCGAAGAAATCATCGCCCATGAAGTGGTTGAAGCGCGCTTCCCACCCGGTGAAAAGCGACATGACAGGGATGGCGACATTCACCGAAGAATTGGCAGGATCTTCTTTGTCGAACATGATCTCGCCTTCAAAGCCGGAGAACATGTTAAATGTGGTGGAAAACCCAAGATGGTCATAGGCAAAGAGCACTTGGCTATGGCTGGCATCCAGGGTGAATTTTTCGGGGGCGGCGTAGGCGCTCGTGGCGGCAAGGCCAAGGGCTGCGGCGAGAATCATCGGCTTCATTGGGATCTCCTTTTCGGGTTTGTAATTACCGAAAAGAGATATAGCGCGCGCGGTTGATTGCAATTGCGCATCGCTCAACACTGCGTGTGCGCAGCGACGCGCCACCGCTGCGCACGCCCTTTGCGAGGGGCGTGGGGCGCGGCGTTATACGGCGGGGCGGCTCAGCAAACTGCGCAAAGCGCCCTCGACCTCCGCATCCTCCACCGGGAGCGCGATAAGCGGCTCGCCCATCTTGTCGCGCGCCGTCAGCAGGCCGTCGCGCAATTCGATCTCGCGCAAATCGTCAATCGCGTGGCTTGTCTGCGAGGTGACATGCCCGCGCCGGTCACGCGTAATCACCGTCAAGTGCCGGTTTTTTGTGTCGATCACCACCTCGGGCGCATCACTGCGGCGAGAAACTCCGATCATCGCCGCACCACCGACGAGGAGTATTGCCGAGACCAGAAGCTTGGACAGCTGCATCGCCGCATCACCATCTATACCCGGCACAATCCAAAGGCCGATCGAGGCCACCATCGCCGCCACTCCGGCACAGCGCAGCGCAAGCGCGCGCAGAAAACCGTCCACCTCGGCTGGCTTGTAATACACCGGAATCGTTCTTTGGCTACGAAGCGGCCCGTCTGGCATCATGGTATCGGGAAGTACTGTCATGTCTTTGCCCTCGAAACTGGTCTGTTGTTTCTTCTTGGTTAACAATTGATCAATAAACAGGGCATTAATGCGGCACCCATAGGGAGATGTTCAGGCAAGGTGAGGCACCGCGCAGGGTCCATTCCAAGCCCTTGCACCGCTATGCGTTCTGCCCTATCAGGGCGCTTCCTTCTGCACGTTTGATGAACCGCGCAGACTCTCGTGGCAGGGCCGCAGAAGGAATAATGCCCCGCCTATGAAATGCGCCTTGATAGAAGTGGACACGAAACATGTCGTTTTACGAGCATGTCTTTATCTCGCGGCAGGATCTCTCCTCCGCACAGGCCGAGGGCCTGATCGAACATTTCGGCACAATTCTGGCCGACAATGGCGGAAAACTCGTCGAGCACGAGTATTGGGGCGTCAAGACGATGGCCTATAAGATCAACAAGAACCGCAAGGGCCACTATGCCTTCCTCAAGACCGATGCGCCCGCCGCAGCGGTGCAGGAAATGGAACGCCTGATGCGCCTGCATGACGACGTGATGCGCGTGATGACCATCAAGGTCGACGGTCACGAAGAGGGCCCTTCGGTCCAGATGCAAAAACGCGACGAGCGCGCCGAGCGCCGCGAGCGCCGTTGATCAACGCCTAGAAAAGGACGCTAACACATGGCTACCAAACCATTTTTCCGCCGTCGCAAAGTCTGCCCCTTCTCGGGCGACAATGCACCCAAGATCGATTACAAAGATACGCGCCTGCTGCAACGGTATATCTCCGAGCGCGGCAAGATCGTGCCGTCCCGTATCACCGCCGTCTCGGCCAAGAAGCAACGCGAGCTGGCCCGTGCCATCAAGCGCGCCCGCTTCCTCGCCCTGCTGCCCTATGCCGTCAAGTAAGGAGACCCTGACATGCAAGTGATCCTTCTCGAACGCGTGGCCAAGCTTGGCCAGATGGGCGAAGTCGTGGACGTAAAGCCCGGCTATGCCCGCAACTATTTGCTGCCGCAAGGCAAGGCCCTTTCGGCCTCGGACAAGAACATTGCTCAATTCGAGACGCGTAAATCGCAGCTCGAAGCGCAGAACCTTGAGACCCGCAAAGAAGCCGAAGCGATGGCCGAAAAGCTGAACGGTCAGCAATTCGTCGTGATTCGCCAGGCCGCCGATTCTGGCGCGCTTTATGGCTCTGTCACCACCCGCGATGCTGCCGATGCAGCCTCTGAGAACGGCTTCACCGTCGATCGCAAACAGGTGGCTCTGGTCAACCCGATCAAGGATCTGGGCCTGCACGATGTGCATGTCTCGCTCCACCCTGAGGTTGACGCGACCATCACACTGAACGTCGCACGCTCGCCGGAAGAGGCCGAATTGCAAGCCTCCGGCAAATCGATCCAAGAAATGGCCGCCGAAGAAGAAGCCGCGGCAGATTTCGAGATCGCCGAGCTTTTTGACGATATCGGTGCCGCTGCGTCCGACGATGACGATCTGGCCGAGACTGTCGAAGACGTTCTGCCCGAAGGCGATGCGGACGAAGACCGCGCCTGAGCCCTCTCAGACCAAAACAAACAAAAGCCGCGCGGGTCACCCTGCGCGGCTTTTTCATGTCTGGACCGGACTACGGCCCGAGGGCTGTGATCAGCCCATCCCAAGCGCCTCTTTATACATCTCCAACACCGCTTCTTCCTCGGCGATATCATCCTTGTCGCGCTTGCGCAGAGCGATCACCTTGCGCATCACCTTGGTGTCGTATCCACGGCCCTTGGCCTCGGCCATCACCTCTTTTTGCTGCTCGGCGATGTCCTTTTTCTCGGCGTCAAGGCGCTCGATCCGTTCAATAAACTGGCGCAGCTCATCTGCGGTGACGCGGTAGCTGCTATCGGGGCTGGTGTCGTTCATATCTGTCTCTCCGGGGGCATATCAGGGGCGTTCTGGGTATCCTGCCACCCGCGCGCCCGCAAGGCCCCGCTTGAGCTTGCCACGCTTTTCCACTACCTGAACCGCAAGGGCAAATCTGCAAGGAGGCAGTGCCATGGAATACCTCGTTTGGGCCGGTGCGGCAGTCTCTTTGATCGGCTTGGGCGGTCTCGTCTATTGCATCGGGCAGGTGTGGCGCGCGCGGCGCGCAGGTATGGGCGAAGACGATATGCACGCATTGCTGAAACGCGTGGTGCCGGTCAATTCCGGCGCGCTCTTCTTGTCGATGATCGGCCTGATGATGGTCGTCGTGGGCATCGTGCTCAGCTAAATGCGCCTGTAAAACCCGCGCGGCGCCTCATGGGCGCGCAGAATACCTTCTGAGGCGGATATCTCCCGCCACGCCGCGCTCAACGCCGCACCGTAAGCGTCTGCATCGGCGAACCCTGCGCAACGGACTTCGCTCCCAACATGCCCGGCCAAGCAGGGCCCCAACTTATCTGCGCGCATAAAGGCGCGGCCTGCCCCCGCTCGCAAGGTGGTATGCTGGACAGGGACACGCCCCGCGCGCTAGCATCACATAACGCAGGCTGAAAGGACCCCACCGAAACGATGCCCATGTCACCGGATGTCACCGCCTTTTTTGACGATGCGACCAATACGATCTCGTATGTGGTGCGTGACCCGATGAGCCGAGCCTGCGCCATCCTCGACACCGTGCTCGATTTCGATCACGCGGCGGGGCGCACCTCCACCACATCGGCGGACCGGATCATTGAATTCGTGCGCCACGAGGCGCTTGAGGTGCAATGGCTTCTGGAAAGTCATGTCCATGCCGATCACCTCTCCGCCGCCCCCTATATCCAAGAGCATCTGGGCGGGCGCATCGGGATTGGCGAGGGGATCTGCACCGTGCAGGACACGTTTGGCAAAGTGTTCAACGAGGGGACAGAGTTCGCCCGCGACGGCTCGCAATTCGACCAGCTCTTTGCGGAAGGCGACAGCTTTCACATCGGTCAGCTGCGCGGCGATGTGCTTCATACGCCGGGGCATACGCCAGCCTGCATGACGTATGTGATCGGCGATGCAGCCTTTGTGGGTGATACGCTTTTCATGCCAGATTTCGGCACGGCGCGCTGCGATTTTCCGGGCGGTAGCGCGGATGATCTCTACGCGTCCATCCAGAAAATCCTGCGCCTGCCAGAGGCGACCCGGATCTTCGTTGGCCATGACTACAAAGCGCCGGGCCGCGATGAGTTTGCCTGGGAGACGACCGTGGGGGCGCAAAAGGCGCTCAATGTGCATATCGGCGGCGGCACATCGAAAGAGGATTTCACCAAGATGCGCCAGACCCGCGATGCCACCCTGCCGATGCCCAAGCTCATCGTGCCATCCCTGCAAATCAACATGCGCGCAGGGCATATGCCCGAACCCGACGCCGAGGGCGATGTGTTTCTCAAACTGCCGATCAACAAGCTCTGAGCGCTATTCCGAGAGCTGATCTGCGAAGGCCTTCATGTCCGATGGGCTTGGTTCAGGGGGTGCCGCGCCCGGCTCGGATAGGGCCGCGTCTTCTACATCCGGTGCGACACGTTTGGGTGCTATGCGCGACGGGGCCTCCTCCGCCACCTCGGTGGGCAGCGCCGCCCGCTCGCTTTGGGGCAGCAGCAACCGCACAGCGCGCAGCCCGTCCGACTGACCAAGATGCGCCATTGCAACCACATGTTTCTCGCTGGCCTCCAGCCATATGCGCATCGGCTTGTCCAGCGCCACAGGCAGCGTATCGCCGGGCTTAAGCCTACAAACCTCGCCCAGCGGCATCTTTATCCGGCCCAGCACGGCCTCAAGCCGCACAGGCACGCCCATCGCGCAAGCCTCCAGCGTGCGGGCCAGAACCGCCTCTTGCTTCGGGTCATCCGCCTCGGGGGTCTCCGGCGGCGCGGGCAGGATCAGGGTCAGCGCGCCGGGTTGGGCCACATCCCCCGTCTCAACCATCAGGCGCAGCACATGAAACGCCGGCGCGGTGAGGGCAAGCTGCATCCCGCGCACATCCTCCATCATCACGCCATACCTGAACTCCTGCGCCCAATGCGCGGGCGTCTCTTCGCGAAGCTGTGCCTCGAACCGGGCGAGCATCGCATCAATAAGCGGCGCGGAAATCGCGGCATCCGTGCGCGTCACGGCACGATCAGCGGTGGCGCGCCCAGACACCCGGCCCGTTGTCTGCACCTCAATCAACGCCCCAAGAAGCCCCAGATCCATCCGCAAAGCCCCGCGCGCGCCGTCCGGACCATCGAGCAGGATCAAAAGGCCGCCACCGCCAAGCTCCCGGTCGAGCCCCGTTTGCGAAATCTCCACCTGTTCCACCGCGGCGACGGCCACGGGCATGTCATAGAGCGCATCAGCAGTTTGAGCGAGCGCCAGCCGCAGCGCCTTGGACGGGGACATGCCACGGGCCTGATGCTCCGCCCGACCGCTACGCGCCTTGCGAAGGATGACCGTATTGCCGTCTCGCTCGCTCATGCCGGTAACGCCGCCCTATGCCAAATGCTGTGAAATTCCTTCATACCGCGCGGATGGTTACCAGATCCTTTACACCCGCCAGCACGGCCCGGATTATTGCGCGGCGAGCCGCGTCTGGAGCGGCAAAACCACACGGAAGGTCGCGCCCTTTTGGCCGGGCAGATAGCTGATCGTGCCGCCCAGCCGCGCCATGATCTCGCGGCAAATCGCAAGACCCAGCCCCGCCCCGCTGGTTTTCGTCTCACCGATGCGCGAAAACTTCTCAAAGATCAGCCCATGATCAGCCATCGCGATCCCGCTGCCATTGTCGGAGAAATCCACCACGAGGCGGCCACCTTGCAGGCGCGGTTGAATGGTCAGGTGCGGATCGGGTGCATCGCAATATTTGCGCGCATTAGCGATCAGATTGATAAAGACCTGCGCCAGACGGTCGTGATCCGTGGTCAGCCACACATCTTCCTGCGCGGTCTCGCGGACGATGCGCAGCCCCGGATCGCCGCTCGTCGCGGCCACGGCCCGGTCCAGCATATCGCCCAGCCGCCCGTTTTGCGTGTTGAGCGTGACCTTCCCGCTTTCCAACACGCTGAGGTCGAGCAGATCATCCAAAAGCCGCGTGAGGCGCCGCGATTCGTCATGGATAATCGAGGAATATTTCTGTTGCGCTTCGGGCCCCAACTCGTTTGTGTCGCGCAGGATTTCGGAAAATGCCCGGATCGAGGTCATGGGCGTGCGCAGCTCGTGGCTCACCTGACTGAGAAACTCGTCCTTTTGCAGCGAAAGCTGTGTCAGCAACGTGTTGGCCTCGCGCAATTGCCGGGCGGTGCGGGCCTGCTCTTCGGATTTCGCCTCAAGCTGGCTGGAATATTCCATGATCTGCGCCGTCTCATCGGCCACCGCCAGAAGGTCCTCCACCGACACGGTCGCGCGTCCGATGATCTGACTGATCATCGCATGGGCGGTCGCGGCCCCGACCGAGCCCGATAGCTCCCGCTCCAACCGCTCAAGAAACTCGGGCGACGGCTCAGGCAGGTAGCCCGAAAGCCCCTGACGCTGCGCCATATCTGCAAAGAGAGCCTGCGCCTCACGCGCGCCCATTATCCGCTGGGACATGATCAGCAGGTCTTCGGATTGCGCCATGCCCCCGGACCAGCTTCCTGCGGTGCGCGAATGCTCGAACACATTGACGAATTGCGCGCCTTGAAGCCGCTCCATCGGGCTGGGAAAGCTGAGGATCGAGCCAATAACGAAGGCCGCCGTGTTCAAAAGCAAAGACCACATGACCGCATGGACCACGCGGTCCATCCCCTCGGCCCCAAAAAGCGCATAGGGCCGCAGCCAGCTCAGCCCGAGTGGGCCTGCGTCGAACACCGATTGCGGCAAGACAACGCCGGGGCCAAAGCTGGGGAGAAAGAGGCAATAGAGCCAAACAACGAACCCTGTGCAAAGCCCCGCAAGCGCCCCCGTCCGCGTGCCCCCCCGCCAAAAGAGCCCGCCCATAAGCGCGGGCAAAAACTGCGCCACACCCACGAAGGCCACAAGGCCGATGGCCGCCAGCGCCGTGCCGCCGCCCGACAGGCGAAAATAGACGTAGCCCAACAGCACGATCCCCGCGATTGAGAGCCGCCGTGCCAGAAGTGCCACCTGCCGCACATCACCCGAGACGGTCGCAGCACCCCCCGTTGCGCGCAGCCAGATCGGCATCACGATATGGTTCGACACCATAGTGGAGAGCGCAATCGCCGCCACGATCACCATCGACGTGGCAGACGAAAAACCGCCAAGGAAAGACAGGATCGCCAACCCCTCCTGCCCCGCCAAGAGCGGCAGCTTGAGCACGAAAAGATCGGGGTTCGCTCCTGTCGGCATGACCTCAAGCCCCACCGCAGCAATGGGCACCACGAAAAGGCTTATCAGCATAAGGTATACCGGAAACGCCCAGGACGCGGTGCGCAAATGGCCCTCGTCCTCGTTTTCAACCACCATAACCTGAAACATGCGCGGCAGGCAGAGAAACGCCGCCGCCGAGACCAGCGTCAGCCCGGTCCAACGGCTGGGAGAGACCTCCCAATCCGCGATCGGGCTGGCGTCGATCCGCGCCATCGTGTGGGCGATCCCGTCGCTCAAGCCCCAGACCACGAAGACCCCCACCGCCAGAAGCGCCAGAAGCTTGACCACAGCTTCAAGTGCGATGGCGATGACCACGCCGTGATGACGCTCATTCGCATCAAGGTTTCGTGTGCCGAAAAGGATGGTGAAGACCGCAAGCCCCAGCGCCACATAGAGCGCTGTGGCCTGCACGGCACCTGCATCGACAAAGCCCCGCTCCGTCTCGGCGAAGGCCGCGAAAGACAGGCTCACCGATTGCAATTGCAGCGCGATATAAGGCGTGGTGCCGATAACGGCGATGAGCGTCACGATCACGGCCAGAAGGTTCGACTTGCCATAACGCGAGGAAATCATATCGGCGATGGAGGTAATGCGCTGCGCCCGCCCAATCCGCACCAGCTTGCGCAGGCTCCACCACCAGCCGATCATCACCAGCGTGGGACCAAGATAGATGGTCAGATACTCAAGCCCCGAACGCGCGGCAAACCCCACGGCACCGTAAAACGTCCACGCGGTGCAGTAAATCGAGAGCGACAATGTGTAGATGAGCGGCGAGCGCAGCCACGCCCCCCGCCCCTGCCGCGCGGCGCGGTCAGCCGCAAAGGCCACGCCGAACAAAAACACTACATAGACGATAGAGACCGCAATCAGCAGGTTCAGCGTGGCCATCAGCCCCGGCCCTCAGGGGACCTATCGACAGCCTCCTCCTCAGAGCCTGATGGCACCACGTCCAAATACCCGGACACCAAACGCGCGAGCCCCGCCAGAAGCGCCCAAACGCCGAAGATATAGAGCATCACATCCGTGGTCCGCGCGCCGCCATCACCCGATTGCCACAAGAGCGGGATCACCAAAAGAACCGTGCCAAAAAGCGGCAGCAACACCGCCGCATCACCCATGCGCCGCCGCCGATAGCTGTCACGCTCAAGAAAGACAGACTTCGCTGGCTTCATTCGCGCACCAGATCGCGCACAGCCTCCAATACATCCGCATTGGAAAAGGGTTTAGTCATGTAACGGCTGACGCCCGCCGCTTCGGCCATCTCGCGATCCTTGCGTTGGCCTCGCGCAGTCAGCATCAGCACCGGAAGCGCCCCCAGAGCCGCGTCCCCTCGGATGTCGCCCAGAAGGTCAAACCCGCTGCGCCCAGGCAGCATCACGTCAAGGATCACCAGATCGGGGCGGCGCGCGCGCATCACATCCATCGCGTCATGGCCGTTGGAATGTGTTTTCACATCCCACCCGTCACGCGACAGGATAAAGCTGATCGCCTCGATGATGTTCGGTTCGTCCTCGATCAGCAAAACATGCTTGCCCATTTGGCCGGTCTCCCCTCCGGTTCAAATCGCATCTCCGGTCTGCGCAGGCCGGATGGTTTACTATCAGCGCTCCGGGGCGCGCTGTCAAAGCCTTGCTCAGGGGCATCACGCCTCTGTGCCCGCCGCCTCGGTGAGGATCGACGGCTCGCGCCGCGCGGTGCATCGGTCGATCGGGCAGATGCGGCAGCTTGTTCCCACCGCCGCAGGCGTCTCCCCGTCCGCGCCCGGCAAGAGCAGCATGTAGGCCCGGACCAAGGGCGGCGCGTTGAAATCGGGGGGCCCAAGCGGCTCGGTAATGGCGAGCGCGGTCACAGGGCGCGCGTCACGTGAGGCTTGCACAAGCTCCATTCGCAGCGGCACAGCAGGCTGCGCCAGCACGCGAAAGACGGGCCAAAGCGGGCAGGTCCCGCCCATGCGCGACACCGAAAACCCGTCTATCGCCCGCGCCAGCAAAACCGCCCCCGACCCGTCCACGATCACAAGCCCGACCGGCCCCATGATCTCCGGCGGCAACATACCCAGACGGCGCAGGACGCACGGCAAATCCGCGTCAAACCGCTCAGCCAATGCAACCGGGTCCGGGCCAAGCGCCTCCAACGCTGCGGTCAAGGCACCAAGCGGCAGGCGAGCAGCATCTGCCGCATACCGCTCCAGCACACTGCGCGCCATCAGCCCGGAGGCAGGCAGGCTGAGGACATCTGACGCTGCCAAGAGCCCGTCAATCGCGTCTGCCCCGCCCGTCTCGATGGCCGCAAAGTGAAACCCATGCGCCTCCAGAAAGAGATCGACCTCATCCTGAGGTGAGCGCACGCCCGCCACCTCCTGCCCCGGTGCCGCATCCAGATAGCGCACCAGCGATGTGGCGCCCTCGGCCAGACGCTGACTGTCCTCGTTGATGTTGCGGTGAAACCGCGCCTGCCATGCGGGCTCCAACTTTTCGGTATCCACGAGGATCGCGGCAGTGGAGCGGATGGCGGTCACGACCGAGATCACCTCATGGATGGAGGCCGCCAGATGCGGGTCATGCGCCAAACGGTCTGTCAGGGTCTGCACCATCTGCGCGCGCTCCTGCCCCTCACGAAACTGCGCCAGCATCAACGCGGCCCAGCCGGGAAAGCGCCCGATAAACTCCTCCAGACGCGCAAGCTCGGGCGCACCGTCGCGATCGCTCGCCGCCTCGCGCAGGCCCGCGATCAGCGCGGCCTCGGCCCCCTGGCTCAGCGCCTGAGACTCCACATCCAGCGCCTCGGCGAGCCTGAGCAGGATTTTACCGCCGATTCTGCGCCGGTTATGCTCAATGAGGTTGAGATAGGAGGGCGATATCCCCGCACTCGCGGCCAATGCGCTCTGCTTTAGGCCCAAGGCCTGCCGCCGCTCACGGATGCGGGTTCCTGTGATAGCACTTTCAGACACGCCATTTCCCTTGCAGATTCAACGCACTTGGTAACAGTTTGGAAACTTATTTACAAATTGCAACTGGATTGTGTTTATTTTTTGACAAAAATATTGTTTGGCTAAAGGCGCTTGTTGAGAAGTTTTCTTATCCCGTGGCATAAGACATTTGCACAATAGTGCCATCTGAGCCGCGCTGGGAGGCGTCGCTTTGATCATTCAAACGGGAGGATGTTAATGTCCAATTCACGCTTCACGCGCCGCGGTCTGCTGAAGACCAGCGCGATTGCCGGCGCCGGCCTTGCCGCTCCGACGATTTTCACCGCAGGCTCCGCTGCCGCGCACACCAATGAGCCCACCGGTGATACAGTCACCCTCGGCTTCAACGTGCCACAGTCCGGCCCTTATGCCGATGAGGGTGCCGATCAGCTGCGCGCCTACAAACTGGCCGTTGAGCACCTGAATGGTGAAGGCGATGGCGGGATGCTGAACACGTTCACGTCCAAAGCTCTGCAAGGCAACGGCATCATGGGCAAGAAAGTCCAGTATGTCACCGGCGACACGCAGACCAAATCCGATGCGGCGCGCGCCTCGGCGAAGTCGATGATTGAAAAAGACGGCGCTGTGATGGTTACAGGCGGATCTTCCTCCGGCGTGGCCGTGGCTGTGCAGGCGCTTTGCCAAGAGGCAGGCATCATCTTCATGTCCGGTCTCACGCACTCCAACGACACCACCGGCAAGGACCGCAAGGCCAATGGCTTCCGCCATTTCTTCAACTCCTACATGTCGGGCGCAGCCCTCGCGCCGGTTCTGGCCTCCAACTACGGCACAGACCGCAAAGCGTACCACCTGACCGCAGACTACAACTGGGGCTACACCACCGAAGAGGCCGTGCGCACCTCCACTGAGGCCATGGGCTGGGAAACGGTCGAAACAGTTCTGACCCCGCTCACAGCCACAGATTTCAGCGCCTATATCGCGCCTGTTTTGCAATCGGGTGCCGATGTTCTGGTTCTGAACCACTACGGCGGCAACATGGTCAACTCGCTGACCAACGCTGTGCAGTTCGGCCTGCGCGATCTGGAAGTAAACGGCAAGAAGTTCGAAATTGTTGTGCCGCTCTACTCCGAGCTTATGGCGCGCGGTGCGGGCGAAAACGTGAAGGGCATCTTTGGCTCGCAAAACTGGGACTGGAAACTCGAAAACCAGCTTGGCGCGCGCTACACAGGCACCAACGCGTTTGTGAAATCGTTCGGCGAGAAGTATGGCTTCCCACCCAGCCAGGCCGCACATACCGGCTATGTTCAGGCGCTGCTTTATGCGGATGCCGTGGAACGCGCAGGCTCGTTCAACCCATGTGCGGTTGGCGAAGCTCTGAAAGACTTCGAATTCGACGGGATGGGCAACGGCCCAACACTCTATCGTGGCGAAGATCACCAGTGCTTCAAAGACGTGCTGGTCGTGAAGGGTAAAGAAGAGCCTGAGAACGAATTCGACCTGGTCGAAATCGTCGAAGTAACACCGGTCGAGCAAGTGACCTACGCCCCTGATCACCCCCAGATGGGCGGTCCCGAGGCGACACTGGGCAGCTGCAACGCTGGCGCCTGATCTGCTGCAAGGCCGCCTCTCGGGGCGGCCTTAACGCACTTCCATAAAACACGAACACATGGCGCCCCTCCTTTAGGGGCGGGCGCCATGTGTTTTGCCGGAAACTTCCTTCCGGAGCGCAACCTGACAAGGTGGGACACGACATGGATGCAATACTCCTGCAAATTCTGAACGGTCTGGACAAGGGCAGCGCCTACGCGCTCATCGCTCTAGGCCTGACCCTGATTTTTGGCACTTTGGGGGTTGTGAACTTCGCCCATGGCGCCCTGTTCATGATTGGTGCGTTCTGCGCCGTCACGCTCAGCCGTATCTTCAGCCTGAGCTATACGGTGATCGACGAGACGCAGACCGACTTCCTCGGCAATCCGCTGAAGGTCGATGTGCCCTATATCTACGACATATTCGGCCAAGCCGCAGGAGAGGCGATCATCGACTGGTCCGTGCCCTTGGCGATCCTCTTCGCCATTCCCGTCATGATCCTGATCGGGGTCATCATGGAGCGCGGCCTTATCAAGCATTTCTACAAGCGCCCTCACGCGGACCAGATCCTCGTGACCTTCGGCCTTGCCATCGTGCTTCAGGAAATCATCAAATACTTCTACGGTGCCAACCCAATCCCCACCCCCGCGCCGGAAGCATTTGCAGGCTCGTTTGATTTCGGAGCCCTCGTGGGTTTTGACCCGCAAACGATCATCTACCCCTACTGGCGTCTGGTTTACTTCGCCTTTGCCGCCCTGATCATCGGCGCGGTCTTCGCCTTCTTGCAGTTCACCACCTTCGGGATGGTCGTGCGGGCCGGTATGGCCGACCGTGAGACGGTGGGCCTTCTGGGCATCAATATCGACAAGCGCTTTACCATCATGTTCGGCATTGCGGCGGCTGTCGCGGGACTGGCGGGGGTGATGTATACCCCCATCAACTCGCCGAATTACCATATGGGCATGGACTTTCTGGTCCTGAGTTTCGTGGTGGTCGTCGTCGGCGGAATGGGATCGCTTCCGGGGGCTGTGCTTGCAGGGTTCCTCTTGGGTATTCTCGAAAGCTTCGCCTCAATGGCCATCGTTCTTGAGACGTTGCCGGGCCTCAACCAGATCATCATCTATCTGGTCGCCATCATCATTCTGCTTACCCGTCCGCGTGGCCTTATGGGCCGCAAGGGCGTGATGGAGGAATAAGCCATGCTTGGACTTACCAAAAAAGACTTCTCTTTGCTGATGCTGGTGGTCGCCCTGACCATGCTGGCACCCTTCATCCTCAACCCCTTCCCCGAAGGCAGCGCTATGGCGCAGTTCAACGCGGGCTATCCAGACCTGATGCAGCGTTTCGTGATCTTTGGGATCTTCGCAATCGGGTTCAACATCCTCTTTGGCCTCACCGGCTATCTCAGCTTCGGACATGCCGCTTTCCTCGGTGTCGGGTCCTATGCTGCGATCTGGATGATGAAGCTTCTCACGACCAACATCATCCCCGCGATGGTGCTGGCGGTGATCATTGCCGGGCTCTTCTCGCTGATCGTGGGCTATATCTCCCTGCGCCGCTCGGGGATCTACTTCTCGATCCTCACGCTAGCCTTCGCTCAGATGTCCTTCGCGATGGCCTATTCGGTGCTCACGCCTCTGACGGGCGGTGAGACCGGGCTGCAATTGCGCAACACCGACGCGCGCATCCTTGAAAGCGCACCCGAAGGTGGCGGCATCAGCCGGGCTAACCTCTTTGGGCTAGAGATGACATCGAGTTATGAGCTGAATGTCGGCGCGTGGGAGTTTACCTTCAACGTAGGCTATTACATCGCCGCCATCGTGATGCTGCTGGCCTTCTATCTCAGCATCCGCATCTTCCGCTCGCCTTTCGGCATTATGCTGCGGGCGATCAAATCCAACAACACCCGGATGAATTACACCGGCCTCAACGCCAAGCCATACACCCTCGCGGCCTTCGTGATCTCCGGCATGTATGCCGGCCTCGCCGGTGGCCTCATGGTGGCGATGGACACCCAGGTGGGACCTGAGCGTATGTTCTGGACCGCCTCGGGCGAGGTCGTTTTGATGACCATCCTCGGCGGCGCAGGCACGCTGATTGGGCCTGTTCTCGGTGCAGGTATGATCAAATACATGGAGAACATCATCTCCAAGATCAACGACACGATCCTGCATCAGTGGTTCGCCTTCATGCCCGATGGGATCGAAGACCTTATGGTCACGATGGTCTATCCGTTTATCGGCAAAGGCTGGCACCTGACGCTGGGCCTGATCTTCATGGGCGTCGTGATCTTCCTGCCCGGCGGGCTGGTCGAAGGCGGACAGCGTCTTGCACGGCTCTTTGGCGGCGGCAAAAAAGCCGATGCCAAAGACACCCAATCCACCCCAGCCGAATAAGGAGACGTGACGATGGGAATTCTTGAAGTCAAAAACGTCAACAAACGCTTCGGCGGGTTGCAGGCCTTGGGCGATGTGAACCTGAGCATCGCGGAAAATAGCGTGCATGCCATCATCGGCCCCAATGGCGCGGGCAAGTCTACCTTGCTCAACGTGTTGGTGGGCAAGCTGATCCCCGACACAGGCTCGGTTAGCTTTGACGGCCAATCGGTGCTGGGGCGCAAACCCTACGAGATCAACCAGATGGGCATCTCCCGCGTCTTTCAGACGCCCGAGATATTCAGCGATCTTACAGTGCTGGAAAACATGATGATCCCGATTTTCGCCAAACGCGACGGGGCTTTCCGGATGCATGCAATCGAGAGCACGCAGAACGAAAAGAGCATCATCGAACAGGCAGAGCATATCCTGGAGAGCCTCAACCTCGCCGATGCGCGCCACGATAACGCCGCCGCGATGAGCCGGGGCAACAAGCGCCGCCTTGAGATCGGTATGTGCCTCGCGCAGGAGCCGCGCCTGCTGCTTCTGGATGAGCCCACAGCGGGCATGGCGCGGGCGGATACCAACAACACGATCGACCTGCTCAAGCAGATCAAGGAAGAGCGCGATATCACCATCGCGATCATTGAGCATGACATGCATGTTGTGTTCTCCTTGGCCGAGCGGATCACCGTGCTGGCCCAAGGCAGCCCATTGGTCGAGGACACGCCGGAGAACATCAAAGGCCACCCCAAAGTGCGCGAAGCCTATTTGGGCGAAAGCGTCTGATCCAGATATACCCGCGCCCCGGCCAATGCGCCGGGGCCTCGCGGCCAACCATGAGGGTCCGGATCAAGCCCGGACCGGGAGACACATAAAATGAACGTCAAACCCGACTTCTCGAAGAACGCCAATCAGGCCGCCACAGCCCCCGCCTTCCTGTCGGTCTGGGACATGCAGGCCTATTACGGCGAAAGCTACATCGTTCAAGGCATCAGCTTTAATGTGCATGAGGGCGAGATCCTCGCCCTTCTGGGCCGCAACGGCGCCGGCAAGACAACCACCCTGCGTGCCATCGCGCGGATGGATGACCCACAGCTGAACCATGGCGAAATCTGGCTGGATCACCAGCCGCTTCACAAGATGAAAAGCCACGAGGCCTCGACCGCCGGGATCGGCCTCGTGCCAGAAGATCGCCGCATCATCCCCGGCCTCACCGTCGAGGAGAATCTGCAATTGGCCCAGATCGCGCCGCCCATCGGCTGGTCGCTGGACCGCATCTACGACCTCTTTCCCCGCCTCAAGGAGCGCCGCAAGCAAGATGGCGTCACCCTGTCGGGCGGTGAGCAACAGATGCTCGCACTGGCCCGCGCGCTGGCCCGCGATATCAAGGTGCTGCTGCTGGACGAGCCTTACGAGGGCCTTGCGCCCGTGATCGTGGACGAGATCGAAAAGACCCTCCGGGTGATCAAGGAACAAGGCATCACGACAATCCTCGTGGAGCAAAACGCAGTGCGCGCCTTGCAACTGGCCGATCGCGCAATCATCCTCGACACGGGCGGGATCGTGTTTGACGGCACCGCCACAGAGGTGCTCGAAAACGAAGAGCTGCGCGCCGAATACTTGGCGATCTAAGCTCGACATCACGTATAACGGCCTGCCTTCGGGTGGGCCCCTTCCATCTGGGCCGGGACCCACCGCCAACGCGTGACCCCGCCCGGACACCGCGATTTAAAAGACATGTGCTCTAAAAGACAAAGGTCCGATATGTCCGATACAACCTATCCGCCATCCGCCGATTTCGCCGCCAAGGCCCATATCGACGCCGCCAGATATGACGCAATGTATGCAGCCTCCATCAAAGACCCCGATACGTTCTGGGCCGAGCATGGCAAGCGCATCGACTGGATGACGCCCTTCACCAAGGTCCGCGATGTATCGTTTGATTTGGGCACTGTCGGCATCAACTGGTTTGCGGATGGCACGCTGAATGTCTCGGCCAATTGCATCGACCGCCACCTTGCCACGCGCGCGGGTCAGACCGCGATCATCTGGGAGGCAGACGATCCAGAAACGCCCGCCCAGCACATCACCTATCAGGAATTGCACGATCAGACCTGTCGCATGGCCAATGTCCTCAAGGATCTGGGCGTGGGCAAGGGTGACCGCGTTGTCCTCTACCTGCCCATGATCCCTGAAGCGGCCTATGCCATGCTCGCCTGCGCGCGGATCGGCGCGATCCACTCCATCGTCTTTGCAGGCTTCTCGCCCGATGCTCTGGGCGCGCGGATCAACGGGTGCGGCGCCAAGGTGGTGATCACCGCCGATGAGGCCCCACGCGGCGGGCGCAAGACGGCGCTCAAATCCAATACCGATCAGGCGCTTTTGCATACCGACGACCGGGTGCAATGCCTAGTCGTCAAACGCACAGGCGGTCAGATCACATGGACCGAGCATGATCACGATTGCACCGCCCTTATGGCGGCGGCCAGCCCCGAATGCCCCCCCGAGGAGATGAACGCCGAAGACCCGCTCTTCATCCTCTATACTTCCGGCAGCACGGGCCAACCCAAAGGCGTCGTCCACACCTCCGGCGGCTATCTTGTCTATGCGTCAATGACCCATGAGCTGGTGTTCGACTACCACGAGGGCGATGTCTACTGGTGCACCGCCGATGTCGGCTGGGTCACCGGCCACAGCTATATTGTCTACGGACCCTTGGCCAATGGCGCGACCACGGTCATGTTCGAGGGCGTGCCGACCTATCCCGATGCCTCGCGCTTCTGGCAAGTCTGCGAAAAGCACAGCGTCAATCAGTTCTACACCGCCCCCACCGCCCTGCGCGCGCTGATGGGTCAGGGCAACAGCTTCGTCGAGAGCTGTGATCTCAGCGCGCTCAAACTGCTGGGCACCGTGGGCGAGCCGATCAACCCCGAGGCGTGGAGCTGGTACAACGACGTCGTGGGCAAGGGCAAATGCCCCATCGTCGACACGTGGTGGCAAACCGAAACAGGCGGGCACCTGATGACCCCCCTGCCCGGCGCCACAGCGACCAAGCCTGGCTCCTGCACACGGCCCTTCTTCGGGGTGGAGCCTGTGATCCTTGACCCTACCTCGGGCGAAGAAATCCACGAGACCGTGGCCGAAGGCGTTCTGTGCATGAAGGGCAGCTGGCCCGGCCAGATGCGCACCGTCTACGGCGACCATGAGCGCTTCGAAAAGACATATTTCTCGGATTACAAAGGCTATTACTTCACCGGTGATGGCTGCCGCCGCGATGCGGATGGCTATTACTGGATCACGGGCCGCGTCGATGACGTGATCAACGTCTCCGGCCACCGCATGGGCACGGCGGAGGTGGAATCCGCCCTGGTGGCCCACGCAAACGTAGCCGAGGCCGCCGTGGTCGGCTATCCGCACGATATAAAGGGCCAAGGCATCTACGCCTATGTCACCTTGATGAACGGGGTGGAGGCCACAGACGAGCTGCGCAAAGAGCTTGAGAAATGGGTCCGCACCGAGATCGGCCCCATCGCCAAGCCCGACCTCATCCAATGGGCGCCGGGCCTGCCGAAAACACGCTCCGGCAAAATCATGCGCCGCATCCTGCGCAAAATCGCCGAGGATGACTTCGGCGCATTGGGCGATATCTCAACGCTGGCCGAGCCTGCAGTTGTGGAGGATCTCATTGAGAACCGGATGAACCGGGGTTGATAGGAGGCTTTCGAGTCTAAGGTGATTGCGAAAAGGCCCTGTAGTGCGGGGCCTTTTTGACGGATGCACGGTAAGGCATGGACGCTCACTACCTGAAGAGAGGCGAAACCCTTCGACAATCGCTGGGTCTTTGTAAGGAGTTTTTGGTGGTGGAGAAAGTCGCTGAAGACAGATGTCCAAAAAACTCTTGTTGCGCGGCTATAAAATTTTAGCTTGCGGCATTTTACTATTTCGTAATGAGACCCTAGCCACCTTGATACCTTTGGGAATTCATGTAGCTCTTGCTTGAATAGATTTCCTTATGAGAGACACGGCTATGTATCCACTTGAAGGTAAAGTCGCGTTAGTCACTGGGGCATCGGCACCACATGGTATTGGGCGCGCAATTGCTCGACGGCTTGCGCAAGACGGTGCAGCCGTCGTTGTCACGGACATTGACGGTCATATGGATGTTGACGGTAACTTAATGCCGCGTGCCGAACTGTTAGACAGCATCGTTGCCGAGATTGAAGGCGCTAACGGAACGGCGAAATCTTTGATTTTGGATGTGACGAACGCCAGAGACATTGAGACAGGGATAGAGCAAACGCTCTCGCAATTTGGGCGGATAGATATTCTCGTCAATAATGCGGGCTCGCTGGCCGGTTCGGACAACTTTTTGTCAACAACACCTGAACAGTGGAGCACGAGCTTTAATGTGAACCTTTTGGGGCCCATGATGCTCTCGCAAGCGGTGATACCGCAGATGCGTGAGATTGGTGGTGGGCGGATTATCAATATTGGATCGACGGGCAGCCTTGGAGCCGAGCCGGGCTTTGGAGCATACACGACCATGAAGCATGGGTTGGTCGGATTTTCCAAAACACTTGCCGCAGAGTTTGGCCCCGACGGTATTTTGTGCAACACCGTCTGCCCCGGCTACATTGCTACGGACATGCATACCGCTGCAAACAAGCGATTGGCAAATGAGCGGAGAATATCAATCGCCAAGATAAAAAAAGAGCGATATGCGAATGTGGCGTTGAGAGATGCGGGACTACCGGAAGATGTTGCCAACGCAGTGGCTTATCTTGCTGGGCCGCAAGCAAATTACGTCACTGGTATGAATCTCCCTGTAACAGGCGGTGTTCCCTTCGGCATTTGATCGAAGTGCTGGGCGTCAATTTGGCCTCGCCGCTGCTATTTCTTACCCCCCACCCCCCAAAAACGACACCGCGTCGCAAACAAGCGCGACCCGCCCACGGCCCGGATGCCAAGCCTTAGGGCATGACCACGACCTCCCCCCATACCGTCGCCCCGCAGTCGCGCGCCGTGCATGGCATCTTGTGCGCCGAAGCGGGTATGGCCCTGTTTGTGATCCAAGACGTGTTGGTCAAAACCCTCGTCGATGTGCACCCGGTCTGGAACCTGATCTTCGTGCGCACGATCGTGACGATTGCGCTTTTGATGCCCATCATGCTCTACTTGGGCGGTCCGCACCGCCTTCTCACCCCATTCTGGCCACTGCATCTGGCCCGTGCGGCCCTGCTTGCCGTGGGGTTCGCGCTGTTCTATGCGGCGTTTCCATTTATGGGGCTGGCTGAGGTCACGACGATCTTTTTCTCCGCGCCCCTCATGACCGCCCTTCTCGCCGCATTGGTCCTACGTGAGACGATCGGCATCCACCGGATCATCGCGCTGATCGTCGGCTTTATCGGGGTGATCATCGCCATGAACCCCGCGCAGTTTGAATGGATCGCGGTGCTGCCGCTGATCTGCGCGCTGACCTACGCGATCAGCCAGATCATCGCCCGCCAGATCGGCGAGCGGGATACGACTCTTACCACCGGCTTTCAAACCATCACCTTCATGGGGTTGATGATCCTGCCGTTGGGCTGGCTGGTCAGTTCGTTTGTGCCGCTGGGCCCCGAGTTTCACCACCTGCGCATGGACGTCCCGCCAGAGACGGCGCAGGACTGGCCCAAGCTCCTGCTTCTGGGCGGGGCTGGCATGGTGGGCTGGATGCTTCTCAGCCGCGCCTATCAGGTCGCAAACGCCTCGCTGATCGCGCCGTTTGACTATACCTACCTGCCCATCGCAGTTCTCATCGCGTGGCTTTTGTTTGACGAGGTGCCGCCGCTGGAGACAGGGATTGGCATGACGCTGATCATCGGCTCAGGCCTTTATGTCGGTCTGCGGGAGCTACGCGCGGCGCGGCGCAATGACGATGACACAGTCATCGCCGAGGCGGCCTTCACCCCCGGACTGGTGCTTGAACCGCTGGAAGAAGCGCCCGAGCGAGAGGCGCGCTAAAGCGTTTTGCGCCTTTCCCGCGCCAGGGAAAATTCAAAACGCTTTAACCGCGCCCGCGGTAAGGCGGCACGCCCTGATCAGGAATCCACAAGCCCTCTGGCATCGGCCCCGTCTGGTAATGCACGTCAATGGGAATACCCCCGCGCGGATACCAATAGCCGCCGATACGCAGCCACTTGGCCTCGGTAAAATCAGCAATGCGGCGCGCGATGGTGATCGTGCAATCCTCGTGGAACGCGCCATGATTGCGGAACGACCCAAGGAAAAGCTTGAGTGATTTGCTCTCCACGAGCCACGCGCCAGGCACGTAATCAATCACCAGATGGGCGAAATCCGGCTGGCCCGTCATGGGGCAGAGCGAGGTAAACTCAGGCGCCACAAACCGCACGTTATACATCACATCGGCTTGGGGGTTTTGCACCCGCTCCAGCTCGGCCTTTGCCGGATCATCCGGCAGGCCCGTCATAGTGCCCAATTGCTTGAGATCGCTGTAAATACTGTCGCTCATATCCGTCTCCTTGTCAGGGCGTCACACGCCCCGCTTGTTTCCCCAAAGCATCACATGCAGCTGCGGCAGGATGCGCGCGTTGTGCCAATGATCCTGCGCCGCCCGCTCAATCAGCCAATTCATCCGCGCCTCGATCCCCGCGAGATCTACCTCCGCGTCATCATCCTCGGGCGGGGGCGGTGTGTGGTTGCCCGGTTGCAAATAGACTGCCAGATCAGGGAACCGCGCCGCCGCGTCCCGCGCATAGCCATAATCGGCCTCATCGAACACCACGATTTTCAGCACGGTTTGCGCGCTCTTGGCGGCGGCCACACAGGCGGCAAACGCCTCCCAATCCGTCTGCATCCCCGACGATGGCGGCTTGGGGCTGAGCACCAGCATATCAAGATTCGCGAACCAGTCCTTCGCGACAGATCCTTGCGTTTCCATCGCAAACCCATAGCCCTCGGCCTGGCCCAGCGTGATCAAATCGCCCAAGGGCTGGATCGCGGGGTTCCCGCCCGAGAGCGTCACCATCAGCGGCCCACCCGCAAGGCGGCGCACCTCGCCCATCACCGCACTTGCGCTCATCGCGGCCCATGTGTGGCGATACTCACTATCCACCGCATGAAGGCTATCGCACCACAGGCAGCGAAAATCGCAGCCCCCCGTGCGCACGAATACTGTAGGCAGACCGATCAAAGCCCCCTCGCCCTGTATCGTGGGGCCGAAAATCTCGGAGACGCGGATCGCCTCGCTCATGGCCGGTATTCGGCCCAGGTCTTGGGTGTCTCGCTTATTTTAACCGCCGCAGTTTCGGGCCACTGGGCGGCGCACCAATCATAGAAATGCTTGGCCATACGCTCGGCCGTCACCCCATCATCGCCCAGCACATCATTGAGATGCCGGTGATCAAACGTGTCGTCGATATACCGCTTGAGCGGCGCCAGATCGAGGTAGTCCCGGATGAACCCGTGATCGTTCAACTCGGGCGACGCCAGCTCGATCACCACGATATAGTTATGCCCGTGCAGGCGCGCGCATTGATGCTCCTCGGGGAGGCCGAAGAGCTGATGCGAGGCGGAGAAATGAAATTCCTTGGTTATGCGGTACATCAAGATGCCCCCTTTTTGTCGGCGGTGGCGATGGCTGCTTTCCAGAAGTCCGGGTCAGCGTAAATGGTTGGATCAGGCAGGCCCGCGATATGAAACGCCTCGCGCCGCTCCACACATGTGCCGCAGCGCCCGCAATGCACGTCGCCCCCCTTGTAGCAGGACCATGTCTCGGCAAAGGGCGCGCCATGGGCCGCGCCATCCAAGGCAATATCGGCCTTGGAGCCGTGAACATAGGGCGTGTAGAGCGTGATATCGGCATAGCCGTCCAGCGCCTCGGCCTGCATCTTTGCAAACGCGTCGATGAAGCCGGGGCGGCAATCGGGATAGATGAAGTGATCGCCCCCATGCACCGCTGTGGCCACGGCATCGGCCTTTTGCGCGGCGGCAAGGCCGAAGGCGATTGTCAGCATGATCGCATTGCGATTGGGCACAATGGTCAGCTTCATCGTGTCTTCCGCATAATGCCCGTCGGGCACGTCGATATCATCGGTAAGGGCCGAGCCCGTAAGCGCCGCGCCAATTGTGCGGATATCTATCACGTGATGCGCCACACCAAGACGCGTGGCGGCAGCAGCGGCAAAGGTGATTTCCTTGGCGTGCCGCTGTCCGTAATCGAAGGTGATAAGGCCCGCGAGGGTCTGTTCAGCCGCGACCTTGTGCGCCAAGGCAACGCTGTCCATCCCGCCGGAGCAGATGACCATTGTCTTCACTATCTCGTCCTTGTTTTGAGCGGGTAGGCTGCGACCGCGTATTGAGGCGCTAGCTAGGCTGTTTGGAACAGTTTGGCAAGGCAGGGGTTGTCTGGCGCGTCCTAATGTGCCGTCCAGCCCCCATCCAGGGGCAGGGCCGCGCCGGTCACGTTATGCGACAGCGGGTCGGTCAGCCATAGTGCCATCGCGCCAATCTCCTCAGGGTCGATGCCACGCCTTGTGGGTTGCTTGGTGCCCAGAAGGTTCGCAATTGCCTCCTCCCGCGTGGTGCCCAGCGCGTCTTGACGCGCGGCCACCATGCTCTGCACTAAAGGCGTGTCGACCCAACCGGGGCAGATTGCGTTCACCGTCACCCCGCCCGACATGCGGCTTCCGGCCTCGGCATATTCCATCGCAGCCACGCGGCTGAGGCCCACCAGACCGTGTTTTGCGGTTGCATAGGCCGCCTTGCCTGGATTGCCGACCAGCCCGTGAATAGAGGCCACGTTGATCACACGACCATACCCGCGCGCGGACATGCCCGGCAAAAGCCCCTGCATCAAAGCGAAGGGCGCGCTGAGATTGATGGCCAGCACCCGGTCCCATACCGCGCGCGGCAAATCAGCCAGCGGCCCCGTCTGCCCGATCCCCGCATTGTTCACCAAGATATCGACCGCGCCCCATGCGGCAACCTGCGCCAACATTGCGTCAATCTGCGCAGGCTGCTCCAGATCAGCGCCAAAATACTGCACACCGCCCGCGCCCAGCTCCGCAAGCTCGGCCAGCACCGCGCTCGCATCCCGCCCCGGCAGATCATTCAGCGCGATCCGCGCACCCGCCCGTGCAAACGCCCGCGCCACGCCGCGCCCCACGCCCTGCATCCCGCCCGTCACAAGCGCCGTGCGCCCCGTCAAATCAACCATTCCCAAAGCCTCTTCATTTTATCGCAGCCAGCAGTCTCGACGCAAAACAAGAGAATTTTTGTGCGCCACGTGATCGAATTTACAGTAATTTCCCCTAGCGCCCCGCAATCACAGCCGTCATACCCCACCTCATGGGGCAACTGCCTGCTTTTCTCACAGCAGCGCATGGCCTATAACGACCCAAACAAGCAAGCCGCCATGCACAAAAGGGCGGCACCGGTTCGAGGAACTCAATGCCCAAATCACCCAATTCCGACGACGTGGCCTTCATCAAAGCGCTGGCTGAACTTCTCAACGACAATGACCTGACAGAGCTTCAGGTCAAACGCGACTATGGCCCCGACGACAGCCTGAATGTCCGCGTGAGCCGCAAGATCGAGGCCGCCCCGGCGGTGCAGATGCTGGCCCAAGCCCCCGCTCCTGCCGCCGCATTGGCGGCCCCTGCGGCCACAGCAACAGCCCCTGCCGCATCGGTCGACGATCCCGCAAGCCATCCCGGCGCGGTCACGTCGCCCATGGTCGGCACAGTCTATATGCAGGCCGAACCCGGTGCGCCGTCCTTTGCCTCCGTAGGGGATCAAGTGAACGAGGGCGACACGCTTTTGATTATTGAGGCGATGAAGACCATGAACCACATCCCCGCCCCGCGTGGCGGCACGGTCAAGCGGATCATGGTGGAAGATGGTGCCGCCGTGGAATATGGTTCTCCCTTGATGATCATCGAATAAGGCACGCGCAATGTTCGATAAAATCCTAGTGGCAAATCGCGGCGAGATCGCCCTCCGGGTGATCCGCGCCGCGCGCGAGATGGGCATCGCCTCGGTCGCGGTACACTCCACAGCCGACGCCGATGCGATGCATGTGCGCATGGCCGACGAATCGGTCTGCATCGGCCCGCCCTCCAGCACCGAAAGCTACCTGTCGATCCCCGCGATCATCGCCGCATGCGAAATCACCGGTGCGCAGGCGATCCATCCCGGCTATGGGTTCCTGTCGGAAAACGCCAATTTTGTGCAAATCGTCGAAGATCACGGCCTGACCTTTATCGGCCCCACGGCGCAGCATATCCGCGTCATGGGTGACAAGATCACCGCCAAGGACACGATGAAGGAGCTTGGCGTGCCCTGCGTGCCCGGCTCCGAAGGCGGCGTGGCGGATCTGGCAGAGGCCAAGCGGATTGGTGAGGAAGTAGGATACCCCGTGATCGTCAAGGCCACGGCGGGCGGCGGTGGGCGCGGCATGAAAGTGGCGCAGACAGCTGCCGATATGGAAAGCGCATTTCAAACCGCGCGCGCCGAGGGCAAAGCAGCGTTCGGCAACCCCGAAGTCTATATCGAGAAATATCTCACCACCCCGCGCCATATCGAAATTCAGGTCTTCGGCGATGGCAAAGGCGGTGCTGTGCATCTGGGCGAGCGCGATTGCTCGCTCCAACGCCGTCACCAAAAAGTGTTTGAGGAGGCCCCCGGCCCCACGATCACCCCCGAAGAGCGCGCATCGATCGGCAAGATTTGCGCCGATGCCATTGCCCGGATCAACTACACGGGCGCGGGCACGATTGAATTTCTTTATGAAAACGGCGCGTTCTATTTCATCGAGATGAACACCCGGCTTCAGGTCGAACACCCAGTGACCGAAGCCATCTTCGGTGTGGACCTTGTGCGCGAGCAGATCCGCGTCGCCGAAGGCCTGCCCATGTCGTTTGGCCAGGATGATCTGAAGATCAACGGCCACGCCATTGAAGTGCGCATCAACGCCGAGAAACTGCCCGAATTCGCACCACGCCCCGGCAAGATCACACAGTTCCACGCCCCCGGTGGGCTGGGCGTGCGGATGGATAGTGCGCTTTATGATGGCTACACGATCCCGCCCTATTACGATTCGCTGATTGGCAAATTGATCGTGCATGGGCCCGACCGCCCTGCCGCACTGGCCCGGCTGAACCGCGCTCTGGGGGAGTTGATCGTGGACGGAGTGGACACGACTGTCCCGCTATTCCATGCGCTGCTGCAAGAGCCCGATATTCAGGCGGGCAGCTACAACATCCACTGGCTTGAAAAGTGGCTGGAGACGAACCTGCGGGGATGACGACGGGAAAGGGCACAGATGAAGGATGATAATTTCACCCTCACGCCCGCCCTTTTGCTCAACGCATATGCCGCGGGCATATTCCCCATGGCCGAAAGCCGCGAGGACCCAGAGATTTACTGGGTCGATCCCAAGCGGCGCGGCATCCTTCCGCTGGATGGGTTTCATATCTCCCGAAGCCTTGCGCGGCGGATGCGGCGCGGCGGCTACACGGTCAGCCTGAATGCGGATTTCGAGGGCGTGGTTGACGGCTGTGCCGCGCGCGATGAGACATGGATCAGCGCAGAAATTAGAAGCCTTTACAGCGCGTTGCACCACATGGGCCACGCCCATTCACTTGAGGTTTGGGAGGGCGGCGCGCTTACAGGGGGCGTCTACGGTGTGGCGCTGCAATCGGCGTTCTTCGGAGAGAGCATGTTTTCGGCGCGGGTTGACGGCTCAAAACGCGCGCTTGCGCATCTGGTAGATCACCTACGCCGCTGCGGCTTCACTCTGTTTGATACGCAATTTATCACATCGCATCTCGAAAGCCTTGGTGCGAAAGAGATATCACGCAGCACGTACCACCTGCGGCTCGAATTGGCCCTCGCCACACGCGCAGATATTCATGCAGTCCCGCTCGACGCAGACACTCACTCAGTCTTGCAGCGCATGACCCAGACATCGTAGCGCGGATGATCAAGCCCGTTCAGAGCCGGAGATGAGGCAACCATCCAGCCCGAAAACATGTCCTCATCCGCGTCGATATCGCGCATCGTGAGAAATGCAAACGCATCCCCCGCAGGGTTCCCGGCCGGATAGCGGCACTGCGCCATGCGCACAACAAGTCGGCCAAACCCGGCCTGCTCACCGGGCGCGATGGTGATATCCGTGACATCCCCATTCACCTTGTCGAGCGCGCGCAAAACAGCGCCAGTGCCAGCCATCACTTCCTGCTGCGCAAAAGCGGGCGCCGCGAGGAGACATGCAACCGCGACACTCCGCATCATTCCGCGCTACCGCCGTCATCCCCGCCAACGAATTTCATCAAAAGCGACACAAGGCTGACTGATCCTTGGGTGAATTCAATCGTATCACCCGCCTCAAAGACGAAGGGCGAGCCACCGGGCAAAATCTCGACGTAATTCCCACCCAAAAGGCCCTCAGACGAGATCGCAACCGCGCTGTCATCCGGCACGCTGATGCCTTGAGTGACGGTAAAGGTCGTGCCTGCGCGGTATGTCTCGGGGTCGAGGTTCATGGCCGTCACCCGGCCCACCTTGACACCCGCAAGGCGCACATCCGTGCCCACGTCGATCCCATCCGCAGAGCGGAAGCTGGCGTTCAGCTCATAGCCCTCACCGCCCGTGGAAAACCCGGTGACCTGCCCCGCATAGACCAAAAACCCGATAGCAGCCGCTAAGACGGCGCCACCCACGATAATCTCTGTTTTGTTTTCCGACATATCCCTATTCCGGGCTCCACGCCTCGTAATCGCGGCGCTCCTTCGGCTCAGCCCGCCGGAGTGATCCCGCAGGCGCATAAGCCAGCGCCGTGCCTGTCAGATTCTCCTGATGCGGCTTTTCCCATACCTTGCGGGGCAAGGGACTCTGCGTGGGCGGCTCTTGATAGGTGTGGTGCAGCCAGCCGTGCCACTCGGGGCCGACGCGGCTCGCCTCAGCCTCACCGTTGAAAATCACCCAGCGCCGCTTGCCGTCGCGCGTGTGGTAAAAGCTGTTGCCTTGCGCATCCTCACCGACCTTGACGCCTTTGCGCCACGTCCAAAGTTGCGTGTTCAATGTCTGCCCATGCCACCATGTGACCGAGCGCAGCAAAGTCTTAAGAATGCCCATCAGGACCTCCGGATTTCATCCCCTCAGATATGGCGTATCACCACTCAAAGGTCCAGTGGCGCGTCACAAGGAAAAGGCGCGCCGGCAAGGACGCGCCTTATAAAACTGTCATATCCGCAATGGCCTTCCGCACGCTCCGCTCGGGGCTTGCGGCGGGCAAAAAATCAGCCCGCGCTGGCCTCTTCCTTCTTGGGATCGGCATAGATCAGCAAGGGCTCCGCGTCCGAGTTCACCGCCTCATCATTGACGACGACCTCACCCACATTCGCCAGACCCGGCAGCTCAAACATCGTGTCGAGCAAGATATCCTCAAGGATTGACCGCAGGCCACGCGCGCCGGTTTTGCGCTCAATCGCGCGCTTGGCGATCGAGGTCAGCGCATCATCGGTGAAGCTCAGCTGCGCATCCTCAAGCTCAAAGAGACGCTGGTATTGCTTGATCAGAGCGTTCTTGGGCTGTGTCAGGATCGTCACAAGCGCATCCTCGTCCAGATCCTCCAGCGTAGCGATCACCGGAAGACGCCCGACAAACTCTGGGATCAGGCCGAATTTCAACAGATCCTCAGGCTCCAGATCCTTGAAATACTCGCCGATGCCCTTCTTGCTCTCGTCACGCACATCCGCACCAAAGCCCATGGCGCTGCCCTTGCCGCGCTGCGCGATAATCTTGTCGAGACCTGCAAAGGCCCCGCCACAGATGAAAAGTATGTTGGTGGTATCCACTTGCAGGAATTCCTGCTGAGGATGTTTACGACCACCTTGTGGCGGAACCGCGGCAACCGTGCCCTCCATCAGCTTCAAGAGCGCCTGTTGCACGCCCTCACCCGACACATCGCGGGTGATCGAGGGATTCTCGGACTTGCGCGTGATCTTGTCGACCTCATCAATATAGACGATGCCGCGCTGCGCGCGCTCGACGTTATACTCGGACGCTTGCAGCAATTTGAGGATGATATTCTCCACATCCTCACCGACATAGCCCGCCTCGGTCAGGGTGGTGGCGTCCGCCATTGTGAACGGCACATCGAGAATCCGCGCCAGCGTCTGCGCCAGCAACGTCTTGCCGCAGCCCGTAGGGCCAATCAGCAGGATATTGGATTTCGACAATTCAATTTCTCCGGATTTCCCGGAATGGTTAAGCCGTTTGTAATGGTTATGCACCGCGACGGACAAAACCCGTTTCGCCGTGGCCTGCCCGATCACGTAGTCATCCAGCACGTCACAAATCTCGCGCGGTGTCGGCACCCCGTCTGAGGATTTCAGCCCCGCCGAGCGTGTTTCTTCGCGGATAATGTCCATGCAAAGCTCGACACATTCGTCGCATATGAAGACCGTGGGGCCCGCAATAAGCTTGCGCACCTCATGCTGGCTCTTGCCGCAAAAGCTACAATAGAGGGTGTTCTTGCTGTCGCTGCCAGAGTTATTCGACATGATCTACCTTTCGAGCGCAGCGCGCAGGCTCGCATTGACACAATCCCGGAGCGCATTTGTAATCCAGCTTAGGACAGGGGCGGAGCGGCCACAATCTGAAAATGGCCGCCCGCACAGAGCTGTGACCTAGGCCTTTTTATCGTCTTCCACCTTGCTGCGGTTCTCGACAATCTCGTCGATCAAACCCCAGTTCTTCGCATCTTCCGCCGACATGAAGTTGTCGCGTTCCAGAGCATCCTCGACCTTTTTCAATGTCTGGCCCGTATGCTTGACATAAATCTGGTTGAGACGCGTCTTCAGTTTTTGGGTTTCTTGGGCGTGGATCATGATATCCGTGGCCTGACCTTGGTAGCCACCCGAAGGCTGGTGAACCATCACGCGGCTGTTGGGCAGCGAGAAACGCATCCCCTTCTCGCCCGCAGTCAGCAAGAGCGAGCCCATCGAGGCCGCTTGACCGACCACAAGCGTCGAGACCGCAGGCCGGATATACTGCATCGTATCATAAATCGACAAACCAGAGGTCACGACACCGCCGGGGCTGTTGATATACATGGAGATTTCTTTGGACGGGTTCTCCGCCTCCAGATGCAAAAGCTGCGCCACGATCAGCGACGACATACCGTCATGCACAGGGCCACTGAGGAAAATAATCCGTTCCTTCAAGAGGCGCGAGAAAATGTCATAGGCCCGCTCGCCCCGGCTGGTCTGCTCGACCACCATCGGCACGAGTGTATTCATGTATGTGTCAATCGGGTCGTTCATATGCACCTGCCTGCTGGTTATGTGCGATCCTTATCGGATCAGGTCCTAAGGGAGTCTTAGTATTGCGCCCTAGGGCCTGCAAGGGCGGGTGGGTATTTTGTCCCACTCCCGACCTCGCGCCATCTTTCAAATCTCATCATATCGATGATGATAGTGCAGGTTTAACGGCCAATGGCGGCTAAGCGGACAAACCGACTATGGCGCGATTTGCAGCCAACATCGCAAATTTGGCGGAAAGTGGATTTTCGCTGCCATGTGAGTAACGGGGTGCCGTCACGTGTGGATTCTCGAGCGATAGCAGGAAATGAACACCCATAATGCCTAGAATACCCGCAGCTATTTAGCGCCTATCACTGCCCAAACGCTTGCTCGTCGAATTATCGGCTACCGAATGCGGTAATGCTGAAAACACTAGCAAACCGTGCTTCCAGCCGTTAGTTTGTCGTTATAAATAGGAGAGTAAAATGGCGATTTTAATTGTAGTAGAGGGCGTCGGGAACAGCGGTAAGTCCACGTCAATTAAGGATTTTGCACGGGCCAATTTACCAAACTTTTCGGTCCCGAGACGTGGTGACATCAAGTATGCTGGCCCGCTGACCAAGAATTCTAATCAATATACGATTGGTGTTCGCAGTGCTGGAGATACAGGGGCTATGATATTAGACGCCATTCAGTGCTTTAAGACACACAACTGCGATCTCATGGTCTGCGCAACAAAGTCGCGCGGCATCACGGTGGACACTATTAATGCCTACATCGCTGCCAATCCTAGTTTGACTGTTCATCGCATTCAGACGCAATCGTCCAAAATTCCAGCCCAGCAGCTTGCGGATAACGCAAGGGTTGCGCAGAAAATTTGGAGCCACATCCCGTAAATCGGTCGCTTCAGATGAACGCCTCCATGGTCCACATTGGGCCATGGACATCGATATTATTTGAAAATCGAAGGTCTTGGTAAGGCTCAAACCACCCATTCACCCAGCAAAACAGCCCTTCAAACCTGCCCCTGCATATCACCTCACCCCCGCGCGCTCTCCCGCCCCAACGCGCGGCACAGGATCAGCACAGGAACAAGCCCAAACGCCACCAGCGCGAGCGACGGCACCGCCGCCTCCGCCAGCCGCTCGTCCGAGGCAAGCCTATGGGCGCGCACCGCAAGTGTCTGAAAATTAAACGGATGCAGGATCAGCGTGGCAGGCAATTCCTTCATCACATCGACAAACACGATGAGCAGCGCCGTCAAAACGGACGTCCGCGCCACGGGCAAATGGACACGCCACAAAAGCCGCCCCGCCCCCTGCCCCAAGGACCGCGCAATCGCGTCGTAATGCGCAGGCACCGTGGCCATTCCGCTGTCATAGGCATTCAAAGCCGCCGCCATGAACCGCGCCATATAGGCCAGCACCATGAGCCAGATCGACCCAGTGATCAAAAGCCCGGTATCAATGCCAAACTGCGCCTCCATGAACGCATCAATCGCATTGTCGAGCCCCGCAAGCGGCACCATCAGCCCCACCGCAATCACCCCCCCCGGCACGGCATAGCCAAGCCCCGCGCCCACCACGAGGCCACGTGAGGTGCGCCCGGGCCGAGTGCGCGCCCGAAATCCGATCAATATTGCGCCGAGCACGGTCAGAACCGCCGCGATACTGGCCAAAGTGACCGAATTCACCATCAGCCCCAAATAGACCTCTTGGCTGATGTTATGGCCCGACCCTGCGGCCATCACGCTGAGCATCACCGCAGGGATCACGAAACCGAACATCACCGGCACCATGCAGAGCGCAAATGCGCCCCACCCTTTCCAGCCGGTCAACTCAGGCTTGGCCAAGACCTCAAACCGCGCACCACCCCGGCCCGCACGTTGGGCTTTCCCGCGTTGTGCCCGCTCCAGCCCCGCCAAGAGCAGCGCGAAGAACAAGAGGCATAGCGCCAATTGCGCCGCCGCCGCCCGATCGCCCACGCTGAACCACGCCTGATAAATCCCGGTGGAAAACGTCTGCACGTTGAAAAACGCAACCGTGCCATAATCCGCAATCGTCTCCATCACAGCCAGCAACACACCCCCCATGATCGCAGGCCGCGCCATCGGCAAGGCCACCCGCCAAAACGCCCGCATCGGCGCGCGGCCCAAGGTGCGCGCGACCAAAAAAGCGTTTGAGCTTTGCTGCCGGAAAGACGCACGCGCCAGCAGGTAAACATATGGATATAAAACAAAGGTCAGCATCATCGCCGCCCCGCCAAGGCTCCGGATTTCAGGGAACCAGTAGTCGCGCGGGCCCCAACCGGTCAGATCGCGCAAGAGGCTCTGGACCGCGCCGGGATGATCCAACAAATCCGTATAGGCATAGGCCATGACATAGGCAGGGAATGCCAAGGGCAGCGCCAGCGCCACCTCCAGCCATCGCACGCCGGGAAACTTGTAGACTGTGACCAGCCAAGCCGCCCCCGTGCCGATCAACGCCGTGCCCAGAGCAACAATGGAGACCAATATCAGCGTGGTGATCGTGTAGCGCGGCAGGACCGATGACAAAACATCGCGCCACGTGCTCAGATCGCCGCCAAGCGCCGCCAACGCGGCCGCAATGATCGGTGCCACGCAAAGCGCAGCGACGCCCCATGCCAGCCTGTGCATCAGCGTTTCAGTCATTATGCGTAGGGCCTCCCTGATACCTGAGTGTTTTGATCCGTAATCCCCGCGCCACAGAGGGTCAAGGCCAGAGCCGGGTTTGGCAAAGGCTCAGAACAGCTTGGGAGCGCCTTGGAAACATGTTGAAATTCGCTTTGAATCGAGCGTGCCCCACGCGCCACGATCGAATTTCACCTCAAAGTCTGAATATCAAAATTCAAAGTTCAATATCTGTGTATAAGTGAGGGATTGAACGCATGGATTCATACCTCACGTCCCGATATCGCCCCGCGCAATCGCGGTTGCCTTCAAGATCGCGTAGACCTCAAGACCCGGCGCAAGGGAAAGCTCTTCCGCCGCGCGCCGTGTGATCCGCACCAAAAGCCGATCCGCCCCAAGGCGCAGCGACACCGCCATGCCCGGGCCCGAGCCGGGGTGTAATTCCTCCACCGCTGCGCGTAGAATATTGCGTGATGACAGCCCTTTCGGCTTTTCAAGCGCCACAATAACATCTTGCGCCAACACTCTGATCCGCAAGGACTTACCCACATCTGCACCGACACCCGGAAGCACCATTTCACCCCCGCTCAGACCAAGGCGCGTCAACCCGTCCGCATGGCGTTCAAGCACAACCGCCGCCAGCACCGAGCCCGCTTCTCGCACCCCCACAAAAGGCATCATCACAGGATCACTCAGGACATCCCCCACCGGACCCGTCCGCACCACACGGCCTTGGTCCAGAACAACGATACGGTCCGCCAGACGCGCAATCTCCGCGACCGAGTGGCTGACATAGATGATCGGCGCGCCATCTGCGTCGCGCAACCGTTCCAGATAGGGCAAGATCTCATCCTTGCGCGGCCCATCAAGCGCTGCCAAAGGCTCGTCCATAACCAAAAGCTGCGGCTGCATAAGCAAGGCGCGCGCCAAGGCCACGCGCTGTTTTTCACCGCCGGAAAGCGCACCGGGCAGGCGCGCCGTGAGATGCCCGATCCCCAACAGATCGCAGATCGCTCCGACCTCAACTCCCCCGGCCTCCTGCGGCGCATAGCGCGCGCCAAAGGCCAGATTGCCCGCCACATCAAGATGTGGGAAGAGCCGCCCGTCCTGAAACACAACACCAATCCGCCGCCGCGCCGTGGGCACATTTACCCCCGCCGCCCGGTCAAAAAGCACATTATCCCGCAGCGTGATACGCCCCTCGTCCGGTTGGAAAAGCCCCGCCACCGCATTGGCAACGCTGGTCTTTCCTGCTCCCGAAGGGCCAAAAAGCGCCGTCACGCCCGCACCCGCTTCGAACGCCACATCGAGCGCAAACTCCGCGAACCGGTGGCGCAAGGCGACATTGAGGCTCATGCCCGTGCCCTCGCCGCCATGCGCCGGGCCAGCCACTCGGACACAAGAACTGCGCCGACCGCTACGACAAGCGACAGCACCAGAAGCCGCATCGCACCTCCCTCGCCTCCCGGCACCTGCAAGAACGCATAGATGGCCGAGGGCAATGTCTGCGTCTCGCCGGGTATGTTGGCCACGAAGGTGATCGTCGCACCAAACTCGCCCATCGCCTTGGCAAAGCCCAGCACTGTGCCCGCCAAAATTCCCGGCGCGATCAGAGGCAATGTCACCCGCATAAATACTGCCCAGCGCGGCGCGCCCAACGTGGCCGCCGCCTCCTCCAGCTTGGGGTCGACCGCTTCAATTGAGAGGCGTATCGCCCTGACCATCAACGGAAACCCCATGATAGCCGCGGCCAGAGCAGCCCCGGTCCAGCGAAAGGCCAAGACGATCCCCACGCTTTCCAGCATCCCGCCGATTGCGCCATTGCGCCCAAACGTCAGCAGCAGCAGATACCCGGTCACGACAGGCGGCAACACGAGCGGCAAATGCACCAATGCGCTGAGCAATGCGTGGCCGCGAAACTGCCCGCGCGCCAAAAGCCACGCGACATAGACCGCCAAGGGCAGGCTCACGATCACCGCGACAAACGACACCCTGAGCGAGAGCATGAGCGCCGCCCATTCCGCAGGTTCCAGCATTATGGGTCCTCCGCCATGGGACGAAACCCGTAAGCTTCAAAGATCTCTTTAGCCTCTGAACCTTCTAGAAACGTGAGGAAGCTGTTACCCTTCGGGGTCAAAGCCGCCGCCGGATAGACGATCTGCGCATGGCGTTCCTCCGGCACCTCGTAAAGCACCTGCACCCCCGGATCGGCCAGCGCGTCGGTACCGTAAACGATCCCCAAAGGGGCCTCCCCACGCGCCACAAACGCAAGCGCCACGCGCACATTTTCTGTCTCTGCCAGATGCGGAGAAAGAGCCTCCCAAAGCCCCGCACCCTCAAGCCAATCACGTGCGTAGATCCCTGCGGGCACGCTTTGCGCATGCCCCATCGCCAAACGTCCGCCGCCCAGCCGCGCAAGGATCGTCTCCGCCGAAATCTCAGCCATAGCCTCAGCGCCGGCTGGCCCAATGAGCACAAGGGAATTGCCCAAAAGCACCTGCGCCTCAGGCACAGCGCCCTGCGCCACAAGCCACTCCATCCACTCATCCGATGCGAGGATCACAACATCCGCAGGCGCACCCTGCGCCACCTGCCGCGCCATTGACCCGCTGCCGCCATAGGACAAAACAGCGCCACCATAGGCCTCCGCCACCGCATCAAGCGCGCCACGCAAAGAGGCAGCCGCAAAAACCACCGGCGCCTCCGCGCGGGCAGGACCAGCACCAAAACAGGCCACAAAACCCAACACACAGCCCATCATCACCCCCCAAAAGCGGCGTAAATTAACTATATCAGAAGGGGTTTGGTGCGAAGAATTCATTTCAAACTAGTGTTTTCATTGGTTTTAGCTTTATATGATAGAAAAGAAGAAGGCTAAAGTGGTCCGAAGAGCGGTATGGGCAGAATGTCCCTTTTAACGGGTAAACAAGAACCGATTGATTTGATGTCGGCACATAAGAGCGACGTGCGCACTCAGTTTGCCACGTTGTGCTTTCGCATGGTCCGCGACAAGCCCGAAATCCTGCTGGTTACCAGCCGAGGCACCAAACGCTGGATCGTGCCAAAGGGCTGGCCCATGGACGGCAAAACCCCTGCGGAATGTGCCGCGATCGAAGCATGGGAAGAGGCCGGCGTGCGCGGTAAGATGTATGATCGCTGCCTTGGACTGTTTTCTTATCACAAGCTGCTGGAGCCCAAAAGAGAGCTGCCTTGCGTGGCGATGATCTATGCGATGAAGGTCAAAACCATCTCCGCCACCTACCCCGAAATGGACCAAAGACGCCGCAAATGGCTGAGCCCCAAAAAGGCCGCCGCGCGCATTGCCGAACCTGAGTTGGCCGAGATCATCCACAATTTCCACCCCCGCTTCGTCACTGGTTGACCTCTGCACGCTTGATTTCACGCGCCCCGCCAGTAGATGTAGAGGAGAGCAATCAGGCTCGGGGTGCGGAATGATAAAATTCTCTCTCAAATGCAGCGCCGATCACAGCTTTGACAGCTGGTTTCAATCGGCGGACGCCTATGACAAGCTGGCCGCCGCCGGGATGGTGTCGTGTGCAATCTGCGGCACGACTGAGGTCAGCAAGTCGCTGATGGCGCCAAAAGTTCGCGCCAGCCGCAAAGGCGCACTGAGCGCCCCAACCTCAGACAAGGAACGCGCCCTGGCCCAAATACGCCGCGAGGTGGAGGAAAACTCCGACTATGTAGGCCTCAACTTTGCCACCGAAGCACGCCAAATCCATGACGGCGAAGCGCCCGCGCGCGCAATCTATGGCGAGGCCAAGCCGGAGGAGGCCAAAGCCCTCATAGAGGACGGCGTGCCGGTCATGCCGCTGCCCTTCCGCCCTGCGCGCAAATCCAACTGAGCCCCTGAAGGAGCCTCTCTATGCATGTTGTCATCACTGGCGCCAATCGCGGCATCGGCGCCACCCTCGCTGCGGATTACACCGCGCGCGGCGATACTGTCACCGGCACCACCCGCGCGCCGGGGGCCACACAGCTCGATGTCACGGACCCAGCGCAGATTGCGGCTTTCGCGGCCAATCTCAAAGCGCCCGTCGATCTTCTGATTTGCAATGCGGGCGTGTATCTCGACCGCGAGGATACGCTTGGCGCGGGGTATCAGCCGCATAAGTGGGCCGAGACATTCGCCGTCAACGTGGCAGGGGTCTTTCTGACGATAGAGGCATTGCTGCCTCATCTGCGCGCGGCCCAAACGCCGAAAATCGCCATAATTTCAAGCACCATGGCCAGCCAGGAGCGCGCGCCCGGCGGCAGCTATATCTACCGTTCGTCCAAGGCCGCTGCCCTGAACCTTGGGCGCAACCTCAGCGTTGATCTGAAACCCGACGGGATCGCCATCGGCATCTATCACCCCGGCTGGGTCCGCACCGATATGGGCACAGATGACGCCGAGATCAGTGTGGAAGAAAGTGCGGCAGGCCTCACCGCGTGCTTTGATCGCCTGAGCCTTGAGAGCACGGGCAGCTTTCTCAATTATGATGGCAGCACCCATGTCTGGTGACATATGAGCGGCGGGCATGACCTAACGACGCTGCTGCGCGGCATGAACCCGGTTCTGGACGCTAACACCTTTGTTTTTGCCACGGTGAAGGGCCCCGTCCCGGCGGGTCTCACCCCGCAAATGGTGTTTCAGGAGGCCGAGGGCACCACGCTGATCCTGACGCAGGCCGAGGCTGAGGCCGCGCATATCCCGTATGAGTTTCCGTGCCGCATGATCACGCTCAATATCCACTCGGCGCTGGAGGCGGTGGGATTTCTTGCGCGCGTCTCCATACGGCTTGCAGCGCTCAACATGGGCGTGAACCCGGTCGCGGGGTTTTACCACGACCACCTCTTCATCCCCGAGGCCCGCGCGGAGGCGGCTATAGACGCCCTGCACCAGATGGCAGCAGAGGCCGATACCCCCTGACCCTTGCACGCCGTGCGCCCCCCGCGTAAACGGACGCCGAGCACTATCATGCATGACTTCCAAGGACCGCACCCATGCCCGTTCTCGTGATGAAATTCGGCGGCACATCCGTGGCCAATCTTGACCGCATCCGCCGCGCTGCAAAACGCGTGGGCGTCGAGGTGGCCAAGGGCTATGATGTGATCGTCATCGTCAGCGCCATGTCGGGCAAGACCAACGAACTTGTCGGCTGGGTGAATGAGACATCGCCGCTTTATGATGCGCGTGAATATGACGCTGTGGTCAGCAGCGGCGAAAACGTCACCGCAGGCCTCATGGCGCTCACCTTGCAGGAAATGGACGTACCCGCGCGCAGCTGGCAGGGCTGGCAAGTGCCGGTTAAGACAACCTCCGCGCACAGTGCCGCCCGCATTGAAGAGATCCCGTCCGAGAACATCACCGCCAAGTTCGCCGAGGGTATGAAAGTCGCCGTCGTCGCGGGCTTCCAAGGGGTCAGCCCCGAGGGCCGCATCACCACACTGGGCCGTGGCGGGTCCGACACCACCGCCGTGGGCTTTGCCGCCGCGTTCAACGCCGAGCGCTGCGATATCTACACGGATGTGGACGGCGTCTACACCACCGACCCGCGCATAGCGTCCAAGGCCCGCAAGCTGGACAAGATCGCGTTTGAGGAAATGCTGGAGCTGGCCTCGCTCGGGGCCAAGGTGCTGCAAACCCGCTCGGTTGAGCTGGCGATGCGCTATAATGTCAAACTGCGCGTGCTCAGCAGCTTTGAGGAACAATCAGATGACGCAGGCACGCTGGTCTGCGCCGAGGAGGAAATCATGGAATCCAATGTTGTCTCCGGCATCGCCTATAGCCGCGATGAGGCGAAAATGACCCTTATCTCCGTCGCCGACCGCCCCGGCATCGCCGCCGCCATCTTCGGGCCGCTCTCCGAGGCGGGCGTGAATGTTGATATGATCATTCAAAACATCGCCGAAGAAGGGCGCACCGATATGACCTTCTCGTGCCCCACCGATCAGGTGGCGCGCGCGACAAAAGCGCTGCAAGGCGCGCAGGATCGTGGCGAGATCAACTACCATGATCTGGTGGCCGACACGGATGTGGCCAAGGTCTCGGCGGTGGGCATCGGGATGCGGAGCCAGTCGGGCGTGGCCGCGCTGATGTTCAAAACGCTCAGCGACGAAGGTGTGAATATCAAGGTTATCGCAACCTCAGAGATCAAGATTTCGGTGCTGATTGACCGCAAGTACATGGAACTGGCCGTTCAGGCCCTGCATGACGCGTTTGAGCTGCACAAGGCCGCCTGACCGCTGCCCATTTATGCGGCGCGCACGGTTGCGGCGCGCGTGGCAATTCCCGCCCCGCGCGATATTTCCGTTTCGCTTCACCCGCCGATATGCTTTAAACTGGTGCGCCGGGCCGTGTCCCGGTGATCCGACCGGGGGCCGCAGACATTATGACACGCGACAGGAAAACCGACAGCCGCAAGCTGCTGGGCCGGCTGCGCGACATCATGGCGGTCGAGGCGGGTGGCCAGACCCGGCTTGACCAGATCACCGGGCTGATTGCCGAAGAGATGCTGATCGAGGTCTGCTCAATCTATCTGTTCCGCGATGCGGACACGCTTGAACTTTGCTCGACCGAGGGCCTCAACAAAGAGGCCGTGCACCAGACACGCATGCGGATGGGCGAGGGTCTTGTCGGGCGTGTCGCGCGCAAGGGTCATGTGATCAACACCGACGACGCGCCCTCCACCAAGGGGTTTCGCTACATGCCCGAGACGGGCGAGGAGGCGTATTCGTCCTTCCTTGGTGTGCCCATTCAGCGGCTGGGCGAGAAACTGGGCGTGCTTGTGGTGCAATCGCGCGAGGCGCGCAAATATTCCGATGATGAGGTCTACGCGGTCGAGGTGGTCGCCATGGTTCTGGCCGAAATGGCCGAGCTTGGCGCCTTTATCGGCGAGGGGGCTGCCATGTCCGCCCGCCACCAGCAACCGGTGCTCTTTCGTGGTGCCACCGCACAGGAGGGGGCCGCGCGCGGTCATGTGTGGCTGCACGAGCCGCGCGTGGTCGTCACCAACCCGTTCGCCGAAGATCCCACCCGCGAGCTTGAACGCCTGAACGAGGCTGTGGACGAGCTGCGCGTCGGCGTGGACCGTATGCTCAACCATGTGCGCACCGGCGACAAAGAACAGCTCGAAGTGCTGGAAACCTACCGGATGTTCGCCAATTCCAAGGGATGGATGCGGCGGATCGAGGCGGATATCGGCCGGGGCCTCAGCGCCGAGGCCGCCGTCGAGAAAGAACAATCGACCGCCCGCAGCCGCATGGGTCAGGTGGCCGATGCCTATCTGCGCGACCGTTTGCACGATCTCGATGATCTCAGCAATCGCCTGCTGCGTATCCTCACCGGCCAAGGCGGACAGACCGGGGCGGAAATGCCGCCCGATCCCATTCTCATTGCGCGCAATATCGGCCCGGCGGAGCTTTTGGATTATGGCCGTAGCCTCAAGGGCATCGTGCTGGAGGAAGGCGCGGTCGGCAGCCATGCAACAATCGTCGCGCGCGCGCTCGCCATCCCGCTGGTGATCAACGCGCGCGGCATCACGACAGAGGCGCTCAACGGCGATCCGATCCTCGTCGATGGCGATCAGGGCATCGCACATCTGCGCCCCGACGACACCGTCTTTGCTGCCTTCAAGGACAAAATGGCGATGCAGGCCAAGGCGCAGGAACGCTACGCCTCGATCCGCGACAAGCCCGCCGAGACGCTTTGTGGCAAGACGCTCTCGCTCAACATGAATGCGGGGCTGATGGCCGACTTGCCTAGCCTGCAAGGCTCCGGCGCCGATGGCGTGGGCCTTTTCCGGACAGAGCTGCAATTTCTCATCCGCTCCCAAATGCCCCGCCGGGGCGAGCTGAGCGAGCTTTACGCCCGCGTGATGGACGCCGCCGCCGACAAGCCGGTGATCTTCCGCACCCTCGATATCGGCTCGGACAAGGTGCTGCCCTATATGAAGCCCACGGATGAGCCCAACCCCGCCATGGGTTGGCGCGCGATCCGCGTGGGGCTTGATAAGCCAGGCGTGATGCGGATGCAGCTTCAGGCGCTGATCCGTGCCGCCGCCGGGCGCCCCCTCTCGATCATGTTCCCCTTCGTGGCGCAGCGCGATGAGTTCACCATGGCCCGTACTGAGATGGACAAGGCGCTGGAGCGTGAGCGCGTGTTGGGTCACCCCATCCCCAGCGCGCTCAAGGTGGGTGCCATGCTGGAAACACCCAGCCTCGCCTTCTCGCCCGAGCAGTTCTACCGCGAGGTCGATTTCCTCTCCATCGGGGGCAATGATCTCAAGCAGTTCTTCTTCGCCGCCGACCGCGAGAACGAGCGCGTGCGCCGCCGCTATGACACGCTCAACGTGAGCTTTCTGACCTTCATCGAGCAGATCGTCGCGCGCTGTGCAGCCTCAAACACCCCGCTCAGCTTTTGCGGTGAGGATGCAGGCCGCCCGGTCGAGGCCGCGTGCCTCGCAGCCATCGGCCTGCGCAACCTGTCGATGCGCCCCGCCTCCATCGGTCCGGTGAAATCCATCCTGCGCCGCACGAACCTTGATGAGTTGGCCGGCGTCATCGCCAAGGCCAGCGCCTCGGGCAACCAATCGGTGCGCGCAGATGTGATGGATTACCTGCGCGAGAAACTCTGACCAAAGGCCCCCGTACCCTATGCCCTTTCCCGATTTCATGCAGACCTTGCCCAGCCTCAACCTGCCCTTCCCCGAGGATATCGTGCAATCCAACGCGGTCCTCTCCGAGGCGGGGCTTGTCGTGTTCTTCACCTTCCACAAGGACATGGACCTGCCGCCCCACGCCCACAGGGCGCAGTGGGGTAGCGTGATCGAAGGCGAGATCGAGATGACGATCGGCGACGAGACCAAGATCTACGGCCCCGGCGACAGCTATTTCATCCCCGAAGGCGTCACGCACAGCGCCCGTATCGCCGCCGGAAGCCGCGTGATCGACGTGTTTGAGGAAACCGACCGCTATCCGCTCAAGGGATAACAGCCGAAGACAGCCCGCAAGGGCTGGAGGAGGTCCACGGCGACAAACCCAATGTCGCAGATGCAGTATCCAACCGTCCATTGCCCATCTACGCTCCTCCTCAGCACTGGAGGGCATATGTCACAAGATAAAATCATCGGCTTCATCGGCACAGGCCGCATCGGACCCCCAGTTATCCGGTCGCTCCTGTCCGCAGGCTATACCGTGAAGGTCCACGACAAATACCGCAGCGCCGCAACCGATGTGATCGCTGCAGGCGCCACTTGGGCCGAAACGCCCCGAGATGTCGCCAAAGGTACCGACAGCCTCATCACCTGCCTTGCGCAACCCAGCCATGTGAACGAGGCGATGCTCGGGGATAATGGGGCCGCCCACGCGATGCAGGCCGAGGCCATATGGATCAACCTGTCGACGACCGACTACCACAGCACAATCCGCATCAGGGACGTGCTCAAATCCAACGGCGCCTTCTGCCTTGAGGCCCCGGTCAGCAACCTGTCGCATATGGGTGTCGATTTCGGCAATTCCAGCGTCTATTGCGCGGGCGAAAAAGCGGGCTATGACAGTGCCAAGGGCATCCTTGAGGCCGTTGCCCAAATCTCGTTCTTCACCGGCGATATCGGCTCGGCCCAAGCGGTCAAACTGCTGACAAACCTTATCTTTTATGGCGCGGCCTCAATCAGCGGCGATTGCCTCGCCATCTCTCAGCATGCCGGCATACCGACCCATTGGATGTGGGAGAAAATCGCGGGCAGCCCTGCGGCGTCCGTCACCGTGACACAATTCATCCCCATGCTGTTCGATGGCAGCTACGACACCTCATGCTCGCTCGCAATCGGCGTCAAGGACATGGCGCTCACCCTCGCTTTTGCGGAAGAGCGCGGTGTCACCCTCCCGCTCAGCCGCCTTGTGTGTGACCGCTATGCCCTCGCCGGACAGGTCTATGACCCAAGCCAAAACCACCTCAAGGTGCTGAAACTGACCGAAGATGCAAACGACATGGCCATCCGCATCCCCGGCTTCATCGCGCCTTCAAAATACGGCATCGACCCAAGTTTTGTCATCAGCGAGCAGATGGACACCGACGCATTGGGTCGCATGACCCCCAAACTGCCCGCGCACTACCGCGCCCCGGAGTTTACGCCAACCGCGCACCAATCAGATCTGATCGACACACTGATTCGCATCATGGCCGCCGCAAATCACGCCTTGAACGCAGAGGCGATCCTGCTGGGCCAAAGCGTGGGGCTTGACCGCGCCGTGATCGAGGAAATGATCGTCTGGAGCGTGGGCACCAATTGGATGATCGAAAATATCGGCGGCTATGACCCTGATGCGGCGCATCTGCCCGGCATTGACACGCTCAGCGGTGGCTTGCATTTGCCGTTTCTTAGCAATGTGCTGGATGTGCTCAGGGGCGTTTAGGCACCGCCACGCGCGCGCAAAACGCGTCCAGCACCGCGCCATGATCCATATCCGCTTCAATCGCCAATCGCCGCAGCCCGAAATGAACATGCGCCATCTGTTGATAATAGCTGGTATAGGCGTAATTCGTCGCGGCCCCTGCCGCCGAGCCCAAAATCGGCACCGTCTGCGCCGCAAGCTTCTGGCCCAGAACCGTGCTGAGGCGCGGCGCAACTTTCGCGATCAACGCCTGCACCCCCTTGCCCGACACAGCCATCCGCGTGCTCAGAAAGGCCAGATCAGAGCCGTCATCATGGTCCAGTGGCCCCGCCGCAGCAAAGACATGGATGCAATCAAACTGCACGCCCTTTTCCGCCGGATCAAACCCATGCTCGGCGGCCACATCCTGTATCGCGCGCAACAAAATCGTCGTGGTCACCGGAAGCTCGGCCAGCGCGCTTGGCAATCCGCCCATACCGCCCGCGGCCCCCATCGCCGTGGTCACGGCACGGGTCAGCCACTGCGGCTGTCCGCCCACAACACTGCGCGAGCGGTCCGCCGCACGCATTGCCAGCCGCAACGCCTCCTGCGTGCCGTCACCAAGCCGCCCGCGCACGTCCGCAGGTAATCGGTCCAGCAAGCTTTCAGCGCGGCTCCCGATCATGTTGAGCACTTGGATACCGACAGAGCCCGCCTGCGCATGGCGCAGCACAAGCGCATCAAGCTGCGCATCGACGGCAGTTTTATCTATCGGGGGGCCAAGCAAATCCATGCACGTAACATCGGCGCATCAAGGCGCGGTTTCAAGCGGCCCGCGTCACTTTCCCGGTCACGCCGTCCCACGCGGCGGGCGCAAAGCCGAGGCCGAGAACCCGCTCAGGGTTGGTCGGCGGTGGCATCTCAACCCCGTCAAGCCGCCGGAACCCGAACCGGCCGTAATAGGGCGCATCTCCCACCAGCATCACGCGCGGACAGCCCCCATCGCGCGCTGCCTCAAGGCTGGAGCGCATCAAGAACCCGCCCAGCCCCTCGCCCTGCCGCGTCGGGTGAACCGCGATGGGGCCCAGAAGCATCGCCTCATGCGCGCCGATCCGCACCGGCCAATACCGGATCGCGCCCGCCAAAATCCCGTCACTATCGCGCGCAACCATGCTCAACCCCGCCACAGGCGGCACGCCATCGCGCAAACGGTAGGAGCTGAGCGCCTCACGGCCCGGCGCAAAGCAGAGGTCATAAAGCGCCTCCACTTCCCACCAATCCTCCTCTGTCTCAGGGCGCAGCTCAAGCACGGGCGGGGCCTTTCAGCGGCTAAAATCAAGTGGCATGTCGCGTAGCACGGCGTTAGGCCTGTCGCAACTGATGCCGCGCGCAAAGGAGCCTCGAAAAATGTTCTACCGCCCCAAGGATGGCCACGGCCTGCCGCATAATCCATTCAATGCCATAGTGGCCCCACGCCCCATCGGCTGGATATCCACCATCGGCGCGGATGGCGTGCGCAACGTGGCCCCCTACAGCTTTTTCAACGCGGTGGCCTACACGCCACCGCAGGTCATGTTCGCCTCCAACGGGGCCAAGGATTCGCTCCACAACATCCGCGAGACGGGCGTGTTTTGCACCAATGTCGTGGCCCACGACATGCGCGGGCCTATGAATAAATCCTCCACCGCCCTGCCGCGCCATGTCGATGAGTTCGCCCATGCCGGGCTTGACGTGGCGGAGTGCGAAACGATTGACTGCCCCCGCATCCTTGGTGTGCCCGCCTCATTTGAATGCCGGATGACGCAAATACTGGAGCTGGAGGGCGAGGATAATTTCGTCATCTTCGGCACGGTGACGGGCGTGCATATCCGCGAGGATTGTCTCAAAGGTGGCCGTTTCGACGTGACAACATTCCAGCCCCTCGCGCGGCTGGGGTATCGCGATTATGCGGTGGTGGAGCGGGTGTTTACGTTGGACCGTCCAGACGACTAAGCACCCGGCAGAGCGCTCACGGCAAAAACACCGTCTGCGCCACAAGCATCCAGATCGGCAATGTCAGCGCGCTCAGCAAGGTGGATTGTGCGACCAACGTAGCCACAACCTCGCGGTTCGCGCCAAAGCCTGAGGCCAGCACATGCGCCGCCGACGCCGTGGGCAATGCGGCAAAGACCACCACCACCGCGACATGCGGCCCAGATACGCCCAACAAAAGCGCCCCGCCCACCGCCAATCCCGGCAACAGCAGCAGCTTCACCCCAGACAAGATCGCACTGAAACGGTCGAGCCGTGCAAGCGCGCCCCAGTTCATCGTCGCCCCCACGGAAATCAACGCAATCGGGATCGCCGCCACCGCCAAAAGTTCAAGCGGTGCGAGAACCAAACCCGGCACAGCGTATCCCGACACGCCCACCGCAACCCCCGAGAGCGAAGCGAGCAAAAAAGGGTTGAGCGCTATCCGCCGTAGCGTGCCCCACCCCCCAAGCGCGCTGCCGCGCGACAGCGCCGAGACGGCAAAGACATTGGCAAGCGGCACCGCCATACCAATCGCCACCGCCATCAGCGCCGGGTCCGCTCCGCTAAGCGCGCCTACCGCTACGATAGCCAGCGCCGAATTGAACCGCCAAGCGGTCTGCCAGCCGCCCGCGAAATCCAGAAACCGCGCAGGCCCAAACCGCCGAGCGCCATAACCCGCAACAAGGCCCGCCGCCAAAAGCGACCAGATCGCAGGAGCCATGGTGACGACCGCGCTCAGCTCAATCGGGCGGCTGGAGGCTGCAACGAATAAAAGCGCCGGAAAGAATATCTCGAAATTGAGGCGATCAAGCCCCTGCCACGCCGTCTCGCTTAGCCGCGTGCGCACCACCCCCCCAAGGCCCACAAGCGCGAAGGATGGCATCAGCCCAGCAAGGATCACCCAGAATGTCATATCGCCGGCATTACCTTTAGCCCTTTACCGTCAATGCGCACCCAGAATGCCCGTCCGCACATCATAATCCACCGCGACCATGTAATCGGGGTCATCATCGCTGTCGATCATCAGATGCCCCGCCTTGGCCAGAAGCTTATGACAATCGCGGCTGAGATGGCGCAGTTGCAGCACCTTGCCCGCGGCCTGATACTTGCCCGCCAAAGCCTCGATCGCCTGAAGTGCTGATTGGTCCACCACCCGGCTTTGGTCGAAATCCACGATCACGAGGTCCGGATCCCCAGCCACGTCGAAAATCTCGCCAAACCCTTCGGCGGACCCGAAGAACAAGGGGCCGTCGATCTGGTAGACCCGCGCGCCCTCGGGCGTGGTGTAGGTCTTGGCGTGGATGCGCTTGGCGTTGTTCCACGCATAAGCCAACGCGGAGACAATCACCCCTACGACCACCGCAATCGCGAGGTCGTATTTCACCGTTACAGCCGTCACGAGGATGATCACCAACGCATCCGTCAGCGGCACTTTGGTCATGATCGTCAGTGAGTTCCACGCGAATGTGCCGATCACCACCATGAACATCACCCCCACAAGGGCGGCCAGCGGTATCTGCTCAATCGCGGGGGCAGCAAAAAGGATAAAGATCAGCAAACACAGCGCCGCCGTGATCCCCGCGATCCGCGTGCGCCCGCCGGATTTCACGTTGATCATCGACTGTCCAATCATGGCGCAGCCGCCCATGCCACCAAAAAACCCGGTCAGCGTATTGGCCAGCCCCTGCGCAATACATTCCTGGCTCGCGCCGCCCCGGTTGTTTGTCATCTCGCCCACAAGGTTCAGCGTCAGAAGGCTCTCGATCAAACCGATTGCAGCGAGGATCACCGCATAAGGCAGGATGATCTGAAACGTCTCCCAATTGAGCGGAGCGAGCGGCGTGCCGTAGAGGCCAAGGCCTTCGCCAAACGGGTTATGAAAGCTGGGCAATCCGCCTTGGATCGAAGCAAGATCACCCACGCGCGGCACATCAAGGCCAAAGAGAATCACGATGGCAGCCACGATCCCGATGCCCGCAAGCGGCGCAGGCACAATCTTGGTGATGCGCGGCATGAGCCAGATAATCGCCATGGTCAGCGCCACGAGCGCCAGCATCATGTAAAGCGCAGAGCCGCTGAGCCATTCGCCCCCGCTCATGCCGTGCCCAGTATTTTCCATCGTGCCGGGCACTTTGAACTGCCCCATCTGCGCAAGAAAAATAACAATGGCCAGCCCGTTCACGAAGCCGAGCATCACCGGATGCGGCACCAGCCGGATGAACTTGCCCCAGCGAAGCGCGCCCGCCGTGACCTGAATGATCCCCATCAAAACCACGGTGGCAAAGAGGTATTCAACCCCGTGCTGCGCCACAAGCGCCACCATCACCACCGCCAGCGCACCCGTAGCGCCCGAGATCATTCCGGGCCGCCCACCGATAAGGGCCGTCACCAGCCCCACAAGGAAGGCCGCATAAAGCCCGACCAGCGGATGCACGCCCGCGACAAACGCAAAGGCCACAGCCTCGGGCACAAGGGCGAGCGCCACGGTGAGACCCGCAAGAAGCTCGATCCGCACGCGAGACACAGAGAAGGGCTCGTCCTGCATCACGCGCAAATCTGGCATGGTCAGGTTTTTGGCAAAGCTGGCGAGGGAGGTTTTCAAAGGGCAGATCCTCATCTGTTATCTGGCGCACCCGCGCCGGTGTCTGCTGCGCGCATAGACCCTGCGCGCCCCAATGGCCAGCCCCCGCGCCTGCATGCCCGCCCTGCAACGCGGCGATACCGATGCAATAGGGCCGCAAAAGAGGTTCCTTTTTCCGCCCCCTCCCCCTAGAGGTTATCGGTGAGACGATGAAAGGGATGAGGCACATGGCAGACACAATGATCGGCGTAATCGGTGGATCGGGCCTCTATGATCTTGATGGGCTCAAGGACGCGCGCTGGCAGGCGGTCGAGACCCCTTGGGGGACGCCCTCGGATGAGATCCTGACAGGCACACTTGATGGCGTCGCTATGGCCTTCCTGCCGCGCCATGGGCGTGGCCACGTGCTCAGCCCCAGCGATGTTCCCTACCGTGCCAATATCGACGCGCTCAAACGGCTCGGCGTCACGGATGTGATCTCGGTCAGCGCTTGTGGCTCGTTTCGGGAGGCGATGGCACCCGGCGATTTTGTTATTGTGGACCAGTATATTGACCGGACGTTTGCACGCGAGAAATCCTTCTTCGGCCCTGGCTGCGTGGCGCATGTGAGCGTTGCGCACCCGACCTGCCCCCGTCTCGGTGCGGCATGTGCTGAGGCCGCGCGCGATGCGGGCGTGACGGTGCACGAGGGCGGCACGTATCTGGCCATGGAAGGCCCGCAATTCTCAACGCTGGCTGAAAGCAAACTCTACCGCGAGGCCTGGGGCTGTGACGTGATTGGCATGACGGGCATGCCCGAGGCGAAGCTCGCCCGCGAGGCGGAACTTTGCTATGCATCCATAGCGATGATCACCGATTACGACAGCTGGCACCCAGATCATGGCGAGGTGGATGTGACCCAGATCATCGAGACGCTGATGGGCAATGCAGGCAACGCACGCAGCACCATCGCGGCCCTCCCGACACTTCTGGGCAAGGACCGCGCGCCCTGCCCCCATGGCTGTGACCGCGCGCTGGAATACGCCATCATCACAGCGCCCGAGGCGCGTGATCCGGCCATTCTGGCGCGGCTTGATGCGGTCGCGGGCCGCGTTCTGACCCGCTCATAAGGAGCCTCAAAAATGACCTTCGAGATATGGCTGGCCTATGTCGCCGCGTCCACCGCGCTCTTGTTGATCCCCGGACCGACCGTCCTTATGGTGCTCAGTTATGCGCTCTCCAAAGGCCGCAGCGTTGCCGTCTCCTGTGCGGCGGGCGTGGCCTTGGGTGATTTCGTCGCGATCACCGCCTCACTTCTGGGCCTCGGTGCGCTGGTCATGGCCTCGGCCACGCTCTTTACCGTGCTCAAATGGGCCGGTGCGATCTATCTGATCTGGCTGGGGGTCAGGCTGATCCGAAGCGCCCCGTCCCAAGGATTTGCCTTGCCCAAAGGCGCGGAAATCTCCTCGCGCGGCGTCTTCTGGAACGCCACCGCCGTCACGGCGCTGAACCCCAAATCCATCGCCTTCTTCGTCGCCTTCGTGCCCCAGTTTCTGACGCTGAATGCGCCGCTCGGGCCGCAATTCGCCATCCTCATCGCGACATTCGTCACCCTCGCCGCGCTCAACGCGCTGATCTTTGCGCTGCTTGCGGATCGTCTGCGCCATACGATCGGGCGGCCGTCGGTGATCACATGGCTCACCCGTGGCGGCGGCACGGCCCTGATTGCGATGGGCATCGCCACAGCCTTCCTGCGCCGTGCCGCAAATCCTTGATATATTTACGAAAGCCTTATTAATGCAGCCCACCAAAACTGTCCGCGATTACATCCGCACCATCCCCGATTTCCCCCATGCCGGCATCATGTTCCGCGATGTGACCACGCTTTTCGCCGATCCGCGAGGGCTGCGCATGGCCGTCGATCAGATGCTGCATCCTTACGCGGGACAGCGGATTGACAAAGTGGTCGGGCTTGAAGCGCGCGGCTTCATCCTGGGCGGTGCGGTGGCGCATCAGCTTGGCACAGGGTTTGTGCCCGTGCGCAAGGCGGGCAAGCTGCCCGGTGCGGTAATCAGCCAAGACTATACGCTGGAATACGGCGCAGCCACGGTGGAACTGCATGAGGACGCGATCGAGGCGGGCGAGGTGATCCTTCTGGTTGATGATCTTCTGGCCACAGGCGGAACGGCTGAGGCAGGCATCCGTCTGATCGAGCGTTTGGGCGGCAAGATCCTGAGCTGTGCGTTTGTAGTGGACCTGCCCGAGCTTGGCGGGCGAAAGCGGCTTGAAGCGCTCGGTATGGACGTCCAAACGATCTGCGCATTCGACGGCGCCTGAGACCAGAGCTTAAACCGGCCCGCCATCCTCAAACACCAGAGCATCCTCCGCCGCAGCCTGCATCAGCGTGGCCGCCCCATGCCCCGCCTCACCCAGCCAGAGCGGCCAGTCACCGGGCTCCACAATCACCGGCATCCTATGATGCAGCCGCGCCATCACCTCATTCGCCCCGCAAGTGACAATCGCACAAGTGGGCAAGCCCTCAGGCCCCCAGCGTTGCCATATCCCCGCAAAAGCCAGTGGCGCACCATCGCTCCGCGCGATCCGCCACGGCTGTTTGGCACCCTTCTCCCCAGTCCACTCATAAAACGCCGTGGCCGGAATCAGGCAGCGCCGTGCCCGGCACGCCTCCCGAAAGGCTGGCTTGGTTGCAACCGTCTCGGCCCGCGCATTGATCAAAAGCGGGCCAGCGTTCGGCGCTTTGTACCACGCGGGCAAGAAGCCCCAGCGCATCGCCGAGAGGCTCCGCCCACCCTCCGCCGTCACCACATGCACAGAATCCGTCGGGCAAACATTGCGGTTTGGCACGCGCGGCAGATCATTGCCGGGACGCGCCGCAAAGAGCTGCGCCATCGCATCATCCGGTAGGGTGAGGGCGAATCGTCCGCACATCGGCTCAGCGCAGAATGGATGAGTAGAGAAGCATCCCCCAAGAGGTCAGTTCCGCCTCCACCTTGGGCCAAAGCGCGCCGAACGCCACCGGGTCGATCTTCGCGCCTGCGGCAAGGTCCGCAAGGCTGCGTTTGCCGTCGATCCCCGCAATGAGCGGTGCCGAGGGTTTTGGCAGGCGCAGCGTGGCCTCAATGCCCGGAAAGGTCAGCTTAGGGGCCTGCCCTTTGGCAATCGCCTGAGCCAAGGCCGGGGCCGCCACGCCTTTGAGATGTGGCACAAGGCGCCGGTCCGTGCCGCGCGCAGGCCCGCGGGCCTCATCTGCGGCCACGAGATAGCCCACATGGGTCTTGATCGTCCCGCGCAGCTGTTCGGCCACGGCCATTTGCTCCGCAGCACTCATGTGTTCCGGCACAGGCGCGATCCGCGCCAGATCGTAGAGCGCTGGCATCGTGAAGCCGCTGAGCGCCCAGCCGGTTTGCTCCAGTATCTCCAAAAGCTCCGGCACATCAAACGCCCGGTCTTGTGAGTGCAACAGCAGGTCATAGAAGCCTGCGTCGCTGTCCTTGTGATCGCCCAGATTGGTGTTGGCTCGGAAGGCATGCCCCTCAGGCAGATTGGCCACAATCGCCTGCGCCGTCTTGAGCCGCGCCTCGGGCGGCTGCCCTGCATAGAGCGCGCCGAATGCGGCCTGAAGCGGGTAGACCCCGGCCCGGCCATAAGGAGCATAAACCATGAACCCCATACCCCCGCCGGGCGCCAGCGCCGCGCGCAAAGCCTCAAATCCCGCCGCCGGATCGGCCAAGTGATGCAGCACACCGCAGCAATCAATGTAGTCAAACTGGCCGAGATCGGGCGCATCCAGAAGTGACCCGGTCAGGAAGCGGATCGAGGTCAAGCCGCGCGCCTTGGCCCGCGCCTCGGCGATGCGGCGCGAGGCCGTGCTGAGGTCAATATAGGTGATCTCGGCCTTTCGGCCGACCTGTTCCATAATCTGCGCCAACTGGATCAAACCATCGCCGGTGCCACCCCCGGCAAAGAGCGCGCGCAGCGGCCGTGACCAGTCCCGCGCGCCGCCATAAAGGAAATGGTCAAACTCCAACGGATGCGAGGGTGAGCCTTGAATGAGGCGCTTCGCCTCATCCGCCGGATCGCGGGCAGGATAGGGATAGGCCTCATACTGATCTTTAACGGTGTTCATCGGGCGTCCTTCTCTGGACCTGCAAATCGGGGCCTGCAAACTATGCCCCGTGCACACGTGATTGTTAAGGGGGATTGGGGCTCTGCCCCACGTTGAATTTCCACCGGAAATTCCACGTCCCCCGGGATATTTGAGGCAAGAAGAAGCACGGGCCTTGACGGCTTTGGACCTGCCGGGCATCACGGGAGCCATGGTGATTTATAAGATATTGCGTGGCCCGGAATGGGCTGATCTGCGGGCCAAGGGCGAGACCATGGGCGCACCAGTGGATCTGGCCGATGGGTTCGTGCATTTCTCGACACCCGCGCAGGCGGCGGAGACGGCAGCCAAGCATTTTGCCGGGGCCGAGGGGCTCATGCTTTTGGGGGTCGAGACCGAGCGGCTGGGCGATAACCTGAGATGGGAAGTGTCGCGCGGGGGGGCGGAGTTTCCGCATCTTTACCGCGCGTTGCGCCTGTCGGATGTGGCATGGGCGCAGCCTTTGCCCTTGGTCGGCGGCGTGCATCAGTTTCCGGCGGGGGTGGAATGAGCCTTTGGGAACGCGCAGGGCTGACGGCGTTGCGGCAGTTCGATCCCGAGCGCGCGCATGGGCTGGCGCTCAAAGGGCTCCGCTTGGGCGCGGTGCGATTGCCCGGGCAGATCACAAGCGCGCGTTTACGGTGCGAGGTGGCGGGGTTGCAGCTTGCGAACCCTGTGGGGCTGGCGGCTGGGTTTGATAAAAACGCTGAGGCACTGGCGCCCTTGGCGCGGGCCGGTTTTGGCTTTTTGGAGGTAGGCGCGATCACACCGCGCGCGCAGGAGGGCAACCCGAGGCCCCGGCTTTTCCGTCTGTCCGAGGATGGCGCGGTGATCAACCGCTTCGGTTTTAACAACGAGGGGATGGAGGCGGCGGCCAAGCGGCTCTGCGCCCGACCGAAAGACGCGGTTATCGGCCTCAACCTTGGGGCCAATAAAGACAGCGATGACAGGGCTGAGGATTTTGCCCGTGTGCTGGCCCATTGCGGGCGGCACCTTGATTTTGCGACGGTGAATGTCTCCTCGCCAAACACCGAAAAGCTGCGGGACCTGCAAGGCGGTGCGGCGCTGAGCGCGCTTCTGGCAGGGGTGATGGAGGCGCGCAATTGGCTGGAAAAACCTATTCCGATCTTCCTCAAGATCGCCCCTGATTTGGATGATGCAGCCCTTGGCGAGATCGTGGACGTGGTGCAAAGCGCGGGCCTGCACGGCATTATCGCGACCAACACGACGCTGGACCGGGGTGGCCTACGCTCGGCGCATAAATCCGAGGCGGGCGGGCTTTCGGGTGCGCCGCTTATGGAGAAGTCGACGCGGGTTCTGGCGCAGCTCAGCCATCTCAGCAAAGGCCGCGTGCCCCTTATCGGGGTGGGCGGGATCGCGAGCGCCGAGGATGCCTATGCCAAGATTTGCGCAGGCGCGAGCGCGGTGCAGCTTTACTCCGCTCTGGTCTATCGCGGGCTCTCGCTCATCCCAGAGATTTGCCACGGGCTTGAGCGGCTCTTGGAGACGGACGGGCACGCGAGCGTCGCAAGCGCCGTCGGCACCAAACGAGAGGCGTGGCTGTGAGCCGCGCCGCCACGTGGATCGACGCCGTAATCTTTGATCTTGCGCGCCAGATGCGCTGGTCTTTCTTGCCCCCGCTCATGGTCTATCTGGCCTTTGGGATATCCACGCTGACCGCCATCGTGGGCACGTTTTTCGTAAAGGAATACCTTGACCTGAGCGCCGCGTTCCTTGCTGGGCTGGCTTTCTGGGCCGGGCTGCCTTGGGCGCTGAAAATGCCGCTGGGCCATCTGGTGGATATTATCTGGCGTTGGAAATGGCTTTTGATCTGGATCGGGGCGGCGCTTGTGGGCGCAAGCCTCAGCATCATGTATCTGCTGGTCTCCGCGCCTGCGATGATGGAGATGGTGATGCCCGCCGAGGCGTGGTTTGTCACCTCTACATTGCTCGCGCCTTGCGGTTTGGTGCTTCAGGACGCCGTGGCCGACGCCATGTCGGTGGAGGCGGTGCCGAGTGTGGATGCCTCTGGCATGCCGCTTGATGAGGACACGCTGCGCGGGCTGCACACGACGATGCAGACGCTGGGCCGGGTGGCCCTCATCGGTGGCACGCTGATTGTGGCAGGCGTCAATATCGTGGGCTTTGCCGGGGTTGAGCTGCTGGAGGACGCGGCCAAATCCGAGGTCTATGCCCAAATCTACGCCATCGCCCTTTGCGTGCCGCTGATCTCTGTCTCCGGCGTTGTTCTGGCCGGGCTGCAACGCCGCCGCGCCGCCGCACGTGCCCGCGCCCAAGGCCAGGACCCCAGCCCCTTCGAGGAGCGGCCCGGCCCACCCACCAAGGCAAACCCGTGGTATTTCATCGGCGGCGGCGCGTTTGTGGCCCTCTCGCTCATCGTGGGGCTTTTGGATGTGCCCTATAGTCAGGAAATCGTCTTTGCGGGCTCCATGACCATCATCATCGCGTTGATGCGCCAACTGGTCCGTGTGCTCACGCCCGAGCAGGCGCGGATGCTCGTCGGCACCGCCCTTATCGTCTTCGTCTTCCGCGCCGTGCCCCTGCCCGGTCAGGGGGCCACGTGGTTCTCCATCGACGTGCTGGGCTTTGATCAGCAGTTCCTGTCGGTGCTGCAACTGGTGGCCGCCATCCTGACACTGGCCGCGATGATCGCGCTGAGGCCGCTGATTGCGGGGCACAAGCTGGTTTGGGTCTACCTGATGCTGACCGTGCTGGGCGGGGTTCTGGCGCTGCCCAATATCGGGCTTTACTATGGCGTGCAGGATATCACAGCACCGCTGACCGGGGGTGTGGTCGATGCGCGTTTCATCGCTGTGCTCGATACCGCCGCCGAAAGTCCGCTCAGCCAGATCGCCCTCATCCCGATGCTGGCATGGATCGCGCGTAATGCGCCCGACAATCTCAAGGCCACGTTCTTTGCCGTCATGGCGTCTTTTACCAATCTGGCCCTCTCGGCCAGCGCACTTTTGACGAAATACCTCAACCAGATCTTCGTGGTGTCGCGCGAGGTGACCGACCGCAGCACAGGCGAGATTACGATTCAGGCAGATTACAGCCAACTTGGCACCGTGCTGATCATTGCCGCCTTGATAGGCCTTCTCGCTCCGCTCATCACCATATGGGTCGTCCAACGCTCAAGGATCAGGACGACAGCCTAGACCGCACGCTCAAGCGCCGGATAGCGCAGCGCCAGCGTCACCCCACGCACCGCGAAGGAAATCAAAAGGGCCGTCCAGAGCCCGTGATTGCCCATCACCGGCACGAGGATCAGAACGGCGGCGACATAGACCGCAAGGCTCACCGCCATCATATTGCGCATGTCGCGGGTGCGGGTCGCACCGATGAAAATCCCATCCAGCATCCATGCGGCCCAACCAAGGATTGGGGCTGCCACCATATAGGGCAGGAAGATCACGGCGGCCGCACGCACATCCTCCGCCTTGGCCATAAGCGCGATCAGCGCAGGTCCGCCGAGCGCAAACCCGGCGGCCATCAAAACGCAGGCCCCAAGCCCCCATTGGCTGGTCACGATCGCCGCCCGGCGCAGCCTTGCGCGCGCTTTGGCCCCCACCGCTTGGCCCACCAGAGATTCCGCCGCGATGGCGAACCCGTCCATCGTGTAGGAGGTGACATAGAGAAGCTGCACCAACACCTGATTGGCCGCGAGGGTCGTGTCGCCAAAATCAGCCGCGAGAAAAAGAAACGAGACGAAAATCATCTGGATCATCAGCGCCCGCATCAAGATGTCGGAGTTCACCACCGCCATTCGTTTGAGCCGCACCCGGTCAAACACGCGGGGCCAGTCGCACCACGCAGGCACCCGAAACGCCTCGCGGCAGAGCCACAGGCCCAGTATCAGCCCGCACCATTCCGCAATGAACGTGGCCCAAGCCACGCCGTTTACCCCCAGATCAAGGCCCAGCACGAACCAAAAGTTCAGCGCAATGTTTAACCCGTTCATCACCAGTTGAATGAGCAAAACGGCCCGCGTCCGCTCCAGCGCAATCAGCCAGCCGGTGACGCCATACATCGCGATCAGTGCAGGTCCGCTCCAGATGCGGATCTCCATATAGCCCTGCGCGAGGGTCTCGACCTCATCACTGGCGGGGGCAATCTGAAACGCGCCCCAGAATAGCGGCACCTGTACGAGGATCAGCACCACGCCAGACACCACCCCGATCATCAAGGCGCGGGTCAGCAAAGCGGCCACCTCGCCTGTCTCGCCCGCGCCATGCGCTTGGGCTGCAAGCCCGCTCGTGCCCATACGCAGAAAGCCGAAGAGCCAGTAAATCGAGGTCAGAACAATCGCGCCTATGCCCACAGCCCCAATCGGTGCCGCCTCCCCCAACTGTCCGACCACACCCGTATCGACAAGGCCCAGAAGCGGTATGGTCGCGTTGGATATGACGATGGGCACCGCGACATTGAGAACACGTTTATGCGTGATCTCGCGGGGTGCGGCGGGGTCAGACATCGCGGCGCGGCATCAGGAAGTGGCCCGCACCTTGTGCAAAGGCCCGCGCGCGGTTGTCCTGCCACGCCTCCACGCGCACAGAGGCATAGCGCCGTCCGGCCCGCGAAATCTCGGCGCGCGCATAGGCATCACGCGGCAAGCCCGAGCGCAGGTAATCCACGGTGAAATCAATCGTCTTGGGCAGGCGCGGCATTTGCCCGGCAGCAAGGCGTCCTGCGTCAAACGCACCGCTTTCGATCTCGGGCCAGAGCATGGCCCAGCTGAGGCCGATGATGGCCGTCACCTCCAGAAACGCGGCTGTGGCCCCGCCGTGCAGTGCAGGCAGTTGCGGGTTGCCGATCAATGCCTCGCGAAACGGCATGAGTGCGGTCAGTTCATCCCCGCGCCTGTCAAACTCAATTCCCAGAAAGCGAATATAGGCCACGCCCGTCACAAGGGCGGTCAGCGCCTCGTCGCGGCGCTGCTTGATCACCTGCACAGGCTCGGGCCGGGTGCGCGCCATCGCTCAGGCCTCCGCAATCGTGAACGTGCCGGTCGCCGTGGCCACCGGGCGCGTCGTATCGTCATCAAGCGCCATCGCCCGCACAAACGCGACCGAGCGGGTGACGTGAAAACACTCGGCCACAGCGCGCACAGTCTGTCCAGGCGTGGCGGGACGCATGTAATCAATGCGCAGACCAATCGTGGCCGTAGCCCCCTTGGCGCTGGGATGGCTCATCGCGGCGGCACCGCAACAGGTGTCCATAAGCGCGCTGACCGCACCGCCATGGATCACACCCGTTTCAGGATCGCCCACCAGATCTTCGGACCATGGCATCGACATCTCGGCATGACCTTGGGCCATCTTCTGCGCGATCACGCCCAGCGCTTGGGCATGGGGCAGCGCCTGAAAAAAGGCCATGGCGGGATGGTTGGGTGTGTCTGGCATGGCGCGGCAATAGGGCCTCAAGCTCGGAGTGGCCTCTTTATTTGCCGTTGGTCGCAGGGGCGCAAGCACTAACTTGTGATCATGTCTTCCTCTCGCAGGGCTTTATTTATGCCACATTTTCAGGCAGTCTTGTAAGCCCACTCATCATCCTGACAGGTCAGGATCGCCAATGCCCGAAACGCTCCTCACGCTCAAACAGATGTGCGCGCATTTCGATGTGACCCCGCGCACCCTGAGATATTACGAGTATATCGAGCTCCTGCACCCCGAGCGGCAAGGGCGCTCGCGGCTCTACGGGCCACGCGAAAAAGCCAGAATGACGCTGATCCTGCGGGGGCGCAAATTCGGATTCTCGCTGGAGGATATCCGGCAATGGCTGTTGATCTATGAGAACGAAGGCACCGAAGCGCAGATGCGCAGCTGGATCGCCCTCGCGGACAAGCAACTCGCCGAATTGGCCGAGCAACGCACCCAAATTGACACGGCCACAGCCGAGCTTCAGGCGTTGCGCGACGTCACGGCGGGGAATTTGAAGGGCTAAGCCCAAACGAGCACCCAAAGTGACGTAACGTCTTGTTTACGTCAACGTCATGTGCTGTTGCATCCGCCCCCTCACCGCCCCAGATCAAGGGTAACCGAGACACAAGACAGGGGCCCATGACCCATGGCAAACAACACACTGACAATCCGCGAAATGTGCGACACGTTCGAGGTAACACCGCGCACCTTGCGCTTTTACGAGGCCAAGGAATTGCTCGCGCCAATCCGCGAGGGTCAAAAGCGCCTCTTCACCAAACGCGACCGCGCCCGGCTCAAGCTGATCCTGCGCGGAAAGCGCTTTGGCTTCACCCTTGAGGAGATCCGGCAACTCCTGGACCTCTACGACACGGGCGATCAGCAACACACCCAAATGCTGCGCACGCACGAGCTTGCCGCCGAGCGCCTGCGTGACATGGAGGTTCAACGCGACGAGCTAAGTGGCGCCATCAATGAGCTGCGCGAGCAGATGACATGGGTGGAGCAGACCCTGGTCGCGCGCTCCAAATCCGACAAGGCCGCCGAATAAAGCGCAGCCGTCGCGGCACACATGCGTGCCCGCAACACCGACACGCCTAAGACAGGGAAAGCCGACGATGCCCAGCTACACCGCCCCCATCCAAGACATGCAATTCATTCTCCACGATGTGCTCGAAGCCTCGCACCAAGAGACACCCGGCTACGCCGATCTGGACGCCGATTTCACCGCCGCCATTTTTGAGGAGGCGGGCAAGATCGCATCGGGTGTTCTGGCCCCCCTAAACCTCGTGGGCGACACCGAAGGCTGCACATTGGAAAACGGCGTGGTGCGCACGCCCACCGGCTTCAAAGAGGCGTTTGAGCAGGTGAAAGAGGGCGGCTGGACGGCCGTAGACCTACCCGAGGAATATGGCGGGCAGAACATGCCATATGTGATGTACACGGCTGTAGGCGAGATTTCCTCGGCCGCGAACATGTCCTTCACCATGTATCAGGGCCTCACCCATGGTGCGGCCTCCGCGATCCTTGCGCATGGCACTCAAGCACAAAAAGATACCTATCTGCCCAAGATGACGTCGTGTGAATGGACCGGCACGATGAACCTGACCGAACCCCATTGCGGCACCGATCTTGGCCTCATGCGCACCAAGGCAGAACCGCAGGTCGATGGCTCCTATGCCCTGACAGGGCAAAAGATCTTCATCTCCTCGGGCGAGCATGACATGGCCGAGAATATCATCCATCTGGTGCTGGCTAAGATCCCCGGCGGGCCAGAGGGCATCAAGGGTGTGTCGCTCTTTATCGTACCCAAATTCCACGTGAACGCTGATGGCACCCTTGGGGGCCGCAACGGCGTGTCCTGTGGGGCGATCGAGCACAAGATGGGCATCCACGGCAACTCCACCTGCGTGATGAATTATGACGGGGCCAAGGGATATCTCTTGGGCGATATGCACAAAGGTATGCGCGCGATGTTCACCATGATGAACGAGGCGCGGATCGGTGTGGGCATGCAGGGCCTCGCTCAGGCCGAGGCGGCTTACCAAAACGCCGTGATCTACGCCAAGGACCGCCTTCAGGGCCGCGCCGTGACGGGCGCGGAAAATGCGGACGGCCCCGCTGATCCGCTGATCGTGCACCCCGATATCCGCCGCAGCCTTATGGATCAAAAGAGCTTCATCGAAGGGGGCCGTGCATTTCTTCTTTGGGGCTCGCACCTGATCGACCGGTCGATGCGCAGCGATGATGCCGCTGCCGAAGGCCTGATCTCGCTGATGACACCCGTGATCAAGGGGTTCCTCACCGACGAGGGCTACGACATGACCGTGCTGGCACAACAGGTTTACGGCGGGCATGGCTACATCGAAGAATGGGGCATGTCGCAATATACGCGCGACGCCCGGATCGCGATGATCTACGAGGGAGCAAACGGCGTACAGGCGCTTGATCTGGTGGGCCGCAAGCTGGCCCAGGACAGCGGCAAGCATGTAATGGCCTTCTTTGATATGGTCAAAACCTTCTGCAAGGAAAACGCCGACACGCCCGGCATGGAGCCTTTCACCGAGCCTTTGAAAAAGGCCTCCAAGGATCTTCAGGCGGCGGGCATGTTCTTCATGCAGAACGGCATGAAAAATCCAAACGCCGCCCTCGCGGGCAGCTATGATTTCATGCATCTCTTTGGCCATGTCTGCCTTGGCCTGATGTGGGCGCGCATGGCGAAAGCCGCCCTTGCAAAGCTGGACGAGGGCACCGGGGACCGAGCATTTTACGAGACAAAGCTGGCCACCGGGCGTTACTATATGGCGCGCCGCCTGCCCGCCACAGCGCTGCGCCTCGCCCGGATTGAGACCGGCGCGGAGACCGTCATGTCGCTAGAGGCCAGCCAGTTCTGACCCCGAAGGGAAACCCATGCCCAAACGCTTTCGCCTCACCCGCCGCTTCAACGCGGCCATGACCGAAGATGGCTACCGCCGGCTGCGCAAATTCAGTCAGGAGGCGGGGCTGGACGAGGGCGAGGCGCTGTCGTTTCTCTTTGAGAATTTCGACAGTGTGATCAACGAAGACACGTTCGAGCACCGCCTGAGGATATTCAATACCGATCTAGAGGCGCGCAAGAAATGAATACACGCAGCCCAGCACCACAGACAGCGCGACGGCCAGCACCACAGAACCGGAGAGACACGCGATGACAATGAAACTCTACTGTATGGGCGAGAGCGGCAATGCCTATAAAGCCGCGCTGGCGCTGGAGCTTTCGGGCGCCGCGTGGGAGCCTGTCTACGTCGATTTCTTTGGCGGTGAGGGCCGCACAGACGCGTTTCGCAAGATTAACACGATGGGCGAAGTGCCTGTGTTGGTCGATGGCGACACCACGATCACCCAATCGGGCGTCATCCAGATGTATGTCACCGAAAAGACCGGCAAATTCGGCGGCCAGACCCCCGAGGAGGCGCGCGAGGTGATGCGCTGGGTGTTCTGGGACAATCACAAGCTCAGCTCACAAGCCGGGATGGCCCGGTTCTTGATGAATTTCCTGCCAGAGGACAAACGCCCCGCCGAGGTGATCACCTTCACCCAAGGCCGTCTTAAAGCCGCCTATGCCGTGCTTGACGCGCATCTGACGGGCCGCGACTGGATCGTGGGCAGTGCCGTGACCAATGCCGACCTCAGCTGTTGCGGATATCTTTTCTACCCCGAGCCCTTCGGCTTTTCCCGCGCCGACTGGCCCAATATCGACCGTTGGCTTGGCCATATCGAGGCCCTGCCCGGCTGGGCGCACCCTTACAATTTGATGCCCGGCAGCCCCGCTGACCGTGCTTGATACTACCCTGCCTGACACCCGCCTGAACAGGAGACCCCAATGACCGAAGCCTATATCTATGACGCCGTGCGCACGCCGCGTGGCAAGGGCCGCAAAGATGGCAGCCTGCATGAGGTCACGGCCGTGCGCCTCTCGGCTCAGGTGCTCAACGCGCTGAAAGAGCGCAGCGGGCTTGAGGGCCACGCGGTCGAGGATGTGATCTGGGGCAACGTCACCCAAGTGATGGAGCAAGGCGGCTGTCTTGCGCGCACTGCGGTCCTCGCCTCGGACCTTGATGAGAGCATTCCGGGCCTTGCGATCAACCGGTTCTGCGCAAGCGGTATGGAGGCCGTGAACATCGCCGCCAATCAGGTGAAGGGCGGCGCGGGCCGCGCCTATATCGCGGGCGGGGTCGAGATGATGGGCCGGGTGGCCATGGGCAGCGACGGGGCGGCGATTGCCGTGGACCCAAGCGTGGCGATGGACACCTATTTTGTCCCCCAAGGGATCAGCGCCGATATCATCGCCACCGAATATGGCTTTACCCGCGATCAGGCCGACGCACTCGCCGTCACATCCCAGAAGCGCGCGAAGGCCGCGTGGGATGACAAACGGTTTGCCAAATCCATCGTGCCCGTGATCGACCAGAACGGCCTGACCATTCTGGACCACGACGAATACATGCGCCCCGGCACCGATATGCAAACGCTGGGCGCGCTGAACGCCAGCTTTCAGGCAATGGGCGAGGTGATGCCGGGCTTTGATGCGGTGGCCAAGATGAAATACCCCCATCTGGAGCGGATCAACCACATCCACCACGCGGGCAATTCGTCGGGGATTGTGGACGGGGCGGCGGGCGTTCTGATCGGCGATGCGGAGTTTGGCCGCGCCTACGGGCTCAAGCCCCGCGCCCGCATCCGTCAGACCTGCAAGATCGGGACGGACCCCACGATCATGCTGACCGGCCCTGTGCCTGCCACGCATAAAATCCTGACCGATGCGGGCATGAATATCGATGATATCGACCTTTTCGAGGTGAACGAGGCCTTCGCTTCGGTCGTGCTGCGCTTCATGCAGGCCTTCGATGTGGACCCGGCTCTCGTCAATCCCAATGGCGGCTCCATCGCGATGGGTCACCCCCTTGGGGCCACGGGTGCGATCATCATCGGCACGCTGCTGGACGAACTTGAGCGCACCGACAAGGAGGTCGGTCTCGCCACGCTATGCATCGCATCCGGCATGGGTGCGGCCACCATCATCGAGCGGGTGTGACATTATGACGAAAAAACCAAAACACAGCGTCAACATTTATAGGGCATCAATACGCATTTCACTGAACGGCGACACATACAGTGCATTGCGGGGGCTTCTTAAAAAAAATGCTTTTGAACCTAACGGTTTTATCAATGATCCCGGTGCGCATGGCACTGGTGTCTGGATAAGCAACAACTGTACGGTTGCAGAAATGCGTTCATGCATGCGGGCCCTTTGGAAAACAGCTGACCAATTTAAAGGGCCAGGGAAGCTGGATCACGTTTGGTCAAACTTCGAATTGATCGACCTTAGAAGCCTTCTCAAATCCACACAGAAAGCAGACAGAATGACGCCAGAACTTTTTAAATTCTTGCAAGAAGTTGGGATTGAGGTGCAGGAATGACTGACTTTACACTGGAAAAATACGCCGATGGCGTTGCGATCATCACTTGGGACACGGTTGGCAAATCCATGAATGTGATGAACGGCCAAGGGTTTCTGGACCTTGAGGCGCTGATTGATGACGCATTGGCCGATGATGCCGTGAAAGGCATCGTTCTGACCTCAGGCAAGCCGGGCAGCTTTGCAGGCGGCATGGATCTCAACATCATCGCCAAGATGAAAGAGGATGCGGGCGACGACCCGGCACGCGGCCTTTTCGACGGCGTAATGGGCATGCACGCCATCCTGCGCAAGATCGAGCGCGGCGGCATGGACGACAAGAACAAAGGCGGCAAGCCGATCGCCGCCGCCCTGCCCGGCACAGCGCTTGGCATTGGCTTGGAAATTCCGCTCGCGTGCCACCGCATCTTTGCCGCCGACAACCCAAAGGCCAAGATTGGCCTGCCCGAGATCATGGTCGGCATCTTTCCCGGCGCGGGCGGCACCACGCGGCTTGTGCGCAAGCTGGGCGCGATGGGCGCCTCACCGCTTCTTTTGGAAGGCAAACTCAACGATCCCAAAAAGGCCAAATCCGCCGGAGTGGTGGATGAGGTGGTGCCCGCCGATGAGTTGATGGACGCCGCCCGCGCATGGGTGCTGTCGGAGCCCAATATCGTTAAGCCGTGGGACGAGAAGGGCTACAAAATGCCCGGTGGCGCGCCGTACCATCCGGCGGGGTTCATGACCTTCGTTGGTGCCTCAGCCATGGTAAATGGCAAGACCCAAGGCGCGTTTCCCGCCGCCAAGGCCCTGCTGAGCGCCGTCTATGAAGGCGCGCTCGTGCCATTCGACACAGCACTCAAGATCGAGGCGCGCTGGTTCACGCATATTCTGCTCGATCCCTCCTCAAGCGCCATGATCCGCAGCCTCTTCATCAACAAAGAAGCGCTGGAGAAAGGTGCTAACCGCCCCGATGTGCCCGATGCGACTGTCAAAAAGATCGGTGTCATGGGCGCGGGCATGATGGGCGCAGGCATCACGCTTGTGTCGGCCATGGCCGGGATGGAAGTTGTCCTTATCGACCAAAAGCAAGACGCGGCGGACAAGGGCAAAGCCTATACCGCAAGTTACATGGACCAAGGCATCAAACGCGGCAAAGCGACTGAGGCCAAGAAGGACGCGGCCCTCGCCATGATCACTGCCACCACGGATTACGCAGCTCTCAAGGGCTGCGATCTGATCATTGAAGCGGTGTTCGAGGACCCGGAAATCAAGGCTGAGGTGACGAAGGCGGTCGAGGCCGTGGTGGGCGAGGAGTGTATCTTCGCCACCAACACCTCCACCCTGCCGATCAGTGATCTGGCCAAGGCAAGCGTGCGGCCGGAGAACTTCATCGGCCTCCATTTCTTCAGCCCGGTCGAGAAAATGATGCTGGTCGAGATCATCAAGGGCAGCCAGACCGGCCCGCGGGCCACGGCCAAGGCGCTGGATTATGTGCGCCAAATCCGCAAGACGCCCATCGTGGTGAATGATGCGCGGTTCTTTTATGCCAATCGCTGCATCATCCCCTACATCAACGAGGGCCTGCGCATGGTGGCCGAAGGGGTGACACCTGCGCTCATCGACAATGCCGCGCGCCAGCTTGGGTTCCCCGTCGGGCCGCTGCAACTGGTCGATGAGACCTCCATTGATCTGGGCGCGAAAATCGCCCGCGCCACCAAGACCGCGATGGGCGACGCCTATCCGGACGCGGCGGTCGATGAGGTGATCTTCTGGATGGAGGGCGAGGGCCGCTTGGGCCGCAAATCCGGCGCGGGGTTTTACGACTATGACGACAAGGGCAAGCGGCTGGGATACTGGCCCGGCCTTGGCGCGAAATACCCCGTGCATGGGGCGCAACCGGACCTGACCCTGGTAAAACACCGCCTGATGTTCGCCCAAGTTCTGGAGGCCGTGCGCGCGTTGGAAGAAGGTGTGTTGGAGGATATCCGCGAAGGTGATGTGGGCGCGATCCTCGGCTGGGGCTTCGCGCCATGGTCGGGCGGGCCGTTTGCGTGGCTCGACATGATCGGCACGCCCTATGCAGCCGCCCGCTGCAATGAACTCTCTGAGGCGCATGGCGCGCGCTTTGCCCCACCCGCACTGCTAATCGAAATGGCGGGCAAGGCTCAAAGCTTCTACGCCCGTTTTGGCAATGCCTCAGAAGCGGCCTGAGACGTCTCAAATTATGCTTGAGGCACGAAGATAATTTGAAACGCGCGCAGACCTTATAAATTGCGCGCGTTTCAAGAAAAATAGCGCATCAGGTTTTTCTCGAAACGCGTTAGGCAAAGCCCGGAAACAATAGCGCCACAATCGATCCCACTCAGAAGGAATAGCCGAATCGCGCGATATCTTCGGCGCAGATCGCTTCGACCACTTGTGCCGTGGCGGTGGTGTAATAGTGGCGATAACCAGCCTCACGGCGTGACGCATTGAGATGCGGCAGCTCCAGAGAAAAACCCAAATGTGCCCAAAGCGGGGCCGCATCCTGCGCGAAATGCTCCAGCCGGATGAAATGCGCGGAGCGTTCCAGCCCGTCCCAGCCGCGCAAGTATGAGCCATAAGGCAAACCTCGCAAGGCCTCCTGCGTCACGTCATTCTGCACAAACTCTGCAAAACCCACGCGGGCAGCCAGATGCACCGCCGGGTGATCAAAGCTCTGATCGCGCAGCCAGTGGTAGTAGCTCACCACCCGGTCCCACGGATTGCGCACCAAGGCAAAGCGAAACGCGCCCTCAACGAAATCACGGGCCACCAGCCCGTCAATATCAGCAAGGCTTGAATGCTTCCAAATCCGCCCCGCCGCCTGCGCGCCCTTGAGCCGCCCGCGCCGCCGCCGCGCTTTCGGCGTATCACCGATCAGGATATCATCCTTCATCGCACGGCTTTCCAACGCAACGCTGAGCGCCGTTCCCCCCGTTTTGGGGATGTGCACAAAGATGTAATTGCGGCCAGGTGATAGGATCATGAACGCCACCCTAACGCCCCCACATGCCGCGCGAAACGCATTAACAATTGAACACCCGGCCAAAGCCCATATCCTCACCCGGCTATACAAAGACAGAATCACCTGGGGAGGATGCCGTCATGGGTTGGATGAAAGACGAAACAGGGCTGGAGAGACGCCAAGCCAATTTTGTCCCCTTGACGCCCCTGTCACATCTGCGCCGCGCGGCCTTGCTCTATCCCGAGTATGAGGCGGTGGTTTATGGCACTATCCGCCGCACCTACGCCGAATATTACGAGCGCTGCACGCGTCTTGCCTCGGGCCTCGCCAAGCTGGGGGTGAATCCCGGCGATGTGGTAGCGACCCTGATCCCCAACCTACCCCCACAGGCCGAGGCGCATTTCGGTGTGCCCGCCGCTGGGGCGGTGCTCAACACGATCAACACGCGGCTGGAGGTGGATACAGTTGCCTATATCCTTGAGCATGGCGACGCCAAGGTCGTGTTGGTTGACCCGCAATTCCTGAGCCTTGCTGAGAGTGCGATCGCGCATATGGAAGGGCACGCCCCCCTGCTGATCGAAGTGGAAGACCTGCAAGCGGGCCAAATCAGCTCAGGACGGCACGCGGAATACGAGCATCTTCTGGCCTCGGGCGATCCGGATTTTCAATGGATCATGCCCGAAGATGAGTGGGAGAGCCTCGCGCTCAACTATACGTCCGGCACCACGGGGCGGCCCAAGGGCGTCGTCTACCATCACCGCGGCGCGTATCTGATGACGATGGGCACCGCGATCAGCTGGCAAATGGCGCGCCATCCGCGCTACCTCACAATCGTGCCGCTCTTTCATTGCAACGGCTGGAACCACACATGGATGCTACCGCTTTTGGGCGGCACGCTGATCTGCTGCCGCGATATCACGGCGGGGGCCATCTATGACGCCATTGCCGATGAAGGGGCCACACATTTCGGTGGCGCGCCCATCGTGCTCAACACCATCGTCAACGCCAAGCCAGAGGACCGTCGTGATTTCGATCACACGGTCGAGGTCTTTACCGCGGGCGCGCCACCCCCTGCTGCCACCCTCGCCGCGATTGAGCCGTTGGGCTTTAACGTGATGCAGGTCTACGGGCTGACCGAGACCTATGGCCACGTCACCGAATGCACATGGCACAGCGCATGGGACGAAAAACCCGCCGAGGAGCGTTACGCGATCAAGGCGCGCACGGGCATGCCTATGCCGATGGCCGAGGACATCACCGCGATGGACGGCCTGACCATGGCCCAAACCCCAAAGGACGCAACCACCCAAGGCGAAATCATGATCCGCGGCAACACCGTGATGAAAGGCTATCTCAAGAACCCCGAGGCGACAGAAGAGGCTTTCAGGGGCGGCTATTTCCACTCGGGAGATATCGCCCTTCAGCACCCCGATCACTATTTGCAGATCTGCGACCGCGCCAAGGATATCATCATCTCGGGCGGCGAAAACATCAGCTCCATCGAGGTGGAGGGTGCGCTGATGACGCATCCGTCCGTCCTTTTGTGCGCCGTGGTGGCCAAGCCTGACGACAAATGGGGCGAGGTGCCGTGTGCCTTTGTAGAACTGAAAGAGGGCGAGGTGGGTAACGAGGCCGAGATCATCGCCCATGTCCGCACCAAGCTTGCGGGGTTCAAAACACCCAAGAAAGTGGTCTTTCAAGAGCTGCCAAAAACCTCCACAGGCAAAATCCAGAAATTTGAGCTGCGCATCATTGCCAAAGACCTTTGATCGTGGCGATTGAGCGGCCCCGGCCCCCGTGCTAGGCTTGGGCCGTTGAGGTAAATCAGGCCAGATAAAAAAGGCCGCATATCAAACCCATGAGCAGATGACAGCACTCCAGAATTATGACCGCCTTGAGGCCTCGGGCCTGTGGCGCGCAAGCCCGGATGACCAGCGCACCGAAGTCGTAATTTCGGTGGGCGAAGCCACGCTCGTGATCACCGACATGCGGGACCGCCCCCTCGCCCATTGGTCCATCCCGGCTGTGAGCCGCGCCAATCCCGGCCACCGCCCAGCAATCTTTCACCCCGATGGCGATTCTGGCGAAACGCTTGAGATTGCAGCGGACGAAGCCGCGATGATCGACGCGATTGAGCAATTGCGCACCGCCGTGGAGCGCCGTCGCCCGCATCCCGGACGGCTCCGGTTGGCGATGCTAGCAGGCTCTGTCGCCACGGTGGGCGCGCTTGTGGTATTCTGGTTGCCCGGCGCTGTGCGCGAACATGCGCTGCGCGTGGTGCCCGAGGTCAAACGCGCGGCGATTGGTGAGGCGCTGATGCAGCAGATATCGGTCGTGACCGGCCCGCCTTGCCGCGCCCCCGGTGGACGCGCCGCACTGGCCCTGCTTGCCGAACGCCTGCCCGGTATCAACCCAGGTCAGCTCACCATCCTGCGGGGCGGTGTGGCCAGCACGGCCAGCCTTCCGGGGGGCGCGATCTTGATCAACCACACGCTGGTTGAGGATTACGACGAACCCGATGTCGTCGCAGGCTTTGCCCTCGCGCAATCCCTGCGCGCAAGATCCACGGACCCGCTTGATGATCTGCTGCGCACCGGCGGGATCATGGCGTCCTTGCGCCTGTTGACCACGGGCAATCCCGGCGATGCCGCTCTGCAACGATATGGTGAGGCGATGCTGACCCGTCCCACCGCACCTGTGCCCGATGAGGTGCTGCTGCAAGCATTTGAGGAGGCCGGGCTGCGCAGCACACCTTATGCCTATGCCCACGATATTTCCGGCGAAAGCACGCTCGCCTTGATCGAAGCCGACCCTTTTGCCGCCGAGGTGCCAGAGCCGCTTTTACGCGATGCCGACTGGCTGCGCCTGCAAGGTATCTGCGGCGGATAGACCCCAGAAATGCAAAAAGCCGAGCCCCTCTCAGGACCCGGCTCTCTCGTTTCTGGGCTATGAGGCCGCTTACTTCCGCAGCACCGCATTGCCAAATCCGGCCCCGCGCACGCGGGTCATGGCGGAGGTCAGCGCGCTCTGGCTGTTGAACGGTCCGGCCAGAACGATGCTCAGATCCTCGCCATTGCGCCGTATTGTGCCAAGCCGCGTGGGCAGACCCATGCTGGCGACACGTCGTGCCTCGACCTGCGCCTGCGCGCGCGTCCGGTAGATGCCCGCCTGAACGAAACGGTGGCTCGCCGCGCGTGCAGGCTCCGCCACCGCCACAGGCAATGTCCGGCTCGACATGTTCACTTGGGAGGCCAGATGTTTGTTCGTCACATGCTCAGGCTGCGCCGCATAGCTGGTATAAGGGTATTTCAAACCAGGATGCAGCGCCGTCACCTCGCGGCCTGTTTGCCGCTCAATCAGGCGGCGCGGCGTGGTGCGGGTCCACATCAAATCCATCTGCGCCTTGCCGGCGAAGGTCTGATGCGCGCGCTGCGGGTTGAGACGGCCATCCATCCACACACGTTTATAGCCTTCGGGGATGCTCACCCCTTGGGTGCTCAGCCGCTGGTCACGCACCACATGGCGCGGCGCGATCCTTGTGTCGGGCGTCACCACTTGGGCCGTCTGCGCGTAATTCGGCGCAGGTGCGGTGCGCGGCACATAAGAGGAGGGCGCGGCGGAATATGGCACGCGTGTCACGTGATCCTCGCGCTGCGGCCCGCAACGGACACTATGTGTCGAGGAGTGCAGGTATTGCCGCGACAACGCATTGGCACCGCAATTGGCACTGGCCAGTTGGGAAGGCGCGCGGCGGGTGGTGGTCTGAACGGTGGGCCGCACCGGCACGGGTGCCGCCAGTACGGGCGTGCTGCGCGGCGCGGTGACGGTTGGGGTGGCTACGCGGCGCACAGGCACCACGGTTTGCGCTGCGGTTTGCGCTGAGGGCTGTGTGCGCACGACGCGCACTGTCTCGGGTGTGGGTTGGGCCTGCACCACGCGCACACTGGGCTGCGCGGCTTGCGGAGCGGCGGCCACTGTCGCACGGGGCTCTGGCACAGGCTCTGATACAGGCGCACGGGCCACCAAGGTTGGCTGGAACCCACAAGACAGCTCGCGGCTGCGGGTCACGCGCGGCACCCAAGTCACATTACCGTCGATCCCGGCGCGGATAAACGCGCAGCCATTGCTGTCGACATATTGCCGACCCGTGAAGGATGATGGCGGAAACTCTGCTGGTTCTCCGGCGTTGCGCAGTGCCTGAGCCCCTGCATCGACCGGGATAAGCGATGCAGCACAAGCCACAATCGCAATTGCTTTGAATAGCTTCATATTGCCCCCACAAGATGTAGGGGAATCTTGCCTCAAATCACTAGGCGAGTAAAGCGCTCTTGCGCCTTATTTCGTGCCGAACATACGGTCACCCGCATCGCCCAGACCGGGCAGTATATAGCCAATATCATTGAGGCGCTCGTCCAGCGATGCGGTGACAATGGGCACATCGGGATGCGCCTCTTTCATCCGCGCGACCCCTTCGGGCGCCGCCAAAAGGCACAAAAACCGGATATCCTTGGCGCCTGCGCCCTTCAAAAGGTCCACCGCGGCGGCAGAGCTGTTGCCGGTGGCCAGCATCGGATCGACCACGATCACCATCCGCTTGCCCAATTGGTCAGGCACTTTGAAATAATACTGCACAGGTTTCAGCGTTTCTTCATCACGGTAGAGCCCGACAAACCCGACCCGCGCCGACGGAATCAGCTCCAGCATCCCGTCCAGCAACCCATTGCCAGCCCGCAGGATCGAGATCAGCGCAAGCTTGCGCCCTGCCAGAACGGGCGCTTCCATCTCCTGCATCGGCGTGTCGATGGTGCGCATGGTCATCGGCAGGCTGCGTGTGACTTCATAGGCCAAAAGCTGGCTGATCTCGCGCAGAAGTTGCCGGAAGACCGCCGTGGGCGTGCCCTTTTCGCGCATAAGGGTCAGCTTGTGCTGAACCAGCGGGTGTTTGACGACGGTCAGATGCTCTTGCATGGCGGCTCTCCTGATTTGCGCGCCCCTTCATTCCAGATGGCGCGGCCAAGGGCAATGGCCCGGGTCCCGACCGCGCAACGTCCATATTGCGCCCCGCGCCTCAAAGGTGCAGTTTGCACCCCAGCCCCGGACCCCACAGGGACCCCATCAAAAGGACGCGCAGCCCCAATGAGCGATACGCAAAAAGAGAACCTGCGACAGGCCGCTTTGGCCTATCACGAATTTCCAAAACCCGGAAAGCTTGAGGTTCGCGCGACCAAACCCCTCGCCAATGGCCGCGATCTGGCCCGCGCCTATTCGCCCGGCGTGGCCGAGGCCTGTCTGGAGATCAAGGCCGACCCCACCACGGCAAGCCGCTATACTGCGCGCGGTAATCTGGTCGCTGTGGTGACCAACGGCACGGCGGTGCTGGGGCTGGGCAATATCGGGGCGCTGGCATCGAAGCCGGTGATGGAGGGCAAGGCGGTTCTCTTCAAGAAATTCGCCAATATTGATTGTTTTGATATTGAGCTGAACGAGGCAGACCCTGAGCGCCTCGCCGATATCGTCTGCGCGCTGGAGCCCACATTCGGCGCGATCAACCTCGAAGATATCAAGGCCCCCGACTGCTTCATCGTGGAGCAGATCTGCCGCGAGCGGATGAATATCCCCGTTTTCCATGATGATCAGCACGGCACGGCCATTGTTGTGGGGGCCGCGGCCACAAACGCGCTGCACGTCGCGGGAAAGCGGTTTGCCGATATCAAGATCGTCTCCACCGGCGGCGGTGCGGCGGGGATTGCTTGCCTCAACATGCTGCTGAAGCTGGGGGTGAAGCGCGAGAATATCTGGCTCTGCGACATTCACGGTCTGGTCTATGAGGGGCGCGTTGAGGATATGAACCCGCAAAAATCCGCCTTCGCGCAGGCTACGGATCTGCGGACCCTCGACGATGTCATCAGCGGCGCGGATATGTTCCTTGGCCTCTCCGGCCCCAATGTCCTGACGGCTGAGATGGTCGCAAAGATGACGCGCAAGCCCATTGTCTTCGCACTGGCCAATCCCAACCCCGAGATCATGCCAGACGCCGCACGGGCCGTGGCGCCCGATGCCATTATCGCCACGGGACGCTCGGATTTTCCCAATCAGGTCAATAATGTGCTCTGTTTCCCGTTTATCTTTCGCGGCGCGCTCGATGTGGGTGCCACGGAGATCAACGACGCCATGCAGGTCGCTTGCGTGGACGGGATCGCGGAGCTTGCCCGCGCCTCCACCTCGGCCGAGGCCGCGGCGGCCTATCAGGGCGAGGAGATGACATTTGGGCCGGACTACCTGATCCCCAAGCCTTTTGATCCGCGCCTGTCGGGCATCGTCAGCACCGCCGTGGCGCGTGCCGCGATGGAATCCGGTGTGGCGACGCGACCCCTCGCGGATCTTGAAGCATACAAGGCTGATCTGGACGCATCGGTGTTCAAATCCTCGCTGTTGATGCGCCCGGTCTTCGATGCGGCCCGCAAAGACGCACGCCGCATCGTCTTTGCCGAGGGCGAGGATGAGCGCGTGTTGCGCGCCGCACAGGCCGTGTTGGAGGAAACATCAGAGCAGCCCATCCTCATTGGCCGCCCACAGGTCATCGAGGCACGCTGCGAGCGGCTGGGCCTCGATATCCGCCCCGGACGCGACGTGCACATCGTCAACCCCGAGGATGACCCGCGCTACCGCGATTACTGGGGCAGCTACCACGAGATCATGAAACGGCGCGGGGTCACCCCGGACCTAGCCAAGGCCGTGATGCGCACCAACACCACCGCCATCGGCGCGGTCATGGTGCATCGCGGCGAGGCCGATAGCCTGATCTGCGGTGCGTTTGGCGAATATCGCTGGCACCTCAACTATGTCACGCAGGTGCTTGGTGGGCCGGGATATACGCCGCATGGTGCACTGTCGATGATGATCCTAGAGGATGGTCCGCTCTTCATCGCCGACACGCATGTGCGCGTCTATCCCACCCCCGAAGAGCTGGCCCAGAGCGCCATCGGTGCCGCGCGCCATGTCCGCCGTTTCGGGATCGAGCCCAAGATCTCGCTCTGCTCGCAATCGCAATTTGGCAATCAAGGCAGCGATTCCGGCAAGCGTCTGCGCGCCGCACTCGACATACTGGACGCGGCCCCGCGCGATTTTTCCTATGAGGGCGAGATGAACGTGGACGCAGCCCTCGACGCGGAGTTGCGCGCGCGGCTCTTGCCCGACAACCGGATGGAAGGCGCAGCAAATGTGCTGATCTTCTCCAACGCCGATGCGGCCTCGGGCGTGCGCAACATCCTGAAAATGAAGGGTGGCGGGCTTGAAGTGGGTCCTATCCTGATGGGCATGGGCAACCGCGCGCATATCGTGACACCGGGCGTCACCGCACGGGGGCTGTTGAACATGGCCGCAATCGCAGGCACCCCGGTGGCCAATTACGGCTGAACAAAGCCGCGCAATTCTGCGCGGGACACTGGACGCAAAGACCGCTGCCGCTTAACACACAAGGCCAGCGAATGGAGGATAAGAGCATGGGTTACAAAGACATCTATGACGGCTGGAAGGCCGACCCCGAAGGCTTCTGGATGCAGGCCGCAGAGGCGATCGACTGGACCCGCAAACCTTCCAAGGCGCTCTTTGACGAGGGTTCGCCGATTTACGAGTGGTTCAGCGATGGTATGACCAACACATGCTTCAACGCTGTGGACCGCCATGTTGAGGCCGGGCGCGGCGACCAGATCGCAATCATCCATGACAGCCCGATCACGAAAACCAAACACGAGATCACCTACGCCGAGCTTCAGACCCGCGTGGCCTCGCTCGCCGGGGCTTTGCGCGCCAAGGGCATTGAGAAAGGCGACCGCGTTATCATCTACATGCCAATGGTGCCCGAAGCGCTTGAGGCGATGCTGGCCTGTGCGCGGCTCGGCGCGGTCCATTCCGTGGTCTTCGGCGGGTTTGCGGCCTCCGAGCTTGCCGTGCGTATCAACGATTGCACCCCCAAAGCCATCATCGCCGCCTCCTGCGGGTTGGAGCCGGGCCGCGTGGTCCATTACAAACCCCTCGTTGACGGCGCGATTGATGAGGCCGCCCACAAACCCGAGTTCTGCGTGATCTTCCAGCGCGAGCAGGAGGTTGCCCATCTTGAGCCGGGCCGCGATGTCGATTGGCACGGGTTTCAGGCCGGTGCAACACCAGCAGACTGCGTGCCCGTCGAGGGCAATCATCCTGCCTATATCCTCTACACCTCTGGCACCACGGGCGCGCCCAAGGGTGTGATCCGGCATACGGGCGGGCACATGGTCGCGCTCAACTGGACCATGAAAAACGTCTATAATGTTGATCCCGGCGATGTGTTCTGGGCCGCCTCAGACGTGGGCTGGGTCGTGGGGCACAGCTATATCTGCTACGGCCCTCTGATCCACGGCAACACCACTGTGGTGTTCGAGGGCAAGCCCATCGGCACGCCCGATGCAGGCACATTCTGGCGCGTCATATCCGAGCATAATGTGCGCAGCTTTTTCACCGCCCCCACCGCCTTGCGCGCGATCAAGCGCGAAGACCCCAAGGGCGAGGCGATCAAGGATTACGACATTTCCTGCCTGCGTGCGCTCTATCTCGCGGGCGAACGGGCGGACCCCGATACGATTGTCTGGGCACAGGACGTGATGAAAGTCCCCGTCTACGACCATTGGTGGCAGACCGAGACAGGCTTCACCATCGCAGGATACCCCACGGGGATTGAGACGCTGCCCGTGAAGGTAGGCTCCCCCGCCATGCCGATGCCCGGCTATGACGTTCAAATCCTCGATGAGGCAGGGTTCCAGGTAGCGCCGGGCACGCTTGGCGCGATTGCGATCAAGCTTCCCCTGCCCCCCGGCACATTACCAACCCTGTGGAACGCTGAGGCGCGCTATCTCAAATCCTATCTGACCACCTTTCCGGGATATTACGAGACGGGCGATGCGGGCATGATCGACGAGGATGGGTATCTCTACATCATGGCGCGCACGGATGATGTGATCAACGTGGCAGGTCACCGCCTCAGCACCGGCGCGATGGAGGAGGTCCTTGCGGCCCACCCGGATGTGGCGGAATGCGCCGTGATCGGCGTGACCGATCAACTCAAGGGCCAGATGCCGGTTGGGTTTGTGTGCCTGAGCAAGGGCGTAGAGCGCGCGCATGATGACATCACCAAGGAATGCGTGACGCTTGTCCGCGAGAAGATCGGCCCCGTAGCCGCCTTCAAACTCGCATTGGTGGTAGACCGTTTGCCCAAGACACGCTCAGGCAAAATCCTGCGCGCGACGATGGTGAAGATCGCCGATAGCGAGGCGTTCAAAATGCCCGCGACGATTGATGACCCAGCGATCCTGGACGAAATCCGCAGCGCATTGCAAGCCATCGGTTACGCAAAATAGAAAAAGCGGCCCCCGGAAATCAGGGGCCGCTTTTCGCGCTATTCAAAGCTGTGCGGCCAGTTCGTCGACCTTCGCCTCGGCCTCTTGCTTGGCGATGCCATAGCGTTCCTGCACCTTGCCGATAAGCTGCTCACGGTTGCCCTCAGCCTCCGCCAGATCGTCATAGGTCAACTCGCCAAAATGCTCGCGCACCTTGCCTTTGAATTGTGTCCAGTTCCCTTGAATGCGGTCCCAGTTCATATCGGGCCTCCTATCGGTTGCGTTTGGTTGCGGGCCTAGCGGGCCCCTCTGGCAACTCAACGCACCAAGCGCGGGGTGGTTCCGCCCCAAGCCCTCGTTAGACGAACTGCTCGCGCAACAGCCGCTCTTCCAGCCCATGGCCGGGATCGAAGAGAATGCGGTGCGCGATGCTGGGCTCCGATGCGACCTCAACCCAGAGCACATTCTCAACCCAGAGACTGTCGGCCACCGCATTGACTGGCCGTTTACCCGGATCAACCGTGTCGAACCGCACCGTCGCCGATTTTGGCAACAAGGCCCCGCGCCAGCGCCGGGGCCGAAATGCCGCCACCGCCGTCAGCGCCAGAACGTCCGAACCAATCGGCAGGATCGGCCCATGCGCGCTATAGTTATATGCGGTGGAGCCCGCAGGTGTGGCCAGAAGCGCGCCATCGCAGACCAACTCCTCAAGCCGCAAATGGCCGTCGACACTGATCTTGAGCTGCGCCGCCTGAGGCCCCGCCCGCAGCAGCGACACCTCGTTGATCGCCAGCGCACGGTGCGTTTCGCCATTCACACATTCCGCGCGCATCACCAGAGGGTTCAGCACCTCTTCCTCCGCCGCCGCCAACCGCTCCAGCAAGTCACTCTCGCTATACTCATTCATCAAGAACCCGACCGTGCCCCGGTTCATCCCGTAGACCGGCACATCGAGGTCTTGCGTCGCATGCAACGTGTGCAGCATAAATCCGTCGCCGCCCAAGGCCACGACAACATCTGCCTGCGCCTCTGGCACCGCGCCAAACCGCGTGGCAAGGGCAGCCCGTGCGATCTGCGCGGTCGGTGCATCGCTGGCCACGAAGGCGATCTTTTGTGTCATGCCGTGCCGCCTGTCTTGGATTCAAGCAATTTCACGCTGATCGAAACACAGTTTCGCGCTATGTACCAGTGTCGCCGCATACAGGCATGGAATTGTCGATTTACTGGGTTCCATTTCGATAATGTTTCCGATAGGAAATTCGCAACTGTTACCGCCAACATGGAGATGATCCTCATGAACAAGCAGAACACTCTGAAGCCCGATACAGATTTTTTCACCGAATCGCTGGCAACGCGCGACCCTGAGATTTTCGCCTCGATCACCTCCGAGCTGGGCCGCCAGCGCGACGAGATTGAGTTGATCGCGTCTGAAAACATCGTCTCGGCCGCCGTGATGGAGGCCCAAGGCTCCGTCATGACCAACAAATACGCCGAAGGATACCCCGGACGCCGCTACTATGGCGGGTGCCAGTATGTGGACGTGGCCGAGACGCTGGCAATTGAGCGCGCGAAGGAACTTTTCAGCTGTGGTTTCGCCAATGTGCAGCCCAACTCGGGCAGCCAAGCGAACCAGGCCGTTTTCCTCGCGCTGCTGAAGCCCGGCGACACCATCCTCGGCATGAGCCTTGATGCAGGCGGCCACCTCACCCACGGTGCGGCCCCCAACCAGTCCGGCAAATGGTTCAACGCGGTGCAATACGGCGTGAAGCGCGACACGCTGGACGTGGACTACGATCAGATGGAGGCTCTGGCGCTTGAGCATAAGCCCCAGATGATCATCGCAGGTGGCTCGGCCATCCCGCGCCAGCTTGATTTCGCCCGCATCCGCGAGATTGCAGACAAGGTCGGCGCATGGGTTCTGGCCGATGTGGCGCATTTCGCAGGGCTTATTGCGGCGGGCGAATATCCCTCGCCCTTCCCCCACGCCCACGCGGCCACCACAACTACGCACAAAACCCTGCGCGGCCCCCGCGGTGGCATGATCCTCACCGATGACGAGGCGCTGTCGAAGAAATTCAACTCGGCCATCTTCCCCGGCATCCAAGGTGGTCCCCTGATGCATGTCATCGCAGGCAAGGCAGTGGCGTTTGGCGAGGCGCTCCGCCCTGAGTTCAAGACTTACATGAAGAACGTGCGCTCAAACGCCGTTGTTCTGGCCGATACGCTGATTGCGGGCGGTCTGGACATCGTGACTGGCGGCACCGACACGCATGTGATGCTCGTAGACCTGCGCCCCAAGAAGGTGACCGGCAACATCGCCGATGCCGCCCTTGGCCGCGCGCATATCACCTGCAACAAAAACGGCGTGCCGTTTGATCCCGAAAAGCCCACCGTGACCAGCGGCCTGCGTCTTGGCACACCCGCCGGGACAACACGCGGCTTCGGCGCGGCAGAGTTCGAGCAGATTGGCAAATGGATCGTGGAAGTTGTTGACGGTCTGGCCGCCAATGGCGCGGACGGCAACGAGGCCGTTGAGGCCAAAGTGCGCGGCGAAGTCGCCGAGATGTGCGCGCGCTTCCCGCTCTATCCAAACCTCTGATTTAAGCTGTAAGATCTTACAGGCGGCGCTCCTAACGGGGCGCCGTTTGGCGGCTAGAGATACCCGCGCCAGATCAGGAACACGACCAAACCGGCCAAGGCCAGCAGAAGGTTGAACACCAGCCCCCCGGCCATGCCCAAAATCGCGCCGCGCCGCCGGTCCTTGGGGTCAATCTGCCCAAGTGCGGCCCGCATCGCTGCCGCATCCGCCCGCAAGGCATCCCCATCCACCAGCCGCCTGAGCTTCGGATGCCCGACCATGCCTTCGGCCTGCACGATCCTCTGCCCCGCCGCGCGCGCGGGCGCAGGCACTGTGCGGCCCGCACGCCGCAGGGCCACGCGCAAAGACTTGGCCCGCACCCCGAGCTTTGCGCGCATCGCATCGCGCAAGCCGCCTGCCATCTCCGCATAGCCCGCCGGGCTCATCGCATCCTCACCCCTCATTGCGCGGATAGATTAGCGCCCCCCATTTCCCCCCGCAATGGGGCTGGCCCAGCGCCCGCGCCCGCGCTACACAACCGCCCATGTTGCATATGATCTCCCACGGCACACCCACAGCCCTGCCGCCCCTCCTCATCGCGCATGGCCTCTACGGCTCCGCGCGCAATTGGGGTGTGATCGCAAAACGGCTCAGCGATGCCCGGCAGGTCTTTGCAGTGGATATGCGCAATCACGGCCAAAGCCCTTGGGAGGATGGAAACAGCTACCCAGAAATGGCCGACGATCTGGCCGAGGTGCTGCACCACATCGGCCCCGCGCATCTCTTGGGTCATTCGATGGGCGGCAAGGCGGCGATGGTGCTGGCCTCAATGCGGCCCACCCTGCTCAAAAGCGTGATCGTCGCAGACATCGCGCCCGTGGCCTACGCACGTACGCAGATCGGCTATATCGAGGCCTTGCGCGCGGCGGATCTCAGCGGCATTGAGAAACGCTCGGACATGGCCGCGCGGCTGGAGCCAGTGATCGACGATCCGGCGCTCATCCCCTTCTTCCTGCAATCATTGGACGTGGCCGAAAGGCGCTGGCGGCTGAACCTTGAGGCGCTGGCGGGTGCGATGCCCGACATCATGGGCTTCCCGACGCTGGAGCATGCCTATGAAGGTCCCACGCTTTTCCTGACCGGGGCCACCTCGGAGTATGTACTGCCGGAGTATCGCCCCGAAATCAAACGCCTCTTTCCCGCCGCGCGCTTTGCCAAAATCCCCGGCGCGGGGCATTGGCTCCATGCCGAAAAACCGCGCGAGTTCGAGGCGGCCGTGCGCACATGGCTGGAGCGCATCTAGCGTTTGCGCAAAAGCTCAACCAGCGTGCAGCGCGGCGCATCCGCGCGCAACTCCTGCCGGGATGTCTCCACCCATTGCGCAGTATCAAAGGCCGGGAAAAACGTGTCAGGCGCGTCCACGGCCAGATCCACCTCGGTGATTAAAAGCCGATCTGCGATCCCGATCATCTCCGCATAAATCCCCGCGCCGCCAATCCCGTAAAGCCGCGCATGGCCCTTTGAGGCTGCAAACTCAAGGGCTGCGGTCACCGTGCCAAAGCACTCCGCCCCTTCCGCACCGCGCGACGTCACCACAAGATTAAGACGGTTCTTCAAAGGCTTGTACGGCAGGCTATCCCATGTATTGCGCCCCATGATGATCGCGCCGCCCGTGGTTTCACGCTGAAAAAACGCCAGATCCTCAGGTGCCGCCCATGGAATATCACCATCCTTGCCAATCGCGCCGTTGCGGTCGCGCGCCACCACCAATGACAGCATCAGACAGCCACCGGCGCTTTAATGGCCGGGTCCGGGTCATATCCAATCACGTCGAAATCCTCGTATTTAAAGTCAAAGATGGAGCCGACCGCACGGTTGATCCGCAGCTGCGGCAAGGGTTTGGGCGTGCGCGACAAAAGCAGATCCACCTGCTCCAGATGGTTGGAATAGATATGCGCATCGCCCAGCGTATGGATGAAATCGCCCGGCTCGTGGCCGGTGACATGCGCCAGCATGTGCAAGAGAAGCGCATAGGAGGCGATGTTGAACGGCACGCCGAGAAACATATCCGCCGAGCGTTGATAAAGCTGCAAATGCAACTTGCCGCCGATGACGCGCACCTGCCACATCGTGTGACAGGGCGGTAACGCCATGGCCGGCACATCCGCCGGGTTCCACGCGGATACGACCATCCGTCGGCTATCGGGGCTTGTTCGGATCAGCTCCACAAGCCCTTCGATCTGGTCCACGCTCGCCGCCCGGAACGCAGGCGCGCCGCCCACCTCGCCCGCCGCGGCCCCGATGGCCGGAAAGGCCCGCCATTGCGCGCCGTAAACCGGGCCGAGATCGCCGTTCTCGTCGGCCCATTCATCCCAGATCGACACGCCGTTTTCCTTGAGATAGCGAATGTTCGTATCGCCCGACAGGAACCACAAAAGCTCGTGAATGATGGACTTCAAATGCAGTTTTTTCGTCGTCACAAGAGGAAATCCATCCGCCATCGGATAGCGGCTTTGCAGCCCAAAATGTGAAATCGTGCCCGTGCCCGTGCGGTCCGATGACCGCGCACCCTGCTCCAGCACCACCTTCAACGCCTCATGATATTGCCGCACGGCCCACCCCCCTTTTGCTGCGCCCAGAGTTACCCGCGCCGCGCGCGCATCACAAGATCGTTCCGGCCCAAAGGCTGGACGCCACGGCAAATGCCTCTAGGGTATGGAGAACAAAGGAGAGCTGGAATGAGCATAAAATACCTACACACAATGGTCCGCGTGAAGGATCTTGACGCCTCCATCGCCTTCTTTGCCCTGTTGGGCCTCAAAGAGACGCGCCGTTGGGACAATGAGGGCGGGCGCTTTACGCTGGTTTTCATGGCTCCCGAGGGGCAGGAAGACTGCCCGGTTGAGCTGACCTATAACTGGGGCGGCGATGAGGAATTGCCCTCGGATAGCCGTCATTTTGGCCATCTGGCCTACGGCACGTCGGATATCTACGCGCTGTGTCAGCACCTTATGGATAATGGCGTGACGATCAACCGCCCGCCGCGGGACGGGCGCATGGCCTTTGTGCGCAGCCCTGATAACATCTCGATCGAGCTTTTGCAGGAGGGCGAGGCTCTCGCACCCGCCGAGCCTTGGGCCAGCATGCAGAACACGGGCCATTGGTAAGGCTCGCCGCATTTTTTGCGGCGTTTTGGGCCGGGGCCGCCGAAGCCTCGTGCCGATTGGCGCTGGTGCTCGCACTGGATGTGTCATCCTCTGTGGACGCATCGGAATATGATCAGCAGCGGCTGGGATTGGCATTAGCGCTCAATGCGGAAGATGTGCGCCATGCGATCTTGCGCGGCGGCACCGGGGACGTGGCGATTGCGGTCTATGAATGGAGCGGGATGCGCCAGCAGACGTTGCATCTCGACTGGACCGCGCTGCGGACCGAGCGCGACATTGACGCGGTGGTCGCGGCCCTTGGTGGGATGGAGCGCGGCTATGACGATTTCCCCACGGCACTCGGCTATGGCCTCTCATACGGCGCCACGCTGATGGCCCGCGCGCCAAGCTGCGCGCGACGTGTGATCAATATCTCAGGCGATGGAGAGAACAATCACGGCTATGGGCCTGAGCTTGTGCGCAAACACTTTCCCCTTGAGGGCGTGACAGTAAACGGCCTCGCGATCGGTGGGGACGCGCCCGGAATTGCAGAATATTACCGCGAGCGCGTGATCAGCGGGCCGGGGGCGTTTGTGGAAATTGCCGTAGGGTTTGACGAGTTCGAGACCGTGATGGCACGCAAGCTTTTTCGCGAGATAAACGATATGATGCTGGGCGGCGATACGCGGCCTGACAGACCGCGCGGATGAGGACCCCGCGCATGAGAGGCGCGCTCGCGTTGCTCGCCGCACTCACTGGCGGGCCGGCTCTCGCCGAATGTCGCCTCGCGCTGGCACTTGGGCTGGATGTATCGGGCTCGGTCGATGCGCGCGAATACCGGCTACAGCTTGATGGGGTGGCGGGTGCGCTGGAAACACCAGCCGTGCACCAGGCGCTTTTCTCCATGCCGGGCGCGTATGTGGATATCGCCGTATACCAATGGGGCGCACCGTGGCAGCAGCGCCTGTTGCTGGATTGGACCACATTGCGCAGCGCGGCCGATACCGCCGTTGTGGCGGGGCAACTCCGCACCGCAAGCCACAGCTTTTCCGACCCGTCCACCGCCATCGGCTCGGCCATCGAGTTTGGCGTGGCGCTTTTGTCGGACAGACCTGACTGTTGGGCCCATACGATAGATATCTCCGGGGACGGGCCGTCAAATTCCGGCCCTCCACCGGGCAGCCTGACCCTGCCTGCGCCGCCCTATATTACGGTCAACGGTCTGGTCGTGAACCCGCTGGCGCGCGACAATATCGGCAAGGATCTCAGCCGGGCCAAAACATTGCGCAACCATTACGAGACCCAAGTGATCCGTGGCCCCGGGGCCTTTGTCGAGGTGGCCGAGAGCTTTCAGGATTTTGAGCGCGCTATGACGCGAAAACTGATCCGTGAGGTGCAGCCTGCCGTTGTCGGATCGGCGGAGAGGCCATAGGGGCGTCTCAATCTGCCCTTCGCCTCCTGCCTCAGTAGATATAGCGGATCTGATCGGTCCAATATCGCTCCACCCGCCGCAGCGATGTCGCGATCTGATCAATACCGTCTGCGCCCAACACGCCCCGGTCCTGAAGCCCCACTGCGTGCCGCTCAAACAAAGCCGTGACAATATCGCGGATGTCGCGCCCCTTCGGCGTCAGGCGCACCCGCACGGACCGGCGGTCAATCTCGCATCGCTGGTGGTGCATATAGCCCATTTCGACCAGCTTTTTGAGGTTGTAGCTGACATTGCTGCCTTGGTAATAGCCGCGTGATTTCAGTTCACCCGCCGTGACCTCGTTATCGCCGATGTTGAAGAGCAAAAGGGCTTGCACCGCGTTGATCTCCAGCACGCCAACACGTTCAAACTCATCCTTGATCACATCCAGCAAAAGCCGATGAAGCCGCTCGACCAGCGCGAGCGCATCGAGATATCCGGCCATGAAGCCATGCTCCGCATTGGGCGGGGCGATTGGGGTATGCATTGACATTATTCGGGGTCTCCGTCCGTTTTACTGCTCTGGACGTGACATTCGCCGAGAATGCCGAATAATCGGTTAAACCCCACCAATAGCGCCTAAAACTTGAACGATTATCCCAGATGATCGCTTACCGGCACCGACAGGATGCGCGTGATCAAGCCATCATATGCGCCCGGGCCTTCAATTTGGCCCGTGACCCATTGATAGAGGTCTTGATCATTCTCTTCGAGAAAGGCGTCATAGATATCAAGCTCTTGCGCGCTCATATCGTCCAATTGTGCAGCGGCGAAACGGCTCAGGATGATATCCATCTCCTTTATGCCGCGCCGCATGGACCGCATGGTCAGGCGGCGCAGTCGGACCTCTCGTGTCTCACCCGTCCCCGCATCACTCATCGGATGTGTCCCGCAGCAATTTGGTAAGCTCGGCCTCGGCACGCCCCAGACGCTCTGCCGCGAGGGTAAGCTGTGTGCTGATCTCGCGCAGCTCGTTCATCAACTGATTTGCATGGGTCGACATCTCACCGCCTTCGGGGCCCGAAGGCCCATCGCCCTCCCCGGTCAGCAGCCATGTCAACGACACGTTGAGCAACCCGGCCAGCATTGACAGGCTGCTGGCGCGCGGCTCGGCCTGATCATGCTCCCAATTATCCAGCGTCTTTTTCTTCACCCCAAGCCGTTTGGCGAGCGCTCCTTGGGTCATGCCCGACGCCTCACGCGCCCCGGCGAGCCTGTCTCCGAATGTGGTTTCGGTCGGGTCGAACCAGTCGCTTGTGGTCTGCTCGGTCATGAGGGCTCCTTTCAGGAACGGTCTTGATCAGTTTGGGCGCGCACCATATGACACGACTACAGTCGAAAACCAACCGGAGCCCCAAAATGAATGGCCTGTCCGCGACACTTTCACGCGTAAAACCCTCCCCCACAATAGCCGTCTCCACCAAGGCGCGTGAGCTGAAGGAGGCCGGGCGCGATATTATCGGCCTCGGCGCGGGAGAGCCGGATTTCGACACACCCGAAAATATCCGCGCGGCGGGCATCCGCGCCATTGAGCAGGGCAAGACCCGCTACACCGCGCCCGATGGCATCATCGAGCTGAAACAGGCGATCTGCGCCAAGATGAAGCGCGATAATGGGCTGGATTATGTGCCCGCACAGGTCAGCGTCGGCACAGGCGGCAAGCAGATCCTCTACAACGCGCTGATGGCCACGCTCAATCCCGGTGATGAGGTTGTGATCCCCGCGCCCTATTGGGTGAGTTATCCGGATATGGTCCTGCTTGCAGGCGGAGAGCCTGTGATCGCGAGCGCGGGGATCGAGACGGGTTACAAGCTGAGCGCCCAAGCGCTTGAGGCAGCGATCACGCCGCGCACAAAATGGTTCATTTTCAACTCGCCCTCCAACCCCACCGGAGCGGGCTATAGCTGGGATGAGCTGAAGGCGCTGACGGACGTGCTCTTGCGGCATCCGCATGTGTTGGTGATGACGGATGATATGTATGAGCATCTGGCCTACGGTGATTTCAAATTCTGCACGCCCGCCGAGGTGGAGCCACAGCTTTATGACCGCACCCTGACCTGCAATGGCGTGTCCAAAGCCTATGCAATGACCGGATGGCGCATCGGCTATGCCGCGGGGCCGGAGTATTTGATCGCCGCGATGCGCAAGATCCAGAGCCAGAGCACGTCGAACCCCTGCACGATCAGCCAATGGGCCGCCGTGGAGGCGCTGAACGGCACGCAGGCGTTTATCGCCAGCAACAATGCGATATTCGAGCGGCGGCGCGATCTGGTGGTGGGGATGCTCACGGAAATCGACGGCATGGAATGCCCGGTGCCGGACGGGGCGTTCTACGTCTATCCCTCCATCAAGGGGCTGATGGGCAAGACAAGCGCCGCCGGCACAGTGATTGACACGGACGAGGCATTTGCCACCGCCCTTCTGGAAGAGACCGGCGTGGCCGTGGTTTTCGGCGCGGCCTTCGGGCTTTCGCCGAACTTCCGGATCAGCTACGCTACCTCGGACGATGCGCTGAAAGAAGCGTGCGAACGGATACAGGCGTTTTGCAAAGGGCTCTCATGATATCTGCTCGGACCACCACATGGCTGAGACCCCTTCCGGGGCGGACGCGGTGAGCGGGGAGCTTCCCGACTATTATTTCCGGGTGCGCGAGAACGGCGCCTTTGTCTTTCGCGTCGATACCGAGAACCGCCAACGCCGCATCGACATGGACCAGATCGCCGTGATCAACATCCGCAAGGGTGAGATCAAGCCGCATGGGGACCGCGAGCTGAGCGCCGAGGATATCGAGGTCATCCAAGGATGGATGGCCGACCGGCTGGCGCTCTTGGAATACCGTGATATCGACGATATCCACCGGGCGGTCGATTACCTCAACACCACGGCGCACTGGGCCCAGAGCCGCGCAAGCGACGCGCAGCTTGAGGCGATCACAGATGCGCTTTTGCTGGCTATGCATGATCTGCGCACCGTACTGGTGCGCAAAAAGGCAGACCGTCTTTTAGAGAACAAAGACTAGCTGGTTGCCCCGGTAAGACGTGCGCGCCTCAAGCGTTTGGACTTTGCCCCATCAGCCTTGCGCCGTTTGCCAGCGATCCGTCCAGCGCCAGAAGCGCAGGCCCAAGAGCGCCGCCGCACAGGCCAACCCGATGGCAAGCCCGAGCCAAATCCCGACCCCACCCATTCCAAAGGTAAAGCCCAGCAGATAGCTCGCCGTCACGCCCACGGCCCAATAGCTAATCCCGGCAATGACCATAGGCACGCGCGTATCCTGCACCCCGCGCAGAAAGCCAAGCGCCATGACCTGCCCCGCATCCAGCAACTGAAAGAGACCAGCCGCGGCCAGAAGCGCTACCCCAATCCCAAGGACGGCTGCGCGATCAGGCTCATGCGGGCTCATGAAGAGGCCAATCAGCGGCTCGGGCAACAGCAGGAAGATGAGCACGGTCAGAGATGCAAAACCCAGTGACAGCATCGTCGCCACCACCGCGCCGCGCCGCAGTTCCGTTTTGTCATGGCGACCGTAGGCCTGCCCCGCGCGCACCGTGGCCGCATTGCTGAGACCCATATGGATCATGAAAGTAACGGAGGTGATTTGCAGTGCGATCCCATGGGCCGCCAAGGGCAATGTGCCCAACCAACCCATCATGATGGATGACGCCGCAAAAAGCCCCGTCTCAGCAAGGTTCGTCACCCCAATGGGCCAGCCAAGCCGAAACACATCACGCAACGCCTCTGCGTCCAGACGCCAGACCCGTGCAAAAAGCGTATGCTCGGGCGTGACCCAAGCAACATAGATCACCAGCGCGATGAGCGAGGCCGTCGTCGTGACAAGCGACGCGATCGCCGCACCGCGAATGCCCATCTCCTCAAACCCGCCATTGCCGAAGATCAGCAGGTAATTCACCCCGATATTCAGCACCACAGCCGCAACCGTGACCCAAAGCACCACCTGCGTCCGCTCCAGCGCCGCGAGATAGCTTTTCAGCACCATCACCAGAAGTGCCGGCACAATGGCCCACCCCACGATCCTGAGATACTCCCCCGCGAGGGCGGCTGTCTCAGGCCCCTGCCCCAGCATCAAGAATATCTCGGCAGACCAATAGAAAATCGGCTGCACCGCAAAGCCAAAGGCCACCGAGGCCCAGCACCCCATGCGCGTGACCCGCCGCACCCGGCTGTCATGGCCGCCCGCCACGGCGGAGGCCACCATCGGCATTACGGCCCATGCAAAGCCCGAGCCCATGATGAAGAGCATGTAGAACACGGTGCTCGCCAACACCTCAGCGGCCAATGCCTCGATACTATACCAGCCCAGCATGATCGTGTCGGTGACATGAATAGCCAATTGCGCGAGATGACTGCCCACCAAAGGCAGGCCCAGCACGAGCAAGAGGCGCGCGTCGCGGCGAAAGGCATGAAGGCGTGTCATTCCCTTGCCTAAGCCCGCGCGCGCGCCCTTGCAAGAGCGCGCAAGCCTCGTGGCCCGTGGCACAAGCGGGCGCATATAAGAGAGTCAGCCACAGCCTGAAGCTACGTGGCAAGCCCGCTCTGTGTCCGTGTGTTCAAAGATTGGGCGAAGCCAAACGCGTTTTGTCGTGAACCTGAGACATCAGATACCACCGGCGAAACGCTCTGAAGCCGCTTTAGTGGGTCCAGACCTGCCGCCGGTTGGTGGCAAAATTATCGCCGTATCCACCTGGGCGGATGTTGGCCTTGCGGGTCTTGGGCTCTTGCACGATCACGTCGATCCCATGTTCCTCGGCATATTCCAACGCTGCCTCTTTGGTGGAAAAGCTCAGACGAACCTGCGCTTGGGTATCAGCCGAAGAGGTCCAGCCCATCAGCGGATCAACCTCGCGTCGCTCCTGCGGCGCGTGCTCCAGAACCCATTTATGGGTGCGCGCATTGCCCGAAGACATGGCTGTGCGGGCGGGACGGTAGATACGAGCTGGCATGGGCGACCTCCGGGATGACGCAGTACGCCTGAAATATGCCCCCACCCCCGCCCTGTCAATCGCACGCGGCATGAGCGGATTAGCAGTTTGTGGACGTCGCTGCGTTAGGGCTCGTGGCAAAGGGGTTTATTTGCGCCATCATTATATCTAAGGTTGCAATTGAGAGGGGCACTACAAGTGGCAATCAAGATCGAAATGCTTCGTTGTTTCGCCTCGGTCGCGGAACATGGCAGCCTGACCGGCGCTGCCAAGGCGCTGGGGCGCACGCCTTCGGCCATCTCCATGATGCTCAGCCAGTTTGAGGACCATGTCGGCGCACCGCTTTTTGAGAGCGCACGCAAATCGCGGCTGACGCCCCTCGGGGCCATGATACGCACGGAATCCTTGCGCGAGCTGGCCCATTTTGATCGCACGACCCGCGCCATCGAAGGGTTTGCGCGCGCCGAAGGTGGCACTGTGCGGATTGCTTGCACACCCTCTGTTGCGCAGACAATCATGCCACATATTCTTCAGGCCTACCGCGCCGCCCGCCCCGGCGTCCGCATAGAGATGAGCGATACCGACAGCGCCACCGTGCAACGCGACCTGACCGAGGAGCGTGCTGATATCGGCATCGCCACCCTGCCTCACCTGCCGGGGTTCGAGCGGCACTTGCTCTTCTGCGATCCCTACGGCGCGGTCTGTCCAATTGATCATCCGCTGTCGCGCAATTGGGCCAAGCTCACATGGGCCGATCTGGCCGGGGTGCCCTTCATCTCCAACGGTCTTTGCGCCGATATTCCCGATCCAGAGTTTCAGCCCATTCTGGCGGCCTCAAGCCTTTTTGTGCGCAATACTGCCTCGATTCTGTCCATGGTGCGCGCAGGGGCCGGTATTACCCTTCTGCCGCAACTGGCGGTGCTGCCTGATTTTCTGGACCTTGAGTTCTTGCCGCTCAGCGATACGGAAACGCGCCGTGAGGTCTGGATGCTCAGCCAACCGCCCTCTGCCCTATCGCCCGCGGCACAAGCCTTGGTCGAGGCGATCCGCGCGGCAGAGATTAACGTCTCCAGCTAGGACACCCCCCTACTTCAACATTTCTGAATTTAACTTCATCAAAATGAGATTGCCCTGAAGCGCTGACCATAGCACAACCAGACCTCAATCACCCCGGTCAGGAGCACCGCCATGTCGAGCCCCCATCAGAATTACATCGCAGGTGAGTGGGTCTCAGGCCCCGCCGAGATCGAGAACCGCAACCCCTCCGATCTCAGCGATCTGATCGGCCATTACGCCCAAGCCGGCAACGACCAACTCGACACAGCCCTCGCAGCCGCGCGTCAGGCGCAGGCCGAATGGGCCGCCTACGGGTTGGAGCGTAAGCAAGCCGTGCTCATGGCCATCGGTACCGAAATGATGGCCCGCGCCGAAGAGCTGGGCACACTTTTGAGCCGCGAAGAGGGCAAACCCCTGGCCGAGGGCCGCGGCGAGGTCTACCGCGCCGGGCAGTTCTTCACTTATTATGCCGCCGAAACCCTGCGCCAACTGGGCGAGACCGCCGATAGCGTCCGCGCCGACGTGGAAATCGACGTGCGGCGCGAGCCTGTGGGCGTCGTCGCCGTGATCAGCCCGTGGAATTTCCCCACCGCAACCGCCAGCTGGAAAATCGCGCCCGCACTGGCCTATGGCAATGCCGTGCTGTGGAAACCCGCCAACCTCACACCCGCGTCCGCCGTGGCACTCACAGAGATCATCGCGCGTCAGGATATCCCCAAGGGCCTCTTCAACCTCGTGATGGGCGCAGGCCGCGATGTGGGCCAACGCCTTGTGGAAAGCGCGGAGGTGGACGCGATCTCCTTCACCGGCTCGGTTCCCGTAGGACGCGGCATTGCGTCAGCGGCGGTGCAGAACTTCACCCGCATCCAGATGGAAATGGGGTCCAAAAACGCGCTTGTCGTGATGGAGGACGCCGATCTGGACCTCGCCGTCACCGTGGCTTTGGGCGGCGCGTTTGGTGGCACGGGGCAGAAATGCACAGCCTCCTCACGCCTCATCGTGCACGATAAAATCCACGACGCCTTTGCCGAGCGTATGATCCAAGGCGCCGAGGCCATGATCGTCGGCCACGCCCTCGCAGAGGGCACTCAGATCGGCCCCGTTGTGAGCGAAGCCCAACTCAGCGAAAACCTGTCCTACGTGGAGCGCGGCCAGTCTGAGGGCGCTGAACTGGCCTGTGGCGGCGCGCGTGTGGAGCGTGAGACAAAGGGCTATTACATGACGCCGGGGATATTCCTAAACACGACCAACGACATGACCATCAACCGCGAAGAAATGTTCGCCCCCCTCGCCGCCATCATCAAGGTGGGCAGCTATGATGAGGCCCTCCACACCGTCAATGACACCAATTTCGGCCTGACCTCCGGGATTGTCACCAAAAACCTCGCCCGCGCCACTCATTTCCGCCGCAATGCGCGCACCGGCGTCGTCACAGTGAACCTGCCCACCGCCGGGACCGACTATCACGTCCCCTTCGGCGGGCGCGGCGACAGCTCCTACGGCCCCCGTGAGCAGGGCCAGACCGCGCGCGATTTCTACACCATCGTCAAAACCGCCTACATCTCCGCAGGCACCCCCGAATGAGCTTTCGTATCGACGGGTTGCAATACGCCAACTGGTCCGAAAAAATCTTCCGCGAGCTGCGCGTAGGCGGGCTCGATGCGGTCCACGTCACCATCGCCTATCACGAGACGTTCCGCGAAACCGTGCTCAACATGGAGCAATGGAACCGCTGGTTTGAGCAATATCCGGACCTGATCATGAAGGGTCGGTGGGCGGGCGATGTGCGCGCAGCGCACGAGAGCGGCCGCACGGCCATCTTCTTTGGTTTCCAGAACCCCAGCCCCATCGAGGATGATATCGGCCTTGTCGAAATCCTGCACGATCTCGGCGCGCGCTTCATGCAGCTGAGCTACAACAATCAGTCCCTGCTCGCCACCGGCTGCTACGAGGCCGAGGACCCCGGCATCACCCGCATGGGCCGCGCCGTCATCAAGGAGATGAACCGCGTGGGCCTCGTTGTTGATATGTCTCACTCCGCCGACCGCTCCACGATTGAGGCCGCGGACCTCTCGCAGCGCCCTATCACGATCACCCACGCCAATCTGCACGCATGGCAGCCCGCCCTGCGCAACAAGCGCGACGATGTGGTCCGCGCGGTCACACAAAACGGCGGCATGATGGGCTTCTCGCTCTATCCTCACCACCTCAAGGGCAAGACCGACTGCACCCTGCGAGACTTCTGCGAAATGGTCGCGATGGCCGCCGAGCGTTTTGGCGCAGAGCATTTCGGCATTGGCTCAGACCTCTGTCAGGACCAACCCGACAGCATCGTCGAATGGATGCGCACGGGCCGCTGGACCAAAGAGATCGACTTTGGCGAAGGCTCCGCCACAGCCCCCGGCTTTCCAGCACAGCCCGCATGGTTCCGCGACAATCGCGATTTCCCGAACCTTGAGACCGGCCTGCGTGAGATCGGCTTTAACGCCGAAGAGGTGGCCGGGCTCATGGGCGGCAATTGGATGCGATTTTTCGATAATAATTTTGCACCAAGCCCCCCTCTTTGACGGTATAATGCCCCATGGAACACCGCGATATCACGCCTGACCAAGTCGCTCTGCGCCCCGCCGCACAGGTTATGCGCCTTGCTCGCATGGGCAGCTTTCATCAATCGCGGCTGTCGTTCATGCGCATCCTCTTGCGTCGTCTCAGCGCCGAGCGGTGGCGCTTCACCACGCCTCTGTTTGACATCAATGCGCGTGGCGAAGGCACGGCGGTCTACACGGCCCACGGGCCTGATCGGAGCTATTCGCTCGTCGCTTTTGCGCATGATCTGCCTGCGGATCAACGCTCTGACCGGGTGATTGCCACCGCTTGGGACGCCACATTCGCCCTCTTTGACGGCATCCCGACAGAGGCCGATATCACCCGCCTGCGTGCCAACGTACCGCTGCAAGAGGCGGGCCGCATCACTGCGGCAGAGCTGTCGCTCAGCCGTGCCAACCGCTCCGTGCGCCTGTGGGAGCATGTTGTGAGCGCCTTGGCCGGCGGCGCACAGCCGGATGCTGCCATGATCACCGATGTGGGTTATCTGATGCGCACCACAGCCGTCTACGGCTCGGGCAAGTTCGGCGCGGCGGACCGCGCAGCCACCTGCGCGCGCCCGGAATTTCAGGCCCCGTTCCAGATAGAAATGCTCAATGTCTTTCTGATCCGCGCCTTCGTTATGGACCTTGTGGAACATATGGCGCGCCTGCGCGCGCCCGAAACCGCCGTGCCGCTGGAGCCCGCCCTGCGCCGCCGGTTCGGCATCGGAAATTCGACCGGGCTCGGCATGGCGCCCTACCTGCTCAACCACCCAGCACTTCTGAACAATTGGATCGCCGCGCGCGAGACCGCGCTGGCCCGTGTCCGCGCGCTGCCCTCTGCCACACCCGAAGATACGGCGGCATTCGCCACTCTCATCAAACGCGCGCAAATCCACGCCGAAGACTGGCGCTCGGAGCACCCGGCGCAAATCGCCAAGCTCGCTGATCTACGTGCGGATCTTGGCGCGCTTGAGACGCGCCTCACGGCGCTGCCGCTCACCGGGGCGGCACCGTGGAACGCTCTTTGGCTCTGGGCTGAAGGCGCGCTCAGCCTTGAGGGGCAAGAGGCGCTCGCCGCGCTGATGCTGGAGCCGCATGGCGCGCTGGTGGATGATCTGAGCGCCGGGATGGCCTGTGAGGAGGCGGATCACTGGCGCATCGACGGCGCAATGACCTGCGACACGCTACGCGCGGTGGTGGACGATATCTACGACTGGGCGCTCAAGACCGACTGGAGCGACCCCGCAACGCAGGCCCGCGTCTGGTATGTCTCGGAGGCAAAGCTGGAGCCACGCCTCGGGCCGCGCTGGGACGAGCCATTGGCCCCATATGAGCAACCACTCTGTCCCGGTCGCGACGCCGCCCTGATGCGCGCCGATCTGGAGGGCGCAGATGGCACTGTGGCCGCGTTCCTCATGGCCCACCCTGAGCATCGCCACATTGTGCGCCGCGCACAGATCGCCGCGAAATTGCCCTATGCCGAGATCCGCGACAACACGATCGGCGAGGATATGCTGCCTATTGATATGCTGCGCGCCAAGCTCAGCTTCTTTGGAGCCTGCCATTTTGACCCGCGCTCGGATCGCTGGGTGCGGATCACCATGTTCCAACACGCCCCCTTCCCGTCCGAGATCGCCGCAGGTGGTGCTGCGGATGACTGGACCTATCCCCCGCTCGGCCACGCATGAGTTGGTCCCTCTCGGAGATCGAGAGCCTGAGCCGCAAGGCCGCACGCGGCGCAGGCATGAGCTGGGGCATGGCCGAGGAGGCCGGTAAATCTGCGACATGGCTTGCCGCAGCAGACCTGCCGGGCCCAGAGGCGCTCGCGGACCTGCTGGAGCGTTTGCACGACCAAGATCTTGCCGAATTCGCACCCGTGATCTGCGCGGACGCGTGGCGCGCACCGGGTGGCGCGCTCTGCCCCATCAGAGCGGGCGCAGCCCTGAGCGATCTGGGATGTAGCGGCGAGACCCGGATCGAAGGCGTGATACAGCCCTTGTTGCTTTTGCCCTTCGTGGTGCAGGCGGCGGAAGCGCCGCTGGTGATCCACTGGCCCGGCGCAACATTTGCCTGCGGTGACGCGCTCCGGGGGGCGGCCACCGCGCTCTGCGGACAGGCGGATGTGCTGATCGAGGTCGCAACAGCGCCGGAACAGCCGATGATGGAGTGCGCCCTGCGCTATTCGCCCCACGCCGAGGCGGTTGCCGTGCTGGAGCGGTTTGCCCAACTCACCTACGCGCCCGAGACAGAGGCAAGCAGAGTGAGCGGAGCAGGCGCGGGTCTGTCAGATAACGACTGACCGCGCAGTTGGCTTTGGATGCTTTTGGGGTATTTAAGACCAAGAAAAAGCAGTCACTTATACTCCGCAAGCCGCGCCACATAGCGGGCCAGTGTGTCGATCTCAAGGTTCACCCGATCCCCCAGCGCAGTGCGGCCCCATGTGGTGACCTCCTTGGTGTGGGGGATAAAGTTTATGCCGAACTCGGCCCCGTTCACCTCATTCACCGTAAGCGAGGTGCCGTTGAGCGCGACGGAGCCTTTGGGTGCTATGAACCGGGCCAGCGCGTCCGGCGCGCGCAAGGTGACGCGGGTGCTGTCGCCCTCATCAGCCATGCCCACCACTTCGGCCACACCGTCCACATGGCCCGAGACAATGTGCCCGCCAAGCTCGTCCCCGACTTTCAACGCGCGCTCAAGGTTCACAGTGCGGCCCTCGGCCCATGTATCAAGGTTGCTCTTGGAGACCGTCTCGGCGCTGATTTGCACTTCGAACCACCCCTCGCCAAGCCCCACCGCCGTCAGGCACACCCCATCACAGGCAATCGACGCGCCCAGATCAATCGTGGACGTATCATAGGTACAGGCGATACGGGCCAGAAGATCGCCCTGTTGCGTCAGCTTCAAGAGCTTGCCCTGATCCGTGATGATGCCTGTGAACATTAAGGTGCACCCCTTTGAGTTTGCCCCGTTGAGGTAGCCGCCAGAGACCAGCAAGACAAGGGTGCGCGCCTTTTGTGTCTTATTTTCGCCAAAATCTTTGGTTACATATCCGCAAGTATTTGAGAGTATCCTTGAGTAGATGAAAAGCCCTGAACCATCAAAGCGGGTGTTCGTGTTCCTGCAAGGCCCGCACGGGCCGTTCTTCCACCGGCTTGGCAGGATGTTGTCGCGCGCAGGGGTGGATGTGTGGCGCGTGGGCTTCAACATGGGCGACAGGATGTTCTGGCCCGGACGGCATAATTTCATCGCCTACCGGGATGCGCCTGACGCATGGCCCGCCGCGCTGGAGAAAATCCTCACCGACAAATCCGCCACCGACATCGTGCTATATGGCGATACCCGCCCGATCCATACCGCTGCGGTTGAGGCCGCCCGCGCGCGCGGCTTGCGTGTGCATGTGTTTGAGGAGGGCTATATGCGGCCCTATTGGGTCACCTATGAGCGGGGCGGGGCCAATGGGCACTCACGCCTGATGGATCTGGAAGTGCAGACAATGCGCCGCGATCTTGAAAACTCGGATATGGATACGGCCCTGCCCCCTGCCAGCTGGGGCGATATGCGCCAGCATATCTTCTATGGCGCGCTCTACCATGGGTTTGTTCTGCTGATGAACCGCGGCTATCGCGGATTCAAGCCGCACCGCTCGATCACCGTGCGCAAGGAATTTGCGCTTTACCTTCAGCGCCTTGTTCTGATGCCCGCACAGGCCGTGGATCGGCGCATCGCCACATGGCGCATCCGGCACGGGGGCTTTCCGTATCACTTGGCGCTTTTGCAACTGGAGCATGACAGCTCGTTTCAAATGCACTCCCCCTTCGCCAGCATGACCGAATTTCTGGAAACCGTGATTGACGGGTTCGCCAAGGGCGCGCCGCAGCATCACCACCTCGTGGTGAAGGCGCACCCGCTAGAAGATGGCCGCGTGCCTGTGCGACGTGAGCTTAAACGGCTGGCGCGGGCATATGGCGTCGCCAAGCGCGTGCATTACGTGCGCGGCGGCAAGCTCGCGCAGCTTCTCGACGAGGCGCGCAGCGCGGTGACCGTCAATTCCACCGCAGCGCAGCAGGTGTTGTGGCGTGGTATCCCCCTCAAGACATTCGGCGAGGCGGTCTATGCCAAGCCCGAGTTTGTCTCGACCAAACCGCTGAAGGATTTCTTCGCCGGTGCCGAGCGCCCTGACCGCAAAGCCTACCGCGATTATCGCCGCTATCTTCTGGAAACCAGCCAAATCGCAGGCGGCTTTTACTCCGCTCGTGGCCGTCGCCAGCTCCTGCGACAGGCCGTCGACATGATGCTCAGCCCCGATGATCCTTATGATGCGCTGCGCACGGGTACCGCGGCTCCGAGGCAACAGTTGCGGTTGGTCACGTAGCAAACACCACCTGTAGCGCTTTATTTTCCCTTCAAATTCAGCTACGTTATAAAAAATACGATCATAAAAAAGACGACCCGAGGCAGAACATATAGGTCGAGGAGACCGTGCAGTGAAAACCCAAACAAGCCGGTGGGCGCGGTCCGTCGCCCTGTTGACGATTGTCACCTTGGTGGCGTCTTGCGGGGTTCTCCCCCGTCTGGGCCCGACCAAAAAAGAGATTTATTCGGGTTCGGTGCAGCGCTCGGGCGATGCGTTTGTCGTATCGGTCAATGACCGCGTGACCCGCGCCACCGCCGTGCAGCCCGCGCTTGGCTTCACCGAGGCGTTCAAAAACGCAGGCCAGCTTGGATCCGACACGATCCGGCCGGGCGACACCCTGGGCCTCACGATCTGGGAGAACGTCGATGACGGGCTTTTGGCCGGGGAAGGCACGAACCAGACCATTCTCGAAGAGGTTCAGGTCGATGGCAGCGGGTTCATCTTCGTGCCTTATGCGGGCCGCATCCGCGCTGCGGGCAACACGCCCGAGGGCATCCGCCGCATCATCACCTCAAAGCTTGATGAGCAAACACCCGACCCGCAAGTGCAAGTCCGTCGCCTTGCGGGCGACGGCTCCACCGTGTCGCTGGTGGGGTCCGTGGGCGCGCAAGGCGTCTACCCGATCGAGCGTCCGACCCGGACTCTATCGACCATGCTGTCCAACGCGGGCGGTATCGTGATCCCGGCTGAGGTGGCACAAATCACCGTCCTGCGCGGCGATCAGCGGAGCAAGGTTTGGTTCCAAGACCTCTATAAACATCCCGAGTTCGATATCGCCCTGCGCGGCGGTGACCGGATTTTGGTCGAGGAGGACAGCCGCTCCTTCACCGCCCTCGGGGCGACGGGCGCGCAAAGCCGCGTGACGTTTGACAGCCAGACGCTGAGCGCGATTGAGGCAATTGCCACCGTGGGCGGTTTGCAAACCGCAGCCGCCGATCCCACAGGCGTCTTCATTCTGCGCAACGAGCCTGCGGAGATTGCCAATCAGGTCCTTGGCCGCAACGATCTGATCGGGGATCAGCGCATGGTTTATGTGCTCGACCTTACCCGTCCCAACGGCATGTTCATGGCGCGTGATTTCTCGGTGCGCGATCAGGACACGCTCTATGTGACCGAGGCGCCGTTCGCCCAATGGTCCAAGGTTATCTCGGCCATCACCGGCTCACTGGGCGTGGTCGGCACGGTCGATGGCGCAACGACGGCCCTCGGCGGCTAATGCCGGACATTTTTGAAAAACCCGCCGGAGCCGAAGGGCCCCGGCGGGCTTTTTATTTCAACGCAGGATTTTTGCGTCAACAGCGCATCCGCCGGATCATGGAACTGGCCGGATACAGGCTGCAACTGGGCCGCCCCGGCGCGGATGATCTGATCGCAGTCTGGGGCCACAGCCCCTATGCCGCGCGCGGTGAGGCCGTGGCCCAGCGCACCGGTGCCACCCTCCTGCGGGTTGAGGATGCGATGCTCCGCTCCGTCCATCCGGGCCGCGACGGGGCCCCTCCCTTGGGCCTCATCATGGGCGCGGTCATGCCTTTTGATGCCAGCCAACTGTCCGAGCTTGAGACTGTCCTCAAAACCCACCCGCTTGACGACACAGCCCTCTTGAACCGCGCGCGCGGTGCTATCGCCCGCCTCAGCGAGGGGCATCTGAGCAAATACAACACCTATGATCCAGCGACCCCAGCGCCCGCGCCGGGCTACGTTCTCGTCATCGACCAGACCTATGGCGACGCGTCCGTACGCCTTGGCGGGGCCGACGCCAACACGTTCCGCGAAATGCTCTACTGCGCCCAAGAGGATCACCCCGGCGCGCCCATCGTGATCAAAACCCACCCAGAAACCACGGCTGGCCACCGGGCGGGCTATTTCGGGCCCAAGGATGTCAATGATCGCATCACGCTCTGCGATGCTCCTATCAGCCCATGGCACCTTCTCGCAGGCGCACGCGCCGTTTACACCGTGTCCTCCCAACTCGGGTTCGAGGCCATTTTTGCGGGCCATAAACCCCAAATCTTCGGCCAGCCCTTCTACGCCGGATGGTCCCTCACTGAAGACCGCCACCCCTCGCCCTCCCGCGCCGGGGCCGCCCCCTGACTCGCGCACAGCTTTTTGCCGCAGCCATGATCCTCTACCCCACATGGTATGACCCCTACCAAGACCGCCTATGCGAGATTGAAGACGCCATCAACACCCTTGAGGCCGAGGTCCGCGCCTGGCGCGAGGACCACAATGGGTGGACAGCCCACGGCATGCGCCTGTGGAAACGCCGCCCGCTCAACCAATTCTTCGGCACCTGCAAGCAGCTCCGCTTCGCCCCTTCCAAGGATACATCCCGCCCCGAAATGGTCTGGGCCACCCGCGCAGATGCGCATCCAGAGGCCACCCGCGTTGAGGATGGTTTTCTGCGCTCGCGCGGCCTCGGGGCAGAGCTCGTCCCGCCCCTCTCGCTCGTCACGGACCGCACAGGGATATATTATGATCCCACCAAACCCAGTGATCTCGAGGCATGGATCACCCGCCGCGCTACCCTGCGCCCCGACCAAGCCAACAGGGCCGAGGCACTCATCGCCGCCCTCATCCGCGCAGGCGTCACCAAATACAATCTCGGCGGCACGATCCCGGGCCTCCCCGACGGGCACCGCATCCTCGTCCCGGGACAGGTCGAGGATGACGCGTCCATCCGCACGGGCGCAGGCGAGATCAACACCAACCTCGCCCTCCTCTGCGCCGCCCGTGCCGCCAACCCGGACGCCATCCTGCTCTACAAACCCCACCCCGACGTGGAGGCGGGCCTGCGCCCCGGCGCCATCCCAGAGACGGAGGCGATGACCCTCGCCGATGCCGTGCTGACCCAAACAGACACCGCAGCACTCTTCCCACATATCCATGAGGTCTGGACGATGACGTCTCTGCTGGGCTTCGAGGCGCTCCTGCGCGGCCTGCCCGTCACCACCACGGGCGCGCCGTTCTACGCCGGATGGGGCCTCACGACTGATCTCGGGCGCACGCCCGCCCGCCGCTCTGCCAGACCCAGCCTCGCGGGTCTCGCCCACGCCGCGCTGATAGATTACCCCCGCTACTTCGACCCTGTAACCAAACGCCCCTGCCCGCCAGAAGTCGCTATCGCACGCCTCGCAAGCGGCACCGCCCCGCGTGCAGGCCCCGCCAACCGCGCCCTGTCAAAATTCCAAGGCCTCTTCGCGTCCTGCGCCCATCTCTGGCGCTGACGCATAGCCCTTCTTCTTAGCAAAATACTCAAAATAGCGCGAAGGTCAGCCCCGCGCGCGCCGCCAGATATGAAGCGCATCACGCCCCACCGGACGCACCTCCTGAAGCTCGAACCGTGGCGCCTCATCCAGTTGCGCAATCCCCAGCGCGCCAATTCCGGGCAAGCCTTCGGCCCCGATGCTCAGACCCGCCGTGAACCCCACAAGGCGGTCCACCAGATCAGCCGACAAAAGCGATGCGGCAAGGGCGCCGCCCCCTTCGCAAAACACCCGCGTCAGCCCAGCCACGCCAAGCGCCTGCAAAACCGATCCCATATCCAGTTGTCCCCCGGCCACGGCGCAAGGCAAGAGCCGCGCCCCAAGCCCTTCCCACGCCTCAATCAACGCGGGATCAGCGTCCGCGCCATGCGCGGCCCATACCGGCACCTCCCGCGCCGTCCGCGCAAGCTGCGACATGAGCGGCAGGTCCAACCGCCGCGATACCGCCACCCGCACAGGCTGACGCGCCACCCCCATGTCGCGCACCGTGAGGGCGGGATCATCCGCACGCACGGTGCCCGCGCCCACCATCACCGCGTCATGGCGTGCACGCATCGCATGTACCGCCCTGCGCGCCTCGGGTCCGGTGATCCATTGCGAATGGCCTGATGCCGTGGCGATCCGGCCGTCAAAAGATGTGGCTAATTTCAACGTGATCTCGGGCCGTCCCGCCGTCACCCGGCTGAGAAATCCGCCCAGATCCGCCCGCGCCTCATCGGCACAAAGCCCCGTCTCCACCACAATCCCTGCGGCGCGCAGCATCTCGATACCGCGCCCCGAAACCCTCGGGTCCGGATCGCCCGCCGCGACGACCACACGCACTACACCCGCCGCAATCAGCGCATCTGCGCAAGGCGGGGTCTGCCCGTGATGGGCACATGGCTCCAAGGTGACATAGGCTGTGGCCCCGCGCGCGGCCTCCCCGGCCTGCGCCAGCGCCACCGGCTCTGCATGAGGCCGCCCGCCGGGTTGGGTCCAGCCGCGGCCGACAATGCGTCCCGATTGCACGATGACACAGCCCACTGCCGGGTTCGGCCACACGCCGCCCAGCCCCCTGCGGCCCAGCCCAAGGGCCAGCCGCATGAAGCGGGCGTCCGCGCTCACGTCTCTGGTTTGTCGGCAGCCGCCCCGTCCGGGCGCAGCTCGCTCACAAATTTGTCGAAATCATCTGCGGCCTGGAAGTTCTTGTAAACACTCGCAAACCGCACATATGCAACGGTGTCGATCCGCGCGAGGCTTTCCATCACGATCTCGCCCACGGTCTTCGACGGGATATCCGTCTCGCCCATGCTCTCCAATCGCCGCACAATGCCTGAGATCATCTGCTCCACGCGTTCCGGCTCGACCGGGCGTTTTTGCAAGGCGATCCGAATTGAGCGTTCCAACTTGTCGCGGTCAAAGTCCTCGCGGCGTCCGTTGGATTTCACCACGACCAAATCCCGCAGCTGCACGCGCTCATAGGTGGTGAATCGCCCGCCACATGCCGGGCAAAACCGCCGCCTGCGGATCGAGACATGCTCCTCCGCAGGGCGTGAATCTTTAACCTGTGTTTCAATACTTCCGCAAAACGGGCAGCGCATAGGCCTGTCCCCTTCTCTGTCCTAGCCTCTGAGGATTGGGTCTGACGCCCAGTTATCCACAGGCACTATAGGTGAGCCGCAAGGGTTTGGGTAGACTGAAAGTGAGAGCGCTAAATAGGCCTAATCGCGAGCGTCACAACACCATCAGGCCAAGCGTGAGCCGCTGAAAAACGTCAGCTAATGTTCAACGACAATTACTCTATTTTACAAAACCAAACAAAAACGAGCCTACAAGAAAGATGGCCAAAACCGCCAAAACAACAGCTTTACTGTCTGTTATTGGCTCAATCCACTTATACTCACTATCGGAATAAACATCCCGTGCGTTCCACCCTCGCCGCCAGCGGGCTCTAGCAAGTTTGTCTTGATAAGGATTTTCGCTCGACAGTTTTCCGGCATGTCGATCCCGAAACCCCAATTCGTACTCAGCAGAGAAGTTATGACTACGTCCGCTCAAAACGACGCTTGTTTTATCAAACCGTGTTTCCGTTTCTGTATCGTGAGTCAGCTGCCTGCTACTTGTAACTTCGGACAGCGGCTGTTTGCTCGGTCGATCGACCTCATCCATCCTATTGATCCAAGAACGACCGGAGCTTGCGCGATCGGCTGGGGTGCTTGAGTTTCCGCAAGGCTTTCGCTTCAATCTGGCGGATACGTTCGCGCGTCACGCTGAACTGCTGACCGACCTCTTCGAGCGTATGGTCGGTGTTCATCCCGATGCCAAAGCGCATCCGCAAGACACGCTCCTCGCGCGGGGTAAGTGAGCTGAGCACCCGCGTCGTGGTTTCCTTCAGGTTGTCCTGAATGGCACTGTCCAAAGGCAGAACGGCGTTCTTATCCTCGATGAAATCCCCAAGCTGGCTGTCTTCCTCATCGCCGATAGGCGTCTCAAGAGAAATCGGCTCCTTGGCGATTTTCATCACCTTGCGCACCTTCTCAAGCGGCATTTGCAGCTTCTCAGCAAGCTCTTCTGGCGTCGGCTCGCGGCCAATCTCATGGAGCATCTGCCGGCCTGTGCGAACCAGCTTGTTGATGGTCTCGATCATATGCACCGGGATACGGATCGTGCGCGCCTGATCCGCGATGCTTCGCGTGATCGCCTGCCGGATCCACCATGTCGCGTAGGTGCTGAATTTATAGCCGCGGCGATACTCAAACTTGTCCACCGCCTTCATCAGGCCGATGTTGCCCTCTTGAATGAGGTCAAGGAATTGCAGACCGCGATTGGTGTATTTCTTGGCGATGGAAATCACGAGCCGCAGGTTCGCCTCAACCATTTCCTTCTTGGCTGTGCGCGCCTCAAGCTCGCCCTTTTGCACCTGCTGCACGATGCGGCGGAATTCGGAAATATCGAGCCCCACATACTGCCCGACCTGCGCCATCTCTGCGCGCAGCTCGCTCACCTTCTCTGGCGAGCGCTCCATGAACATCTGCCAGCCGCGCCCGGATTTGGCGGCCATGTCCTCGGTCCAGTTGGGATCAAGCTCGCGCCCGCGATAGGCGTCGATAAATTCGCGCCGGTTGATGCGCGCCTGATCCGCCAGCTTCACCATGGCGCTATCAATCATCATGATCCGCTGGTTGATGCCGTAAAGCTGATCAATAAGCGCTTCGATCCGGTTGTTGTGCAGGTGCAACGAGTTGACCAGCACAACAATTTCCGAGCGCAGAGTCTGATAGGTCACTTCTGCCTTAGCGGAAAAAGACCCGTCCTCGTTCAGCGTGGCTGAGATGCGGCTGTCCTGCATTTCGCTCAGCTGCACGTAATCATCGGCGATACGGTCCAGCGTTTCCAGCACGGCGGGCTTCAGCGCGGCTTCCATCGCCGCGAGGCTCATATTGGCCTGATCGTCCTCGTCATCATCATCGTCATCGGCAATCGGGTTGCCGTCGGCATCCAGCTCGGGGCTGGTGTCGGCCTTGTTGGCCGCGCCGGGGGCCGAGGTGATATTCGCGGCTTCGGCCACGGTCTCGCTTTCCTCACCCAGCTGTCCCGAGAATGTCGTCTCAAGGTCGATCACATCGCGCAGAAGGATGTCCTCGCCCAGCAATTCGTCGCGCCAGATCGTGATCGCCTGAAAGGTCAGCGGGCTCTCGCAGAGCCCTGCAATCATCGTGTTGCGCCCGGCCTCGATCCGTTTGGCAATCGCAATCTCGCCCTCACGCGACAAAAGCTCGACCGAGCCCATCTCGCGCAGATACATCCGCACAGGATCATCCGTGCGGTCCAGCTTTTCGGCATTGCCCGAGCCCAGGACGATCTCGCCCCGCTTGCCCGTCTCGGCAAGCGCGGTGGAGCGTTGCTCTTCTTCTTCGACCTCGTCCGCCTCGATGATGTTGATGCCCATCTCAGACAGCATGGACATCACATCCTCGATCTGCTCCGAGCTTACCTGATCCGGCGGCAGCGCCTCGTTCAACTGATCATAGGTAATGAAGCCTTTCTCGCGCGCCTCGCTGATCATTTTTTTGATCGCGGCCTGGCTCATATCCAGAGACAGTTCAGCGTCGACATTGTCCGGTTTCTGGTCGTCGTTATCTTTGGCGGCCATGAACATCTCCTGATGTGACGGGCGGCTGAGTGATTCGCCCCAAACGAATCATCTGACAGATTAGGTGATTCGCCACCCGTTTACCCTGATTATTTTACTATTTCCTCACCAAAACACCCTAACGGCGAGGTTTTGAAAAGGTGATCCTGTCCAGCAACGCGTCGAACTCTTCCCGTTCGCCACGATTGATTCGGGCCCCATTATCGGCCAGATCATATTCCGCAGTGTCCTTATGCTGACTCCGGTCGGCGCGATTACGCGCCTCGGCAGCCTGCCCCAATCTATATGTCACGGCCTCGTCGGGCGTGCCCGAAAGGTCCTCCGCCGCGTCCACCATCTCATCCTTCACGCCCCTGCGCGCGGCGATTTTGGCCAGTTCTTCGGCCACGGTCATCTGCGCAGGCTCCACATCCCCCGGACGGCGCAGGGGGCGCATCAACGCAACGTGGGGCAAGGCCATCAGCTTTTCAAGGGTCTCCGTCCCCATCTGCGCATCAATCGCTGCGCGCAAGGCCTCCGGCCCCTCGTCTGCATGGGCGAGGATCAAATCACGCAAGGCCCCATGCACCGGATCAAAGCAATCCAGACGTTCCAGCGCGCTCTCGAATTCTGCACACACCGCTGGGGTGCAAACAAGTGCGGCGAGGATCACAGCCTCGCGCATATGGGCCTGTGCGCGCCAGTCGCCCGTAGCCAGAAGCGAGGATTTCGTACTAGCCCGCGGGACCGCGGGAGGCTGATACTTGGCCCCCGGTACCCAAGGGCGCTTGCCCCCCCCATCGCGGCGGGGCGAGAAAAGCGCCCAGCGCATCTCCTTGATTGCTTGGCCATAATGCCCCTTGATCGACGGGTCCTGAATACGGCCAATCGCCTCGCGCAGGGTCTTGTCCAGCGCCGCTTTGCGCTCAGGGCTGTCGAAATTGCGCCCTTCGGTCTCGCGTTGCCACAAAAGCTGAACCATCGGCATCGCGCCCTCCACAAGGGCGGCCACGGCCCCCGCACCTTCCGCGCGTAGGATATCATCCGGGTCCTGCCCCTCGGGCATCAACGCAAACCGCAAGGATTTGCCAGCCGCAAGCAAGGGCAGAGCCAGATCCATCGATCGCCGTGCCGCCTGCACGCCCGCGCGGTCCCCATCAAGCGCCATCACAGGCTCATCCGAGACGCGCCAGAGCATCTGAAGCTGCGCCTCCGTCACCGCCGTCCCAAGAGGAGCCACCGCTGCCTCAAACCCGGCCTGACTGAGGGCGATCACATCCATATACCCTTCCGCCACGATCAGACGCTGACCCTTACCTGCCGCCTCGCGCGCGGGTCCATAATTGTAGAGCGTGGCAGATTTATCAAACAATTCCGTTTCCGGAGAGTTGAGATATTTCGCATTGTCATTGGGGTCCATCGCGCGGCCCCCAAAGGCGATGCAGCGCCCGCGCGGATCGCGAATGGGGAACATGATGCGACCTCGGAACACGTCATAAGGGTTGCCACCCTTGCTGCTGGGTTTGGCCAGACCGCCGCCCATGATCAGGTCCGGCTCCACGCCCTTGGCGGTCAAATGGTCCCAAAGGCCCTGCCACGCATCCGGGGCGAAACCGATACCGAAACGATCCTGCGTCGCCGCATCGAGCCCCCGCCGCTCCAGATAGGCGCGCGCCTCGGCCCCGGCCCCGGTCTGAAGCTGAAGGCGGAAGTGCTGCACCGCCTGCTCCATCACCTCAATCAGCTGGGTGCGGCGGTCGGCCTTTGCCTGTGCCTGCGGATCGCGCTCGGGAATCTGCATCCCGGCCTCACCGGCCAGAATGCGGATTGCCTCCATGAACTCCACATTCTCCGTCTCGCGGACAAAGCTGATCGCATCGCCCTTCGCATGACAGCCAAAGCAATAGTAATAACCCTTGCGGTCATCGACGTGGAAACTGGCGCTTTTTTCCTGATGGAACGGACATGGTGCCCACATGTCGCCCTTGCCCTGATTGGACTTGCGCGTGTCCCACATGACTTTGCGCCCCACCACCTGAGCGATGGAGGTCCGTGTGCGCAATTCATCCAGGAAACCGGGGGGCAGACTCATCCCCCCAATATGGCGCAATGCAGGCCCTGCGCCAAGGGGCGGGCGGTGTCAGTTGATATTCGCGCCGCAGGCTTCCTCAAAGGACGCCGCCACCTCATCGGTCAGCTGCTCTTCGGGGAGGGTGTAGACCCATTCCACCAATGACGGGACAGCGGGCACATAACGCTCCTCAACCGCGTCATTTGCCAGGATATCCGCCTGCGTGGCGTCGGCTTCCGCCCCCAATTTGCGGGCTGTCACCGCCATCTGGACGATCTCGGCAGTGGGCGCGCAATGATGGCCCGCATCGCTGGCCTTTGCATGGGGTGCGGGCAGAACGGTCAGTGCAAAAACGGCAGCAATGGCAAAACGGATCATCGTTGGCTCACTTTCCTCAAATTAACTCTTCCCAGAGTGCCTCAGCCCGGCCCACCCCGCAACCACAAGAGCGGCTTCCCCAAGGTCATAGGCAAGCGTCTGCGCAAGCGAGCGGAAGACCATGATGAGATAGGATTGCGGCCCGCTACGCGCGAGGAACGCGTGCAGAAGGCCAGGCACACGACCCCAGACACTTCACCAACGCTTAGAGGCCCAAGGCGCGATAGCTCGAAGCCACCTTATCGATGGAAACAAGATACGCAGCCATGCGCAAATCCTTCACGTCCTCGCGCCCATGCCAGACCTCGCGCATGGATTGATACGCGCTGCGCATGGTGTCATCGAGGCCCGAGCGCACCAACTCAAGCTCGCCTGCGCCGCGCAGATATTGCTGCTTGAAGCCGGGTGTCAGGGTCCAGCCAAGCTCCTTGTCCGCGCTCAGTTGCTCAAGCTCATCCACGATAAGCTGGTGGCGCGATTCCTCTTGCCGCCGACCCATCCGGCCAAACCGGATATGGCTGAGGTTTTTGACCCATTCGAAATAGCTGACCGTAACGCCGCCTGCATTGGCGTACATGTCGGGGATAATGACACAGCCCTTCTCGCGCAGGATGTCATCTGCACCCGCCGTGACAGGCCCGTTCGCCGCCTCAATGATCAGAGGTGCCTTGATATTCGCCGCGTTGGAGATGTTGATCACCCCCTCAAGGGCCGCAGGGATCAAGATATCACATTCCTTCTCCAGAACCTTGGCGCCCTCGGGCACATGCTCAGCCCCGGGATATCCCTTCACGCCGCCATGTTTGGCGATCCAATTATGCACCGCCTCCACATCAAGACCCTTGTCGCTCAAAAGCGCCCCATCCCGCTCGATAATGCCAGTGACGATGCAGCCATCCTCCTCGCTCAGGAATTTGGCCGCGTGATAGCCCACATTGCCGAGGCCCTGCACGATCACCCGTTTACCATCCAGCTTGCCCGAGAGGCCTGCGATCTTGATGTCCTCGGGGTGGCGGAAGAACTCCTGAAGCGCATATTGCACGCCCCGCCCCGTCGCCTCGGTCCGGCCTTGGATACCGCCCGCATTGACCGGCTTGCCCGTAACGCAGGCCCGTGAATTGATATCAGTCGTGTTCATGCGTTTGTATTGATCCGCGATCCACGCCATCTCCCGCTCGCCCGTGCCCATGTCGGGGGCCGGTACGTTTTGGGAGGGGTTGATCAGGTCGCGCTTGATCAGTTCATAGGCAAAGCGCCGCGTGATCCGCTCAAGCTCATCCGCGTCCCATTCGCGCGGATCGATGCGCAAACCGCCCTTGGAGCCGCCAAACGGTGCCTCCACCAACGCACATTTATAGGTCATCAGCGCCGCAAGCGCCTCCACCTCATCCTGGTTCACGCCCATCGCATAGCGAATACCGCCCTTCACAGGTTCCATATGCTCGGAGTGAACCGAGCGGTATCCCGTGAACGTATGTATCTTGCCGCGCAGGCGCACGCCAAAGCGCACCGTGTAGGTCGCATTGCACACGCGAATCTTCTCCTCCAGCCCCGGAGGCAGATCCATCAGCGCCACCGCGCGGTTGAACATCAGGTCAACACTTTCACGGAAACTTGGTTCTTTGGCGATGGTCATGTTTTTCTCCCTCGGCCGACGCCCGGCATCTCCGGGCAGGCGCAGTTTATTGTGCAATTTGCCAACCCATGCTTAATGGCTGCGGTTTTTTTGTCCAGCCGTGCCTTTTTTACATGCAATTCGACAAAAAAATTCCGCATCTTTTTCGCCTCTCGCGCAACCGAAAATGGGGCCAGTTTGTGGCATTGTCCGCCATTCAGAAACAGTCCTCATCAATAGCCCAAAGTGTCAATGAAAGCAGCGCTTTTGACGCCATTTTCTTCAGGTTTCGCCCTAGTTCCGCCATACTGATTAGCGATCAAAAACGGGACGTAAACTAAGTCGCAGCAGACCGATTCCCGGTCAATGAGGTAAAGACGTGAAACATCAAAGTTCCAAGATCACGCCTGCGGTCTGTATGGACCAGAGGGCAACCCCCCGAAGCCCAAAGGCTTGGCTTCGAACTTTCCAAGAGGATGAAGACGGTGCCATTACCGCCTTCACCCTTGTGATGATCGTAATGATGCTGGCCGCGGGTGGTCTGGGCATTGATCTTATGCGCCAGGAAATGCAACGCGCCAAAATCCAGAACACGCTCGACAGCGCGGTTTTGGCCGGTGCGGGCGCGCCCTTCGGGTCCAGCCCCAAAGCCATCGTGGAAGATTATTTCGCCAAGGCGGATATGTCCGAGTATCTCAACGAGATCGACGATGACAATGTGGGCGACGACGATGTTGTGGCCACGCTGAACTCTACCAGCGTAACGGCCAGCGCCGACATGACCATGGACACTTACCTGATGAAGCTGAGCGGCGTCAAAACCCTCAGCGTGGGGGGGGCATCAACCGCGATGATGCGCGTGCCAAAGCTTGAAGTAGCTCTCGTGCTGGACGTGTCCGGCTCAATGGGCAACAACAACAAGCTCACAAACCTTCAAAAGGCCGCGAAAAGCTTCGTGACGACGATCATCAACAGCACCGATCCCGGTGATGCTGTGATCTCGCTCGTGCCGTTCAGCTGGAATGTAGCGCCTGGTGAAGGCATCTATACCGCGCTCAACGTGAATGAGGTTCAGCAATATTCGACCTGCCTGCGCTTTGATGAGAGCGACTTCGACAACGCCTTCATTGATCCAGACGTGTATATGGACCAGCAGATCTACACCTCGGTCTATGGCGGGTTCGACAACCTGAACCAAAGCTGGCGCTCGTGCTTTACCGAGGAAAATGCAGAGATCCTGCCTTACTCGACAAGCATTACAGAACTGCACACAGCCATCGACGCCCTGACCGCTGACGGCAATACGTCCGGCCACCTTGGGATGAAATGGGGCGCAGCCCTTCTGGACCCAAAATTCGACACCGTGGTCGACAGCCTTCAGACAGACGAGCTTATAAGCGCCACGCTGGAATCGCTTCCGGCAGCCTATACCGAGGCGGAAGTGCTGAAAATCGTCGTAATGATGGGCGACGGCCAGAACACGGTCTCGTATTTCTTTGACGAGAGCAGCGATTATCGTGGGCCGAACTCACAAATGTTCCGCGTGACCTCGCAGAATATGCAGTTCAAATACGCCTACCATATCTATCGCCACTGGACGACAACCTCGCAGAGTGTGTGCCGCTGGAGCAGCTGGGAATGCGTCTATGAGGCTTCGGGCGCCGCAGATTCGGCTTACTATATCCTCGATGATGACGGTATCGGTTACTATGCCCTCGACAGCCAGGAATGGATCACCAACGACGAATTCGATGATCTGCAAGACATGGCAGGCTACATCGGAACCGAGCGTCTGGACTGGGAGGAAATGTGGGGCCGCATGTCGCCCGACTTTTACGGCAGCGTGACAGGCGATTGGGGTCCGTGGAACGACTATACCGGAACCGAGCACGAAGATGGTAGCGACAAAAACAACATGATGTCGGACGTCTGCACCGCCACGAAAGAAAATGGCGTGGTCGTCTACACCATCGGCTTTGAGATCGCCAAAGGCGAAACCGCCGAGACCAATCTGCGCAACTGTGCCTCCTCCGTGGCCCATTACTACCGTGCGGAAGGCATTAACATCACGGATGCGTTCAGCTCGATCGCATCGAACGTGGTCAACCTGAGGCTGACACAATGATCAAGATACGCAAAAACCTCTTCCGCCGGTTCGCCCGCGATGAAGACGGCGCCGTTACTGCCGAATTCGCCGTGGTCTTCCCAATCTTCATGGCTCTCATGATCCTGTCGCTTGAGCTGAGCTTTGTGACCATGCGTCACACGATGCTGGAGCGTGGTCTCGACATGGCCGTGCGCGACATCCGTCTGGGCACTGGCACAGCGCCCGCCCATGACGCGATCAAGCAACGGATCTGTGCCGAATCTTTCGTATTCAACAATTGCGAAGAGAACCTGCGCCTTGAGATGATCCCGACCGACATCCGCAACCTCGGCAACTTGAGCGATACAGCCCAATGCACCGACCGCGCGGAGACAGGCGATCCAGTGATCACTTTCACCCCCGGCCAACAAAACCAGCTCATGCTGCTGCGCGCTTGCGTGAAGTATGACCCGCTCTTCCCGGGATATGCGCTGGCCAATGCGCTGGAATCCGATGAAAACGGCCAAATCTCGATCGTATCGATGACGGCCTTTGTGCAGGAGCCTCAGTAATGTTTAAAGTGAGCCCCAAAACCTGGCTGAAACGGTTCCGCAACGACGAAGCGGGATCGGTGATGGTCGAAGCGGTCATCTGTATGCCGCTCGTCTTCTGGACCCTTGCCGCAACCTACGAATTTTTCGAAGTTCACCGCTATGCAAGTGCCCGCGACAAAGCGAGCTACACCGTCGCCGACATGATTTCGCGCGAGATGCAGCCCGTGACGCCCGTCTATTTGGACAACGCCAAGACCGTGTTCGACATGGTGTCCAATGATAATGGCGACAATCAGCTACGCGTCACAATCGTGAAGTATGACGTGGAAGAGGATGAATACACCGTCAAGTGGAGCGAAGTCCGTGGCACCGGTGGGATGCAGCCGATGAGCGACGCAGACGTGGAAGCACAGCGCAACCGCTTGCCGATCATGAATGACGGTGAAGAGGTTATCGTCATCGACGCGGCCTCACTCTATGCGCCGATGTTCCGCCTGGGCGTGATTGATCCCACACTGGTTGAGACGCGTGTTTTGACGAGCCCACGCTTCGCCCCTCAAATTGTCTGGGATGACGCCTGAGAAGGTTGACGGCATTGGAAAAATGACAGCGTCCCGGAGCTTTTAGCTTCGGGGCGTTTTCGTTTGATCCGTGATCGCGGCGTCGCGCTCTGCGATCATCAGCGCGAGCAACTCTGCCATCGCCTTTGCCTGCGGCGCCGAGACCACGCCGCCGACGCCAACCCAGCGTCCGGTGCACCACCACAGCCCCACCTCCCACCGCCGCACGCCCCGCTCGGTCAGCCGGAGAAGGAAGCCACTGGACGGCTTATAGGCAAAGACCCCGCGATCAAGGCTGCGAATATTGTCCACAGTCGTGAGAACCTCACCGCTGGAATGGCGCAGCGTGTCTTTGGTCAGCTGCAGCGAACCGGAGGTCGCCTGACGCACGCGGTCCGCGACCCAGAGCACGGCAATGCCAAAGGCAAGCGTCGCAAGCTTCGGACCAAGCTCCGCCTCAGAGCGCACAAGGGCGAAGTGGATCGCAAAAAGCCCCAGAACCACCAAGGACGACAGCACGAAAAGGCGGCGCGGGATCGAGGGGTGAACCTCGATCAGGATTTCTTCCTTTTTCTTCTTGGCTTTTTTTGTCTTCATGCCCGCGCCTTACCCCCGCCGCACCCAAAGGACCAGCGCAAAGCGCGCCCAAAGGCCCGCATGGCCCTACCGTAGGGGCCGCACCTCCGCGCCCCGCTCTTCGGGCTCATCATCAATCAGCGCGGTAGGAAAGCCGGGTGCCGTGACCGAGAGCCCCGTGGCCTCCTCAAGACGGCAGATCAGCTCGTCCGACTGCGCCCGCTCGCCATAGCGCCGCTGCCCATCGGTGAGGATTTCGATCATCAAAGGCGAGATTTCCAAGGGCACATTGTGCCGGTCTGCGATGGTCTGAAAGAGGCCAATGTCCTTTTGCACAAGGTCCATCGTGAAATTCACATCGCGATTGCCAGACAGGATAAGCTGGCTTTCCGTCTCATGCACAAAGGACGTACCAGACGAGATCTGGATCGCCTCATAGGTCGTGGCCATGTCCAGCCCCGCCGCTTTCATCACCGTCAGCGCCTCACAAAGCGTCATGAGGTTCGCGGTCGCCAGATAATTCGTCATGACCTTGAGCGTACTGGCCGTGCCGATATCGCCCGTATGCAGCACACGGCGGCCCATGATGGTCAAAATGGGCAGAACCCGGTCAAACGTGGCCCGATCACACCCTGCATAAATGCTGATATTGCCTGTATCGGCGCGGTGGCACCCGCCCGAGACGGGGCAATCCACAGCCGCCGCGCCGCGCGCGATCACCTCCGCCGAGAGGCGCCTGACCTCCGCCGCATCCGTGGTCGACATCTCCATCCAGATCTTGCCCGGCGCCATGGCGGGCAGCATTTGGGTCACCACCGCATCGCACGCCGCCGGGCTGGGCAGGCAGGTAATGACCACGTCGCAAACCTGCACCATGCTTGCCGGGCTGCCGCCGCCCAGCGCGCCACGCGCCTCAAAGCCCGCCACCAGATCCTCGTTCAAATCATAGACGACAAGATCCGTGCCATTGCGCAAAAGGCTCCCCGCAAGCTTGCCGCCCACATTGCCCAGACCGATAAACCCAACTTTCATAACCCACTCCTTGATTTTTCGTCACTCTCAAGCGCCGAAACCGCTCTGTCGCTTCTGTTTGCGACCCATCGGGGGCCTATGCCGCGATCCCTATCGGGCTTGGCTCGTAGATCAGCGCATGGCGGGCGAGTTAGGCGGGCCTGTTCCAGATGCGCTTGCCCCACCTGGCCAAAGAATGGCAGTATCTCCGCAGACCAACGTCAAAGGCCCTCTATGCGCCCGTACTTCACCCTTCTGATCCCCCTCTGTCTTGCCGCGTGCAGCCAGTTCCCCGAGCTTGACGCATCGGTCTCCGACAGTGTGCGGGAGGCGCGTTATCCCGACCTCGTGCCGCTGGCGCAGCTGGATGTGGCCGCGCGCGAGGGACGCATCACGGACGAGACAACTGAAGGGACCGAAGCCCGCATCGCCGAGCTTGAGGCGCGCGCAGATCGGCTCCGGGGCCGTGTTCTGGACGCGCCCAGCCGCGAACGCCTCGCCCAGAAGGTCGAATAACGCAGGCAGCCTCCCAAAACCCGCGTTGCACCCCCGCGCCCTTCGCGCTATCCCCACGCCACGCCAGTAAACCCAGTTCAGATGCGGAGATATGCCTCATGACCACCCCCCTGCGCCTCGGCATCGCCGGATTGGGCACCGTCGGCATCGGTGTTGTGAAAATCATCCGCCAAAAAGCCACCTTTCTGGCCGAGCGTGCGGGCCGCCCTGTGGTCATCACCGCCGTTTCGGCCCGCTCAAAGGGCAAGGATCGCGGCGTGCCATTGTCGGATTACGCATGGGAAGATGATCCCGTGGCCCTCGCGCAGCGCGATGATGTGGATGTATTTATCGAGGTGATGGGTGGCCATGACGGCCCTGCCAAGGATGCGACCGAGGCCGCCATCGCCGCAGGCAAGGACGTGGTTACCGCGAACAAGGCGCTGCTGGCCCACCATGGCCACGCCCTCGCGCTGTCGGCCGAGGCCGCAGGTCGCGTGATCAGGTTCGAGGCCGCGGTCGCAGGCGGCATCCCGGTGATCAAGGCGCTGACCGAGGGGCTTGCAGGCAATGAGATAACGCGCGTGATGGGTGTGATGAACGGCACCTGCAACTATATCCTCACGCGAATGCAATCTTCGGGCCTGCCTTATGCGGATGTGTTTGCCGAGGCCGAGGGCTTGGGCTTTCTGGAGGCCGATCCCAATCTGGACGTGGGCGGAATTGATGCAGGTCACAAGCTGTCTCTGCTGGCGGCCATCGCCTTCGGCACGCAGGTGGATTTCGACGCGGTCGAGCTTGAGGGCATCCAGAACATCACCATCGAGGACATCCAGCGCGCCGCCGATATGGGCTACCGGATCAAGCTTCTGGGCGTGTGTCAGATGACGGGCCGTGGGCTGGAGCAGCGCATGTCGCCCTGCCTCGTGCCGGACAACTCACCCTTGGGACAGCTTGAGGGCGGCACGAATATGTGCGTGCTCGAAGGCGACCAGGTGGAGCAGGTCGTGATGCGCGGCCCCGGTGCGGGCATGGGGCCCACCGCAAGCGCCGTGATGGGCGATGTGATGGATATCGCGCGCGGCATCCGTATCCCGGTGTTCGGAAAACCCGCACATATCCTGACCAAGGCCAAACCCGCGCGCGCGGTCACACCCGCGCCTTATTATTTGCGTCTGGCACTTGAGGACAAACCCGGCGCGCTGGCCAAGGTCGCCACAGTTCTGGGCGAGGCCGGGATCTCCATCGACCGGATGCGCCAGTATGACCACAAAGAAGAGACCGCCCCCGTGCTGATCGTGACCCATAAAACCACACGCGCCGCACTCGATACGGCGCTGGAGGTGATGCCGGGCCTTGGCGTGGTCGCAGGCACGCCTGTCGCCCTCCGGATTGAGCGGGTCTAGGCCCCGCCTGGCGCATACCCCTGCCCTTGTGCGGCGCAGCCCACACAGCTAGACGTGGCAGAAATATAGACGAGAGATTGCACACGAGCGCGCCGCACTGGAAGTGACCGCTCAAATAAAGGCCCCAAGAGGCCACAGACGCCGAAGGACAGCCCATGACCGCTCAGATCGATTTCAACGACCGTATGCTCTCATTGGGCCTTGCCCGCGTGTCCGAGGCAGCAGCACTGGCCTGTGCCGGATGGATTGGCCGGGGTGACGAAAAGGCCGCGGATCAGGCCGCCGTGAACGCCATGCGCGAGCAGCTCAACAAGCTCTCAATCAAAGGTGTTGTGGTAATCGGTGAAGGCGAGCGGGACGAGGCGCCCATGCTGTTTATTGGCGAGGAAGTGGGCAATGGCGAGGGGCCGGGCGTGGATATCGCGCTGGACCCCCTTGAAGGCACCACCCTTACCGCCAAGGCCATGCCAAACGCCCTGACGGTGATCGCCATGGCCCCGCGTGGCACAATGCTGCACGCCCCCGACGTTTACATGGATAAACTGGCCGTTGGGCCGGGGTTTGAGGCCGATGTGATCAGCCTCGATATGAGCACCCGTGAGCGGGTTGAGGCCATCGCCCACGCCAAGGGTTGCAAGCCCTCCGAGGTGACCGTGTGCATCCTTGAGCGGCCCCGCCACCAAGAGATGATAAACGAGGTGCGCGAAACGGGTGCCGCCGTGTTCCTGATCCCTGACGGGGATGTGCAGGGCATTATCCACTGCGCCGAGGCGAAGATGACCGGGATTGACATGTATATGGGCTCGGGCGGAGCGCCCGAGGGCGTTCTGGCGGCCGCCGCGCTGAAATGTATGGGCGGGCAGATATGGGGCCGGCTTTTGTTCCGCAACGATGACGAGCGGGGCCGCGCCGCCAAGGCGGGCATCACGGATTTCGACCGCACATATAGCCGCGATGAGATGGTCACCGATGATGTGATCTTTGCCGCCACCGGCGTGACGGACGGATCGCTCACCGCAGGCGTGAAACGGCGGCAGGGCTATGTGGAGACAGAGACCGTTCTGATGCGTTCCAAGACAGGATCGCTGCGCCGGATGATCTATCGCAACCCCATTGGGTGAAACCACGGGGTTTTTCTGAGTATTTCAACTAAGAAGAAGGGCTGGGGGTGACAGGATTTCTGGGCATCACGCAGTCTTTGACCGGGCGGCTTTGGGTTGGGCCACCTGTGGAGGTGGACCGCCAAGCCGAGGCGTTGGAGCAATCCACGGGTCTGCCGCGCGCCGTCTGTCAGGTCTTGGCCCGGCGCGGGGTTGAGGTGCCGGAGGCGGAGGCGTTCTTGGCACCACAACTGCGCGATTTGCTGCCCGACCCACGCGGCCTGCGCGATATGGAGTTGGCCGCCACGCGGTTTTTAGCGGCCGTCGAGCGCCGCGACCGGATTGCGATTTTTGCCGATTACGATGTGGATGGTGGCACGAGTGCGGCCCTTCTGCTCGACTGGTTGCGGCAGGTGGGGATGGAGGCGACGCTCTATGTGCCAGACCGGATTGATGAAGGGTACGGGCCAAATGACGAGGCGATGGCGGCGCTGGCAGCGGAGCATGATCTGATCATCTGCGTGGATTGCGGCACGCTGAGCCATGGGCCGGTGGCAGCAGCCAAAGGCGCGGATGTGGTGATCCTGGATCACCATCTGGGCGGTGAGACCCTGCCCGACGCCTTAGCCGTGGTGAACCCAAACCGGCAGGATGAAAGCGGCGATCTGGCGCATCTTTGTGCGGCGGGCGTGGTGTTTTTGATGCTGGTGGAGGCCGGGCGGCAAATGCGCGTGGCCGGGCGCACGGGGCCTGATCTGATATCGCTGTTGGATCTTGTGGCGCTGGCCACCGTGGCGGATGTGGCACCTCTTGTGGGGGTGAACCGGGCGTTTGTGCGCCAAGGGCTCAAAATCATGGCCCGGCGCGCGCGGCCCGGTCTGGTGGCGCTGGCTGATGTGGGGCGCGTGGATACCGCCCCCACGGCCTATACGCTGGGATTTGTGATGGGGCCGCGGGTCAATGCGGGCGGGCGGATCGGCAAGGCCGATTTGGGCGCGCGTCTTTTGGCGACGTCCGATCCATCCGAGGCGCGCGCCATGGCCGAACGCCTCGATCAGCTCAACACCGAACGCCGCGAGATCGAGAGTGCGGTGCAGGCCGCCGCGATGGCGCAGGCCGAGGCGCGCGGGTTCGATGCCCCGCTGGTCTGGGCCGCAGGGGCTGGCTGGCATCCCGGCGTTGTGGGCATTGTTGCGAGCCGCCTGAAGGAGGCCGCGAACAGGCCCGCGATCGTGATCGGGCTGGAAGCTGGGATGGGCAAAGGCTCGGGCCGCTCGATCAGCGGTGTGGACCTTGGGGCGGCTATCCAGAGGCTGGCGCATGAGGGGCTTTTGGAACGCGGCGGCGGGCATAAGATGGCCGCAGGCCTGACCGTGGATGAAGCCAAGCTGGAGCCTGCGATGGCGCGTTTGTCAGAGCTTTTGGCGAAACAAGGCGCAGGGCAAGGCGGGGCGGCAGATCTCCGGCTTGACGGGCTTTTGATGCCGCGCGCGGCCACGCCCGAGCTTATCACCCAGATCGAAGCGGCGGGGCCCTTTGGCGCGGGCGCGCCCAGCCCGCGCTACGTATTTGCCAATATGCAGATCACATTTGCCAAGCGCGTGGGCGACCGGCACCTCAAGCTGCGCTTCAGCGATGGTACGGGCGGGCAGATGGACGCGATCTGCTTTGGTGCCTATGACGGCCCACTTGGCGCCGCCCTTGAGGGCCATGGCGGCGCGCGCTTCCACCTTGCCGGGCGGATCGAGCTGAACACATGGCAGGGCCGTCAGTCTGCCCAGCTTCGGCTTGAGGACGCCGCCCCGGCAGGCTGAACCGGGCAGGTCATGAAAATGCCGATTGAGACAAAAAACCCTCTTGCGCCGGGGCGGAGATTTGCCTAATCACGCCACACGCCACGGAGTGGCCCGTTCGTCTATCGGTTAGGACGCCAGGTTTTCAACCTGGAAAGAGGGGTTCGATTCCCCTACGGGCTGCCACTTTTCCACCCAAGATACTGATTTAATTGCGTTATATTAAGGCATTAGATTTCTATATACTTTCTATTACAAGTGCTTTGACGGTGCTGCGGCCATGAAAATCGACCCGATACACACGTTGAATGCACGCGGGAACGGGATGCTTGAAGTCATACGTGACTACTTCAAGCTTCCGCCAGACCGCATGTTGGTGGAAATTCAAGGGATGCGGGCGCAGGTTGCGCAGGTGCTAAAGACTAAGGGCATCAACTACGACGACTTGCGTGCCGCCCTTGTGCCCGACCGCGAGAAGCTTGAAATAGCCTTGATCTTCGACACGATGAAGATTGACGATAGCTGGTATGGCTATCAGGTGTTTGAGCGCATCATACCCTTGCTCGATCCACAAACTAAGAACAGCATATTAGTTGGCGACTACATTGGAGAAAACAGTCAGCAGGAAACCCTGCTCGAAGCCTTCCGCGAAGCTGTCTGCCCCGTGCGCAGCATCGACTATCGGCATAGCAGCCAATTCTACGTGGTCTACGTCAATAACCTGACGGATACTGCGTTTCAAAAACTGGCGGGCGGTCTGATTGACTATGAACCCTACGTTGGCTGCGCGAACACGACCTACCATTCCTTCTTCAAGACTCTGCTTTCCATGAAGCTAGTTAATTTGTGTGTGAAGGTCGGTCGAAAGATTATTCAGGGGCACGAAGACGACCGCGACGACACGGAAAACGTGAACATGTCGGGAATGCCCTTTGAAGAAAACGGCTACGAATGCGTTAGCCTCCGCTCCGACTTGGAAGGCGTGTTGCTTTCATACAAGATTGAAAGCCCCGTGTTCGACGGCTTTGAAGCCGATAGAGAAATGTCGCTCAATTCGGTGAACGCATCGCCGTCAACTTTGGATGATTTCGAGGTTCAGGTTGAAGATGCAAAGCTTGAGTACATCAAGACTGCGAAGGCGGGTTCGCTCCATTATGCGGGGCTTAGCGATGTTTCCACGGAAGAGTTGCAGAAAATAATCCGTGGCAAGCTTCGCTCTAACTACATCTACAACATGTCGTATCTTGCAGAGCACAACGTTACGAAGTTCAGTATCGTGATTGAAGTGCCAGATAAAGAGGGTCAACCATTCCGCCTAATGGCCGCTTTGGAGTATCGCCCCGACGACAAGGTATTGCGATTGCTTACTTTCTACTAAGAAAGAACCCCGACTGCGTCGGTGCACGCGAACCGGGGCTAGTTACCCATGGCACATAGGGATGGTTTGTCAGGGGTGTTCGCACAGCACGGCGATGTTTGCGAAGCTAGAGGGCATCCTGCAAACCGTCGGCTCTGTCGGCGTCTTCGGCTATGATTTCGCCTTTCATCATTCCAGCCGCCAGATCAACGGCTGAGGCACGGGTCACGACACCACCCGTTTCAACCACCTCAAAAGGCACACCACAAACCGCGCCCATGGACGCCGCCCGCTTGGCCCTCTACCTTAGAGCAGACATGCGAATCCCGCCCCAAGCCCAAGGCCGCCCATGACCGATCCATCCCCCTCCGGCTACCGCGTTCTGGCCCGTAAATACCGGCCAGAGACCTTTGCCGATCTGGTGGGGCAGGAGGCGATGGTGCGCACGTTGAAAAACGCGTTTGCCGCCGACCGGATCGCGCAGGCCTTCATCATGACGGGCATTCGCGGCACCGGCAAAACCACCACCGCGAGGATCATCGCCAAGGGGATGAATTGCATCGGCCCGGACGGCAACGGCACCCCCACGACCGAGCCTTGCGGCGTTTGCGAGCATTGCACGGCCATCATGGAAGGCCGCCATGTCGATGTGATGGAGATGGACGCGGCCTCACGCACCGGCGTCGGTGACATCCGCGAGATTATCGATTCCGTGGCCTACCGGGCCGCGTCTGCGCGCTACAAGATCTACATCATCGATGAGGTGCATATGCTCAGCACCTCCGCTTTCAATGCGCTTCTCAAAACGCTGGAGGAGCCGCCGGAGCACGTCAAATTCATCTTCGCCACGACCGAGATTCGCAAAGTGCCGGTCACGGTGCTCAGCCGCTGTCAGCGGTTCGATTTGCGCCGAATCGAGCCGGAGGACATGATCGCGCTGATGCGCAAGATTGCCGCCGCCGAAGGGGCCGAGATCACCGATGACGCGCTGGCGCTGATCACCCGCGCCGCCGAAGGATCGGCCCGCGATGCAACCTCGCTCTTGGACCAAGCCATCAGCCACGGCGCAGGCGAGACGGGTGCGGATCAGGTGCGCGCGATGCTCGGCCTTGCCGACCGGGGCCGCGTGCTGGACCTGTTTGATCTGATCCTCAAGGGGGATGCGGCGGGCGCGCTCACCGAGATTGGCGCGCAATATGCCGACGGGGCCGACCCGCTGGCCGTACTGCGGGATCTGGCCGAGGTGACCCATTGGACCTCGGTGGTCAAGATCACACCAGAGGCCGCGGAGGACCCCACGATCAGCCCGGATGAACGGACCCGCGGGCTGGAGATGGCGGGCGCCCTGCCCATGCGGGTACTCACGCGGATGTGGCAAATGCTGCTCAAAGCGCTGGAGGAGGTTGCAGCCGCACCCAACGCGATGATGGCCGCTGAGATGGCCGTGATCCGCCTTACGCATGTGGCGGACCTGCCCAGCCCGGAAGAGCTGCTGCGCAAGATGCAGGACGCGCCGCCAAGTGCGGCTCCGACCGCCGGGCCACAGACGAGCGGGCCTGCCGCCTCTTCCGCCCCTGCGGGCGCCCTTGGGGCGGCGTCCACCGGCGCCATGGCGACCCAGCACCACACAGCAACTGGCACCCCGACCGGCGCGCCCTCAGCCTCGGGCGGTGCGGCACTTGCCGTGGCTCTGGACCCTGCCCTCGCGCAGTTTCCCAGCTTCCACCACGTGGTCGAGCTGATCCGCGCCAACCGCGACGTGAAGCTTCTGGTCGAGGTCGAGACCTGTCTGCGCCTCGCCGCCTATCAGCCCGGCCGGATCGAGTTTGTTCCAACCGACCGCGCCCCCGCCGACCTTGCCCATCGCCTTGGTGCGGCGTTGCAACGGTGGACGGGAAACCGCTGGGCGGTGACGCTTGTAAACGAGGGAGGCGACGAAACGATTGCCGAGATGCGCGATGCGGACGCTCTGGCACTCAAGGCCGAAGCCACGGAGCACCCGCTGGTGCAGGCCGTGATGCAGGCCTTCCCCGGCGCCAAGATCCTTCAGATCCGCACCCAAAAAGACATCGCAACCGAGGCGCAGGCCGAGGCCCTGCCGGAGGTTGATGATGAATGGGACCCGTTCGAGGAAGACTAGGCAAGCCTCCCAGCCATCCACATATTAAGACAAATCAAACCAAGGAGACGCATGATGTTCAAAGGATTGGGCCAGATGGGCGACATGGCCAAGATGATGAAAGCCGCGCAGGAAATGCAACAAAAGATGGCTGACCTGCAAGAAGAGATGCACAGCCTCACCGTGACCGGCGAGAGCGGCGCGGGCCTTGTGAAAGCGGTGGCGAGCTATAAGGGCGAGCTGAAAAGTCTCGATATCGATCCAAGCATCTTCTCGGGCGATGACAAGGAAGTGGTCGAGGACCTGATCCTCGCGGCCATCAAGGACGCGCAGGCCAAAGCGTCGGAGAAATCCCAAGAAGAGATGGGCAAACTGACCGAGGGCATGGGCCTGCCCAAGGATATGAAGCTGCCGTTCTGAACCCCACCCCGGACAGTGCTCCGGGGCCGCATTTGCCGGACGATGCCTTGAGCTCAAACCGAGACATAGACAACCTGATCGAGATGATGGCCAAGCTGCCCGGCCTCGGGCCGCGCTCGGCACGCCGCGCGGTGCTGCACCTGATTGCCAAGCGCGATCTGAAGCTCACGCCGCTTGCGGATCTCATGCAGATCGTAGCCGCCACCGCCCGCGCCTGCGAGACCTGCGGCAATATCGGGACGGCACCTGTCTGTGATATCTGCCTTTCGCCCAAACGGGCCAATGGCCTGCTCTGCGTGGTGGAGGATGTGGCCGATCTCTGGGCGATGGAGCGCGCAGGCAGCTTCAAGGGCCGCTATCATGTGCTGGGCGGCACGCTCAGCGCGCTGGACCAAGTGGGCCCCGAGCAATTGCGCATCCCCGCCCTTATTCGCCGGATCGAGGCCGAGGGGATCAACGAGGTTATCCTTGCGCTGAACGCTACAATCGACGGGCAGACCACGGCGCATTACATCGCGGATCAGTTGGAAAATCATGTGCGGCTCACATCGCTCGCGCAAGGTGTGCCTATCGGAGGCGAGCTGGACTATCTCGACGATGGCACGATCAGCGCCGCTCTGGCCGCGCGCAAGGCTCTGTGACAACGGCAAAGGGCCAACCCCTCTCAGGATCGGCCCTCTTACTCGCGGCTTAAAACGGCTTACTTGCCGTCTTCGTCCTCATCATCGCCGCTCTCGGGCAGGTTGAAGAAGCTCTCCGCATCATATTGTTTCTCCGGCGCATCCTGCTCCGCCTCGCCCAGCGTGAAAGTCTCAAGACCCTCAATCGCCGTGGGTATTTTCGACTCGCCACCATCGCTCAGGCTCTGCTCGGTGCTCAGAAGCTTACGACGCTCGTCGTCGGTCATCGGCCCCCCTTCGCGGGCCTTCTTGGCGGCGGCCTTCTGCACGGCTGCGTCAAGCTCGGTCTGTTTGCACAGACCCAACGCAACCGGGTCGATGGGCTGAATATTCGCAATGTTCCAATGCGTCCGCTCACGGATCGCCGTGATCGTCGGCTTGGTCGTGCCCACCAGCTTGGAGATTTGTGCATCCGCCAGCTCAGGGTGGAACTTTACCAGCCAAAGGATCGAGGCCGGGCGATCCTGACGCTTGGACAAAGGCGTATAGCGCGGGCCACGGCGTTTTTCCTCGCCCTGTGCCGCCTGATAGAATTTGAGCTTCAGCGCGTGAAGCGGGCTCTTCTCAGCCGCATCAATCTCGGACTGGTCCAGCTGATTGTTGGCAACGGGATCAAACCCTTTTACACCGGCGGCCACATCCCCATCGGCAATCCCTTGAATCTCAAGCTCATGCATGCCGGTGAAATCGGCGATCTGTTTGAAGCTGATCGTGGTGTTGTCCACGAGCCAGACAGCGGTGGCCTTGGCCATAAGCGGTTTCGACATATCAGGTCTCCTTGAGCCATAACTTTCTCGTCGCCTGAAGGGGCGGCACCGGGTCGGTGCGGGTTTCCATTGTGGGGGAACTTGAGCCGTCTATACTCACAGCCGCCCCGAAATGAAAGAGCAAATCATGCGCGCCCTTCTGGCCTTGATCCTGACCGCCTCCACGGCACTTGCCCAAGGCGGGCGCGCGGGCGAGTTTGATTATTATGTCCTCGCGCTCAGTTGGTCCCCCACATGGTGCGCGCTGGACGGTGACGCACGCGGGGCGGCGCAATGCGAGGATGCAGCGGACACTGGATGGGTGCTGCACGGGCTCTGGCCGCAATATGATCGCGGCTGGCCCGCAAATTGCCAGACCACCGAGCCTGCGCCGTCGCGCGCCATGACCCGCGACATGGCCGATATCATGGGAAGTTCCGGCCTTGCGTGGCATCAATGGAAGAAGCACGGCACATGCAGCGGGCTGAGCGCGCCCGCGTATTACGCCCTCTCGCGCGAGGCGTTCGCAGGCATCACCCGCCCGGACGTGTTTCGCAATCTGACGCGCCCCATCAGGGTGCCGGCCAAGGTTATGGAGGAGGCTTTTCTCAAGGAAAACCCTCAGCTTGGGCCAGACGGGGTCACTATCACCTGCCGCGCGGGCCGTATTCAGGAGGCGCGCATCTGCCTGAGCAAGGCCCTTGTCCCAGTGGCCTGCGGGCCGGATGTTGTGCGCGATTGCGCTCTAAGCGACGCACTTTTTGACCCTATCCGGTGAAGTGTGAAAAAAGGCGCACTACCAGAACGATCAGCACCGCAGGGATCAGCCCCACATGCAGGATGTGGTCGAAATAATTGCTGCTGCCCCACCCCATGGCCCACAGAATTTGCGCGAGAACGGCCAGCGCGGGTAGAAAAACGCTGCCCTGCCATAGCCCGTAGGCGCAGATCGCAAGCACGATCCCCGCCACCCATAAAGGCGCGTAACCAAGCCGGTAAATCTCGGCGGGCAAAGCGCCCATAGCCGCCGCCAAAAACACCAGATAGGCCACCAGAAACACCAGCAACTCGGGCGTGCCGAAGGGCTGCACCGGCACGCCCCAAACCCCCGCCATCTGCCGCAACGCCAAAAGCGGGATCACCACACCGATGGGGCCCAGCACCGCCACGACCCCCCTGAGCGCCAGCGTCTCGCGCAGCCCAAAGGCGCAGACGGCCCCGACCGCAAGCCCCACCACAATGCTCCAAGGCGCAGACAGCCCGAGGCTGAGCACCCCCCACGCGGCCCAGCCCAGAAGCACCGCAAGCCAGAGATTGCCCGCAAACGCGCTCATGATCCCACCGCCCACGCGGCGGAAAACACATGCGCGCGGATGCCGCCCTTGGCGCCCACCGAATAGGTCAGCATGATCCGCCCATCGCCCAGAGCCCGCATCATTGGATAGCGTGCATCCTCGCGACCATCCTCAAGCGTATGGAGCACCTCCCAGCTCTCCCCGCCATCGTGCGAGAGGGTCAGGCGCAGCACGCCGCCATTCCCGGCATCATCATTCACCGCCATCACAATACGCCCATCTCCGAGCGGCAGTGCGGCCACAGGCGCGCTTGGATTGGCCACGCCCGCATCCACCATCTCGGACCAGCTTTGTCCGCCATCTTGTGTGCGCGAGATCAAAAGCCGTCCCGCAGCACTATCGAAATCACGCAAGATCGCCACGGCGCGTGTTGCGTCCAGCGGCACGATCATCGGCTGAATGCCCTTTTGCGCCCCCGGCATACGCCGCATGTCGCGCACCCGCCCATCGGGTGCAAACCGCACCAACGCACCGTAAGCACCGCCCATCTCGAAATAAGCAGGCAGACCCCACGCACCGCCCTCATAAGCCACCATCGGTGACTTCACGAGAAACGAGCGGTTGAGCAGCGGCGAGAGGTTCAGCTTACGCGCCGCCCCGTCACGCACCTCCGCGACCGACGCCATGGCCCAGCCGCCCACCGACACGACCGTGGCATAAAGCCCGCCACGCCCCTCATCCTCGATCGTGTTGCCCAGCGTCACGACCAATTCTGTGGGCGCGAAGGTTTCCGTCAGCCCCCCGCGTGCCAGGACCCGCTTGGGCGCGGATGCGCGCCACACGTCGCCCTCGGTCAGATCGCTGGCAAAGATATCGACATCCGCCTTGGCCTCCTCCGACCCCTCGAACCACAGGACGCGCGGCGACGGCCCACTTAGATCAATCGCGGGCGAATGGGCCTGTCCAGTAGGGGCCGTATAGTCCAGCACGGTGACGAACTCCGCCGTGCGATCCAGATCGACAAAGGTCGCGGGCGCAAAGCGCCACTCCAGCGGCGCATCCCGGCGAATAGCCCACGCGCTCAGCCCGACGCTGACCGCCATCGCCGCAAGGATGAACACCTGAACAAAGCCCATACCCTCAGCCGACTTCAAGAACGATCTTGCCGATATGGGTCGAGCTTTCCATATGTGCGTGGGCCGCCGCCGCCTCGGCCAGAGGATAGGTGCTGTCCATCACCGGCGCGACCCGGCCCGCATCAAGCAGCGGCCAGACCTCCGCGCGCAGGGCTTGCGCAATCCGCGCCTTGGCCAGATCGCTCTGCGGGCGCAGGGTGCTTCCGGTGATCGTGAGACGGCGCATCATCAAAGGTGCAAAGTTCAGCTCCACTTTCGGCCCCTGAAGGAACGCGATCTGCACAAGCCGCCCATCGTCGGCCAAGGCCTTGACGTTGCGCGGCAGATACTCACCACCCACCATATCAAGGATCAGGTCAGCGCCCCCCTCCCCCTTCATCACCTCGACAAAATCAGCATCGCGATAATTGATTGCCACTTCCGCTCCCAGATCGCGGCACACGGCGCATTTGGCATCCGACCCAGCGGTCGTGAACACCCGCGCGCCCAGTGTCGAAGCAAGTTGGATCGCCGTGGTCCCGATCCCCGAGGAGCCGCCATGCACCAAGAACCGCTCGCCCGCCTTCAGCGCGCCGCGTTGAAACACGTTGGACCAGACGGTGTAGAACGTCTCGGGCAGGCACGCCGCCTCACGCAGCCCCATGCCCTCGGGCACGGGCAGGCAATGGGCCGCCGGTGTGGCCACATATTCGGCATATCCCCCACCGGGCAAAAGCGCACAGACCTTGTCACCCAACGCCCAGCCCTCGGACCTCTCGCCAACCGCGACAATCTCGCCCGAGGCCTCAAGCCCCGGCAGGTCGCTGGCACCTTTGGGCGGTGCATAAAGCCCCGCACGCTGCAACGCATCAGGGCGGTTTACCCCCGCGAAGGCCACTTTGATCACCACTTCGCCATGGCGCGGCGCGGGCCGCGGGCGGCTTGTGACCTTGAGCACGTCCGGCCCACCGGGGGCTGTGATCTCAACAGCTTTCATCATCTCGCTCATGGCGGTCTCCAAATATTCAGGGCGTGGGGATCAGGACTGCCCGGACCAGCGGCCTGGCAGATCGGTGGCAGCCCCTTTGGGCGCACGGATATGGCTCATCATCTGGCCAAGCGGGCCGTTTATCAAAGGCCCGAGGATTTTGCTCTCACGCGCCTTGGCCTTCACCGTCTCGATCTGCATTACATTGTCGATCCGACGGTCCAAAAAGGCCCATGTGGCCTCGTCATCCATGCTTTGATCGCCCAACCAATAGAGTACGGTAGAGCCATAAACCGCCGAAAGCATCGCGCGCTTGGTGTACCAGTTCACATCCTCCGACGTGTCGCCCAAGGCGGTCCAGATATGATCGCAGGTCTGCCAGATCGCGCGCGCGCCATCCGCGCTGTGATGGGGTAGCGCGAAAAGTGCCGTGCCCCGGCGGACCATCTCCTTGTCCTGAGCGGCCTCAAGCCGGAAGCGTACAGCGGCGGCGACCCGGTCGCGAAACCGCATGTCGCTGAGATCGGTGGCAGCAAGACGCTCTAGCATCGCCGCATCGCCCGCCGCGTGAAACGCCAGCGCCAGATCCACCGCGCCGCGCGGACACACGGCCCGCGCCACGGCGATATCAATGCCCGCGTCGCGCGCAGAGGCTTGAAACGCCCCCTCGGACCAGCCGTCAAACGGGACATGCATTGTTGCTGCATCCAGCAACTTTGCCTTGATTTCGCTATCGCTCATATTGGCCTCCTATCGCTTTCGGGCACCCTAGACAAAACACCGGGCCTTTGCTATACGCCAGCTTCCTGCAATTCATGCAACTCTAGACTAGGAAGGTGGTGACACCACATGCAGGTTAGTGTTCGCGACAACAATGTCGATCAGGCGCTCCGCGCTCTGAAGAAAAAGCTGCAGCGCGAAGGCGTTTTTCGGGAAATGAAGCTCAAGCAACATTTCGAGAAACCGTCAGAGAAAAAAGCGCGCGAGAAAGCTGAAGCGATTCGCCGGGCCCGGAAACTGGCGCGGAAAAAAGCTCAGCGCGAAGGGATGGTATAAGCACCCGGTAGCTGAAACCGACACGCAGACGATTGATAACCCCCGTGGCCCGTCCTCGGGGGTTTTTCATGTGCGCTGGTTCCCGCCGCCCACGCAGGGCCTGTGCGCGGCTTTGACCTTGTAGCGCAGGGCATGCGGCGTTATCTCACCTCAGAAAATAGCCTTGAGAGAGCATGATGAGCACACTTCACTACGTCAACGCCGCGCTGATGGCCACAATTATTGCCGTTCTGGCGGCCTCCGTCGCAATCTACCTGTGGGACCCAGACTATTTTACGCTGGTCTGGGCGGCGGAGGATAATGCGGTCGAATATGGCACAGCACTCTTCTTGTTGATCTCCAGCATTGTTCTGATGCTCCATTCCCGCTCGCTCGGCGGCAAGGGACGGCACGGGGCGATGGTGCTGACGACGATCTATGCGCTGATGTTCTTCTTGGCGGCAGGCGAAGAAATCAGCTGGGGTCAGCGGATTTTCGGCTGGGAATCCGGCGAGTTCTTTCAGGAAAACAACAAGCAGCTTGAGACAAATTTTCACAATCTTGTGGTGGGGGATTTCCACCTGGCCAAGACCCTCTTTGGCCCAATCCTGACGCTGTGCATACTGCTCTATCTGGTGGCGTTGCCTTGGGCGTTTCGGCGCTGGGACGGGGTGGCGGCATTGGCCAACCGCTTTGCCGTGCCGGTGCCATGGTTGCGCCATGCAGCGGTGGCCCTCGTGGCAAGCCTGATCATCGCGGTGATTGATGTCAGCCGGAAATGGGAGGTCTATGAGCTGATCTTCGCACTCATCTCCGTATCGATTTTCATTCTCCCACAAAACCGCAACAAGGTGACCTGAGACCAGCTCAGATAATTTCATCCTCATCATAAAGCGGGGCGGCGTCGAGATGCGCCGTCACGCCATCCGCCGCCGCCTCCCCACGCAGGGTCTCGGCGATATGAAAAAGCGCATCGCCCTCATAGACGCCAGGCATGTTGCTGCGTCCGATGATGATCCCTGCGATGTCGCTCGCGATCTCCACTTCCGTCTCGCCAAACGGGTCCGATATGGCGCCAAGCACCGTCCCCTCCTCCACCGCAGCCCCGGTCGGCAAGTACCCGCGAAAAAGGCCCGCCACGGGCGCGCGGCACCACTCAGAGCGCGCACACATCACGCTTGGCGCCCGCGCGCGTGGCACGCCCTTTTGCGGCACCATCTCCAGGTGTCGCATGACGCGCAGGATGCCCGAGACACCCGCCCGCGCCGCCAACTCGTCAAAGCGCAGCCCCTCGCCAGCCTCGTAAAGCAACACATCGACACCGCAGGCCTCGGCCGCCATGCGCAGCGACCCCTCGCGCAGTTTGGAGTTCAGCATCACAGGCGCTGCAAAAGCGCGAGCCAAGGCTTCGAGCCGGGGGTTTCCAGGGGTCAACCGCAACTGCGGCAGGTTGGTGCGGTGGATCGCGGCAGAGTGCAGATCAATGCCGATATCAGCGCGCATCACCACCTCACGCATGAAGATATCCGCAAGCCGCGCCGCCATGGATCCGCCCGACCCGCCGGGGAAACAGCGGTTCAGATCCCGCCTGTCAGGCAGATACCTCGAATTGTTCAGAAAGCCGTAAGTGTTCACGATTGGCACCGTCATAAGGGTGCCAGCCATGGATTTCAGCGGGGCCGCGCGCAACAGGCGGCGAACGATCTCGGCCCCGATCACCTCATCACCGTGAATAGCCGCGGAGACGAACATCACCGGGCCGGGCTTACGGCCATGGATCACATGCACCGAGAGGTTGACAGGGGTGTGATCAGACAAGGTGCTGACGGGGATATCCACCGTCCGGCGGGTGCCGGGTGCGACACTTGTGCCGCTGATCTCGAAAGGCTTTGAATGAGGCATCACGCCCTCCTTGTGTGCCGCCGCTCCGCGCTCGGGCTTTGCCCGCGCTACTCGCGAAAGGCGCGCACGAAATAGTTGCTGAGCGGCTGTATCAGATAAGAGATCGGTGTGCGATCCTCCGTGCGCATAAACGCGTCAACCGGCATGCCGGGGATAAGAGTGGTGCTCTTTGGCAGCCGCGCGCGTTGCGCCTCGCTCAGAGAAATCTTGGCGCGATAATAGGTGATCGCGCGGCGCTCATCGTCAAACGCATCTGCCGAGATATGCACCACTTGCCCGGTCAATTCGGGTGTGGATCGCTGATCCAGCCCTGCGAGCCGCAAGGTCACATCCTGACCCACAAAGATTGCGTCGATGTGGATCGGATCAACCTTTGCGTTGATAATCAAGGGCCGATCCTGCGGCACGATGTAGAGCACCGGATCGGCAGGGCGCAACACAGATTGCGGCGCAAAAACCGTGAGGCCGTAGATCACGCCGGAGACAGGGGCGCGAATGTTGAGGCGGCTAAGCTGCTCGGTCAGGGCGAGGCGACGCTCGCGCAGCTCAAGCTCGCGGAATTGCAGGTCGCGCAAGGTCGTGATCGCTTCTTCGCGACGGGCGGAGACAATTTGCCCCTGTTCGATATCAATCTCGGTGAGACGCCCTTCGGCTTGGGCCTTTTGCGCGCTGAGATCGCCCAAAATGCCATTCAGGCGGGCGCGCTCACGCCGCAGCGCGAGGCTACGCGCGGCTTGGGCGAGGCCCATCTCCAGAAGCCGCTCCTGATCGGCCAACTCACGCTCAATCAACGTGATCTGCTCAATCAGCGCGCGTTGCTGGGCCTGCACCCCTGCGATTTGATCGCGCATCTGGTCGCGGCGTTTGTCGAGCTGCGCCACCCTGTTCGCCATCGTCTCGGCGCGGGCGGCCAGAAGGCGGATCTGGCCATCCATTAAGTCTCTGACATGCATATCCCGCGCAGCGACTTCGGACAGGAGCGGATCAAAGATCGGGAGAGCCCTGGCGTCGCGCTCTGCCTCAAGGCGGGCGCGGCGGGCCATCAGCTCAAAAAGCTGGCTCTCGACAATCGTGAGACGCGAGGCCAACTGCATGATATCGAGCCGCAGCAGTACATCGCCGGCCCTCACCGTATCGCCCTCCTCCACGAGGATTTCAGCCACAACACCTCCATCCGGGTGCTGCACGATCTGCCGGTTCTGATCCACCTCGATGCGGCCGCTGGCGATAACCGCGCCGGAGATGCTCGACAAGGTGGCCCACGCCCCAAAACCAAATAAAAGCGCCGCAAGGCTCGCTATCCCGACAAGGATTGGCTTTGCCGCCGACCATCTCGCAGCGTCCCTCATGCTGCCCCCGCGCGAGGTTTGACTGCTGCAATCTGAGCGCTGTTCCTGACCACGTCACGCATCACCGCGTCGCGCGGGCCGAAGGCGCGGACTGCGCCGTCCTCAAGCATCAGGAGAAGATCGCATTCCCTCAGCGCGGCGGGACGATGGGCAATAATCAGCGCAGCGCCACCTGCGCCCTTAAACGCCTTGATCGCAGAGTTTACGGCCTCACTGCCCTCATTGTCGAGGTTTGAGTTCGGTTCATCCAGCACCAAAAGCACAGGCGCGCCATACATCGCGCGGGCAAGCCCGATGCGCTGTATCTGCCCCCCCGAAAGGCGCGCGCCCACCGCCGAGACGCGCGTGTTATAGCCATCGGGCAGGCCGAGGATCATCTCATGAACGTCCGCTTTGCGCGCCGCGTCCACCACTTTGGCATCCTCTGGTACGGCGGCCATGCGGGCAATATTCTGGGCAACCGTCCCGTCAAAAAGCTGAACCCGCTGAGGAAGATAACCAACGTGCTGCCCGCGCGTGGCCGCACCGTATTGATCAAGCGTAGCCCCACCCAGCCGCACTGTGCCTGACATCGGACTGCACAACCCGGTAATCGCGCGCGCCAACGTTGATTTACCGGCACCCGTCACACCGATCACACCGAGCGCCTGCCCCGGCTCCACCGCAAAGCTCACGGATTTGAGCGAGGGCATCCTTTCGTCCGGCAGGCAGACGCTCAGGTGCTCCACGACCAGTTTCGCCTCTGGCCTTGGCAATTTGGTCAACGTCTTTTCGGGTGGCACCCGCGCCAGCATACCGCCAAGCGCGCGCCACCCCTGCCCCGCGCGCTGCGCAAGTGGCCATTGGCTCAACACCATCTCAATTGGCGCGAGCGCCCGCCCCAGAAGGATGGTGCTCGCGATCATAGCGCCCGCTGTGAGATGCCCGAGGATCACCAGATAGGCCCCGAGGCCCAGCATGGCGGACTGTAGAAACAACCGAAAAACCCGCGTTGTGACACTGAACGAGCCGGCCATATCCGCCGCAGACACTTGCCGGTCCAGCGAGGTGCCCCGCGCGGTTTGCCACGCAGCGAAGGCCGCGCCGCGCATACCCAATGCCTCGATCGTTTCGGCCTCGGAACGGTATTGAGTTGCCATGATTTCAGCCTGATGGGATGCCATCCCCGCCTCAGTATTGACGCCGCGCGTGATGACTTGATTCAAGACCGCCATCAGAATCAGAATTGCCGCCCCCATGAGGGCCAGCGTCCCAAGCCACGGATGGAAAATCCAGATCCCGGCGATAAAAATGGGCGTGAAAGGGATGTCGAACCCGGCTGTCAGCACCGGAGAGGTCATAAGCCGCCTGATCGCCTCCAAATCATTGAGGTCGGTCGCTGCTATCTCGGTGGGATGTCTTGCCGCCTCTCGGAGAGTGGCGTCGAACACCCGCCGGTCCAATAGCGTCTGAAACCGCGCGCCGGCACGTCCCATCACGCGCCAACGGGCAAAATCCAAAAGACCCATCATCCCATATAGAAACGCCACAAGCCCGGTAAGCGCCACCAACGTCTCAACCGAGCGCGAGCCAAGCACACGGTCATAGACTTGGAGCATGTAGAGCGGACCCGTGAGCATCAGAAGGTTCACGAACACACTAAAGAGGCCCACAAACCAATAATAGCTGCGCGAGGCGCGCCGGGCCGCGCGCAATTCGCTTATGCCAGAACGCTCTGTCACGCGCCTGCCCGTGCATGGCTATTGCGCGCAGGCCAAGCGTTTGGCCCAGAAACAAGGATCCGCCATGCATATGGCATAAGGCTCTCACTTTCAGTCAAACGGCGTATGGGCCATCTAGGCTGAACGAGATTAATAACCCGTGTAGGCGGACCCGCCTCCCAAATCCTTCAGACCGCCATCGCCACGGTCGGCGACACAAGCGGCGTAGCCCTCACATCGGCTGCGTTCGGGGCCTCAATCAGCTGGTTCCCATATGTGCTGGCGGTTACAGTCGTGCTCTTTGCTTTCTCCACGATGATCGCCTGGTCCTATTATCGCTTGAAAAGCTAGGCCTATATCTTCGGCGAGGGAAAAACCTCAGAGCTGACCTTCAAGGTGATCTTCTGCGTCTTCATCATGATCGGTGCGGCGGCAAGCCTTGGGCCAGTGATCGACTTCTCGGATGCCGCGATCTTTGCGATGGCCGTGGTCAACATCTTCCGCCTCTATTTCCTGATGAAGCTGGTGCGTACAGAACTGGCGTCCTACTCCGCCCGTCTGGCGACAGGTGAGATCAGGAAATACGCAAAGTAAGCGAGTGTCTGGGGCCCCATAAGCAGGCCGCGCAGCAAGACCCATCAAGACCCCCAAAATCACCTACTGGCACGGGGCCGTATCGCGGTTGGTGGCTTTCTGCTACGCTCGACCCCAGAACGGCCTTGGCACACCCACGCCACGACCGCTCCAAAAGGCCCGTCAGAGGCCAACCATACGCCACCGTACAAAAGCGGTTCCAACGCTTCAGGGAGACCTCATATGAACCTCAGACCGGACCCCACATTCCACGCCTCGCCCAAACTTGCGATGCAGGCCCCCGTCGAGAATTACGCCTTCACAGTGATGCTCAGCCCGGATGGCAGCCAGTCAGACGGCATCGGCGTGATCGACCTCAAACCCGGCTCAAAGACCTATGGGCAGATGGTTCATCAAGTCATTGTCCCCAACAAGGGCGACGAATTTCACCACTTCGGCTGGAACGCTTGTTCATCGTCGCTGTCGCCCCTCACGGGCCATGCCTTCCTTGAGCGGCGCTATCTGATCGTGCCGGGCATCCGGTCGAGCCGCATCTATATCATCGACGTGAAAGACCCGCTCAAAGCCCATATTCACAAGACGATTGAGCCTGAAGAGCTGTTTGAAAAAACGGGCTATTCACGCCCACACACCATCCATTGTGGCCCCGAGGGGATCTATGTTTCCACGCTGGGCGGCGGTGGCGAGGACGGCACTGACGGCCCTCCCGGCATCTTCATCATGGACTGCCAGACATTCGAGATCATCGGCCGCTACGAGATGGATCGCGGCAAGCAGGACAAGCACTATGACTTCTGGTGGAACCTGCCGCAGGATTACATGGTCAGTTCCGAATGGGGCCTGCCGCCACAATTTGAGAACGGTGTCGTCGCCGAGGATTTGCTGAGCAACAAATACGGCCATTCGATCCATTTCTGGGACCTGCGCGCGCGCAAGAATATCCAGACAATTGATCTGGGCGAGAATCACCAGATGGCTCTGGAAATCCGGCCCGCACATGACCCCACGAAATCCTACGGGTTTTGCGGCGTGGTGGTGGATACCACGAATCTCCAAGGCTCCATCTTCACATGGTGGCGCGATGAGAATGGCACATGGCAGGCCAAGAAGGTCATCACCATCGATCCGCGCCCCGAGGACCCCGCAAACCTGCCGCCACTTCTACAAGGGTTCGGAGCCGTGCCGCCGCTTGTCACCGATATCGACCTCAGCCTTGACGACAAATACCTCTATGTCGCGTGCTGGGGCCTTGGCGAGATGCACCAATATGACGTGAGCGATCCGATGAACCCCGTTCTGGCCGGTAAGGTCGAGCTAGGCGGCATTGCCAAAGGTGCCACACATCCCAACGGCAAGCTCTTCGCCTATGGCCCCCAGATGGTCGAGGTCAGTCGCGATGGCAAACGGGTCTATTGGACGAACTCGCTCTATTCCACATGGGACGATCAGTTCTATCCCGATGACGAAGGTGGGCAAATGGTGATGGCGCATGTAGGCGAGAATGGCGGGCTGACACTCGCCGAGGATTTCTACGTCGATTTCCCACCCGGCCTGCGGGCGCACCAGATCCGGCTTGAGGGGGGAGACTGTTCCACAGACAGTTTCTGTTATCCCTCGGTCTGACGCGTGATCGAACCAGTCTCGGCGGCGGCCCTCTGGGGGGCCGTCATCGTCTCGGGCCTCTACCATGGCGTAAATCCCGGCATGGGATGGCCCCTGGCCGTCTCTGCCGCGCTGATGGAGCGCAAACGCAGCGCATTGCCCCGTGCGCTCGCGCTGTTGGCACTGGGGCATTTCCTCGCCATGGTGGCAATCCTCTTGCCCTTCTCGCTATTGCTCTTTTTGGTGGAGTGGGAGAGCGAGATCCGCATCGGCGCAGGCGCGTTGGTGATCGCGATGGGTGTTTATCTGCTCATCAACAGGCGGCACCCGAAAATCCTCGCGCGTATTCACCCCGCGCGGCTGGCGCTCTGGTCGTTTCTGGCCGCTATGGCGCATGGCGCGGGCCTTATGCTCGTGCCGATCTTTCTGGGTATCTGCGGGCTGGTCGAGGCCGATACCGGCCACGCGGCGGCGCAGCAGCTTATGGGCAGCAATGTCGGCATCGCCTTTGCAGTGGCCGCCATTCATACCTTCGCCATGACGGCCGCAGGCGGCGTGATCGCGATCGTGATCTATCTCTGGCTGGGGCTGAAATTCCTGTCACGCACGTGGTTCAATCTCGATCTTGTCTGGGCACTCAGCCTGATCCTCGTGGGCGCGTTCGGGATATACTCAGCCCTCTACGGGCATTAAACGCCTGCCGCTGGTTCGGTGCGTTCTGATGTAAACGGGCGTTTTGCTTTGCAAAACGTCTCACCCGCTCTCGGCATTTGCGATGCAAACGCCTGCCGCTGGTTGGGTGTGCTTTGCTTGGCCGGGCGTTTTGCTTTGCAAAACGCCTTTGGTGCGGGTGAAGGGACTCGAACCCCCACGCCATAGGCGCCAGAACCTAAATCTGGTGCGTCTACCAATTCCGCCACACCCGCAATGGATGCGCGCAGGCCCGCGCGGCATCTCGCCTTGTGTCCTAGCAAAGCGCCCGAGCGGATGCGAGTGGAAAATCTGTACCACGGAGCAGTTTGATAAAAAACGCAGGACATTTACCCTTTATGGGCGTATACTGTCTCTAATAATGAGCAGATAACAACAGACGGACATACCGCCATGAAGCCAGATATGGCCGGGCGCGATCACGGGCAAAGCACCCTTGAAGGCCCTCTTACGCCTGCTGGAGTCCTCTCCGGCAGTATCGTTTTGACATTGGACGGCGAGATGCCGATTGAGCATCTGAGCGCCGGGGATCGCATTATTACACGCGATACCGGCACAGCCATTCTACACGACGTGCGCAAACATGTGCTGCGCACACGCGCCGTTCGTATCCTCGCCGGATCGCTCGGCGACACGCGGCCAGACCGCGACGTGGTTTTGCCCGAAGCGCAGCAGATCTTGGTACGCGACTGGCGTGCCAAGGCGCTTTTTGGCCTTGGTGAGGCGCTTGCGCCTGCGGCGGGGCTGGTGGATGGGGAGTTCATCACCAATGAAGGGCTGATGACCATGGTGCTTTACGAGCTGCAATTCGATGCGCCGCATGTGGTTTATGTGGATGGATTGGAGCTTGGCGCCGGCCTGCTATAGAGCGCAGTGCCCTAGGGTTGAGCTTCACTCAGGCTCAACCAACCGTCCATTGATCAGAACGTGCACGCAACAGGCGGCAATCTTTCCGGCAGATATACGGCGAAAACCTCCACGTTCCAGCCATGCTCGGCCCGCGCGCGTGCGATCACGAACCCGTCCCTGCCAGTATTGCCCAGCCCGCAGAGCACCACCGCTTTGTGTGCGTGGCCCGCGAGGTCAGGGCAGGCGTGCCGCATGACACCCGCCGCGGCCTGCCGCCCCGCGCGCACCATGAGTGCCAACCCTGTGACGCTGCCAGAGGCGATTGTGACCTGTTCAACGGCACGCATTTCGGCGGGCGTGATGGGATTTTGCATGACAGCTCTGGCGCCCCCGATTCAGTTTCGCCCGCAATTGCAGCTGACTGCCTATTTTTTAATCAAATTATGCTTAGCCTGCGAAGACGCGGCGATAATCCGAGCCTATCCGATTGAGACCCCTTCTGAGAAGTGGTCTGAACAACCCCGATGAAGGGCATGCCAAGGGAGGCCAGCCATGAAGAAGATTGAGGCGATCATCAAGCCGTTCAAACTGGACGAGGTGAAGGAAGCTTTGCAAGAAGCGGGCATTCAGGGTCTGAGCGTTCTGGAGGTCAAAGGATTTGGCCGTCAGAAAGGGCATACAGAGCTCTATCGCGGCGCCGAATATGTCGTGGATTTCCTGCCGAAAGTGAAGATCGACGTGGTTCTGGACGATGATCAGGTAGACGCCGCGATTGCAGCGATCACCGAGGCGGCCAAAACCGACAAGATTGGCGACGGCAAGATTTTTGTCAGCCCGATCGAACAGGCCATCCGCATCCGCACCGGCGAATCCGGCTCAGACGCTCTTTAAGAGCGCCTCAAACACTCAACCAAAATTCACCAACAAATCTAAACACTAAACCTCAAGGGGATACGACATGAGCGCAAAGGATCTGCTCCAGACCATCAAGGATGAAGACGTTGAATACGTGGACATCCGCTTCACTGACCCACGCGGCAAGTTGCAGCACGTGACGGTCATGGCCGATCAGGTCGACGAGGATTTTCTCGACGAGGGCTTCATGTTCGACGGCTCTTCGATCTCGGGTTGGAAATCCATCGAAGCCTCCGACATGAAGCTGATGCCCGACACGACAAGTGGCTATATCGACCCGTTTTATGCGGAGAAGACGATCTGCCTTCATTGCTCGGTTGTGGAACCTGACACGGGCGAGGCGTATGACCGCGATCCACGCGGCACCGCCGAGAAGGCCGAGGCTTATCTCAAGTCATCCGGCATTGGCGACGCAGCCTATATGGGTCCAGAGGCCGAGTTTTTCCTTTTTGATGACGTGAAATTCTCCACCTCGATCAACAAGGTCTCCTATGAGGTTGATGCACAGGACGCGTCGTGGAACAGCGATACGGACTACGAGATGGGCAATATGGGCCACCGTCCCGGCGTGAAGGGGGGGTATTTCCCCGTCAATCCGATTGATGACGGCCAAGACATCCGTAGCGAAATGCTGAGCACCATGAAGCGCATCGGCATGAAGGTGGACAAGCACCACCACGAGGTGGCCTCGTGCCAGCACGAGCTGGGCCTGATCTTCGACAGCCTGACAAAACAGGCCGATGAGCTTCAGAAGTTCAAATACATCATCCACAACGTGGCCGCCGCCTATGGCAAAACGGCCACGTTCATGCCCAAGCCTATCGCGGGCGACAACGGCACAGGGATGCATGTGAACATGTCGATCTGGAAAGATGGCAAGCCATTGTTTTCCGGTGACAAATACGCCGATCTCAGCCAGGAGGCCCTCTATTACATCGGCGGCATCCTGAAACACGCAAAGTCGCTGAACGCGTTCACCAACCCGTCCACCAACAGCTACAAGCGTCTGGTGCCCGGCTTTGAGGCCCCTGTCCTGCGCGCCTACTCTGCCCGCAACCGCTCGGGCTGTGTGCGTATTCCGTGGACCGAGAGCCCCAAGGCAAAGCGCGTCGAGGCCCGTTTCCCGGACCCTGCCTCGAACCCCTACCTGTGCTTCTCAGCGCTGCTGATGGCCGGTCTTGACGGCATCAAGAACAAGATCGATCCGGGTGAAGCGATGGATAAGAACCTCTATGATCTGCCCGCCGAAGAGCTGGCAGGTATCCCTACCGTTTGCGGATCGCTCCGCGAAGCCATGGAGGCACTTATCGCGGATCACGACTATCTTCTGGCCGGTGACGTGTTCACCAAGGACCAGATTGACGGCTATATCGCCCTCAAGATGGAAGAGATCGAAAAATACGAGCACACACCCCACCCGGTGGAGTTCGCGATGTATTATAGCTGCTGATCTCTGGCAGTTTGAATTGAGAGGGCGCCCGTCACAGGGCGCCCTTTTTTGTCGCCCAAGGGCTGGGATGCATAACGCGCCGGACAATATAGCGTCGCCCTTAAGGCCCGTGCCCGCGTGCGGCAAATCCTACTCGGACGGCACCACGTCGCGCGGCGGAGTTGAGGCAAGCGTGCAGGCCACGCTCTCGCCGCTGGAAAGCGTGCTCAGGGTAGCCTCCTCGCCTTTGCCCTGAAAATCAACATCACCGCCCGAATATCGAAAGCCTGATCCGCTTGGAACTTGCTGCAAGGGAACGTGCAGGCTTGTCTGACCGCCCTCAGCCGGGTCTGACACCAAAATGGCCAGCGCCCGTGCAGAATCTGTACCCGACATAAAAACGGCGTAGACCCCGGTCGCGCCAGACGCACACAGAAATTGAGCCTGAGGCTGTGCTACCAGCGGGCTGGCCCAGATTATGGCCGCGCAGAGGGCCGTGAGATTTCGTATTGGCATAGACGCGGCTCCGGTTTGAGCTTGGTAAAGCAGCCTTATCTTGCAACCGATTTGAAAGCAGGCCAAGCGGATTGTCCTGCTATGATCTGCTACGGTGGCGCGACGTGTCCAACCGGAGGCAGTCTGGCCCGTTTGAAACCTCCAATGTGTTTCATCCCGTGCGCGCCTGTCACCATCGCGTGACGTGGCTGACACATCGCTGGTATGGCCTCGCGCGGCCCCTTATCCTTTGTCGTGACACACGAGCAAAAGGGGGCCAAAATGGCCACAGAGCGCCTTACATTTACAGGCCATGATGGATCTGAGCTGGCAGCCCGGCTGGATATGCCCGACGGCGCCCATATGGCGACGGCGCTTTTCGCGCATTGCTTCACCTGCTCCAAGGATATCCCGGCGGCGCGGCGCATCTCGGCCCGGCTGGCGGGGGCGGGCATTGCCGTGCTGCGGTTTGATTTCACCGGCCTTGGCCATTCCAGCGGAGAGTTCGCGAACACCACGTTTACCTCCAATGTCGAGGATATCACGCTTGCCGCCGCGGCCCTCGCCGCGCGCGGGATGGCCCCTGTGCTCTTGATCGGTCATTCGCTGGGCGGGGCCGCCGTGCTGCGCGCGGCGCGCCAGATCGACAGTGTGCAGGCCGTGGCGACAATCGGCGCGCCCTTCGATCCCGGCCACGTCACCCATAATTTCGGCGGCGCTCTGGACGAGATCGCAGCCACCGGCAGTGCCGAGGTTCAGCTGGGCGGTCGGCCCGTCCGTATCGGGCAAAGCTTCGTCGAGGATGTGAGCGCCGCCTCCCTCGCAGACGATATCGCGCATCTCGGCCGCGCTCTGCTGGTCCTGCATGCCCCACGCGATGAGACGGTGGGTATCGAGAACGCCAGCCAAATTTTCGGTGCGGCAAAACACCCCAAAAGCTTTGTCACACTGGATGAGGCCGATCACCTGATCACCGCCCCCAAAGACGCCGAATACGCCGCCGAGGTGATCGCTGCATGGGCCACACGCTACCTCACCCTCACGCCCCCCGCCCCGCCCCCCGGCGCGCCCGAAGGCATCGTGCGGGTGGCCGAAGCCAGCCCAGATGGCTTCCTGCAGGACGTGAATGCGGGCCCGCGCCACCACGCGCTGGCCGACGAGCCATTGGCCTACGGCGGCACCGACAAAGGCATGTCACCCTACGGCTTTCTTGCGGCAGGCCTCGGCGCCTGCACGTCGATGACCATCCGCATGTATGCGCGGCGCAAGGGCTGGCCCCTCACCCATATCCGCGTGGAGGTCAGCCACGACAAGGTCCACGCGCAAGACGCCGATTGCGGGCGGCTGGGCAAGGCCGACACCTTCATCCGCACGGTCTTTCTCGACGGTGATCTGGACGCGGATCAGCGCGCCCGCCTGCTGGAAATTGCCGATAAATGCCCCGTCCACCGCACGCTGGAGGCCAGCGCGCATATCGTGACCCAAATGGGCTAAACCGCGCGGCCCCTGCTTTTTCTTGGTCAAAAATACCCAAATCCAGCGGAAGCGGCGGGACCAAACGTCCCAGATCAGGGCGCCCGCCTTGCTGCGCGCGTCGCAAAGGCCTAAACCGCGCACAACCGCCCCAAAGTAAAGGCCATGACGCATATGATTCCCCGTTATTCCCGCCCCGAAATGGTCGCCATCTGGTCGCCCGAGACGAAATTCCGCATCTGGTATGAGATCGAGGCCCATGCATGCGACGCGATGGCCGACCTGGGTGTGATCCCGCGCGAAAACGCCGAAGCCGTGTGGAAGGCCAAGGATGTGACATTTGACGTGGCCCGCATTGATGAGATCGAGGCCGTCACCAAACATGACGTCATCGCCTTCCTGACCCATCTGGCCGAGCATGTAGGCGCGGACGAGGCCCGTTTCGTGCATCAGGGCATGACCAGTTCTGACGTACTCGACACATGTTTCAACGTGCAACTGACACGCGCCGCCGATCTTCTTATCGCCGATCTCGAAGGGCTTCTAGTCGCGCTCAAGCGCCGCGCGATTGAGCATAAAGACACAATTCGCATCGGGCGCAGCCACGGCATCCATGCGGAGCCCACCACGATGGGTCTCACATTCGCGCGCTTTTACGCCGAAATGGACCGCAACCTTTCGCGGATGCGCGATGCACGGGCCGAGGTGGCCACGGGCGCCATTTCCGGCGCGGTCGGCACATTCGCAAATGTCGATCCTGCGGTCGAGGAGCATGTCTGCGACAAGCTTGGCCTCGTGCCCGAGCCAATCAGCACGCAAGTCATCCCGCGCGACCGTCATGCCGCGTTCTTCGCCACGCTAGGCGTTGTAGCCTCCAGCATCGAGAATGTATCGATTGAAATCCGTCACATGCAGCGTACGGAAGTGCTCGAAGGCGCTGAGTTTTTCTCGATGGGCCAAAAAGGCTCATCGGCCATGCCGCACAAGAAGAACCCCGTGCTCACCGAGAATCTCACCGGCCTTGCCCGCATGGTCCGCGCGGCCGTCATCCCCGCGATGGAGAATGTCGCCCTCTGGCATGAGCGGGACATCTCGCATTCCTCCGTGGAGCGGATGATCGGCCCCGATGCCACGATCACGCTTGATTTCGCGCTGGCGCGTCTCACCAGCGTGATCGACAAGATGCTGATCTTCCCCGACAATATGCTTGAGAACATGAACAAATTCCCCGGCCTCGTGATGAGCCAGCGGGTGCTTTTGGCCCTCACCCAAGCGGGGGTCAGCCGCGAGGATGCCTATACTTACGTGCAGCGCAACGCGCTGAAGGTCTGGGAGCATCGCTGCGATTTCAAACAAGAGCTTTTGAATGACGCAGATGTCGTGGCCGCCCTTGGCGCCGATGAGATCGAGGAGAAATTCGATCTGGGCTATCACACCAAGCATGTGGACACGATTTTTGCCCGTGTTTTCGGCGAAGACAGCTAAATTGCGCCATAGGGGCGCGGGCCGGCTCAGATAATTTTGCCGCGCGGCGGATTTGGGATATATTGTGACTCCTAGACAGCAAAAAGGAGAGACGATCATGAAGACCAAGATCCTGACCGCCGCCTTCGCCCTTGCCATGGTGCCGGGTATCGCAGTGGCCAAAACCTGCAATTACGGCAAAAGCGAGCAGGCCATGTCCTGCGCGACAGGCAGCAGCTTCGATGCCGCCACCGGCACATGCGTGCCCGTCGCCAGCAGCTGATATCAACGGTTCGGCCAGCACGCGCAATTGTGACTGGCCGAACGCGTTTCTCGCGTCATCTTACCGTCCATAAACATGGACAAACGATAGGATGGCACGATGATAAGATACCTGATAGTGGCCGCATGTCTGACCCCCGGCCTTGCCTTTGCGGCAGGCGGCGGGAGCAGCGCTCCACCCACCCCCACCGAGACGACCAAGACATGCTCGAACGGGCAGGTTTGGGACAGTGGCAAAGGGGCGTGCGTCAACCCGCAGAGCGGAGGGCTGGACGCAGATACGCTCTACGGTGCGGTGCGCGAATTTGCTTATGCTGGCCAATATGAGAATGCGCAAAAGGTGCTTGCCGCGATGCCGGATCAAACCGACGATCGCGTGCTGACCTATTGGGGCTTTACCGAGCGCAAGCTGGGTGATGTGCCGAGTGGAATGGCCTATTACGCAAAGGCGCTTGAAGCCAATCCTGACAATTCGCTCGCGCGCTCCTACATGGGTCAAGCCCTTGTGGAGCAGGGAAAGCTCGTCGAGGCCCGCGTGCAACTGAATGCGATCCGCGCCTCGGGCGACACCGGCACATGGCCGGAGGAGGCGCTGGCCCGCGCCCTGTCAACCGGCGCGACCTACAGCTATTGAAACTGTTTAAGGCCGGGGCGGTGCTCCGGCCTTTTTCGGCCAACCCATGGCAAATGACCGGGTCGGCTTAGAGATTTGTTCACCAGTTACAAGCTAGATTGAGCCAAAGCCTTAACGAGGACCGAATGGCCCAATCATCTCCCCTTGCCCGAATAGCGCCGCCGCCCGCTCAGGCCTCCGCTGCTTCCCGACTCACGCGCAAGCAAAAGGCGGCAATAATCGTGCGGTTTTTGCTGAACGAAGGCGCGGATGTCCCGATTGCCGAACTGCCGGACGATTTGCAGGGAACATTGACAACGCAGATGGGCAGCATGCGCTACGTAGACCGCGAAACACTGATCGCGGTCGTGGCCGAGTTCGCGACTGAATTGGAAGCGATGGGGCTTACCTTTCCGCATGGCATGGCGGGTGCGCTCAGCGCGCTCAACGGGCGGATCAGCCCGCAAACCGCCGCAAGGCTGCGCCGCGAGGCGGGCGTGCGGCAGTTTGGCGACCCCTGGGAGCAGGTGCGCGCGGCGGATCTGGATGATCTGGTGCCGATTATCGCGGCGGAAAGCACCGAAGTGGCCGCTGTCATGCTCTCCAAACTGGACGTGACGCGCGCCGCTGATTTGCTGAGCCGGATACCGGGCGACAAGGCCCGGCGGCTCACATTTGCGGTTGGTCAGACAGGTAATGTGACACCGGATGCAGTGGACCGCATCGGGCTATCGCTGGCCGCGCAGCTGGCTGACCGGCCCGAAGTGGCGTTTGACGATGGGCCTGTGGAGCGGATCGGCGCGATCCTCAACTCCTCCACATCGGCGCTGCGCGATGCGGTGCTGAGCGGGCTGGACGAGGAAGACGAGGGTTTTGCCCTGCGCGTGCGCAAGGCCATCTTCACCTTTATTCATGTTCCCGAACGATTGAAGCCCACGGATGTGCCTAATGCGATCCGCGGCGTGGATCAGGCGGTTCTGGTCACTGCGCTGGCCGCAGCACAGGCGGGCGATCTGGCCCATGTGGCAGAATTCATCCTTGAGAACATGTCCAAACGCATGGCCGAATCCCTGCGCGAGGAGATCGCGGAAATGGGCCGCGTGCGCCCCAAAGAGGGCGAGGAGGCCATGACGCAAGTCGTTAACGGCATCCGGCAATTGGCAGCGGCGGGTGAGATCACTTTCGTGCAAAAGGACGAAGACCAAGAGGAGGCCGCAGCCCAATAGCGGTAGACAGGCCCGCGCGTCGCTCCTAGGCTCGGCCCTATGGATAAGATGGACGGACGCCGCTGGCACGATATGGGGGGCCTTCCCGCTGGGGAGGTGCCGAAGGACGGGCATGACTTTGCCATTTGGGAAAAACGCGTGGACGCGCTGATGATCCTGTGCGGCACCAAGGGCCATTTCACCGTGGATGGCCTGCGCCGCGCGCTGGAGGATATGGGCCCTGAGGCCTTTGAAAACCATACATATTACGAACGCTGGATCGCAGCCGTGAACCAGAACCTGATCGAGGCAGGGGTCTATTCCATAGAAGAGCTCGGCACGCGGATGGAGCAGATCAAGGCGCGCGGCCCAAGCTATGGTGAGGCGAGCGTCAAGGATGGCTGAGCGCGTGCGCGTCAAGGCCATGATGCCGCCTGGCCATGTGCGCGCGCCTTTCTATTTGCGCGGCAAGACAGGCGAGATTGAGCGGAGCCTTGGCCCCTTCAAGAACCCTGAGCAACTGGCCTATGCCCTGCCCGCCGCGCCCAAAAACCTCTACCGCGTGCGCTTTACCATGGCCGAGCTTTGGGGCGCGGAGGCCGAAGCGCCGCAGGACTTCGTCGAAGCCGAAATATACGAACACTGGCTGGAGAGGCTCCCCGATGCCCCATGATCACCCGCATGACCATTTGAGCCCGTCGGGCCATCCGTTTCGCACGGATAACGACACGCCACTGAGCTATTTTCAGACCATGGAAATCGCAGTGCGCGAATTGCTGATCGAAAAGGGTGTGCTGAGCCCCGCCGAAATTGCGGCACAGATCGACGTGATGGATGGGCGCAGCCCTGCAAATGGGGCCGCTGTAGTCGCCCGCGCGTGGACTGATCCTGCCTTCAAGGCGCGGCTTTTGGCGGATGCGGGCGCGGCCAGCCAGGAAATGGGATTTGACATCGGGCCGCTCAACCTGATCGCGGTGGAGAACACCGCCGACACCCACAACCTCGTCGTTTGCACGCTTTGCTCGTGCTACCCGCGCAACCTTCTGGGCCTGCCGCCCGATTGGTATAAAACGCGCGCCTACCGCTCGCGCGCGGTGAAGGAGCCGCGCTCGGTCCTGCGCGAATTCGGGGTGGAGCTGCCCGAAACGACCCGCTTGCGCGTCCATGACAGCACCGCCGACATGCGCTATATCGTGCTGCCCGCGCGCCCTGCGGGCAGCGACGGTATGGATGAGGGCGCGCTCGCCGCACTTGTCACCCGTGACGCGATGATCGGGGCCGGCCTGCCGCGCGCGCCCGGCGGCTAAGCTTGCCTGCCCGCGCCGGGACGCCTATGTGTGAGCCTCGTCAGCCTCCCAACCCGCCCGTGAGTATCGCCCAAATGAGCCCCGCCAACGACCCCCTGCCCCAACGGATCGGCGAGTATTGCGTGAACCTTGTGCTGCGCGCGCTCATTGGGCTGGCACAAATCCTGCCCTATCGTTGGCGCATCCCGACCATGGGATGGTTAACCACGCGTCTGGTTGCTCCAGTGGCGGGATACGCGCGGCGGGTGCGCGAAAATCTTGCTCTGGTGATGCCCGACATGCCCGAGGCGGACATGCGCCGCCTGATACGCACGGTGCCCGACAATGCCGGGCGCAACATTATCGAGATGTATTCGACCCGCGCCTTCACCGCGCGCGCACGCCACTCGCCCGTCTCCGGCCCCGGGCTTGACGCGATCCGTGCCGCGCGCGCCGAAGGGCGCCCCGTGGTTTTCGTGACCGGGCATTTCGGCAGCTTTAACGCCGCAAGGGTGGCTATGATAGAACATGGGTTTGAGATGGGCGGATTTTACCGCCCACTAAAGAATCGCTTTTTCAACCGCCACTACGCCGATGCGATGAACGCGCTGAGCCAGCCGATGTTCGCGCAGGGCAAGCGCGGGATGGTCCAGATGGTAAAACACTTGCGTGGTGGCGGGGTTTTGGCGATTCTCAACGACCTCAACGCACATGATGGCGTGCCGTTGCAGTTTTTCGGGCAGCCCGCGCTGACCTCTCTCGTCACAGCAGAGCTTGCGCTGAAATTCGACGCGCCCTTGGTGCCCGTCTGGGGCATTCGCCAGCCCGATGGGCTGAGCTTTGAGGTTGTCGTTGAGGCCCCGATTGAGCCGTCTGATGCAATCACGATGACGCAGGAATTCAACGACCGGCTTGAGGCGCAGGTGCGCGCGCATCCTGATCAATGGTTCTGGATTCATCGCCGTTGGAAAGACGGCACCGGCCATATGGCCGAGCGGGGCGCGCGGCGCGCGGCGCAAATCGCGGATAAATCAGCGTAGGCTCGCCACCGCCTCAACAGCGCCGTGGCCCGCGTATTGAATGATCACGGCAATCGGGCTGCTCTCTCCCACCCGCGCCTTAAGGCTCAGCGGCGTACGTCCATCCCATGTGCCAATCTCTGTGAGGTCCGTCACCACATTGGCATAATTGATCGTGCGCCCTGCATTCTCACCACGGGTGATTTTGATCGAATTTTCAGGGGAGTAGCGCACGACTTGCACCACCAAAGGGCCTTTGAGCGGCTCCAGAGCGCGCGCATCAATCGTCACCTGTCCGCCTGTGCGGGTCAGCTCCAACGCCACTTTGGGCGCCACGCGCGCGTGGCGATCTACCAGAGCTGTAACATCCTTGACCCGGTTGCCAACCACATGGTCGGCCCCGTTCACAATCATCTGCGGCGTGTAGCGTGTGCGCCGGTCGCCCGCATGGGCATAGGCGGTCTGGCGCTTGGAATGGGCGGGCTTGGCGAAGACATCCTTCCAGCCGATATAATCCCAATAATCGACATGCAGCGCTAGCGCGATCACGTCATCCCGCTTGGCCAGGTCATGCAAAAGTGCGTCGGCAGGCGGGCAGGACGAGCAGCCCTGAGATGTGAAAAGCTCAACCAGCACAGGCCGTTGCGCGGCTGTTTGCTCCTGCGCCATTGCGGGCGAGAGGAGCAAGAATTGGGCAAGAATCAGCGAGATCAAAAACCGCATGGGGAAACTTTCGTTCTACTGGCGCGTATCCGCCACCTCCATTTAGGCAGCTTCTGGCGCAAAGACCAATCAAGGAATCGTCATTCACTAGTGAGTTTCTGTAAGAATTGATAAATTGTGTGCAATAGTATACAAAAACTGTAACCGCGCTCTTGAACGGATATTTCAAATGCGCGAGAAGCATATCAAAGCCAGATCGCACCAGCCAAAAGGATGCCTCAATGCCCATCACCGTCGGACATGACACCGCCAAAACCCGCAAGACCCTCACCGTCGGGGACCAAAGCCTCGCCTATTATTCTATCAATGCCGCGACCGAGGCGGGCCTGGGGGATTTCTCCCGCCTGCCCGCCGCTTTGAAGGTCGTGCTGGAGAACATGCTGCGCTTTGAAGATGGCAAGACCGTAACCGTGGATGACATCAGCGCCTTTGCCGCATGGGCCACCGCCGGTGGCAAGAACCCACGCGAGATTGCCTATCGTCCCGCACGCGTGTTGATGCAGGATTTCACCGGGGTGCCTGCTGTCGTGGATCTCGCGGCGATGCGCGACGGGATCGTGGCGTTGGGTGGCAAGGCCGAGCAGATCAACCCGCTGAACCCCGTCGATCTGGTGATCGACCATTCGGTGATGATCGACGAGTTTGGCAACCCGCGCGCGTTTCAGCTGAATGTGGACCGTGAATATGAACGGAATATGGAGCGGTATCAGTTCCTGAAATGGGGCCAAGGCGCGTTCAACAATTTCCGCGTCGTGCCCCCCGGCACCGGGATTTGCCATCAGGTGAACCTTGAATATCTGGCGCAAACCGTCTGGACCGATATGGATCAGAACGGGGCCGAGGTGGCTTATCCAGACACCCTCGTGGGCACGGACAGCCACACAACCATGGTGAACGGCGCGGCCGTCTTGGGCTGGGGCGTGGGCGGCATTGAGGCCGAGGCGGCCATGCTCGGTCAGCCCATTTCGATGCTCATCCCCGAGGTTGTGGGCTTTGAGCTGACAGGCAAGATGATGGAAGGCACCACCGGGACCGATCTGGTCCTGAAGGTGGTGGAGCTTCTGCGCGCGCGCGGCGTGGTCGGCAAGTTCGTGGAATTCTATGGCGCGGGGCTGGACAGTCTGCCGCTCGCGGACCGCGCGACGATCGCCAACATGGCGCCGGAATATGGCGCGACCTGTGGCTTCTTCCCGATTGACGGCGAGACGCTGCGCTACCTGCGCAATACGGGCCGCGATGAGGCGCGTGTGCAACTGGTCGAGGCCTATGCCAAGGAGAACGGTTTCTGGCGCGGCGATGATTACGCGCCCATCTATACCGACACGCTGCATCTAGATATGGGCACCATCGTGCCCGCGATCTCCGGCCCCAAACGCCCGCAAGATTACGTAGCGCTGACAGATGCCAAGACCGCCTTCACCCGCGAGATGAAAGAGACGTTCAAACGCCCCATGCACAAGGAAGTCGCCGTGGAGGGCGAGGAGTATACGCTCAGCTCCGGCGATGTTGTGATCGCGTCGATCACGTCCTGCACCAACACGTCGAACCCTTATGTGATGATCGGCGCGGGCCTTGTGGCGCGCAAGGCGGCTGCTTTGGGTCTGGACCGCAAGCCGTGGGTGAAAACCTCGCTTGCGCCCGGCTCTCAGGTTGTGTCGCATTACCTTGAGGCAGCGGGTCTTCAGGAAGACCTTGATAAAATTGGCTTTAACCTTGTGGGTTATGGCTGCACCACCTGCATCGGCAATTCCGGCCCGCTGCAAAAGGAACTGTCGGCGGCGATTGCCGAGGGCGATCTGGTGGCCACGTCTGTCCTGTCTGGCAACCGCAACTTCGAGGGGCGGATCAGCCCCGATGTGCGCGCCAACTATCTTGCCTCACCGCCGCTCGTGGTGGCCTATGCGCTGGCGGGCACGATGGATATTGATCTGACCCATGATCCCATCGCACAGACACCAGAAGGCACGGACGTGTATCTCAAGGATATCTGGCCCACACAGGCCGAGATTGCCGAGTTGGTCGAGGCCACGGTGACACGCGAGGCATTTGTCGAGAAATACGCCTCGGTCTTTACCGGCGACGAAAAATGGCAGGCAGTCGAGACCTCCGAGGGCGAGACTTACGATTGGCCCCCGCAATCCACTTACGTGCAGAACCCGCCCTATTTTCAGGGGATGGCCGCCGAGCCGGGCACGATCAGCAACATTAAGGACGCGCGTGTTCTGGCCCTTCTGGGCGATATGGTCACGACCGACCACATCTCACCAGCGGGGTCGTTCAAGGACACCACGCCTGCCGGGCAATACCTGCTGGAGCGGCAAGTGCCTGTGCGGGAGTTCAACTCCTACGGCTCGCGCCGGGGCAACCACGAGGTGATGATGCGCGGCACATTCGCCAATATCCGCATCCGCAACGAGATGCTCGACGGGGTTGAGGGCGGCTATACGAAGGGGCCGGACGGCTCCGAGATGGCGATCTTTGACGCGGCTATGGCCCATCAGGCAAATGGCACGCCGCTGGTTGTGTTTGGCGGTGAGCAATATGGCGCGGGCTCCAGCCGCGATTGGGCCGCCAAGGGCACGGCACTTTTGGGTGTGAAAGCTGTGATTGCCGAGAATTTCGAGCGTATCCACCGCAGCAATCTGGTGGGGATGGGTGTCATCCCGTTTGAGTTCACCGGCGGCGACACGCGCAAGACGCTTGGCCTGACCGGGGAAGAGAGCGTCTCGATCCACGGGCTCGACACGATCAAGCCGCTTGAGGAAGTCGGTTGCACCATCACCATGGCGGATGGGACTGTGAAGGAAATCACGCTCAAATGCCGGATCGATACGGCGATCGAGATTGAGTATATTGAGCATGGTGGCGTGCTACATTACGTGCTGCGCAATCTGGCAAAGGCCGCCTGAGCGCGCCAAACACCAAGACTTTGACGAAGCGCCCGTGGATCACTCTGCGGGCGCTTTTTCTTTGACGGGCGGTAAATTGCGGGGCCTAAAGCGTCACGCCTTTCACCTGGGCCATCAGATAAAGGCGATGCGCGTGCACCGCTCATGTCTTGGACAGCGTTCCGCCAAAAGCTGTGGTTCAGGGTTTTGGCGGAACGCTTTAGCTAACCCGATTTGAGCAGGATTTTGCCCGCGGCCTCACCTTGCGCCCGGATTTCCGCCGATCTGCGCCGGTTAGGGGGAAGGCGCGCGCATTATCACCCTTCCCAGAATCTGGGATCTGCGCTCTTGAGGGAGAAAAAAGAGGCAGAGCAATGCGTAGGATTCTTATCTCGGTGCAGGCCGCGATCCTAACCCTTCTGGCCGTTTTCGGCGCTCATTCCGGCAGCGAAGAGCCAGTGGCCTGTCCCGCGACAGGGCCTGTGGCGGAGCAACATTGTAGTTTGTAATGTGATCTCAGAGTGCGAGCGTCTGTGGATAAACTGCCCGCCCTGATTGCATTTCTACTCTCGGCCCAGCGCCTTGTTCAACTCGGGCAGGAAGCGTTGCTCAAGATCACTGCCCACCAGCGGGCCAGTGAATTTGTAGAGCACCGTGCCGTCGCCATCGACGATGAATGTCTCAGGCGGGGCCGTCACGCCCCAGTTGATGGAGGCGCGCCCTGACGGGTCATACCCGATGCCGATAAACGGGTCTTCGGAGCCATCGAGGTAGCGGTTTGCCTGCGCGGCCGTGTCGTTGAAATTGATGCCCGCGACGCGGATACCCTCGGCCTGCATCTGCAAAAGATAGGGATGCTCTGCCCGGCAGGGGGGGCACCAGCTGGCCCAGAAATTGACAACCGTGACCTCGCCCGAGCGCAGCATGTCATCGGTGAGATGCACACGGCCCGCGAGGGGCTCGGACGGCACAGGCGGTGCAGGCTCTCCTATAAAGACCGATGGCAGGGCGTTGGGATCGCCGTATTTCATGCCATAAAAAAACAGGGCCGCAAGTCCCGCGAAGATGAGCGGCGGGGCCATCATCAGGGGCGAAACTTTACCCATTGCCGCGGACCCGCTTTTCAAGCGCGCTGAGATCGGCCCGCACCCGGCGCGCGCGCGCCATGGAGATCCAGACAAGCGCTATGATCATTGCCAGCGTGACCGCATAGGACGAGAGCACCTCGACCGCGTATTTACCAAGGTCAGGCATCATCCCAGACGCTCCCGCGCTTGCAAGGCGCGCATACGGCGGGCCCGAATTTCGGTTTGGGTGCGCAAGAGCACCAAGGCGACGAACAAGAGCACGAAGCCCGCGATACAGACCAGAAGCGGAAAGTAGAACACATCCGCGATGTTCTCTTCCTTATCGAGGCTGAGCGTTGCGCCCTGATGCAGACCTTGGTTCCAGAAGATCACGGCATAGCGGCTGAGCAGGGCAAAGACCGACCCGACAAGGCAAAGGACCGCCGTGAGATCGGCGGCAGTATCATCATCCTCGATCGCCGCCCAGAGCGCGATATAGCCGAGGTAAAACAAAAACAGGATCAGGAACGAGGTCAGGCGCGGGTCCCAGACCCACCATGTGCCCCAGATGGGCTGTCCCCAGATCGCACCCGTGGCCAGCGCGATCACCGTCATCACCGCGCCCACAGGGGCGGCGGCGCGGGCGGCCAGCGCGCTGACATGGTGCCGCCGCACGATCCAGATAAGCGAGGCCACCAGCATCATGATCCACGCGTTGATCGCCATGAAGGCGGAGGGCACATGCAGATAGATGATCTTGACGCTATGGCCTTGGCGGAAATCCTCGGGCGTAAACCAAAAGCCCCACACGAGGCCCACCACGAGGCACACCAAGGCAAGCCCACCCAAATAGGGCAGCACGCGGTCCGATGTCGCGATGAACTTCTTTGGGTTCGCATATTCCCAGAGCGAGGCCATGGTGTCTCCCTTATGTGCGCTTAGCGCAGGTTGATCCGTAATACCGCCGCAGACGCGAAGGGCAAGAGGGCTATGGTGCCGCAGGTGATGCCCGCAAGGAACGCGAGCGGGGTCGTGATGCTCAGGCCTTCGGCACCACGGCGCGCAGCCTCGGCCCCGAAGATCAATGTAGGCACGTAAAGCGGCAAAACCAGAAGGCTGAGGAGCAATCCGCCACGTTTTATCCCCACGGTGAGCGCGGCCCCGAACGTGCCGATGACGCTAAGCGCGGGTGTACCCAAGAGAAGCGAGAGGATCAGCGGGAAGAACCCTTGCGGCGGCAGGTTGAGCATGACGGCCAGCACAGGGGCCGCAGCCACCAGCGGCAGGCCCGTGGTGAGCCAATGGGCGAACGCCTTGACCGAGACCAGCCCTTCGAGCGGCAAAGGTGCAGTGGCCAGCAGATCGAGCGAGCCATCCTCCCAATCCAGCGCGAAGATCCGGTCGAGCGACAAGAGGCAGGCGAGAAGCGCGCCGATCCAAAGCACTCCGCTGGCGATGGACGACAAAAGGTCGGCGCGCGGGCCAACGGCGAAGGGCACCATGACCACCACGATCAGAAAAAACGCGAGGCCGAGGCCAAAACCGCCGCCCGTGCGCAGGGCAAGCCGCAAATCACGGGTAAGGAGCGCGATCACAAGAACGCCTCGTCAAAGCTGTCGAGCACGGCGGCGGAGGCGCGGAAGGGGCTGATATCGAGAATGGCTGTCTCGGCGAGCCGAAGGTCGATATGGGTGGCCATGAGAGCCGCACCACCGCCCGCCAGATGCGCGCGAATGGCGGCGGCAAAAAGCCCGGTGGCATGGGTATCCAGCGACACTGTCGGCTCGTCCAGCACCCAGAGCGGGCGGCCTGTGACGAGCAACCGCGCAAGGCCCAAACGGCGCTTTTGCCCGGCTGAGAGCGCACCTGCCGCACGGTCCGCAAGCGGGGTCAACTCATAAGCGGCGAGGGCTGCGTCGATACCGAACGTGCCGAAGATTTGCGCCCAAAAGGCGAGGTTCTCGGCCACGGTGAGTGTCGGTTTGATCCCGTCCGCATGGCCCGCATAGACCAAGCCACCCTCGGGTGCTGCGATCTGGCCGCTGAGCGCAGGCTGAAGCCCCGCGATTGTGCGCAGAAGGGTCGTCTTGCCCGCCCCGTTGGGACCACGCAGCACAAGGGCATGGCCGGGGCTCAGCGTAAAGCTGATCCCTTCAAGCACCGCGATGCCTCCGCGCGCCACGCTGATATCCTGAACGGTAAGCGTCATTTGCCCTGCCCTATCCCAAAGCGCTGCGGCGCGAAAGGCTTTGCCCCTTCAGACCGGAAGGATTGCCGCCGCCACGCGCCGCCCTTCGGACAGCAGCACGTTATAGGTCCGGCAGGCGGCGGGAGAGCTCATGATCTCGACTCCCATCCCGGCCTCTTCAAGCGCTGCGCGCAAGGGGGCGGGGATATGGGCAATCTCGGCTCCTGTGCCGATGAAGATCACATCCACCTCACCGCGCAACGCCAAGAGGGGCCCGGTGTCCTGAAACCCGCCCCAAGGGCCCGCGCCCTCGGCGGCCACACAGGCTGCACCCTCGATAATCTGCCCCGCGATACGAAAAAATCCGGGGCCGTAGCCGTCAATCGGAGTGGCTTCCGTGAAGGTGATCTCGTGCAATTGCATCAACGCGCTCCTTGGGCTTTGGTCTCAGCTCCAAACCGGCAGACCGCTCAGCACCGCCAGCGCGATAACACCCAGCGCCGCGCGCCGATAAAGGGTCTCGCGGGCCGGATCAAAGAGGGCCTGACCAATCAAGCTGGTGATAAAATAGGGCACAGCAAGGGCGAGGGCCAGCCAGATCACCTCAAATCCCGCAAAACCGCGCAACAGCAGGTTGCTCACAACCACGACATCAAGCCCCGCGAGAAAGAGGATCGTATTGGCCCGCACCGTCTGCGCCCCCGCTTGTCCCGCGAGATAAAAGAGGATCACCACCGGCCCCGTCAGGCCCGTCATGCCCCCCGCCAGCCCCGCCGCCGCACCGATGGCGACAAGGCCAGGGCGCGTAACTGTGCCGCTGTAGCGCCAGCCAGAGACAAGCGCCAGAAGAGTGGCGCCCGCGATCCCCGCCACGATCCAGCGGACTGTTAGGCCCTCAAGACTGTCCATCACCATCAGGCCAAGCGGCACAGTCGGCAGCGCGCCCAGCACCATCAGCCCGACCTCGCGGTGGCTCGCATGTCGCCACGCGCGCGGCAAAAGGGCCGCCGTGCTTGCAATGCCTGTCATGGTAATCGTGGCGATCACATGGGCCGCAGGCAGGAAAAGCCCTGCCACGGGGACAAAAATCAAAGCCGTGCCAAAGCCCGTGAAGCCGCGCACAATACCCGCGACCGAGATCGCTAGCACCAGCCACCCAAAGCCCGGCGTGGCCAGTACCGCGATCAAGGCGTCAAGCATTATGCATCTACGTTAGCAAACTGATTACCGTTGGTGTTATCCGGCTTGGACCAATCGCGCGTCACGCCCAGCCACAAAAGGACCGTGGAGGCCACAAAGACCGAGCTATACGTCCCCACCAGAACACCCCAGATCATCGCAAAGACAAAGCCCCGGATCACATCCCCACCGAGCACGAAGAGGGCCAGAAGCGCGAGAAGCGTGGTCACCGAGGTCATGACGGTCCGACTGAGCGTCTCGTTGATCGACACGTTGAGAACTTCGGCCAAGGGTCGTTTCTTGAATTTTCGCAGGTTCTCACGCACGCGGTCAAAGACAACCACCGTATCGTTGAGCGAGTAGCCTACGATCGTGAGAAGTGCCGCGATAATGGCCAGGTCAAACTGAATCTGTAGCTCGGAGAAGATCCCGATTGTGAGCACAACATCGTGGACGAGGGCAACCACCGCACCCAGCGCAAATTGCCATTCAAACCGCATCCAGATGTAGATCAGCACCGCGCCGATCGCGAGAACCACGGCAATCGCCGCCGCCGTTATCAACTCGCCCGACACTTTGGGGCCAACACTTTCAACGGAGGTAAACTGAATATCCGGGACTTGAACAGCCAACGCATCCTCAACCGTTTGGATGATCTCTGGCGAGACGGATTCCTCCCCCTCCTGCGCCTGAATTCGGATCATGGCCACGTTTTTATCATCGCCAAAGTTTGGGTCGAACACCTCGGTGATGGAGATGTCCCCAAGCTCCAAGGGCGCGATACTGTCACGGTATTGCCCGATATCCACGGGCTGCTCGCTTTGTGTTCTAAGCGTGGTGCCGCCCTTGAAATCAATGCCGAAATTCAGGCCTTGAATCAGGAACGAGCCAAACGCCACGGTGATCAGAACGCCCGCCACACCAAGCCACATGCGCCAGCGGCTGAAAAAATCAAAGCTGGTGTCCTGCCGCACGAGGCGCAGATAACGCCCCTGAAGCAAGGTTTTGGGGCGTTTGCGCTCATACCAAATGATCACGATCAAGCGCGTCACGAAGATGGCCGTAAAGACCGAGGTGATGATGCCGAGGCCCAGCGTGATCGCAAAGCCGCGCACCGGCCCGGAGCCCATGGCGAAGAGGATCACGGCAGTGATGAACGTCGTGATGTTGGCATCGGTGATGGCGCTCAGCGCCTTTTCATAGCCAAGTTCGATGGCGCGGGCAGGACCTCTGGCGGTCTTGGCCTCCTCGCGTATGCGCTCAAACACCAGCACGTTGGCATCCACCGCCATCCCGATGGTCAGCACGATACCCGCAATCCCCGGCAGGGTAAGGGTCGCGCCGATCAGACTTAGAAGGCCGAATATCAGCCCCACATTGATGATAAGCGCTATGTTGGCGAATATCCCGAAGAGGCCATAACTGAGAAACATAAAGACCAGCACGAAGGCAAACGCCACGATACACGCAAGCTCACCCGCCGCGATACTATCGGCGCCAAGCTCTGGCCCGACCGTGCGTTCTTCGAGAAACACAAGCTCTGCCGGCAAGGCGCCTGCGCGCAAAAGCACCGCCAAATTGGTGCTTTCCTCCACCGAGAAATTGCCCGTGATGATGCCCGAACCGCCGGCGATATGGCTTTGAATAACCGGCGCGCTGATCACCTCATCATCCAAAACGATGGCAAAAGGGTTGCCGATATTCTGCGCGGTGTAATCGCCAAAGGCGCGCGCACCTACAGGGTTGAACCGGAAAGAGACGGCGGGGCGGCCATTTTGGTCAAAATCGGGCTGGGCATCGACCAGATCCTCACCCGACACAACGGGTGCTGTCTCAAGGATATAGAACGCGCCCGGCTCATCCAGAGAGGGCAGGACTTCGTTGCCCGGCCCGGGGCGCTCATTGGCGCTGCCGGTGCGGCCCAGGACGGGCTGAAAGGTGAGCTGCGCCGTGGTCCCGATGATGGCTTTGAGTTCAGCCGCGCTGCCGATGCCCGGCACCTGAATGAGGATGCGGTCGGAGCCTTGGCGCTGAATTGTCGGCTCACGCGTGCCAACCTCATCGATCCGGCGGCGGATGATTTCGAGCGATTGGCGCACGGTGCGCTCGTCGGTGGCGCGTTTTTCGGCCTCGCTGAGCCGGATCACGATGCTGTCGCCTTCGGTCTCGACCTCGATATCATTGGCCATTGTGCCGGTGAGGCTGGTCACGGGCTGGGCGATGGATTGGACAAGGCGCGCGGCCTCACCCACCTGATCGGGGCGCTCATTGAGGCGCACACGAAGCTCGGCCCCTTCCATAGGCTGAAGACGGATCGTGCCAATCTCGCTGCGCGCGTCGCGCAGGATGTCGCGCACCTGTGGCCACATGCCCTCCACGCGGGCCTGATAGACCTGCTCGACCTTCACCTCGGCCAGAAGATGCGCGCCGCCGCGCAGATCAAGCCCGAGGTTTACAAGGCTCGACGGCAGGAAGGTGGGCCAACCCGCAAGATCATCGGCCAGCGGGGCTGCCGGTTCGCCTGCCTCGATGGCAGCGGCGGCATCATTGTGCCGCTCGACCTGTCCGTAAAACCCGTTGGGCATTGCCAAAAGCAGCCCAAGGGCGACAAGACCCCAGATGCAAAAACGTTTCCACAGATCGATCTGGAGCATGTCGCCGCCTTTATGTCAGAGGATAGGCCGGGATCAGCCTTCGGCGGGCTCGGTCTTGGAGAGAACCTGCGCGATGGTGGTCTTGATCACACGGACCTTGACGCCGGTTGCAATCTCAAGCTCGATCTCGTCGTCTTCCTTGACCTTGGACACCTTGCCGATCACGCCGCCTTGGGTGACCACCTGATCACCACGGCGCAGGGCTTGCACCATGGCCTGATGCGCCTTCAGCTTTTTCTGCTGAGGTCGGATGAGAAGGAGATACATGATCGCAAAGATCAAAATCAGTGGGATAAATTGTGTCAGTGCGCCGCCGTCCATGAGGATGCTCCTTCGTGCCAGGCGGGAGACCCCCGCTGAATTGCGCAGAACCTATGGTCCGGTGCGAGGTTTTGCAAGGCGCGAAACGGCGGTTACAGCCCCGCACCGTCGCTTCATTTTTGCCAAGGCACCGAGGGGCGCACTCATGAGGCGCGTGGTGCGGCGGCGGCCGAACGCACCACGCGGCTTTTGACGGGCGGATAGGGGCCACGACCAACCCACGGATGCATGGTGGGTCGCCGCCCGCCATGATCACTTAGGGCGGGGCCAAGTGCTACAAGAGCCATCGTAACGCGGCCCATCCTCCGCCAGCAGCGCGTCATCTAGCGAAAAGGATTGCCAATTATTGTTTGAGCGCTTAAATAAATTAGAAAGCTCCAGAACAGTTAAAGCCAGATCGGATTTCGCCATGACACAAAACGCCCCCATCCCCAATGATTGGGACCGTCGCGGCCTGCCCGCATGGAGCTTTTTCAGCGAGGAATTGCTGGAGATGGAAAAAGAACAGCTCTTCCGCCGCCACTGGCAGCTTGTCTGCCACGAAAGCGATATTCCCGGTGCAGGCGATTTCATGACCCTCGACACGGTCGGCGAGCGGGCCTTGGTCATCCGCGACCGCGAGGGAACGGTGCGCGCCTTTCACAACCTCTGTCGGCATCGTGGCTCGCGCGTTGTGGCCGAGGCCAGCGGGACGTGCAAATCGGCCATCATCTGCCCCTTCCACGGCTGGGCCTATAATCTTGACGGCACGCTGCGCGGCGCCGCACAGCCCGGCACCCTGCCCGAGCTTGACCCGGTGACCCATGGGCTTAAACCGATTGAGATGGATGTCTGGCAGGGCTTCATCTTTGTGCGTTTCCTGCCGGGGCCACAGCCCAAAATGCACGAAATCCTCGCTAAATTTGATGCCGAGGTGGCCCAATATGATCTGGACCAGCTCCAGCCGTCAGGCGATGGGTTCGACGCCACGCCGATGACGGCCAATTGGAAATGCGTGCGCGATGTGGACAATGAGGGCTATCACGTTCCCCTCGCCCATCCCGGCCTGCATGATCTCTACGGCCCCAATTACTATGACGAGGCGTTCGAGGGCGGCACATCGCGCTCTTACGGTGGGTTCCGCGAAGGTGGCGGGCGGCATTGGAGCGTGCGCAACTATCTCAAAATCATGCAGCCCCCCGAAAAACTGGACGAGGAGCATGCAAGGGCGTGGCTCTATGTCGGGGTGTTTCCCAACCTCGTCTTCGGTTTTTACCCCGATCAGGTGATTTTCTATCATGAATTCCCGCAGGCCGTGGGCGAGACGATCCAGCGCAGCGCAAGCTACAAGCGCGCCGATGAGGACCGCCGGATGCGCCTTGCCCGCTATCTGAGCATGCGGATCGACAGAATCACCAGCAAAGAAGACGAACAATTGATAGAATGGACATGGGAGGCGGCGTTCTCCTCGGGCTATGACAGGATCATCCTGTCAGATCTGGAATATGGCGTGCACAGCTATCACGAGATCCTGCGCGATCATTTCCCCGTCTTGCGCGAAGATGAGCCAGCAGACGGCACAATGGCCACGCGCAATGCAGCATTGCTGGAGGCCGCAGAGTAAGGAACAGACGATGTCCGCAGAGCATGAGCATTACGACGCGCAGATGACCGCCTTTCTGGAGGAGCTTTGGGGCGAAGGATACCTTTCGCCCGGCGGCCCCGAGGAGGTGGCACGCGTGCTGGAGGGTCTTGATCTGACCGGAAAATCGGTGCTCGATATCGGATGCGGCAGTGGGGCGATCACGTTGGCTTTGGCGCAGGAGTATGGCGCGGGCCACGTCACCGGGATCGACGTGGAGGACACGGTGTGCAGTGCCGCCTCTGCGCGCATCAAAGCGGCAGGCGCCCAAAACACTGTCACAATTATGAAAGTGGCGCCCGGCCCCCTGCCCTTTGGCCCAGCGCAATTTGACGTCGTGTTCTCCAAGGATGCGATCATACACATAGGCGATAAAGAGGCGCTGGCCCATGACGTTTTCCGGGTGCTGAAACCCGGCGGATGGTTCACGGCCTCGGACTGGATGATCTCACATGACGACGCGCCCTCACCGGAAATGGCGGCCTATATCAAAGCCGAGGGCTTGGATTTCGAGATGGCGAGCCCCGTTCGATATGATGCGGCGCTGCGGAGTGCAGGCTTTGACCAGATCCGCATCGTGAACCGCAATCCGTGGTACACGGCCAAGGCGACCGGAGAGCTGGAAGAGTTGGATATCACGCGCCGTGCGGACTTCATTGCCCGCGTCGGCGAGGAATTTCTCAACGATAACATCATCACATGGCGCGCCATGCTGCATGTTCTTGAGACGGGCGAGCATTGCCCGCATCATCTCAGAGGGCGCAAGCCCTGAGGCTGAGGGTCACGCCCCCATGGCTTCAGTGACCTCCTCAAGCGCGTCTTCAAGAATATCGAACATCTCGTCGATCTGCGCGCGGGTGATGATCAGCGGCGGCGAGAAGACCGCCATGTTGATCAAAGGCCGCACCAGAAGGCCGCGCCGCTCGCAGGCCGCATCCAGAAGCGCGCCCAGCTTTTTGTCCGCCGCGAGGCCGGAGGTATCCTCCAGCTTGCCCTCGATACAGCCCAACAGGCCCATGCCGCGCACATCGCCTACGATGGAGAACTTCGTAAGCGCCTGAAGACGTTCCTGAAAGTAAGGCGTGATCTCGCGGACATGCTCAAGGATGCCTTCATCCTCAAAGATATCCATGTTCTTCAGCGCTGCGGCACAAGACACAGGATGGGCCGAATAGGTATAGCCGTTGGAGAACATCACGTTCTCGTCCGGCCCGGTGATCCGCTCCATGATCCGGTCTGAAATGATGCACGCGCCCAGCGCCTGATAACCCGAGGTGAGGCCCTTGGCGCAGGTGATCATATCCGGGACGATATCGAACACCGCCTCAGAGGCGAACCAATGGCCCAGACGGCCAAACCCGGTGACAACCTCGTCCGAGATATAAAGGATGTCATGCTTGCGGCAGATCTCCAGCGTGCGGCGATGGTAGCCCTCGGGAGGAATGATCACGCCGCCGGAGCACAGGATCGGCTCGGCGATGAAGCCGCCGACATTCTCGGGCCCCAGCTCTAAGATCAGCTGTTCGAGATCATTCACCTTTGCATCGCACCACGCCTCAACGGACATACCTTCGGGGCGGATATAGGGGTTCACATCTGGCAAAAAGCGCACCAGATCATGGGCCACGTCAAAGCTGGTCTTGTCGCGCTCCTTGCCGGTCACAGACGCCGCAAGATAGGTCGAGCCATGATAGCCCTTCTCGCGCGCGATCATCATTTTCTTCTCAGGCCGGCCAAGGCGGTTGTTCATAAAATGAACCATGCGTAATGCTGTATCCACAGCGGTGGAACCACCAGTTGTGAAAAACACATTATTCAGATCACCCGGAGCGCGCTCTGCAATCTTGTGCGCAAGCACAGTGGAGGGCTCGCTCGCGCTGCTCCACGGCGAATTATAAGGCAACTTCATCACCTGATCCGAGATCGCCTTGGCCATCTCCGCGCGCCCATATCCGATCTGCACACACCACATGCCACCCGGCCCGTCGATAAAGCGCTTGCCCGCATCATCCCACATGTAAATGCCCTGCGCTTCGGTGAGCATCGGATAGGCCTCTTCGCGCCACGAATTCATCGACGCCCAGGGCGGCAATTGATTGGTGCGGTTCCACTCGTTCAGCGTCTCGATCGAGGGGGCGTTGCTATCGGGCATGGCATTTCTCCTTATTTGATCAAAACCTATCGTGCTCCGGCCTTCCCGTAAAGTTTTTTGAGCGCTCAAATAAATTATTCTGGCTGACAGTGCGCTGTGACTGTGAAAAGATACGCATCAATTAGGACAAGGCCCCCGAAGAAAGGCCCCTGCTATGAGCACCACGACCGACAGACCCCGCAAAGAGCGCAAAGCCAATGCCGACAAGCGCCGTCAGCAGCTTTTGGATGCCGCCCTGCGCTCCATCGCGGCCAACGGGTTGTCTCGCACCACGTTGGCCACCGTGGCCAATGAGGCGGGGCTAAGCCAAGGCGTGGCGGTGTTTTACTTCAAATCCAAGGCGGGGCTTTTGGCCGCCGCCTTGGCCGAGCATTACGCCGCCTATCAACGCACATGGGAGCATGCAATCACAAGCGCGGGCGACGATCCGCTGGATCAGATCGTGTCGCTGATTCGTGCGGATTTCTCACCGCGCGTGTGCAACCCGCAAGCGCTGGCCGTGTGGTTTGCCTTCTGGGGCGAGCAAAAATTCACGCCCCAATATGCCGACGTATCCGCTGAATTTGACACCAACCGCGCAGCAGCGGTGCGGCAGATTTGTGCCAAGCTTATGCCAGACGCACCCGAGGCCGAGATCGCAGAAGTGGCCGAGTGGATTGACACGATCTCGGACGGCTATTGGCAGCACCTGCACGTCTCACCCGCAAGTGTGACGCGCGAGAGCGCGCATCACGCGACCCTCGCCTTGGTCTGCCGGCTTATCCCGGCGCAGGCGGATGCGATTCGTGCGCGGGCTCAGGGGACCTCGTAGACCACGATCACACAACCATTTTTCGTGGTTGAGCAGTGCTGGGTTCCATCACGAAGCCACACCAGATCGCCGGGGCCATACTCCGTGCCATCATTGTCGGTGAGATCGCCATCAATGATAAAAAACTCCTCGTCCCCGCGATGCTGGTGAGGCGTGGTGGTGGTGCCGGGGGCCATGCGGTAGATGTAGAAGCCCTTGCCAAGCTTTGCATCGCCACCAAGTTGCAGCACTTCGCCGTCCATCTTGCCGTCCGAGTAGAAGGGCGTGAACGCGGCCGTGTGGATATTGGCCACGCGGCGGTCTTCGGGTTTGATCGGGTCCATTTGGTCTCTCCTTAAGTTATTTAAGCGTCTGGTCAGCGCTGCAGAAACGCGAGGTATCCGCGGTAAAACCCGTCTATGCCCCATTCCATTTCCGATAGGGGACCAGGCTGAAAATGGTGCGAGTTCACACCCGCCTGATTATGGCGGATGATCCGCTCATCATCCAATGACGTGACGTGCCAGAGCCATGTGAGCGCCTCGCGGTCATAGTCGCGCCCCTCGACCGCGTTCCCGCGCACATACCACACGACTTGAATGTCAGTCTCCTGAAGCCCGCGCGGAACGAAGCGATAGCCGACCACGTGATCGGCGTAGATCAGCAGGTTGTTGAGCGCGCCCACGCCAAGATCGGTGGCCCCGCCGTCATATCCTGTGAGCGTGCCAAGCAGCGGTGCGACTCCCTTGCCGGTCTGGCTGCCGGTGTCATACCCCTCAAAGAGCGGATAGCGCCGCCAATAGATATCCGCGCCGGGGGCCACAGCCGTCGCACCGCCAGCCTGAACCGTTTCTGTGGACAAGCCAATGGCGCGGGACCGCTCTTTCAGCGCGGGGTCCAGGGCGGTCACATCGCGCGGGTCTTTCAGGGTATGGCTGCGCGCATATTCCTTGTGCGAGGGGGCGCAGTGATAACACTCCATATAATTCTCGACCGCGAGTTTCCAGTTGGCGGGCACCGGGTACGACGCCTCATGCGCCACTTTCAGATTGGACAAATCAAAAGGGGCCGCCAAGGGCTTCAACTGCTCAAGCCCTGCGTCAATCGGGGGTGGCGTCTCTGCTGTGCTGATGAAAATCAGGCCCTCGAATATACGCAGATGCGCGGGGAACAGACCCCACTCACCGGGATCAAAATCCGGCCCCATCGCCCGCCCGCCCCGCAGGCTCCCTTCGAGATCAAAGCTCCACGCGTGATAGGGGCACACAAACAGCCGCGTGTTGCCCTCACCTTGCGTGCAGACCCGGCTGCCCCGGTGGCGGCACACGTTGAGATGGGCGCGCACCTCACCGCTTTGGGTGCGCACGATGATGATGCTCTCGGGGCCATAATCGAAGAGGAAATAATCGCCGGGATTGGGGATCTGACTGATATGACCCACCCAAATCCAGCTTTGGTTCCAATAGCAAGTGATGTCGCGCTCATAAATCGCGGGGTCCGTGTAGAACGCACGCGGCAAGGCAAACCCTTCGCGGTAGCCGCCCAGATCACTCATGTCCTTGGCCATCACATGTCTCCTAATCGCTGAGCGCGGTCATTTCGCGCCGGAAGAATTCCGCATCCACCTCAGCCGGGTCACGCTCAAAATTGCGTGCGGCGCGGTGACCCTCATAGACCGCATCCGCGATCATCCCCGGATTTGCCGCATCCCCGATAAGCGACAGCGTGCGCAGCCCGTGGTCCTGCGCGCGCAGGCTGTCATAAAGCGCCGTCTCACGCACCCGTTCGGTCACCAGAACCACGCTCGCACAGGCGATGTCACGCAACCGCCCGGTATAGGAGCAGGCGATTTGCGGCGTGGCCTTGAGGGCGGCAAGGCTGTGATGGGTGATGATCTCCACGTCCAGCTCGATAAGGCGGCGCTGAATGCGGTGCTGCTCCAGCGTCAGCTCGGTGAAAGGCGAGACCATGTTGGCGGGGGTAACGAAGACCACAGGATGCGAGGCGGCCAGAAGCTCGGCGATCACGCCCGCGAGATAGGCCTGATCATCGTCATAGATCATCACTGGTCCCGCAGGCGGGCGCTTGCCCGCCATAATATCGTCAGGCGTCAAGACCCGCAGGCTGCCATCAGTCTCCAACCCCCCAAGCGTGTTACGGCCCCGCCCATCGGCGCGCCAATGGCTGCCCGTCGCGATAAAGACGTTGGGGATGCCAAGCTCCAGCACCTCTTCCGCCCCAAGCGCGCTGCCGGTGAACATCTGCACATTGCCGCGCTGAGACAGATCATAAAGCCGGTGATCGGCCACACGCTTCCACGCGCCAAGCCCCGGAAGACCGGATTCGGCCAGCACCCGCCCGCCCATCTCAGGGCCCGCCTCGGCCAGCGTCACGTCATAGCCTCGCCGCGCCAGCTGCATCGCGCATTCAAGCCCCGCAGGCCCCGCGCCCACGACGAGCGCCGCCTCCTCAGACCCTTTGGGCGCGATCTTTTCCGGATGCCAGCCACGCCGCCATTCCTCGCCCATCGTGGGGTTTTGCGTGCAGCGAATAGGCACGCTGAGGCTGTCAGCGGAGACGCAGATGTTGCAGCCGATACACTCGCGTATCTCCTCGATCCGGCCCTCTTCGATCTTCTTGGGCAAAAACGGGTCCGAGATCGACGGGCGCGCGGCCCCGATGAAATCCACGATCCCCTTGCGCACCATCGACGCCATCATGTCGGGCGAGCCGATACGGCCCACGGCAACCACGGGCTTGGTCGTGACCTGTTTGACAAAGGAAATGTAGTCGTTCTGATACCCCTCGGCCTGCTGAAACCGGGAGGTGACACTGTCATTGGCCCAATCGGCCACGTTCACGTCCCACAGATCAGGCAGCTCGGCCAGCATCTCCACGACGGCGCGTCCTTCCTCGGCGGCCTGCATCCCATCCGGGCCGCGCATCTCATCAACGGCGAGGCGCATGGCGATGCCACACGTATCGCCAACCACCTCGCGCGTATCCTCCAGAAGCTCGCGGGTCAGCCGCACGCGGTTCTCAAGAGTTCCGCCATACTCGTCCATCCGGTCATTGAATTGCGGCAAAAGGAAATGCTGTGCGATGGTCATATGGTGGCCCGCATAGACATAGATGATGTCGAACCCCGCATCGCGCGCGCGGATCGCCGCGGCCTTATGCCAGGCACGCAGCGCTTTGATATCGGCCTTGTCCATCGCGCGGGCCTGTTTGGGGAAGGCCACGTCGAGCGACAGCTCGGACGCGCCCAAAACCGGCGCGCGTGTCAGGTGGTTGGGCGCGTGATGCCCGTTATGGGCAAGCTCCACCGCCGCCAGTCCGCCATGGTCGTGCACCGCATCCGTCATCAGGCGCAGGCCAGGAATATCGCGCGCATCCCAAAGCCGCCCTTCCGCAAAGGGCGAAAGGTCCGAGGTGGGATGAATTTCAGTCTCCTGATTCGCAATAACGGCCCAGCCGCCTTCGGCCTTCATGCCGCGCATCGCGGCCTCGGCGCGGGGCCTAACATAGCCCATGCCGTTGCAATGAGGCACCTGATAGAAACGGTTGCGCGCGGTGACGGGGCCGATTTTCACACGCTCGAAAAGGATGGAATAATCTGCACCGCTGGCCATTGGCTCGCCCCTGTTTACATGGTTGCGCGTGGCGCAGGACTGAACGCTAGCGCCGCGAGCGCGCCACGTAAAGTTAATTGAGCGCTCGAATAAACTTTTGCGGCTGAGGTTTGCGCATATCTTTTTTGAGAATAGTTCTCATTCCTATTTACACCCACCCCCTGCCACTCTACATCAAGATCCAGACTTGCAACCCTAAAGGAGCCACCCACAATGATCAGACCCCTTGCCCTCGGCGCCGCTTTGGCCGCCACTCTTTGGATGCCTGCCGCCGCCGACGAGGATAAATTCAAGGCCATAACCACCTTCACCGTCATCGCCGACATGGCTCGCAACGTGGCCGGCGATGCTGCAATCGTTGAAAGCATCACCAAGGCCGGCGCCGAAATCCACGGCTACCAGCCCACTCCGCGCGACATCATCCGTGCGCAGGATGCTGACCTGATCCTGTGGAACGGGCTGAATCTTGAGCTATGGTTCGAGCAGTTCTTCGCCAACCTCTCGGACGTGCCCAGCGCCACCCTTTCCGACGGGATCGAGCCGATGAGCATCAATTCGGGCGAATATGAAGGCAAACCGAACCCCCATGCGTGGATGGGTCTGGAAACTGCGCTCATTTACGTGGACAATATCCGCGACGCATTTGTCGAACACGACCCGGAGAACGCCGCCATTTATGAGGCTAACGCTGCCGCCTACAAGGCCGAGATCACGGCCACTATCGCCCCTCTGCGCGACCGGATCATGGCCGTCCCGCAAGAGCAGCGCTGGCTTGTCTCCTGCGAGGGCGCGTTCAGCTATCTTGTGCGCGATTTCGAGATGAACGAGCTTTATCTCTGGCCAATCAACGCCGACGCCACAGGCACGCCCCAACAGGTGCGCCGCGTGATCGACGGGGTGCGCGAGAACAACATTCCGGCCGTGTTCTGCGAAAGCACCGTGTCCCAAGCCCCCGCAGAGCAGGTCGCCCGCGAAACGGATGCGCAATACGCAGGCGTGCTCTATGTCGACAGCCTGACCGAGGCGGATGGCCCCGTGCCCACCTATCTCGATCTGCTGCGCGTGACGGCCGAGACGATTGCGGAGGGCCTGACCGAGTGAGCGCCGGGGCTGGCATCACCGCCAAGGGCGTCACGGTCACCTACCGCAATGGGGCGACCGCCCTCACCGATGCCAGCTTCGATATCCCCACCGGGACGATCACAGCCCTAGTGGGGGTGAACGGGGCGGGCAAATCTACGCTTTTCAAAGCGATCATGGGGTTTGTCCCCGCCGCGCGCGGTGAGATCACCGTGCTTGGATTGCCCGCCCGCGAGGCGCTGCGCCGCAACACCGTCGCCTATGTCCCGCAGGCCGAGGAGGTTGACTGGACCTTTCCCGTGCTGGTCGAGGATGTGGTGATGATGGGCCGTTACGGCCATATGGGCTTTCTCCGCCGCCCCCGCGCCGCCGATCATGCGGCGGTGTCCGACGCGTTGGGGCGTGTGGGCATGGCCGATTTTCGCCAGCGCCAGATTGGCGAATTGTCGGGCGGGCAGCGCAAGCGCGTCTTCCTCGCCCGCGCCCTGGCCCAGGAAGGCCAAGTGATCTTGCTGGATGAGCCTTTCACCGGCGTTGACGTGCAAACCGAAGAGGCCATCATCGCGCTCTTGCGCGAGATGCGCGACGAGGGCCGCGTGATGCTGGTCTCGACCCATAACCTCGGCTCCGTCCCTGAGTTTTGCGACCGCACCATTTTGGTCAAACACACGGTCATCGCCCACGGCTTGACCGAAGATATCTTCACCCATGCCAATCTTGAGCGGGCCTTTGGCGGCGTACTCAGGCACTTTGTTCTGGGTGGCTCGGACCTGCATGATGACGACGATGCGCGCCAGATCCGCGTGATCACCGACGACGAGCGGCCCTTCGTGGTCTACGGCGATGAAGGCGACGGGTCCGCCGACACCCCGCCCGACAAGAAGGCCGCGTCCAAGTGATCGAGACGCTCACCTTGCCCTTCACCTATGGCTATATGCTCAACGCGATGTGGGTGAGCGCCCTTGTCGGTGCGATCTGCGCGTTTCTGTCGGCCTATCTGATGCTCAAGGGCTGGTCGCTGATCGGCGACGCACTCAGCCATTCCATCGTGCCGGGCGTCGCCGGGGCCTATATGCTCGGCCTGCCCTTCGCGCTGGGGGCGTTCGCGGCTGGTGGGCTGGCTGCCGGGACCATGCTGTTCCTCAACCAACGCTCGGGGCTGAAGGAAGATACGATCATCGGCCTTATCTTCACGTCCTTCTTCGGGGTCGGCCTCTTCATGGTCTCGCTCTCGCCCGCCTCGGTCAGTATTCAGACCATCACGATGGGCAATATTCTCGCCATCACTCCCGGCGACACGCTGCAACTTGCCATCATCGGCTTTGTCACGCTGGCCATTCTCACGGCCAAGTGGAAGGACTTCATGGTCACCTTCTTTGATGAAAACCATGCGCGCTCCATCGGGCTCCGACCCGGCCTGTTGCGGGTGATCTTCTTCACGCTGCTGTCGGCATCCTGCGTGGCGGCGTTGCAAACCGTGGGCGCGTTTCTGGTGATCGCGCTTGTAGTGACGCCCGGTGCCACGGCCTATCTTCTGACGGACCGTTTTCCGCGACTGTTGGTCCTCAGCGTCTCCATCGGGGCGGGCACCTGTTTCGTCGGGGCTTATCTCAGCTTCTTCCTCGACGGGGCCACGGGCGGGCTGATTGTCTGCCTGCAAACGCTTCTGTTTCTGGCCGCATTCTTTTTCGCACCCAAACATGGCTACCTCGCCGCGCGCCGCCGCGCGGCCCAAGCGCTTGAGGGCCTGTGATGGAGACGCTCCTCCAACCCTTCCAATTCGCCTTCATGCAGAACGCGTTTTTAATCATGGCGATCATCTCTGTGCCCACGGCGCTCTTGTCATGCTATCTCGTGCTACGCGGCTGGTCCTTGATGGGCGACGCGATTAGCCACGCAGTGCTGCCGGGCATCGTCGTGGCCTATATCGTCGGGGCGCCGCTGATCATCGGAGCGTTTATCGCAGGCATGGTCTGCGCGCTTTCCACCGGGTTTTTATCGCAAAACAGCCGGGTCAAGCAGGACACCGTGATGGGGGTGGTCTTTTCGGGCATGTTCGGCTTCGGGATCGTGCTCTACACCAAGATCACATCGGAGGTGCATCTCGATCACATCTTGTTTGGCAACATGCTGGGCGTGGGCGCGGATGAGCTTTGGACCGCCTTTGGCGTGGCCGCGTTCACCGCCCTGATCATCCTTGCCAAGCGGCGCGAGTTTTTGCTCCACGCCTTTGATCCCATTCAGGCGCAGGCAGTGGGGCTGCGCACGGGATGGCTGCATTACGGGCTTTTGTCGCTGATCTCGCTCACCATCGTGTCCACGCTGTCCGCGGTGGGGATCATCCTGTCGATTGGTCTTTTGATCGCGCCGGGGGCGATTGCGTTCTTGCTGACCAAGCGGTTTGAGCGGATGCTGCCCATCGCCGTGGGTGTCACGCTCTTTTCCGGTGTCGCGGGCGTCTATATCGCGTTTGTCCTCGACAGCGCGCCCGCGCCGACCGTGATCCTTGTGCTGACCGCGATCTTCATCGCGGCCTTCATCCGCGCAAACCTTCGCATCCGCGCGGCAGAGCGGCGGGCCTAAAGCGGCTCGCAAAACACTTAGGCCTGCGCGCCCACCGCATCCTCAGCTGCCTCGGGCTTGCGCAGCACCAGCCGCAGCAAGGGCGGCACCGTCAGCAGCGTCAGGAACGCCGACATCGACAGCCCCCCAACCACCACGGCCCCAAGCCCGCGATAAAGCTCCGACCCTTCGCCCGGAAACACGATCAGCGGCAGCATCCCCATCACGCTGGTCAGCGTGGACATAAAAATGGGCCGGATGCGGTTGCGTGTCGCCTCCTCGATGGCGTCCACGGGCTCCATCCCCTCCTCGCGCAAATGGTATAGCGATTGGTGCACGATCAAGATCGCGTTGTTCACCACAATCCCCACAAGGATCACAAAGCCCAAGAGCGTGAGCATATCCAAGGGCTGCATCTGATAGGTGTTGAGAAGGGCCAGCCCCCCCACGCCCCCCGCCGCCGCGACAGGCACAGAGATGAGGATGACGAGCGGTAGAACAAAGCTCTCGAAAAGGATCGCGATGACCAAAAACACGATCACCAGCGCCACGACGAGGTTGATCTGAATGGCCGACCATGTCTGGCTCAGCTGATCCGCCGTGCCGGAGACGGTGATGCGCACATCCGCAGGAAGGCCCTGCGCCTCCAGCACGGCCACCACGTCACGCTCCAGAATTTCCACAGCCTCCTCCAGAGGCAGGGCGTCGGAGGGGCGCACTTCAAGCGTCACCGTCCTCAGCCTGTCGCGGTGGCGGATTTCCGTGGGGCCCGCGGTCAGAACCACCTGAGCCAGCGCCGAGACGGGCACGATCTGCCCCGAGGGCGTGACCACGGGATAATTGCCCACATCCTGCGTGCGCGCGGCGTCCGAGACGGACGGATCGCCCTTCAGCACCAGATCGACACGCTCCGCACCCACGGTGATCTCGGCCACGCGCAGCCCGTCATTGAACGCATCCACTGTTGCCGCAAGGCTAGAGCTATCCAGCCCCGCATCCGCCAGCCTGAGCCGGTCCGGGATCAGCCGCACCTCTGGCGCGCCAAGCTCCAGCCCCGGAATGGGGCGGAACTGATGCCCCGCGGAGCGCGGCAGGATCTGACTGACAATCCCCGCCGCCCGGCCTGCAACGCCAAGGATCTCGTTCAAATCCTGCCCCGAGACATTAAGCTCAATCGCGCGCCCGCCACCCACACCGCGCCCAAAAAGCGAGGGCTGTGTCATGAAGCCAAACGTGCCCGGCTCGGCAAAGATGGGCTGGCTGAGCACCGGGATAAGCTCCGCCGCGCGTTGCCCGTCCATGGCCGCTGCCCCCACGAAGGACGAGCCCGGCAGCGCCACGAAGAAGAAGTTGGAAATGGTCGGGATGCCCTCTTCGGTCTCCAACGCGGGGGCGGCCTCCCACAAGGGGGCGGCCACGGTCTCAATCCGGGCGGCGATTGTCTCGGTTGTGTCGAGGTTGTAGCCCGGTGGCGGGATGAGCACGCCAAAGACCAGATTGCGGTTCCCCTCGGGAAGGTATTCCAGACGCGGCAGGAACAAGATACTCAGCGCAGCCGCGCCGCCCGCGATCACGCTGACCATGACCAGCCCCGCCGCGCGGTAGCGCACGGTGAGCCGCGTATAGGCCATGATCATGCCATGGAAGCCGCGCGCGAAGTGGTCCACGCCCCAGATGCGCATCTTGGACTGCTCTCCCCCGGCAAGAAGGCGGCTGGCCAGCGCGGGGATCACCGTCACCGCCACCACAAGCGACAAGATCACCGAGACGGAAATGGCCACGGCGATGTCGCGAAAAAGCTGCCCCGCCTCAAGCTGCATGATCAGGATCGGCACAAAAACAAGCACGGTCGTGAGGGCCGATACAAGGATGGCGCCCCAGACCTGACTGGCGCCTTTATGAGCGGCCTCGCGGCGGCTCAACCCCTGTTCGCGCAGGCGGTAGATATTCTCCAGCACCACGATGGCTGCGTCCACGATCATGCCCACGGCAAAAGCAATGCCCGCCAGCGAGATCACGTTCAGCGTGCGCCCGGTGAGGGCCATCACGACAAACGTGGCCACGATGGAGACGGGAATGGCCAGCGACACAACCAATGTGGCGCGCGGACTTCGCAGGAAAAGCAGCAGAATGATCGCCGCCAATATGCCACCTATCCAGATGTTCTGTGTCACCAGATCAATCGCGCCGTCGATATAGATCGTCTCGTCATAGACCTGCTCAAGGTTCAGCCCTTCAGCAGCGATGGGCCCCGCACTCAGCTCGGCCAGAACCGCACGGATTTCCTCCATCACGCTGATCACATTCGCACCCGCCTCGCGCACGATGTTGAAGGCCAGCCCCGGTTCCCCCTTGAAGCGCAGGCGCGTCGTGGGCTCTTGATAGGCAAAGGCCACATCGGCCACATCGCCCACACGGACCCGGCCAAACCCGCCCGTCCCCGCGTCCGAGCGCAGCACGACCGAGCGGATCGCGTCCACAGTGTTGAGATTACCCTCGGTGCGCACCACATAGCGCCGCTTGCCCTCGTCCACATCGCCTGCCGAGATAGACACGTTCTCGGCCCTCAGGCGCTGCACCACCTGCGGCACCGTGATCCCGTAGAGCGAGAGCCTGCGCGGATCGACCACGACCTGAAGCTCGCGGGTGACGCCGCCGAACACGTTCACGGCCGAGACACCCTCGATCCGCTCGATCCGGTCCTGAATGACATCCTCGACGAAATCACCATAGGTTGGCATTTCGCGCGTGTTGCCCTCCTGCGCGGTCAGAAGGACCCACGCGATGGGGCTGTCATCGGACCCGGATGTGTTGAGTGAAGGCTCGGACGCCTCATCGGGATAGCCGCTCACACGGTCCAGACGGTTTGAGACCAGCAGCAGCGATTGGCTCATATCCGTACCGACACCGAATTCCAGCGTCACTTCCGCCTGCCCGGTTTGGGAACTAGAGGTCATGATCTCCAACCCGTCCAGACCGCGCAGCGCCTCTTCCTGAAGGTTGACGATCTCGCGCTCCACCTCCGCGGGGGAGGCACCGGGCCAGACCGTCTCGATCACGACGATGGGTTTACGCACATCGGGCGCAAGCTGAATTGGGATCCGCGTGAGCGCGATGAACCCGAAAAGGATCGCCATGGCCACAAGGGCCATCACGGCCACGGGCCTGTCAATCGCGTGGCGGATGAAATCCATCAGTTGATCTCCTGCGGGGCGATATCCTGACCGGGGCGCAGGCGTTCATTGCCACGCACGACCACCACATCACCCTCGGCCAGCCCGCTCAGAACCTCGTAGCGGTCGCCGATGGGCAGGCCGATCTGCACAAGGCGCGGCTGGGCTTTGCCCTCTTCAGCCACGTAAACGGTCCAGCCGCCGGGCGCTTGGACCAGCGCGTCTTTGGGCACCGAGAGCATTTCGCGCGGCGCGCCCACGGGCACATCCACGGTCCAGCTTTGGCCCACGGCGGCGTCAGCCAGCGCGCTCAACCCCGGTGCCGCGAAGCGCACCGCACGCGTGCGCGTGCCACGATCCTCCAGAGGCAGGAGCGCGCGCAACTCCAACTCAAGCTCTGAGCCAAGCTCGGTGCGCGCCATCATTTTCTGACCCGGCACCAGCCCCGGCAAATAGCGCGCAGGCACCCGCGCCTCGATCTCGAACGCGCTGATATCCAAGAGCCGCACCACCGGCGTGCCCGCCGCGATGAACGCGCCGGGGATCGTGTTCACCTCAAGCACCACGCCGGGAAATGGCGCGGTGATCGTGCTGCGCTCCAGCTGGTAGCGCGCTTCGTCCAATTCCGCCTCGGCCCCTCTCTGACGGGCCTGGGCCTCGGCCAATTGCGCACGGGCCTCTTGCACTTCGCCCTGCGCATCGTCGAAGCGGCTCTGGCTGAAGGCGGCGGATGTGTTGAGCGCATCAATCCGCCCAAAGGTGGTCATCGCCCGCGACAGCCGCACCTCCGCCGTGGCGATGGAGGATTCCGCCACCGCGATCTGTGCCTGCGATTGCACGAGGATGATCCTGAGCAGTTCATCATCAAGCTCCACCAGCGGATCGCCCGTCTCGACCCGGCTCCCGGCCAGCACATGAACCATCTCCACATTGCCCGCCACCCGGCTGGCCACGGCACCATCACGCGCGGTCGTGACCTCGGCAAAGACCGGCACGGTCTCCGAGAGCATACGCGGCTCCACCACCTGAACCCCCACCATCGAGGGGCCGCCCTGCGCGAGGGCAGGGCTAGAGAGTGATAGGATACAGAGCAAAAATGCAGCGAGGCGCATGGGGTTTTGTCCTTTTTATGGGTAGGTCACATAGCGCGAAAGCAAGCGCGGCAACCCTGCCTGCCTTGGTTCTGCACCCTGCCCCTGCGCTTGGCAAGGGTGGCGGTTGCTCACATATGCGCAGACGCTATGCTGCGGATGCACAGCTTGAAAGGCGCGCAAATGGATCTGACCCCTGATTGGGAATATGTGGCCGACCGGGTGATGGGGGGTGTCTCCACCGGGGGCATGGCTGTCGAAACGGTCAAAGGGCGCAGTGCTGCGCGGCTGACAGGGCAGGTGTCGCTCGACAACAATGGCGGGTTTGTGCAGATGGCGTTTGATCTGGCGGACGGGGCCAGCATGGATGCGAGCCCCTACGCCGGGATAGAGATCGAGACCTGTGGCAATGGCGAGACCTATGATTTGCGTCTGCGCACAGACCGGCTGACCCGGCCTTGGCAGAGCTTTCGCGCCGAATTTTTGGCCCCGCCCGAGTGGCAGGTGATCCGCATACCCTTCGTGCATTTCGCGGCCCACCGGACGGAGGCTGTCTTTGATCCCGCCGGGCTGCGCCGGATCGGGGTGCTAGCCATTGGTCGCGTTTTCGAGGCAGATGTGGCCATCGCTCGGATCGCCCTTTACCCCTGAGCGCCGCCGCCTATCTCAAACCCCATGAGCCATACGCCGCCCAAATCCCGCGCCATCACCGTGCCTGCCAGCCGCCTCGCAAGGCTTGGCCGTCTCGGCTCCATGACGGCTGGCGTGGCTGGGAACATGGCCATGGGCTCGGTCGCGGAGCTGAGCCGGGGCCGCCGCCCCAATATGCGCGATCTGCTGCTGACCCCCGGCAACATCACCCGCATGACGGATAAGTTGGCTCAGATGCGCGGGGCCGCGATGAAGGTCGGGCAGCTGATCTCGATGGAGAGCGGGGATTTCCTGCCGCCGGAGCTTTCGCAGATCATGACGCGCCTGCGCAATGACGCGCATTTCATGCCGCCTGCTCAGCTGCGCCGTGTTCTGAACGCCGCATGGGGCGAGGGCTGGCAACGGCACTTCAAGGGCTTCGATGTGCGTCCCATCGCGGCGGCCTCTATCGGGCAGGTCCACCGCGCCCAGACCCGTGATGGCCGCGATCTGGCGATCAAGGTGCAATATGAGGGCGTGGCGCGTAGTATCGACAGCGACGTGGCCAATGTGGGCGGACTGATCCGGATGGCGGGGCTTTTGCCCGCCGGGTTCGAGATGGCTCCCTATCTGGAGGAGGCGCGCGCGCAGCTTCACGAGGAAACGGATTACTTGCGCGAAGGCGCGCATATGGCCCGTTTTGGGGCGCTTCTGGAGGGCGATTCGCGCTTTGCCCTGCCTGAATTGCACGCCGATCTGACCACGAAAACCGTCCTCGCCATGACCTATATCCCCGGCGCGCCGATTGAGGCCGCCATTGAGGAGGATCAAGCCACGCGCGACCGCCTGATGGGCGATCTCATTGACCTGTTGCTGACCGAGCTTTTCGAGTTTGGCCTGATGCAGACCGACCCCAATTTCGCCAATTACCGTTATGACGCCGAGACCTCGCGCATCGTCTTGCTGGATTTCGGCGCGAGCCGTGAGATCGCGCCCGAGATCGCAGATCTCTACCGCAATTTGCTGATCGCGGGGTTGGATGCGGATTCGGAAGGCATGGAGCGCGCAGGCGAGGCGCTGCGCTTTATTGGGCCCGAGACAGCGCCCGCGCACCGCGCGCAGATCTTGCACATGATGGGGTTGGCCTTCGCCGCCCTGCGCGCCGACGCACCTTTTGATTTTGCATGCACGGATATGCCCCGCCAGATGCAGGCGGAGGGCACGAAGCTTGCTGAAATGGGGTTCATACCACCAGAGGTGCCGATGGATGTGCTCTACCTTCAGCGCAAATTCGGCGGCATGTTTCTGCTAGGCGCACGCCTCGGCGCGCGCCTGCCCGTGGCGCAGATGTTGCGCCATCACTTGGCCTGAGCGATCAGAACTTGCCAAGCCGCTTGTAGAGCGCGGATGTATCCCAACGCCCGCCGCCCATTTTCTGCACGTCCTTGTAGAACTGATCAACCAGCGCCGTCACTGGCAGGCTAGCGCCATTTTCATCCGCCGTATCAAGGCAAATCCCCAGATCCTTGCGCATCCAATCGACGGCAAACCCGTGCTCGAAATGATCGTCCAGCATGGTCTCATAGCGGTTCGACATCTGCCAGCTGCCAGCCGCACCTTGGCTGATCACCTCAACCACATCGCGCCCGTCAAGCCCGGCTTTCGTCGCGAAATGCAGCGCCTCCGACAGGCCCTGAACCAGCCCAGCAATGGCGATCTGATTGGCCATCTTGGTAAGCTGCCCCGCGCCACTTTCGCCGATGCGTTTGACCAGCTTGGCATAGACATCCATCACCGGCTCGGCGCGTGCATAATCACCCGCATCCCCGCCGCACATGATGGAAAGCTGGCCGTTCTCGGCCCCCGCCTGCCCGCCCGATACGGGCGCGTCGACAAAGCTCAGCCCCTTGTCCTTGGCCGCTGCATAAAGCTCGCGCGTGACCTTGGCCGAAACGGTCGTATGATCCACGAACAACGCACCCGCCGCCATGCCCACAAAAGCCCCGTCCGCCCCAAGGCAGACCGAGCGCAGATCATCGTCATTGCCCACGCAGGCCAGCACGATCTCAGCGCCCGCAGCAGCGGCGGCAGGCGTATCCGCGCTCTTGCCGCCATGTTCCTTGGCCCATTTCTGCGCCTTGGCGGCTGTGCGGTTGTAGACGGTGACATCATGCCCCGCCGCCTGCAAATGTCCGGCCATCGGATAGCCCATTACACCAAGGCCGAGGAAAGCAACTTTTGTCATCTTAGAAGTCCTTTTAGAGAATTACAGCAGATCGCCCGGGGTCTTCCCGGCGAAAAAAGCATCAAGATTATCGAGCGCACGAAAGCCCATGGCGTCGCGGGTCGTGCGGGTGGCACTGCCAATATGGGGCAGCATGAAGATCGTGTCATGTGCGGCAAAAGCGGGGTTTCCGCCCGGCTCTACCTGAAAACAGTCAAGACCAGCGGCGGCCAGATGGCCACTCTCAAGCGCGCTCAGAAGGGCCGCCTCGTCAATCAAAGCGCCCCGCGCCGTGTTCACCACAACCGCGCCTCGGGGCAACATGGCAAAGCGGGCGGCATTCATCAACCCGGTGGTCTCGGGCGTGGCCGGGCAATGCAGCGACAAGAAATCCGCAACGCCCAGAAGGCTCTCGATACTGTCGTGATAGACCGCGCCTTTCGCATCCTCCGCAGACAGCTCCGAGCGGTTGTAATAGTGGATCTCCATATCGAACCCGCGCGCCTTGGCGGCAAAGGCGCGGCCAACCCGGCCCATGCCGATGATCCCGAGACGCGCGCCCGTGACCTGCTTGCCCACCATGAAGGCCGGAGACCAGCTGTCCCACTGCCCCGTCCGCACGATCCGGTCACCCGCCACCGCATGACGGGCAGCCCCCAGCATCAACAGCATGGCAAGCTCCGCCGTGGCATCCGAGAGCACATCGGGCGTGTTGGTCACAGCAATCCCACGCGCCTTCAGGCTGGGCAGATCGCAATGATCCACGCCCACGGAATGGTTGGCCACAATCTTCAGGCGGTCGGAGAACTGCGCCACGACATCGGCGCTGAAATGCTCGGAATGGCAGGGGATGATCGCGTCGAAATCGGCGCTGGCGGCGATCAGTTCAGCGGCGGTGCCGGGCAGGTCGCCGTGGTTGATCACCACGTCATAATCGCGCGCCGCACGCTCCAGCGTCGCGTCAGAGAGGCGGCGGGTGATCCAAAGGCGGGGGGTGCTCATTTCTTGCGGACGCATTCGTCCCAGAAATCATAGAGCGCGAGAGCGCAGACGATAAGGCCAATGAGCATAAAGGGCATACCACCATCAAACCCGGCAAACCCGGTGGAGATGCTGTGCGACAAGCCTCCGATGAACGTGCATAGCATCAACGTGCCAATCAGGCCGACGATCAGTTTTATTCCGTAAGACATGGCTTTGTCCTTTCTGTTACTCTGCCGCTTCGGCAAGCTGTGTCTGAACCCAAGCTGCCGTGCGCAGCAGGCGGTCGTCTTTCTCGGCGGGGCCGATGAGTTGCACGCCGATGGGCAGGCCCGTCTCCCCCACCAACAAGGGCAAGCTTACACATGGCAGGCCCGCGAGCGTCCACAAGGTGCAAAAGATCGGGTCGCCTGTGCCCGTGCCGAATACCGGCGCCTCGCCCGTGGCCGAGGGGGCAATGATAGCATCATAATCGACAAAGAAGTTCGCGAAAAACGCCTCAGCCGAGGCTTTCACGGCCAGCGCGTCTTCATATTCGGTCTGGGTGATTTGACGCCCGCGCGCGACGACGGGCTTTAGCGTCTCGCTGATCCGGTCCCAGTGGGCGTCGAACACCTCAGCCTGATGCTGGCAAATCTCATATTCGTGAATGCGCCCCTGCACCGCCACAAGGTTTGAGAGCGTATCCGCCGCCGTCATGCGGGTGACTTGGGGCCCAAGGATTTCCACAACAGCCTCCAGCCCTTCGCGCGCATCCGCTGTCAGGCGGTCGTTAAAGGGAATGTCGAACCATGCCAGATCGGGCGACACGGGCGCGTCCGCCGCGGCCCCTGCGGCCATTGCGGGACGTGGGCGCGCAAAGCTGAGCGTGTCATGCCCGTCATAGCCGCCGATCACATCCGTGAGCAGGGCCGCATCACCCAGCGTGCGGGCAAAGACGCCCACCTGGTCCAGCGAGATCGACGTCTGCAACAACCCCGTCCGCGAGATGACACCGCGCGTCGGCTTGAACCCGAACGTGCCGCAAAAAGACGCTGGGCGAATGACCGAGCCGTTGGTCTGCGTGCCGATGGCCAGCGGCACATGATACGCCGCCACCGCAGCGGCAGAACCGCTGGACGAGCCGCCGGGGCTGTGATCAGTGTTATGCGGATTGCGCGTCTCATTGGCGTGCACAAAGGCCAGCTCGGTCGTGACCGTCTTGCCCATGATCACGGCACCCGCCCCGCGCAAAAGCTCCACAAGACGCGCATCATGTGCCGTCTCGCGGCCCGCAAAGATCGGCGTGCCGCGCTGCGTGGGCATGTCGCGCGTGTCGATGATGTCCTTGAGGCCCACGGGGATACCATGCAGCGGGCCTATAGCCATACCCGCTTGGCGGATACGGTCGCACTCCGCCGCCTGCGCCAGAGCGCCTTCGGGATCGAGATACGCCCACGCCTTGATCGTGCCATCGGTCCGCTCAATCTCGGCCAGACAGGCAGTCACAAGCTGCACCGACGATAAGCGGCCCGAGGCGAAAAACGCGCTCGCCTCGGACACGCTGAGTTTATGCGGCTCCGCGATCACGGGATGTAGGGGCCGAACAGATATTCAGGGAACCACAGCGCGATGCCGGGGAACTGATACATCAAGACCATCGTAAAGATAACGATGCCTAGGTAGGGCATGATCCCGCGGAAAATCTCCATCAGCTCGATCTGGTTCTTGAGCACCCCCTTTAGATAATAGGCCGACATGGCCATGGGCGGGGTCAGGAAGGAGGTCTGGAGGTTTAGCGCCACCAACATCGCGAAGAAATAAGGGTTTACGCCAAAGACTTCGAGGAGCGGCAGGAAGATCGGCACGAAGATGATCAGGATCTCCGACCACTCCAGCGGCCAACCGAGCAAGAAGATGATGACCTGCGCCAGCACGAGGAACTGCCACGGCTCAAGATCCATCGCGCCCACCCAATCGGCGATCACATCATGTCCGCCAAGGTAGGAAAAGACCGACGCAAAGGTCCACGAGCCCACAAAGAGCCAGCAGACCATGGCGGTCGCTTTCGCTGTCAGGAACACGCTTTCCTTGAGCTTCGTCCATGTCATCGAGCGATAGAGCACGGCGAGGATCATCCCGCCAAGCGCGCCCATCGCCGCCGCCTCAGCCGGGGTCGCAAGACCGCCGAGAATTGAGCCAAGCACCAACGCAATAAGGATCGTGAGCGGCACGAAGCTTATCAGCAGGTTGAGGTAAATCTCACGCGGGGGTGGCACGTCCTCGTTTGTGGGCTTGGGCGCCAACGACGGTTGCCACCAGACCCGCAGGATCACGTAGACAATGTAGAGTCCGGCAAGCAACAGCCCCGGAAAGACCGCCGCCGCATAAAGCCTGAGTGGTGATAGATCTCCGATGGCTGAATACACGATCAGCATGATCGACGGTGGAATGAGAATACCAAGCGTGCCGCCCGCGCAGATGACGCCCGAGGCGAAGCTCTTGTTGTAATTGGCATTGGCCATGGCCGGAAAGGCCAGAAGCCCCATCAACGTCACAACCGCGCCCACGATCCCCGAGGCGGTGGAGAAGACCGCACAGGTCAGCAACGCCGCAATCGCAAGGCTGCCCGGCAGATTGCGGGCCGCCTGATAGAGCGAGAAGAAGAGCTTGTCGACGATGTTCGCGCGCTCAACCACATAGCCCATGAAAAGAAAGAGCGGGATCGCGACGAGGGTCGGATTTTCCATCACCGAGTATGTGTTCTGGTTTAGCAGATAGAAGATATTGTTGTCGAAAATATCGCTGAACGTCTCGATTGGATGCCCCTGGTGATAGGCGTAATAGCCAAAGGCCACGCCCATCGCGAGCAGGGTGAAGGCAATCGGAAATCCTAGTAAAACCAGCAGGATAAACAGCCCAAGCATCATCAGGGCGACTTCGGGATTTGTCATCTTTTTATCTTTCTTGAAGCGCGGGGCGGTTTATTTCTTGCCTTGGGCGAATGCGGATATGGTTTCCAGATCCGCCTCGGTCAAAAGGTCCTCGGTCTCTTTCACATCGACCAGACGTTCGGGCCATTTGCCCGAGCGCATCGCCATCACGCAGCGCACAAGCTCAGCAAACCCCTGAATTGCAAGCAAACATCCCGAAAGCGGGATCAGAGTTTTGAAGAAATAGACCTGAATGCTGGCAGGGCTGTTGAAGCTCACCTCTTTCCAGCGCCAGCTATCGGAGGCGATTTCCCAGCCATACCAGACAAGCGCCATGATACCTGGAAAGAAAAACAGGAAGTAGAGGACGAAATCGAGACCTGCCTGCACCTTGACCGGGAAAAGCCGGTAGACCACATCGGCGCGCACATGCGTGTCTTGCGCCAACGCATAGGCACCGCACATCAAGAACAAGGCACCGTACATCTGCACCATCATGTCAAAGGCCCAAACCGTTGGCGCATTCAGCACGTAGCGGACAAAAACCTCATAGGACACCGACAGCGTCAGGATCAGGATGCACCACCCAAAGGCGCGGCCCGTCCAGAGGCTCAGCCCTTCTATGGCATGAACAAATCTCATATGTCTGTTGCTCCCCTAACAGATCAGCGGGCTGTCTCTGCGCCCCCCTATAGCGGCAAATGTCCGAGCCCCTCAAAGAGGCCCGGACATCATGCTTTAAAAGCTGTGATCAGCCGAAGTAGTGATCGTATGCCAGCTTGTAGTCGGGCTGGTTGAGGTTAAGATACCCCATCACTTCTTTGGCGTATTTCTTCTGCGATTCCATCACCTTGGCGAAGAAGGGGTCTTCGCCTGCGATACGGTCTGCGACAATGTCCCACGCGGCAAGCTGTGCTTCCATCACCGAAGTTGGTGTGCGGTAAACATTCACGCCATCAACTTCCTGAAGCTTGATCAGGTCGTCCGAATAACGCTTGGTGTTGCCCCAATAGAAGCCGGAGTTTTCAGCCATCGACGCGTTACGGATGATCGCCTGATGCTCAGGTGACAGCGCGTTGAACTTGTCTTTGTTGAACGTGACCTCAAAGCACTCCTGGCTCTGGTGGTATGACGCCAGATGGTAATGCTTGGAGACGTCCTGCATGCCGAAATCACGGTCAGACGTGGGGTTGTTGAACTCCGCCGCGTCGATCAGGCCCGATTTCATTGCCGGCTGAATTTCGCCGCCGGGAAGCTGCACAACCGACATGCCCATTTCCAACAGAACGTCTGCTGCAAGGCCAACGGTGCGATACTTCAGGCCGTCCATCTGGGACGCGTCCTTGATCTCTTCCTGGAACCAGCCCATGGGCTGAGCAGGCATTGGCGAGTTGAAGAAGGACACGATATTCAGCTGAAGCTCGCCCATCAGCTCATCAAAGAGCTCCTGACCGCCGCCTGCATGAATCCAGCCCAGCATTTCCTGGCTCGACCAACCAAAGCAAGGGCCAGTGCCGAAAAGCGACGCTGTTTTGGATTTGCCGTACCAGTAGGCGGACACGTAGTGTGCCGCGTCCAGAACGCCGCGGTGAACCGCATCTTGCATCTGGCTGGTTTTGACAACCGCATCCACCGACAGAACTTCGATGGTCAGCGAGCCGCCGGACATTTCATTAACGCGCGCCGCGAAGGACTGTGCGTTCTCAAGGAAGATGCCGCCGCCCCAGGCCGCTTGCATCTTCAATGTCGTGCCGGAGTCTTGTGCGATTGCAGGTGTCGCAAGTGCGGCAGCGCCGGCAACAGCCGAGCCGCGCAGGAATTTTCTGCGGTTAAGTGTATCTTTCATGTTTCCTCCCAAGGAATTAATAGCAGTCGCCGCTCGTATGATTTGGTCTGCAAGCAGTTTTGGATCATCAGCCCTGCACCGGCGCATTTAGGAGCCCAGACCTTACAGCCGGACCTTCAATGCGGGGCAGAACCACGATCTCGTGCAGTTTCCATTGGTTTATGCTGGCAGACAAGCGCTTCTTTTCGCGCACAAGCTGCGATCCGGTGTTTGAAATGGCGCAAAGCCAGACGCGCCAGCGCCAGATCAGGTTACTCTCAGGCAGACATGGATCAATCTCTATAAGTCTCATAAACCACTGTTATAAATGTTATAAATGACGCCCTGACTGGCGTCAAAACCACTCGTTCAGCCGTCGATATGACCACAGATCAAAACGCCCAAGCACCTCGGCGCGAGCACATATCTGAGCTTTACAAAAATTTCGTGAGCAGGGTGCTTTGGAAAAATATCGCGCATTATCAAACCGCGCGCCCCTGATCGCCGCACACGAATCAAACCTTGGGTAGGCCTCGGCAGCGATCACCGCTTGGGCGGGTCTCCTCCCGCGCAAAAGCTTGACCCGCATGGAGAAACTTGCCACGTAATGGGGGTCAGATCCGCATACCGCACCTCAAAGAGGCAAGCGCCATGTCATCTTTCACGCACCTCTCCCCAAGCAGCGTTCCCATCCTTTATCCTATGGGTTTCGTCCGTTTCTCCTTTTTGGCCCGCTTTGGGCCGCTTTGGTCGTGGTTATGTAGATATTGATGCTCACCGGGCGGTGGATCTACTGACGCGGCTCGGCGCGCTGGCCAAAGGGTTGGCCATCCTCAGACCTGATCTTCTGGCCCTTGGCAGTGCGCAGCATATCTGGATGGCGGGCGGATTTGCCCTCATGACGCTTGCTGTGATGATACGGGCCACGCTCGCCATCTTTGCCGCCCTTGTTGCCGCCGTGCTGGCCCGGCTCTGCGCGGGCATCTGGGAGCACAGCGCGATGCCGCTCTACACCCTCTCTGCCGCCCTCTGGATCGGCGCGTTTCTGGGCTTTGCAGTTCTTTACGGGTCCAGCCTGCTGCGCCCCAAGGCGGCATAATACACCCCGCCCGCACCAGAACGATTACCCCTTTCGCGAATCAATGCTCGCGCGTAAGCAAGAGGCACTTCGGTCCGGGCGGTTCGCCGTTTGGATAATAGGGAACGTGGTGCGGTGTAGCCAAAAGGCGCCAACTCCACGACTGCCCCCGCAACTGTAGGCGGCGAGCGAAGCCGGAATATGCCACTGCTGTGTTTCACATAGCGGGAAGGCCCGGCCCAGCATTGACCCGCAAGTCAGGAGACCTGCCGAGGTGATCACCCTGTTCGGACGCGAGGGGCGTTCCGGGCTGCGGAGCGTCTTCCGCCGTGGTGGCTTCACCGTCTGCGGGGGGCATCCGTCCTTCACATGACATTCAAGTCAATCGGCGCCGAATCTGGCGCCGTGTCCGAGGGACGAACATGCGTTACATATCATTTGCGGCAAGCCTTGCCGCCACCACAGCCATTTCCGGAGCCGCGCAGGCTCAGGAGCCTTTTGATCTGGGCGAGATTGTCGTCTCGGGCGGGCTTTCGCCGGTTGCCGCGTCGTCGCTCGGCAGGTCCGCCACCGTTCTGACCGCCGAAGACATCGAGCGGCGGGACGTCAAACACGCAGCCGATCTGCTGCGCGCCCTGCCCGGTGTGTCGGTGTCGCGCACCGGCGGTGTGGGTGGACTGACCCAGGTGCGGATGCGCGGGCATGAGGGCAATCACACCCTGGTGCTGATTGATGGGGTCGAGGTCGCCTCCACCAATTTCGGCGAGTTTGACTTTGGTGGCCTTCTGGCTGCGGATATCGGGCGGATCGAGGTGCTGCGCGGCCCGCAATCGTCGATCTATGGCTCGCAAGCCATCGGCGGGGTCATCTCGATCACCACGAAACGCCCCAACCGGCCCGGATTCTCCGGCCGGATCAGCACCGAACTTGGCTCGGATGGCTCGTCCGGTCTTGGGCTCAACGTCTTTAATCAAGGCCCCCGCGGCGAGCTGAGCTTCTCCACTGCGATGCGCGCCACCGGCGGCTTTGACATCTCCGGCACGCCGGGCGGCGAGCGTGATGGCGACTGGAACGAGACCTACAACCTCAAGGGCCGCTATTTCGTGACCGATACGCTGACACTGGGCGGCACGCTGCGCTATGTCAGGCGCAATTCGGACACGGATTCGGATCTGTTTGCTGCTCCAAGCCGCGCAACTTTGGTCACGGACACACCGGCCAGTATTCAGGTGCAGGAAACCTTTGGCTCGGTCTATGCAGAGCTGGAGACGATGGGTGGACGCCTGACCAACCGGCTGGAATACAGCTTTGCCCATATTGACCGCCAAGGCACAGGCAGCACCGGAGCAAAGAATACCGACAACACCGGCAACCGCTCCAAGATCGCCTATCGCGGCACGCTGGCGCTGGATGCCGCAACCCTCGATGCTGCCAATCACAGGCTGACCTTTGCCGCGGAACACGAGCGTGAAGATTACAAGGAAAACGACCCTGCGATCGTCTCTGGCGCGGGTCAATTGGTCAAACGTGACCGGGTCCAGAGCGCCTTTGTGCTGGAATATCAGGGTGAGTTGGCAAGTGGCCTCGATCTTCAGGCCAGCGTCCGCCATGACGACAACGACAAGTTCAAGGATTTCACCACCTATGCGGTTGGCCTCTCCTACAGGTTCCCAAATCAAACGACCCGCCTGCATGCATCCTTCGGGACAGGGGTACAAAACCCAACCTTGGTGGAGCAATTCGGATTTTTCGCCAATTTTACCGGCAATCCCAATCTTGAGCCTGAGCAGAGCAGGGGCTGGGATATCGGGATTGAGCAGGAATTCCTCGGCGGTCGCGGTGTCGTGGACCTGAGTTATTTCTCGGACGAATTGACCAACGAGATCGCCTCGTTCCGCAACCCGGCCACTGGCATCTCGACCCCGATCAACCGGGCCGGCAAAAGCGACCGCAAGGGGATCGAGCTGGCTGCCAGCCTACAGGTGACCGCGCAAATCGATGCCAACCTGTCCTACACATGGCTTGACGCCACAGAGCCAAACGGGGCTGTCGAAGTGCGCCGCCCCGAACATGAGTTGGCCTTGCAGGTGGGCTATGCGCTGCCCAATGACCGCACCCGCCTAGATATGCAGGTGCGCCATGTCGCGGGGAATTTCGACCTCGATTTCCGGGGGCCGTTTGTGCCCGGCGCGCGCGTAAAACTCAGCGACTATACCGTCGTGGATATCGGGTTCTCCCACGCGCTGACCGACACTGTGCAGCTTACGGGCAGCGTCAAGAACCTGCTTGACGAGGATTACGAGGAGCTTTTCGGATATGCCAGCCAAGGCCGCACCGCCTTCATCGGTTTGTCAAAGGCGTTTTGATATGGGCTGGACCCCACGCGCACGCGCGATCTCGGGGCTGGCCCTCGCAAGTGTCGCCCTCGTCGGGTTGATGGGGACGACACCGGCCAAAGCTGAGACAGCCACAGCCGAACCAAAACGCGTGGTGTCGATGAACCTCTGCACAGATCAGCTTGCCATGTTGGTCGCCGCACCGGGTCAGCTCATTTCGGTAAGCTATCTCGCGCGCGATCCGCGCAGCTCCGCCATGGCTGAGGAGGCCCGCGCCTACCCCGTCAATCATGGGCTGGCCGAGCAGGTTTACCTGCTCCAGCCCGATCTGGTGATCGTCGGGCGTTACACCACGCGCGCCACCGCCGACATGCTGGAGCGTTTGGGCACGCCCGTCATTCGCTTTGATATCGCGCGCAACATGGAAGATGTGCGGACGCGGATCATCGAGATGGGCGCAGCCCTTGGTCAAGAAGCACGCGCGGAGGCACTGGTCGCCGATTTCGACGCGCAACTTACGGCGCTCAGGACGGCCCCCGCCCAGCGCCCGCGCGCGGCACTTTATTTTGCCAATGGCTACACATCCGGCGACAACACACTCGCGGGTCAGATCCTGCACGCAGCGGGCTTTGCCAATATCGCGACCGAGCTGGGATATGGCGCGGGTGGCATCCTGCCGCTGGAGCTTCTGGCCCTCTCGGAGCCCGACGCCCTGATCACGGGACAGCGCTACGGCAATACCTCGCGGGCAGAGGCGATCATGGACCATCCGGCGATCCACGCGCTGCGCCAAGGGCGTGCGCAGGCGCCGCTCACTGACCATGATTGGGTCTGCGGCACGCCCCATGTGCTGCGCGCCATCGCCGAGATCACCGCCCTGCGCGGTCAGATAGACGCGGGAGGCCCGTGATGCGGCTTTTTGCAATCCTCTCCGCGCTGGTCGCGCTCCTCTTCATCACGGCATTGGTGGTCGGCCCGGCGGGGATCACGCCCGGTACGGCGCTGCGCGCGTTGATCTGGGGCGACGCAGGCCCGCTCTCTCTCGTGATGCGCGAGATCCGCCTGCCCCGCGCCATTCTGGCCGTGTTGATCGGGGCGAGCCTCGGCATGGCGGGGGCCGCGATGCAGGGCTATCTGCGAAATCCGCTGGCTGATCCCGGTCTGATCGGGGTCTCCGGCTCTGCGGCCCTTGGGGCGGTGCTCGCGATTCAGACGGGGTTGGCCGCGAGCTTTGCGTTTGGCCTGCCGATTGCGGCGCTTGCAGGCGCGTTATTCGGCGTGGGGCTGGTCCTTGCGCTTGCCGGGCCGCGCGGCGGCTCGCTGACTTTGATCCTCGCTGGGATCGCGATTTCGGCGCTCGCGGGGGCGCTCACATCTCTGGTCCTGAACCTGTCGCCCAACCCTTTCGCCGCGAATGAGATCGTCTTTTGGATGATGGGCTCACTCAGCGATCGGTCGATGACCCATGTCTGGATTGCCTTGCCGCTTATTGCTGCGGGCTCGCTTCTTCTGATACGTCTGCCGCGCGCGCTTGATGCGCTGACGCTGGGCGAGGATGCGGCGGCGGCGATGGGGATAAACCTCACTCGCCTGCGCCTCATGGTGATCTTTGGCACCGCCGCCGTGGTGGGGGCCGGGGTGGCTGTGGCGGGGGCGATTGGCTTTGTCGGGCTGGTCGTGCCGCATCTTTTGCGCCGCTATGTGGGTGCGCGCCCCGGCCAATTGCTCTGGGCCTCGGCGCTGGGTGGGGCGGCGATGCTTCTGACCGCCGATCTGGCCGTGCGGCTGATCTTGCCCGCGCGCGATCTGAAGCTGGGTGTGGTCACGGCCCTTGTCGGCGCGCCTCTCTTTTTGCACCTGATCTACCGCACAAGGCGGGAGGGCTTATGACGCGCCTGGCGCTTCAGGATTTCGGTGTTGTTTTGCGCGGCCGGAGCATTTTGCAGGACGTGAGCCTGAGCGTGGGGCCCGGCGAGCTGGTTGGCATCATCGGACCCAATGGCGCGGGCAAGACTACGTTGATGCGCTCTGCCCTCGGCCTGATCCCGAGCAGCGGGTCAAGCTCACTCGCCAAACTCGATGCGCCGGCGCGGGGCCGGGCGGCGGCGTGGATGCCACAAGCGCGCGAGATTGCGTGGCCCGTGACGGTGGAGACGTTGGTGGCATTGGGCCGCACCCCGCATCTGGCGGGCGGCGCGCGCATGACCGACGCTGACCATCGCGCCGTGGATGCGGCCATAGCGCAGATGGATCTCACCGAGATGCGCGCGCGCACCGCCACGCGCCTGTCGGGCGGAGAGCAGGCCCGTGCCCTCATCGCCCGTGCACTGGCGCAGGAAACGCCCCTTCTTATGGCGGATGAACCCATTGCTGGGCTCGACCCTGCCCACCAGATCGCGACGATGCAGATTTTTGCAGGGCTGGCGGCAGGGGGCCAATCCGTGATCGTGTCGCTGCATGATCTGGGCCTCGCCGCGCGCCACTGCACCCGCCTGATCGTGATTGGCGCAGGCAGCCTGCGCGCCGATGGACCGCCTGAGGAGGTGCTGACCCCCGCCCTTATCCGCGATGTTTTCGGTATCACGGCCCATGTGCAACGCACCGACCAAGGCCTGATTTTTCAACCCCTCGCGGTGCTGCCATGAACGCGCCTGCGCAGTCCCGCCTTATCGAGGATCACCCATGGCTGGCCTTTGATCTGGGCGCGCCAATGCAGGTCCTCAGCTGGGCGATCAACGCGCCGGGCTTCGTTACCGCCCGCCACATTCTCTGGCGCGAGGTGCGCAATGCGGACCTTACCCTCGATATGGATGTCCACCCATGGCTGGAGCGGCAATTGCGGGCGCGCGGCGCGGCGGATGCGGTGTGTTTCCTGACCTCGCGCGATGTGCGGCATGTGCATCAGCACCGCGCACGCGTTGAGGGTGCAGAGGCCCACTCCGTGGCCACTGTCGGCCTCGGTAATGCAGAGCGGGTCGGCACGCGCCGCGACAAGGCCACCACCGATTGGGGCACGATCAACATCGCTGTGGCCGTGCAAACGGGCCTGACCCAAGCCGCTATGATCGAAGCGATGAGCATCGCCGCACAGGCCCGTACCGCCGCGATCATTGAATTGGGCGTCGCCTTGCCCACAGGGATAGCAACCGGCACCGGCACGGATTGCATCGCCATCGCGGCCCCCCACGGCGCAGGTGCCTATACCGGGCTGCACACCGCCCTTGGCGAGGCGATCGGTGCCGCCGTTTACCACGCGACAAAGGTCGGTGGCGCGCGCTGGATACAAGACACACAGACCAAAGGGAGACCTTCACCATGACCAATCTTGAACAGATCCTGCATGACGCAATGGCACATCCCGAAGCGGGGTGGAACATGGGCTCATTCGGTGCCATCGCCGAGTTTCACCATGTCCGTGATGAGGCCCCCCGCCTGCCCATCATGTCCGGAACGCCCCAGTCACCCGACACACCGCTCAGCCAAGTCAGCACCCGAGGCGGTCTGCGTCTCGATACGCTCAAGAACGTGCGCCCCGTGGCATATGAGACCCTCAGCCCCAAGGCGCATCGCTGGTCTCAGGGTGTCGCCCTTTGCCTCCCCGAGGCCGAGGCGGCCATGTCGCGCCGCAGCGTTCTGACCGAGCTTGGCCCAGACGCCGCCGCCCTGCGCCCCGAAGACCGTGGCGCGATCCTCTTTGATATGGGGCTGGCCCAGCCGCAGGTGGATTTTTGCATCCGCACCGACGATGCCGCGCTGATCGACGTGCTGCGCGCGGCGGAAGGCGCATCGCTGATGGACCCCGCAAACCCCGCGATGGGCGCGATCCTCAAGGCGCATCCCCACCGCGTTGCCCTCACAAAGCTGGGCCGCGTCGAGGTCTTCCAGCCCATTGGCGGGCCGGATACCGATGGCACCTCCCCCGAAGGGCCGCACACCCATGTGCTGCCGAAACTGCTACGCGCGGCGCGCACACATTCGGCCAATACGCCCATTCCCGAAGGCTGGGTGCCATGCGCGGGCTTCCATCCGGAAAACCCTGTGATCGGGCGGCTGGGTGAGGACAAGCCGCTCAACCGCGCGGCCTTTGACGGATTTCAGGAGCTACTGCGCGACTGGGGCCCGCCAGAATATGTCGAGGCCAAGGCCGCGTGTTGGGCCGCGTTGGAACAAGGAACAGCGCCCAAAACCGTGGACGAGCCTGCCACGCGCATTGGCCGCACGGGCCTGCGCAACGGGTTACGCCAGTGGCGCAGGCTCCATGGCGACAGCCCGCTTGCAGCGGCATGGAGCGCTCATTTTGACAATACCGCCGTACCGCAGAACGCAGTTGATGAGACAGCAGAACCTTAGGGATGGGACCAGATATAAACGCACTCACGGGATTTCTCGCAACGGGCGGCCCAGCACTTTGGGCCATTGCAGCGCTGTCGGTGCTGACACTGACCCTGATCCTGTGGAAGCTTTGGCAGCTCACGCGCTTGGGCGCATGGCAAAGCGCCGCCGCAGAGGCTGCTGTGGCCGCTATGGTCGCGCGGCCCCAAGCGCGGCCCAACGCCCGCGATATCCGCAGCCGCTTTGTCGCAAGCGCGCTGGGGGCGCAAGACTTGCCCGATACGCTCGCGCGCGAGGAGGTGACACGCCTCGCCCTGCGCGCCCTGACCGAGATCCGCACGGGCCTGCGCCCGCTTGAGCTGATCGCGACAATCGCGCCGCTTATCGGGCTTCTCGGGACCGTTCTGGGTATGATCGAGGCGTTTCAGGCGCTGGAGACCAGCGGTGGACAGGCCGACCCGTCCGTCCTCGCGGGCGGTATATGGGAGGCGCTTTTGACCACGGCAGCGGGCATGGCCGTGGCAATCCCAGCGGCGGTCGCGCTCAGCTGGTTCGAGGGGATCGCAGAGCGGGTGCAGACCGATTTTGAGGATATGGCCACGCGCCTATTCACCCACGCCTCTGGGGTAAAGGCCGCCGCCTGATGCTCGCCCTGCCCCCCTTCCGCCCAAGCCGCAAGCCCAGCCTTACGCCAATGATCGACGTCGTGTTTCTTCTGTTGGTCTTCTTCATGCTCGCCTCACAATTTGGACACGACAGCGCGCTGACCCTGTCGCCTGCGGGCGGCGATGCGGCCTATTCCGGCCCCCCGCGCCTTGTGGAGATTGGCCCGGACGGGCTGCGCCTCAATGGCGCGCCGGTGGCCGAGGCGGCGCTGGCAGAGGCCCTTGCCCCCCTCACCACAGGGGCCGAAGATGTGATCGTCTTGCGCAGTGCGGATGCTACCAGCCTGCAACGCCTGATCGACGTGGCACAAACCTTGCGCGCGGCCGGGTTTGCCACCCTCGCCGTGGTGCCCTAGAGCCATGCGGTTTTCACGCCCCCGCCCGCCGCGCCGCATCGACGCCGCCGTGCCCATGATCAACGTGGTTTTTCTCCTGCTGATCTTCTTCTTGATGGCGGCACGGATCGCGCCCCCGCCGCCCTTCGACATCACCTTGCCAGCGGCTACGGGCGAGACCCCGCTTGGCGAGGGCGCAATCCTCTTTGCCGCCGCAGATGGCACGCTGAGCTTTGCCGGACAAAGCGGCGTGGCCGCCCTCGCCACTGTCGCGGCCCAAGCGCCCGAAGCGCTCACCCTGCGCGCCGACGCGGCCTTCCCCGCACCCGATCTGGCCGCCCTTCTGGCCCAGCTAGCAACGATGGGCGTAGCCGCCGTCGATCTGGCGATCCGCGCGCCATGAGCCGCGTGGTCGAAGTCTCGGCATGTCTCGCACTTGCCACCGCGGTGCACCTCGCGCTGTGGGCCAGCAGCCATGACGGCGCGCCGGGGTCTGCTGGAATGGGCGGCTCAGACAGCCTCACCGTCTCGGCGGTCAGCCCCGCCCTCGCTGATCTGGTGGCAGCATGGGATCGCCCGCCACCCGCACCCGAGACACCCATGCTCAGCACGCCCCAAGCACCAACGGCCATGACCGCCCCCGCAGCCTTGCCCCAGATAGCGGCGCCGCGCAGCACGCCAAGCAGCCCCGCTGCCCCGTCGGCCCCTGTGCTCAACGCCGCCCTCGCGCCCGCGCTGCCAAGCATCGACACGCAGACACCGCCCGCACCACCCAAAACGCGCCCACGCTCGCGGCCCGAAACCCTCGCCCGCACGCCGCCTGCCCCGAAGCCCGCAGCCGCCGCAAAACCCGAATCTGAGAGCCGCGCCAGCCAGAGCGCGGCGGGCCAAGGTCAAACCACGGCAGCGGGGACCACAGCAACCCGCGCAGACCCCACGCTGTCGCCCGCCCGCACAGCCACGCTGATGGCGCAGTGGGGGGGCGGTGTCCGCAGCAGCATCGAGCGCCGCAAACGCTATCCGGGGGACACGCGGGCCAGAGGGACAGTGCATTTATCCATCCAAATGCGCACCGATGGCGCACTGACCTCCGTGAGTGTGGCGCGCAGTTCAGGAGATGCAGCGCTTGACCGCGCGGCGATTACTGCGGTCCAAAGCGCGCGACTGCCCGCCGCCCCGCGCGCCCTGCCGCCCGGTACACATGCCTTTTCGCTGCCCATGTCGTTCACGCCCTGAGCCGTTTGAGACCCCCCAGGGAAGACGCCTCTTCCCAAGCCCGGCCCCAACAGCCATAAATCCCGCATGACCACATATGCTTTCACCCTTGCGGGCGCGCAGCTGACTGCCCTGCCCTCCGGCGCGCTTTATTGGCCGCAGGAAAATCTGCTGGCTGTATCGGACTTGCATCTGGGCAAGGCCGAGCGGCGCGCGCGGCTGGGCGATGCAACTTTGCCGCCCTATGAGACACGCGACACCCTTTCGCGGCTGGAATTCGCCCTGCGCGCTACGGGGGCCAGCACGGTGGTTTGCCTTGGCGACAGCTTCGATGATCCCGACGCGGCCCATGCCCTGCCCGAGGAAGACAGGCTCTGGATCAAGACACTTCAGGCCGGGCGGCGCTGGGTCTGGATCGAGGGCAATCATGATCCGGGCCCGATGGATCTGGGCGGCACGCATCTGGCCGAGTTGCCGCTGGCGCCGCTGACCTTCCGCCATATCGCACGATCCGGGGCCAGCGGCGAGGTTTCGGGCCATTACCACCCCAAAGCGCAGCTGAGCCTCAAGGGCCGGACCATATCGCGCCCTGCGTTCCTGATTGACAGCGACCGGGTGATCCTGCCTGCGTTCGGCACCTATACCGGGGGGTTGCGCAGCTCGGACGCGGCGCTGAGCACGCTCATGCGGACCGAGGCGCTGGCCGTGCTCACCGGCCACAGCACCCATGTCATCCCGATGCCGCGCTAGAGCGTGTCGTGTGCAATTGACCTCACCGGACCGGGCGAACGCAGCACGCCCTAAATCAGGCCCAGCCGCTCAAGCTCAGACCGAAAGCTGCGGCTCACTGGCACACGATCCTCATTGCACAAAACGACAAAAACCTTGTGGGCGTTCTCACGCTCAATTCTGCAGATCGCGTCTTGTGACACCCAATGCGAGCGATGCGTGCAATAGCCCGCAATCGGCTCTGTCTCGTCGATCGCATCTTTCATCCTGAGGCGGAGCGTGTGAGAGCCGCGCGTGGTCACCACTTCGGTAAAATGCCCGTTTGCAGAGAGGCGCAGCACCTCGCCGCGCTGCTCTGCGGGCAAGCGCCGCATCAAGCGCGGCTGCCCCTCAAGGGGATCGCCAAGCCACTGAGCCGAATAGCGATGCCGCTCAAACCCCGGGATCAGTCGCCGCAAGACGAATATCGGCATGGCTAAGACCAGGGTATAAAGTGCGACCAGCGGCACGGGTGGCACTTCTGCCCCTGCTGTATGCTCGACCACGCTTCCAACCGCGAGAATGATCGGCGTGGCAAAGACCACTGTGGCACCGATAGCAATTATGTCAAAATATACAGGCTTGTCCGGTCCGACCAGAAGATAAGCCAATGCACGAGCGCCATAGCCCACCACGGTCGCCAATACCAAAACAAAAAACCAAAACACCAATCTCACTGACAAATCCATGGCCTCAAACGTGCCAAACGGCCCAGCAATCGCTGCGGTCAACCAGCCCATCGCGCAGATCGTAAATGTCAGTGGAGATAGAATACGCGAATATGTCTCTTTAAAAACATGTCTTTTCATTACCATCACTTAAAGTTTTTAGGTTTATAATAAACGTTTGGTCGATCAAGTTTTCTTGCGCACTATGCTTGGGGGCATATGGCCCTGAGCCGTGCTGAAATAATTAGAAGCGGCAAAAGCTAAAGAGCGATGCCGGGTATTGTTATGCGCACGGAACGTGCGTGGGACGCATCGTTTTGGAGGAAAAAAACCTCTGTGTAAGACGAGCGTCTCCGTAGCAGCCGCACGCCTGAACCAGCGACCACGATTAGCGCATCGCCCGCGCTTTGGGACTCAGCGCGGCATCAAGCTCGGCCCATGGCCGCTGATCAGGGACGTAAACATCAAGTGCGTCACCCACCGAAAGGAGCCCTTCCCGCTCCACCCAAGCGGTCACACCGCGCCGTCCGCGCGCGGCGGCAATGAACCCTTTGCCGTGGCCGGGGCGGTCGGCCTCAATCTCCATCGCAGGATATTGGCAGGGTTGGTTGTGCATATCAATCACAAGGGCCGTGCCCGCCGCCGTCTGAAGGCGGGTGGAGGGCGGGATATGCGTGAAATCAGGGATGCCGGAGACGATCATCGTCGCCCCGAGCCAGCAGGGATCGACGCTCTCCAACCCCATATCGGCCGCGATAAGCGCCAGCTCCTCCTCCGACAGAATCGAGAATTGCCGCACATTGCGGATATCCGTGCCCTCAGAGTGCATAGCCTTGACCCGCACGCAGGAGGGCCGTGTCAGCCCGCTGTGCTTTTCGCCATCAAACCCGGCATAGGTGGCCTCAATCCGCTCCAACGCGGCAGAGCGGATGCCCTCGTCGCCCGTATCGACACGGCCAAGCCATGTGATTTTTGCTGTATGGGCAGTTTTCTTTATGGCCGACATGAGACAGGCTCCTTAGGACTGCCCGCAAACTTGGCCTGCGCGCACGCCCCGCGTCAACGCCCTTTTACGGCGTCGTGCCTGCTTAAACCGTGAGTGTAAAAAAGAACCGCCGGAACGGGAAGAGCACCGAGCCATCGCCGCGCACGGGGTAGGCGCTGTTCATCACATCCTCATAGGCCTTAATGAGAGCAACCCGCTCATCAGGTTCCAGCGCATCAAGAATCGGGCGCGCATAGGTGCTCTCGGTGTAGCGGCGCACCGGATGGCTCCCGGCTTCGGCCCTCAGACGTTGGTAATACTCCGTCTCCCACATGCGGAACCGGCCCAAGGGCGAGAGCATTTCTTCATATTCAACGGGCTTCTGAATACCCGGAGTCGTCTCGATATCGACCCGCCCGGGGAAGATTTCCTGCGCCAGCGTCAGCCAGACCCGGTGCGAGGGCGCGTTGTTCTGGTGCGGCAATTGCACGGCCAGCGTGCCGCCTTTGCCCAAGAAGCCAATCAGCCGGGGCAGCAATTTGCCGTGGTCCCCGGTCCAATGCAGCGCCGCGTTGGAATAGATCAGGCCGGGCGCGCGGCGCGGGTGCCAATCGCGAAAATCGGCCTGCTGCAAACTGTCATAGCCCTTGGATTGCCGCGCCTTGGCGAGCATGGCAGGCGACGCATCGACGCCCACCACAGGTCGCCCCGAGGCCCGCGCCGCGAGTGCTGAGCCCATCGAACCTGTACCACATCCGAGATCGACCACTTCGCCCGCGCCCATCTGACCCACGGCGTTGAGAAGATCCATCGCAGGGCGCAGGCGCAAGTCCTGGAACCGGGCATAGGCGCCCGGGTTCCAGTCTGCTTTGGCGGCAAGTTTGGTCACGCGGTGGGTTCGGGCTCCATGCCGCCGCCGGGCGCACGCGGCGCTTTGGGCTTGGTCTTGGGAATGGCGGTGACAGAAGGCGCGTTGCCCGCATCGGGATCTTCCGCATCATCGTCCATCTGCGGCGGGTCGCCACGTGCAACGCGCACGATCTCTTCGCCGGTCAGGGTCTCATATTCCAAAAGGCCTTGGGCCAGACGTTCCCACTCCTCATTCTTATCAGTGAGAATTTTGAATGCGGTGCCGTAGGCCTCGTCGATCATGCGTTTGACCTCTTGCTCGATCAGCTCTTTGGTGCTGGCCGAGATTGAGAAACTGCCCGCGCCGTTGCCCATATAGCCTTCATGGGCCTGCTGGTAATCGATGTTGCCAACCTTGTCGGACATGCCCCAGCGCAGCACCATGGCGCGCGCAAGGCCCGAGGCCTGCTGAATATCACCGGCGGGGCCGTTGCTCACATCATCCGCGCCGTATTTGATGATCTCGGCGGCTTTCCCGGCCATGGTCATGGCGAGCTTTTGCTCACACTCGGACCGGTGCCAGTTCAGGCGGTCAATCTCCGGCAGGCTCACCACCATGCCCAACGCGCCACCGCGCGGGATGATCGTCGCCTTGTAGACCGGATCACATTTCGGCAAGGCCATGCCGACAATGGCGTGACCGGCTTCATGATACGCCGTCTTTTCCTTTTGGTCCTGCGTCAGGACCATGGAGCGGCGCTCGGCCCCCATCATGACCTTATCTTTGGCCTGCTCAAAATCCACCATGGTGACAAACCGCCGCCCCAAACGCGCAGCCATCAAGGCCGCCTCGTTCACAAGGTTGGCCAAATCCGCGCCGGAGAAGCCGGGCGAGCCACGCGCGATCAGGCGCAGGTCCACATCAGGGCCAAGCGGCGTCTTGCGCGCATGCACGCCGAGAATTTTCTCACGGCCTTTGATATCGGGGTTTGGCACAGTGACCTGACGGTCAAAACGGCCCGGACGCAGCAATGCAGGGTCGAGCACGTCCTTACGGTTGGTCGCGGCCACGATGATCACGCCCTCGTTGGCCTCAAACCCGTCCATCTCCACCAGAAGCTGGTTGAGCGTTTGCTCACGCTCGTCATTGCCGCCGCCATAGCCCGCGCCACGGTGACGGCCCACGGCGTCAATCTCGTCGATAAAGACGATACACGGCGCGTTTTTCTTCGCCTGCTCAAACATATCGCGCACGCGGCTTGCACCGACGCCCACAAACATTTCCACAAAATCTGAGCCAGAGATGGTGAAGAATGGCACACCCGCCTCACCCGCAATGGCGCGCGCCAGAAGCGTTTTACCCGTACCCGGAGGGCCCACGAGAAGCGCACCTTTGGGGATCTGCCCGCCCAAGCGCGAGAATTTCTGCGGGTTGCGCAGGAATTCAACGATCTCTTCCAGCTCTTCCTTGGCCTCGTCGATGCCTGCCACGTCATCAAAGGTCACGCGGCCCGACTTTTCGGTCAGCATCTTGGCCTTGGATTTACCAAAGCCCATCGCCCCACCTTTGCCGCCGCCCTGCATCCGGTTCATGAAATAAATCCACACCCCGATCAGCAAAACGAAAGGCAATAGCGACACGAGGAAGGTTTGGAAGCCCGATTGCGTCTGGCTCTTGGCCGTGACGGGAATGTTCTGAGCAATCAGCGTCTCGGTGATCTGTGCATCGGCCGGCATTATAGTGGAGTAGTCCTGCCCATCCGCGCCGCGAAACTGGATCGTTTCCCCGTCGATGGTCACAGCGGTGACATTGTCATCCTGAACCGATGTGATGAACTCAGAATAGCTCACCGATTTGCTTTGAACGGCCCCGCTCGATCCGCTGAACAGATTGAACAGCGCGAGAATCAGCAAGAACAGAACCAGCCAGAAGGCGATATTGCGTGCGTTACCCAAAGGAACACTCCTAGAATTCGTTTGCCCCGCGCCGATCGCGGTGGCGTTACCTCTAAAATAGAGATGATGACCCTTACTTCAATGCGATAATATCAATGTGCGCAAATCTGGCGCAGAACGGCACAGTTCTGCGCCATGCCCCGCGTCCGGTTGGCCCAGCGGCGCGGCCAGTATTTCCGCGCCCTGCCACAGCGCCGGAGACGCCTCAATGGACGCCACGGGAACCCCACTCTGCCGCCAGTCTGGCATCATGGTCCGGCCCTCGGGGCCCAGCGCGCGCCACTCGGCCCCCTCCGGCGCGGGGCTAACGGTCCAGCGATTGTCCCAGACCCCTCCCTTGGACGGCACGGCCCGCTCTGCGGCCCTATATTCGCGGGTGACGCGCATCTCACCGCGGGACATGGTGATCCGGCACCCGGCCAGTGTGAAGCTTTCCTGCGCCGCCACCTTGGCCAGCGCGCGGGCCGTCTCGGCACCGCGCGGCCCGTAGTCCGCGCCGGTGATCCAGCGCAGCACGGCCTCCATGATCCTCCGCGCGATATCTGGGCGCAGGCAAGAGAACCGCACAGGGTCAATCAGCACATCGCCCTGCGCGACCCGACAAATCTTATCCGCCTCCGCCGCCGCAATCTGCGCAAGGGTCTCGCGCGCCTCGGCCAGATGCCCAGCCACATCGCAAAGCGCCTCCACCGTCAGCCCCAAAGGCTCCAACGCCTCCAGAGCGCGGCGCGCCTGCACCCGGCGGAATGCGCCGTCGGTATTGCTGGGATCATCGACCCAAGCCACACCCAGCCCACGAAGATAGTCGCGCAAAGCCTCGCGCCGCGCGGCCAGAAGGGGGCGGTGCATAATCATTTTACCCATACCCCGCTTTGCGGACATGCCCGAAAGGCCATCGACGCCCGCCCGCCGCGCGAGCCGCATCAGGACCGTTTCTGCCTGATCTTCAGCCGTGTGCCCCAGCGCCAAGCCGCTCAGCCCATGCCCAAGCGCCCAATCGCGCATCAAAGCATAGCGCGCGGCCCGCGCGCGGGCGGAGAGGTTCCCCTGCCCGTCCCAGCCATCCCATCGCAGGATATCATGCGGCACGTTCAGCGCGGCGCAGGCCTCGGCCACACCAAGCGCCTCCCCCGCCGCCTCTGCGCGCAGCCCGTGATCCACAGTGACCACGCGCAGCGGCCCGCCCCACGCTTTGAGCAGATGCAAAAGCGCCAGTGAATCGCCACCACCAGACACAGCCACCCCCAAAGAGGCCTGCGTCGCCGTAGCCGCGCCGAAATGTTCAGAAATGAGCCGCCCGAGCGCCTCTGCCGTCACGAGCAGCCGAGGTTTTGCATGGCCGATTGTGCCTCAAGCACCTTGTCGGAGGCGGGAAAACGCGTGCCAACCTCGGTCAGCGTGAGGCAAGCCTCATCAGTCTGACCCAAACGACCAAGGGATTGCCCCAGAAGGAAAAGAGCCTCGGGGGCCACCGCGCCTTGCGGATTGGTCGAGAAAACATCGAGATAGGCCCGCGCCGCCGGAGCCGTGTCGCCTGCCGCCTCAAGTGCCGCCCCTTGGGACAGCCCTGCGCGCTCGCTCAGCGGGCCACCGGGATAATTGCTGCGAAACGCGGCAAAAAGTGCGGCGGCCTCGGCATGGTTGCCAGCCGCCATAGCGGCCTCGGCGGCCTCGAAATCAGCGCGCTCGCCCACAGCCATCTCGGACTGAGGGGCGTTGGTTTGCTCGGGCGCGAGTGCGGGCGTCACCGTTGACACCTCGCCGCCGCCCAAAGTGCTGGTTTCGCCCAATTGGCTCAGATCACCGCCCTCAAGCTCCACAAGCCGAAACTCCAGATCGCCAATCCGGTTTGTCCCGTCCCTCACGATCCGGTCCACGCGCAGCTCCAACTCCTCGGTCTTGGCCGTGAGGCGCTGCAATTCGCTTTCAATCGCGCCCACACGGTCCAAAACAGAGCCACCAAGCGACAGATCAGACGCGCCGCCTGTCGTGCTCAGTTCCCGGTTCAGCTTGCGCACCTCGACAAACAGCACCGAAAGTTCCTGCCGGATATCGGCCAAGGTCTGGTCACGGTCCTGTGCCAAGGCAGGACCGCCAAACGTAGCGGCCAAAAGGGCTGCGGCGCAAAGCCGGAAGATGAAACGCATGGGGGCGGCCTTACTTTAGCTGGTGGGTGAAATGGAGATCACAGTCACTGCACGGCGGTTCTGAGCATAGCAGCTTTCGGCGCTGCAAAGCTCGATGGGGCGTTCCTTGCCAAAGCTGACAACGCGCATACGGTTGCCCGGCACACCACGGCTCAGCAGGTATTCCTGCACCGAATTGGCGCGCCGCGCACCCAGCGCGAGGTTGTATTCCCGCGTGCCTTGCTCGTCCGCGTGGCCTTCGATCACCGCGTCGAAATCGGTGTTGGTCATCAGCCATGTGGCCTGTCCGTCCAAAGTCGCTCGCGCGTCCGCGGTCAGCGTGAATTGATCCACCGGAAAGAGGATGCGATCACCGACCGTCTGTTGAAAATAGGCAGGCGACGTGGGATCGCTGGCCGATCCGGCAAAGCCCCCATTCGCGCTGTTAAGATCGACCGCGTTGCCGTTATCACCAAACCGGTCAGGATTGGTACACGCCGCCAGCGCCAGTGCCGCCGTCAGCATCAGTGTGGATTTAATCAGTTTCATCGTTTTTGCCCCGCTCAATATGGGTGAAGTATTTTTTCTTTATCTTCTAGCACGTGATGGGCCGTTTTGCAAAATACAAGAGGCCCCAAACCCATGCTGCTTCGGCTTATTGCAGCGGCGACCATGACGGATCGCTCGCCCCGCTTGTGGTCGGCACCTTGCGCAGGTTCCGGCCCGTGATATCGACGGAATAGAGGTTTGCCTGCCCCTGTGCGCCTTGGGTCTCGCGGGTGAACATGATCACGCGGCCATTGGGCGACCATGTGGGCCCCTCATCGAGGAAGGACGCGGTCAAAAGCCGTTCTTCGCTGCCATCGGTGCGCATCACGCCGATATGGAACCGGCCCTTGGATTGCTTGGTGAACGCGATGAGATCACCGCGCGGGGACCAGACGGGTGTGCCATATTGGCCTGTGCCGCTGCTGATCCGGCGCGCTTCGCCGCCCGAGGCACTCATCACATAGATCTGATTGGAGCCCGCCCGGTCGCTCTCAAACACGATCTGGCTGCCATCGGGGCTGAAGCTTGGGGCGGTCTCGATCGACGGCGCATTGGTCAGCTGTGTGCTGCGCCCTGAGCCGATATCCATGCGGAAGATATCCGTATTCCCCCCCCGGCTGAGCGAGTAGACAACAACCTGCCCATCGGGGCCAAAGCGCGGCGCAAAGCTCATCGTCCCATCCTGGCTTTCCAGCACACGCCGCGTCACGCTGGCCACGTCCAGCACATAAATGCGCGGAAAGCCCGTCTCATAGCTAGTGTAGAGGATCCGGTCGCCCGTGGGCGAAAAGCGCGGGGCGAGAACAAGCGCGCTGCTATCGGTGAGGTAGCTTACATTGGCGCCGTCATAATCCATGATCGCAAGGCGCTTGGCGCGCTGATCCTTGGGGCCGGTTTCGGCGACAAAGACAACCCGGCTGTCGAAATATCCGCTCTCGCCGGTGATGCGGCTATAGACCTGATCGGCAACCTTATGCGCCATGCGCCGCCAGCCCTGCACCGTGCCCACGAATTGCAGCCCGCTGCCAAGTTCCTGCCCCGCGAACACGTCCCACACCCGAAAGCGCACAACCAGCTTGCCCGCGCTGTCCACGCTCACAGCACCGGTGACGAGGGCCTGCGCGTTCACGGCCTTCCAATCGGCGAATTGCACAGGGCTGGCAAAACTGGTGATACGGCTAATGAAGGCCTCGGAGGGGATTTCCCGGAAAAGCCCTGTGCCACTCAGATCGGCGGAGATCACGCCCGCGATGTCGCGCGCGACCTGCTCGCCCCCTGCGCTGTCGGCGACAAAGGCCGGGACCGCGAAAGGCATAGGCTCGATCACACCTTCGGTGATTTCGATCCGCAAGGGCCCATCCTGCGCGTGGCCGGGCGCGGGCATCCCCGAGAACAGGGCGGCAAGGGTCATAAAGGCCAGAAGGGTCACGAGACGCATCATCATTTGATCCTCATATTCTCAGGATTAAAGGTCATTTCGATAGTCTGCCAAGAGGCAAACTTATCGGCGGGCAGGTTAAATCCACGTGCACCGCAGCGGATAATCGCGCGACGCGCAGCCTCATAGGCCTGTTGCGCGGCGGCGGCGGACCCGCCAGAGAAGCTCTCCATGCGGATGGAGTTTTGCAGCGGGCGGCTGTCCTCGCCCATCTCGACCGAGACGACCACGGATGTTTGCAACGCCTCGGAACTGAGCGAGCCCACGTTCCAGCAATTTTGCACCGACACGCGCAGCGCATCTTTCTCGCCGCGCGTAAGTGGCGGGCCGGACGAGACCGTGGGCGTAGGCGTCGTGGTGCCGCCCAAAGCGGCGGCGAGGGCGGCCTCGACTGCGCTGTTGTCTTCGACTTCCGCAGCAGGGGTTTGCGCGGCTGTCTCAACTGTGGGCGCGGGCTCTGGCTCTGGCGTTGCGGCGACCACTTGGGCGGGGCGCGACCTGGGGCGGACAGAGGCAGACGGTGCTGCCTGCTCGGCCTCGGTCACGATCTCGGTCGCGGCAGCCTCAGGCGCAGTTGCCTCTTGCTGCTCGGCTTGGGTCTCGCCCGCCTCGTCTTGCACGACCTGCTCGCGCACCACATCATCGACGGCGGTTTCCGGCTCAGGCGGGGCCACTTGTTCGGGGGCCACACGCTCGGCAGGGCGTTCTTGGGGAACGGGCGCTGTTTCGGGCAGAAGGGCTGCGACGTCCTCGGAGGGCGGCTCCAGCACCGGCGCTTCGTCCTGCGCCTCTGCCTGCTCCACGGGGGCCACGGCCTCGGGCGCTGGATCGGGCTCGGGCGGGGCTGCGGCTTCGGGCGCGGGTTGCACGGGGGCCTCATCGGGGGTGGCGCTGAGCGGGGGCGCCTCGTCGGGGGCGTCAGGCACCTCCGGGGCGATCACCTCAGGCACCGGCACCGGGCCGGTTTGATCGAAGAGGGCGGCATATTCCTCGGCGGAAATGGCGGTGACTTGCGTGACCTCGAATGGCAACGGATCGCTTGAGAACATATTTCCCAAGAGCGCCCAGCCCAGAAGCCCGATATGCGCGCTGCCCGATATGATTTGCCCGGTATTCACCGCCCGCAACCTTACTCAAGCCCGGAGGCGGTGTCGCTCTGCACGCTTGCCGCGTCCAATGCCGGCCCGCCCGTATCCGTCACAAGGCCAATATTCTCAAACCCACCGCTATTGAGCGCGCCCATCACCTGCACCACCTGTGCATAAGGTACAGCGCCATCTGCGCGCAGAAAAATCCGGTTGCTCTCGCGCTCGGCGGCAATCGCCCGCAGCCGCGCGACAAGCTCGTCACGCGCCACTTCCGTGGTTTGCACCATCACTGTGCCATCGGCGGTGATGGTGATGCTGAGCGGCTCTTCCTGCTCGCTCGGCAGGGCGTTGGCGGCGGTCTTGGGAAGCTCCACCGGCACACCCACGGTCATCAAGGGGGCGGCCACCATGAAGATAATGAGCAGTACCATCATCACATCCACAAAGGGTGTGACGTTGATCTCCGACACCGGGACCGAGCGTCTGCGCCCGCGCCGCCTGCGGCCTCCGCCATCGTCGCTCTGAAGGGTTCCTCCACCCATGGCTCAACTGTCCAGCTGGCGGCTGAGAATTGTCGCGAACTCATCGGCAAAGGCCTCATAGCCTGCGACAAGCCGGTCCACATCCGCGCTCAGCTTGTTGTAGAACACCACTGCCGGGATCGCCGCCATAAGGCCCAGCGCCGTGGCCAGAAGGGCCTCCGCAATGCCAGGCGCCACAACGGCGAGGTTTGTATTGCCCGCCTCGGCGATGCCGATAAACGAATGCATAATGCCCCAGACGGTGCCGAAAAGGCCGATGAACGGCGCTGTGGAGCCGACGGTTGCCAGAATGCTCAGCTGCGATTGCAGCCCTTCGGATTCCTTGGCAATGGCCACATCCATGGAGCGGTCGATCCGGCTGGTCGCGCCTGCGATCATCCCACCATCGCCCCGGTGGCTGCGCCGCCACTCGGTCATGCCAGAGGCAAAGACGCGCTGTGACTGACCCTCGGGGTCGGTTCCGGTCTGCTCAAACAGCTCGTCCAAAGGCTCGCCCGACCAGAATTGCGCATCGAAGGTTTCGGCCTCAGCCTTGGCCTTGCGATACAGGATTGTTTTCTGAATGATGATCGACCACGTCCAGAAAGACGCGAGAACCAACATGACCATCACGATCTTGTTGACCAGGGTCGCACGCGCGAAAAGGGCCCACATAGAGAAATCAATCTCCTGCGCCATCGCAAGGGTTTCTTGTTCCATAAGCCTGCTCTGCTCTATTTCATATGGGCACGTTTTCATGCCTCAATTGGGATGAAACTAGCCTATTTCCAAGGGGAAAGCCATGACGATCACGTCATCGGCGGCAAAATTCGCAGATCAGTGCAAAAGACGGCGGATATTCGCCGGGAGGCGGCTGGGCTGGCCTGCGTCATTGATGCACACAAGCGTCACCTGCGCGGAGAAAATCAGATCTTTGGCGCGCCAGACCTCCTGCTCCATCACAAGCCGCGCACCCGTGACCGAAAGGGTCCGCGTGCGCACCTCCAGCCGGTCATCAAACCGCGCCGCCATAAGATAGTCGCACTCCACCCGCCGCACGGCAAAAACAGCACCTTCATCCTTCATCGCGCGCTGGTCCACGCCAAGCGTGGCCACCCAATCGCTGCGCGCACGTTCGATGAATTTGAGGTAATTAGCATGGTAGACAATGCCGCCCATGTCGGTATCTTCGTAATAGACGCGGACGGGAAAAACATGAGCCATGTTGGCACGTTACGCCCTCTATTCCGCAATCGCAACATGCACCCACCCGGAAGCCGCTTGCTGCCCTGCGTCACTCCCTGCCAACGCGCGCCTTTTGATCCCGCAGGCCGCAAGGGCGGATGAGGCTGAGGTGGTGGAATTGCCGCGCGCGTCCTTACAGGTGCGGCTCAAGACCTATTTCACCTGTTCCCAAAAGAGGCTGAGATGGCGCGAGACGATCTCGCCATACCGCCCCGACGCACGCAACGCCTCCAAACCCGCATTCACGCGGTAGAGATGCGTGGTGCCCCGCCAATGGCTCTTGGAAATCACCACATGCAGCGCTTCATGCGACAGCGGCGTCTCCAAAGGCACGACCTGCCCCCGCAACCCCATCGCTTTGATCTTGGACGTACCAAGGAAAACATTGAACGTGGCCGCGTCCACCTCCCCCGACATCACCATCTCAAGACAGGCCTCGGGGCTTGAAGGCTGGCGCAGGGTGATCTGGCCCTCGCTCAGCCAGCGGCGGTCCGCCCGGTCCAGATCATGGGTGAAAAAGCCCTTGGGCCGACACAGAGTCTTGCCCACCACATCCGCGTCCGAAGCATAGACCATCCCGCCCTCGGCACGCACAAACAGCATGATCGGCAGATCTATCAACGGCTCAGAGAAATGGAAACTGGCGCAAAGCGCATCGTCAGGCGTGCCCTCACAATCCGGGCGCTGCCACGGAAACCCCATATCATGCGTCTTTTCATCAAGCAGCGGCAGCAGGTCCTGCGACCACTGATCCTCCCATGTGATCGCGTAGGGCACGGGCTCAGGTGTCATCTCAAGTGCTGCATTGACCAACTCGGTCACAAGGCCGTTGCCAGGCCAGGTTTGATCCGTGAAAGGCGCGTAATTTCCGCCCGTCAGCAGCGTCATCTCCGCGTCTGGCTGCAACAGCGGCGTATCGTCCGGCGCGATCTCGCCAGCCGGGCATGGCACATAGACCTGTGCGCCCGGGGCCACATCCCGCGTGCCGGGTGTCATCATATCGAGATTGGCATAATAGATCAGCGTCCATTTCTCGCCATCCCCGTAATGCACATCGGCAATCGCCGCGAGCGTGTCACCCGGCTGCACCCGGTAGGTCACATCACAAAGTGCCAGCGCGCCCGCAGGTATCAGAGTCAGCGCAGACCCGAGCCCCACAGAGCGCATCACCGCCCAAATGCCCGCGCGTCTCCCCATCCCCGGCACGGCCTCAGAACCCATCCCAGATGCGGGTCATATGGGCATCGATGATCTGCTGATAGGTGCCGTCTTGCTTTATCCCTCGCAGGCCCGCGTTGATCGTCTCCAACAACTGATCCGCCTCCGGGTGGCTTTTGTGAACCAAGACATGCAGCCCCTCAATGGCCAGAGGGCGGGTCTGCACGATCTGCACCTGCGCCTTGAGGCCCAGATCCTTCATCGCATTGCGCCCGGTAAACTCATTGAGCACAACCGCGTCCACCTCACCCGAGATCAGCATCTCAAAACAATCCGCCACAGCGCGCGGCCGCTCCAACCTCACAAGTTCCTGCGCCAGCCACCGCCGGTCCGGCCGATCCATCTGGTGCAGCGACAAGCCTTCAGGGCGGCAGAGGACCTTGCCATGCACATCGCTGTCCTGCGCAAAGGCTATCGGATCGGACCTGCGCGTGAAGAGCAGCGTCAGCATCTCGAACATCGGATCGGAAAACGCGAAATTCGTGCAGTGATATTCCTGGGGCGTGGTCGCGCAATCCGGCCTGACCCACGGAAATCCCATATCCACCAGCGCATTGCTCAAAAGCGGGTCAAGATGCGCGTCCCATGCCTCGACCCAGTGAATGGCATACCCCGCCGCAGGGTTCGCCTTGCGCATCGCCGCATCCACCACCTCCGTAAGGAGCCCGCCCCCCGGTAGATCGCGATCCGTGAACGGGGCATAATCGCTGGCGGTGACAAGGTTGATGCGGGCGTGCGCGCCCACCGACGCCACAGACACACGCAAAGACTCGGGCGCGGTTTGGGCCACAGGCGCGTTGTTCTCCAAGCCCAAAGGCAGGCCATTCACGCAAGGTAAAGACAAGTGCATCCCCAACCCGACCGCATTCGGGCTCTCGCCAATCAGGCCGATATTGGTGTTATGGATCACCGTCCACAGACCCGCGTCGTCATAGTGACGCTCAGCTATCAGGGATAAGGTATCGCCACGCTGCACCACGTAGCTCCCACCGCATTCAGCCGCAAAGGCGGCCCCACCCATGACTGCAAAAACCCCAAGCACACCACTAAAAAAGGTATTACTCATACAAACACCCCCAATATATAGTATAAATTAGGAAGCATGACACCATTCGGTCAACCCGGTTTCAACCGCGCGCGCCCGAATTACCCAACACGAGGCGCCACCAACAGCCACAATAGACGCACACTCTTGGACGTCAGGTCCGCCGCAGCCGCGCAGCAAGACGTATCGCATGAGACGGATCCACCGCATGACCCGGCATGACCGGATCATAGGCGGCACGGATCAAATCCCCAATCTCAGGACGCAAGATCACAGCCCCCGAATCCGGCGCTTGCGCCAAGGGAGAGCGTTCCTGAAACGCCGCATCCGACCATAGCAATATCGTCTGCACCACCTGACTGAGCGCCAGCGTCTCGGCGGGCACAGCCGAAAGATGCGCGTCCATCCTCAAAAATACGAAACTGGCCTTGATAGGGCCCGCCTCCTCAAAGCGGAAGATACGGTATTGATTGGCATCCGCCGCCCTCAGCCGCGCGACCAAAGGCTCAAGATCCGGCACAAGCCGCCCCAGATCAGGCACCTCCAAAAGCTCTTCCCACTCGCGAAAGAAAAACACCATGAGATTGGCCCCCAGCTCCGGGTCCACGTCCACAACATCATGCCCGGCAAGCTGCGCCACAGCCTCAATCGCGCCCTTGACGACGCGCAGCGTGGCATCCTCCACCCCGAACACGATGGGTGCAATCGGACGGCCCCAGCGCGCAAAGAGATAGCTCTCATCGGTGCGCGTAAAAAGCGCCTCAATCTCCGCAGGCTCCATCAAAGCCCCCTTCTTCTTAGCAAAAATACTCAAATCCTCAGCGGGCGCAGCACGCTAACCCTCGAAAAGGTCATCCTGCCCCGGCGCGCGCGGCGCCTCAAGCCCCAGATGCCGCCACCCCCCACGGGCCAGCATCCGACCGCGCGGCGTGCGCTGAATGAGGCCTTGCTGCAAAAGATATGGCTCGATGACTTCTTCAAGCGCATCGCGGCTCTCCGACAGGGCCGCGCTTAGCGTCTCGATGCCCACAGGGCCGCCCTGATAGGCCTCCGCAATCAGCCGCAAATACCGCCGGTCTGCGCCATCAAGACCCAGCTGATCAACACCAAGCCGCGTGAGCGACGCATCGGCCAACGCGCAGGAAATCCGGCCACCGCCTTCGACCACGGCAAAATCCACGACCCGCCGCAAAAGCCGCCCTGCAATGCGCGGCGTGCCCCGCGCCCGGCGCGCAATCTCGCGCGCGCCCTGCGCCTCGGTGGGTATCTTGAGCAGGTCCGCATTTCGCACCACAATCTCAAAAAGCTCGTCCTCCGTGTAGAACTGCAACCGCGTGGGGATGCCGAACCGGTCGCGCAAAGGCGTGGTCAAAAGCCCCAGACGCGTGGTCGCCCCGACAAGCGTAAAGGGCTGCAACTCAATGCGCACCGTGCGCGCGGCGGGGCCTTCGCCAATCACCAGATCAAGCTCGAAATCCTCCAGCGCGGGGTAGAGCACCTCCTCCACCGCCGGGTTCAGCCGGTGAATCTCATCGATGAACAAGACATCGCGCGCCTCAAGATTGGTCAGAATCGCCGCAAGGTCGCCCGCCTTGGCCAGAACTGGCCCCGAGGTCATCCGAAACCCCACACCCAATTCACGCGCCATGATCTGCGCCAGCGTGGTTTTGCCCAAGCCCGGCGGTCCATGAAAGAGCGTGTGATCCATCGCCTCGTCGCGCTGCCGCGCTGATTGTATAAAGATGCTGAGGTTCGCCCGCGCTTCTGCCTGCCCGATAAATTCCGACAAAATTTGCGGGCGCAAGGACCGATCCAGATCCTCGGGCAACATTTCTGGGCGCAATGCGGGATCAGGCTCGCTCATGCGGACACCTCCCATGAGGACGCTCGCAAGGGCGGATAGGCGTGCGCGCTCATTGTGCGGGCGCCAAGAGCTTCAGGGCCGCACGAATGAGCGCCGGGGTCTCTGCCTCCGGGGCCTCGCCCGCCGCTTGTGCGACCGCGCCTGCCGCCTCGCCCGGCGCATATCCAAGATTGGTCAAAGCCGACAAAGCCTCCGCCTGCGCGCCGGGCCCGGCCTGAGGGGCCACCGCTTGCGCAGGCATCGCCTCGATCACGTCCGCGTCGACATCCCCCGCCGCCAGCACCGCCGCAGGCCCCGTGCCCATCGCCATCACCTCGGGTGCTTTGTCTTTCAGCTCATTGACCACACGCTGCGCCGTCTTGGGACCAATCCCCTTCGCCGCCTTCACCGCGTTCCAATCGCCCAGAGCAATCGCACGCCCCACGCCCTCAGGCCCCAAAGTGCCCAAAATCGCAAGGCTCGCCTTTGCGCCGACGCCCTGAACGCTCAGCAAGAGGCGATGCCACTCCTTCTCCACCAAAGAGGTAAAGCCGAAAAGCTGGAGCAGATCCTCACGCACCACCAGATCGGTATAGAGCGCCACATGCTCACCCGCGCGCGGCAGAGCCTGCAATGTGCGCTCGGAGCAATAGACCAGATAGCCCACGCCGCGCACATCGATCAGCACATGATCCGCCGCGCGGTAATCAATCCGCCCCGCCAGACGCCCGATCATGCGAGCGCCCTGCGGGCTACGCGGTGCGCCGTGCCTGCGTGATGTGCATGACAGATCGCAATCGCCAGAGCGTCCGCCGCATCCGCACTGTGCAAAACCGCGCCCGGCAATTGCATCTTCACCATATGCGCCACCTGCTCCTTGCCCGCATGGCCCACGCCCACGACCGTTTTCTTCACCTTGTTGGGTGCGTATTCCCCAACATGCAAGCCATACTGCGCAGGCACCAACAGAGCGATCCCCCGCGCCTGGCCCAGCTTCAGGGTCGCGGCCCCGTCCTTATTCACGAATGTCTGCTCCACCGCTGCCGTCTGGGGCGCGTAAAGCCGGATAATTTCGGTCAATTGCGCATAAAGCGACAACAGCCTCTCGGCTAGATCGTCGCCTTCAGACCGACATGTGCCATTCGCCACATGGCTCAGCCGGGAGCCATCCATATCGATCACGCCCCAGCCCATGTTGCGTAACCCCGGATCGATGCCCAATACCCGCATATCTCTTGCCCGCCCTACCTTTTTTACTGACCTAGCACGAAACGGGAACACCCGCCAAGCGCTTTGCAGAGACGGTACTGCGCATGAGTTCGACATAAATGACACACGCGGCCTCACGCCCAAAGCGCGGCGCGATGACGCAGGTGCGATGCTGCGGCGCAGAAAAGCGACGCTCCAGAGGTATAAAACGACCTGAATTGTGGCAAAAAAATGTTTTATTAACCCGCCCTTAAGCCTCTCAGCGAGATATGCAAAAAACGCATAGTGATTATGCAAACCGCCTACTTGCTGGGCGATCTGAACACGCCTATCTCCCGCTCAGAAATGCAAGGCAGGATGCCGCAAACTTAATTCGCAAGGAATACACTAATGGCCGTTATCGACTTCAACCGCACCGCACATGCCACAAAAGCCCCAATGGGCCTCGGCATCACACGCATGATCGCCGCCTTCTCCGCATGGCGCGATGCACGCACAACACAAAAAGCGCTGGCGGCTCTGTCCGACCGCGAGCTGGAAGATATTGGGCTGTCGCGCGGCGATATCTCCAGCTTCACACGCTCGATCTAACTCCGCGCCACCAAAGACTATCGAAGCCCCCGTGTCCTGCCGCATGGGGGCTTTTTCGTGCCTGCTTCTCAGCTGATGTGCTGGATCGTCTCGAACCCCTCAAACGTGGGCGCGCCTTCATGCAGCTTCATCGTGCTGCCCGCATCTTTGTGCGCCGCGCGAAACGCATCGCTCTTGGTCCAGCCCCGAAACGCCTCAATGCTCGCCCAGACCGTGTGCGAGGCGTAAAGGATTTGCCCGTCCACGGCCGGCCCTTTGAGCATGTGAAACTCCACAAACCCCTCAACGGATTTCAATTGGCTGTCGCGCCCCAGCCAAAGCGCCTCGAACGCCTCTGCATTCTGGGTGGTCACGGTAAAGCGGTTCATGGCGATATACATGTCGATCTTCCTTGCTGCTGCGCGGGGCACGTTCCCGCCCCCTTGAGTTAGGGCACAAGGGCGCATTTCGAAAGACAAAACGGCGAAAAACCCCCTGCGCCAGACACAAGGGCACAGGGGGTTTTTCTTTTGAGAGGCAGAGAGTTTAAAGCATCAATCGTAACACACTATCAGACCTGAGAGTCTGTAGGAGCGCCCCCAGATCGGGCCACCCCTATCCTTGAGGGAGGATTCTTAATTAAAGATCGGCGCAAATTTCGCCGAGATATAAAGGCTTACCGGATCAGGCTGCATGACAGCCGCCCCGAATTTTTCGACTACGGAGCCTGCGCGCAGCGCCTCGATCCGGTCTGCATAGGCCGCAGCGCCCAGATTGGCGATGATCAACCCTTTGAAAACGATCGCACCGGCCAGCGCCACGACAACCCAACGCAGCGGCAGGCCCGCTTTGCGCCGTTTGGGGCGAAACACGATCAGCCCATCCCGGCCAACCTTTGCATCATACCCTTGCGCCATGCGCACGTGCTTACGCTGGACGTTTTTGATACGAGCACCAAACCCGTTTTGCGACACAATCGTCATTAGCAGCATCCTGTTGTCCGGCCCCCGCCAGATCACCAAATCAAACTAGGTTTCAAATGTGGCAATTTCTGGGCAGCCGCCCTAATCATGCTACCTTTTAAAAGGTTTTTCGCCAATTTTTCGCAAAGTGAGCGTGGTCCAGTCACCAATCTCCTCGCGATGGACAAGACTGTTTCCAAGCGCGCAATAAACACCCAGCACCTCGTCGGCCTGCTCGTTGAGAATCCCTGATAGAATCACGAAACCGCCTTTATTGAGTCGCTCGGTCATGGCGGGCGCGAGCATGATGAGCGGCGCTTTGAGGATATTGGCAAAGACCAGATCAAACGGCGCGGCTGCATTCAGCACCGGATGATCGAAGCCCGCAGCCTCCACGCACTCCACACGCCCCTCCAGCCCGTTGGCGATGACATTGGCACGCGCCACATCCACGGCCACCTCGTCAATATCGCTGGCCAGCATGGTGCCGGGCCAGATCCGTGCAGCCCCCATGGCCAGAACGGCGGTGCCGCAGCCGATATCAGCGACCGACCGGCCAATGAAGCCATCCTCTGCCAAGCGATCGAGCGCACGCAAACACCCTTGGGTCGTGCCGTGATGCCCGGTGCCAAAGGCCATGGCGGCCTCAATAAGCAGCGGCTCACAATCGTCGGGCACCTTATCCGCATCGTGGGAGCCATAGACGAAGAACCGCCCCGCCTCGACCGGCGTCAGCTCGCGCTTCACATGGGCGACCCAATCAGTCTCGGGTAGCTCGGAGACCGCAAAGGGCTTGGCCCCGTGGATCTGCGCCAGAAGGGCAAGGCCCGCAATATCGGGGGCAGCCTCAAAATACCCGCCCACTTCCCATGTGCCGCTGCCATCCTCCACCTCAAACGTCCCGATGCCCGTGGGCTCAGGGTTGAGCGCTTCCAACGCATCGGCAAGCGCTTCGGCAGAGGATTTGGAGGTGAGCGTGGTCAGAGCGGTAAAGGTGGGCATAGGTGCAGGCCTTTGGCGGCGCTTACTCCGCCGGGGCGGGCGCAAAGCGCGAGAATATGGTTTCATTCCCCGCCTCCGGATGGCGCGGGATCAAAAGGGCCAATAGCAGCGATATGCCCGCCATGCCAGCGGCCAGAAAGAAGACCAACCCCGGCGAGACGAGCCAGAGATAGCCCAGAAGCGCAGGCAGAAAGACCGCCGCGATATGGTTGATCGTGAAGGCCACAGCGGCGGTGGGGGCGATATCGCCGGGCGATGCGATCTTCTGGAAATAGGTCTTTAGCGCGAGGGCGAGCGCGAAAAAGATGTTGTTGATCACATAAAGCGCCGCCGCCAGCATCGGCCCCCAATCGAACCAGTAAAGCCCGCCATAGAGGATGAAGACGCATGTAAGGCCCATATATTCGAACGCCATCGCGTTCCGCTCGCCGAAGCGGTGGACGATGCGGCCAAGGATCGGGGCCAGCACCATGTTGGCCATGAGCGTGACCAGCATCAGCTTGGTGATCTCATCCACCGAATAGCCGAACCGCTCCACCATCATGAAGCCCGCAAAGACCACGAAGATCTGCCGCCGCGCGCCGGACATGAATTGCAGCGCATAATAGAGCCAGTAGCGGCGGCGCAGGATCATCTTCTTGATCTGCGGGTTCGGAGCCTCGAATTGCGGATAGGCGATGAGGGCTGTGAGCGCGATCACCGCGCAAAGCCCGCCCGAGAGAAGGTAGACCAGATTATAGCTGAGGCCCAGCGGCTCCCACAAAAGCATGATGAGCCCGTAGGCCAGAAGCGTGGCGCCTGAGCCTGCGGCGACCAGCCAGCCCAGCATCTGCGGTGCGCGCGCTTTCTCGATCCATTGCAGTTGCAGCGATTGGTTGACCGTTTCGTAATAGTGAAAGCCGATGGAGCTGAGCATGGTGATCATCAAGATGCCGCCCATGGACGGAAACCACGCGGTCATCGCCGTGGCCACGCCCAGAAGGATCAGCGAGACAAGCGCCAACACCTGTTCGCGCACGAAGATGATGATGGCGATGACGCCAATGGCCAGAAAGCCGGGGATTTCGCGCACGGTATGGAGCCAGCCGATATCCGAGCCGTCAAAGCGTGCCGCCTCGATGACGAAATTATTGAGGAGCGCCGACCATGTGGAAAACGCGATGGGCATGGCGCAGGCCATGAGAAAGAGAAGGGCGATGGGGCGACGCCAAAACGGCTGGTGCCGGGCCTCTGCGAGGGGGACGTATTGTGTCATGCCTCGGGTTTACGCCTCGGCCTCGCGTTTGGCGAGAGGGGATGTCGTGCGTCTGTGCCGGGCGGGCGCGCTTTGTGCGTGTGGCCTCGGGCCTCAGAGAAAACTCTGCGGGTCGATATCAACACTCAGCCTCAGCGCGTTTGGCGCTTTCGCGGACCCGATCCAGCGGGCAATGGCCGGTTGCAGGGCCGCGCCTTTGGGGGCTTTAACCAAAAGGCGGACCCGGTGACGGCCCCGCACCCGCGCGATGGGCGCAGGGGCCGGGCCAAAAACCTGCGCACCGATCTGGCGCAGGGGCGCGTCATTGCGCGCGAGCCAATTGCCCAGATCAAACGCCATCTCCAGATCGGGCGCGCTGAGAATGATCCCCGCCATGCGCCCGTAAGGCGGCACGCCCGCATGGCGGCGGCCATCCGCCTCGGCCCGCCAGAAGCCTTCTTCATCGCCCGCAAGGATCGCGCGGATCACCGGATGCTCGGGCTGAAAGGTCTGCAAAAGGGCCGTGCCGGGCTTGTCCGCACGCCCGGCCCGCCCCGCCACCTGCCGCATCAGCTGAAACGTCCGCTCCGCCGCGCGCAGGTCAGAGCCTTGCAGGCCCAGATCGGCGTCGATCACCCCCACCAGCGTGAGCAGCGGGAAGTTATGCCCCTTGGCCACCAGCTGTGTGCCGATGATGATATCCGCGCCGCCCATGGCGATCTCGTTGATCTGCTCCTTGAGCGCACGGGCGGAGCCGAACATATCAGAGCTGAGCGTGGCAATCCGCGCCTCGGGGAAGAGGGCGGCCGCCTCCTCGCCCAGCCGCTCAACCCCCGGGCCGACGGGGGCGAGCTTGTCTTCCGCGCCACAGGCAGGGCAGACGGTGGGCATCGGCTTTGTCTCGCCGCATTGGTGGCACATCAGGCGCTTGAGGAAGCGGTGCTCCACCATCCGCGCATCGCAATGATCACAGCCGATCTGATGCCCACAGGCCCGGCAGAGCGTGACAGGCGCGTAACCACGCCTGTTGATGAACAACAGCGACTGCTCGCCCGCCTTGATCCGCTGCTCCACCGCGCGCTGCAATGTGGGCGAAATCCAGCGGCTGGAGGGCAGGGTTTCGGCGCGCATGTCCACCGCGCGGATCTCGGGCAGCACCGCCTTGCCATACCGCGCCGCAAGATCAAGGCGGGTGTATTTCCCGGCCTCCGCATTGCTCCAGGATTCCAGCGAGGGCGTGGCCGAGGCCAGCACAACCTGCGCCCCGCAGATCGACGCACGCAGCACCGCCATATCGCGGGCATTATAAAGCACGCCCTCTTCCTGTTTGTAGGAGCTATCATGCTCCTCATCGACAACGATCAGACCAAGGTTCTGAAATGGCAGGAAAAGTGCCGAACGCGCGCCTACGATCAACTGCGCACCGCCCTGCCCGACCATCCGCCAAGTGCGCCGCCGCTCGGTCATGGCCACGCCGGAATGCCATTCAGCCGGGCGCGCGCCGAACCGCGCCTCGACCCGCGTGAGAAACTCCGCCGTAAGCGCAATCTCGGGCAAAAGGACGAGCGCCTGCCGCCCGAGGCGCAATGCCTCAGCCACGGCCTCCAGATACACCTCGGTTTTGCCCGATCCAGTGACGCCGCGCAGAAGGGTGGTTCCATAGGCGTCGCTGCGCAAAGCCGCGCGCAATGTCTCGGCGCACCCCGCCTGATCCTCGGTCAATTCCTTGCTGGCGCGGGCTGGATCGAGCCTTGGGAACGCCACATCGCGCGGGGTGTCGTCTTCAATGACAGCACCTTGCGTCACCAGCCCTTTAACCACCGACGAGGTGACCTCCGCCTGCTCGCTCAGCTCCTTCAGCGTGAAAATCCCGCCCTGCGCCTCCAGAACCTCAAGCACGCGGGCGCGGGCCTCGGTCATCCGGGAGGGCTCACGGTGACCCAGCGCGTAGACCTTGCGCATGGACGGCGGATCGCCCAAGCCCGGCGCGCGGGTGGCGAGCCTCAGCATCATAGAGAGCGGTGTGAGCGTGTATTCGCCCGCGCGCGTCAGAAACTCCCGCATCTCGGTGCGCATTGGTGCCACGTCCAGCACCCGGATGATCCGGCGCACCTTGGAGATGTCATAATCCCCCTGCCCCGGCCCCCAGACGACACCCACCACCTTGCGCGGCCCCAGCGGCACCTCGACAAAAGCGCCCAACACCACCCCCCCCTCGGGCGCTTTGTAATCAAGAACCCGGTCCAGCGGCTGCGCCGTCAGGACGCCAATCAGCGCCCCCTCGTCGTAGAATTCTGGCGGTTGGGCGGTCAAAGGGCGGCTCCGGGGGAAAGGGGTTTCGGCGCTGCACTCTATCGGGTAAACGGACGAGGCAAAACGCCAATCCGCGACAGGGGGACACACCCATGAAATTTTTCGTCGATACAGCCGAAGTAGACCAGATTGCCGAGCTCAACGATCTGGGCATGGTGGACGGGGTCACAACGAACCCGTCACTGATCATGAAATCAGGCCGCGACATTATCGAAGTGACAAAAGAGATCGTGGGCATGGTCGATGGCCCCGTCAGCGCCGAAGTCGTGGCCCTTGAGGCCGATGCGATGATCGAAGAGGGCCGCAAGCTGGCCAAGATCGCCGAGAACATCGCGGTGAAAGTGCCGCTGACATGGGCGGGCCTCAAGGCATGCAAGGTTCTGTCGGGCGAAGGCAACATGGTGAACGTCACCTTGTGCTTTTCCGCCAACCAAGCTCTTTTGGCGGCCAAGGCCGGGGCCACGTTCATATCGCCCTTCATCGGGCGGCTTGATGATATCAACCTCGACGGGATGGAGCTGATCTCCGATATCCGGCAGGTTTATGACAATTACGGCTATGAGACACAGATCCTCGCCGCCTCTATCCGCACAGTGAATCACGCCTATCAGGCCGCGATGATCGGCTCAGACGTGATGACGGCCCCTCCGGGCGTGATCAAGAAGATGGCCGAGCATCCGCTGACTGATGCGGGGCTTGACGCGTTCATGAAGGATTGGGCCAAGACGGGTCAGAAGATCCTTTAAGACGGGTCAACCATCAGACAATGCGCCCGGTAGTGCGCGTCGCCGGGCGCATCGGCACAACCGCGCGCAAAGGACACCCCATGAAAAAGATCGATGTCGACAAGGACATGAAACGGTCGAAATTTCTCATCAAGGCGATGGTGGCTCAGGTCGTTATCGTCTTCGTGGTCTTGGTGATCTACTACGCCTACCTGAGGTCCTGATTACCAGATAGCTTGAGCCGCGCGGCTCTTTGGGCGCCGTCTTTTGCCGAAGTTTTTTGCGCGACCGGCCAAATCAGATAAAGATTTCCCTGCATCCGTCTGTTATGTAGAACAAAACAAAAAACGAGACAGGCATGAGCAGCAAACCCAAGATGGAGGATAACCTGCGCGAGCGGATTATCCAGCAGCCAGATGTTATTCTGGAAGATCAAGATCTTATGTACGCATTGATCGCCGCGAATGAGCGCGCGATGGGCGGCAATATCGTGGATCTGCGCGGCATCGCGATGGACCGGCTGGAGGCCCGGCTGGACCGGCTGGAGGACACGCATCGCAGCGTGATCGCCGCCGCCTATGAGAACCTCGCAGGCACCAATCAGGTGCATCGCGCAATTTTGCGGATGCTGGACCCGGTCGAATTCGAAGGCTTTCTGCGCGATCTGGGCGGCGACGTGGCGCATATCCTGCGGGTTGATTCGATGCGGCTGGTGCTGGAATCGGTGCAAAACGATGCAGATCCCGCGGTTCAGCGGCTTGGCACCGTGTTGAGCGTGGTGGAGCCTGGTTTCGTCGAGCAATACATCACCCAAGGGCGCGGATCGCCCCAGCGGCAGGTCACACTCCGCCAGGTGCATGAGGAAACTGAACTCCACGGTGAGGCCGCGTCTTTCATCCGCTCCGAGGCTTGCCTGCGCCTTGATTTCGGCAATGGCCGCCTGCCCGGCATGCTGGTGATGGGGGCGGAAGACCCGCACCAGTTCACGCCACAACAAGGCACCGATCTGCTCACCTTCTTTGGCGGCGTTTTTGAACGCGCGATGCGCCGCTGGCTGTCATGATTGCGCCTGCCGCGCGGGAGGCCCTTTCGACGTGGCTGGATCAGCAGCGCGCCCTGCGCGGTGCGTCAGAGCACACGATTGCGGCCTATGCGGCGGATGTGACGGAATTTCTCAGCTTCATGACGGCGCATCACGGCGGCACGCAAGGCCTTGGCCCGCTGGCGCAGATCGGCGTCAGCGACATGCGCGCATGGATGGCCAATGCGCGTGGCCGCGATGTGGGTGCGCGCAGCCTTGCGCGCAAGCTTTCAGCGGTGAAGAGCTTTTACCGCTGGCTGGCCGAGCGGGAGGGGTTTGAGCCCACGGCGGTCCTGTCGACCCGCTCGCCCAAATATCAGAGCAAACTGCCACGCCCCCTGAGCGTTAAGGCCGCGAAGGATGTGATTGAGCTGGCCGAGGCACAATCGCTGACCCCGTGGATCGCCGCGCGCGATCAGGCGGTGATCACGCTGCTTTACGGCTGCGGCTTGCGGATATCCGAGGCGCTGTCGCTGACCGGTGCGGCGCTGCCCATGGGGGCAAGCCTGCGGATCATCGGCAAGGGCGAAAAAGAGCGGATCGTACCCGTCCTGTCCGCCGCACGCCAAGCGGTTGAGGCCTACACACGCCTTTGCCCCTATGACATCGCGCCCGACACGCCGCTGTTCTACGGGGCGCGCGGGGCCGCGCTTAGCCCACGGGCGGTGCAGAAGGTGATGCAATCGGTGCGGATGCAGCTTGGCCTGCCCGCGACGGCCACGCCCCATGCGATGCGCCACAGCTTTGCCACGCATCTTCTCAATGCAGGTGGCGATCTGCGCGCCATTCAGGAGCTATTGGGCCATGCGTCGCTTTCGACCACGCAGGCCTATACCGGCGTGGATACCGCGCGCCTGATGGAAGTTTACGCGCGTGCACATCCCAAAGCCTGATTGCACAGGCGTGAGAATTGCGGCACTAACCAGCCCATGAAAACACGCTACAAGGCCCTCGGGGTCCATCTCCTCACCGCGAGCGGCGCAGTTTTTGCGATGCTGGCCATGCTCGCCGCCGCAGATGCACAGTGGAGCCTGATGTTTTTGTGGCTCGTCGTGGCCTTTGTCGTGGACGGTGTGGATGGCCCTCTGGCCCGCAAATACGGGGTCGAGACAAACTGGGCCCGCGTGGACGGGGTGATCCTCGACCTGATGGTGGATTACCTGACCTATATCTTCATTCCGGCCTTCGCGCTCTTCAAATCCGGCCTCTTGCCGGGGTGGACAGGATGGGTGGCGATCATCATCATCGTCTTTGCCAGCGCCATCTACATGGCCGACAAGGGCATGAAAACGCCTGACAAATCCTTCATGGGATTTCCCGCGGCGTGGAATATGCTGGTGATCGTGATCTTCGCGACCGAGCCAAATTTCTGGGTCTCTCTCAGCCTTGTGGCAGCACTTGCCGTGGCGATGTTCCTGCCGCTCAAATTCGTGCATCCGGTGCGCACGAAACGCTGGCGCAGCGTGACCTTACCCATGGCGCTGGCATGGACCCTCTTTGCCGTATGGGCCGCATGGGTGGATTTCCATCCCGAAAGCTGGGCGCTTTGGGGGCTGGTGGCCACGTCCGTCTACCTGACCCTCGCAGGGATCGCGCAGCAGGTGATTCCGGCGCGCAAGGCAAGCCGTTAGATCAAAAGCCCCGCAGCGCCCTCATGGCGCAAGAGCCAGACCTTGCTTTCCACCCCGCCGTGCGCAGAAAAACCGCCCAGTGAGCTGGCCCCCAGCACGCGGTGGCACGGGATGATCACCGGGATCGGATTGCCGCCACAGCCCGTGCCAACAGCCTGTGCGGGCGCACCCAGATCGGCGGCAATCTCACCATAGGTGCGGGTTTGGCCAAACGGGATGGCGGCAATTGCGGCGCACACTTTTTGCTGAAACTCCGAGGCATCCACCCTTAGTGGCAGATCAAACGCGGTGAGAGTGCCGTTGAAATAGGCCGTGAGCTGGGCACAGGCCTCCTCCAGCTCGGGCGCGCAGTCCTCAGCCGGGGTATTGGTCCAATCAGCGGCGGTGATAGCACCGTCAGACGCACTGAGGCGCATGAGGCCAAGGGGCGTGTCGAGGGTGCGGTAGAGCACCCGCCTCAGGCCGCGTGCGCGCCATCAGCGAGGGATTTCACGAAGGCCAGCACATCCGCCGGGCTCTCGCCGCTCCCCAGCTTGGCCACGATGGCCGAGCCGACGACAGCCCCATCGGCCACACCTGCGATTGCCTTGGAGCTTTCGGGCGTGCGAATGCCAAAGCCCACAATCACGGGCAGATCGGTCTGCGATTTGATCCGCGCCACTTCGGGCGCCACATCCGCCGCCTCTGCCGCCGCCGCCCCGGTGATGCCGGTGATGGAGACATAATAGACAAAGCCGGAGGTGTTTTGCAGCACTTTGGGCAGGCGTTTGTTATCTGTGGTGGGCGTTGCCAGACGGATGAAATTCAAGCCCTGCGCCTGTGCGGGGATGCACAGCTCATCATCCTCTTCGGGCGGCAAGTCCACGACGATCAGGCCATCAATCCCGGCGGCCTTGGCATCGGTCAGAAACGTGTCCACGCCGCGATTGTAGATCGGATTGTAATAGCCCATCAGCACGATCGGCGTGGTGTCATCTCCTTTGCGAAACTCCCGCGCCATCTCCAGCGTCCGCTCCAGCGTCATGCCCGCCGCTAGCGCGCGCTGCCCGGCAAGCTGGATCGTCTCACCATCGGCCATAGGGTCGGTGAAGGGCAAGCCCAGTTCGATAATATCCACGCCCGCGCCCGGCAGCCCGCACACGACCTCCATCGAGGTGTCGAAATCAGGATCGCCCGCCATGACATAGGCCACGAAGGCCTTTTTCCCGGCGGCGGTCAGCTCGGCGAATTTTGCGTCGATACGGCTCATGATTATCCCCTCGTGCGTTTCGTCTTCCTTTGCGGGTTTGCGCGGCGAAAATCAATGGTGGCGGCGTTCTTTTCCGTGCATCACTGGGTCTGCTCATTGGGAATGATGATCCGGGCGATCACAAAACGGCGTTTGTATAGGGCCGATACGATGCGCATGTTTGAATAATCAAAAAGGGAGACCGGACATGAGCCTTCAGAAAATAGCAGCTTTCGCGATGGACGGCGCAGGCGGCAATCCGGCGGGTGTGATGATCTGCACCGCATTGCCACCTCCTGCCGAGATGCAGCGGATCGCGGCCGAGGTCGGGTTCTCCGAGACGGTTTTTGCAGCACGTGAGGGTGATACGTTTCGCACGCGGTATTTTGCACCCGAGGCGGAGGTGCCATTTTGCGGCCACGCGACGATTGCTTTGGGCGCAGCCCTTGGCCAGGCATACGGAGGCGGGACGTATGCGCTGACGCTCAACGCGGCTGAGATCACAGTGGAGGCCTATGAGGAGGGTAGCACTTGAGGCGGGCGGCTGACCTCCCCCGGCACAGCGTGGCAGACGGTGCCGGATGCGATGCTCTCCGAGGCCTGCGCGCTTTTCGGGACCCGCGCGGGCGATCTTGACACGGCGGTGCCCCCTGCCCTCACCAATGGCGGTGCCCAGCACCTTGTTCTGCCCCTGGCCCATGAGGCCGAGTTGCGCGCCATGGCCTATGATTTCGACGCAGGTGCGGCCTTCATGCAAACCCACGGCCTTGTCACGATCAACCTCATTTGGCGTGAAAGCACGACCCGCATCCATGCCCGCAACGCCTTTGCCGGGCACGGCGTTTACGAGGACCCCGCCACCGGGGCCGCCGCTGCCGCACTTGCCGGTTATCTGCGCGATGCAAACCTCGGGGTCGCGCCTTTCGAGGTGATCCAAGGCGCGGATATGGGTGCTGCGTCACGGCTGATGGTGGCCGCGCGCGAGGGTGCAGGCGCACCCGTGGAGGTGGCAGGGCTGACACGGCCCCTCACGTGATCCACTTGGCGTGATCCACCTTGCGCGCGCCGCCCGCTGCGCCTAGACGTGACGCGGCATCAAAAAGGGGATCGTCATGGGTTTTAAGATGGGAATCGTGGGCCTGCCCAATGTGGGCAAATCCACCTTGTTCAACGCGCTCACCCGCACGGCTGCGGCGCAGGCGGCCAATTACCCATTCTGCACGATCGAGCCCAATGTGGGCGACGTGGCTGTACCCGATGCGCGGCTCGACAAACTGGCCGCGATTGCCAGCTCCAAATCCATCATCCCCACGCGCATGACCTTTGTGGACATTGCGGGCCTCGTGAAGGGAGCCAGCAAGGGCGAGGGCCTCGGTAATCAGTTTCTGGCAAATATCCGCGAAGTAGACGCAATCGCCCACGTGCTGCGCTGCTTTGAGGATGGTGACGTGACCCATGTGGAGGGTCGTGTGGACCCTGTGGCGGACGCCGAAACCATCGACACGGAGCTGATGCTGGCCGATATCGAAAGCATCGAGAAACGCCTGCAAAACCTCGTGCGCAAGGTGCGCGGCGGCGACAAGGAGGCAGCCCAGCAAGAGCGCCTCTTGCGCGCCGCCCTCGCCGTGTTGGAAGACGGCCAGCCCGCCCGCGTGGTGGACGTGGCCGAGGATGACGCGCGCGCCTGGAGCCTGCTGCAACTTTTGACCACCAAGCCCGTGCTCTACGTCTGCAACGTGGGCGAAGCGGAGGCCGGAGAGGGCAATGATTTCTCCGCCGCTGTGGCCAAAATGGCCGCAGAACAGGGCAATTCACACGTGGTCATCTCGGCCCAGATTGAGGAAGAGATCAGCCAGCTTGAGGCCGACGAGGCCGAGATGTTCCTCACGGAAATGGGGCTGGAGGAGGCCGGGCTCGACCGGTTGATCCGCGCAGGCTACGCGCTTTTGCACCTTGAGACATACTTCACCGTCGGGCCCAAAGAGGCCCGCGCATGGACCATCCCCGCAGGCACGTCCGCACCAAAAGCGGCGGGCGTAATCCACGGCGATTTCGAAAAGGGCTTTATCCGCGCCGAGACGATTGCCTACGCCGATTTCATCGCCCTGGGCGGTGAGCAACCGGCCAAGGAAGCCGGCAAAATGCGCGCAGAGGGCAAAGGATATACCGTCAAAGACGGCGATGTACTGCACTTCTTGTTCAACACCTGAGGCGGTGACAGGGTGGGTGACAGCCACGGCTCAACCGTCGATTTCTCCCACGCTCGGCACCAATAAGCGGTGTTTGAAACCAAGACACGCCGCCTGCAATCTGCCCGGTGTCGCGTCTTGTGAGAGGCGCGGGAGACATGGGATCAGCACCAAACGCATAAGTAGGGTGGCGACCTCGCACAGCATGCCATGCTGAAATGTTCCTCTTGTGACCCGCGCAATTGGCCATTTTGACCGCATTCCGCCACGTCCTGACCCCTAAATTCCGTTTTTTAGCGCCCGCAACCACCGCGTTGACCGCTACGGCAGCATTCGCAGAGGAGTACGGAGACGCGCCGGTTGACCCGAAAGCTTCACCGTTGGCACAGCGTCTCAGGATGGCACTTACTTCGCCTATGGCGCGGGCTGGGCCAATCTGGTCGCGGAGGAGCTGCGCGTGACAGGTGGCGGCAACGTCACGGGCTGACCTGCTGCCGAATCCTACGCGGGCACAAATCCAATCGCACCCGGCTTTGAAAGGGACAACGCCTGTGCCATGTTCCCAATGTACCAGACACCCTAAGGCGCGATAGTTGCCCCCAAACCTAGGGAAATGGAACGGTGTGAGGTTGTGGCGCAGACACACGCCGCGCTCTTGCGCAGGGCTGGGCGCAAGGCTTCGGCTGATCGTTTTTTGCCCGCGCCCCCTGTGCCCCCTGTGCCCCAGATGATATCCCGGCCTCCAAACTGGCATGAAAGCCCTCAAGGTTCGGTTTTCTCAAAGCGCCCAAGCCGCTTTCAACCCGTCCAGCACCGCCTCCTCGGCAGTCCGCGGGGCCATGCAATCGCCAATGCCGATGACCTGCCCCGCATAACCGTCCAGCGCGGTCAGAAGGGCGTCATCACTCGTTGTCCCTTGGGCCAGCACCAGCGTATCCGTCTCCTCAACCAGCATCGGCTCGCCATTGGAGGCGTTGATGAAATACGCGGTCGTCTCGTCCGCGCCAAAGAGCTGCGCATAGGGGATGATCTCAACCCCAAGCTTTTGCACGCGGCCGACCATCGTATCACGCACATAGCTCTGCAACATTTCGCCCGCGTGGGTGCCGTTGACGCATAGGCGCACACGCCGCCCCGCAGCGGCCAGCATTTCGGCCACACCAAGGCCAACCCAATCTGCGCGCCAATCCGCAATCGTGACCGAGCCACCGACATTGGCATGGGCCAGTAGAACATCCCACGCGGTGACAACATGGGCCTGCTCACCAAACTCCATACCTTGCGGCACGCGCGCCGTGCCGCCTGTGGCCACAAAGACCGCATCTGGCGCAGCCGCCTTGACTGCCTCGACCGTCATGGGGCTATTGAGGTGAACCGTCACGCCTGCGCGTTTCATCTCGTGCGCAAGGTTGGTGATGATGCCGCCAAATTCGCTGCGCCCCGGCAAGAGCTGCGCCAACCGCGCCTGACCCCCCAACTGCGCGGCGGCCTCATGGAGCGACACGTTGTGCCCCATTGCCGCCGCCGTCGCCGCCGCTTTCATGCCCCCCGGCCCGCCACCAATCACCATCACGGTTTTGGGCGGAGTGGCGGCTCGTGGCGTGCCATAGCGCAGCTCTCGCCCAGACTCTGGGTATTGGATGCACGAAATAGGAACGCCTTTGTGAAAATGCCCAATGCAGGCCTGATTGCAGCCGATACAGGCGCGGATATCATCGGGTGTGTTCGCTTTGGCTTTGCTTGGCATGGCCGGATCGCAGATCAAGGCGCGCGTCATGCCGCACATGTCGGCCTGACCTGACGAGACGATGCCCTCCGCCTCCTGTGGCTGGTTTATACGGCCTGCCACCATCACGGGGATATCAACGGCGCGTTTGACCGCGTGGGCGAAGGGGGCGAGATAGGCCGTATCTTGAAACATTGGCGGCACAATATGAACGGCGCCGCCAAGACTTGCCGAGGTCCCGGCGATCACGCTGACATAATCCAACAATGGGGCCAGCGCACGGATCACCTCAAGGCTATCGGCATCTTCCATACCGCCCTCGATATGCTCGTCACCCGAAATACGCAGGCCAATCACAAAGCCGTCACCGGTGGCCGCGCGCACCGCTTCCAATATCTCCGCCAGAAAACGCATGCGGTTTTCCACGCTGCCGCCATACGCATCCTCGCGCATATTCACCTGCGGGCTGAGGAACTGCGCCGGCAGATAGCCGTGGCTTGCGACAATCTCGACCCCGTCCATCCCTGCGCGCTGCATTCTGACGGCGGCGGCAGCATAACCATCCACCACCTCCTTGATCATGGTCCGCGACATAGGGCGCGGTATCACATGAAACCGGTCCGAGGGCGTGGCAGACGCAGAATAGGCAACCGGCGCTGTGCCGTCTGCAACCTCCATGATCTCGCGACCGGGATGAAACAGCTGGGCGAAAATGAGGGTCCCATGCGCGTGAACTGTTTGCGCAAGGCGGGTAAAGCCAGGCAGGCATCCATCATCCGTCCCCATCAGCACATGCGAGGTATAGCGCGCAGTTTCATGCACGCCGACAACCTGGCTCACAATCAGACCGGCCCCACCACGCGCACGCGCCTCGTGATACGCGATCATGGCGTCCGTCACGTGCCCGTCATGCGCCATCGACGTATCATGCCCCGTCGACAGGATCCTGTTCGCGATCGTCACGCCGCCTATGGTTTGGGGGGTAAAGAGCGTCGGAAAGAGCGGTGATGTGTCTGGCATGTGAGCTGGTCCCCGATGATGTAGCGGCTGTGGCGTCATTTAAGCGGATCACGTGCCTATTTACGACCCACCACACGTATTTCTCCATCGCTATCTCACCGGATGCAAAGATACACATGGCAGGAGGCAGAGTGGGTGTTTTTATCGAGCGCGATACGCAAAAAATACTGTAACACAGTATTTTATTCCTAGAAGCGGTGTATCCCATACGACAAGTATGAGGATGGCGATAGACAGCCAGCGCACGCCCCGCAGTTTATACCGCACTGAATAAGCTGATGATTAGGCTGTCTGACGTCAGCACCCTTGGGACAGATTGAGGATTTCCTGTTCGTTCTGGGATATGCAGCACTGATCTTTCTGGCCGCGACATTTCTCTATCCGGACTGGATGGACGAAGGCGCCGACTTCGCCGGGGGTTTTCAGTTCCGGCACGTCTGAGTGTATGGCTTTTTGATAGCAATATTCTGTGTCGATGTTGCCAACACACTCTTCACAGGATGGGCCCCTGCGCAATCGCTTGGGTGGGTATACACAGCGCGACAGATAGGTCTTTACTGGCCACCATCAGGCTCTTTGCCCGTCGCCCATTTGCAGCTTGATGCATGGAGTCAATTATGTCGGTGGACAACCGCTTAGCGAGCCCTCTGTGCAGCTTTTCCATACGGCGGGCGCCGGGTTTCTTTATGGGGCATCATGCTGATAAAGGGCGCAATCCACCGTGACCACGTGCATATCTTGCTGCCAACCTTCTCAACCTAACGCTCAGCCATGCGGCACAACTCTGGGAAGGGCGCAGTTCGCATGAGCTGCTGAGCAAGCTCGGGATATTGCACAAACGGGAATGGCGCGCGTGTTTATGGGCACGAAGCCATTGGGCCGCCAGCAGCAACGTGACAGGCGAGATTTGAATATATCAAGAACCAGACGCCACCAGCTTTCAGTTTGTGTCACATGCCCACCAAGCTGCCTAAAACTTACCTGAATTTACCTTAAATTATGCCGTAAATGCTGAGTATTCGTTTGGGATACTATCCGATGGGTTTCTCAAAAAACCCTTATCAGGCGGCGCGAGACTGCCGAGAATAATAAGGCACTGCGGATCACGGTATCTGCGGAGAGGAGCAAGACGAATGCCGACATATACTGTAGGCTTATACGCCACAAATCCGTCATCGGTGTTCTCCACAGCCGTGGGATCAAGCTTTACGTGGACAGGCTCATCCACGACAGCGGGTAGTGCCACCATCACCGACAATGAACCCGACAATCAGGGCTGGACCCTCGATGATGACAGTAGCGGTGGCGAAACCGCCACGGCGACCGTTACCATCGGCGGGAATACCTCAACCGGCTCAAATGTTGATGCCGAACTGGCTTGGACCATCCGCGATACCGTCACGGGCGAAGTTTTTGAAGTCGTCCAGTTTCAGGTCGAAAACGGTACCGCTTCGGGCTTTTACACGCTTTCCGAAATCCCCCTTATCGCAGGCCGCAGCTATGAGGTTGTGGACTATGACAGCAACCCGAATGTGGCGATTGGCGATCCGGCCTTCAATTTCATGAATTATGTCGAAGCTGACGATATCGTCAATGGCACCTCGGGCGACGACACGATCACCACGGCCTATACCGATCAGGATGATGATGTCGTGGGCAACGGCGCAGATGTCGTCGCTGGCGGCGATGGCAATGACAGCATTGTCACGGGTGGCGGCAACGATACAATCTTTGGCGGCAATGGAAGCGACACCATCAACGGCGGCAATGGAAGCGATACCATCTATGGCGGCGACAACGGCCCCCTTCCAAACAACGCCGAGATTCTGAATTGGGAGGCGGTCGGCAATGATGGCGATGACCTCACAGCGGGTTTCCGCCAGATCACCGGCGAGATGGAAGTCTCGGTCAGCTTCACGAATGATGGGAACAACAACCCGATATTTGAGGTGGAGTCCGGATCGAACACATATGTCGCCCCGGGCGAACCCTTCAACAGCACGTCCAGCCTCTATCTCTTTGCAAATGGCGACGGCGCATCATCGACCACCACAATCGATTTTGCCGCCAAAGCGGGCAGCGTCTATAGTGATGCGGTTGAAAACGTCTCTTTCCGCATCAACGATCTGGATTGGGGGGCAGGAAACCACCGCGATAGTCTGACCGTTAACGCATTTGATGCCAATGGCGATCCCGTGACGGTCACCTTTACACCAAGCGGCGGACAAACGGTCTCAGGCAACACTGTTACTTCCGTTGATGTTGCCACCTCGGAAGCCAATCTGAACGGATCGCTCCTGATCGAAATCGCAGGACCCGTATCGCAGATCGAAATCATCTATTCGAACGGCCTAAGCGGCACGCAAGCGGTCTTTGTCAGTGATATCCATTTCAATGCGGTCGGCCCTGAAGATGGCGATGACAGCATTCTGGGCGGTGCTGGCAACGACAATATCTTTGGCGAAGTCGGGGATGACACGATTGATGGCGGCGCGGGCAATGACACGCTAACCGGTGGTGCGGGCAACGACAGCCTGATTGGCGGAACGGGCGCGGATCAGCTGCTTGGTGGCACGGGTGATGACACGCTGTCTGTGGCCCAGGGCGACGCAGCCTTTGGCGGCGACGGTGATGATCTTTTTGTCATCGGCGACCTCGGTGAGGCTGGTGCCGGGACCATCAACATCGTGGGCGGCGAAGGCGACGAGACCGTTGGTGATACGCTCCGGCTCAACAGCGATGTGTCGCAGGCCGATATTACATTCACCAATACCGATGATGCGGCGGGCGGCCTTTCGGGTAACTTCGCGATGGGTGACGGCACGCTGGTCACCTTTTCCGAGATCGAGAACATCATCTGTTTCACCCCCGGCGCGCGGATTCTGACCCCGCAGGGCGAGCGCGCGATTGAAACGCTGCATATCGGCGACATGGTGATCACGCGCGATCATGGGCCGCAACCGATCCGCTGGATCGGCAGCCGCACGGTGGCAGGCGTCGACAGGTTTGCCCCGATTTCAATCGCCGCGCATGTGCTTGACGGGGCGACCCGCCCACTTTTGGTGTCGCCGCAGCACCGGGTTTTGTTCACCGGCTACAAGGCCGAACTTTTGTTTGGCTGTGACGAGGTTCTGATCGCCGCCAAGCACCTGCTGGATGGGCGCGATGTCGTCGCACACCAACGGGCGGCGGTGACCTATATCCACATGATGCTTGACCAGCACGAGGTGATCTATGCCGATGGTGCTGCCACCGAGAGCTTTCATGCCGGCGATGTCGGAATCTCAGCGATCTCGGACCAATCGCGCGAGGAAATGTTTACTATTTTTCCCGAGCTGCGCACCAATCCCAACGCTTATGGAAAGACCGCCCGCCCGTGCCTCAAACGCCACGAAGCGCAGCTTTTCCTGCCAACTCCGGGGCGTGGTCTACTGGCCGCATAATCGAACCAGTGCCAACAGGTTGACGCATCCTAGAAGACCTTCGCGAGAAGCCACCCATGACTGACGCGCAAGCTCTGTCAGGGATCGAAGACGCCAAACGCATCTTAGATAAGCACTACGACACTGGCTTCCCGCTCGGTGTGTGGCACGAACAATACGATGGCATCTTCTATCGTTATGCCGATGGACGCTATGCTGAACTCGCACAACGCGATCTTGAAGGCAAAGCTGCCTAATGTTGTAGAATTGTTGTTGAGCCTAGCAAAACAACGGTGGTCACCATGTTTTGTGGCCATCAACACACTGATTTGGAAGTTATAAATGGTGCCCCCACACGGACTCGAACCGCGGACCTACTGATTACAAATCAGTTGCTCTACCAGCTGAGCTATAGGGGCATCCACGGGCCATTTAGCAGGCCTTTTCGGATCAGGCAAGCACCGTTAGGGCGTAATTAGCGTGATGCCGGGGATGCGGCCGATCGTGTAGATATCTTCGTCGTAGATCTCGCTCAGATCATCGACCAGCGCCTCATCCCAACCGGGCATGTCGACCTCTTCCTCGATCGCGTCTTCCTCGGCGAATTTATCCAGAAACGCGGCGATCACGCGGCGTTTTTGCATTTCGGTCATATCGGGATGCTCTTTGAGATAGGCATCAAACCGCGCCATGCCTGTGCTGGACATGATCTCGCGCAGGAGCGAATGCTCGCCCTCCAAAGGCACTGCGGCATCGATCCCGGCCATTTCGCGCAGTATTTCACCCCAGATCATCGGCGTATCTTCATTGCACCAAACGGTGATCGGAATGTCGGGCCGGGCCGCACGGAGGCGCCCGATCATCTCGGACCAGCGCATCTCGCGCGGATCGCTACCGCCAAGATAGGCGGTCATCGAATCAAACTTGGTTTGCGGCAGGATCGCGGGCAGGAAAGTGGCCGGATTGCAGATGGAGAAATAAAGCTCGATCTCGTCATGCTCAAAAATCTGGCGAAACACCTCAAGGCGCGGCGTGGCCGAGGAATAGAACTCACCGCCCGAGGCCGCCATCTTGGGCGTGCCGAAAAAGCCCGGATTGCTGAGGATCAGCCGGTCGGGCGGCGTCTCAAAGCCCAGCGCATCGAGGATCACATCACGCGTGTCGGCGGTGATTCCGGATTGCCGTGCGGCGTGCAGGATATCGCGCAGAAGGCGGCGGTACGCCTTGGGGAACGGCGCCTGCGTGCCACGCTCAGAGAGCATGCCCTGATTGGCAATCAAGGCTTTGAGCAGCCGATCTTCATCAGTGACGTGCGCGCCGGCGTGAAGAACAAGCTGCATTTGATCCTGGATCCCTTTGATTATCGCACCGCATCCTATATTCCGCTTTGCACATCAATCAAACTGGTTTTGCCTGTCCGGGTTGAAGCGGCGCTTAAAAAGAACAAATGTAGCACTTGCGCCTTTGGAGATTTCCGCGATGCCCTACGCCCATTCTGACGGCTCAGAAGCCCTGATGCACGCCCCCGCAGAGGACGTGCGCACCCGGCTCAAGCTGGAGGGTGGGCGCGCGTTCGAGATGGTCACCGAATTTTCGCCAGCGGGCGATCAGCCCACTGCGATTGCCGAGATTGCGGCGGCCATCAATGAGGGCGAGCGCGATCAGGTTCTCTTGGGCGCGACGGGCACGGGCAAAACATACACGATGGCCAAGGTTATCGCCGAAACCCAGCGTCCCGCGATCATCCTCGCCCCAAACAAGACGCTGGCCGCACAGCTTTACGGGGAGTTCAAAAGCTTCTTCCCGAACAACGCGGTGGAGTATTTCGTCAGCTATTACGATTATTACCAGCCCGAAGCCTATGTCGCCCGCTCGGACACGTTCATTGAGAAAGAAAGCCAGATCAACGAGCAGATTGACCGGATGCGCCACTCCGCCACCCGCGCCCTTCTGGAGCGGGATGATGTGATCATCGTGGCGTCGGTGTCGTGCATTTATGGCATCGGCTCGGTCGAGACATATGGCGCGATGACCCAAGACCTGAAGGTGGGCACGGAGTATAACCAGCGGCAGGTCATGGCCGATCTGGTGGCGCAGCAATACAAGCGCAACGACGCCGCGTTTCAGCGCGGCTCCTTCCGGGTGCGTGGCGATAGCCTTGAGATTTTCCCCGCCCACCTTGAGGACCGCGCGTGGAAGCTCAGCTTTTTCGGCGAGGAGCTTGAGGCGATCACCGAGTTTGACCCTCTGACAGGCGAGAAAACCGGCAGCTTCGATCAGATCCGCGTCTATGCCAATTCGCATTACGTCACGCCCAAGCCCACGATGAACCAGGCCATTATCGGCATCAAAAAAGAGTTACGCGTGCGGCTGGATCAACTGGTTGGTGAGGGCAAGCTTCTGGAGGCGCAGCGGCTAGAGCAGCGCACGAATTTCGATCTGGAGATGCTGGAGGCCACGGGCGTCTGCAACGGGATCGAAAATTATTCACGTTATCTTACTGGTCGCGCGCCGGGTGAGCCTCCCCCCACCCTCTTTGAATTCATCCCAGACAATGCCATCGTGTTCGCCGACGAATCCCACGTCTCCGTGCCCCAGATCGGCGGCATGTATAAGGGCGATTTCCGCCGCAAGATGACGCTGGCCGAGCATGGGTTCCGCCTGCCGTCCTGCATGGACAACCGACCATTGAAGTTTGAGGAATGGGACGCGATGCGGCCCCAGTCGGTGTTCGTCTCCGCCACCCCTGCCAAATGGGAGATTGAGCAAACGGGCGGCGTGTTTACCGAACAGGTGATCCGCCCCACCGGACTGCTGGACCCGGAAGTGGAGATCCGGCCCGTAGAGATGCAGGTTGACGACCTGCTCGATGAAGTGCGCCTTGTGGCCGCCGACGGGATGCGCACGCTGGTCACCACACTGACCAAGCGCATGGCCGAAGACCTCACCGAATACATGCACGAGCAAGGCATCCGCGTGCGCTACATGCACTCGGATATCGACACGATTGAGAGGATTGAGATCCTGCGCGATCTGCGTCTGGGGGCGTTTGATGTGCTGATCGGCATTAACCTTCTGCGCGAGGGGCTCGATATCCCCGAATGTGGGCTGGTGGCGATCTTGGACGCGGACAAGGAGGGCTTCCTGCGCTCCGAGACCTCGCTGATCCAGACCATCGGCCGCGCCGCGCGCAACGAGAATGGCCGCGTGATCATGTATGCCGACCGCATCACCGGCTCGATGGAGCGCGCCTTGGGCGAGACCGACCGCCGCCGCGCCAAACAGATCGCCTATAACGAAGAGCACGGCATCACCCCGGCCACGATCAAGAAAAACGTCGAGGATATCCTCTCGGGCCTCTACAAGGGCGATGTGGACATGAACCGCGTGACCGCCAAGATCGACACACCGCTGCACGGCGGGAACCTCGCGGCCCATCTCGACGGGCTGCGTCTGGATATGCGCAAGGCGGCGGAGAACCTTGAGTTTGAAGAGGCCGCCCGCCTGCGCGACGAGGTGAAACGCCTTGAAGCGGTCGATCTTGCCATTTCGGACGACCCTCTGGCACGGCAGTCGGCGGTGGAAGAAGCCGTGGACGCCGCGAGCAAGGGGCGCGGGCGCAGCACGGCGGGCCGTGGAGGGCAACGGGGCGGGAATGTGAAGCGGCGGGGGAGGTAGATGCGGCTGGCAATCATAGCCCTGCTGGCTTGCACCGCCCCCGCCCATGCGTGGGAGTTCACGCCCGGCGCGCCTTGCCTGCTGACTTCGCCTCCCGGCGACGTGGCGATGGCTTTGACCTATGATCCGACCACACCGCGCTATACGGTCTCCATCACCGCCCCTGAGCCGTGGCCGCAGAGCCCTCTTTTCGTCATGCGGTTTGATGGGCCCAGTGCGCGGCAGATCGGGACCAACCGCCACACGCTCAGCGATGATGGGCGCACGCTCACCGTCACCGATAGCGGGTTTGGCAATGTGCTGGACGGGATGGCGGAGGCCGGACAGGTTGTGGCGCTCACGGGCGATGTCGCGGTCGCCCTCAGCCTGTCAAACGTAAAGGCCCCGCTTGCGGCGTTCCGCGCCTGCGAGGCCGATATACCAGTGTCTTAGGCCTTGAGCGCGCGCCAACTGTGGCGGATCGGCCCCCGCCGATACCCCGCGCGCCATCCTCAGAAGTCGAAGATATCCTCAAGGAACCCGCCGCGCTTTTTCTTGCGGTAAGGCTGCTCACGGCCACGATCATAGCCACGGTCGCGCTCATCATATCCGCGCGGCTCGGGCGGGGGCGGTGGGGCGGCGGCAGGCACAGAGCGCTCGATGATCTTGTCCAACTCACCCCGATCCAGCCATACACCACGGCATTGCGGACAGTAATCAATTTCGACGCCAGAACGGTCTGCCATTACAAGCTGGGTTCCATCAATCGGACATAACATCAAACGCTCTCCCTTGGTTTGTTTTCACCAATGTGGGTGCGCGGAAGCCGCCATGCAATCCCGCCCCCTGCGACCGATGCGCACTTTCGCCGAATTTTGGCGATTGGCGCAGCCCGGCCCCCTGCCTATAGTCGCGCTGACATGAGCCGGAAACCAGACACAGAATTGCGCCGCGGCTGGACCACGGGGGCTTGCGCCACGGCAGCAACGCGGGCGGCGTTGATAATGCTTTGGGGCGCGGCGCGGCCTATGAGCGTTGGCATCACCCTGCCGCGTGGTGAACAGCCTTTGTTTGATATTACTCATAGAGATCAGGGCGATGGTTGGGCCGAGGCCGGAATAGTCAAAGATGCGGGCGACGACCCAGATGTAACCCACGGCGCGCTCATTATCGCGCGGGTACGCCGTGCGCCGGGCGGCGTCACCTTTCGCGCGGGTGCGGGCGTGGGCCGTGTGACCATGCCCGGCCTGCCCATCGCGCCAGGTGAGCCTGCAATCAACCCCGTGCCGCGCGAGATGATGACAAAAATTGTCCATGAAACAGCCGCCGAGTTCGGCAAGTCCCCTGATATCGAGATCACCATTTCCATCCCCGGCGGGGCGGAGATTGCGCTGAAGACATGGAACCCAAGGCTGGGCATTGAGGGCGGGCTTTCGGTGCTTGGGACCACGGGCATCGTGCGGCCCTTTTCCTGCGCTGCGTGGATCGCGTCGATCCATCGCGGCATCGACGTGGCGCGGTCCAACAATACGCCCCATGTTGCGGGCTGCACAGGGGCCACGAGCGAGCGTGCGGTGCAGGCGCATTACGGGTTGCCCGATCATGCGATGCTGGACATGGGGGATTTCGCGGGCGGTCTGCTCAAATACCTCGCCAGACACCCCGTACCGCGCATTACGATCGGCGGCGGCATCGGCAAGATGACCAAGCTTGCCCAAGGCGCGCGGGATCTGCATTCGGGGCGCTCGCAAGTGGATTTCGCAGCGCTGGCGGCTACTTTCGATCGTCCCGATCTGACCGGGGCCAACACAGCCCTTCAGGCGCTTGAGATGGTCGGCCCCCCGATGGCAGAATGGGCGGCAGAAGGCGCCCTCAAGACGGTGCGCGCGATGCTGCCCGAGAGCGTGGCCGCAGATACGTTAGTGATTGATAGGGCGGGCACTATCCTTGCCAAGGCCGGCGTATGACGCTTTTGCTGCTGGCAGGTACGGGTGAGGCACAACAGATCGCGACGGGCCTCGCGGCGGAGGGGATCAGCGCCACCGTATCCCTCGCCGGGGCCACCCGCAGCCCAAAAAAATTCCCCTTACCCACCCGCATTGGCGGATTTGGCGGCGGCACGGGGTTTGAGGCCTATCTCGCAGCTGAGAGCATCACAGCCGTCTTGGACGCCACGCACCCGTTCGCGGCCCGTATCTCCGCCCGCACGCATGATATCTGCGCCGCCCGCGCCCTGCCCTATGCCCAAGTGATCCGCCCCCCATGGACGCCTTCGCCGGGCGACATATGGACCATGATCAATGCGGAGGAGGAGGAGGCCGAGGCGCATATCCCGGAGGGAGCCACGGTTTTTCTTGCCACCGGGCGGCAGACGCTGGAGCGTTTTTCTGGCCTCACGGGGCGGCGGCTTTATTGCCGTCAGATCGACCCGCCAGAGGGGCCGTTTCCTTTTGCGGGCGGTGAGTTTCTCATAGGTCGCCCGCCCTTTTCCGTCGCTGACGAGGTGGCGCTTTTCAAGCGGCTCGGCGTCGACTGGCTGGTGGTGAAAAACGCAGGCGGCGCGCTCTCGGCGACCAAGCTGGAGGCCGCACGCGCGCTTCAAATCCCGGTGCTAATGATCAACCGCCCACCGCCCACACCGGGCCCGATCCTCACCAGCGTTGAGGCCGCACTGGGATGGGCGCGCGCGCTGTGACAGGCCGCATTATCGAGACCGATGCCGATGTGGCCGAGGGGCTGAAAGCGCTGACCGCGCTCTGCCCAAGCCTTGCGGAGGCCGCCGAGGTTTCCGGCCCCCTGCCGCTCCGGCGCAAGCCAGACGGGTTCGCGGAACTCCTCAGCGCCATCGTCAGCCAACAGGTCAGCGTGGCATCGGCAAACGCCATCTGGGCACGGATCGAGGGCGCGGGCCTCACCGCTCCCAACCCAGTGGCGAACGCCAGCGAAGAGGAGCTGCGCGCCTTGGGTCTCAGCCGCCAGAAGATCCGCTATGCCCATGCGCTCGCCGCCGCCGATATCGACTATCCAGCCCTGCACCACGCCCCCAATTCTGAGGTGATCAAGACCCTCACCACCGTGCCGGGCATCGGCACATGGACCGCCGAGATCTATGCGATGTTCAGCCTTGGCCGCGCCGATATCTTCGCCCATGGCGATCTGGCGCTGCAAGAGGCGGCCCGCGTACTCTACGCCCTGCCCCACCGCCCGAAAGAGCGCGAAATGCGCATCATCGCCGCCGCTTGGAGCCCATGGAGATCGGTTGCCGCGCGCCTGCTTTGGGCCTACTACCGTGCGCATAAACAAAGGGAAGGTATCCGATGACACGTGTCTTGCAATCGAGCCGCAAAGAACCTCTCTCAGGCGAGACGCGCTCCGCCGTTGTCTTCCTGCATGGGTATGGCGCGAACGGGGCGGACCTTCTGGGCCTCGCCGATCCGCTCAGCGAGCACCTGCCCGATACACTTTTCGTGGCCCCCGATGCTCCCGAAAGCCTCCCCGGCTACGGGGGCGGCTTTCAGTGGTTTCCCATCCCTTGGATCGACGGATCAAGCGAGGAAGAGGCCGAACGCGGGCTTCTCGCGGCAGCGGATGATCTGAACGCCTATCTTGATGCGCTGATGGTGGATGAGGATCTGATGCCCGAGCAGGTGGTGCTCTTCGGCTTTTCCCAAGGCACGATGATTGCCCTGCATGTGGCGCCCCGGCGCGAGGATGCGGTGGCCGGGATCGTGGCCTTTTCGGGGCGGCTCCTGCGGCCCGATCTCTTGGCCGACGAGGCGGTGGTGCGCCCGCCGGTCCTTCTGATCCACGGTGATGTCGATGATGTGGTCCCGCCCCAATCGCTGCCCGATGCGGCGCAGGCGCTGCAAGAGGCGGGATGGAAGGATGTCTATGCCCACGTGATGAAGGGCACCGCTCACGGCATAGCACCCGACGGGCTTCAGGTGGCGCTGGCGTTTATGGCCGACAAGCTGGGTCTGGGTTAAGCGGTCTCTCTGGGCCGCATCAAGAGCCAGATCAGCGCGGCACCCGCCAGCCCGAGGAAGGGCGCCATCGCAATGTTGACGGCACTCCACCCGGCCTCCGCGCTGCCGCCTGAGCAGTTCATCAACCCCCCCGAAGCAAGCGAAGCCATGGTCACGCCGCCAAACACCAGAAGATCGTTCAGGCCCTGCATACGGCCCCGCTCATGCGGTGCGTGGCTGGCCGCCAGCATGGACGTCGCGCCAATAAAGCCGAAATTCCAACCAAGCCCCAGTAAGATCAGCGCGATAAAGAAATTCTCAAGCTCCACCCCCTGAAGGGCCACAGCTCCTGCTGCGGCAAGGATCACAAGGCCCGCGCCCATGATCTTCTCCACCCCGAACCGCGCAATCAGATGCCCGGTGAAAAACGATGGCACATACATTGCAAGCACATGCAGCGACACCACATCCGCCGCGTTGCCTTCGGTAAAGCCACAGCCTACCACCGCGAGCGGTGTGGAGGTCATCACGAGGTTCATGAGCGCGTAGGAGACCATCGCACAGATAACGGCAACCGCGATGCGCGGGGTCTTGAGAAGCTCCATCCGGCTACGGCCGCGCGGATCGTCCGCCTCGGGCTTGGGCGGTTTTGGGATGCTGAGAAAGAAAAACACGAGCGAGCCGATGAGGTTCAGGCCAATCACGGCGATATACGTCCCCATGAAGGGCACGACCATCACCTGAGAGGTCACCTTGACCAACTGGGGTCCGATGATGGCGCTTAAAAGCCCGCCCGCCATGACATAGGAAATCGCTTTGGGTCGGTAGCTATCGCTGGCCGTGTCGGCGGCGGCAAAGCGGTAAAACCCATGCGCGCTCATATAGATGCCGGTCACGAAGCTGCCTATGAGGAAGATCGGAAAGGACGCCACCATGAGGCCGTAAGCCCCGATCGCGCCCCCCAAAGCCCCGCACAACGCGCCCACGAAAAACCCCGCCTTGCGGCCATATTTCTGCATGAAGGCCGACATGGGCGTGGCCGCCATCATGGAGCCCACGATGATCATCGTGATCGGCAGCGTCGCAAAACACACATTGCTGGCCAGCGTCTGCCCGGCCAAGCCACCGACGACAAAAATCATCGGCATTTGCGCCCCAAGTATAGCCTGCGCCAGCACCAGAACCACCACATTGCGGCGGGCCTGGGTGTCGTCGGGGATCATCGCGGTATCGGTCATGGGGGTTGTGCTACGCCTCTTGGCCCAGTCGGGCAAGCCCCTAAGAGGCGGTGTCGATCACATGCGCGAACGACCCTGAGATGCGGCCCGCGCGCAGGCCCATATCAGGCAGGGCCGTGCCTTCCGCATCGCGCGCCTGCCAAAGGGCCGCGCCCTTGGCCTCCAGCGTGGTGGCATAGTGAAACTCGTGCCCCATCATCGGCCCGGTGAATGGCCCTCCGAGTGGCCCGCCAAGTGGGGTAAGCTGACGATAGCCAAGATGCAGTTTGCGCTCTGCAAAGGAGGTCTCAAGGCTCAAAAGTCCCGCCATCTCATGCCTCTGGCCATCCGCATCGGTAAGGCCGGTGCCAAGCACCATGTAACCACCACACTCGCCATATATCTCGGCCTTTGTGTCGCGCAGGCTGCTCAAAAACCGGGTATTGCGGGCCAATTCGCTGGCGTAAAGCTCAGGGTAACCGCCAGGCAAGTATACGAAATCCGCATCTGGGACTGGCCCATCCGCCAAGGGCGAAAAAGGCGCTACCTCCGCCCCCTGCGCGCGCCAATCATCCAGCATATGCGGATAGGCAAAGGCAAAGGCCACGTCGCGCGCCACGGCAATCCGCTGCGCCGGGGGGCGCATCCGGGGCGCTTTGCACGGCGCAGGCAAGGGGGCGGCCAGCGCCAGAAGGGCGTCCACATCAAGGCTCTCGCCCAAAGACGCCGCCGCATGATCCAGAAACGCCTCAAGCGCCGGATGCTCGCCCGCCTGTCTGAGCCCCAAATGCCGAGAGGGCTGTGCCAGCGCCGCATCCCGCCGCAGAGCCGCCAGAACCGGCAGGCCCAAAGGTGCAAGCGCCCGGCGCAGCATCACCTCATGGCGGTCCGAGCCTACGTTGTTGAGGATGACACCCGCCACGTGCACGGCCCCGTCAAACCCGGCAAACCCCGCCACCAAAGGCGCGACCGATCCCGCCATCCGCCCCGCATCCACGACCAGAACAACCGGAAGGTCCATAAGCCGCGCCAGATCGGCGACAGCGCCGCGCCCCTCCGGCGGGGCCCCATCAAAAAGACCCATCGCCCCTTCGATGATCAACATCCCCTCGCCCGCAAAGGCCCCCACAGCCAAGCTGCGCAACCGTGCAAGCCCCATCGCCCACGCATCAAGATTGGGGCACGGCGCACCGCACGCCGCCTCGTGGAACCTTGGATCAATATAATCAGGCCCGGATTTCGCGCCGCGCACCGCCACACCCCGCTGCGACAGTAACCGCAAAAGCGCCAATGTCACCGTGGTTTTGCCCGCGCCGGACGACGGCGCCGCGATGATCAGCCCCCTCACGAGGCCTCGGCAGGACGCCCCCGGCCCAGAGGGTCCAGATCGCGCGGCGCGTCCCCGGACATCATCCCCTGCCAATCCAGCACCTGCCGCATCAAGACCGAGCGCCCGATACACAGGATTGCAGGCGGCTCCAGCCCGCTCGCCTCGATATCGGCGGCCATGTGGCCAAGCGTCGTCTCCAGCACCGTCTGATCCGGTGTGGTGGCCGCACAGACAACCGCGCAAGGCTCATCCGCCGGGCGGCCCGCCTCGATCAGCGCGGCGCTGATCCGGGCCGCGTGTTTCATACCCATATAGATCACCAGCACCTGACTGCCCTCCGACAGCGCCTTCCAGTTGAGCGAGGAGGGCGTATTACCGGACTGATCATGGCCCGTCACAAACGTGACCGACTGGTTCACATCGCGGTGCGTCACCGGGATGCCCGCATAGGCCAGCCCGCCGATCCCGGCGCTGATGCCGGGAATAATGCGCACCGGCACGCCGTGTTGCACCAGCGTCTGCGCCTCTTCGCCGCCGCGCCCGAACACAAACGGATCGCCGCCCTTGAGGCGCAGCACACGTTTGCCCGCGCGGCTCAGATCCACAAGGCGCAAGGATATGTCCCGCTGCACTGCCGAGGGTTTGCCGCCGCGTTTTCCCGCGTAGATATGCTCGGCCTGTGGTGCCCAGCCCAGGATATCCTGCTGCACCAGCGCGTCATAGATCACCACATCCGCCTGCCGGAGTGCGTTAAGCGCGTGCAGCGTCAAAAGCCCCGGATCACCCGGCCCTGCGCCGCACAGCCACACCCAGCCCCGCTCAAGAACGGGCCAGCTACCGATCGCCGATGGCGCAGGGGGGAGGGGCATTGAGTCTATCATAAGCCCTATATGCCCCGTCTTGAGCGCTCAGAAAAGGTGCGAACGGGCCTTGTGAGGGGTGTGATGCGACATTTTATTCGCTTGAGGCGACGTGTGGATGCAAGACTGTGTTCTAAAAAGCCGCATCTGCGAGACGAAATTCCCCCGCAGCCCCCAGATCCGCATGGGTATCCTTAATTTCGTTCCGAAAAACGCTTTACCAGCGCCCGGTCATCGCGACCCCCATCAGCCGCAACCGTGCGGCGGCGGGCGCGGGATCAAGCGCGCCCTGCCCCACCAGCGCCGGATGTGCGGCGGCTCGGCGCAACACAGGACCGGCAAGCCACGCTGCGTAAAGCGCAGGGGCGGCAGGTTTCGGCACCGATTTGCGCGCGGCGCGTCCTTTGCCAAGCCGCGCAAGCCCGTTTTGCGCCAGATCACGCAGCCCCTGGGGACGTCCATCGAGCAATGGCACCCGCCCCGCCGCCTCAAGCGCCGGGATCGCGCGCAGGTAATTCGCAAGGCCCGAGGCATAGCCCACATCCAGAACAGCAGCCTCATCTACACCCCCAAGGGCCCGCGCAGCCGCCAACATCAGATGCCCAGATGTGCGGGTCAGATACTGCTCGAAATGCGCGGCGTCCTCGAACGGGTCTTTGTAGATATCCCACCGCCGCGCCGCGATCAGCGCATCAAGAAGCGCCACCCCTTCAGCGTCCAGAACCCCGGCTAAGGGCGTGGTCACCTCATGGCGGCGCACAGGCCCGCCCACGCCGATTTCCTCAAGCGCCTCGCGCCACCATTGCAGGCGCATTTCCGCGATCATCGGCTCTGCGGTGAGCCACGGTGCGCGCGCCACCTCCACGTTGAACGCATAGACCGGGAAAAGCACCGCACGCGCCGCAACGGGAGCGGCCATCGCAGCGGCAAAACGCTCAGGATCGCCCCGGCGCACGATGTCAGCGCAGGCGCGCAGATCGTCATTCACTGCGCAAGAGCTTCCAGTTGATCGCATCGAGAAGCGCCTCAAAGGACGCATCGACGATATTCGCGCTGACCCCCACAGTGGACCACCGACGGCCCGTGCCATCCTCGCTATCGATGATCACGCGGGTTACGGCCTCGGTCCCACCTTGGGTGATACGCACCTTGAAATCCACCAGCCGCATGTCCTTCAGAGCCTCCGTATAGCGCCCGAGATCCTTGCCCAGCGCCTTGGCCAACGCGTTGACCGGCCCACGATCATGGCCCTTGGCGTCCATCGACTCGGAAACCGAAAGCTTCTTCTCGCCGTCCACCTTCACCACCACAACCGCCTCCGAGAGGCTCACCACCTCATCGCGCTTGTTCTTGCGCCGCTCGACCGTGACCTTGTAGCGCTTCACTTCGAAAAACACGGGCATCCGGCCCAGCGCGCGGCGCGCCAGAAGCTCAAACGAGGCCTGCGCGCTGTCATAGGTATAGCCCTTGGCCTCGCGCGCCTTGATCTCATCGAGGATCAGGGCCAGCGCCGGGTCCTTCGGGTCCACCTCCAGCCCCGCATCGGCGAGGCGGCGGCGCAGGTTGGATTGGCCGGCCTGATTGGACATCGGGATGATGCGCGCATTGCCCACGGTTTCGGGCGCGATATGCTCATAAGTGGTGGGGTCCTTGAGGATCGCGCTGGCGTGCAGCCCCGCCTTGTGCGCAAAGGCCGAAGCCCCCACATAGGCCGCCTGCCGCATCGGCACGCGGTTGAGGATATCATCAAGTTGCCTGCTGGCCTGTGTCAAACCCTCCAGCGCCTCCCGGCTCACGCCGATCTCGAACTGGCTGGCATAGGGCTCTTTGAGCAGCAGCGTGGGGATCAGCGCCGTAAGGTTCGCATTCCCGCAGCGCTCGCCTAGCCCGTTCAGCGTCCCTTGGATCTGGCGCGCGCCCGCCTCAACGGCGGCCAGAGTGCTGGCCACGGCGGTTTCGGTATCGTTGTGCGTATGGATGCCTACATGGCTGCCGGGGATGCCCGCGGCGATCACCTCAGCCGTGATATGGCCGATTTCGCGGGGCAATGTGCCGCCATTGGTATCGCAGAGCACGACCCACCGCGCGCCTGCGTCATGGGCGGCACGCAGGCATTCCAGCGCGTATGCCGGGTTGGACTTGTAGCCATCAAAGAAATGCTCGGCGTCGAACAAGGCTTCGCGGCCTTGTGCTGCGATATGCGCGATGGAGGCGCGGATATTCTCGACGTTTTCGTCCAGCGTGATGCCCAGCGCTGTCGTCACATGGAACTCATGCGCTTTGCCCACAAGGCACACGGCGGGTGTGCCTGCGTTGAGCACAGCGGCCAGCACATCGTCATTGCCCGCACTGCGCCCCGTGCGCTTGGTCATGCCAAAGGCGGTCATCCGCGCTTTGGTCGCCGGGGCCGCGTCGAAAAACGCAGAGTCGGTGGGATTCGCCCCGGGCCAGCCGCCCTCGATATAGTCGATGCCCAAGCGGTCAAGGCTCAGCGCAATGGCCTGTTTTTCCTCGGTGGAGAACTGCACGCCTTGCGTCTGCTGCCCATCGCGCAGCGTGGTGTCATAGAGGGTGAGACGGGTGCGGGTCATTGCATGCACCCCCACTGATGGCAGTTTAGTCTAACGTGCGCAGATACAAAACCCGAGCCGTGCCACCCTTGGCACGGCCAGCCCCCGACCAGCCCCCCGGGCGGGGGCTTCCCCCCCACCCGCGGCCGGGGGCTGGCCTTTTGTTGGTAATGGGCGGTCATCCAGCTTCACCACGCATTTTTTCAATCCCATCAATGATCCGAGCATTATCGTTGTCCGACATGAAATCTGGGTTGGAAAACACCCAATTGCTGTTTTCGTCTTCTTGGGAAACGGGTCTAATCCCCAAGGCCAGCAGTTGACCCCGCATCTTGTCAGCCCTGCTGAAGTCGCGTTGCTGTCGGGCTAGGTGCCATTGAAAAATGGCCTCTTCAATCGCTTCTACAGTTTCTTCCGCGAGCCAATCCTCGTCGAACAAAGCATCATAGGCTTCGGAAACACACAAAAACCCTAGAAGGTGTGCAGCGGCGGTTACGTCATCTGCTCTACCTTCTTTTGTCCATTTTATTAACAATTGTAGCGCAGTGTGAGTATCCAAGTCATTAGCTAGCGCATCAACAAACTCTTGTGGTAGATGCTCTGAGGCATTTTGAGTTTCGGTAGGCCCTACCAGTGACCACATTCGTTTAAGATGGTTTCTTGCTACGTCGGCCTTATCCGCCGTCCAATCCATCGGCTTCCTATAATGCGTCGACAAAAACACAAACCGGATCACCTCGCCCGGCACACCTTGGTCCAGCAAATCACGCACTGTGAAGAAATTCCCCAAAGACTTGGACATCTTCTTGCCCTCGACCTGTAGCATCTCATTGTGCATCCAGACCTGCGCGAAGCCCCCTTCGGGATGCGCACAGCAGGACTGTGCGATCTCGTTCTCGTGATGCGGGAACATCAGATCATTCCCGCCACCGTGAATGTCAAAACTCTCGCCCAGCAATTCATGCGCCATGGCCGAGCATTCGATATGCCAGCCGGGCCGCCCGCGCCCCCACGGGCTGTCCCATCCGGGCAGGTCCAGCCCCGAGGGCTTCCAGAGGACGAAATCCATCGCGTCCTCTTTATAGGGCGCCACCTCGACCCGTGCGCCCGCGATCATGTCATCGACAGACCGCCCCGACAAAGCGCCGTAGGCCTCGTAAGACCGCACACGAAAGAGAACATGCCCTTCCGCCGCATAGGCATGGCCCGCTGCAATAAGCCCCTCGATCATCTCAACCATCTGGGGGATGAACGCGGTCGCACGCGGCATCGCGTTTGGCTCCAAGGCCCCAAGCGCGCCCATATCGCCCAGAAACCAGTTGATCGTCTCCTCGGTGATCTCGCCAATCGCCCGCCCGCTTTCGGCGGCACGTGCGTTGATCTTGTCATCCACATCCGTGAAATTGCGCACATAAGTCACGTGCTCCGGCCCATACACATGCCGCAGCAAACGGTAGAGCACGTCGAACACCACAACAGGCCGCGCATTTCCCAGATGCGCGCGGTCATAGACCGTCGGGCCACAGACATACATGCGCACATTGTCCGCATCCAAAGGGGTAAAAACCTCCTTCTTGCGGGTCTTGGTGTTGTGTAGCTTGATCTTGGTCGGGGCGTTGGTCATGGCGCGATGTCCTCACACGGGTGCTCCGGGCGGGCTTAGCAACTCTTCACCAGTGATGGAATAGAAAGACAGACCCGCCCGAGATATCTCAGGGTGTAATGCAGGTGGTAATGCAAAGGGTCTTGTTCATGCGGGCACCCTAAGCGCCCAGCCCCGGCCCGGTCAAGGGGGCAAAATGCAGGTTGACTTACCCGCCCCGCGCTGGCCTGTCTCGCAAGATCACAAGACGGAGGCACGCCCATGCAACTTTCATCACGCCTGACACAGATCAACGGCGGCGGCTCGGATGGCTGGGACCTTTTCGTGCGCGCCCGCGAGATGATACGCGACGGCACCCCGGTGACGGAACTGACCATTGGCGAGCATGACATCCGCACCGATCCCAGCATTCTTGACGCGATGCACCGCGCAGGGCTGGCTGGCAATACCGGATACACGGAATTTAGCGGCATGCGTGCCCTTCGCGAGACCGTAGCGGCGCGGGTCGAGGCGGCCACGGGCACGCGCACCACACCAGACAATGTGCTGATCGTACCGGGCGGGCAATCGTCGCTTTACGCCGCGCATTACGCGGCCCTCGGCGAAGGTGACACAGGCCTCTTCATTGATCCCTATTACGCCACCTACCCCGGCACCATTCGCAGCGTCGGCGCAAAGGCTCACCCAATCGCGGCCTCAGCCGACGCGCAGTTTCAGCCCGACGCCGCGTCAATCGACGCCGCCGCGAAAGACACAGGGGCGAAATCGCTTCTGGTCAACTCGCCCAACAACCCAACCGGTGTGATCTATTCAGATGACACGCTGCAAGGGATTGCCGAAGTGTGTCAGGACAACGATCTGTGGCTGATCTCGGACGAGGTTTATGACACGCAAGTCTGGACCGGTGCACATAAAAGCCCCCGCGCCCTGCCCGGCATGGCCGAGCGCACGCTGGTCGTGGGCTCCATGTCCAAGAGCCACGCTATGACCGGCTCGCGCATCGGTTGGCTCATCGGGCCCGAGGACGTGACAGCCAGCATTGGCGATCTGACCATGAACACCACCTACGGGGTCTGCGGCTTCATTCAGGAGGGCGCGCTTTTTGCGCTCAACCAAGGGGCCGCTTTTGAAGAAACGATCGCAGCCCCCTTCCGCCGCCGCCGTGATCTGGTGCTCAAGCAAATCGCCGCACAAAACGTGGTGCGTGCCATTCCGGCGGATGGGGCGATGTATGTCATGCTCGATATCCGCGCGACGGGGATGAGCGGCGAGGCATTCGGCAATCTCCTCTTGGACACGCATCATGTGGCCGTCATGCCCGGCGAAAGCTTTGGCGCGGCGGCGGCAGGACATATCCGCCTCGCACTGACCGTGGACGACGCAAAACTGGAAGAGGCGTTGGCAAAATTGCTGTCTTTGGCGGCAGAGCAGGCAAAATAGGCAGATCACGGCCTGAAAACGACACTAGGTCGCAATCAGAATAGACGGATGCTGCGCAGCATTTTCACATGGGTTTACCATATGTGAGGGGATGGCCATGTCGCCATGCTGCAAGATCGCCCTTGTGATCAGAACGATCGGGGCCGAGCGTGGACGCGCTGCACGGGGCAGGCCGGGGGCTTGAGACACGACCGTTTTTCCCTTTTTCCAAACCCCGGAACGCTATCATGAATGACCAATCCCCTCGCCGCTCCGGCGGCCGTGCCGCCCGCCGCGCAACCCGTGCCGCCCCTCCATCCGAGGCCATGCGTTCCATACGCCCGGGTATGGAAGGTGGTGTGCTGAATGTTCTCACACAGGCGCAGATCGAACAGATTCACAACACGGCCCTCGACGCGCTGGAGCAAATCGGGCTTGCCGATGCGCCGCCGAGCGGCGTGGCTTACCTCACGGGTGCGGGTGCCATTCAAGGCCATGATGGCCGTATCCGCTTTCCCCGCGCGCTGGTGGAAGACACGATTGCGCGCGCCAACCGTGATGTGACCCTCATGGGCCGCGATCCGCGCCATGACATGCATCTCAAAGGCACCAAAGTGCATTACGGCACCGCCGGTGCCGCCGTACATATGGTCGATGTGGACGGGCGCAATTACCGCGAATGCACGGTGCAGGACCTGCATGATGCCGCCCGGATCTGCGATGTGCTCGACAATATCCACTTTGTGCAGCGGCCCATGGTCTGCCGGGACATCTATGATAATTACGAGATGGATTTGAACACCATCTACGCCTGCTGCGGCGGGACCACCAAGCACGTGGGCACCTCCTTCACCGATCCCAGCTATGTCAAAGGCGCGCTGGAAATGCTGCACCTGATCGCGGGCGGCGAGGACAAATGGCGCGAGCGGCCTTTCATGAGCAACTCCAATTGCTTTGTTGTGCCGCCGATGAAATTCGCGACCGAGTCGTGCGAGGTGATGGAAGCCTGCATCGAAGGCGGTATGCCTGTCTTGCTGCTAAGCGCGGGCATGGCCGGGGCCACAGCCCCCTCGACCGTGGCGGGCGCTATCGTGCAAGCCACCGCCGAGTGCCTTGCGGGCCTCGTTTACGTCAACGCGGTGAAACCCGGCCATCCAGCGGTGTTTGGCACTTGGCCTTTTGGGCTGGACCTGCGCACGGGCGCGATGACCGGCGGGTCAGGCGAGCAGGCGCTGCTCAGTTCGGGCTGCGCACAGATGCACCGATTCTACGATCTGCCCGGCGGGGCAGTAGGCGGGATCACGGATGCCAAGCTACCCGATATGCAGGCCGGGTGGGAGCAGATGTGCTCCAACGTGATGGCGGGGCTGTCGGGGCTTAACATGGTGTATGAGGCCGCCGGGATGCATGCGTCGCTCCTCGGATTTTGCCTTGAATCACTGATCCTCGGGGATGATCTGATCGGACACGCGCAACGCTGCGTGCGGGGGATCGAGGTGAATGAGGAAACGCTGGCGCTGGAGCAAATCCGCGAGGTCTGCATCGGGGGTCCGGGACATTATCTGGGCACGTCCCAGACGCTGGCCCGGATGGTGAGCGATTATCAATATCCCAAGATCGGCAACCGGATGAGCCCCAAGCAATGGGAGGAATCGGGCAAGCCAGACCTTTTGAAGGACACGACCGCGCGCAAAGAGGAGATCCTGTCCGAGCGCTCAGCCGCGCGGTTTGATCCCGCCATAGATGCCGCGATCCGGGCCGCGTTCAAGATCCACCTGCCGGTCTGATACGCGCCATTCCAAGTCATAGGTTGGCACGCATCCATTTGATCTCACCCTTGGCCCCTGTAAGGGCCGGGGGGGGTCAGGCGCGTGTGATCTTTGCCCCGAGTGAGGCCATGAGCGGCTCAAATATCGGGAAAGACGTGGTGATCGGGCCACCATCATCGACCGTCACAGGTGCCTCGGTGCCCATGCCCAGCACTATGAAAGACATCGCGATCCGGTGATCGAGCCGCGCCGCACAAGTGCCGCCGCCCGGCACATTGCCGTGGCCGCGCCCGGTGACGATCCACCAATCCTCGCCCTCGTCCACCTCAACACCGTTGGCGCGCAGGCCCTTGGCCATCGCATCAATCCGGTCGGATTCCTTCACGCGTAGCTCCTTGACTCCGCGCATCACCGTCTGCCCCTCGGCAAAGGCCGCAACGACCGAAAGAACCGGATATTCGTCGATCATGCTGGCCGCGCGGGTCGGGTCCACCTCTATCCCTTTGAGGTTTGGAGAAAAACGCGCGCGCAGGTCGGCGACGGGCTCACCCCCCTCGGTGCGTTCATTCTCATAGGTCAGGTCTGCGCCCATCTCCCGCAGCGTGGTGAAAAGCCCCGCGCGCGTCGGGTTGAGGCCGATACCCGGCACCAATACGTCGGACCCTTCGGTGATCAGCGCGGCACAGACTGGGAAAGCCGCCGAGGACGGATCACGCGGCACGGCGATGGTTTGCGGGCGCAACTCGGGCTGCCCTGTGAGGGTGATCACGCGGCCCGCATCTGTATCCTCGACCGTGATTTCCGCGCCGAAGCCTTTGAGCATCCGTTCGGTATGATCACGGGTCGCTTCATGCTCGATCACGACCGTTTTGCCCGGCGCGTTCAGCCCCGCGAGCAGCACAGCGGATTTCACCTGCGCCGACGGCATCGGCACCGTGTAGCGCACGGGGATCGGGTCAGCCGCCCCCACGAGCGTCATCGGCAAGCGCCCACCGCGGCGGCCCACAGACTGCGTGCCGAAAAGCGCCAGAGGGTCCGTCACACGCGCCATCGGGCGACCATTGAGTGAGGCATCGCCGGTGAAGGTCACCGAGATATCCGTGGTGGCCATCGCCCCCATCAAAAGCCGCACGCCAGTGCCCGAATTGCCGCAATCAATCACGTGATCTGGCTCCGCAAACCCGCCCACGCCCACGCCGTGGACGACATAGACATCGGCCACCTTCTCCACTTCGGCCCCGAACGACCGCATGGCGCGGGCCGTGTCGAGCACGTCGTCGCCCTCCAAAAGCCCGGTGATGCGCGTCTCGCCCACCGCCATGGCCCCAAGGATCAAGGAGCGATGCGAGATCGACTTGTCCCCCGGCACATCGGCGATGCCGGAAAGCGGGCCGCATTTGGCGGAAATCATGGGGATGGGGGCGCCGTGACTGGACATGATCAGGCCTTCCTTTTGCGCGAGGTGCGGAGCGGTTTCAGGCGTTATCGCAGGCGGCAATCACGATGAACTCAACGAGAAGCTCAGGGTGGGCCAGCTTGGCCTCGCCGCAGGCGCGCGTAGGGGCCGCGCCTTCTGGCACCCATGCGTCCCAAACCGCGTTCATCTCGGCGAAATCGGCCATATCGGCCAGCCAGATCGTGCATTGCAGCATTCGCGATGTGTCCGAGCCATTCTCAGCCAGAAGCGTCTCGATTTTGCGCAAGCAGCTGCGGGTTTGATCGGCGACGCTCTCGCCGCGCTCGCCCACTTGCCCTGCGAGATAGAGGGTGGTGCCATAGCGCACGGCCTGGCTCATGCGGGTGTTTGTGTGGCTGCGGATGATATCGGTCATGTCAGGGGTCCTTTGGGTCAGTCGTCGCCTTGCCCAGCGACAGGGTATGGGCGCGCAGCCATGCCATGAAACCGCGCGGATCACTTTGCAGCATCTCCATCTGTGCGGGCGTAATGGGTGCTCCGACGATGGGTTTTTGCGGGCGGTTGCAGCTGTGCACGACCTCGTGCAGCAACAGTGATTGGCGCAGCGTGGCCGAAATACGGTTGGCGATCTGATACCAGCGGCTGTTGCCGCCCGGGAAGTAGATGGGCACGATGGTGGCACCAGACCGGCGGATCATCTGGGCGGTAAAGACGTTCCACTCACGCTCAACCGGGGGGCCGAACATCGTGTCGGAGGACGCAACCACGCCAGACGGAAAAACCGAGATCACCCCACCTTCTTTGAGATGGGCCATGGCATTGGCGCGCATCTCGACCGACTTGCGTTGCGCGTCCGGCTCATGCGGGAAGGGCACGGAAATCATGTAGCTCGCTGCAACCTCATCAATCCCGGTCAAAAGCGCGCGTGTGAGGATCTTGTAATCGGTGCGCCGCCGCCCGATCAGATCCGCGAGGATCATCCCATCGACAAGCCCGTGTGGATGGTTCGCGACCACCACAACAGGGCCTTCGAGCGGGATATGCGCCAGCTCCTCCTCAGGGGTCAGAAGGTCGATCCCCATCGTGCCCAGCGCCGCGCGCCAAAATTTCTGTCCGGTGGGCGCGCCACGCTTCTCGAACCTCTTGATCATGAGCAGGATCGTGATCTTACCCGTAAACATCTCGATCGTGCGTATGATCGCCGCAACCAAGGGCTTATCGAACGAATTGGCATAGGTAATGCTACGGCGATCATACTTGGTAAAGTTCACCGTCTCCTCGGGCGCAGGCGCGCCATGATCGTCCAGCTTGTTCACAACGTGGGCAGTCCCATTTGTCGCGGCGCGCGCGGCGCCTACATGTCTTCCCCGAACTTGGCCGCCACAAGGGCTGCCACCGCATCGGCCAGCGCCTCGGCATCCGGCCCTCTGGTTTCGACGTCAATAGTGGTTCCCATCGCGGCTGCCAACATCAAAAGCCCCATGATGCTGTCCCCGCTGGCCGACTGGCCGTTTTGCGAAACTTCTGCGGTGGCATCAAAGCCCTCGACCACCTCCACGAGTTTGGCAGAGGCGCGCGCATGCAGGCCTTTGACGTTCATGATTTCAAGCTGCCGGGTAACGGTCTGTGTCATAGGCTCAGGTATCCTGCGATATGTTCTGGCTGTCGATATATTTGCGTCCCGCCTCAAGCGCACGGCGCACCGCCTCGGGCAGGGGCAGCGCGCGGGATTTGGCCAGTTTGATGAGCATCGGCAAGTTCGCGCCGTAAAGCATCCGCCGCCCGCCGGTCCGGCAGGCCTTCAGCGACAGGTTGGACGGCGAGCCACCAAACATATCCGTGACCACAACAACCCCGCCTCCGGCATCCACCGCATCGGCGGCGGCGCAAATCTCGCTTTGCTTGGCGGCACGGTCGTGATCCCCCTCGATGGTGATCGCGCGGATGCCTGGCTGCGGGCCGACCACATGCTCAATCGCTGCGAGGTATTCGCGCGCAAGGCCCCCATGGGCCACGATCACGATCCCGATCACCGCTCAGCTTCCTTTATCTTGGTCATGCGCCTCAGAGGCCCCGATTGGGCCTGCCGCGCCGGTCCGGCATTCAAGCTCCCGATGTCTAGTTGACACTTGCCAGTCCGCCTCTGCAAGAGCATGGGCCAAAGTTTCTGCCATCGCGACGCTGCGATGTTGCCCGCCGGTGCACCCCAGCGCGATGGAGAGATAGGCTTTGCCCTCATCTTCATAGGCGGGAAGCAGCATTGTCACCATCGATTGCAGCTGTTGCTGGAACGGAGCCGCGCGCGGGTCTTGCGCGATGAAGCCCGCCACCTCGGGCGCGCGCCCGTCCAGACGGCGCAGCCGCTCCTCCCAGTATGGATTGCGCAAGAAGCGGCAATCAAACACCATATCGACCCCACGCGGCAGGCCGCGTTTGTAGGAAAACGATTGCACCGAAACAGCAAGCTGTGCGGTGCCGCCTTGGGGCGCAAACCAGAGATCCAGCTCCGCGCGCAGCTCATTTGGGCTAAGCTCGGAGCTGTCGATCAGGATATCTGCCCGCGCGCGGATGGGTCCCAGAAGATCAAGCTCGCGGTCGATACCCACTTCGGGGCTTTCCGCCGGGGCCAGAGGGTGGCGGCGGCGCGTCTCGGAAAACCGGCGCAGCAGGATATCGGGCCGCGCATCAAGATAGAGAAGTTGCATCGGCGCATCGGCCCAGCCGCCAATCCCATCAATCGCCTCGATCAAGGCATGGGTGGAGAAATCGCGGTTGCGCGTGTCCACACCCAGCGCCAAAGGCCGGTCCGGACGTTCTCCGCGCAAAAGGCGCGGCAAAAGCGACAGCGGGATATTGTCAATCGCCTCATATCCCATATCCTCCAGCGCCCGGATCGCAGTCGTCCGCCCGGCGCCCGAGGGGCCGGTGACAAGCACGATATGCGGGGTCGTGGTCGGCATCGCAATGCTCCTTCAGGCGGCACGCCAATGCTTAAGATAGAGGTAAACTGCGGCAGAGAAATGGTCTGCGTCGGTTTTTCCCACCTGCGCGATCTCCACGCCCAGCAGGGTCTCGGACACCTCTGGCGGCAGGCGCGGCGGCGCGGGCGCGTCCATCTCAACGATCAATGCGACGGGCGTGGGGCCTGCAGGCGGTGCGTATAGAATGCCGATGCCGCGCGCTTCGATCTGGCCCATAATAGTCGCGGGCGCATCCGCCATCAGATGATCCCCATCGCGCCAGAGCCGCGTGCGGTCATCCGCGACAAGCGCGGCACCATAGGCCATCAATTGCAAGGCAAGCGCGGATTTACCAGACCCCGACGCGCCCCGGATCAGGGCCGCGCGGCCCGCGACCGCAACACATGTCGCATGAACAATGGTGTCTTGGGACATAGCCGCCAGATCAGACCGGCAGGCCCACGACAAAGCGCGCGCCCAGCGGGTCCGAGGTGATATCCGCATCCGTGGGCCGGATATTCTCGGCCCAGACGACGCCGCCATGCGCCTCGACGATCTGCTTGGAGATGGCAAGGCCGAGGCCGGAATTATTGCCGAAATCGCTGGCGTCACGTTGGGAATAGAAGCGCTGGAAAATCTTGGTCAGGGCCTGATCGGGGATACCAGGCCCGGTATCTTCAACCACGACCAGCACGCGGTTTTCGCGGCGGCGCGCCCAGATCCGGATCGCATCACCATCCTCGCAAAAACTGATGGCGTTGGAGATCAGGTTCACAAACACCTGCGCCAGGCGCGCCTCAAGCCCGTTGATCACGATGGGCTTTTCGGGGAAATCGGTGATGAAATCGATTCCTTTGCCTTGCGCCTCTTCGCCAAGATACTGGCCCAGATTGCGCAACATCGTGAGCAGATCGAACGGCACTTCCTCTTCCTTCACCAACTCTGAATCGAGCCGGGAGGCGTTGGAGATGTCGCTGACCAGACGGTCCAGACGGCGCACATCATGCTCGATCACATTGAGCAATTTCTCGCGCTGATCTTCGCGCTTGGCCACGCGCATCGTGCCCACGGCAGAGCGCAGAGAGGCCAGCGGATTCTTGATCTCATGGGCCACATCGGCCGCGAACTGCTCATTCCCGTCGATGCGATTATAAAGCGCGCCAACCATGCCGCGCAACGCCCCGCTGAGCCGTCCAATCTCGTCGGGGCGCGCCGTAAGGTCGGGGATGCGGATGCGGCCATTGCCGTTCTTGCCGCGGTTTCGCGCGCCGCCAATCTCGGCGGCGGCAGCCAGATCGGCCAGCGGATGCGCAATGGTGGAAGCGAGGATCAGGCTCAGACCGATGGAAACAAGCGTTGCGATGATGAACATCTGCAACACGCGCTCGCGCTCGGCCATGACAAGCTGATCAATCTCGCCCGAGGCGCTCACAAGCGCCACGACGCCAATCGCCTGGCCGTCATGCTCAATCGGGCTGACTACGGAGAAAATCGTGCCGCCGCTCACCTCACCGGACGTGACCTGCGTGCCACCCGTAAGTGCGGCCGCAACCTTGTCCCGCGCCATATCCTCGACGCTGGGTTGGGCCGTAAGCGCGCCTACACCAAACGGTTTGGACATCCAGCCCCAGAGCGTCGTGAGCGCATCGGTAAGCACCGTGGGCTGTGTATCCTCCGCGTCGCTGCTGCGCACTTCCACACCCACGACATGGCCCGCAAGCGCGCCATCCGTGTCAAAAACGAACACCTCGGCACCCTGCTGAATATCCAGCCCTTCCAGGGTCTGCGCCACATCCACGCCATCGCCGGTTATCAGGTTCACAGGCGCACCGATGGGCAATTGTGCCTCAAACACATCCGCGACCAGCTCGGCCTCGCCCACAAGGCTGTTGGCGCGCTGTATGGCCATCCCATCGCGCGACGAGTTAAGATAGAGGATCCCCGCAACCAGCACGTTGAGGGCGATGAGGTTGAAGGTGATAATCTTGCGCGTCAGGGGGCTTTCACGCAGGGATAAGAAGCCACGCCGCGCCCGCCGGGCACGGACTTCCTCGTCCACGACGTTGTCAGGGGCGACAAAATCGTCGCCCAGAACCACATCACCATCCCGTCCCGGTGCTGAATCGCGCACGCTGATCCCCTTGATCGCTGCGGCCAAAGCCTTGATGCGTTATTCTTCGTTGTAACGATACCCAATGCCGTAGAGTGTCTCAATCGCCGAGAATTCGCTGTCGACGGTGCGCAGTTTCTTGCGCAGGCGCTTGATATGGCTGTCGATGGTGCGGTCGTCGACATAGACCTGATCATCATAGGCCACATCCATCAGCTGATCGCGGCTTTTCACAAAGCCCGGACGCTGGGCCAGCGCCTGAAGCAGCAAGAATTCCGTGACCGTCAGAGACACGTCCTTGCCCTTCCACGCCACTGCATGGCGCAGCGGGTCCATCCGCAATTCGCCACGCTCGATCACCTTGCTCTCTTCGGCCTCAGTGGCGGGTGCGGTGCCGTCCATCACATCCTGACGGCGTAGCAGCGCGCGGATACGCTCCACCAGAAGCCTTTGAGAAAAGGGCTTTTTCACATAATCATCAGCGCCCATGCGAAGGCCCAGAACCTCGTCGATCTCATCATCTTTGGAGGTCAGGAAGATCACCGGCATCGACGATTTCTGCCGCAGACGTTGGAGCAGGTCCATCCCGTCCATACGTGGCATCTTGATATCCAGCACCGCCATATCGGGGAGTTTCTTGCTGAACGCATCGAAGGCCTGCTGACCATCATTATAGGTTTCGACCTCGAAGCCTTCGGCCTCAAGTGTCATGGAAACGGATGTCAGAATATTCCTGTCATCGTCCACGAGGGCGATCTTAGACATAACACTAATCCTTGTACTACTCTGTTACCTGCGTTTTTTTCTTTCACTATGGCCCTGTTTCAACTTGCCAATCAATCCCAAACTGCGAATCAGCTGGGTTTCGTGCCTTATTTCAAACAGATTTCGTGCCAGAATGGCTAAATTGACTCAGTTATTTACGGCGCATTTGCCCTATTCGCGCGCCGGAGGGAGTTGGTTGCGCTAACTTGCACTTGATTGCGCTAACTATGCCAAAGTGTCCTGTTCATTCACAAAAACGACATGTTAAGAGGCCGCAGCGCGGATGTTCGGCGCGGGGCCCAAGGCCCCCCTGATCCCGCTTTATCCGCCCCAAACGGGCGATGGGTCGATAACGGAGACAGATCGATGACAGTGGGACGGGTAAATCCAGAATTTCGCCTTGAGGATCAGGGTATCAAGGGCCTCGGCGAGGTGCATTACAACCTAAACGAGCCAGACTTGATCGAAGCGGCGCTGAAAAACGGCGAAGGTGCTTTGGGCCAAGGGGGCGCGTTTCTGGTTTCCACCGGCAAGTTCACAGGCCGCTCGCCCAAGGACAAGCACATCGTGCTGACCGACAGCGTTAAGGACAGCATCTGGTGGGAGAACAATGCGCAGATGTCGCCCGAAGGGTTTGATGCGCTCTACCAAGACATGCTGATGCATATGGAGGGCGGGCGCTATTACGTGCAGGACCTGACCGGCGGCGCGGACCCAGCCCACTCGATCAAAGTGCGTATGGTGACCGAGCTTGCATGGCATGGCCTCTTCATCCGCCACCTTCTGCGCCGCCCCGAGCGCGAGGCGCTGGATCATTTTATCGCCGATTTCACCGTGATCAACTGCCCCAGCTTTGCTGCCGATCCGAAAAAACACAATTGCCGCTCAGAAACCGTCATCGCGATGAATTTCGACCGCAAGATCATCCTGATCGGCGGCACGGAATATGCGGGCGAAAACAAGAAATCCGTCTTTACCTTGTTGAATTATCTGCTGCCCGAAAAGGGCATCATGCCGATGCATTGCTCTGCCAATCACGCGCGCGGCAACCCTGTGGACGCAGCCATCTTCTTTGGCCTCTCGGGCACGGGCAAGACCACGCTCAGCGCCGATCCAGACAGGGTTCTGATCGGCGATGACGAGCACGGCTGGTCCGATCGCGGCACGTTCAACTTTGAGGGTGGGTGCTATGCCAAGACCATCAACCTCAACCCCGAGGCAGAGCCAGAGATTTACGCCACCACCTCCAAATTCGGCACGGTGATCGAGAATATGGTCTATGACGACGAGACCAAGGAGCTTGATTTCGACGACGATAGCCTGACGGCCAACATGCGCTGCGCCTATCCGCTGGAATACATCTCCAATGCGTCGCCCACGGCCATGGGCGGCCACCCCAAAAACATCATCATGCTGACCTGCGATGCGTTCGGCGTGCTGCCCCCCATCGCGCGGTTGACGCCTGCGCAGGCGATGTATCACTTTCTGTCGGGCTTCACCTCCAAAGTGGCGGGCACCGAGCGCGGCGTGACCGAGCCTGAACCCACCTTCTCCACATGCTTTGGCGCGCCCTTCATGCCGCGCCGCCCTGAGGCCTATGGCAACCTGTTGCGCGCCAGGATTGCCAAACATGGTGCCACCTGCTGGTTGGTCAACACCGGCTGGACCGGGGGTGCGTATGGCACCGGCGCGCGGATGCCGATCAAGGCGACCCGGGCGCTTTTGACCGCGGCGCTTGATGGATCTCTGGCCAAGGTTGAGTTCCGCAAGGACGCAAATTTCGGCTTTGATGTGCCGGTGGATGCGCCCGGCGTGCCGACCGTGCTGCTTGATCCGCGCCGCACATGGGACAACCCCGAGAGCTATGATCGTCAGGCGGCCAAACTGGTCGAAATGTTCTCGGCCAATTTCAAACAATACCTGCCCTTCATCGACGATGATGTGAAGGCCGCCGCCATCGGCTGAGCCACGCCCTTTCTGAGTGTGCGGTCAGGGCCGCAGGGGCCAGCGGCAGCTGGCACATCGACAGTGCGAAAGATCAAGAGCGCACAGATCATCTGCATCCATGTGGTGCCGGATTTATAGGATGTGCAGATCAGCACATCATCCGTGCGGCGCGTAAATTCGCCCCAGCGCGTGCTATCCCAAACGGTTGTTTTGTAGTGGGGCAGCGGCGGATCGCTCAGATCCACGCTCTCTCCTTTATCCCAGCAGGTAAAGGCCCAAATAGAGGCTCGCCCCACCCGCCAAGATTGCCGCGATCACATTGCGAAACGCAAGCCCCACCGCCACCGTCACCAGCGCCGCCATCAGCCGTGGCGCATCCAGCGCGCCGTCCGTGGCCGCAGGCCAAACCACCAAGGGGGCCACCAATGCAGGGATCACAGCGACGCCCGTGTAGCGCAAATGCCGCAGCACCCATGCGGGCAAATCACGGTCCCCGATCAGACCCAGAAACGAGAACCGCAAAAGAAAGCTGCCGGCCCCCAACCCGATAATCACTGTCCAAAGCGCGCCTGTGCCGATCTCGGTGCCAATCTCGGTCATATCACCATCCCCCTGCGGGCCATCTGCCGCTCGACCTCGGCCCCTGCGATCATGCCCGCAAGCCCGCCCACCAGCACACCGATGGAATAGGGCAAAAACGCCAGCACCAATGACACGGTAATGGCCACCACGGCCGCCGCCATGTGCGCGCGCGTGCGCAGCATCGGACCCATCATCGCCAGAAACGTGATCGGCACCGCGAAATCCAACGCAAATTCCGGCGGGATCGCCTCGCCCAACACCGCACCCACAAAGGTGAACGCGCACCAAAGTGGCACAATGAGCGAGACCGTGCCAAAATAGAACGACGCTTTCTGCGCAACGCTCCAGCCCGGATTACGCTCATACGCAAGGCTCGCACAGGCATAGGCCTGATCCACCATCAGCCAAGCGATCAGCGCCTTGTGGCGCACCGGCGCCGCCCCCAGATGCGGCGTGAGCGAGGCCGAATACATCGCCATGCGCAAATTGACCGCCAGCGCCGTGGCAAGGACAATCAGCGTGGGCGCACCTTCGGACAAAAGCTGCACGGCGGTGAATTGTGCCGCCCCCGCGATCACGAGCGTGGTCATCACCATCGTCTCGAACACGCTCAGCCCCGCCTCGGTCGCCACCACGCCGAAGAGAACGGAGAACGGCACGATGACCAGAACAAACGGCGCGCCGGCGGCCATGCCTTGCCAGTAGGGGGATTTGGTGGTCTTTGTATTCATCGGATCAAACCCTCACGCAGCAGCGTCGCTCGCGCTGCCTAGACCCAAGCCTCAGGAGATGCAATTGTCCGACCCTGCTCCCTACATCATCTCACCCGAACCAAACGCCCCGCGCCTCACTCGCGCGGTGGAGGGCGTGGACCATGAGGGCCGCATCCAGAGCATTTCTGTGGTCGAGGAACGTCCTCTAACGATCTTTCTCAACGCGCAGGAAATCGTGACGGCGATGACAATCGGAGATTACCCTGAATACCTCGCACTAGGGTTTTTGCGCAATCAGGGGATGCTGAAGGATGGTGAGGCCGTTCTGCGCGTGGAATATGACGAGGAGCTTGAGACCGTGGTGGTGCGCACCGATGGCCAGACCACCTATGAGGACAAGCTGAAGAAGAAAACCCGCACCAGCGGGTGCGCGGTGGGCACGGTCTTTGGCGATATGATGGAAGGGCTTGAGGGGCTGGAGTTGCCCGCCACGCAAGTCCGCACCTCAGATATCTATGCGCTGGCTGCCCGCATCAACACGACCCCCTCGCTCTATCTTGAGGCGGGCGCGATCCATGGCACGGTGCTTTGCGAAGGCCCGCGCCCGCTGGTCTATATGGAGGACGTGGGGCGGCATAACGCAGTCGATAAAATCGCAGGCTGGATGCTGTCGGAGGGCGTCGGGCCCGAGGGCAAGATGCTCTATACGACCGGGCGGCTGACGTCCGAGATGGTGATCAAGACCGCACTGATGGGCATCCCAGTGCTCGCGTCGCGCTCAGGATTTACCGCTTGGGGGGTGGAAATCGCACGTCAGGTTGGCCTCACATTGCTTGGCCGGATGCGCGGGCAGCGTTTCATCTGCCTCAGCGGGGAAGAGCGTCTTATTCGCGACACAGACCCTGCCAGCGTTCCGCAAGAGGCCAAGAAACACCGGCGCAAATCGGCGGAGGACACATGATGCAGCAACCTTTGGGTGTGATCCTCGCGGGCGGGCTCGCCACGCGCATGGGCGGTGGCGACAAAGGGCTGTTGCCGCTGGGGGGCGGCACATTGCTCAGCCATGTCATGGATCGTTTGGAGCCACAGGTGGCCGGGCTCGCGCTCAACGCCAATGGCGACGCGGAGCGGTTTGCAGCGCTCGGCCTGCCGGTGTTGCCAGACCCTGTGGAGGGTTTTGTCGGGCCGCTCGCAGGCGTGCTGGCGGGGCTTGACTGGGCCGCAGCCCAAGGCGCCGAGGCCGTGGTCAGCGTCGCCGCTGATACGCCGTTTTTCCCCTGCGATCTGGTGCCGCGCCTGATGCTTGCCGCAGAAGGCATGGAGCATCCTTTGGTGCTGGCACGCACCCCAGACGGGCGGCAACCCACCTTTGGTCTCTGGCCCACGGCCCTGCGCGATGATCTGCGCGCGGCCCTCGAAGGGGGTCTGCGCAAGGTGGTGATGTGGACCGACGGCCATGGCGGGCGCGAGGCGATGTTTAACGCGCCCGGCGCACCGTTTTTCAACGTCAACACGCCCGAAGATCTGGCCCATGCGCAAGCGCTTGTGGAGGCCGCAACATGAGGCTCTACGGCGTCACCGGCTGGAAAAACGCAGGCAAAACCGGGTTGATGGAGCGCCTCGTGACCGAGATCACGGGGCGCGGTTTCACCGTCTCGACCGTGAAGCACGCGCATCACAATTTCAACGTGGACCACCCTGGCAAGGACAGCTTTCGCCACCGCATGGCTGGCGCGTCCGAGGTGCTTTTGGCCTCGCGCAAACGCATCGCCTTGATGCAGGAGATGCGCGGCGCGCGCGAGCCGAGCCTGGCCGAGCTTCTGGCCCGCCTCACCCCTGTCGATCTGGTGCTGATCGAAGGCTACAAACGCGACACACATCCCAAGGTGGAGGCATGGCGCGCCGAGACCGGCAATCCGCTTATCGCGCCCGGCGATCCGCATATTCGTGCCGTGGCCTCAGACACGGCGCTTGATCTGGACCGTCCGGTCTTTGACCTCAACGACACCAAAGCCATCGCAGACTTTATCCTCAGCGAGGTAGGCTTGCCCGAGGCCGCGCAATGAGCTTCGACAGTGTTTTGATCGTCGATTGGTCCGCCGCCAACACACGCGCGCCCAAGCGCCCATCCAAGGATGCGATCTGGCTCGGCCTCACAACGCGGGGCCAGACACAGGAGCCGATCTATTGCCGCAGCCGGATCGAGGCGGAGGCGCAGATCAAGTCAATCATCACCAAGGAGCAAGCCGCAGGCCGCCGTCTTCTGGCCGGGTTCGATTTTCCCTTCGGGTATCCCAAAGGTGTCGCCCGTCAGATCACCGGCTCAGATGATCCTTTCGCCCTTTGGGATTGGCTCGCGGCGCGCATCACCGATGACGCAAGCGGCCAGAACAACCGCTTCGACGTGGCCGAGCAGATGAACGCCGCCTTCCCCGGCCCCGGCCCTTTCTGGGGCAAGACGCACCGGGATCGCTGGCCCGGCATCCCCTACCGCAAGGAGGGGATAACCTTTGATGTGGCCCCCGAAAAACGGGCCTGCGATCTCAAGGCCCAGGCCGCGAGCAGCTGTTATCAGCTGTGCTATTCCCCCACGGTGGGCAGCCAGATCCTGATGGGCCTGCCGATGCTGTCGCGGCTGCGCAAGCTGCCCGGTGTGGCGGTCTGGCCTTTTGAGGCCCATGCCGATGCGCCGACGGTGCTCGCTGAAATCTGGCCCGGCCTGATCGAGCCTGCGGTCAAGACAGCCCCCGAGGAGGAGATCCGCGACGCGGCACAGGTGCGGCTTTTGTCGCGGGCGCTCTCGCGCCTGTCGCCCGAGGCGCTCGGCGCGATGATGCATGACCTGCCCGATATCGCCCGCGAGGAGGCGTGGATATTGGGCGCGGGCCATGGCGACATGCTGAGCGCGCTGGCCCAAGATGCGCCCAAGCCGCCGCCCCTGCGCGATGATTGCTTCTCGCTGCCTGCGGGCGTGGACTGGACCCCTGTGGACGCCGCTCTGGACGCGCTCAGGGCCGCCCTGCGCCCAGTCGTGAGCGCCGAGACATGTGCGTTGCAAGACGCGCTTGGCCGTGTGCTTGCCGCGCCCGTCATCGCGCGCCGCGCCTCGCCGCCCTCGGCCAATTCGGCGGTCGATGGGTACGGTTTCGCCCATGCATCACTTCCCGAGGGCGATCCGGTGCTGCCGCTGATTGAGGGCCGTGCGGCGGCGGGCGTGCCCTATGCGGGCCGTGTCCCGCCCGGCGCGGCCATCCGCATCCTGACCGGGGCAGCCCTACCCGAGGGCGTCGATACCGTGGTGCTGGAGGAGGATGTGCGCGCCGCAAATGGGATGCTGGCCTTTCGCGCCGGGATCAAGCCGCGCGCCAATGCGCGCCGCGCGGGCGAGGATATGAGCGCAGGGGCCGAGGCCCTGCCAGAGGGCCGCATCCTCACGCCCGCCGATCTGGCGCTGGCGGCCTCCGTCGGCGTGGGCCGTATCGAGGCCTATCGCAGGCTGCGCGTCGCCGTGGTCTCCACGGGCGATGAGCTGTGCGAGGCGGGCGAGGACGCTGCACATGGCCAGATTTACGACGCCAATCGCCCCATGCTACTGGCACTGATCGCGCAAATGAGTCTGGAGCCGGTCGATATGGGCCGCATCCCGGATGATCGCGCCGCCCTACGCAAAGCTATGGACAGCGCCGCCGCGCAGGCCGATGTGATCCTCACCTCCGGTGGAGCCTCGGCCGGGGATGAAGACCATGTCTCAGCCCTGCTGACCGAAGCGGGTGCGATGAACGAATGGCGTATCGCGCTCAAACCGGGGCGTCCTCTGGCGCTTGGGCTTTGGAATGGTGCGCCGGTCTTTGGCCTGCCGGGCAATCCGGTGGCGGCGCTGGTTTGCACGCTCATTTTCGCACGCCCAGCCTTGGGTCTTCTGGCCGGTGCGGGCTGGCATAGGCCACAAGGGTTTGACCTTCCCGCAGCCTTCGAGAAACGCAAAAAACCCGGACGGCGCGAGTATCTGCGCGCGCGTATTCGTGACGGGCGGGCGGAGGTATTTGCATCAGAGGGATCAGGCCGGGTCAGCGGGCTGAGCTGGGCCGAGGGGCTGGTGGAATTGCCCGATGGCGCGGTGCATGTGCAGCCGGGCGATCCCGTCCGATATATCCCCTACGCAAGCTTCGGGTTCTAGGGCCCGATCATCCAATCGCCCTCAGGCCAGAACGCATTAAAGGCGAAGGCGAACATCATGTCATGGGGCAGATCGCGCCCCGAAGCATCGCGCACCCGCACGGTGCCAACATCACGTCCACCGCCCACCGTGGCCGCATCAAGAGCCGAGGCCTGCCCCGCCTCCCAGCTCAGGATGATCCCCGCCTCGCGCACACCACCCTCATCGCGGATGCGCTGCAAAGGCCACGCGCGCTCCCCCACCCGCACCACGCGAGCCAGCGCGGGAATGCCGTGGGGGGGCGGATCGCCGCTGTAGAAAAAGGGCCGCGGCAGGCTGTCATAACCCACGTAAGGATTCGCGCCGTAATTGCGGGTAAACGCAGGCTGGGCCATCACGAGGCCCTCGGGGTTTCGCGCGCGAAACTTATCCCAGCTTTCCATCCACGACGGCAGCGCCTTGAGTTCCATGCCCGTAAGCTCCCCGACGATCGCCTCGCCCACCGCCTGCTGCCACCAGCTTTCCGTCTCGCGATCAAACATGATCATGTCCGAATTGCGCAGCTTGCCCGTCACCCCAAAGCTGAGCGTGCCCGCGTCCGTGCGCCGATCAAAAGTGATGCCCGAATTGCACAATGGGCAGAAGGTCACAGCCACGGGCACACCGCCCACCGTGTCGTTCACGATCTCATGCCACATCAGATAGCGCACCGGATAGGCGCGCGGCGCTTCGCCCTCCATCTCAAGGGTGATTACGGCCTCCGCCCCCTTGATCCGCCGCTCGCCAGCGACCTTGAGAAACTCCGGCGCATCGATCGCCGGAATGCCGTCCTTGGGCGGGCCACCCGACAGGATTTCGACCCAGCTGTTGACGTTGGTTTTGGTGAAGTCCGTTTGTGGCCATTCGTGTTTCCAGAACTCCGGCCCGGCGGAGACGGGCGCAGCCCACAGGAGGGCCGCAAGCATAAGGGCAACAGCACGCATCATGGGACAAACCTCCTCACGGCTAGTGACAACAGGGCCAGCCTTCATCATGCACGATCCCAAGAGTCTGCGCTAGCGTGTAGTCTTTTCCTCGATCGTCTTCAACGCGTGCGTCCATTGCCGCTCGCGCAGGAGCTTGCGAAAGGAGCGCTCCAGCACCGCAGCGCCTCCGGCCTCGTAAAGGCGGCCATGCGAGATCAGAAGGCGGCGCGGACGAAGCTCCACCATCCGCTCTATTGCCACGGCCAAGGCCGCTTCATCGCGGCATGCATTGCGCAGTTTGCGGGGCATGGCAGGGTCGGTGTCATCCACACCGCCAAACCATATGAAGGGGCGCTGCCAGGCGCGTAATTTGACCGTCTCGATCGCGTGGATCAGATCGCCCGCGATGAGCGCCGACGCATTATGGTGGTGGAACACGGCCTCGCGGTAACGCGGGCCAGCGTCGATCAGGACTTGCTCCATATCGGCGGCCCAATCCGGCGGGGCCTGCGCGCCAAGGAGGGTTGCGTCTGCAAACGGACTGCCCTCAGGTGCCCAGAGCTTTGCGTCCGGAAACTCTGCCTGCCAGAGCGGCAAATGCCGCAGGACCGTGAGGTTTGGCGCAACCAGATGACGCACCGGACCCAGCGCGCGCAGCACGCTCAAAAGGTCGGCATTCAAGACGCCCGGTGCCTGCACCCACAGCCCGCCACAGCCCAATTGCACAACCACAGACCGCGTGGGAAGGGGCACAAGACCTGCCCCCTCCGCCGGGCCATCAATGACCCAAAGCCCCTTTGCCAAAGGCTTGAGCACGCCAAGCGGCTCGTAGCCGGTTGGGCGCTCAGAGGCGTGTGGGGCCGTCACCGATTACTCGGTGACGGTGACGGTTTGCATCATGTCGGGCTGGCCCAGAACCGCGCCATTGCTGCCCTCGCCGCGCTTGATCGCATCGACGATATCCATGCCGGAGGTCACGACCCCCACCACGGTATACTGGGAATTGAGCGCGGGTGCGTCGGCAAACATGATGAAGAACTGGCTATTTCCGCTGTCGGGGTCCTGGCTGCGGGCCATGCCCACAATGCCACGCTCGAACGGGATATCTGAGAACTCCTGCGCGAGGTCAGGCATGTCCGAGCCGCCACGGCCAGCCATACGCATATCGCCGCCCATCTTGCCGAACTCCACATCGCCCGTCTGGGCCATGAAGCCGTCGATCACGCGGTGAAAGACGACACCGTCATACGCGCCATCTGCGGCAAGGGCCGTCATACGCTCCACATGGCCCGGGGCCACGTCTTCATAGAGGTCAATCATGATCGTGCCGTTGGCCTCGCCCGCCACCTGCACCTCAAGCCCGGAGGCCAGTGCCGGACCGGCAAGGCCCACGGCGCTGACGGCGCTCACGGCACCCGCTGCGATCACTGCTGCCAGATTACGCATCTGCGGCCACCTTGACACTGATCATGCGGTCAGGGTTCGCAGGCGGCTCGCCGCGCACGATGGCATCCACATGCTCCATCCCCGAGGTCACGCGGCCATAGACCGTGTATTGCTTGTTGAGGAAGTGATTGTCGGAAAAGTTGATGAAAAACTGGCTGTTGGCGCTGTCCGGGCTCTGGCTGCGCGCGGCGCCGATTGTGCCGCGATCATGGGGAATGTTGGAAAACTCCGCCTTGAGATCGGGCATATCCGAGCCGCCGGTGCCCGCCATGCGGGGGTTGTAGTCTTTTTCCATGTTGGCGTTGGCCACATCTCCGGTCTGGGCCATGAACCCGTCGATCACCCGGTGGAAGGCCACGTTGTCATACATGCCACCGCGCGCCAGCTGCTTCATCCGCGCGCAATGATCAGGCGCGATATCGACCAGAAGCTCGATGGTGACGGTGCCGTCCTTCAACTCGATCAGGATAGTGTTTTCGGGGTCTTTGATTTCGGCCATCGGAGGCTCCTTTGCGTTACATTGGAAAGATACGTAGGCGCTCGGGCAGCAATTGCCAAGCCGATGGGCGCGCGGCCCGCTTGACGCCTGTGCATCGGCAGGCCAAGAGGGGGCCGAATTTCGCAGCAGGGGGATGGGCGCGATGGGCTGGAAAACCTTGGACGACATGGATCTGGCGGGCAAGCGCGTGCTGACCCGCGTGGATATCAACGTACCGGTTGAAAATGGCCGCGTGAGCGACGCCACCCGGATCGAGCGGATTGTGCCCACGCTGCGCGATATCCTCAGCCGGGGCGGCAAACCCATCCTGATTGCCCATTTCGGGCGACCCAAGGGCAAGGTCGTACTGTCGATGTCCCTGCGTGTGGTCGTGCCCGCACTTGAGGCAGCGCTGGGGCGCTCAGTGCGGCTGATTGAGACGCTGGAGGGGGCCGAGACCCTCACCGAGGAGGCGCGTAGCGCGGATGTGATATTGCTGGAGAACATCCGGTTTTATCCCGGTGAGGAGGCCAATGATCCGGCATTTGCCGCCCGCCTCGCCGCTTTGGGCGATATCTATTGCAATGATGCCTTCTCCGCCGCGCACCGCGCCCATGCGAGCACCGCCGGGTTGGCGGCGCACCTGCCGTCCTGCGCGGGCCGCTTGATGCAGGCCGAGCTGGAGGCGCTGGAGGCAGCTCTGGGCGCGCCCAAGCGGCCTTTGATGGCAGTTGTGGGCGGGGCGAAAGTGTCCAGCAAGCTCGATCTTCTGGGCAATCTTGTGGGACAAGTCGACACCCTTGTGATCGGCGGCGGCATGGCCAACACATTTCTCGCCGCCCAAGGTTTGAGCGTGGGCAAGTCCCTTTGCGAACATGACATGGCCCCCACCGCCCGCGAGATCATGGCCAAAGCCGCCACCGCCGGGTGCGAGATTATCCTGCCCGCCGATATTGTCGTGGCGCGAGAGTTTGCCGAAGGGGCCGCGCATGAGGTGCTGGCGGTGCACCTGTGCCCCGATGACGCGATGATCCTCGATGCGGGGCCGCAATCCGTGGCGCGTGTCGCCAAGGCGCTCGATGCGGCCAAAACGCTGATCTGGAACGGGCCGCTCGGGGCGTTTGAGATTACGCCGTTCAATGCCGCCACCAACGCCGCCGCGCGCCATGCGGCCAGCCTCAGCCGGGCGGGCGCGTTGATTTCAGTCGCGGGCGGGGGCGATACGGTCGCCGCTTTAAATCAAGCCGGTGCGGCGGAGGATTTCACCTATATCTCCACCGCAGGCGGCGCGTTTTTGGAATGGATGGAGGGCAAGGACCTGCCCGGCGTGGCCGCTCTCAAGGCCTGAGATACCTCCGTTAGCGCGACCATAATTGCAACTCGCACCCGCCTCGCCTAAACGCTATCCGCTAGAAACACCTCTCACACCCGGAGCCCCCTCATGCCGAACCAAGCCCAAGCCGACCAGATCCGCGCCGGAAACGGCTTTGTTGCGGCGCTCGATCAATCGGGGGGGTCCACGCCCAAGGCGCTGATGCTTTATGGGGTGGAAGAGAGCGCCTATGGCTCCGAAGCGGAGATGTTTGACATGATCCACGCCATGCGCGCCCGTATCGCGCAGGCCCCGGATTTTATCGGCGACAAGGTTCTGGGCGCGATCCTTTTCGAGATGACGATGGAGCGGCAAATCGGCGGCATGCCCTCGGCCACATATCTCTGGGAAGAGCGGGGCGTTGTGCCCTTTCTCAAGGTGGACAAGGGGCTGGCGGATGAGGCCGATGGCGTGCAGCTTATGAAACCGATGCCGGATTTGGATGCGCTTTGCGCGCGGGCCGTGGCGGGTGGAATTTTCGGCACCAAGATGCGCTCGGTCATCAACGCGGCCTCGGCCAGCGGCATCGAGGCCATCGTGGCGCAGCAATTCGATGTGGGGCGGCAAATCCTCGGACACGGGCTGATCCCGATCATCGAGCCCGAAGTGACGATCAGCATCGCGGACAAGGCCGAGGCGGAAGAGAGGCTTCTGGAGGCCCTCATGCGCCATCTCGACGCGCTGCCCGAGGGGACCGAGGTGATGCTCAAGCTGACCCTGCCCGAGGTGGCGAACCACTATAAATCCCTTGTGGATCATAGGGCCGTGATGCGGGTTGTGGCCCTCTCGGGTGGATATTCTCGCGAGGAGGCGAACAGCCGTCTGTCGCAGAATTCCGGCATCATCGCGAGCTTTAGCCGCGCGCTGACCGAAGGGCTGTCGGCCCAGCAGAGTGATGCGGATTTCAACGTGACCATCGGCGCGACGATCGACGCCATCCGCGCGGCCTCGGTCGCTGGTTAGCGCCGATCCCAGCCGCGCAAGCGGTTTATCGGTATCATTACAATCAAACGATACCACGCATCGTGGGGGATTCCCTTGCGCCTGTTTTTGTGGCACTAAGGCGAAAAGGCCCATCAGAGGCCTGAGCAGAGACCACCAAGACAGGCCGCATATTATGACACGCCGTAGCAAACCCGCCTTTGGGGGCATTTTGTATTTCTCCACCATCTTCATGGTCGGTGGGTATTTCACCTTTGCCGCCGTACAGGGCGATTATGGCCTGTTCAGCCGGGCGGAGGTGGATGCCCAAAGCGCCGCCCTGCAAGAGCAACTGGACCAAATCACCGCTCAGGTGGCGCGGATGGAGAATCTGACCAAGCGTTTGTCGGATACCTATCTCGACCTTGATCTGCTGGACGCGCAGGCGCGCAGCGTTCTGGGCCTGATGCGCTCGGATGAGATCATCATTCGCTGACCTTGAATCGGCAGGGGCCGTAGGCCGCGCCACAGGTTCCACAGCTTGCCACATATCTGCATGAGAGACCCGGCCTCACGCCGCAACGCAGCATTTGCGCCATAATATCAAGTATTTGCACAGCGGATAGTTTAGTATTAAACTATTCCTTGAAACCATGTCTAACGAGGGGAACCCGCACCAATGGCTGCGCGCAAAACCACAAGCAAATCAAACGCTTCCGCCGAAGAACTGAAAGCGTTCTACCATGACATGCTGCTGATCCGGCGATTCGAGGAAAAGGCAGGACAGCTTTACGGCATGGGTTTGATCGGTGGGTTCTGCCACCTCTACATTGGGCAAGAAGCGGTCGTTGTGGGGCTTGAAGCCACCGCCAAGGAGGGTGACAAACGCATCACCACATACCGCGATCACGGTCATATGCTGGCGTGCGGCATGGACCCTAATGGCGTGATGGCGGAACTGACGGGCCGCGCGGGCGGGTATAGCCGCGGCAAGGGCGGCTCCATGCATATGTTCTCGACGGAAAAGCACTTCTACGGCGGGCATGGCATCGTGGGTGCCAACGTGCCTTTGGGTGCGGGCCTCGCCTTCTCGGACAAATACAAAGGCAATGATAACGTCACCTTCACCTATTTCGGCGATGGCGCGGCAAATCAAGGTCAGGTCTACGAGACCTTCAACATGGCCGCCCTTTGGGACCTGCCGGTGATCTTTGTGATCGAGAACAATCAATACGCCATGGGCACCTCGCAGCAGCGCTCCACCTCCAGCCCCGATATCTATCACCGGGGCGAGGCATTCGGCATCCCCGGCGAGATGGTTGACGGGATGGACGTTCTGGCCGTGCGCGATGCAGGGCAAAAGGCGGTCGCGCACTGCCGCTCGGGCAAAGGCCCGTATATCCTTGAGATCAAGACATACCGCTATCGCGGCCACTCCATGTCGGACCCCGCGAAATACCGCACCCGCGAGGAGGTGCAGAAAATGCGCGACGAGAAGGACGCGATTGAGCATGTGCGCGACCTTCTGCTGACCGGCAAACACGCGACGGAGGAAGATCTGAAAGCGATCGACAAAGAGATCAAGAAGATCGTCAACGCCTCGGCCGAGTTTGCCAAGGAAAGCCCTGAGCCCGATCCAAAAGAGCTTTGGACCGACATCTACACCGACATCGCGCCGCAGAACGCCTGAGGAGACGCATATTATGGCTACTGAAATACTCATGCCCGCCCTCAGCCCCACGATGGAAGAAGGCACATTGGCCAAATGGCTCGTCAAGGAGGGCGATACCGTTGCCTCCGGCGATATCATGGCCGAGATCGAAACCGACAAGGCCACAATGGAATTCGAGGCCGTGGATGAAGGGGTGATCGGCAAGATTCTGATCGCCGAGGGCACCGAGGGCGTGAAGGTGAACACCGCCATCGCCGTCCTGCTGGAGGATGGTGAAAGCGCCGATGACATAAGTGCTGCCCCCGCGGAAAAGGCAGCACCCGCCGCCGCTGAGGCCCCGGCAAAAGCGCCTGCCACCGCGAAAGCGCCCGAAGCCCCCAAGCCGGACCTCAGCCCCGATTGGCCCGAAGGCACCGAGACCAAGAAGCAAACCGTTCGCGAAGCGCTCAACGCCGCCATGGCCGAGGAAATGCGCCGCACCGAAGACGTCTTTATCATGGGCGAGGAAGTGGCCGAATACCAAGGCGCTTATAAAATCACCCAGAACCTGCTGGAGGAATTCGGCAAGAAACGGGTCATCGACACGCCGATCACCGAGCATGGGTTCGCCGGTATCGGTGTTGGTGCGGCCCTTGGCGGGTTGCGCCCGATCATCGAGTTCATGACATGGAACTTCGCCATGCAGGCGATTGACCAGATCATCAACTCGGCGGCCAAGACGCTCTATATGTCCGGCGGGCAAATGGGCTGTCCCATCGTCTTCCGTGGTCCCAACGGTGCCGCCGCCCGCGTCGGCGCGCAACATTCGCAGGATTACGCCGCGTGGTATGCGCAAATCCCCGGTCTCAAAGTGGTGCAGCCCTATTCGGCCTCGGATGCCAAGGGCCTGCTGAAATCCGCGATACGTGATCCCAACCCGGTGATCTTTCTGGAGAACGAAATCCTCTATGGGCGCAGTTTTGATGTGCCTGTCATGGATGATTTCACCGTCCCCTTCGGCAAGGCCCGCATCTGGCGCGAGGGCACGGATGTGACCATCGTGAGCTTCGGCATCGGCATGACCTATGCGCTTGAGGCGGCAGAAAAGCTGGCCGAGGACGGGATTGAGGCCGAGGTGATCGACCTGCGCACCCTGCGCCCCATCGACTATGACACGGTGATCGCGAGCGTGATGAAAACCAACCGCTGCGTGACTGTTGAGGAGGGTTGGCCCGTGGCCTCCATCGGCAACCATATCTCGGCCACGTTGATGCAGCGCGCGTTTGATTATCTCGACGCACCCGTGATCAATTGCACCGGCAAGGACGTGCCCATGCCCTATGCCGCCAATCTCGAAAAATTGGCCCTGACCTCGACCGCCGAAGTGGTCGATGCCGTGCGCCAAGTCACCTATCGCTGAGGAGCCTGAGATATGCCCACAGAAATTCTCATGCCCGCGCTGTCGCCCACGATGGAGGAAGGCACGCTGGCCAAATGGCTGGTGAAGGAAGGTGATACCGTCTCTTCCGGCGATCTTTTGGCCGAGATCGAGACCGACAAGGCCACGATGGAATTCGAGGCCGTTGATGAAGGTGTGATCGGCAAGATCCTGATCGCCGAAGGGTCGGAGGGTGTGAAGGTGAACACCGCCATTGCCGTCCTGCTGGAGGATGGTGAAAGCGCGGATGATATGGTGGCCACACCCAAGGCGGCCCCCGCCGCGATAGAGGCCCCTGCCCCGGAAGTGTCGGCACCCGCAACTCCCGCAACCCCGGCCAAGAACGGCACGCGCATTTTTGCCTCCCCCCTCGCCCGGCGCATCGCCGCGCAAAAGGGCTTGGATCTGGCGAAAGTGACAGGCTCCGGCCCGCATGGCCGTATCGTCAAAGCAGATGTCGAGGCCGCAGAGCCCGGCGCGAAAGCTGCCCCCCTAGACGCCGCTGCACCCGCAGCTGCGAAGGCATCCCCCACCATGGCCACAGGCCCATCCTCCAGCGCAGTCGCAGCCATGTATGAGGGGCGAGAATACGCCGAAATCACGCTCAACGGGATGCGCAAAACCATCGCCGCGCGCCTCACCGAGGCCAAGCAAACCGTGCCGCATTTCTACCTGCGTCGGGACATCAAGCTGGATGCGCTTTTGAAATTCCGCAGCCAGCTCAACAAGCAGCTTGAGCCGCGCGGCGTGAAACTGAGCGTCAATGACTTCATCATCAAGGCTTGCGCCCTCGCGCTTCAGGCCGTGCCGACGGCCAATGCGGTCTGGGCAGGCGACAAGGTGTTGCAACTCAAGCCCTCTGACGTGGCCGTGGCCGTGGCGATTGAGGGCGGGCTTTTCACGCCCGTTCTGAAAGATGCCGAGATGAAATCCCTCTCGGCCCTGTCGGCCGAAATGAAAGACCTCGCGGGTCGCGCGCGGGACCGCAAACTGGCCCCACATGAATATCAGGGCGGCAGCTTTGCCATCTCCAACCTTGGCATGTTCGGCATCGACAATTTTGATGCGGTGATCAACCCGCCCCATGGCGCAATTTTGGCCGTGGGTGCAGGTGTCAAGAAACCCATCGTTGGGGAGGATGGCGAATTGGCAGTCGCGACGGTCATGTCTGTCACGCTCAGCGTCGATCACCGGGTGATTGACGGCGCATTGGGCGCGGAGCTGCTCAAGCATATCGTCGAAGGACTTGAAAATCCGATAGGGATGCTCGCCTAGGGCGAAACCTCAAAGGTTGATCACAAAAAGAGGCGCAGGAAATCCCGCGCCTCTTTGCTTATCTCGGTTCCGCACCTTTTAGGCTACACGGGCCCGCTTCAACTGTTTTGCGGGCTCAGTCGCGTCTGATGCCTCAGCGCACGCCCAAAAGCTGATCCATCGCCACGGACGGCTGATCACACCCTGCTTCACCGACGATTTTCGCGGGAACACCGGCCACCGTTTTACAAGGGGGCACCTCTTCCAGCACGACAGAGCCCGCAGCGATGCGGCTGCAATGGCCAACCTTGATATTGCCAAGAACCTTGGCTCCGGCACCGATCAAAACGCCATCGCCAATCTTGGGATGGCGGTCTTGCTCTTCCTTGCCGGTCCCGCCCAACGTGACAGAATGCAGCATCGACACGTTGTCGCCCACAACCGCCGTCTCGCCGATGACAATGGAATGGGCGTGGTCAATCATGATGCCTTTGCCGATCCGCGCACCGGGGTGGATATCTACGCCAAACACCTCAGACGCGCGCATCTGAAAGAACCGCGCCATATCCTTGCGCCCATTAACCCAGAGGTAATGCGCCACGCGATAGGCTTGGATCGCCTGAAAGCCTTTGAAATAGAGCATGGGAAGAATGAAACGGTCACAGGCTGGATCACGATCACAAACCGCCACGATATCGGCCCGTGCGGCAAGCGCCAGTTCCGGGTCGGCGGCATAGGCATCATCACAAATCTCACGAACGAATTGCTCGGGCATCTCGCTGGAGGAAAGCTTGAGGGAAATCCGGTAGGCGAGCGCTGATTCGATGGTTTTGTGGTGCAGGATCGAGGAGTGCACGAGACCACCCATTAAAGGCTCTTCCTTAACGGCGGCCTTTGCCTCAACGGTGATTTGCTGCCAAACCGGGTCCAGCTCGCTGAGATGTGCGTGTTTTTTACCCATGTCCGTGCTCCTTTGCTCGATGGTGATAGTATATCACATAGCAACGAATGGCAAAATGCAAAGCCGTGATGCGCGCGATCACCCGAATGAATGAGTGGTGCCGCACAGGCGGATTTGGGAGCATTTGAGACGGGTCATTTGTGCTCCCCGCATGGCAGCGTCTGAGCGGAGAGCTATGCCTGCGCAGGCGATGTCCTTAGGGGCATAACGCCCAGTCGGGTCACACTACCGCCTGCGCAGCCAGGTTAGGCGGAGACCTCCGCACTGGCAAAGACGCCCGTCCCGAATTTGGCCGAAACCTGCGCCACCTTCACCTCAAAGCCGCTGGTTGTGCCATCAGCGGCGCGAGCATCGGCCCTGTAGGTCCAATTTGGGGCGCTCAGCAATTCTTCGCGCACGATGCCGCCGTCGCGCAGAATCCGCAGCAGATATTGCTCGCTTTCCTCGCCCAGCGGCACCTCAGGCGTGTCCCAGCGATCCCCGTCAATCCGCGTTCTGCGAATCCAGCGGAGGGCGACCTCCCCGGACGTATCCAGCACAGCCCGCAAATGCACGGGCCGCAGAGGGCGCAGGCCGATACCTTCAAACGCCACCACGTCATATTGATAGGACGGATCATCCACAGGACGCCCGGCAGGGCCGATCCGGTAATGCCGGGCCCGGCGGCGCAACGCATCCGACAGCTCGATCTGTTGCGGCAAACCGTCAAGCATCACGAGGTAACTGCCGATGGGCCATCCGCCCGGCCCGGCCCCTTCGGTGCCCGCCTGACCACGCAAGCGGTGCGACAGAAGATACTGATCCTCGCCCACAAGATCCGCGTCACGAAACTGGATCAACTCCCAATTATCCGGCGTGCCGTCGCCCACCGCACAGAGGTTCGCACCCCCAAGCAGGGCATCGCCCCCCACGCTTTCCAACTGACCCGAAAGCATCCGCACAAGCAGACCATCGCCGCGGTCCAAAAGCCCTGCCGGAGCCGGGGCAAGTGCTGCCTCCAGAACGCCCACACGTGCGCGCGCCTGGGTCAGCTTGTTGAGCTGGTAATTCGCATCCACATCCGAGGCAAAGAGCGCCACACTCCCCGGCCATGGCTCTGCCGTGACTGCAAGATGGGGCGCATGGGGCACTTCTTCCCCGGTCAAAAGCGGCAGGTCAAGAAAGAGCGGCAGCACCGGCACAGGCGGCGTGAAGGGGCGCACAGTGGGCGGCTCATCGGTGATGTCCATGGGCCGGTAGCTTTCCGGCTCGATCCGCACGGCGTCCACGCGCTGCGCGAGCCCCATCTGCTCCACCCGGTCGATGCGAAAAAACCCTTTCCCACCGGCCTCTGCCAAGCTGAGCACATCCCCCGCCCCGAGCGCCAGCTTTGATGGCGGCAGCGTCAGCCGCACTGTATCCGCCGCCACCCGCGCCTCCGAGAGCCAGCGTTCCGTCACGGCGCGTCCCTCAGCCCGCGTCATGGCAATGGGCAGTTCTGACGCGCTGACCGAATGGGTGGTATCATCGGGCAGGATCGCCTCCTCGGCGATCACCTCAAAATCGCCATCCGCCTCAATAAATCGCAGGCGCACGCGCCCCGCCACCTCAGCCGCGCTGCCGCGCTTTTCCTCCAGCGCCTCGCCGCTTTCAGCATCACGCACCAGATCGTCAAAGCTCAGCTCCGCATCGGGCAGCCCATCGCGCATTCGGAAAACCAAAACGCCATCGCGTTCAATCGCGTCAAACCCGTAGCGCAGCATCAAAGGCTGAAGAGCGGCGCGGGCCTCGCTGACCTGCTCCACCGAATAGCCACGCAGATAGCCGTAGAGCGCGGAGGTATCTATCGCCGTCAGCCCTGCACGCGCCGCGATCTCGCGCACGACAGTATCGAGCGAACGCGCCGAGGCCCGACCGGTGATCCAATGGCCCCGCGCATAATTGGCCCCATCCGTCCAAAGCGATTGGTTATTGGGGAAAAACGGGTAGGGCCGTGCGTCCCATGCCCAGACATGCGCGTGGTCCATATCTATCATCGGCGCCTCGTAGAGAACCGAGACAGGGTTGTTCTCACGGGCTGTCCAATAGCCAATCGTGGCCCGCAGATATTGCAGCTGGATCAGCTCATCCCGCCGCCCGGTGGAGAATTTGGGCAGGAAGGATTCCGAGGATTTCGGATCAATGAACTTGTTTGGCTCATTCGTGCCCTTATCGACAGCAGGGCAGCCGATTTCAGTAAAACGGACGGGCTTGGATTGCGGAATCCACTCGGTTGGCAGGTCGCGGCGGACACCGTCTACGCGCTCGTGGTGCGAATTCAGCCACCAGTTGCGAATATCCTTGTAGCGCCAGACCCATGGCTCGCCATACTCACCATCCGTGATCGGCGTACGAATTTGCGCCTCGGTTGCCTCGGGCGAATGGTAGAACCAATCATAGCCCTCTCCCCCCTCAATATTGGCCTTGAGATAGTCGAGATTGTAGATGGAGCCAAAGCCCGCATCCGCATGGTCCTGCCCCTCGCGCCAATCAGACAGCGGCATATAATTGTCGATACCGATGAAATCGATATTTGGATCAGCCCAGAGCGCATCGAGATGGAAAAACCGGTCCCCGCTGCCGTCTTGTGGCTGATAGCCGAAATACTCTGTCCAATCGGCGGCATAGCCGATCTTCACATGCGGCCCCAAAAGGATACGCACCTCCGCCGCCAGCGCCCTCAGCGCCGCCACGGCGGGAAAGCTGTTCCCGGCACCCCGAATCTGCGTAAGTCCGCGCATCTCGGATCCGATGCAGAAGCTCTCCACACCGCCCGCCATCGCGCAAAGTGCCGCCTGATGGAGGATAAACCGACGATAGCCCCACTCATCCGGGCCGCTGTAGCGCACGGAAATGGTGGCTGGCACGGTCACATAGGCGCCGAAATTGAACGGGCGGCTCTCGGGCCTGACAGAGGTATCGACCGGAAATGGCCGGGGCGGCGGCGGAGGCCCAATCGCGAAGTCACTGGCACTGGCCGTGCCGAAAAAGGCAGCCACTTCCGCCTCGGCCATACTCGTACCGTCGGGGCTGCCCGCGCGCCCCGGTGCTTGGGACGTCGTGATACGCCCGCGCCATGGCAGGACGGGCTGATCAGGCTCATTGCCATAGGGATCAGGCAGGCCATTGCCCGCGACCTGATCCATCAGGATGAACGGGTAATACATCACCTCTTGGCCAGCCTCCTGAAGCGCCTTGATCGCCTCAAGAACCGACGCATCCGCAGGCGTTCCACCGTAAACCGGGACTTGCGCAGCATCCTTGCGCACTTCAAGCGCCGTGCCCCGCGTGAGGCCTGCGACCTCCCATGGCATATTGCTACCCTCAAATTGCTTTTGCTCCACCTTGGGGCGCAGCGTGCAATTGCCAACGCGCAGGTCATCGCCGAACCAGCTGACCACCAAAGAGGTCGATCTGCATTTGGGCAATTCACCCGCCAGAGCATCGAGCGATGTCAGGAGATCGGGCTTGCCAGAAGGTGAGTTCACATTCACCAACCGCGAGGAACCCGGTCCGAAGCTCAGCGTCACGGGCGTCGTCGCCAGCGCATATTCCCCGCTGCCGGGCAACATCGCCACAGCGCGGACAGCATGCACAGGATCAGCCTCAGCACCCTGCGTGCCCGCCTGCGCGGGGCGGGTCACCTCAAAGGTGAATTGCGGAACGCGGTTGCCATAGGCGCTCAGCTCCAGATCCTCGATCACCACATAGGCCGTACCGCGATAAGCAGGCACAGTGCCCGCGCCCTCAACCGCCTCCATCTTTGCATCAGGCAATTGATCACGGGTGCCGCGATAAATCCGCATGTTTAGATCATTGCGCGAAATCTCATTACCATCGGCCCAGACCCGGCCCACATGGCTGATCTCGCCCTCACAGAGCGCCAAGGCCACGCTCAGCGAATAACTGAACTGCCGCGTTTGCGTGCGCGGCGGACGGGCCCCTTTGCCGCCACCCCCGCCGCCGCCACTCACCGTGACGTCCTCGCGAAATTCTGTGGCCCAGATCACCTGCCCCGACACGCGCATACGCCCGAAAACCTGCGCAATCGCATCGCCTTCGCCCGAGCCCGTCAGGCGCAGCCGCGTGGCCCGCCCGCTCTCCACGATATCCGAGCCTTCGCCCATCAGCCGCTGATCGATGGAGCGCCCGATGACGCCGCCCGCAAACCGGCCAACCGCAGCCATCGACAGGCCCAAAACCGTGCCACCCGCAGATGCACCAAGGGCTGCACCCGCCGCCGAAAGAACAATCGTCGCCATTATGTCAACTCCTCAGGAAAGGTGAACCGCGCCACGATCCGGCGGCGCCACGGCGCGCCCAGAGGGCTCTCGACGACCGCGTGACTTGAATAGGCGTGAATAAAGCTCGCCTCCGACCCAACATGGCCCACGATGCCCAGATGCTTGGCCACGGCCCCATCGCGCATCCGAAACAACAGCACATCACCGGGCGCTTCATCGTCCATCCTCTTGGGCCGCAAATGCCGCTCCGCCGCCTGCCAGAGCGCCTCGATGCGCGCAGGTTCGGACCAGTCCATGGAATAGGCAGGCGGGCGTTCAGGCTCAGCCCCGAGCACCTCGCGCAAGACCCCGCGCAAGAGGCCAAGACAATCCGTTCCGGCCCCGCGCAAAGACGCCTGATGCCGGTAAGGCGTGCCAATCCATCCGCGCGCTGCGGCCACCACCTGCGCTTGAAACACGCTCATGACCGCCTGCTCCCGCCATTCAGGCTTCCAGCCCGTGCCGGGTCCGTGATCGACCAATCATCACCCGGAATGTCGGGAAACCCCTGAAAGTTTGCAAAATTCTGAAACTTCAACCGGCATGTCAGCGCGCGTTTGTCACATCCTGCCTCAATCCGAAGCATATCTTCGGTCGTCACTGGCGCGCGCAGCGGATGCCAAAGCTCAATCACCCGAAAGGCGCCCTCCACCCGGTCGCGCTTGATCACCCCGACAAGGCCCTTGGCCGCGCCGGAGGTCGCAACCAGCCTCCCATGCTGGAACCACCGCTCATCAAAGCCGCCGAAAGCATCAAAGCGAAACACCCGACGATCCTTGATCTCTGCGGCCTGCATCTCGGTGCTGTAGCCCAAAGCACCGAGATCAAACCCGCAATCGCGATCCCCCAGCACGGCCGAACATGGCTTCTGAAACACCCGGCCCAAGGGTCGGTTCAACGCCTCGGTCAACCCTCGCAGTTCGGCCTCGAACGCACCGCCCGCCCGGCGCAACTCGCCAATCGTGCCGCGAAACTGCAATTGGCGCTGGCCCGTGTCCTGCCAATTCACCAGCCACGCGCGGATCTCGGCCCCGTCATAGCGCCCGGCCTCGATATCATCCTCGCGGATAGCCGCATCGCTCAGCGCGCCCAGCGCATCGGTATTGTCCACCGACAGCCCCGTGCTTTGGCTCAGCGCAAGCGCGCTCAGGCCCGTCTCCGCCTTGAACTCCATCCCCTCAAAGCTGAGCGTGCAATCATGGTCCGTGAACCCCAAGACAACACCGTCATTGCGCGTCAAAGCCCATGCGCGGCAGGTCGTTGTCACCCCCGTCTGAAGATGCGCCTCCAGCGCCGGATCAAGCCCGCTCATACCCGGATCTCCACAACTGGCACGCTCGGCGCATCGCCGGCCTGAAAGCTCGCAATGCTGGTCTGGATACGGTCCGTGTCAAACCGCACCGGCACGTCAAACTCATAGCCTGCCGTGATGCGCACACCCTCGTTGGGCGGATGCCCAAACGTCACAAGCCCGGTCTCGATATCCACCTCATAATGAATGCTCTCTTGCTGCTCATCATCGCCAAGCCCGATCCGGACCGACCCGCGCACAGGTTTCGTCACAGGACGCGCATAAGTGTAATCGCCCGACCGATAGGTCTTGATCAGCTGAAACTGCGCGGTCAGATCATCGCCCACAGCAATCACCTGATCATCGTAAAGCGGCTCACGCAGTGCCCCGCCGGATTTGTAATCCGCCCAATCTTTCCAGCGAAAACCAAAAATCTGCCCCTGACGCGCCTCAAAAAACGCGATCAGCGTCTCGATATCATCAAGGCTGCGCATCCCCACACCCGCATCATAGCGGCGGCGCGAGTGTTTCCAGGGCGTATTGCGCTCTTCAAACCCATTGGCCAGCGTGACCACATCCGTATAACGCTGTGGGCCGCCGACCGAGCCAAAACTCAGATTGGCCGGAAACCTTACCTCGTGAAACCCCATCTCAGCTCTCCTTTTTGTCTATCGGTTGCGCTGGCCACGACCAATGGCCCGGCCCAACTGCGCGGCAATCTGGCCTTGGCTACGGCGAAAGCCGTCTGCATCCGGCGTTGAGATATTCATCACCACATTCACCGGGTTGCCCCCGCCCGCGCCGCGCACCCCAAGCTTGCCATCAGGCCCACGCGCAAGTGGCATGATCGCCTCCGGCCCCGCCTCCCCCATCAGGCCCGCGCCTCCGCGCATCGGAAAGGCCACAGGCCCGCTCACGACACCCCCATTGGCAAAAGGCTGCACGCGGCCTTGGGCGAATGTGCCGCCTTTGGCAAAGGGCAAAAGCCCGCCCATAAAGCTGCCTATGCCGGAGGACAAAACACCCCCCAGGTGATCCGTCACAGGCTTCACCACTGCGTTAAACGAGGTGTTCATCATCGACGTGGCGACGCTGTCCAAAGCAACCGAAAGGCTGTCACCATCCACAACCGCGCCCTTGATCGCCCGGCGCAAACCCCGGCTAAGCCCGCGATCCAATCTGGATACATCCTGCCCCGTGCGCTCAAACGTGCCGCGCACCCTCGCCATCTCCGCGTTGAAGGCCGCCGCCATATCGGTGGCCGCACCAAAGCTGCCATCCATCGCATCAATCTGCGCCTCAAGAGCGCCAAGCTGATCGCTATCTTCCATCGTCCATCTCTCCAGTTTTGTCCGGATAGGCCAGCATCAGCGCATCCAGCTGATCACGCGCCAAAGGAGAGACGCTGCGCACCTCACCCAACATCAGTTTCAGCTCCGCAGGCGTCAGCGCCCAGAACTCCACTGGACGCAGACCAAGGCCCTTCAACCCCGCCTGCATGAGCACCGGCCAGTCAAACGCGCTCATGTCCCATCCGGCAGCATGAAGGCACGCGCCAAAAGCTCTGCCGCCGCCCGTGCGGCCCCCAAAGGCCCGCCCTCGATCTCCGCCGAGATCAGATCCTCAGCAGTCCCGGACCATCCCCCGCCGCGCAGCCCCGCCACGATCAGCGCAAGCACGTCACGGCTGGAAAAGGCGCCCCCCTCGAACCGCTCAACCAGATCAACGAGCGATCCAGCCTTCAGGCCTGCCTCAAGCTCGGCCAAAGCGCCCAGCGTGAGCTTGAGCACATGCCGCTCGCCGTCGATCCTGAGCGCCACTTCACCTGTCCAAGGGTTCACCATTCCCTCAGCTCGCCACGAAGGTCAGCAAGCCTGCCGACGCCAGCGACAACTCATATGTCGCCTCCCCATCATGCGTGCCCGAATACTCGATCGACGTGACCTGAAAGCGGCCCTCAATCGTGCCAAAATCGGGGATCACAACCTGAAAATCGGGCATCTCCCCATCAAAGAATATCTGCCGGGCGCGCTCGTCAGAGTCCGCATCGCGGAAGATGCCCGAACCGCTGATCGCGGCCGATTTCACACCCGCCCCCGCCAAAAGCTCGCGCCACCCACCTTGGCTCTCAAGGCTGGTCACATCCACGCTCTCGGCGTTGAAGCTGATGCGCGTGGCCCGCAGGCCTGCGATGGATTGAAAATTGCCATCACCCGTCAGGTCGACCTTGATAAGAAGGTCCTTACCGTTTTGAACTGCCATTGTATTTTCTCCAATGATTAAGGTTTATGCACTATCCTGAACACGTGCGCGAAAGGTGAGATCAATGCGCCTGAGCTGCCCGCTGCCCTCGCGCCGCGCCCGCGCACGATCAAAGCTGAGCGAGGCAAGCCGCCCCCGGCTCAGGCTGAGATCCGCATCCACAAGCGCATCGCCAATGGCAGCCGCAATAGCCTTTGCGCTCTGAAATCCAGCCGTCTGCGTCACAACCGAGATCGTAAACCGATGCCAAGCGCCGCCCCCTGTGCCATCCGAACGGTCGCGCACCTCCTCGGGGCCAAGGGTGACGTAAGTGTCTGGCAAAATGCCGGGGGGAAGGGCGTCAAAAATCGCCGCGCCCACGCCAAGGGTCACCTCCGGGTCATCTCTCAACCGCTGATAAACCGCCGCCTGAAGGGCTGCCGATGCTGCATAGCTCATACCGCCACCTCCTCTTCGGCAAAGCATGTGAGAAAGCGCGCGCCCGCGTCATGCTCCGTCACGGCCTCAATGCGAAACACCCGTGCGCCGTCACGAAACCGTTGTCCCGGCTGGGGCCGCGAGGGTGCGCCATGCGGGGCGGAGCGCACTGTGATGCGGTAGGCGGTGTTCGACATACGCGCCGTGCCTCCCGCCACTTCGCGACCCGTGCGTGCGCTTACATCCGCCCAAAGCCGACCCAACTCAGCCCAGCTCTCAGTAAAACCACCCGCCCCATCCGCCACCCGTTCAGGCGCTTCAAGGATCAGGTTTCGGTTCAGGTTGATCCCCTTCATCACCCTGCCCCCCCGCCAAGCAGACGCACGGTGCGGTAGCGCTCGATCAGGCTGGTCACACCGAAGGGCATGCACCCGTTACCAAGCGCCGTATCGTTGCGATATTCATAAAAATGCGCAGCGAGCAGCAGGACCGCCTGCCCCAAATCGGCAGGTAGATCGCCCCACATCGGGCCATATCCCGCGAAGAACCGCACAATCACGGACCCGCCCGTGGGCACGCCCGGAAGCATCGCCCCCATCGGCATCAATCGCGGTCTGTGGGTATCGACATCCAACCGATATGTGCTCGGCCCCGCCAACTCCTGCGCCCCGCCCGCCATCCGGCGCGTTACAGAGACAATCGCATTGACTGGCGCCACCGGCAGCGCTTGACCGTAGGCCGTGCGCCACGCCGTGAGCTCCCAGGAAAACTCCCGTTCAATCAGGATTTTGCCGGTGCGCGCCTCAATCGATGCAATCGCCGCCCGCAGAAAACTCTCCAGAACAGGGCCTTGCACATCATCGTCCGAAAACCCTGTTCCCAGCCGCAGATGCGCCTTGAACTCGTCGACAGGCAAGGCAGTCTGCGCAATTGCGGTTTCTTCAATCAACATCATGGTTTTACTCCGAAAAACCCCGGACCCCTCCGGGTGTTAAGGCGCGCGCTGCCGGCGTTGCTCGGACGGAGGGAGCAGCTGGACAACGCATATTCTCGAGTGGCAACGCACGCCTCGGGCGGGGGCACCCGGCCCCCACCCATCCGCGCCCCTTATGAGGTCGCGAATTTCAGCAGCTTGATCGCGGCAAAGTCACTGACGTCACCCCCGACACGCTTGGTCGCATAGAACAGCACATGCGGCTTGGCGCTGAACGGGTCGCGCAGCACGCGCAGGTCTGGGCGCTCGGCCACGGTGTAGCCCGCCGTGAAATCGCCAAACGCGATGGCATAGGCGTCCGCCGCAATGTCGGGCATGTCCTCGGCGATCATCACCCGGTAACCCAGAAGGCGCGCAGGCTCTCCCGCCGCAAGGCCATCAGACCACAGGAAGCGGCCATCGGCATCCTTCATCTTGCGCACCGCACCCGCCGTTTTGGAGTTCATGACGAAGGTCGCATTGGCGCGGTATTGTGCGCCCAGCGCATAGACCAGATCAACAATCTCATCCGCAGAGGTGAAGCCGCCATCCGTGCCCGTGGGGATGTAGCCAAGGTTGCCCCAGGTCCACACGCCATTGTCCACCGTGCCGTGGGTGAGGAACCCACGCGGCTTGTCCACGCCATCGCCACCCACAAAGGCCGCGGCCTCAGCACGCGCAAACTTGTCCGCGATCCTGCCCGCAAGCCAGCCCTCAATGTCAAACGCGCTGTCATCCAGCAAACGCTGACTGGCTTTGGGAAGCGCGCTCAGTTCGTGCAGAGGAATGGTGATCCTATCAATCGTGGGCGTATCGCTCTCAGCCACGCCTGCGGCTTCCGTGGCCCAGCCATGGCCGACATCCGTATGGTCGATCAGCACGTCAAAGCTGGTGGATTCAACTGCCATGACATTGGCAATCGCCCGGATCGACGCGGTGGAACTGAGCGTGGACTTGATGGTCGCGGCGGTTTGCGGATCGACAAGATAGCCACCATCAGCCGCCACAGCGGTGCCCATGGCCTTGCCCTCAAGATCAAGCCCGCGCAGCCCGTCATCATCACCCGAGCGCAGGTAGGCATTGAACGCCTTCTGATGCGGGGCCGTGGTCTCGGCGCTGGTGGCCAACGCCGGGCGTGCCGGCACAAAGGATTTGCGTTCAAACATGGTCAATTTCTCTTCTTGTTGTTGCAGACGTTGCTGGATGTCGGACTGAAAGCCCTTCAGATCGTTCATGAAACCCGCTACGGCAGACTTCACCTCGGCCACTGGGCTCAGATCTGAAGACAGATCTTCCCCGGTCCGAGAAGTTCCCTCGGTTTTGCTCATCTCTAGGTCCTGTTTGGTTGAGGTTGTGCCAGGCGCTACATGCGCGCCAACTCCCGGCGCGCACCTGCGAAGGTCGCCGCCAACTCACGCAGATCGGCACGCATCAGGCTCTCGCCCTTCGCTCCCACCCGCGCACTGGGAAGCATCGGGAAGGTCACAAGCGACACTTCCCAAAGTTCCAGTTCCATCAAGAGCCGCTGGCCCTTTTCATTCTTGGCCGCTTTCACAGTCCGGTATCCGATGCTCAGCCCGTCAATCGCGCCCGCCGCGATCAAGGCCGCCGCCTCGCGACCGCGCCCCACAGCCTCCAAAAGACGCCCCTTCACGTAGAGCCCGCGCGCATCCTCGCACACCTCGTCCCAAATCCCGATGGGCTGCGCCGGATCGTGCTGCCACAGCATCTTCACCTGCCGACCATCCGCCGCAAGCGCCTTGAGCGAGACCGCGTAAGCCCCCTTCTGCACCACATCACCACTCTGGTCGGTATCCCCGAAATAGCTGGCATAGCCTGCGATCTCGGTGCCGTCTGTCACCGTGAGATCCTTGCCCAACCGGGCGAATTTCTTCTCCAAACCGCTTTCAATGCTCATCGCATGTCCTTTCTCACGCCCCCTTCGGGGCAAATCCGGGCCTGTGCCGGTCACGGCAGCGCCGCTAAAATCGGCTGAAACGCCTGCACCAAGATCGCGCCAACCACACCGTAAACCGCCAGCCAAAGACGCTTTTCCAAAAGCCGCATGGCCTCCTCAATCTTTTCCAGTCGCTCGGCTTGTGCGTCGAATTTCAGGCTCGCCACCCGTTCATTGGCCTCCAGCCTGAGCGCAGGCGCGCAATCGAACGCTTCGAACCCGTAGCGTTCGGGGATACCCTTATCGGCCATCCGCGCCCTCCTCTGGCGCCAGCGCGGGCAGCCCCAAAAGCGCGCGTTTCTCCGCGTCGTTCAGAAAACTCGCGCTAGCCACGCGCGCCCATTGCGCATCCCGCTCAGGCGCCAAGGCTGCGACCTGATCAAGATCCGGCTTCAGTTCGACCGCCACCCCCTCAAACCCGCTGAGCCATTCCGAGATACTCGCGGCCACCCGCGTCGCCAGCGGCAAAACCGTCAGGCGGAAGAAAGCGCGGTTGGCCTCTTGGTAATTGGAATAGGTCGCATCCCCCGGCACCCCGAGAAGCATGGGCGGCACGCCAAACGCCAAGGCGATCTCGCGCGCCGCACTCTCCTTGGTCTTCTGAAACTCCATGTCCGAGGGTGAGAACCCCATAGGCTTCCAATCAAGCCCCCCCTCCAGAAGCATCGGTCGACCGGCATTGCGCGTACCCTGATGGTGGCTCTCCATCTCATCCACAAGTCGGCTGTATTGATCCGAACTTAGCGTGCCCTGCCCTTCCGCGCCCTTGTAGACAATCGCGCCCGAAGGCCGTGCCGCGTTATCCAACAGCGCCTTGGACCAGCGCGAGGCGCTATTGTGCACATCCAGCGCCTGCGCCGCCGCATGCATCGGCGACAGGCCATAATGATCATCCGTGGGATGAAAACTCTTGATATGGCAGATCGCCGGATGGCCGTCCGCCACGTTGAACCGGTGCTTACGCCCGCTCACCGCGTATTCATACGCCACGGGCCAACCGTCAGGCCCAGGCACCACACTCATGCGGTCCGAGCGCAGGACATGCAGCTCCAAAGGCGTGGAGGGCCCGGCGTCCGTCTCCGCGCCCACCGCCTCGATATAGGCGTTGCCCGTCAGCAGAAGATGGCCATAAAGCGCCTCCAAAAGCTCGGCCCGGCCCTGCGCGGGATTGGGGCGGCGGATCAGGTTCAGCAAAGGATGCGCGCCAAAGCGTTGCTCAGCATCCTGCAAAACCAACGGCAGGGAGGCCGCCGCCTCGGCAATCATCTTGACACAGCGAAACCCAACCGGATTCCCGGCAAAACCATTGCGCATCAACGCACCCGTATCCCGCCCGCTCCAGACGCTGCGGCTCATACCTTGCCACGCCACCACGCGGCCCGCAGCACTGGCCTTGGCCTCGGGGGGCTGGGTCGTCTCGGCGCTTTGCCGAAAGAAGTCCATGATCATCTGGTGTCACTCCTTGCTGTGCCGGTCATTCAAACCGCTGCTGCCTTCGGTCGCCCGGACCGCCCTGCCGCCCCGTTTTCGGGGCCGCTGCGTGTCCGTCGCTTGATGGGCATCAGACAGTGAAAGATTTAAGAAAATTTAATCAGACCGCGCGCACCCTCGGACGGCGCCATTTGGCGGCGGGCTCGATCATCAGATCGTGCAAGGCCCAGACAAGCGCATCCACACGGTCCGGGCTGCCTTTGCCCTCAAACCCCTGAATGGTCATTGCGCACATCTGATCCTCCAAAGGCCCAAGCCCGCGCAAATGATGCACACGCCCCTGCTCATAAAGGGCGGCCACAGGCTCGGCCCGCGCGACCTTGCCCTTGGACGCATGCACCGCCTTGATCGGCACCAAGGGATCAATCTGCCGGATCACCTCCGAGACAAGCTCACCCCCCTGATTGACCTCCGCCACAAGCCGGTCCGCGCCCCAGTTCTCCATCGCACGCACGGCGGCGGCGGCCCAAGTAAGCGGGCTCGCAGCGCTCACCGATGCATCCGCAAGGACATATGCCTTCCACTCCTGCACCGGCCCCTGCGTGCAGGCGCCCACAATGATGATCCCACACTCATCCGCATTCGGGCCGCCTGTCACAGGCGGATCAACGGCCACCACGATGCGGTCAAGCACAGGCGCGGCCTCCACGCGCCGCGCCTCTAGGCTGCTCGCGGTCCAAAGAGCCCCCTCCGCATCCTCCATCAACACACCATCCAGCTCCTGCCGCCCCAGACGTGTGCCCGCATACCGCGTGCGCACTTCCTCGAGAAAGCTATCCGCCAGAAACGCACGGTTCGCCTCGGTAGGGGCGCTGGTGACAACGGTGGTGTCGGCCTTCAGGATATCCTTCAGCACGCCCACATTGCGCGGCGTCGTGGTGATGCACACCTGCGGACGATCCCCCAGACGCAGCCCGAATTGCAGCATATCCCACGTCTCACGCGCCTTTTTCCACTTCGCCAACTCATCCACCCACGCCCCGTCAAACTGCGGCCCGCGCAACCCTTCGGGATCATGGGCCGAGAACACCTGTGCGACCGCGCCATTGGGCCAGACCAGCCGCTTCTTGCTCGCCTCCCATTCCGGCCTGCGATCAGGCGGTGAGCATGCCAAAATCCCGCTTTCGCCAAAAATCATCACATCACGCACCTGCCCCACCGTCTCGCCAATCAAAGCCAGCCTGCGGCATCGCCCTGCGTCAAGCGGCCTTGAGCCTTCCACTTGCGCACGTACCCATTCAGCGCCCGCGCGCGTCTTGCCCGCACCACGTCCGCCCATGATGATCCAGCTGCGCCAATCCCCCTCAGGCGGAAGCTGATGATCCATCGCCCAGAAATCGAAGATATAGGGCAGCGCCAGAAGCTCTCCCTCCTCAAGGCTTGCGAGGAAATCGTCCCGGACACCGGGCTCTTCTGAGGCGATCCAAGCGGCACCCGATCGAATCCCGCGCTGCATCAATATCGAGGGCATATCCATTGATAATGCCACGCTCCCTTTGTTTTCTTTGCTCAATTTGTGTCTCCGCTTCGATTGCCATTTTCAGCCACTGCCGAATATCGGTCAGAAGCTTGCTTCGGTTTTTGACATCGTCAAAATCCTCCGCCCGAACCCTGTCGGACAGGGCTTCCAGATCCTCGCACATGCCGCGCAGCTGTTTTTCCAGCGACGCCACAGTGTTGCTCAGACCCGAAGGGTCTTCCTCGGGTGTGATCAAACTCATTCGTGCCTACTGCCTCATGCGATTGCGTTGCTCGTCTTCTCCGCCCGCCCAGAACGAAAAACGGCCCACGGGGGGTGCCCGGGGCCGTTCATGCAATTCTGCCAGTATGTCACAACTCATACTTAGAGCCGTGCGCAAAGTCAAGTTTGCCGCGCCCCTGAAAGACCCGCAACCGACCGTTTTATTTACGTTTTCTTAAATTTATAGCCGCCTTGACCACCCCTGACAAAAGCTATCCAACGCAGACCAAACGCCCCCGCGTCACTTGCGTGCATTCTTTTCAGGAGCCATATACAATGGCCCCTCAACAAGATAGGGACAGTGCCTTACACTCAAAGGCGCACGGCCCCGCCGCAGCCCAACACCCTCCAAGAATGAAACATGGTATCGCTTTGAAAAAGACACTCGCAGACGCGCTGGAAGCGCGCGGATATTCCACACTGACCGCCGTGCAGGAGGCAGTTACAGCGCCTGAAACCATCGGTCAGGATCTGCTCGTATCCGCCCAGACTGGCTCAGGCAAAACCATCGGGTTCGGCCTTGCGATCGCGCCTGGCCTCTTGGACGATGAAGACGTCTTCGCACGCGCCGATGCGCCCCTCGCACTGGTCATCGCGCCCACGCGAGAGCTGGCCTTGCAGGTCAAACGCGAGCTTGAGTGGCTCTTTGCCGGGGCCGGGGCGGTTCTTGCCTCCACCGTGGGTGGCATGGATATGCGCGATGAACGCCGTGCCCTCGCGCGCGGGACGCACATCGTCGTGGCCACTCCGGGGCGGCTGCGCGATCATATCATGCGCGGCTCGATTGATCTCAGCGCCCTGCGCGCCGTCGTGTTGGACGAAGCAGACGAGATGCTCGACCTCGGCTTCCGTGAAGATCTGGAATTCATCCTCGAAAGCGCGCCTGCCGACCGTCAGACCCTGCTCTTTTCAGCCACGGTTCCCGCCGCCATCGCCAAGCTCGCCAAGAGCTACCAAAAAGACGCGCTGCGCATCACCGCCACGAGCGGCGCAAGCCAGCACGCTGATATCGACTACCGCGCCCTGCGCGTCTCGGCCCGCGATGGCGAGAATGCCATCATCAACGTCTTGCGGTATTATGAGGCCCCCAACGCCATCGTATTTTGCAACACCCGCGCCATGGTGAACCGCCTGACCACTCGCCTGTCCAATCGCGGCTTTTCGGTTGTGGCCCTCTCCGGGGAGCTTTCGCAGAGCGAACGGACCCACGCGCTTCAGGCCATGCGCGATGGCCGCGCGCGCGTATGCGTGGCCACAGACGTCGCCGCGCGCGGGATCGACCTGCCAAATCTTGAGCTGGTCATCCACGCAGAGCTGCCCACCAACCAAGACACACTTCTGCACCGCTCTGGCCGCACGGGCCGCGCCGGGCGCAAAGGCGTCAGCGCTATGATCGTGCCCCCCGCCGCGCGCAAAAAGGCCGAGCGCCTCCTCGGCTGGGCCAAGCTACGGGCCGATTGGGCCAATGCCCCCTCCGCAGAGGAGGTGACAGCCAAGGACGAAGAGCGGATGCTCGCCAACCCAGATTGGCTAGAGCCCGTGTCCGAATCCGATGAGCCGACGGTGACCAAAATCAGCGAAACTTTCACACCCGAACAGATCGCCGCTGCCTACTTGCGCCTTTTCCGCGAGCGTCACTCAGCCCCCGAGGATCTGTCGGACGCCAACGAGGCCGTCAAACCCCGCGCGCCCTTCGGGCCCAGCGTCTGGTTCTCCCTGCCGGGTGGGCGCAGCACCGGGGCCGAGCCGCGCCGCGTGCTGCCGATGCTGTGCAAAATGGGGGACATCTCGCGCGATGACATCGGCGCGATCCGAATTCAGCAAGACGCATCCCTGATTGAGCTGCGCGAAGGCGCGCTCCAAGGTTTCCTCGCCGCCATTGGCCCAGATATGACGGTGGAAGACGGCGCGAAACTCTCGCGCCTCTCTGCCCCGCCCAAGCTGGACCGCGCACCACAGCGCGCAAAACCTGGACCTGCCAAAGACCGCAAGCCGCGCCATGTCCCGCGTGACGAGGCCCCTGTTACTGCGCCCCAAAGTGCCCCGACGCCCAGCCCTGCGGCACCCAAAGCAGGCACAACCAAGCCTGTCGAATGGAATGACGCGCCCAATCCGAAGTTCAAAAAGCCCAAAGGCGGGCCGAAAAAGCCACATCGCAAAGCGGCCAATCCAGCCGCTGACGCCATGGCCGCAGGGGCAGCCGAGCCTTGGAAACCGCGCAAGTCCGGCGCAGGTAAGCCAAAACATGCAGGCTCCAAAGATGGAGCGCCAAGAGGCCCTAAGCCGCCCGCAGGCAAACCGTCGAGCAAGAAAAACCGCGCCCGCAGCGACGCAAGCGGCCCGTCGGGCAAACCAACAGGCGCACCGGGCAAGCCCAAAGGCGGCTCTGGCAAACCCGCAGGCGCGCAGGGCAGACCCAAAGGCGCATCATCGCCCTCCAACCGGCTGACAAAGCCAGGCGGCGCGCCGCGACGCGGCAAACCCTAAGGCGCAAGCGGTGTTTTAGAGGCCCCTAACGCTTCGCTTCACTGTTTGGGCGCATCTTCCTTGGGTGTATCGGCATCGTCCCCGGACGCGTCGATCACCTCTGCCTCCACAACATCCGCCACATCTTCAGGCTCCGGCTCTGTTGCATAGTCTTCGATGCTGCCCACGATCAGCGGCAACATCGCAAAGCCTGTGGACGTGGTCACATCCGAGGCAGGCGGCGTCTTCCATTCCAGCGTATCAAAACTCTCACAATGATCGCAGGTGGGGGCCCATTCAGAATGGATATGTTGGCAATTCCCGCAAATCCACTGCGGGCCACGCGGCGCACCCAGCGCGCGGGCAAGCCAGCCTTTGACCACCACATCCGACGCACCCTCGCCTCGCTCCGTCGCGGCCATCAACGTCAGAACGCGGGCATCGGCATCCGTCTCATGCAAATCCCCCAGCGCCCGGCGCGCGGCAGGAAAATCTTCGTTGGCCAGATGCAATTCCGCCTCCAGAAGCCGCGCCTCTCGGTGGCCCGCATGTGCCTTGAGAAGCTTGCCAAACCGTTTGATACGGGCCTTCGGGCTCTCATCCGGGGCAATCTCGGCAAAGGCGGCGGCCAGATCGGGATGCGGCTGCGCCTGCCACGCCTTCAGGATCACCCGCGATGCATACCGAGGCGAGCCTTGCGCCAGATAACTGCGCGCCGCCAAAACGGCGGCGGGGATCAGATGCGGCGACAAACGGTTGGCCTCGATAGCTGCTTCGCGCGCCTCGATATCCTTGCCCTCTTCGGCAATCTCACGCGCCTCTGACAGGGCCAGAACCGCCTCGCGCCGCTTGTGCACATCACGCGGCAATGTCCCGTGTTTCAACTTGGCATTCAGCGTCTTGCGCGCACCAGCCCAATCCTCAGCCTTGGTCTGAAGCTGCAAAAGCGTGTCCTGAACCTCGCCATGGGCAGGTTTGAGCCCGTGGGCCGTCTCAGCCAGTTTCAACGCGGTCTCATTTTGACCCTCAGCCAGCTTTTGGCGCATGATCCCGCGCACCCCGACAAAGCGGGTCCGGTCATTTTGCAAAAGGCGCTTGTAGACCTCTTCGGCCTTCTTGCTATTGCCCATCATTTCGGCGGCCTGTGCAGTCACCAAATCGGTAAGTTCTGGCTTCTTGAGGTACCGCTCCGCCTTGGCCGCGCGGGCCATCGCCACATTCCCCTCGCCCGAGGCAAGCGCCATCATGCCATCGGTCAGCGCGCGATAGCCTTTTTCCTGCCGGTTCCGGTCAAAATAGCGCGAGATCGCCGTGTCATCCCCATTGATGAACTTGAGCACCGCGATCAACAGCGACGCCAACTTCAGCAGCAGCCACACCCCAAGGATCAAAAGCGCCAGCGCGATCACCGCCATGAGCGGCGTCAGGTTCAGCTCCACCCCCGCCGCCGCGATGCGCACTCCCCCCTCAAGCTCAAGCAGGTAAGTCGCGCCAAGCGTCACCGCGACCACGAGGGCCAAAAAGATGACGATCTTAATGATGGACCACAACATATGAGGTGCCTTTCAGGTTCAGTTCACTTCTGCGGCAAGCGCAGATACGGCCTCGGAGGCCTCAAGTCTTGTTTTCGCGGCGGCGGCCCATGCGTCCATCTGCGCCGACGGCGCTCCGGGGAGCGTCTCAATCTCGCTCAGTGCATCGCCCAAGCGGCCCTCGCGCAGCGCGGCCTCAGCCCGTGACAGAACCGCATCGGTGCCCGGCCCCTCGCGCGGCTCCAAAGATCTTGCGCCCAGTTGGGTCGACAGGAAGAACATAACGCCGCCGCCTTCTTGCGTCTCGCCACCCGCCCGTGCGGCGGCAAGGGCTGCGCGTGCAGCGGCAGGAAAGCTCTCTTGCAGCGCCCCAAGCGAGGGTGTCCCCTCCTGCGCGATTGCCGCCAGCGCATCGGGCACATCGACACCGCTTGTGTCCAATTCGATCAAGGCAGGCTCAAAGCCCGACCCGGTATCCATCGCCGTTCGGATCTGCGTCAGCGCCGCGCGGCGCAACGTGGCCACAGCGCTATCACGGGCCGCAGCCTCGCGGTCGGCCTCTTCGTTCTTGAGCGCCGCAATCTCGGCGGCCTGCGCGTCCAACGCTGCTTGCAGAGCGGCCAAGTCACCATCGACGACAGTGCTACCCGTTCCAACAGGCCGGTTTTCCAAGGCACCAAGCCGCGCATCCTGCGCAGCGATAGCCTCGCCAACCGTTTCCAACTGCGCGGAAATATCAGCAAGGCCCTGCTCCAGCGGCCCTGTGTCGACCTCACCGGCGGCATCCAGATCGGCACGCAACGTCTCAATCGCGGCCCCCTGCGCCGCCAGATCAGCGCGCAGAGCATCGCGCGCCCCCGGCTGTTCCAGCAGACCTATCTGCGGCAGAACGATATACGCCGCCACAAAACCAATGCCCGCTGCGACAATACCCCCGAAAACCAGCGGCATCGCACTCGCGCGCTTTTCGGGTGCCACGGCGGCAGGCGCGTCATACTCAGACTCGCCATACTGCGATGCGGAGGCCTCAGGCGTCAGACTGTCATCGGCCTCCACGCTTTGCGGCGCATCCAGATCAGCGGCCTCCGCGTCGGTGCTGGCCGCATCCATTTCGCTGGTTTCAGGCGTGGCCCCATCTTCAGGCTCGGGTAACTTCGCATCCGGCTCAGGCTTAGGCTCAGGCGCCGCGTCCACCGGCTCTACAGCATCCACAGCCTCAACCGCCGTCTCCGTGGCCTCTTCTGTGGGGCCTGCGCCACCTTTTGAAGATTTCCGTTTATTCGCCACGATTGCCACCTTTCCCCGAATCTGCGCTCGGCTGCGCATTTTTGACCTTACTGCGCCCCTTTTGCACCCTCAAGTCGCTTGGCTGCGGCAATCGCGACGGGCATGAGACGGAGCATAGCCTCCGCATCCGGCGTGTGGGCAACAAACATGGGCGCCACCCCCTCCGGCACGGCCCGCGCCACAGCCTCACTGATCGCGATGATGACCAACGGCGCACGCGGCTTGGATTGCGCAAACCAAAGCGCCGCACTGCGCGGCGAAAAGAGCGGCACAATCACCGGTGCGGTCCCCGCCAGAAGTGCTTTTGCCTCTGGCGTCGGCGCGGCCTCGTCCTGCCGATAGAGAATGGCCACACGCGTCTCGATCCCCGCAGCCGTGAGATCACCCGCCACATCACCCGCCGCAACCCCGCCGCGCAAATGCAAAAGCGGGCCCAGCACACCATGCTCGATGATCTTCGCCACCAGCGAGACAGCATCGCCCTCGGCCTCCACAACATCCCCAAACCCCGCAGCCCGCGCCACCACACCTGTCGCGCCACCGACCGCAAAGACTGGAAAATCGCGCCGCGCGACCTGCGCTGCAAACTGCTCCACCCCGTATTGAGAGGTGAAGATCAGGCCGCGCACACCGTGGATAGGCACAGCGTCCGGCTCTGGCACAATCTCAAGGATTGGGCTCAAACACGTCCGCACATCGCTGAATTGCGCGCGCACCTGCGCCTCAAACCGCGTGCCACCCGGTTCGGGCCGAGTGATAAGGATCGTATGTGCCATACCCGCTCTGCAGTTGTTTGCACCACCCTTCGGTGTTACCTGCCTGAGGGCAATGGCGCAACGGGCAGGCCGATGAACGCAAGGGTAACAGTGCTGGGAATCGAGAGCAGCTGTGATGATACGGCGGCGGCGGTCTTGCGCGTGGGATATGGCGGCTCCGAGATCCTGTCGAACGTGGTCGAGGGCCAAGCCCGCCTTCATGCGCCCTTTGGCGGCGTGGTCCCCGAGATTGCCGCCCGCGCCCATGCTGAAAAGCTCGACATTTGCGTGGCCCGCGCCCTGCGCGAGGCCGGAACGGGCCTGCACCAACTTGATTGCATCGCCGTGACCGCCGGGCCGGGCCTGATCGGCGGGGTGATGTCGGGCGTGATGTGCGCCAAGGGCCTCACCGCCGGGACAGGCCTTCCCCTGATAGGTGTAAACCATCTGGCCGGCCACGCGCTCACCCCGCGCCTCACTGATGGCGTGCCCTACCCATATCTCATGCTGCTGGTGTCGGGCGGGCATTGCCAATTCCTGCGCGTGGACGGGCCGGAGGACTACACTCGCCTCGGCGGCACGATCGACGACGCACCCGGTGAGGCCTTTGACAAGACTGCGCGCCTCTTGGCCCTGCCACAGCCAGGCGGCCCGGCGGTGGAGGCGGAAGCGGCGCGTGGTGATCCCACCCGCTTCGCCTTTCCACGCCCCCTGATGGACCGCACGGGGTGCGATATGTCCTTCTCGGGGTTGAAAACAGCGGTTCTGCGCGCCCGTGACGCCGTGATGACAAACGGTACGCTCAAAGCGTCGGACCGCGCCGACCTCTGCGCCGGGTTCCAGGCCGCTGTGCGCGATGTGCTGGCCGAGAAGACCCGCCGCGCCTTGGCGATGTGCCCGGATATCACCGCTCTGGCCGTGGCGGGCGGCGTTGCCGCCAACGCCAGCTTGCGCGACGGCCTGCAAGGCGTGGCGCAGGAGGCGGGCGTGGTGTTTGTCTCGCCGCCTTTGGCGCTCTGCACGGACAATGCGGCGATGATCGCCTATGCAGGTGCCGAGTTATACATTCTGGGGAGGCGCGACGACATGACCCTTGCGGCCCGCCCGCGCTGGCCGCTGGACGCGGCAAGCCCGGCGATGCTCGGCTCGGGCAAGAAGGGAGCGAAAGCATGATCACCGTCTTGGGCGCAGGCGCGTTCGGCACCGGGCTCGCAATTACACTGGCCCAAAAAGGTCCCGTCGCGCTGCGCCCGCGCACCGCAACACAGGCACAAACACTCGCCCACGCGCGCGAAAACGCGACCCGCCTGCCCGGCGCGCCCTTCCCCGATACGCTCGAAATTCACGCCCCCGAGCAGGCGTTCCCAGAGGGCGCCATCCTTCTGGCCGTGCCGATGCAACAGCTCCGCACGGTGTTGGAGGCGCATGGCGAGGCCCTTTCCCACCGCACGCTTGTCGCCTGCTGCAAAGGGGTGGAACTGAGCACGCTGCAAGGCCCCGCTTCCGTAATCACCCAAACCCTGCCAGAGGCCAAGGTCGCCATCCTCAGCGGACCGGGATTTGCGGCTGATATTGCTGTGGGCCTGCCCACGGCCATGACGCTGGCCTGCGCCGATGTGGAGACAGGCCGGGCCTTGCGCGATGCGCTGAGCACACAAAGCCTACGTCTTTACGGCAGCACGGACACCACCGGGGTAGAGCTTGGCGGCGCGCTCAAGAACGTCATCGCAATCGCCTGTGGTGTTGTGATGGGCGCAGGTCTGGGCGAAAGCGCGCGAGCCGCGCTTATGACACGCGGATATGCCGAGATGCAGCGCATGGCGCTCGCCCTTGGCGCGCGTCCCGAAACGCTGGCTGGTCTCTCGGGCTTCGGCGATCTGGCCCTCACCTGCACCTCCCAGCAATCACGCAACCTGCGCTATGGCATGAGCCTTGGCCAAGGGGCGGCTTTTGATGCGTCCATCACCGTTGAAGGCGCCGCAACTGCGCGCGCCGTGGCCAAACGGGCCGAGGGTCTTTCGCTCGACATGCCCATCACCTTTGCCACAGCCGCCCTTGTCACCGGGCAATTGCGTGTGGGCGAGGCGATGGATATGCTACTCTCCAGACCATTGAAGGAAGACGAATGCTGATCGCTCTCATCGCCCGGGACAAGCCCGGCGCCCTGCAAATTCGGCTCGACACACGTGCCGAGCATGTGGCCTATCTGAAGTCCAGCGGAGCCGTGACGCAAGCCGGGCCCCTCCTTGATGCCGCAGGCGAAATGTGCGGATCACTGGTGGTGCTGGACGTGGCCGATATGGCCGAAGCCGAGGCTTGGGCCGCCGCTGATCCTTACGCCCATGCGGGGCTGTTCGCCTCGGTAGAGCTTATCGCCTGGAACAAGGTGATCTGATCCCCATGGCTTACTGGCTCTTCAAATCCGAACCCAGCACATGGAGCTGGCAGGACCAGTTGGACAAGGGCGACGTAGGTGAAGAATGGGACGGCGTGCGCAACTACCAAGCGCGCAATTTCATGCGCCAGATGGCGCTTGGAGACCGTGGGTTTTTCTACCACAGCCAAGCTGAGAAAGCGATTGTTGGGACCGTTGAAATCATCCGAACCGCCCATCCCGACAGCACGGATGGCACCGGAAAATGGGACTGTGTCGATATCATGGCGCTCCAGACCGCACCACGTCCAGTGACACTGGCCGAGATCAAGGCGGACCCGCGTCTGGCCGACATGGCGCTCGTCAAAAGCCCGCGCCTGTCAGTGCAGCCTGTGGGCGACGCGCAATGGGCCATCCTGTGCGAAATGGCGGGGCTGAAGGCCAGTTAGCCCGGGTGTCCAAATGAGTTTCATGCAGCGTAAAGGGATTTGTCATGACCATAAAACTGCATACCCACTACCGTGATAGGCCCTGAGCCATGGGGAACCTCATGCAAGTGCTGGAGGCGCTGAGCTATGTTGTGACCATCCTCGGGTTTCCTGCGGCGATCTGGATTATCTTCCGCGAAGAGCGGATGCGCCGCAAGAATGAGGAAAGCGAACTGCACCGCGAACTCTCGGAAGAATACGACACTTTTCTGCGCATGGTCATGGAGAATGCCGACCTTCTTTTGATGAGCCGCATCACCCCGCCCCCGCTCAGCGAGGAGCAGCGCGAGCGCACGGATATCATCTTTCGGATGCTCGTCTCGCTCTTTGAGAAAGCGTATATTATTCTCTACGATGATGCGATGGACAAGAATGCGCGGCGGCGATGGTCCTCTTGGGAGGATGATATGGTCGATTGGTGCGCGCGGCCCGATTTCCGCGCCCTTCTGCCCGATCTTTTGGAGGGCGAAGATGACGCGTTCAGCGCGTATATTCAAAATCTTGCAGATAAGGCCGCCGGAAAAGCCGTTTAAAGCCTGAGCCGCAAAAAACGAAGGGTCCCAGCCATCACGCCAGAACCCTTCGCCACCCCACGTGCTCCCAAAGCACCACACGTGTTCAACAAATATTAGGTTCCGGCCATCCTGGCCCGACAGGATTAGGGGTATCCCAGACCCCCCCGCCACTCAACAAAATGATCGCTAGGATTTGTCTCAAACCCGCGCGGACTTGGCCATGAAAAAGCCCCGGCACGCGGTGCAGCCGGGGCTTGCAACCTTCAAATTGGGGAAACCCTTTCTCGGATCAGGTCGGCATCTTCGTGGTGCGCAGATAGGGCAGCTTGGCCTCGTAATCGCCAAAGCGCGCCTTCGCATCCTCGTTTGATACCGCAGCCGTGATGATCACATCCTCGCCGTGGTTCCAGTTGGCTGGCGTGGCCACCTGATGCTTGGCCGTCAACTGGATGGAATCCAGCGCGCGCAGGATCTCGTCAAAGTTCCGGCCCGTGGTCATCGGATAAGTCAGCGACAGCTTCACCTTCTTGTCCGGCCCGATCACGAACACTGTCCGGACGGTGGCGTTGTCCGCAGGGGTGCGCCCTAGCGACGTATCCCCCGCAGCGGCAGGCAGCATGTCATAGAGCTTGGCTACTTTCAGCTCCGTGTCGCCGATCATCGGATAGCTCACGTTATTGCCGGTATAAGTCGTGATATCGGCCTTCCAGCGCATGTGATCCTCAACCGGATCGACAGAGATGCCGATGATCTTGGCGTTGCGCTTGGCAAATTCTGGCACCATGCCCGCCATCATGCCCAATTCGGTGGTGCAGACGGGGGTGAAGTCTTTGGGATGCGAGAACATGACCGCATAGCCATCCCCGATCCAGTCGTGAAAACTGATCTCGCCTTCGGTCGTATCGGCGGTGAAATCCGGTGCAATGTCATTGATACGCAGTGCCATTGGAATGTCCTCTTCCTTGGGTTTGACGATTCATACCACAAGATAAGTGGAGGCGCACTGATTTGCACCCCCAGTGAGGCTTGCGGGCGGACGCGGCAAGTGCCAATCTGCGCTCGAAGATCGAAAGCGATGCTTTCGGGGATGAGAAAATGGGAGATTGAAACATGATTGAGAAACGTCAATTCTACATTAACGGCGCATGGGTGAACCCGCTTGCGGGCACCGATCACAACGTGATCAACCCCTCGAATGAGGAAGCCTGCGCGATCATCAGCCTTGGGGGGCAGGCCGACACCGACGCCGCCGTCGCCGCCGCCAAAGCGGCCTTTCCCGCATGGATGGCCACGCCTGTGGCCGATCGTATCGCGCTGGCGGAAAAGCTCATGGCAGCCTACGAGGCCCGCGCCGAAGATATGGCCCAAGCGATCAGCCTTGAGATGGGTGCACCTATTGATATGTCCCGCTCGGATCAGACGGGGGCTGGCGCCTATCACATCGGCGGCTTCATTGATGCGGCCAAGGAATTTCAGTTCGATCACGTGCATGATCCCAACACAGCCGGCTCGATGATATTCCACGAGCCGATTGGCGTCGTTGGCCTCATCACGCCATGGAACTGGCCAATGAATCAGGTCACCCTCAAGGTCGTGGCCGCCGCAATCGCAGGCTGCACAATGGTGCTGAAACCCTCAGAGGAATCGCCGCTCTCGTCGATCGTCTTCGCCGAGATGATGGAGGCGGCGGGCTTCCCCGCTGGCGTGTTCAACCTTGTGAATGGCGATGGTGTGGGCGTGGGCACACAGCTCAGCACCCACGCGGATGTCGACATGATCAGCTTCACAGGCTCGTCGCGCGCGGGCAAGCTGATCTCGAAGGCCGCCGCCGATACGCTCAAACGCGTCAGCCTTGAGCTTGGCGGGAAAGGCGCGAACCTGATCTTTGACGATGCAGACGAGAAAGCCGTGAAGCGCGGTGTGCTGCACTGCATGAACAATTCGGGACAGTCGTGCAACGCGCCCACCCGGATGATCGTGCAGCGCGGGGTCTATGACCAAGCGGTTGAGACGGCGGCGGAAGTGGCCAACAGCATCAAAGTGGGCCCCGCAAGCGAGAATGGCCGCCACATTGGCCCCGTGGTCAACGAAGTACAGTTTGGCAAGATCCAAGACCTGATCCAAAAGGGCATTGACGAGGGCGCACGCCTTGTCGCGGGCGGCACGGGCCGGCCCGAAGGCATGAACCGCGGCTTCTACGTGCGGCCCACGGTGTTTGCCGATGTGACGCCTGACATGACCATAGCGCGCGAGGAGATCTTCGGACCCGTGCTGTCGATCATGGCTTTTGATACCGAAGAAGAGGGTATCGCGATGGCCAATGACACGGTCTATGGCCTGACAAACTACGCCCAGACGCAAGACCCGGCACGCGCCAACCGTCTCGCACGCGCCTTGCGCGCCGGGATGGTCGAGATCAACGGCCAGGACCGTGGTGCAGCGGCCCCCTTCGGCGGTATGAAGCAATCGGGCAATGGCCGCGAAGGCGGCACTTGGGGCATCGAGGATTTCCTCGAAGTCAAATCCGTGTCCGGCTACACCCCCGGCGCCTAAAGCACTGAATGGCGGCGCGGCATTGCTGCGCCGCCGCTCCTGCGGCGTGATCAAGGCCCACGGGTTTTGCCTTAATCACCCCGCACGCCTCCCTATCTTTCCGCCCCGCCCAAAACCCTCTATAGCGGGCCTATGAGCACACCCCCAGATATCGCCCACGCCCCGTTTGAGGGCGAGACAGTGCACAAACGCGATATCTTTTCCGAGACGGTCTCGGGCACCCTCAAAGATATGCCGGATTTCCCTGTTGTGCTGCGCAAGCTCGATACAGTGCCGCTTTATGCCAAGCCAATCGCATGGGCGCTCGCACGCAAGGAAATCAAAGGTTTGCGCGCGGTAGAAGGGATTGAGGGTTGCCCCCTGCTCATCCGCGTTGACCGAACGGGGCTTTTGCGCAGCTGGACGCGCGGCACGCCCCTGCAACTGGCCAAGCCGGATGATGCCGCGTGGTACAAAGACGCCAAGCGCCTTCTGCGCGAGATGCGCCGCGCAGGTGTCACACATAACGACATTGCCAAGCCGCAAAACTGGCTGCGCACCCCCGAAGGCCGCGCCGCCGTGATCGACTTTCAGTTGGCCTCGGTCCATCGCCGCCGGGGCGCGCTCTTTCGCACCATGGCGCGCGAAGATCTGCGCCACCTGCTGAAGCAAAAGCGCGCCTACGCGCCACATCTTCTGACGCCTGCGGAGCATAACATGCTTGCGCGCAAGGCCCTGCCTACACGCCTCTGGATGGCAACCGGAAAGCGGGCCTATAACTTTATCACCCGCCGTCTGATGAACTGGTCCGATGGCGAGGGCACAGAGGACCGGATTGAGCGCGATGGCCCTTTGATCACAGCCGCGCTTATGGCGCATCCCGAAGTCACGGACGTGGCAATGTGCACCTACGCCCTGCCTGCTAAGGGCGTAGGCCTCTATGCGTTTGTTGAGACCAGTCTCGGCGCTGAACAGCTCACCGCATCCCTCAAAACGGCACCCGAACTGATCCAGCCTACCGCTACCTTGCCGCGCCATGCGGATGGGTCGGCGCGTATGGATATCCTCAGCCTCATTGCCGCCAATCGCCTTGACGAGTTGGCCGAGCTAAGCGCCGCCGATCCCACGCTCGCCCCCGTCCTGAAGCCGCTGATCGCAAACCGGCTGAACCTCACGGACCGGGTGCTGCGCGCCTAAAGCGTTTCGCGAAACGCTTTAAAACTCCGCCTTGCTGCGAAATTTCATGCCCCGCCCGCCATCTGGGTGGCGCAGGCGCAATTCCTCGGAATGGAGCATCATGCGCGGATGCTCCAGCGCGGCCCCGCTGGCGTAAAACGGATCGCCCAATATCGGATGGCCCAGCGCCAGCATATGCACCCGAAGCTGATGCGTCCGCCCCGTATGCGGGCTAAGACGCACCCGGCTTTCACCTCCGCCCGCCTTCAAAACCTTGTATTCAGTCAGCGCCGCCTTGCCTGTTTCATGACACACCATCTGCCGGGGCCGGTTGGGCCAATCCACGATCAGCGGCAGGTCAACCTCGCCAAGTTTCGGCTCCAGATGCCCCTCAACCCGCGCCACATAGGTCTTCTTCACATACCGTTTCTCAAATTGCAGCCCGAGATGGCGCTGCGCATGAGGGCTTACCGCGAACACCATCACACCCGAGGTATCGCGGTCCAGACGATGCACCAAAAGCGCCATCGGAAAGGCCTCAACCACCCGCGCTTGCAGGCAATCAGCAAGCTCTGGCCCTTTGCCAGGCACGGATAAAAGCCCGGCAGGCTTGTTCACGATCACTATCTCGTGGTCGGCATGGAGCACATCAAGCGGCGTGTCGGGCGGGCAATACTCTGTCATGCCCGCCCTATAGCAAAGCCGAAGCACCGCCACACGTGCTTTCCTCTGCCAAGTGCTCAGCCTTCAAGGCCGACGTCCAGAACGCCCGCACCACATCCCTGAAACTGGCGCGCGATACCCGCATGGGGGCCGCGCTCATTGGGATCAAACCACCCGGATCAAACTTTGGTGCGCTCGGATTTGGGATCATACATCGGCTTGAGAGACACCTCCGCCTTCACGCGGGTCCCCGCCACGTCGATCTCAAAGCTTGAGCCCAGCACCTCCTCCGCACTCTCGCCCTTGCACGGCACATAGCCCATGCCGATCGCGCCGCCCAAATGGTGGCCGTAATTGCCGGAGCTGATATAGCCCACGATCTCGCCATCGCGCAGGATTGGCTCATGGTGATAGAGAAGCGGTTCCGGATCGGTCAGCCTGAACTGCACCAGACGCAGCGCCAGTCCCTCGTCTTTCTTGCGCAGCACCGCATCACGGCCCATGAAATCAGGCTTTGCCGTCTTCACCGCAAAGCCAAGCCCCGCCTCCAACACATGATCCTCCGAGGTGATGTCATGCCCAAAATGCCGGAATCCCTTCTCGATCCGGCAGCTGTCCATCATATGCATCCCGCACAGTTTCAGCCCATGATCCTGCCCGGCGGCGTGCAGCACCTCAAACGCATGGCCCGCCATATCCGCGCTCACATAGACCTCCCAGCCAAGTTCGCCCACATATGTCACCCGGTGCACCCGCGCGAGGCCCATCCCAAGCTCGATATTCTGCGCCGTGCCGAACGGGTTGGCGGCGTTGGAGAAATCCGCAGGCGACACGGCTTGCAGCAGATCGCGCGCTTTTGGTCCCATCACGGCCAGCACACCCTCGCCCGCCGTCACATCCGTGATCACCACGTTGAAACTGCCCTTGTGGCGCTCCATCCATGTTTGATCGGCCAGACGCGTCGCCCCCGGCGTAACCACCAGATAGGCGGTCTCTGACAGGCGCGTCACAGTGACATCCGCCTCAATCCCGCCCATTGAGTTCAGGAATTGCGTATAGACGATCTTGCCCACCGGGACCGCATAGTCGCCGCCACCCACATAGTTCAGGAACGCCTCGGAATCTGGCCCTTCCACCCGCAGCTTGCCGAAGGAAGACATGTCATACATGCCCACGCCATTGCGGATCGCGTGATGCTCGGCTGCGGAATTCTCAAACCAGTTCTGCCGCTTCCACGAATACTCGTATTCGCGTTTCTGCCCCTCATTGGCAAACCAGTTTGCCCGCTCCCAGCCGCCCGCCTCGCCCATGACAGCACCTTGTTCCAGCAGGTGATGATGGAACGGCGTGCGCCGGATACCGCGCGCGGTGGCCATCTGGCGATACGGGAAGTGATCCGCATAAAGCAGACCCAGCGTCTCCTTGGAGCGCTCGAAAAGGTAGTGCTTGTTGCCCTGAAAGGGCTGCATCCGGGCAATATCGACCGAGCCGAGGTCAAACGGCTTCTCGCCCGCCTCCATCCACTGGCTCAGCGCGTGACCCGCCCCACCCGCCGATTGAATACCGATGGAATTGAACCCACAAGCGACCCACACATTGTCCATCTCGGGGGCGAGGCCAAGGTGATAGGCGTCATCTGGCGTGAAACTTTCAGGGCCGTTGAAAAACGTATGTATCCCCGCATCGGCCAACATCGGCAGGCGGTTGCACGCATTTTCAAGGATCGGCTCGAAATGGTCGAAATCCTCGGGCAGTTGGTCAAATTCGAAACTGTCGGGGATGCCATCCATACCCCAAGGCTTTGAATGAGGCTCAAACGCGCCCAAGAGCATCTTGCCCGCATCTTCTTTGTAATAGGCGCATTCATCCGGCACGCGCAGCACGGGCATCTGGCTCAGGCCCTCAATCGCCTCGGTCACGATATAGAAATGCTCGCACGCATGGAGCGGCACGTTGATGCCCGCCATCCGACCCACTTCATGCCCCCACATGCCCGCGCAGTTCACGATCATGTCGCAAGCGATATGGCCCTGTGATTTGCCGTCATCGCTGATCCAATCCACGCCCGTGACGCGGCGGTCCTTGCGCGCGATCCCCGCCACTTTCACCCGCTCTTGAATGCGCGCGCCATGCGCCCGCGCGCCCTTGGCCAATGCCAGCGCGATATTGGTCGGGTCTGCCTGACCATCCGTGGGCAGCCAGACACCGCCCGTGACACCCTCGATATTGATATGCTGGTAACGCTCCTTGACCTCAGCGGGCGACAATTCTTCAACCGGCACGCCAAACGCGCGGGCCATGGCCGCTTGGCGGTGCAACTCCTCCAGCCGCTCATCGGTGAGGGCCGCAGAGACCGAGCCAACCTGCCGGAAGCCCGTCGAGACGCCCGTCTCCTCCTCCAGCTTGCGCAAAAGTTCGGCCGAGTAGCGCGCGAGCTTGGTCATGCTGGACGACGCACGCAGCTGTCCGATCAGGCCTGCGGCGTGCCATGTGGTGCCAGAGGTGAGTTGTTTGCGCTCCAAAAGCACAACATCGCTCCAGCCCATTTTGGCCAGATGATAGGCGACCGAGCAGCCGATGACGCCACCACCGATGATGACCACGCGAGCCTGTGTGGGAAGGTCCATTCTTGTCTCTCCTGAGAAATATAGCGGGCGCCGCGCGCCTCAGACGATTGTGTGACCGGCGGCGCGCAGACGACGGGCCAGTTCGGCAATGTGCTCAGGCCCCACTTCGCAGCAGCCGCCAACGATTGTCGCACCACCTTCGACCCATCCCATGGCGAAATCGGCATAGGCGTCGGGGCCAAGATCGACCCGTTGCTCCAACGCATCGACCGTGGGGCTGTCTTGCAGGAACCCTTCGGAAATACGGGTGAACCCGTTGGCATAAGCCCCAAACGGCAGACCCAGCGCCGCGATATGCGGCACACCCATGCTGACCGCTTCGGGGCGCGAACAGTTGATCAGAACCGCATCGGGTTTGAACTCCGCAAGCACCGGGGCCAATTCGCTCAGCCTTTCACCCGAGCGCAGGATCGTGCCGTCATCATCGTCTACGGAAACCCCAAGCCAGACCGGCACAGTCGCATCCGCACAACCCGTGAGCGTGGCACGGGCCTGCATCACCGACGACACCGTCTCAATCAGGATCAGATCGACGCGCGCGCCCATTATCTCCACCAATTCAGCAAAGACGGGCGCTGCGACCTCAACACTGGGGGAGATATCGGGGCGATAAGAGCCACCCAGCGGGCCAAGCGCCCCGGCAATCCGGCCTCTGCCATGCGCCGCGCGCGCGCGCGCAGCCTGCACCAGCGCGGTGTCGACAAGCTCAGGCACCTTATCCTCCAGCCCCACCTTGATTAGGCGATCCCGGTGCACCGCATAGGTGTTGGTCGTGGCGATGGTCGCACCGACGCGGTAATAATCGGCGTGCACATCCCCCACCACATCGGGCTTTTCCATCATCACAGCGGTGGACCACAAATGCGTGGCCCGGTCGCCCGAGCGTTTGACGATCTCCTGCCCGATGGAGCCGTCAAGAAGTGTGATATCGGTCATTGCGTGGTCTTTCCTAATTGCAAAGGCGGCAAGCGCCCCGATGTCCCGCCAAAGACGCGGGGATGTGTGAACCTGGCCCCCCAAAACAGAGAGGCGCAGGGAAGGTGTCAGGCGCGCAGCCGTTCGTTCTGCGGATCCCAGAGCGGTGCATCGGTCTGCACCGTGGCGCGGTGGCGGTGGCCATAAATCTCTACCTCAAGCTCGGTGCCCGGCGCGGCCAGATCGGTCCGCACCATGCCCAGCGCGATAGAGGCCCCAACGCGGTAGCCCCAATCGCCAGACGTGGTCTCGCCCACCACCTCGCCATTGTGCCAGAGCGTGGACATATAGGGCGCATCCGCGTCGCCCGCCTCCACAATCAGCTGCACAAAGCGTTTTTTGCTGCCTTGCTGCTTTTCGGATTGCAGTGCCGCCTTGCCAATAAACTCCTGGGGTTTGTCGAACTTGATGAACCGCTCAAGGCCGCCTTCAAGCAGGCTGTAATCAGTTGAAAGATCGCCCTTCCACGCGCGATAGCCCTTTTCGATCCGCAAGGAATTGAGTGCATACATGCCAAAGGGTTTCGCCCCCGCATCAAGGATCGCGGCGTAGATGGCGGGCATGTCTTCCATGGTCGCATGAACCTCCCAGCCAAGCTCTCCTGCGAAAGACACCCGCACGAGGAACGCCTTTTTACCCGCCACAGTAACGTGTTGATGGCTGAGCCAGCCAAGGCTGAGATCCGCATCGGTGAGCGGTCCAAGCACCTTGCGCGCGGTCGGCCCAGTGACGATAAGCGCAGTGCGCTCGGTCGTGGTCTCGTTGACGTTCACACCTTCGGGCACGGACCCACGGATCAGATCGCCGTCATGCCATTGCGCGGTGGCGGCAGTGATCAGAACGAAGCTATCCTCCGCAAGCCTGATGCACGAAAGCTCGGTCAAGATACGCCCCCTTTTGTCAGAAACGTAGACAAGGTTCATCCGCCCAATCTTGGGCAGCGCCCCCGTCACAAAGCCGCGCAGCCATTCATCCGCACCTGCCCCGGTGATCCAAAAGCGCGAAAAGCCCGGCAGGTCCAGCACGCCACACGCGTCGCGCACCGCTTCGCACTCCTCGCGGATGCGCTGCTCCCACGGGCCTTTGCGCGCCCATGTATGCGTCGCCTCCTCGGACGTGTCATCACCGGGATGCGCGAACCAATTGGCCCGCTCCCACCCGTTATAAGCGCCCATCACAGCGCCCAGTTCGCGCAGCTTCGCGTCATTTGGGCTGAGCTTCTTGTCACGCCCTGCGGGCCATTCGTGGCGAGGGAAGTGCATGGCATATTCGTGGCCATAAACCTCCATCGCCTTGGCGTGGCAATGGTCTTGGTCCGTGTAATCGGTGAAGCGGCGCGGATCGACGGCCCACATGTCATGCTCGGTTTCGCCATGCATGATCCATTCGGCGGCCACTTTGCCCGCCCCGCCGCCTTGGGTGATGCCAAAGGTGAAGACGCAGGCCTCAAACGCGTTGGGCACACCGGGCATAGGGCCGACCAGCGGCAGCCCATCGGGCGCGTAAGGGATCGGTCCGTTGATCACACGCCCCACGCCCGCCTCGCCCAAGATCGGCACGCGGGCCATGGCGTCTTCGATATACCATTCAAGCCGCTCCAGATCGTCGGGGTAAAGCTGAAAGCTGAAATCCTCGGGCATGGGATCGTCGGGCGTGACCCAATGGGCCTTGCAGTTACGCTCATACGGGCCAAGGTTGAGGCCATTCTTGTCCTGACGCAGGTAGTAAGAGCTGTCCACATCACGCAGAAGCGGAACCTTGTGGCCTTGGGCGGCGGTCCATTCGGCAAGCGCGGGGATTTCCTCGGTCAGGAAATACTGATGGCTCATCGTGACCATCGGCACGGTGCGCCCGCCGTAAGGTTTGAACCATTCGCCCACCCGCTGCGCATAATATCCAGCGGCGTTCACCACCTTTTCACAGCGGATATCGCCCTTGTGGGTATGCACGATCCATTCATCCCCCTCGCGGCTGACGCCTGTGGCGGGGCAAAACCGCTCGATCCGCGCGCCCATCTGCCGCGCGCCCTTGGCCAGCGCTTGGGTGAGCTGCGCGGGGTCAATATCGCCATCGGCGGGGTCCCAGAGCGCGCCTTCCAGATCATGGGTCTCAATAAACGGATACTTCGCCTTTATATCGTCCAGCGACATGAGGCTAAGCTCCAGACCCTGATGCGCGCCCATCGAGCGGGCGCGCTCAAATTCCTGCATCCGTTCCTTGCTATGGGCCAGCCGCACGGAGCCGGTAACGTGGTAGTTCATCGGGTAATCCACCTCCGTCTCCAGCCGCGAGTAAAGGTCGAGCGAATAGCGCTGCATATTCATCACGGCCCAAGAGGTGGAGAAGCTCGGACAATTGCCCGCCGCATGCCATGTAGAGCCCGCCGTCAGCTCATTTTTCTCCAGAAGGACACAATCGGACCAGCCCCCCTTGGCGAGATGATAGAGCGTCGAGGCGCCGACAACGCCGCCGCCGATGACGACAACGCGGGCTGTGGTGGGGAAATCACTCATGGTTTGGGTCTCCGTTGGATCGGGATGGAAAAGGGTGCGCGCGCATGGACAGCTCAATAAACCGGCGGGGCAATGACCCAAAGGGCCACGCAGGGGATATCGTAAGGGTTGGCCCATTCATGCAGCTCGCCCCGGATGCGAAAGCTGTCGCCGGGGCCAACGGTAAAGGCACGCTCGCCAATCCGCAGGTCGAGCTGTCCAGACAGGATATACCCCACCTCCTGCGTTGGGCGCGATTTGGCCGCGGGGACGGCGCTGTGCGGGGCGAAGGTGGAGTGGACGACCTCGAAATCATCCGTCAAATCCGGGGAAAGAAGCTCCTCGGTCAACCCTTCAACATCCGCCCCGATCGGCCTGCGCGCGCCGCGGCGCACGATATAGCCCGCCTCCTCCGCAGGGGCGGGGGCATGGCCGAACAGCAGCGATGTCTGCACACCCATAGCCGCTGAAATTTCATGCAGATCACTGACCGAGGGGGTGGAGAGGTCACGCTCCACTTGGCTGAGCCACCCCACCGACCGGCCCAGCGCCTCGGCCAGATCGCTCAGCGTGATGCCGCGCGATTTGCGCAGGGCGCGAAGGTCCGCGCCCAATGTGCGTGTCTCGGGGATGGTGGTTTGATGCACGCGCAGCGCCTGTGAAAATTACGGAGCAATTTTCACGTTGCGTTGATTCTATGAAAATATCAAACATTTTTTCACGCCACATCGCGACAATACGCTAGCGACAGAACGTCTGCCGCAAAAGCCTGCTCAACCCCTCGGCATCGGCCTCGGTGAAGGCGCCGGGCTGATCACTGTCGATATCGAGAACGGCGATCAGCGCACCCGAGGCGTCATGCACCGGCAGCACGATCTCGGAGAGGGTGGAGCTGGCGCAGGCGATATGACCTTCGAAGGCATGCACATCATCCACCAACTGCACCATCCCGCTGCGCGCAGCCGCCCCGCAGACCCCGCGCGAGAAGGGGATTTTCAAGCATCCGTGGCTGCCCTGATAGGGGCCGATCTTGAGCATTTCGGGCCCGGTCACGCGGTAGAACCCGGTCCAGTCAAAACGGTCATCGGCGTGATGAAGCTCGCACACCATAGTCGCCATGAGGGCGACCTGATCGTCTTCACCCTCGGTCAGTGAGGCAAGGGTTTTGGCGATTTGAGTGTAGTCGATGCGCATGGTCAGGGCCTTTATTCTAACGGTTGCCGAAACTGGCGGCGGTTATGTGTCCTTACCGAATGGTAACGAATGAGGTCTAGAGTCATTGCCGAGATAATCTAGCACATGGAGCAATCATGGACCTGTCGAGCACAGTATCGGGCCACTTCACCATCATCACCGTCAACGCAACCCGCATTGATTCGGTAGCGGCGATTCAGTTCAAGGACGCGATGCGCGCCGCCACAGACACCGCCGTTGGCACCATCGTTCTAGATCTCGGCCATGTCGGGTTTATCGATTCGAGCGGGCTCGGCGCTGTCGTGGCGTCAATGAAACAACTCGGCGCTGGCCAACAGCTGGATATCGCGTCACTTACCCCGGATGTGGCAAAGGTTTTCCGCCTGACGCGGATGGATTCGATCTTTCGGATACATGATAGCCTTGATGCCCTGCCACACGCCAAAGCAGGGTAAAGAGACGGTTGGGGCAACACATGCAAGGCAAAGCGGGCGGTGATTTGAACTCTGCATCCGGGCTGGGCAAGGATCGCTCCGTGACTTTCACCTATGAGACGTCAGAACAGGGCGTGCGCCGCGTTTTGCAAAGCATGCGCGCGTGGCTCGCAACAATGGGCCTCGATGAAGATTTCTGCGGCACGGCTGAAATCACTTTGGCCGAAGTCATGAATAATGTGGCCGAACACGCATATCACGGCGAGGCCCGCGACACAGCGTTGCTGAAGCTGCGCCTCACGCCAGAGGGTTGCGAGTTCGACCTGACCGATCAGGGAGAACCGATGCCTGGGCTGAGCCTGCCCACAGGGCAATTGCCCACGCTGGTCGGCCCGCGCGCGGAATTGCCGGAAGGCGGGTTCGGCTGGTTCTTGATCCGCACGCTGTCAGATCGGCTAACCTACACACGCGAGAACGGCGCAAACCACGTGCATATCCGCCTGCCTTTTACACACGGCTGAGCGCGCGCCAATGCAACCTGTGCAATCTGCGGGCCGTGATCTCGAAAAACATTGCATCTCATACCGCACCTTTTGGCCCACACTCACACAGAAGCCAGAAGCCAGAAGCCAAAATGCCCCAAACTTGCCCAAATTTTACCGCACTACCGCCCGAGTGCAGGATCATACACGGACTTGTAGCTGCATACGGCTTCCCTCGGCGCCGCGTTTAACAGCCCCCACCCAGTGCGCGGCGTCGAGGTCTACCTTATCCCCCAACATTATTGGCAATCCCGGCATGCTGGCGTAGGACACTCGGACAGTCTCGTTCAGGAGCCCAGCAGATGCGCGATTTCCACCTCCCCGGCCGCTCACCCGTTTATGCAAGCAATGGCATGTGCGCCACATCGCACCCTCTGGCCGCAGGGGCGGCGGTGGATATCCTGTTGCGCGGCGGCACGGCGATGGATGCGGCCATTGCGGGTGCGGTCCTTTTGGGGATTTGCGAACCGCAAATGACCGGGATCGGTGGCGATTGCTTTGTGCTCGTCCGGCGCCCCGGCGCAGGCGCGATAGAGGCGTTCAACGGATCAGGTGCCGCCCCCGCTGCCGCCAACGCTGCCGCCCTGCGCGCACGCGGCGAGACAACCGTGCCCGTCTACGGCGCAGATGCGGTCACAATCCCCGGCGCCATCGACGCGTTTTGCCAACTGAGCGAGAGCCATGGCCGCTTGGGCTTAGACGCACTTCTCGCCCCCACGATCCATTATGCGGAGGCAGGCGTGCCCGTCGCTCCGCGCGTGGCCCGTGACTGGATCACTGATGCGGATATTCTCAAAGGTCACGCAAAGCGCCACTTTCTCCCTTGGGGCACACCGCCCGCACCCGGCACGCTGTTCCGCGCACCCGGACAGGCAGAGGTCTTGCGCCGGATCGCGGCCCAGGGCCGCGATGCGTTTTACGCAGGCGAAGTGGCCGACGACATGCTGGCCGCCCTGACAGAGGCAGGCGGCGTCCACACGGCCGACGATTTTGCCCGCCAAACGGGTATGCCCAGCGCCCCCGTCAGCGGTGGCTACAAAGGCCAGACCCTGACCGAGCACGGCGCAAACGGGCAAGGGGCAACTGCGATCTTGATGCTGAATATGCTTAAGGAATTTGACCTTGCGGCGATGGACCCGCGGAGTGCTGCCCGCGTGCATATCGAGGCCGAAGCGACCAAGCTGGCCTATGACGCGCGCAACCGCATCATAGGCGACCCGGACCGCACCGCGCGCATGGAATTCATGCTGAGCACCGACAGCGCCCGCCGCCTTGCCGCGCTCATTGATCCCAAACGCGCGATGGCCGCCCCCGCCCCGCTAAGCGAGGCGATCCACAAGGACACGATCTATATCGCCTGCGTGGACCGCGACGGTATGGCCGTGTCGCTCATCTATTCGATCTTTCATGGGTTCGGGTCCGGCATCGCCTCGGAGAAATTTGGCATTTTGCTGCAAAATCGCGGCGCGGGCTTCACGCTGGAAGAGGGCCATCCCAACGAATTGCAAGGCGGGCGGCGCCCCATGCACACGATCATCCCCGGCATGCTGGAGGGTGGCGGGAGCCTCGTGCCCTTCGGCGTCATGGGCGGCGGGTATCAGCCCGCTGGCCATGCCCGGTTTGTCACCAACCTCATGGATTTCGGGCAAGACCCGCAAAGCGCCATCGACGCGCCGCGCAGCTTTGCCGATGGGGGTCAGCTGAAAGTGGAGCGGGGCTATTCGGACGCCGTGCGTGCGGAGCTTGCCGAGATGGGCCATGATGTGGTCATCCCGGACGAGCCGCTTGGCGGCGCACAGGCAATCGTGATCCGGCCAGACGGGGTGCTGGAAGGCGCGTCTGATCCACGCAAGGATGGGTGCGCTTTGGGGTATTGACCCACGCACGCCATACATCTCAAGGAAAACGCCGCCTATGAGGCGGCGGACTTCAGTTGAGTTGAAAATGCAGCGGATAAAGCCCGTCCTCGAACGGACCAAAGAGATCCGGTATGTCAGGATGCTCGACCGGCTGACCGGAATAGTCAGCGACAAGGTTCTGCTCCGACACATAGGCGACATAATAGCTTTGATCATTCTCGGCCAACAAATGATAAAACGGCTGATCCTTGACCGGGCGGCTGTCCTCGGGGATCGAGGAATACCACTCATCCGTGTTGGCAAACTCTGGATCCACATCAAAAACCACGCCGCGAAACGGGTGCTTCTTGTGCTTGACCACTTGGCCGAGGTTATATTTCGCGCGTGTCTTAATCATGTCATTGCAGCCCCTAAGGGGTGACATTAAAGGGTTCAAGTGGGATTTGTCCAACCCTGATAGCACAATAGGCGGGAAACAGTCTGTGAACCTCGCAATAACAGTTCTTGAGATCACCGCCCCTGTCTTCATGCTCGCCGCAGTCGGGTTTGTCTGGGTGAAACTCGGATTTGAGTACTCCGTGGCCTTCGTCACCCGCATCGCGATGACGCTTTCGGTGCCCTGTCTGATCTTCGTGGCGCTGATGCAGGCCGATATCGAGCCTGAGGCGCTGACGGCGTTGTCATTGGCCTCGGTCGCCGCTTACGGCGCGGTCACGGTCGTGATGCTCGCGCTGGTTTGGCTGCTTCAGCTTGAGCGGCAGACTTACGCCGCACCGCTAATCTTTGGCAACACGGGCAATCTGGGTCTGCCGCTGGCGCTTTTCGCGTTCGGCGATATCGGTCTCAGCTATGCGGTGGTTGTGTTTGCGATCATGGCGATATGGTCGTTCACCTTTGGGATCTGGCTGGTATCCGGGGGCGGTTCCATCCTCAAAGTGCTGCGGGAGCCTTTGGTGGCTGGCACGCTTCTGGGCGGGTTGTTCCTCTGGCAGGGCTGGGAGACGCCGCGCTTTTTGACCAATGCGCTGGATCTGATCGGGCAAATGGCGATCCCCATGATGCTGATCACGCTTGGCGTGGCGGTCGCGCGGTTGGCGCCCGGACGGCTCTGGCTGGCCGTGGGGCTCTCGGGGGTGAAAGCCGCACTTTGCGTAGGGCTCGCTTGGGGTGCCGGGCTTTGGTTTGATCTCGATCCGGTGGCGCATGCCGTGCTCGTGCTGCAAATCGCAACGCCCGTGGCCGTCACATCCTACCTTCTGTCCGAGAAATACGGCGGCGATTCGGATGCGGTTGCAGGGCTTGTCGTGGTCTCGACCCTGATGTCCGTGCTCTTGTTGCCGGCACTTTTGGCGGTCCTTCTCTGACGCCTCAATTTCGGGATTCCCCCACGCGAGCAAATCCGCTAATATAGGGAAAAAAGAAGAGCGAGAGGCAGATGAGCAGAAAGCTTCGCGCAGCGATCCTATTGGTGTTGATGGCCGCCTGCGGCCGCACGGGCGGTTATGGCACCGCACCCAACAATCTGGATGACGCTTGCGCCATATTGAGTGAACGGCCCGGATATTCCCGCGCCTTCCGTGCCGCCGAGCGGCGCTGGGGCGTGCCTGTGCACGTTCAGATGGCCACGATTTACCAAGAGAGCAAGTTCGTGTCAGACGCGCGCACGCCCTTCCGCTATACGCTTGGCGTGATCCCGATGGGGCGGCAAAGCTCTGCCTTTGGGTATTCTCAGGCGCTGGACGGGACATGGGACGAGTATGTTCAGGAAACCAACAGTTTCCGCGCACGGCGTGACAACATCGGTGATGCTGTCGATTTCATGGGCTGGTACATGGCCAAAAGCCGCGATCAGCTTGGCATCCCAATGACCGATGCGCGTAATCAGTATCTGGCCTATCACGAGGGCCGTACAGGCTTCTCGCGCGGCAGCTACAACAGCAAAGCGTGGCTGGTGCGTGTTGCCGGAACAGTCGAGACACGGGCCGCGAATTATCAAGCACAGCTCAGACGCTGCCGCCGCTAAACAAGCCGGATCGACCGATCAGCGGTCGATCCGCGCGCCCTCAAGCCCCGGAATAACGAAATTATCGTCCGAGAGCTGCACGCCGACCTCAAGATCCCCAAGGATCACAGTGGTGCGGCTGCCGCTGCCATCGTTGATCACCCATTGGCGCAATTGCACCGGGTTGCCGGTAAAGACCAGATCAATGCTGCCATATTCGGGGTTTTCCGGGTCCTGCGCACGCACAGTCGTCGTGGTCCCGTCCGAGGCATGGCCGGTAACCATGCGGGCACGGTTGAGGTCCACATTACGCGCGAGAATGATCGACAAAGGCGTGCGGTGCAGCGGGTAACCCTGCGGCCCCTCGTTTGATTTGGCGTCAATGATGCCCACAGTGTCGCCATCGGCAACCACCAATGTCGCGTCGGGCGGCGCATATTCAAACCGCACCCGCCCCGGCCGCTTGATCAGGATGCGCCCGGTGCTGATCGTGCCATCGTCATTCACTTGCGTGAACGCGCCAGAGGCACTGTTGAGACCGTTGAGATAGCCGGACAACACGTCAAGCGACAGTTTCTCGGCCTGCACAGGCAGGGCCAAAGACACGCTGAGGGCGGCGGCGGTCAGAAAGTGGGCGATTCTCATGGGCGGTCTTCCTTGGATGAACATGGCCCGCCAAATCTAACAGACCCAGGCACTGTTATGCGATAACAGCCCCTGTCATATCAGCGCCCACCACCCGAAGATCAAGGCACAGACACGCCTTGCCGGCATCAATGCGCCTATTGCTCAGGCACCAGAATTTCACGTTTGCCCACATGGTTGGCCGCACTGACGACGCCCTCTTCCTCCATCTGCTCCACAAGGCGCGCGGCCTTGTTATAGCCGATGGCCAGCTTGCGCTGAATATAGGAGGTGGAGCATTTGCGGTCCGTGATCGCGATGTAGACGGCCTTGTCGTAAAGCTCGTTCTCGCCATCGCCCTCGGACGCGAGGCCCAGAACCGCGTCGATATTGCTTGCCTTGTCGTCATCAGGCCCTTCGACTACGCCGCTCAGATATTGGGGCGGGCCGTAGGCTTTGAGGTTGTTGACGACCTCTTCCACCTCTTCGTCGCTCACGAAAGGTCCGTGGCAGCGGGTGATCTTCGCGCCGCCCGCCATGTAGAGCATATCGCCCATGCCCAAGAGTTGCTCGGCCCCCATTTCGCCCAGAATGGTCCGGCTATCGACTTTGGAGGTCACCTGAAAGCTGATCCGGGTGGGGAAGTTGGCCTTGATCGTGCCAGTGATGACATCGACCGACGGGCGCTGCGTGGCCATGATGATGTGGATACCAGACGCGCGCGCCATCTGTGCGAGGCGCTGAATACAGGCCTCGATCTCCTTGCCCGCAACCATCATCAGGTCCGCCATCTCATCGACGATGACGACGATATAGGGCATCTTTTCGGGTGCGAACTCTTCGGTCTCAAACACTGGCTCGCCGGTGTTGTCGTCAAACCCCGTCTGCACGGTGCGGCTGAACATTTCGCCCTTACCTAAAGCATCCGCCACACGGCCATTATAGCCGCCGATATTGCGCACGCCCATCTTAGACATCTTGCGATAGCGCTCTTCCATCTCCGCCACGGTCCATTTCAGCGCCACAACGGCCTTCTTGGGGTCGGTCACAACGGGGCTGAGCAGGTGCGGAATCCCATCATAGACGCTGAGTTCCAGCATCTTGGGGTCGATCATGATCATCCGGCACTCTTCCGGTGTCAGCTTGTAAAGCAGGCTGAGGATCATCGTGTTGATCGCCACCGACTTGCCCGACCCCGTGGTCCCGGCAATCAAAAGGTGGGGCATCTTGGCCAGATCCGCGACCATAGCATCGCCGCCGATATCCTTGCCCAACGCGAGGGGCAGTTTCTGCGTGCCATCGCCAAAATCACGTGTGGCGAGGATCTCGCGCAGCACGACCATCTCGCGGTGATCATTGGGAAGCTCGATCCCGATCACACTGCGTCCCGGCACGGTCGAGACCCGCGCAGACAGGGCCGACATCGACCGCGCAATATCATCGGCCAGACCGATGACGCGGCTCGCCTTGAGACCGGGGGCGGGCTCCAGCTCATACATGGTGACGACGGGTCCGGGCCGGACGCTGACGATATCGCCTTTGACGCCATAATCATCGAGCACGGATTCCAGCATCCGGGCATTTTCCTCCAACGCATCGTCGCTGAGATGCTGCTGCGGGGCTGCCTCAGGGCTGGACAGAAGGTTGAGGGGGGGCAGCTCGTAATAGGTCTGCGCCTTGTCCTCAAATTGCAGGGCGGGCTGCGCTTCGGCCTTGGCGCGCGTGGAGGGTGCGGGCACCTTGCGGGGCGCGTGCTGCACCACTTTGCGCGGCTCGGGGATTGGGATACGGGGGGCGGCCATGCGCATTGGCTCAGGCTCAGGCGCGGGTTCGGGCGCGTCCCATGCATCCTCAAACACGTTGTCGATATCCTCTGGCACCTCTGCCGGGGCATAGGCGGATACCTCGCTCGCCCATTGCCCGGCTTGCGGGGCAGGCGCGCTTGGCACGTTGAGACGCATAGAGGTCAAAGGCGGCTCAGGCGGCAGAGCAAAACCCGCACTCAGGGCCGACTCTGCCGACAGTTTGCTTGGTGCGCTGGTGTTGAGCACAAGCGGGGTTGGGCCACGCCCGCGCCCCTTGGTCAGCGGCGCGGCATAGGCTGATTGCACAGCCGTGTTCTGGCGCACGCGGCTTTTGATTGCATCCGCGATCTTGTCCTTGATCCGGTCCGCGCCCGGCGCCTCGCCCTGATAATCGGAGGTCGGCTGCTCCACCAATTCAGGCTCAGGCATCGGCTCGGGCTTGCGCATAAGCGACGGCATCCGCGCCAAAAGACCTGTTTTCTCAGAAGATACCGCAACCGGGGTTGCGTGGGTGAGGGCCACGGCGGGACCTGTCTCTTCGATCACTGTGGCCCCTGCGCTGCGGCTCATCCGTGGGGGGACAATGTCGATGGCGCGGCGGGAGGCTGCCGCCAAGGCGGGCTCTTCGGCACGCGCGGCGCGGCGCGCACGGGCGGCTTGTGCTGCATCTGCGGCGCGCGCGCTGCCCTGCGCAGCAAGACCCATAACCATCGAATAGGTCATGATCACCCCAACGAGCAGGAAGCGGAATATGCGCGAGATCTCGCTACGTTCAAACCCCATCACAAAGGCCCCAAAGACCAGCATCCCGGCGCCCATAATCAACGACAAGAGCTTGAGCCCAGCCGCCGCCCCAATCGGCAAAATACCTAACAAAGCGCCCAACACCGTATCACCAAAAATACCACCCAGCCCAAAGCTATGGGTGGCATACCACTCGGCCCCCGGTGTGAGCGACGCTGCATAAAGAGACACAACCGCAATCCAGATCGGCGCAAAAATCAACCGGGCGGCGGCCCGTTCCTGCCCCCGGTGCAGCAAGAAGCGAACGCCCCAAGCGGCCAAGACCAAAGGCACGCCCCACGCGCCCCACCCCACAACCATAAAGAGCGTGGCGGCAATCGTCGCCCCGGTCTGACCCAAGAAATTCTGCGCCGGAGTGTCCACCGCCATCAGCCAGCTGGGATCATCAGGGCTGTAGGTGGCAAAGACCGCAGCAAGCACTGCGGCCAGACCCAGAAGGCCAAGGCCCAAAAGCTCCTTGCCGCGCTTTTCAATCGCCTCGGCCATGTTGCTGTCCAAAAGCGGATCGCGCCCGCGTGTCTGATATGCCATCTCGTCCCTCGTTCTCAATTATAAAGACAGTCGCGCAAGGCTGTGAGCCCGCGCGCCATCTCATCTATTGGGGCCACCATGGCGACCCGGATATATGCTTTGCCAGGATTGCCCTGATCTGTGTCTTGGCTCAGATACGCGCCCGGAAGGACCCGCACGCCGGTTTGTCGCCAAAGCCGCAAGGCGGCCTCTTCGCCATCTTTCACCGGCAGCCAGAGGAAAAACCCCGCCTCCGGGCCTTGATATCCCGGCACACCGGCCAATATCTCATCAGCTGCCGCGTATTTCGCACCGTAAAGCGCACGGTTCTCAACCACATGCGCCTCATCGGCCCAAACCGCCTCCGCCGCACGTTGCAGCGGCATCGGCAAAGGCGCGCCCGCATAGGCGCGCAATTGCTTCATCCGCGCGATGCTTTTCAGCCCACCAATAGCAGACCCGCTGCGCAGCCCCGGCAGGTTTGAGCGTTTGGACAGGCTGTGAAACGCCAAAACCCGCTCAGGGTCCGCGCGCATCTTGGCCGCTACCTCCAATGCGCCAACGGGCGGTGCATCGCGGTAAATCTCCGAATAACACTCATCAGCGAAAATCTTGAAATCATAGCGCTCAGCCAAGCCGATCAGATCGCGCCAATAGCTCTCGGGCGCCACGGCCCCTTGCGGGTTGCTGGGCGAGCACAGATAAGCCACCGCCACCCGATTGAGCACATCCTCAGGCAGGCTCATGTAATCGGGCATAAACCCAGTCTCAGCCGTCGCAGGCACAAACACAGGCTCCGCGCCTACGCTTAGCGCGGCCACCATATAGACCTGATAAAACGGGTTCGGGATCAGCACGACAGGCACCCCGCCCTTGGTCTCAGGGCAGAGCGCCATCATAGCGTTGTAAAGCCCCTCGCGTGTCCCGTTGAGCGGCAACACATTGCGCCCCGCATCAAGTTGCACGCCGTAACGCCGCCCAGCCCAATCGCAAATCGCACCCCGAAGCTCCGCCGTGCCATCATTCTCAGGATAGCGCGCAAATTCATGCGACGCCCCAGCGATCACATCCATCACCCAAGGTGGAAAAGCGTGCCGCGGCTCGCCAATCGTCATGTGAACGGCTTCACCACCCGCTTCATGCACGTCCAAAAGAGCGCGCAAACGCGGGAACGCATAAGCCGGAAGGTTCGAAAACCGCTCGGGAAACATCTATACTGCCTCAAGGTTCGGGATCATAAGCGCCCCGTTTGTGACAAAACTACTCAAATGCCTGCCGGGCGTCCAGCAAAAGGTCCCGAGGCACAGCCCATTGTGGCATTTTTGGCAAATTCGGCTTCTTCTTAGGAAAAATACTCAAATCCAGTGGGTTACTGCAAAGCGCTCTCCGCTGCCTTGGCCACCCGAAGCAACCGCTCTTCGCCCATCGGCGCCCCGCAGAACATGATCCCGCAGCTTCGCACACCCGTCGGAAGGCTGATCGCGCTCAGCCCCAGAAGGTTGCCAATCCGTGTGTTGCGCAGCGCCAGAAGGTTCTCGGTCACATAATAGCCCGCATCATTTTGCAGGCGCGCCGCGTCGGGCGGCAAGATCGGCGCAGTTGGCATGAGCACCGCATCATACCGCGCCACACGCGCATGCCAGACCGCTCTGAGGGCCTCCAGCTTCTGCCACGCCGCCACGAAATCGGCGGCCCCCACATCGCGCCCGCCGCGAAACCGCTCCAGAATGGCCGGATACATCTTCTCGGGCGCGGCCTCGATCACGTCGCGCCACGTGCCATAAGCCTCACCGGAAAAGAGCGTGGGCGACAGAGGCATCGCCTCGGCCACTTCTGCCGCATCAAACGGCTCCACCAAAGCACCTGCCTCCGAAAGCCGTGCGGCGGCGGCCTCAAATGCGGCACCGGGTTCGGCGCGCATATCGTCCCATGCCACCGTTTGCAGAACGCCAAAGCGCATGCCGCGCAAATGCGCCCCGCGCAGATCCGGCCCGCGCCTGCCCTCCAAAGCGCCAAGCAAAAGCGCTGCATCCTCCACAGTCCGGCACAAAGGCCCCACCGTATCGAACCGCGCGGCCAACGGCACAGCGCCTTTGAGCGACACCCGCCCCGACGTGGTCTTCAGCCCCACCAGATCGTTCCACGCCGCCGGGATGCGGACCGAGCCACCCGTGTCGCTGCCAATCCCTGCCGCCGCGAGGCCGAAGGCCACGCTCGCCGCCGCCCCGCTGCTGGAGCCGCCCGGCACCGCGCCTGCATCGTTCACGCAAGGCGGCGTGGCCGTCATCGGGTTGAGGCCAAGGCCCGAAAACGCAAGCTCGCTCATATGCGTCTTGCCAAGGCACACGAGCCCCGCCGCCGTGGCCGCCTGCAAAACCTCCGCGTCCCGCGCAGGCACCCGGCCCGAGAGCAAGCGCGAGCCTGCCGCCGTCTCCACGCCTGCGCTATCGAAAAGATCCTTCCAACTCACTGGCACACCGTCCAACAGCCCGCGCCTCTGGCCCAGCGCCGCGCGCTCTGCCGCCGCCGCCGCCTCGGACCGCGCCCGCTCTGCCGTGACCGCGCTATAGATGCGCGCCGTGTCAGGATGCGCGGCCATCGCCGCGAGATACGTCTCGGTCAGTGCCGCCGTGTCAATCTCGCCCGTGCCGATGCCCCGGCCCAGCTCCGCCGCGCTCATCTTCAGCCATGCGTCCATCACATCTCTCCTGACCTATCGCAAAATCCATTGAAAAATCACGGTAGCGACCGCGCGGCGCATGGACAATCCCGCCCGCCCAATCATATTGAGCCTTATGAGCACAAAGACTGATATCGCCATTGTCGGAGGCGGGCTGAACGGCCCCGCGCTGGCCCTTGCCCTCGCTCAGGCTGGCTTTGACGTGACCGTCATCGACGCCCTGCCCGAACCTGTGCGCAAGAACGCGGCCTTTGATGGCCGCTCCTATGCGCTGGCTCACGCCTCCACCCGGTTGCTGAACGCAATTGGCATATGGGAGGGTATCGCGGATCGCACGCAGCCCATGCTGGAGATCAAGGTGAGTGACGGGCGCGCAGGCATGGGACCGCTGTCGCAATTCTATCTGCATTTCGACCATACAGAGCTTGAGGAAGGCCCGATGGGCCATATGTGCGAGGACCGTATCCTGCGCCGTGCATTTCTGGATGCGGCGAAGGCAGAGCCCCGCATCACCCTGATTTCAAACGACCAGGTTGTGGCTCAGAACACAAATGGCCCCGCCCGCCTCACCCTTGCGTCGGGCGCTGAGATCGAGGCGCAACTCATTGTCGGCAGCGATGGGCGTGGCTCCGGCACTGCGGAGCGGGCAGGCATCACGCGCACCGGATGGGGGTATGGTCAGACCGCGCTGGTCGTGGCCATTGCCCACGCGAAACCGCATCACGGCATCGCGCATCAGTTCTTCATGCCCCCCGGCCCGCTGGCGATCCTGCCCCTGCCCGGCAATATGTCCTCCATAGTCTGGAGCGAGACGGACGAGACCGCCGCGCGCTTCGCGGCGCTTGACGATGCAGATTTCCTGCACGTTCTGCGCCCGCGGTTCGGCGATTTTCTGGGCGATATCTCCTTGGCCGGAAAGCGCTACACCTACCCCCTTAGCCTCAGCATCGCGACCGCCTTTGTGGCCAAGCGTGTGGCGTTGGTGGGCGATGCGGCCCACGGTGTGCATCCTGTCGCGGGCCAAGGCCTCAACGCAGGTTTGCGCGATGTGGCCGCCCTCACCCAAGTTCTGAGCGAAGCGCGGATGCGCGGCGAGGACATTGCGCGCGCCGATGTGCTGGCACGTTATGCGCGCTGGCGGCGCTTTGACGTGGCTACGCTTGCGCTCACCACCGATGCGTCCAACCGTCTCTTTTCCAACGACAATCCCCTTCTGCGTCTGGGTCGTGATCTGGGGATGGGCGCGATCAATGCCGTGCCGGGCCTGCGCCGCAAGATCATGCGCGAGGCGGCGGGCCTCACCGGGGATTTGCCCGCGTTGATGCGCTAGGGCCAAAGCGCGCTCTACTGCACGCCCGTATCCTTTACCGCTATCCCCTCAAAATCCATCAACGCATCCAAGATCGCCTTTTGCAGTGCCAAATGCCCATGCTGCGCTTCGATGTTGGAATAGGGCGCGTTCTGCCCTGCGTAACACAGTTCCTTCGCTCATTGCGCCTGCGTTCTCATCACAATCTCCACCGCGCCGCCCGGCACTGCGTCCAAAACCACGCTCCCCGACAGGACATGCCCGATTGTCGCATTCAGCGTCGCGGTCACGGTCATCGGATAGGCCTCTGCACCGCTCGGAATGGAGACCGATATGTCATAGGGTGGGCCGCTCATCGTTTTGATCCGCGTGATGGCGGGCATTCCGCTCACTGTCTCGGCCCGGAGGGTCAATTCCGATCCAATAGGGATCATAATCCGCTCAAGATAGGTGGCGCTGACCGCCAAAGTTACAGGTGCCGCCAAAGGTATGCGCTCCGCTTGCTTCGGGCGCGTGGCGCTTGGGGCGGCTTGTGGCACGGCCCCTTGTGCCGCTGCGCCGGATCGGGCGGGTTGGGGCGTATCTGCTGCACAGCCCGCAAGGAGCACGGACGCCACGGCGACCCCCGCGACCCGGCGAAAGGAGCGGATATGGATCATGGCGCATACTCCAAAAACAGGCGCGTGACAGGACGCGCGATCATTCTTCTATCTCTCGACCCTATAATCAAGGGTCGCAGTCCGCAGACCCGCGCCAGTCTCGGAGACAAACCGCGTCAGCGCTTGCAGCACGTCCTCGGCGCTGCCCTTGGCGGATGGAAAGGCAGCACTGCGATCAAAAAGCGTGCTCATCAACGCGTTGAACGCCGCCGCGTCCGCGTCCAGAGCGAAGAGTTTGATCACCTCAGGGCCTGGCTCCCCGCTCACCTCCAGCACGTAATCCGCGCCCTCAGCAGGGATCAAGGCCAGCGTGTCGGGCTGCGGACCCGGCCTCGGGGCAAAGCGGTTGGGGTAGATCATCTGCACCGCCCCCGCCGCATCCATGTTGAGGATAAACAACGCTGCACCCTCGACCCCGCTGAGCGCAAAGGCGATGCGATCGCCGGGCTTTAGCACAGCATTAGCCGCAGCGCTCGTATCCTGCGCGTCCACCACAAGCAGTTCAATGCTCACGCCATTAGGCCCCAGTCCAAGGGCGCGCATCTGTTCAAGCGCATCGGCGCTTGCCTGCGCGGGCACGCTCAGACAAGTGGCCATTATTGCGAAAAAGAAGGGTTTGAACATTGCGCCGGGTCCTCAGGGCCAAATGCCCGTCCGCCCCGACCTTACGCGGCTTGCCCACGCGGCTCAATCCGGGACCGGCAAAGCTCAGCCCGTAAGGATTGCGCTGACCTTAAGGGCGCGCTGCGTGCCGCCATCAACTTTCAGCTTGCCCGACATGAAGGCCATCACCGGGTTCTGGTCGCCCGAGAGAATGGCGCGCAACACCGCGTCCGTCGCGGTGAGCGTCACATCTGCTGGCCCGTCGCCTTCGCATGCGCCATCCGCATCCAGCATGACGGACCCTTCGCCCTCCACCACCAGCTTTGCAGTCCCGCGAATGGTCCCTTCCGCCTTGGGCGCGAGCCGGGCCACATAATCTGCAATCAAATCGCTCATTGTGTCATTCCCAGCCCTTCAGGGCATCCTCATCTTCATCGCGCGCAGCAACCCATTCAGCCGCGCCGCCCGTCTCTTCCTTCTTCCAGAAGGGGGCACGAGATTTGAGGTAATCCATCAAAAACATCGCCGCCTCGAACGCATCCTTGCGGTGGCGCGAGGCGGTGGCGACCATCATGATCATATCATCCGGACCCAGAGTGCCATGACGGTGAATAATGAGGCTGCCCCCAAGGCTCCAACGCGCGTGGGCCTCCTCGGCAATCGCGCTCAGCGCCTTTTCGGTCATGCCCGGATAATGCTCAATCACCATCCTGGTGAGCGCCCCATCCAGATCGCGCACGATCCCGGTGAAGGTCACAACCGCGCCCATGCCAGTCTGCGCATCTGCAAAACTCTGCGCCTCAGCACCGAAATCAAACGGTGCGTCCTGAACCCGGACGATGCGCATGATCAGCCCCCGGTCATGGGCGGGAAAAACGCAACCTCGCGCGCGCCCGACAGCGGCGCGTCGAAATCCGCAAGCTCTTGGTCCACTGCCACGCGCAGCGCGCTCAAATCCGCAAAAGCCGCCTCGTGACGCGCGCCGCGCCCGCGCAGCTCTTCCACCAGATCGGTCACTGTCGCAGCCCCGGTTTCAACCTCCTCGGATGGTGCGCCGATCCGTTCGCGGACCCAGGCAAAATACATGATGTTCATGGCTTTTCATCCTTCAAATGCGGCATCGCCTTGGACAGATAATCGGCTCCCGACAACAGCGTCAGCGCGGCAGCCACCCACAAGAGCCACATGCCCACATGCCCGGTCCAGACCATGCCCGCCGCCTTCCACCAAAGGCCCAGCACGTCCTCCTCGCGCCCAGACAGGATATCAGCCACCATCGCCTCGTCCATCCCGTAAACGGACATGCCGAAGTAATGCTCAAACACGCCTTGGGCAAAGAGCACCGAGATCGCCACCATCTGTGCCGTCGTCTTCCATTTGGCAAGTTTCGTGACCTTCAGGGTTCCGGCAACGTCCCCCAGAAATTCCCGAAGCCCCGAGACAAATACCTCGCGGAAGAGGATGAATGTCGCAGGCAAAACCAGCCATGGCGACATGGACGAATAGCCCACGATCACCATCAGAGCGATCACCACCATCGCCTTGTCCGCAATGGGGTCGAGCATCGCACCAAGCTTGGTTTCCTGTTTCCATTCGCGCGCGAGATAGCCGTCGATATAATCGGTGATCGCCGCACTGATGAACAAGATCAGCGCGAACCAATCCGCATAGGGCCGCGTGAAATAGAGAAACATGACGGCAATCATCGGTGCGGCCAGAAGGCGCATCACGGTGAGGATATTGGGCACGGTCCATGTCATGGCGATATGTCTATCCGGCTTGGCGCACGGGCGAAAGCCCTCTCCAGAGCGGCGCTCAGCCTTTGTCGTGGAAGAAATCAAAGAGCTTCTGCGCGAGGGCTGCCGACACCCCCTCCACCGCCTTGAGATCGGCGAGGTTGGCACGGCTCACGGCCTTGGCGCTGCCGAAATGCGCCAGAAGCGCGCGCTTGCGCGCGGCCCCCACGCCGGGCACCTCGTCGAGCGGGGTGGTCCCGATGGCTTTGGACCTTTTCGCACGGTGCGTGCCGATGGCAAACCGGTGCGCCTCATCACGCAACCTCTGAATGAAGTAAAGCACCGGATCGTTGCGCGGCAAGGCCATTACCCGCTTGCCGGTGCGGTAGAATTCTTCCTTGCCCTGATCGCGGTCCAGACCCTTGGCGACCCCCACCATGGGCACGCCGTCCACACCCATCTCGTTCATGATCTCTTGCACCGCACTCACCTGCCCTGCGCCGCCATCAATGAGCAAAAGCCCCGGCCAGAGGCCTTTTTCACGGTCGGGATCGTCCTTCAAAAGACGCTTGAACCGCCGCTGAAGCACCTCTTTCATCATGCCGAAGTCATCGCCGGGGGTCAGGTCCTCGCCCTTGATGTTGAACTTGCGGTATTGGGACTTGAGATACCCTTCCGGCCCCGCCACGATCATCGCACCCACCGCATGCGCGCCCTGAATATGCGAGTTGTCATAGACCTCGATCCGCTCCGGCGGGTTCGGCAGATCAAACGCCTCAGCCAGGCCTTTCAACAGCTTAGCCTGCGTCGCACTCTCGGCCAGTTTGCGCGCAAGGCTCTCGCGGGCATTGCGCATGGCGGCCTCGACCAGTTCGGCCTTTTCGCCGCGCTGGGGCACCAAAAGCTCCACCTTCCGGCCCAGCTTGCCACTCAGCGCCTCGGCCATCAGGTCTGGGTTCTCGATGGCGTGCGACAGGATCAGCTGCCGGGGCGGCTCTTTGGTGTCGTAGAACTGTCCGATAAAGGCCTCTAACGCCTCAGGCTCTTCCACATCAAGGCCGACGCGCGGATAAAAATCGCGGTTGCCCCAGTTTTGCCCAGCGCGGATGAAGAATACCTGAACGCAGGCTTGCCCCTTGTCGAGATAGAGCGCGATCACATCCGCCTCGTCCACATGGCGCGGGTTGATCCCTTGGGTGGTTTGCACCTGCGTGAGCGCCTTGATCCGGTCACGCAGGGCGGCGGCGCGTTCAAACTCCATCTCGGCAGAGGCCTCGGCCATCTGCCCGGCGAGCTTTTCCTGAATCTCGGTCGAGCGGCCACTGAGATAGCGCTCCGCATCCCCCACCTGCGCCGCATACTCAGCCTTTGAGATTTTGCCAACGCAGGGCGCCGTGCAGCGTTTGATCTGATATTGCAGGCAGGGCCGCGTGCGGCTCTCGAACATCGCGTCGGTGCAATTGCGCAACTGAAAGACCCGCTGCAATTGCGCCAGCGTCCGGTTGACAGCACCCGCGCTGGCGAAGGGGCCGTAATAAGCACCCTTCTCGCGCTTGGCCCCACGGTGTTTTTTGATCATCGGGAAATCGTGTGTCTTGGTCACGAGGATGTTCGGAAAGCTTTTGTCGTCACGCAGCAGCACGTTGTATTTCGGCTTGAGCTGCTTGATCAGGTTCTGCTCCAGCAGAAGCGCCTCTGTCTCGGTCGAGGTGGTCAGAAACATCATCGAGGCGGTGGCGTCGATCATCCGCGCGATGCGCCCCGTATGCCCACCGGGCCGTGCATAATTGCTCACCCGCGCCTTGAGATTGCGCGCCTTGCCCACGTAAAGAACCCGCGCTTGTGCATCCAGCATCCGGTAGACGCCGGGCGACGCATCAAGCGTTCGCAGATAGGCCTGAACCACGCCATGGCCGGTCGGAACAGGCTCGGCAGGTATGTTAGCGTCGGTCATGGCATTAGTGCTCTGATTCTGGGCTGCGTCAGCATAGGTATGCCACGATCTTCAAGAGGAATCCTGTCCACTTTTTCTGTGGATAACTCTGCTGATAACTTTGCGTGAACCAGAATTTTCCTTTGGTTTTGGCAGGCTTCTTTGGATTGCCTATTTTTTAGGCAACATTGCAGGCGATTGATTTCATTGCACAAAAAACATGCCGCATTGCAATATGTTGAAATCATTAAGGTTTTTGTAACAGTTTTCTAACACGCAGCAAAGCGGTGCAAAACTTTTCTGAGCGGCACATTATTCCACATCCATGACATCGGGTGTTTGCCACGCAAGATGCTGCCCCCCATCCACACAAATCAGCTGTCCAGTCACCCCCGGCGCGCCCAGAAAATAGCGCAGCGCGCCTGTGATATCGCCCTCATTCGCCCCGCGCCCAAGGATCGTCGTGGCACGCTGTCTGGCAAATTGCGCAGCCGTTTGCTGCGCACCCTGCAAGGTGGGGCCGGGGCCGATGGCGTTGACGCGCACATTGGGGGCGAGCGCCTGAGCAGCGGTTTGGGTGAACGCCCACAAACCCATCTTGGCAATCGTATAGCTCATGAAAGCGGGGGTCAGTTTGCGCACCCTTTGGTCGATCATGTTAACCACCAGCGCCTGCGCCACGGGCTCTGCCTGCGCGTCAAGCATAGCCGCCGGGGCCTGCGCTGCCATGGCCTGCGTCAGCACCACCGGCGCGCGCAGATTGCTCTCCATAGCGCGGTCCCAGCTTTCGCGGTCGCCCGTTTCCACATCGTCATACTCAAAAATCGAGGCATTGTTGACCAATACGGTCAGCGGTCCACCCAACACCTCCACAGCGGCGGGCACAAGCATCTGCATCTCCGCTTCAATAAGCAAATCTGCCCGCACAGCCTCGGCGCGCTGCCCCATCGCACGGATCTCAGCTGCCACCTCCTCGGCAGCGGCCTTGGAGCCTGCGTAATGCACCGCCACGTCATAGCCCGCGCGACCCAGCTCCAGCGCCATGGCGCGCCCCAGCCGTTTACCAGCCCCCGTTACCAACGCCCGCATGGACCGCCCTCCGATTACATCAATACGGCGGTCACATAGACCAGATAGCTGGCGGTCAAGCCCACGCCCCAGATACGGCCCATATCGCGGCCAAAATACACGAACGGAATGAGCAGGAGCGACGCACCCAGCATGACCCAAAGGTCAAACCGCAGGAATTGGGGATCGACCGGGATCGGGCCAACCATCGTTGTGATGCCGATAATCGCCAAAAGATTGAACATATTGGACCCGATGACGTTGCCCAGCGCCACATCCGCCTGCCGGCGCAGCGCGGCCATGACGGTGGTGGCAAGCTCGGGCAGCGATGTGCCAAGTGCGACCAGCGTGAGACCAATCACGCTGTCACTGACGCCGTATTGCTTGGCGATGATCGACGCGTTGTCGACCAGAATATCCGCGCCCAGAGGCAGGCCGATAAGACCAAGGGCGAGGAAAAGAATGATCTGCCACCATGGCATATCGGGGTCTGCGCCCTCGACGTCCTCCTCCTCGGGGCTGGCGGCTGCATCAGCGCGGTGCCGCAAAGCATCTCGGAACGCATCAAAAAGAACGTAAGCCAACGCCGCCAACAGCACGATGCCGGAAATCCAGTCAAACGTGCCGCGAAAGGCAAGCGCGATGAAAAGAACCGTGCCTGCGATCATGAAATTAAAGCTTTTTTTCGTATCGCAATGCGAGGTGTGCATCACCGCAATCATCGCCGGTATACCCAAGACAAGCAGGATATTGGCCGTGTTGGACCCCACCACATTGCCCAAGGCGAGGCCCGGCTTGTCCTCCAGCACAGCGTTGATCCCGATGAGAAGTTCAGGTGCAGATGTGCCGAAAGCAACGATGGTGAGGCTGACGATCAGGGCCGGGATTCCCACCCGAAGGCTGAGGTTCACAGCACCCTTGACCAGCGCATCGCCCGCCAGAAGCAAGATCACCAGCCCCAGACCCGCCAGACCCCAGACCATCATCTAGCTTTTCCCCTTGGTGCACGAACACGGACCCTTGCCGATGCGATATTTGCCACATTTCTGGCACTTGGCCGCCGCCAGCCGCTTCTGCCCCGGAAACCGCAGCTTGCCAAACATGGCCAGCACGCCCATCCCGATCAGGAAAAGTGAAACGATCTTGATTATCACATGCGCCCCTTACAGCCCGAACCGTGCATAAAGCGCGCGTTCTTCGACCGAAGCAAGGGCATCATGCACAATCTCGGCCCCAAAACGCTGGAAAAGACCGCGTTTGCGTCCATACCGCTGAATCCGCACATCGTCGCCGTAGAGCCGCTTGAGCGTGGGGATCAAATGCCCCTGCCCGTCCACGAGGCCAAGCTCCTGCGCTTTGGCACCGAGCCAGAATTCGCCATTGAAGAGGTCCGGATTATCGCCCAGCTTCCCCCCGCGCCGTTCTTTGACATAGTCGATGAAACCCACGTGGATATCGTCCAGAAGGCTCTTGAGCCGGGCCACGTCCTCATCCTTTTCCGGGCGAAACGGATCAAGCGTGGATTTGGATTTGCCCGCTGTATAAACCCGCCTCTCAATCCCTTGTCGCGCAAGGAACACCGGCAGGCCGAAGCCCGCAGAAATCACGCCGATGGAGCCGATGATGCTGCCGTAATCCACATGGATGTCATCCGCCGCACAGGCAAGCCAATAGCCGCCCGAAGCGGCCACGTCTTCGACAAAAGCATGAACGGGAATGTCTTTCTCCGCCGCCAGCCGCCGGATGCGCGCCGCAATGAGCGCCGATTGCACCGGCGAGCCACCGGGCGAGTTGATCTCAAGCGCGATGGCCTTGGGCTTGCCCTTGGAGAACGCTTTCTCGATCACCGGGGCGAGGGTTTCATCGCTCAGCGCCGTGCGCCCGCCAGTGCCGATTGCCCCTGCGAGTCGCACAACAGCCACCATCGGCGGCGACTTGGTGAAGGGCAGCTTGGCTTTGATCTTTGTCCATTTTGTCATGTGTTTCGATGTAGAACCGCCCCCGCCCACAAACAAGGCGCGGGCGCGGTTCAATGCGCAAGTTATGGTAAAAATGTAACCGGACGGGGCCTCATGTTAACCCTTTGGGCGGGCTGCGTTAGGATTTGATCCGATAACCCGTCTTGAAGATCCACCAGATCACCCCGAGGCAGAGCGCCGTAAACACCCCGATTGCAATCAAACTTGCAATCACCGGCACATCCGACACGCCAAAAAAGGACCAGCGGAAGCCCGAGATGAGATAAACGACCGGGTTGAACAGCGTCACCGTCTGCCACGAGGGCGGCAGCATCGAGACGGAATAGAACGCACCACCGAGAAACACCAAAGGCGTGATGACCAGAAGCGGGATGAGTTGAAGCTGCTGAAAGTTCTGCGACCAGATGCCGATGATGAAGCCAAAGAGGCTGAAGGATACGCAGGTCAGCAAGAGGAACGCGATCATCGCGCCCGGGTGCATCACCTCGATATCCACGAAAAGCTTGGCGGTGATGAGGATGATCACCCCGATCAAAAGCGCCTTCGTGGCCGCCGCCCCGACATAGCCGATCACGATCTCCAGAAAGTTGATGGGCGCAGAGAGAAGCTCGAATATCGTGCCGATGAATTTCGGGAAATATATCCCGAAGGAGGCGTTGGAGATGGCTTGCGTCATCACGCTGAGCATGATCAGGCCGGGCACGATGAAGGCGCCGTAGGTCACGCCCTCAACCTGATCAATGCGGCTGCCGATGGCCGCGCCAAACACCACGAAATAGAGCGAGGTGGAGATGACGGGCGACAAAAGGCTTTCCATCAACGTGCGGAAAAACCGTTTCATCTCATAAAGGTAAATGGCCCAGATAGCGGGGTAGTTCATGCCGCACCCTCCTGAATGAGACCCACGAAGATTTCCTCAAGGCTGCTTTGGGTGGTCTGGATGTCGCGCAAGGCCAGCCCCTCAGCGGCCAGCGCCTGCAACAGACGGGTGATCCCGGTGCCCTCGCCGCGCGTATCATAGGTGTAGGTCAGGCTCAGCCCGTCCCCGGACAGTTCCACGGCATAGGCCTTCAGCGCCTCGGGCACCGCGCTCACCGCCGCTTTCAGATCAATCCGAAGCGTCTTGCGCCCCATCTGCTGCATCAATGTGGCTTTATCCTCAACCAGAAGGATCTTGCCGCCATTGATCACCGCGATCCTGTCGGCAATCGCCTCGGCCTCCTCGATATAATGCGTAGTCAGGATAATGGTCACGCCGTCGGCGCGCAGATCCTCGACGATTTTCCACATGTCGCGGCGCAGCTCCACATCAACGCCCGCCGTCGGTTCATCCAGAAACAAAACGCGCGGCTCGTGGCACAATGCCTTGGCAATCAGCACCCGGCGCTTCATCCCGCCAGAGAGTTCACGCGTGCGCGCGCCCCGCTTGTCCCACAGGCTCAGCTGGCGCAGGATTTTCTCAATGAGCGCATCATCGCGTCGCTTGCCAAACAGGCCGCGCGAAAATCGCACGGTGTTGATCACAAGCTCGAACGGCTCCAGCGCGATCTCCTGCGGAACCAGACCCACCAAACGCCGCGCGGCGCGGTATCCGGTGATGATGTCATGCCCGCCAATGGAGGCGTGCCCGCCCGTGGGGGATGTGATGCCGCACAGCGCCGAAATCAGCGTGGTCTTGCCCGCGCCATTGGGGCCAAGCAGGGCCAGGATTTCGCCCTCCCGGATGCTCAGATCCACGCCTTTGAGCGCTTCAAACCCGCCCGCAAAAACCTTGCTCAGCCCCTCGACTTTGACAATCTCGCGCATCATGCTCTCCCCGATCGGTTCGGGGCGGACACTAGCCCATGGGCGCGCAGGGGCAATCAGGCATTTGATGAGACACAGCCCTGCGCGACTGCACAAAGACCGGGTTACGGCCTTGCACCCCGGCACAAAGCCTCTAGGGTTTGATCAAATATATGAGGGGCGGCACAGCATGAGCGATCCAGACATTATCATCATCGGCGCAGGGGCGGCGGGCATTGGCGCGGGTCTGGACTGTGCCGCGCGCGGGCTGTCTTTCGTGATCCTTGAGGGGGCAGACCGCGTCGGCGGGCGGGCCTATACCGCGAGCGGCGGGCTGGAGCGGACGTGGGATTGGGGCTGTCACTGGCTGCATTGCGCGACGGAAAATCCCTTGGTCGCGCATGCGGACAGGCTGGGCGCGCGGTACGATTCCGCTCCGCGCGAGGATTACGTAAGCTATTGGAAGGATGGGTTCGCCTCGGGCCAAAGCGCAGCCGAGGCCGAGGCCAGCTTCGATCATTTCTTCGATACGATCTATGACGCGGGCAAGGCCGGACAAGACATTGCAGTCAGCGACGTGATGCCCCCGCCCGACCAGTGGCGTCCAACCATGCGGATGATTTTTCAGCTTTTGTCCGGTGATGATCCCGAAGTTGTCTCGGCTGCGGGCTATTCCGATTACGCCGATGTGGACGCCGACTGGCCGGTGCTCACCGGGTATGGTGCGCTGATTGCGGCGATGGCCCAGGGGCTGCCCATACATCTCGGCACGCCCGTGCGCGCGGTACGACATACGGCAAATGGTGTGGAGGTGGATACAGATACTGGCACGCTGCGCGCGAAGGCCGCGATTGTGACCGTCTCGGCCAATGTGCTGCAAAGCGGCGCGATTGCGTTCGGCCCCGGCCCCGCCGCCGATCTCGTGGCGGATATGGAGACGATCACCTGCGGGTCTTATGAGAAGGTCGCGTTTACCCTCACCGACATGCCGGCGGAATTTCAGGGCAAGCTCTTTACCTCAATCGACACCGGCAATGATGCAGGCCCGCTCAACTTTCAGATCGTCGAGGATGGCGCGCCGATGGTGATCAACCATATCGGCGGCACACCCGCGCGCGAGGTCTCCGCCGCAGGCCCCGAGGCGATGATCGATCTGGCCACGCAGCATCTGGTGGCGGCCTTCGGGGCGGAGTTTACCAAGATGATCACCGGCACGGCCACGACCAGCTGGACCGAGGACCCGCTTATCCTTGGCTCCTATTCTCATGCACAGCCCGGTTCGGCCCAGCTGCGCCGCGACATCATTGCGCGCGATACGGGCCGGGTGGGTTTCGCGGGTGAGGCGTTTTCGCTGAAATGGCAGGCCACGGCCCATGGCGCCTATCAAAGCGGGCGCGATGTGGTCGCGCGGATGGCGGGCACGCTCTCGCTGTGACGCTAGTCCTTTGAAAACGCCCGCTTGAGCCAGCCTTTTTTCTGCGCGTCGTCCCCCTCTACGGGGGGGACATCCTCTTCCGCCTGCTCGGGCTCGGGCCCCACGATGGCCGTCTCGAGGTTCGAGAAAAACTGATCGGCCATCTTCTTGGCAAACCCGTCCACGATGCGGCTGCCAAGCTGCGCGAGCTTGCCACCGACCTTGGCCTCCACATCATAGCTCAGACGCGTGCCGCCCTCTATCGTTTCAAGCCGCACATCGGCCCCGCCCTTGGCAAACCCCGCAGCCCCGCCCTTGCCCTCACCGGTCAGGGTCAGGCTCTCATGCTCCACCATATTGCTGAGGACGACCTGCCCTTTGAACGTGGCTTTCACCGGGCCCACCTTTTGCGTCACCGTGGCCTCAAACCCGTCCTCGGGCGTGCCGGTCACCTCGGTCGCGCCGGGCACGCAATCTTTCAAAACCTCGGGGCTTAGAAGGGCGGCCCAGACGGTGGCCCTGTCCGCTGCAATCTCGCGGCTGTCGCTCATTTTCATCGAAGACTCTCCCTGGCAAGTTCCCTCGCACGCTACCCCAAGCGCGCGCACCCGCCAAGATGCTTAAGAAACCTGCCGCGCGGCCCAAAGACGTGCTACCGCTGATCTGGGAAGGGACGAAAAATGAGCACAGAGCCGAACAACCGCATCGCAGGGATTGTCTTTATCCTGTTTGGAATGCTCGCGATTTCGATCAACGACACGCTGATCAAATTCCTCTCGGGCGGCTATCCTTTGCACCAAATGGTGTTCACCCGGTCGGTGATCGGGATCGTCTTCTCGCTCGCGCTTGTGCAGATGGAGGGCGGCTGGCGCATCCTGAAAACCGCCACACCAGGTCTGCATTTTCTGCGTGCGATGATGCTGGTGGTGGCCAATCTGTGCTTTTTCGTAGCGCTTGCTTCGCTGACGCAAGCCGAAGTGACGGCGATCTTCTTTGCCGCCCCGCTGATGATCACCCTTCTGAGCATCCCCATGCTGGGCGAGAAGGTCGGGCCGCTCAGGATCGGCGCAGTCATCGTGGGCTTTATCGGGGTGATCATCGTGGCGAGCCCCTGGCAGACGGGTGCAGCGCGTGTGACCCCGTTTTATGTCTACACCCTGCCGCTGATCGGGGCGTGTTTTTACGCGACGACACAGGTGTTGACGCGCAAGCTGGGCGTGACGTCCAAAGCCTCGGCGCTGGCGATTTATGTGCAGGCAAATTTCATCATCGTCTGCGCCTGCTTCTATTTCATCGCCGGGGATGGACGGTTTGCCGAGGGGTTAGAGAGCCAAAGCCTGATCTTCCTGCTGCGGCCTTGGGTCGTGCCCACGGGCAATGATATCTGGCTCTTTGCCGGGCTTGGTATGGCCTCGGCCGTGGTCGGATACACCATGGCACAGGCGTACCGGCTGTCGGATGCGGCCACCGTGGCGCCGTTTGAGTATGTCGGGCTGCCACTGGCGATCTTCTGGGGCTTTGTGGTGTTTGGTGAACTGCCCACCCCGGTGATGATGGCCGGGATCGTCCTCATCCTTGGGTCGGGGCTTTTCGTGTTCCTGCGCGAGCGGCAGAAGGGCCGCAAAATCCTGCGCGCCAAGCGCGTTCATCGGCGGTATTGAACATCCCCACCCCTCGCGGCCGTGCTTGCCCACACCCGCCACTCCGCTAGATTAACCCTGCTAAAAGGAGCGCGCGCCATGTCCGTCAACACCACCCCCATCCCCGCAGGCCGCGCGCTGGAGGCTCTGCGCGCAGGATACGCCGCGCAAACAGCCGGGCAAATGACCGCCTCATGGATGCTGCACGGGCGTCCGGGTATCGGCAAAACCGATATCGTCGCGCAACTGGCCAGGGAAACCGGCGCACAGCTTTTCGATCTGCGCCTCACAACGATTGAGCCACAAGACCTGCGCGGCCTGCCCTTCTATGATCACGTCGCCCAGCGCACTGTCTGGTATCGCCCCGAGGACCTGCCCGATGATCCCGCGCGCCCTGCAATCTTGTTCCTTGATGAACTGACGGCAGCGGCCCCCTCGCTCCAGCCCACGGTCTACGGCCTGTTGCAAGAGCGCCGCGTGGGGCGGCATGTTCTACCCGAGGCTACGTTCATCGTCGCCGCTGGAAACACCGTCGAGGATGGCGCGATTGCCTATGAGATGGGCACGGCGCTGTCGGACCGGCTGATCCATCTCAGCGTGGTGGCGGAGCCGACAGACTGGCTCCAAGGCTACGCCGTGCCGCGCGGCCTGCACCCGTCGGTGACGGCGTTCATCCGCACCCGACCCGATTTGTTGGACAACGCTGAAGAAGCCCTGCGCCGGGGTCAGATGATTGCCTGCACCCCGCGCAGCTGGGCGCGGGTCAGCGACATCCTGCACGCCGTGCCCGACAAGACCCTGCGCGACATTCTGATTGCGGGCGTATTGGGTGATGCGGTGGCCGCCGAGTTCATCCTAATCGCCGAAGATATCGCGGCCACGGTGCAGGCAGGCGATATTCTGGAGGCGGCCCCCCGTGATCGCGCGCGGCTTTATCCAGCCAGCCTGCACGGGCTGACGGCGCTGGTCTATGCGCTGATCTCGGTGACGGATGCGCAGACCATCCCGCGCGTGATCGACGCGATGGCCGACATTCGCACTCTTGCCGAGGTGCGCCCCGAGCCGGTGTTCCGAACCCTGCCCTTGGGTGAGCTTTGCACCTACGGGTTCGAGCTTTTGATCGACAAGGCGCTGGCAAGCGGCTTGCAAGAGGCGTTCCGCACCTCCGAGAGCTATGCCGCCTATATGGCCGAACGTAGCGCCGCCGGGCGCGCGTGAGCCCACAAGCCCAGAGCCACAGCCGCCGCGCCGGGCCCGCGCTGCGCGCGCTGGCAGAGGCCGATCCGGCGCTGGCGGCGCTTGCCCTTTGGTGCGTGCACCGCGACGGGGAAGCGACACGCACCAGCGGCAGCACGATCACATATGGCGCGGATTTTGAAGCCCGACCCCTGCACGAACAGATTGGGCTGACCGCCCATCACGTGTTGCATGTCGCCCTGCGCCACTCTGCCCGGCTCTCGGCGATGGGCGCACGCCTCGGTGGGGCGTTCCGGCCCGAGATATATCAGCTTGCCGCCGACGCCCTGATCAACGAGGCACTGCTGCTTGCCGATCATGCCCTGCCCCGCCCCGCCGTGACGCTCACGGGCCTCTTAGAGGCCCTGCGCGGCGAGGATGTGGCCCCGCAAACGGCCCTTGGCGCGTGGGACGTGGACCGGCTCTATTTCGCATTGATACAGGCAGAGGGCGGCGGCAAGGAGGCCGCTAAATCCGCCCGTGCCTATGCTGTGCAGCAGGGGTTTGAGGGCGATATTGATCCCGAAGAGGGGCCGCAAGGGACCGAAGAGGGCGCGCGCGCCGAGGAGGCCGCGCGCTGGCGCCAACATGTCAGCCGCGCAATGGCCGCAGGGCGTGCATCTGGGCGCGGGCTTGGCCGTATCGGCCACCTTCTGGGCGATATACCTGAGCCGCGCACCCCGTGGGAACGTGTTCTGCGCCGCCTGCTCACAGCCGCCGTGACCCAAACACCACAGCCCAGCGCACACCGCCCTGCCCGCCGCTGGATCGCAGGCGTGGCCGAGGCCGCGCAGAGGGGCGCGCCGATGCCGGGGTTCGAGCCGGGGACGAAACCGATGACGGATGTGCCGCGCATCGCCGTCGCGCTCGACGCCTCAGGCAGCATTGATGATGCGCGGCTGGCCCTTTTTTGGGGCGAGGTCACAGGGATTGCCCGGCGGATGCGCGCTGAGCTGCACCTGATGATCTTCGATGAGGTGATCCGCCACCACGCCCGCCTTGATCCGTCTGACACACGGCCCAAACTGCCCGAGATGCCGCGCGGCGGCGGGACGGATTTTCGCCCCGTGATTGATGCGGCCCAGCGGATGCACGCCTCGGCCCTCGTGATCCTCACCGATCTGGAAGGCGATCCCGGCCCGCCTCCGCGCACAATGCCCTTGATCTGGGCGCTACCCGATGCCGGTGACATGCAGGCTCCTTACGGCCGGCTTATAGATCTTTCAGCCTAGAGCCGCGGCCAGCCGCGCATGGGCCGATACGCCCCGCGCATCAAAGGCGATATCGCGCAGGAACGTATTCTGCGATTGGTTGATCCGCTGTAAACCCGCCTCGCTGAGACCCGCCTGAAACAAGGTCTCGCGCAGGATATCCTGCTCGGACGGGCTCAGGCGCAGCACCTCCGGCCCGGCCTCGGACTGCACCGAGACATAGGTCAGCGGCGTGAAGGACCAAAGCTCGGATTGCTCCACCACGAGATGCAACTGGCCCGCGCGCATCTCGCGCCCCGCCGCAATCCGGCCCAGCGCCGCGCGCGCCTCTACCCGCAACAGGTCCAGCCCCCGCTCTGCCTCTGCCGCATCAATCAGCGCCGCGCGCCGCTTGGCCGGGACCCGCAAAAGCCGCGTCTCCACCCACCAGATGATGATCAACATCAAAAGCGGTGCCTGGCTCAGCGGCAGGGCCGCCGCGCGCCAGATCAGCGCGATCGCGACCAGAGGCGACAAGGCCAGCGCAATGCGCACCCACTGCATCTCGATCAATATCCGAAGCGTGAGGCCAAAGGACATCGCTCGTGGCCAGACCGTCACACGACCAAAGAATTTGCGCGGCAATTGGCGCACCTTCAAGATAGCAGGGTTACGCAGGGTGTTATGTGTAACGATCAACATTAGGATGGATCATAGCGCCTCCATGCGCGCAGGAAAGCGCCCGCGTCACCGAATTGTGAGATGCGAGAACCACAGACCGCCGCTAGGATCGCCGACACAAGGGAGACGCGCGATGACCAAAGACAGACCCGCCATTGGCCGCCGCGCGGTGCTTTTCGGCGCTGCCGCCATGGGCTTGGGTGCCTTCTGGACCGGCCCCGCCGAAGCAGAGCAAGCCACCCTCACCCCCGATGCAGCGCTGGCCAAGGCGCGAAGCGGCGAGATCCTGTTGATCGATGTGCGCACGCCGGATGAATGGGCGCGCACGGGCCTGCCCGAAGGCAGCAGCCCGCTGGACATGCGGCGCAATGATTTCACGCAAGCCTTGCTGGCGCTGGTCGAGGACCAAACCGACCGGCCCATCGCGCTCATCTGTGCCAGTGGCGGGCGCTCGGGGCATATGACCCGCGCGCTCAGCCGCGCGGGCTTTACCCAGGTTATCGACGTGCCGGAGGGTATGTTTGGGTCGCGCGCGGGACCGGGATGGTTGGAGCGCGGCCTGCCTTTGACGCAGCCCTGACGCCAGTACACAGCGGGCGGGTTACTCCGACAGCAACGCCGCCTCAACGCTCTCGGTCCAGCCAAGGTAGAACGCATCGCCGTCGCGAATGACGGGCCGTGCCATGACCTTTGGCCGCGCCGCGATCTGCGCCTCGGCCTCTGAGTTTTTCAGCCACTCGTTCAGCGCGCGGTAATCATTCGTCGTGCGGTCCACCAGATTGTCGCCAAATTCCGTGATCAGCTCTGCAAGCTCATCTTCGCTCAGCGGCTCCGCACGCACATCGCGAAACGTAACCTCGCGGCCCGCCGTCTCAAGCGCGCGGCGCGCCTTGGTGCAGTCCGAACAGGTACTCAGCCCATAAATCAACATGCCCGGTCTCCTTCAATGCGGCTTCAGTGCAGCAACGCACCCTCCCGCAGGACGCGCGCAGGCGCAACCCCTTGGGGATGCCACAGCAGACCCGCGCCCAAACACGCGAGATTTTCATAATCATCCTGAACATTATGAATTCGCCTAATGCAACCCAACCCTTTAGGTACCAGACAACTCCAGATATGTCAGGAAACCCCATGCCCAATCGCACCCTTGAGACACTCACCGCCACAGCCCAAGAGCGTATCTTGATCCTTGACGGAGCGATGGGCACGCAGATCCAGAACCTCAAGCTCAGCGAAGAAGATTATGCCGGGACAGGCTCCGGCACACCCTGCCCTCACCCGACGGATCACCCTCAAAAAGGCAATAACGACCTGCTGATCCTGACCCAGCCCGAGGCGCTGGAGGAGATCCATTTCAACTATGCCATTGCGGGCGCGGATATCGTGGAGACCAACACATTTTCGGCCACCACCATCGCGCAAGCCGATTACGGGCTGGAGGCGGCGGTGCATGACCTCAACGAACACGGCGCGCGCATCGTGCGCCGCGCGCTTGACCGGGCCACGGCAATCGACGGCAAGGAACGCTTTGTCGCCGGGGCGGTGGGACCGACGAACCGCACCGCGTCTTTGTCGCCCGATGTAAGTGATCCGGGCTACCGCGCCGTCACCTTTGACGATCTGCGCGTGGCCTACGGCCAACAGGTACGCGGGTTGATCGCGGGCGGCGCGGACCTGATCATGATCGAGACGATCTTTGACACGCTGAACGCCAAGGCCGCGATCTTTGCCTGTGTGGAGGCGTTTGCAGAGCATGGGCGACGCCTGCCGATCATGATCTCCGGCACGATCACGGATGCCTCGGGGCGCACCCTGTCCGGTCAGACGCCCACCGCGTTCTGGCACTCCGTCGCACACGCGCGCCCCTTCACCGTAGGCCTCAACTGTGCGCTGGGGGCAAGCGCGATGCGTCCGCATATGGCCGAGCTGGCAAGCGTGTCCAACACGCTGACCTGCGCCTATCCCAATGCCGGGCTGCCCAACGCCTTTGGCCTCTATGACGAAGGCCCAGAGGATACGGCACGGCAATTGGCCGAATTTGCGCAAGAAGGTCTTTTGAATGTTGTGGGCGGCTGCTGCGGCACCACGCCCGACCATATCCGCGCCATCGCCGAGGCTGTGGCCCCCTTCGCGCCCCGCCAAGTCCTGAAGGAACACGCCGCATGAGCCGTCATTTGCGCCTTTCAGGGCTTGAGCCCTTTGTCCTCACTCCCGACATCCCCTTCGTGAATGTAGGCGAGCGGACCAATGTCACCGGCTCGGCCAAGTTCCGCAAGCTGATCACCAACCGTGATTACACGGCCGCGCTGACGGTGGCCTTGGATCAGGTGGAGAATGGCGCGCAGATCATCGACATCAACATGGATGAAGGCCTGATCGATTCCAAACAGGCGATGATCGACTTCCTCAATCTGATCGCTTCTGAGCCCGATATCGCCCGCGTGCCCATCATGATCGACAGCTCGAAATGGGAGGTGATCGAGGCGGGCCTGCAATGTGTGCAGGGCAAGAGCGTCGTCAACTCCATCTCCATGAAAGAGGGCGAGGACGAATTTCGCCGCCACGCGCAGTTGTGTCTGGCTTACGGGGCCGCAGTCGTCGTCATGGCGTTCGACGAGCAGGGCCAAGCCGACACATGCGCGCGCAAGACCGAGATTTGCGCGCGCGCCTACCGGATTCTGGTGGATGAAGTGGGCTTCCCGCCCGAGGATATCATCTTTGATCCCAATATCTTCGCCATCGCCACGGGGATTGAGGAACACAACAATTACGGCGTCGATTTTATTGAGGCAACCCGCTGGATTCGGGCCAACCTACCTCATGCCCACGTCTCGGGCGGGGTGTCGAATCTCAGCTTTTCGTTTCGCGGGAACGAGGCTGTGCGCGAGGCCATGCACGCCGTTTTCCTCTATCACGCCATTCAGGCGGGCATGGATATGGGCATCGTCAACGCGGGCCAATTGGCCGTCTATGACCAGATTGACCCCGAATTGCGCGAGCGGTGCGAGGATGCGGTCCTGAACCGTCGCGAGGATGCAACCGAGCGGATGCTGGAGATTGCCGAGCGGTTTCGCGGCGGCGCGCGCGAGGAGAAAGTCCGCGATCTGGCGTGGCGGGAATGGTCCATCGACAAGCGGCTCGAACACGCGCTGGTCAATGGCATCACCGAGTTCATCGACGCCGATACCGAGGAGGCGCGCTTGGCGGCCAAACGTCCGCTCCATGTGATCGAAGGCCCGCTGATGGCGGGGATGAACGTGGTGGGTGACCTTTTTGGCGCGGGCAAAATGTTCCTGCCGCAGGTCGTGAAATCCGCGCGGGTGATGAAACAGGCGGTTGCGGTTTTGCTACCCTATATGGAAGAGGAAAAGCGCCTGAACGGCGGTGACGGGCGCGAGACGGCGGGCAAGGTGCTGATGGCGACCGTGAAAGGCGATGTGCATGATATCGGCAAGAATATCGTGGGCGTCGTGCTGGCGTGCAACAATTATGAGATCATTGATCTGGGCGTGATGGTGCCGCCGCAGAAAATTCTCGAAGTGGCCAAGACGGAAAATGTCGATATCATCGGGCTGTCTGGCCTCATTACCCCCAGCCTCGATGAGATGGCGCATATGGCCTCCGAGCTGGAGCGCGAGGGCTATGATATCCCCCTCCTGATCGGCGGGGCGACCACATCGAAGGTGCATACGGCGGTAAAAATCGCGCCACGCTACACCAAGAACCAGGCGATCCACGTGCTGGATGCAAGCCGTGCCGTGGGCGTGGTCAGCAAGCTTTTGAACCCCGAGAGCCGCGATACCTATATTGAGGGCATCCGCGAGGAATACGTCACCGTGACCGAGCGGCATGAACGCTCAGAGCGGGCGAAGGAACGCGTGCCTCTGGCCACCGCGCGCGCCAATGCGATGAAGATCAACTTCGCAGATTACACCGTACCAGCGCCAAGCTTTACGGGTGCGCGGGTGATCGACGATTGGGACCTCGCAGAGATTGCGCAATACATCGACTGGACGCCGTTTTTTCGCACATGGGAGCTGAAAGGCATCTACCCGAAAATCCTTGAGGACGAACGCCAAGGCGAGGCCGCCCGCGCCCTCTTTGCCGATGCACAAACGATGCTTGGGCAAATTATCGGCGAGAAATGGTTCGGACCACGCGCGGTTGCCGGGTTCTGGCCCGCCAATGCTAAGGGCGATGATATTCGCCTCTTCAAAGGCGAGGACCGCCAGACACCGCTTGCGACCCTGCACACACTGCGACAGCAACATGCCAAACGCCCCGGACGGCCCAATCTGGCCCTGTCGGATTTCGTGGCCCCCGAGGGTGTGCGCGATTATGTGGGCGGCTTTGTCGTCACCGCTGGCCCCGAAGAGGTGGCGATCGCCAAGAGGTTCGAGGCGGCCAATGACAGCTACTCCTCCATCCTCGTCAAAGCACTGGCCGACCGCTTTGCCGAGGCCATGGCCGAGATGCTGCATCAGCGCGTCCGCCGCGAGCTGTGGCCATACGCACCCGATGAGAGTTTTGCCCCAGACGAGCTGACGGGCGAGCCATATCGCGGCATCCGCCCCGCGCCGGGATACCCCGCGCAGCCCGATCATACCGAAAAGCTGACCCTCTTCCGCCTTCTGGACGCGGAGGCCGCAACGGGCGTGGAGCTTACGGAAAGTATGGCGATGTGGCCCGGCTCCTCCGTATCGGGCCTTTATATCGGCCACCCGGACGCCTATTATTTTGGCGTGTCCAAGGTGGAACGGGATCAGGTGCAGGACTACGCCATCCGCAAAGGCATAGCATTTGACGAGGCCGAACGCTGGCTCGCACCGATCCTTAACTATGTGCCAGAGGCCCTGCCTGCGGTGGCTGCGGAATAGCGCACCTCTGGCCGTTGGGAGAAATGCTGTACCCATGCACTCCAAGGCCAACCGGCACCAAGCAGATGAAGGCCGCGCCCAATACGCTCAGGCAAAACCGCCTTTGGGGCATGGGCAACACGCGCACACGCTGGCCCGTGGCGGCGGCATAGACCGCATTTCCACCCTTGATCACGATGCGAACCATCCAGCGCCGCGCGTCGACAGAAGCAATCACAAGTCACAACCCGTTACCAACACCCGGCGGGCATGTCCCACGGCTCTCAAACGGTTACGTTTTATGTTTGCACTGTAAGGGAGGTGGCGGACCGAGGAGGATTCGAACCCCCGACCCCCTGATTCGTAGTCAGGTACTCTATCCAGCTGAGCTATCGGTCCACAGGGGCCAGCAATTAGACAAAGCGGCACGGGATAGCAAGGGGGGCGGGGCACAAATTCATGCGCGCGCGCCACGTGGGAGGGTCAGCTCGAAGCGTGTGCCCTCAGGGCCCGTTGCCGCCAGCATCAAATGCCCACCATGGCCGCGGATCAGCTCTTGGGAAATCGTGAGGCCAAGACCAGAGCCACCTTTGGTCGCACCGCCCTGAAACGGCTGAAAAAGGTGGTCCTGCGCACGTTTGGGCAGGCCGGGACCTGTATCCGCGATGGTGATGATCCAATCAGCCTCTGTTTGGGCTGCCTGTATGCTGATCTCGCCCGCTTTGCCGGAGTTTACGATGGCTTGGCGTGCGTTGCGCACCAGATTGGCGATCACGCGGTAGAGCTGCTCGTGATCCGCGCTCAGGGTGAAGCCCGTGGGCACGTCGGACGAAAAGCTGACATCTGAACCATCCACCGAGAGCCGCTCGCTATCGAACACATCCTCAATGATATCCTCAAGCCCCACATCCCCGAGGGTCGGTGCCGGCTCCTCAGCCTTTCCGTAGGCCAGCGTGCTTTCGCACAGATAGACCGCGCGGGTGATCGAATTGACCAGCTTAGGCGCCATGCGTTTGACGGCAGGGTCCTCAGACATCTCGATCCGGTCAGTGAAAAGCTGCGCTGAGGTCAGAATATTGCGCAGATCATGGCTGACCTTCGCCACAGCGCCACCAAGCTGGGCCAGACGCTCTTTCTGACGCAGTGCCTGCGTCAGTTGGGTCTGCATCAGGCGCAGGGTTTCTTCGGCCTCGCGCAGCTCCGTGATGCTGGAGCTGGGCATGATCACGCCGCGCGCATCCTCGGGGGCAAGCGCGTAGCTCTTCATATACTCCACGACCCGCTTGATGGGGCGCACGAGGAACACCCGCACGGCGAGGAACAAAAAAACAGCCGTGATGATCGAGATAACCGCCGAGAGGATCAGGATGCGCACGCCGTAATCCAGCATGGCCTCACGCAGCGTGCGTGTCTCCATCGTCACCTCGATGAGCAGGCCCGCCATCCGGGACGGCGCACCGATCACGCGGATCACCTCGGGCTCGGGGGTCACCAGCCGCGCCATCGCGTCCCGGATCAGGCCAAGCGCGGTGGCATCGCGCAGATCGAACGTCTGGACAATGGGCGAGGGCATGGGCGAGTCCAGCATCAGCTGGCGCGCCTCATCGCGGCGCATGACCACGTTGAAGACGCCCGCATTGCTCAGAAGCTCTTCTTCCAGTTCTGCGCTGATCTCCTCGGAGGCAAGAAGGGCCAATGAAGCGATCTGCGCCCGCTCCAGCCGGGTCAGCAGGAAATCCTCGCGAAAGCGCGCGACAGAGGGCACAAAGATCATAATCTCGGCCAGCATCACGAAGATCGCCGTAAGGATCAGGAAGCGGCCCGAAAGTGAATTCATGATGCTCTTCGCCGTTGCAAATTCAAGGAAGCCAGCGCTGAACCATGCCCACCACCCACTTCACCTTAGAGCTATCAAAAAGCCGTGGCGAGAAATAGGCCCCGGCAGCGCGTTTGTTCACTTCGCCAATCGTGGGGTATGGCGCGACCATGGCCGCGACCTGACTCATCTTCATCTTGTTGGCCAGCACCAGCGCCCAGAGGTTGATCAGCTCGCCCGCCTGCGTGCCCGCGATCGACACACCCACGGGGCGGCCCTTGACGACCATCACCTTGATGAGGCCGGTTGTCTTGCGCTCGGCAATGGCGCGGTCGTTATGGGCATATTCAAACCGCACCACTTCCAATGCGGGCCCATGCTTCTTGCGGGCCTGCGCCTCGGTCAGGCCGATCTGCGCCAGCTCAGGGTCGGTATAGGTGGCCCATGGGATATGATCCGTGCGCTCCTTCGCGGGCAGGCCCAGCACCGCCGAGCGGATGATAAGCCCTGCGTGATAACCCGCCACATGGGTGAACTGCATCCCCCCCGCCACATCGCCAATGGCATAGACGCGGCGGTTCGTCGTCTTGAGGCTTGCGTCCACCTTGATCCCGCGCCCTTTGGTGCGGATGCCGGCGGCCTCGAGATTGAGCCGTTCGGTATTCGTCTTGCGCCCCACGGCCATCAGCAGGTGCGATCCTTTGAAGACACGACCATCCTTGGCCTCCACCTCAATCGCACCCTTTTTGCCACGGATCTCGGCGGCAAGCGCGTCTTCGGCAATCTCGACACCCTCCTCGCGCAGCTTGTCGAGAACAATCGCAGCCATTTCCGGATCGTCATTGGCCATGGCCTTGGCACCCTCAATCACCGTCACGCGGCTGCCCAGACGCCGATGCGCCTGCGCCATTTCCATCCCAATCGGCCCACCGCCAATGATCAGCAAATGCTTGGGCGCATCGCGCAGCTCAAAAAGCGTCTCGTTTGTCTCGAAAGGGACTTTGTCCAGCCCCGGAATAGGCGGCACCAAGGGCGAAGAGCCTGTGGCGATCACCACCCGTCGCGCCACGATCACGTCATCCCCGGCCTGCACCTCGGTGGGGGAGATGAAATGCCCGAATTCGCGGATCACATGCACGCCAAAGCCTTCAAAGCGCTCCTGGCTGTCTACGGGGGCGATGGTGGCGATCACATCAGCCACATGATCTTTGGCGGCGGCATAATCCACCTTCGGGTCCACATTCGCCACGCCGTAGGGGGCGCTGTGGGCCTGCCCGTAGGCCGCTTTGCCCGAGGCAATCAGCGCCTTGGACGGCACGCAGCCATAGTTCAGGCAATCGCCGCCCATCTTATGGCCCTCCAAAAGGACCACCTTCGCACCCATTTGGCTGGCGCCCGCGGCCACGGACAACCCGCCCGAGCCCGCGCCGATCACCAGAAGATCCGTCTTGATACGTGCCATGCTCAGAGTTCCTTCTTGCCGCGCACGGCCTTGATTGCAATCGGCAGGGCAGCCAACACGCTGAGACCCAAGATTGGCCCGATGATCTGCGGCTCCCACAGAAGGCTCAGATCAGGGCTCTCACCGCGATCGAACACCTCTCCGAGGCCAACACCAATCCATGTGAAAACCAGCGCGCCGGGGATGATGCCCAAAACCGTGGTCAGCGCAAAATTGCGGAACTTCACGCCCACAAGCGCGGGCAGAAGATTGGCCACGAAAAACGGTACCGCAGGCACAAGGCGCAGGAGGAAGAGATAGCTGATCTCGTTGGCATGCAGCCCGTCCTTGATCTTCTTCAGCGTGCCTTCGCCCGCCTGCATCTTGGCCGCAAGGGATTTTCCGAGACCCGCACGCGCCGCAAAGAAGATGGCAAACGCCCCAAGGCTCGCGGCCGTCACGTTAAACGTGGTGCCCAGCCCCAGACCAAAGAGAAACCCGCCCGTGACCGAGGCCACAGCAGCCCCCGGCAGGGAAAACGCCACGATGGCGAAATAGATGGCGATAAAAATGGCCATGATCCCGAAGAAGTTCGCATCCCGAAATGCCAAAAGCGCCTCGCGGTTGTCGCGCAATGTCTCGAAGCTGAGATAATCCTTCAGGGTAAAGGCCCCGATGGCCGCAATGATCACGATCACTACCAAGGGCGCATGGCGCAGGGCCGAGCCTTTGGGTTGTACTTGTGTATGTTCCACGTCTTTTCCGCCTTTATCAGTGATTTTTCTAGTCCTTAGATGACGGGTGCGCGGTGCAAATGATAGACGGATCACGGGCGCTTGATCGCAGGTGATAGTTTGCACCCTGCCTTTACGCAAAGACTGCGCTTTTGTAACATCCCGGTACACGGTGCGCAGTAGATTTGTTGCAAAAAACCGCGCGGCGGCGTTTGACTTGGGTCCTGCCCCTCTCTATAGACCGGGCTTCAGAGACATAACCGGGCATCCTGGCGCGAATCCTATGCGCCCCGCCCGCAGGCAAATTCGGAGACGGAGCGATGAAACGCACCTTTCAACCCTCGAACCTCGTGCGCAAACGGCGCCACGGCTTCCGCTCGCGCATGGCGACCAAAGCGGGCCGTAAAATCCTGAACGCGCGCCGCGCGAAGGGCCGCAAGTCGCTGAGCGCGTAAAGCGCACAAGTCGAGGCATGTAAGACATGAGACCGCCGGAGGCCCCCGATTTGGATGCGGGGATTTTGCCCCCGGCGGATTTTTTGCGTCTGCATGTTCTCACTAAACGGGCCGAGTTTCTGCGTGCCGCCCGCGCGGCCCGGCGCGGGACCACAGGGATGCTGGTGCAAGCGCTCATGCGCCCCGAGGGCGAGGCGCCGGGCGAGATCCGCGTGGGCTTCACCTGCTCCAAGAAGGTTGGCAACGCGGTGGCGCGCAACCGCGCCAAGCGCAGGCTACGTGAGGCCGCCCGCGCCATCCTGCCCACAGATGGGCGCCCCGGATGGGATTACGTGCTGATCGGCCGGCATGAGGCCACCGCCGCCCGCCCGTTCGAAGCGCTGAAGGGTGATCTGCGCTATGCGCTGCGCAAGCTGCATAACAGCGCGGGGACCCAAGTGAAATGAGCCCGCTCGCACATATCCTCGCCCTGCCCATCCGCGCCTACCGGCTGATCTTCAGCCCTTGGGTCGGGCATAATTGCCGCTTTCATCCCACATGCAGCGCCTATGCGATGGAAGCGCTGCGCAAGCATGGTGGGCTCAAAGGTGGCTGGCTTACCGTGCGGCGCATCGCCCGCTGCCACCCATGGGGCGCCAGCGGCATTGACGACGTGCCTGATTAGCCCGGCTCTGCGGAAAACGCCGATTCTATTGCCGCACCCTCCCATCTGACATACACGAGGCGTCATGCTGGACCAACCCGACGATATCCATCCGCTCTTTTACGGCGCGCCCCGCACGACCGAGTTTCGCAAGCTGCGCAAACGCATCGTGCGCCTCGCCCGCGAGGCGGTTGATCAATACGCGATGGTGGATCGCAGCGCGGACGCGACCCGCGCCAAATGGCTGGTGTGCCTGTCGGGCGGCAAGGACAGCTATACCCTTCTGGCCGTGCTGCATGAGCTGCAATGGCGCGGGCTTTTGCCGGTCGATCTACTGGCCTGCAACCTTGATCAGGGGCAACCGGGCTTTCCCGCCACCGTGCTCCCGGCGTTTCTTGAGCGCATGCAGGTCCCGCACCGGATTGAGTATCAAGACACCTACTCGATCGTCATGGACAAGATCCCAGCGGGCCGCACGTTTTGTGCGCTCTGCTCGCGGCTGAGGCGCGGCAATCTTTACCGTGTGGCGCGCGAAGAGGGCTGCTCGGCGGTCGTTCTGGGCCATCACCGCGATGACATCCTTGAGACTTTCTTCATGAACCTCTTTCACGGCGGGCGGCTCGCGACGATGCCACCAAAGCTTTTGAATGAGGAGGGTGATCTTTTCGTCTACCGCCCCCTCGCCCATGTGGCCGAGGTTGATTGCGAGAAATTCGCGCAGGCCATGGATTATCCCATCATCCCTTGCGATCTCTGCGGTAGCCAGGACGGGCTGCAACGCCAACAGGTCAAGGCAATTCTCGATGGGTGGGAGGCCAACAGCCCCGGCCGCCGTCAGGTAATGTTCCGGGCGCTGATGAACGCACGGCCCTCGCATCTTCTTGACCCAAACCTCTTTGATTTTGCCGCGCTGGCAAGAACGTCTGACGCGCCCGATACAATTTGAGGCGATTTGTGCATGCACGCGCGCCGTCGTTAAAGGACTGTTGAGGTCGCGCCCTTAGGTTGATCATCAGCAAAGGGAATCGCGGACCATGTCATTGCGCCACTTCATGCCTCTCTCAGTCCTGCGCGCGCGTCTGAGCGCGGCCTTGACAGGTCCGCCCATGCTGGCTTTCCTGCTTGCCCTCGTGCTCGGCGGGTATTGGCTGGGTGGTGAGCAAATGTTGATCATGGGCGCCTTGGGCTTTCCCATATGCCTCGCATTTGCCAGCGTGCTGACCCGCGAGCCGGATACGAGCCGCCGGGATGAGGTAAGCCTGATCGGGCGTGACAGCTTTGAGGAGGCGTTGCATGCCGCAGCCCTCTCCGCGAATCGCTCCTCATGTCGGACGGGATGCGTTCTGATTGAGCTTGATGACTATGACAAGCTTCTGACCCGCTATGGCCGGGCCGGGACCGAGCACTTGATGACCAGCGTGATGGAGCGTCTTTGCGGCAGCGTCAGAGGGCGTGACAGGATCAGCCGACTTGAGGATAACCTGCTGGCCGTGAGCCTTGCGCCAATGCGCAGGCTTGATCTCGGAAACGCTTTGCACATTGCCTCACGACTGCAAACCACCGTTGAGGAGCCTTTGGTCATGGATGGGGCGACGGTCTATGTCAGCGCCTCGGTGGGGCTGACCCTCGACAGTAACGTGGCCGTCAAAAGCGGCGCGGGCCTGATGGATGCGGCCAGTGTGGCACTTGCAGAGGCCCGCCGCCACGGCCCCTCCGCCATGCGTGTCTATAGCCAGGAAATGCACACGCCCGCCGTCCTTTGCGACATTGGTCTGGCGGATGAGGCTATTGAGGCCCTCGAAGCAGGCCAGATACATCCATGGTTTCAACCACAGGTCTCCACCGACACAGGCCGTATCAGTGGGTTTGAGGCGCTCGCCCGCTGGCACCACCCCAAGCGCGGTTTGATCTCCCCGCTGGAGTTTTTGCCCGCGCTAGAGCAATCCAGCCAGATGGGGCGCTTGGGCGAAGTGATACTCTACCATGCCCTAAGCGCCATGAAATCATGGGATTTGGCGGGCTTAGACGTGCCACAGGTCGGTGTGAATTTCGCTCCAGAGGAGCTACGCAACCCGCGCCTGATCAAAAAGATCGAATGGGAGCTTGATCGCTTCGAGCTGGCCCCGTCCCGGCTCACGATCGAAATCCTAGAGACGGTTGTGGCCTCCTCACCCGATGACACGGTGGTGCGCAACATCGCGGCGCTCTCGAAATTGGGCTGCCAAATAGATCTGGATGATTTCGGCACCGGACATGCCTCAATCTCCTCGTTGCGTCGCTTTGATGTGCAGCGCCTCAAGATTGACCGCTCCTTCGTGATGAAGGTGGACCGCGATCCCCAGCAACAGCGCATGGTCTCCGCCATCATCACCATGGCCGAGCAACTGGGGCTTGAAACCCTCGCCGAGGGTGTGGAAACCGCAGGCGAACACGCTATGCTGGGCCAACTTGGCTGCGGCTATGTGCAGGGCTTCGGCATCGGTCGCCCTATGCCTCTGGAGGACACGCTGAGATGGGCCGAAGAGTACATGGCCAAAATTCAGCCCCTGCCCGAAATTGGCCGTCAGACGGGGTAGAGCGCCTTTGCCATGCGTTACCCCGCCGCAATATCGGTAAATGCACTTGACCTTTGGGACAGCACTCTGTTGAAAGCAGGCCAAGACAGTGCCGCTTTGCGCGGGGCCTTTGGCCTGTGCGAATGGCCCGCCCCGGAGGCTTTTCGCGCGCTTCAGCCACCCGGGCCGATTTCAGTGAACGCGCCAAACAGATGAGTGGCCGCCCGCGATGGACGATCAGAACAAGAACCTAATCCTTGCCACCGCGCTGAGTTTCTTCGTGATCCTCATCTGGTTTGTGCTCTTCCCCCCGCCAGAGCCGGACCCCGCCGCGATCACCGAAGCGGCCCCCGTGACGGAAACGCTGCCCGCCACGGCCATCGCGCCTACGGCGGCAGACCCCGAAGCACCCGCGCCCGAGGCCGCACCAACAGCGCCAGACGCGCCACGCATCGCCATCGATACGCCGACGCTGAAGGGCTCGATCTCTCTTCTGGGTGGCAGAATCGACGACCTGTCGCTGCGCAAATACCGCGATACGCTTGAGCCGGGTGCAGAAATCGTGAATTTGCTGTCTCCCATCGGCACAGATGCACCCTATTACGCGCTCTTCGGATGGGCCCCCGGCGGCGGTCTCACGCCTGAGCAGGTACCCGGAGCCAACACGATCTGGACCGCCGAGAGCGACGCAACCCTCACTCCCGATAACCCCATCGCGCTGACCTGGGACAACGGGACCGGGCTGAGCTTTCGCCGCGAGATTTCGATCGACGAGAATTACATGTTCTCGGTCACCCAATCGGTGACCAATAGTGGCACCGAACCCGCCACCCTCGCGCCTTACGGCATCCTCGCGCGGCACGGCCTGCCCGATGATCTGATGAATTTCTTCATCCTCCACGAGGGTGGCATCAAGATGGTGGATGGCGAGCTTACCGAGACTGATTACGATGATTTCCTGCCCGCAGGTCAGCATGAGGACGTGCTCGTCGCAACCGAAGGCTGGACCGGGTTCACCGATCACTACTGGATGACCACACTCATCCCGCGCGGCGAAACAAGCTTTGACATCAGCACGTTGCAGGACCCGCGCCGCGATATCTATCAGACCACGGTCAAGCAAACGACCCAGACCCTCGCCCCCGGTGAAAGCGCCGCGGCGCAGACCCAGCTCTTTGCCGGTGCCAAGGAATGGGAAGCGATCCGCAACTACCAAAATGATGGCGGCATCGACCGCTTCCTCGATTCCATCGACTGGGGCTGGTTCTTTTTCCTGACCAAGCCGATCTTCGCCGTGCTGCATTATCTTAACGCGTTTATCGGAAATATGGGCTGGGCGATCATCGGCCTCACGCTGCTGATCAAGGCCGTTCTGCTGCCGCTGGCTTATAAATCCTACGTCTCCATGGCGCGGATGAAAGAGCTGCAACCGCAGATGGAGAAGATCAAGGAATCCGCCGGCGATGATAAGCAGGCGATGCAAAAGCAGATCATGGAGCTTTACAAGAAAGAGAAGGTGAACCCGGCCTCGGGCTGTTTGCCGATCTTGCTCCAAATCCCGATCTTCTTCTCGCTCTACAAGGTGATCTTCGTCACGCTGGAGCTGCGCCACGCCCCGTGGATCGGTTGGATCGACGATCTGTCCGCGCCTGACCCCTCGTCGCTTTTCAACTTCTATGGCCTCTTGCCGTGGGACGCGCCGGAAGCGGGCTCAATCCTTGCGCTCATCTTTATCGGCATCTTGCCGTTGGGCCTCGGCATCTCAATGTGGCTCCAGCAAAAGCTGAACCCGACGCCCACGGACCCCACGCAAAAGATGATCTTCGCATGGATGCCATGGGTCTTCATGTTCATGCTCGGCACCTTCGCCAGCGGCCTTGTCGTCTACTGGATCGCGAACAACATGATCACCTTTGGACAGCAATATCTGATCATGCGCAGCCAAGGCTATAAACCCGATGTGTTCGGAAACATCCGCGAGAGCTTCAAACGCAAAACCGCCTCCGAGCCGCAGAAAGACCCCAAAAAATGAGTGGGATCGCGGGCTCGGGGCACGGCCTGATCGGGGCCGGCTGAGCTATGGAGCAGCTGCCTTTCCCCCTCGCACCCGCGCCCGATGAGCTGACGTCGGAGAAGGGCCGCATTCTCTTCGCCGGTGAGACTGAGTTTCTCAAAGGTGTGGTGGCCATGGATGGGCTGCCGCCTTCCGACAGGCTTGAGGTCTGCTTCGCCGGGCGCTCCAACGTAGGGAAATCCACGCTGATCAACGCTCTGACGGGCCGCAAGGGGCTTGCGCGTGCTTCCAATACCCCAGGCCGCACGCAAGAGATCAACTTCTTTACCCTCGCTCAGAGCCACTACCTCGTCGATCTACCAGGCTACGGCTATGCCAATGCCCCGCTTCCGATTGTGGAGAAATGGCAGCGTCTGCTAAAATCCTATCTGTCCGGGCGGCAAAACCTGCGCCGCGCCTTTGTGCTCGTTGACACCCGCCACGGGGTGAAGCCGGTGGATGACGAGATCATGAGCCTGCTGGACAGCGCCGCCGTGACCTTTCAGGTGGTGATGACGAAGGCCGACAAGGTTAAAGACGCCGAGCGCGCGCGCATCCTGACCCAAGTGCGCGGCGCGCTGGCCAAACATCCTGCAGCATTTCCGGAGATCATCCTCACCTCCAGCGAAAAAGGCATCGGCATCCCCGATCTGCGCGCCACCATCGCCACCCTTGCCTAAGCGCGCGCCCTCGGGGATAAACACCGCCATGAGGGACCAGACATGAAGAAGCGCGACATGAACCGCGATTGGATCGCCACAGCCAAAACCCTGTCCGAGGCGCTGCCCTATTTGCAACGCTACGATGGCGCCGTGGTTGTCATCAAATTTGGTGGCCATGCGATGGGCGACGATGCTGCGATGGACATGTTCGCACGCGATGTGGTGCTGATGCGGCAGGTCGGCGTGAACCCCGTGATCGTGCACGGCGGCGGTCCGATGATCAACGAGATGCTGGACAAGCTGGATATCCAATCCGAGTTCGTGAACGGCAAGCGGGTGACGGATGCCGCCACCATGGAAGTGGTTGAGATGGTCCTCTCGGGCCGTGTTAACAAGCGCATCGTGCAGGCGATCAATGCCCAAGGTGGCCGCGCCGTGGGCCTGTCGGGCAAGGACGCGAATATGGTCACGTGTGATCCTGCCGATCCGGCACTTGGCCTTGTGGGCAAGCCATCCGAGATTGACGCAGGCATCCTGCACACGCTTTTCCGCGACGATGCGATCCCGGTGATTGCCCCGCTCGGGTCGGGCCGCGCGGGCGAGACGTTCAACATAAACGGCGACACGATGGCCGGGGCTATCGCGGGCGCGCTCAAGGCCGACCGACTTCTCCTTCTCACCGACGTGGACGGGGTTCGGGATGCAAGCGGGGCCGTGGTCACCGAGCTGACCGCCGAGCAAATTCGTGCAATGACCGCAGAGGGCACCATCAAGGGCGGCATGATCCCCAAGACGGAAACAGCCCTTGCCGCCATCGCGGCGGGCGTGCGCGCCGTCGTGATCGTAGATGGGCGTGCGCCCAACGCAGCGCTTCTGGAGCTGTTCACCGAACATGGCGCAGGCTCCATGATCCGTGAAGGCTGACGCGCCTCATGACTTGCGCCGCGCGGCTTTCGGCATAGGTTGTTAGTCATGGAACACGAGACCCTCATCCGCCTTGGCATTTTCCTCGGGCTCTTCGCGCTTTTCGCAGCGCTTGAGGCATGGGCCCCCCGCCGCGTGCGGTCTGAGCCGCGTGGGCGGCGTTGGGTCACGAACTGGTCGATCACGATCCTCAACACATGCGCCTTACGCGCGCTCGCGGTTGGGCTGCCCCTGCTGGCCGTGGGTGCCGCACTCGATGCCGAGGCGCAGGGTTGGGGCCTGATGAACGCGTGGGAATTGCCTCTTTGGCTGGCCGTGATCGCCACCATTTTGATCTTCGATTTCGCCATCTGGGCGCAGCATCTCATCACGCATAAAATCCCGCTTCTGTGGCGCTTTCACCGCGTCCACCACGCCGACCGCGACATTGACGTGAGCACCGCGATCCGGTTTCACCCGGTCGAGATCGCCGTGTCCATGCTGTTGAAAATTGGCCTCGTCTACCTGCTTGGTGCGCCCGCACTCGGCATTATCCTCTTTGAGATCATCCTCAATGGCACGGCCATGTTCAACCACGCCAATATCCGTCTGCCCCTCTGGCTCGACAGGGCCTTGCGCCTCGTGCTGGTCACACCGGACATGCACCGCGTCCACCACTCGGACCGGCGCGATGAGCATGATAGCAATTACGGCTTTGCTCTCTCGATCTGGGATCGGATGTTCGGCACCTATATCCCGCAGCCCGCCGCCGGGCATGACGGCATGACCATCGGGTTGGAATGGCAAGATAGGCGGCCCTCAAAACTGGGGTGGAGCCTATGGCTGCCGTTTCGCAAGAATTGACCCTTGAGGATATTGCGCGCACCGCGGAGGTGGATGCGCTCAGCGTGATGGGAGCTTTGCATGAGAACGGTGGAACCGTTGTGTTGCTCGGACCCTCACAGGCGTTCTGGCCAATGCTGCAAGGCTCCGCCGAGATGCTGGATGGATGCAAAGACCAAGTGGACCGCTGGTCCCTGCGCGTTGTGACCCGGATGGCGCGAGCGCTGAACGCAGAGCCGCTCTTCCCCTTTGGCGGCCCACCCTACCTGCCGTTTTTGCGGTGGGCGATGGACAGCGGGCGCGCGTGGCAAAGCCCGGCGGGGATGCTGGTGCATGATACGGCGGGATTGATGGTATCCTATCGCGGGGCGCTCAGATTTGATTACACAATAATATTGCCTGCCCCGGTCACATCGCCCTGCACTACGTGCGAGGGTCAACCCTGCATGAGCGCCTGTCCGGTGGACGCGCTGAGCGCGGAGCAGGGCTATAACGTAGACGCATGCCACGCCTATCTGGACACAAGCGCAGGGCAGGATTGCATGAGCCTTGGCTGCCGCGCCCGGCGCGCCTGCCCGGTCAGCCAGAGTTTTGATCGCGACCCCGAGCAGTCGGCACTGCATATGCGCAGTTTTCACAAGACATGACGCGCCGCCTGATCCTGATGCGGCACGCGAAATCAAGCTGGGGCGCTGTGGATCTGAGCGATCATGACCGTCCACTGAACGGGCGCGGGCGGCGTTCGGCCAACGCCCTTGGCGTATGGATGCGGGCGCAGGCGTACGTGCCGGATGAGGTGCTCTGCTCGTCTTCCGTGCGCACTCAGGAAACGGCGGAGGGGCTGGGGCTGATTGCCCCCGTGACCCTGCTCAATTCGCTTTATCACGCAAGCCCTGAGGCGATGATGCGGGCATTACGCGACGCATCGGGGCAATGCGTGCTGATGATGGGCCACAATCCGGGCATCGCGGAATTTGCCCACGCTCTCGCCGCTACGCCCCCGGCACATCCGCGCTTTGCAGATTATCCGACCTGCGCCACGATGGTGGCGGACCTGCCCATCGATGATTGGGCACAGGCGGAAGCCCGCAGTGCGGAAGTCGTGGATTTTATGATCCCACGCGAGATCACGGCATAGAAAAGCCCCCGAACCGCATGAGGTCTGGGGGGCTCTCAAACGCAATTTGCGCGTCTATCAATGGCCGAGGATTTGGCTCAGGAAAAGCTGCGTCCGCTCAGATTTCGGGTTGTTGAAGAACTCTTCGGGCTCGTTTTGCTCAACAATCTGGCCCTGATCCATGAAGATCACCCGGTTAGCCACCTTGCGGGCAAAGCCCATCTCGTGGGTCACGCAGAGCATGGTCATGCCCTCCTCAGCCAACTCGATCATCGTGTCGAGCACTTCGGCAATCATCTCGGGGTCAAGCGCCGATGTCGGCTCGTCAAAGAGCATGATGCGCGGCTTCATGCACAGCGACCGGGCGATGGCCACACGCTGCTGCTGCCCGCCCGAAAGCTGACCGGGGTATTTATCGGCCTGCTCCGGGATTTTCACCTTCTCAAGGAAATGCATTGCCGTTTCCTCGGCTTCCTTCTTGGGCGTCTTGCGGACCCAGATCGGCGCGAGAGTGCAATTCTCAAGGATGGTCAGGTGCGGGAAGAGATTGAAGTGCTGAAAGCACATGCCGACCTCGGACCGGATCTTGTCGATATTCTTCAGGTCCGACGACAAAAGCGTGCCATCGACCGTGATCTTGCCCTTCTGATGCTCCTCCAGCGCATTGATGCACCGGATCAGCGTGGACTTGCCCGAGCCCGACGGCCCGCAAATCACGATCCGCTCGCCTTGGTAGACGGTCAGGTCAATGTCGCGCAGCACGTGGAAGCTGCCATACCATTTGTTCATATTGTCGATCGAGATCGCAACCTGATCGGAGACTTTCATTTGAGTGTTCTCAGCCATGCTTGCGGCCTCCTTTAGGGTATCCTGACGCGTTCACTGCGTAAGGGCACATTAACGATGATCCGTGGCAAGGCGACGCTCAAGCCACTGAGAATATTGCGAAATGCCGTAGCACACGACGAAGAATAGGATGGCGGCGAAGCTGAAGAGCTCCCAGTAGACGCCGTTCCAATCGGTGGACGCAAGGATCGGCCCGCGGATCATGCCCACAAGGTCAAACATCGAGATGACCGAGACAAGCGTGGTATCCTTGAAGAGGCCCACCGCCACGTTCACGATCCCCGGAATGGAGATTTTGAGCGCTTGGGGCAGGATGATCAGCCGCATTGCCTGAGGGTAATCAAGACCCAGAGAATCAGCCGCCTCATACTGACCCTTCGGCAACGCAGCGAGCCCGCCCCGGATCACCTCGGCGATATAGGCGGAGGCGAACATCGTGATCATGATAATCACCCGCAGGATCAAATCGAATGTCGTGCCGGGCGGCAGGAAATAGGCAAGCACCACGTTCGCCACGAAGAGCAAAGTGATGAGAGGCACACCCCGGACAAACTCAATAAACACCACGCAGATACCCTTGATCAGCGGCATCGACGATTGCCGCCCCAGCGCCAGCGCGATGCCCAGTGGGATAGACAAAGACACGCAGACCACACCGAGCATCATGTTCAGCATGAAGCCACCCATGTCGCGCGATTGGACCGCCTCAAGGAAAGTCTCCTCAGGCGTCAGCGCAGGTGTGATGAAGCCAGAGGCATACCAAACGACCAAGGCCGTAGCGACCCCGCCAAAAAAGCCCAGCGCGAAGTTTTGTTTGCCGAAGCGGTCGAAGACAACGTAGCCCGCGACAAAGCCCAGTGCCGCAAAGATTGGAATAAAGATAGAGCCACCCCAGATCAGCCAATAGGCGATGAAGGGGTAGACGGCGGTGAAGAGCAAAAGCTTGCGCGGCAGGTCGAAAAACAAAACCGGCGCTGCGGCGAAGAACAGCAAAACAAAGGCCAAACCGGGCCGCCAGTATTGATCAGACGGGTATTGGAACCCGAAGAGAAGCTGGTTCCACCGCTCCGTCAGGACCGAGAAACACGCAGCCGCCTGCCCCTGAAGGGCTTCGCGGCATTCCGCAAGGCTGTCTGTGTTCCAGATACCATTCAAGATCCAAGGCAGGGTCGAGGACAGCAGCAGGAAGATCACATAGGCCGAAGCGATGGTCAGCAACGCGTTGGGCAATGTCGCGAACAGGTTCTCGCGCATCCACGCGACAGGCCCCGCCGCCGATGAGGGGGGCGCCTGTTGCTCGATGGTGGTTTCGCGGACGAAGGCGACGGAATGTGCATGTGTATCTGACATGGCTCAGCGCTCCTTCAGCTTAATTGCGTTGTTATAGACGTTCATCACCGCAGAAATGCTCAAGGAGATGATGAGATAGAAAAGCATCAGCAGCAAAATACACTCAATCGCGCGCCCCGATGTGTTCAGGGTGATCCCGCCCAGCGTGGCCGTTATATCCGCATAGCCCACGGCGATTGCGAGTGAGGAGTTCTTGGTGATGTTGAGATATTGCGAGATCAGCGGCGGGATGATCACCCGCAGCGCCTGCGGCAGCACCACAAGGTTCATGATCCGGCGCGGGCGCATCCCAAGGGCGGCGGCGGCTTCGGTCTGGCCCTTGGAGACGGCCTGAATACCTGCGCGCACATTCTCCGCGATAAACGCGCCGGTATAGATCGAGAGGGCGAACCAAAGTGCGATCAGCGGCGCAGGCACCTGCAAACCACCCTGAAGGTTGAAGCGGTTGGCCAGCGGGTCGGGCGCATCAAGGCTGATGGGCGACCCCATAACGAAATAAACGATAATGGCCGGGACAAAAAGGATCACCAGCGAGGGCCAGCCCATGGGCAAAAGGCGGCCCGTATCAAAGAGTAGCTTCTTAGCATAGCGGCGATAGGCGAACACGCCGATGATGGAGGCAAAGAACACACCCACCACAATGCCCGATCCCGGACCCCACACCGGCAGCGGCACATAGATGCCCCGGTTGGTGAATGCGAAATACCCAAGACCCAATTGCTTGGACGGGTCATCGCCCAGATAAGCCCGCGGGCTGTCGAGGGCGGCGGTGATGATGGTGAAGATGATGATGATCCAGATCAGCACCGGAATATTGCGGAAGATCTCGACGTAAAAGGACATGAGCTTGCGCACGAGCCAGTTGTTCGACAGGCGCAAAACGCCTGCGATCACACCAAAGATCGTCGCGGTGGCACAGGCCAGAACCGCCACCAGAAGCGTGTTGATGATGCCCACCCATGCGGCCTGAAGGTTGGTCGACTGGCTGGTGTAAGGAATAAGGGTCTGGTTGATATCATACCCAGAGGGCGCATTCAGAAAATCAAACGAGATGTTCAGCCCGGCCGCAGCAAGGTTCGTCACCAGATTGTTCGCGAGCGTCGCAATGCAGTAGATCAAAACCAGCAGGGCAATCGCCTGAAACGTCAAAGATCTGTAGCGTGTGTCGCTCAGCAACATGCCGATACGAAACGACTCCTTAGGAGGGTCGGTGAGAGCGGTCATCTTGAGTGTTCCCCGTCATGTCGGCCCGATGCTTAAGCTGGCGTCTTTTTTGCGCCGAGGGCCTGTTCGTTCGCGTATTGGTAATTGTTGTCTTGGTCGGCTAGTCGTCTTGGCGCAAGGCACCAGATGTGATGCCTCCGCTGCGGTCGCTTCAAGTGAGAAGGGCGCGGCGATTGCCGCGCCCTTCAAGACACAATCCCGGTTTAGCGGAAGGGCGGTGTGTAGAGCAGGCCACCATCGGTCCACTGAGCGTTCAGGCCACGGGCCAGACCGATCGGAGTGTTCTCACCAATGTTTTTCTCAAACAGCTCACCGTAGTTGCCGCCAACCATGATCGCTTTCGCGGCCCAGTCTGCGTCAAGTCCCAGTTGCTCGCCAAGGTTGCCCTCGGTGCCAACCAGACGGTTGATCTCAGGGTTGTCGCCTGCTGCAGCGGCCATATCGGCCACGTTAGCGGAGGTCACACCCAACTCTTCTGCTGCGATCAGAGCGTTCAGCGTCCAGCGCACAACGTCTGCCCACTCGTTATCACCGTGACGGACCAGCGGGCCGAGCGGCTCTTTCGAGATGATTTCGGGCAGAACGACGTGATCTGCGGGGTTCTCAAACGCGGCACGTGTTGCGGCGAGGCCTGAAGCGTCGGTCGTGTAGGTGTCGCACGCGCCGGCAAGATAGAGCTGCTGGCCTTCGGCGTTGGTTTCAATCGGCACGGGCTCGTAGCTGATGTTGTTCTTACGGAAGAAGTCCGCAAGGTTCAGTTCGGTCGTTGTGCCAGTCTGGATACAAACGGTCGCGCCGTCCAGTTCCTTGGCGGAGCTTACGCCCAGCGCCTTGGGAACCATGAAGCCCTGGCCGTCATAATAGTTGATGCCGACAAATTCGAACTTCAGATCGACGTCGCGGCTGAAGGTCCATGTGGTGTTACGCGCCAGCATGTCGATTTCGCCCGAAGCCAGTGCGGTGAAGCGCGTTTTGCCGGTTGTGGGAACGAATTCCACCGCCGTGGCATCGCCCAGCACAGCAGCAGCAACAGCGCGGCACACGCCAACGTCGAAGCCGTCCCAGACGCCGTTTGCGTCGGGGGCTGCGAAGCCGATGAGACCGGTTGTAACGCCGCAGTTCAGCGTGCCGCGTGCTTTGACATCGTCAAGCGTACCGGCGGCAGCGACACCAGCGGTCACGCCAGCGACGGTCAGCGCGCCAAGAAATACGGATTTTTTCATGTTTACCTCTTCCTGATTATCCACCCATTCAGGGGGGTGGTTCATTCAGCTCAATTGTTTGAGCCAGATCGAATTACGCATGACCAGGCCAAAAGCCCGCTCAGCGCGTTGGAGAATGGAAGGATTCATTCACAAAGGTCAAGGGTCGTATCACGAAAAAAGATACTTCGCCCCCCTCTTGACCTAACGTCAGGTTATAACGGAGGCAGGCTCAGCGCGCCTGTGCGAGGTGGAAAAACCGCAAAGCGTGCAAAAATGCCTCACGCTTTATGGCTGCCATTTCCTCGGCCTCATCATCCGTGCCCCAAAGCTCGGCCTGCCAAGCCTCGTCCAAGCGCGATAAATCCCAAAGGGTTTCAATATCTTGCGCCCCACGCACCGCCGCCAGGCCAAGCACGATAGACCCTGAAAGCCCCACCAGATCATGCAGCGCCGTCAGCTCAAAATCATCAAAGCCATGCACGATTTGCCGCAAGGTTTCGAGCGCGCCCACGTCCTGCGGAGTGTGCATGACACCGCTTACGGGCCGAAGTCGCGCGCCAAGATCCGAATCGGCCCAATCCAGAAGCGGGTCCCAAAGTGACGCCTGCCGCTCGACCAATTCTTGCGGACTCTCGGCGCGGTAACACAGCAAATCCGTGTCGCCATAGCCCGCGATCATGTCTGCCACTTCGGCGCGCTGTATGCTCAGCTTGTCAATCGCCGCATTGACCGACCGCGTGACGGGCATGGACGCGGGGTCCACCTTTTCGATCTGCGCGTCCCATTCGGCGGCCACGGCCTCGGCCATCGCGCGGGTGGGCACCCTGAGCGCCGCCTTGGCCGGGGTGCGCACAGGGCGCGTGTCCAAAAGCACCTCAAACCCACCCTCGGCCTCGGCCACATGCGCGGTCTCCCAGAATCGTTTGGGTCTCCACTCACTCATCGTGCCGCCTCCCACAGAGCCTCAAGCACGCCGTCCAGCGCGCCAAAATCCTCAATGATATGGTGCGCCGATCCCAGCGCGTCCACCGGATGATAGCCCCACGCGACACCAATCGCGGCCACACCTGCGGCGCGCGCCATGTCCATGTCAAAGCTGGTATCGCCGATCATCACCGCGTCCTGCGCCTCAACACCGGCTTCATGCAGGGCCGCGTGGATCATCGACGGGTGCGGTTTTGACGGGTGGTGGTCACTCACCTGCTGTGTAGTGAACATGCGCTGCAAGCCATGCCCCTCCAGCAATTTGTCCAAACCCCTGCGCGACTTGCCCGTGGCCACGCCAAGGATAGTCTCGGGGCGCAGGGATAGCCGTTCCAACGCCGCCCGCGCACCGGGATAGAGCGGCGAGGATTCCGCCGCGCCAGACTTGGCCCTGAGCACCATGTATGCATCCTTGTAGCCCTGAACCATCGCCACCTGCCGCGCCGGATCGAGAGCGGGCGCCAGACGCGGGATCGCCACCTCCAGCGACAGACCAACAATGCTGAGGATCTCGGCGCGCCCCGGTGCGTCCAGCCCTTGGGCGGCAAAGGCCGCATTCATCGCGGCCACGATATCGCCCTGACTGTCCACCAATGTGCCGTCCACATCAAAGAGGATCAGCCGAAGCCGACCACTCATTCCATGTCCTCAAACGGGTCCGCTGGCACATCAGACGCACGCCATTGGAACGTCTCCCACGTATGCTCCATATGCGCGGGCAAGGGGGCCGTGATATGCAGCATCGCCTTGGTCACAGGGTGTTCAATCTTCAGCGAGCGCGCGTGCAGGTGCAGCTTGCGGCTGATATCGCCGCCCAATTGTGCGCCCCAGCCGTCGCCCAGGTTTTCCTGCCCCGACCCGCCATATTTCCCGTCACCGATGATGGGATGGCCCAACTCGGCCATATGCGCCCTAAGCTGGTGCGTGCGGCCCGTCACCGGCACCAGAGCGGCCCATGACGTGCGGCTGCCCGCCGCCTCAAGCACGGCGTAATCGGTGGTTGCGTGTTTCGCGCCCTCGGTGCTGTGCACTTCGCGGGGATGGATGCAATGCATCTTCTCGCCCTCGCCCTTGGCCCCATGCCCCGGCGCTTTCAAAAGCCCGTATTTGATCGTACCCATACGCGGCAAAGGCACGCCCGCAATCGCGGCCCAGTATATCTTGCGCGTGGCCCGGTGCCGGAACGCCGCCGTCAGGCCCTTGGCCGCCTCACGGGTGCGGGCCAGAATCAAAACACCGGACGTATCCTTATCGAGACGGTGCACGAGCCGGGGTTTTTCATCCAGATCAAAGCGCAACGCCTCGGCCAGACCATCCACATGGCGATGTTGTTTCGATCCACCCTGCACCGGCAGGCCGGGTGGCTTGTTCAGCGCGATCACATGATCGTCGCGGTAGATCACACAGGCCCGGATCATCGCCGCATCGGCATCCGTCACGCGCCGTGGCCCCTCATGCACCGGGGCCGCGTCTGAAATCGGCGGCACGCGCACGATCTGCCCCTCTTCCAGCCGGGTGGAGGGCTTCACCCGCCCACCCTCGATCCGCAGATCCCCCTTGCGGCACATCTTCTCGATCTGGCTTTGGCGCAGGTTCGGAAAGCGGCGGCGCAGCCACCGGTCCAGCCGCTGATCCGCTTCGCCCTTGGCGATGTAAATTGTCTGAACCCGGCTCATGCCAGCACCCCCCGCGCGGCCCAAATGCCAACCACCAGAGCGCCAATCGACAGGCCCACCGACAGCGCCACGTAAGCTGCGGCCGCGCCCACTTGCCCGCGTTCGAACAATGTAAACGCCTCCAGAGAGAAGGCCGAGAAGGTGGTGAACCCACCCAAAATTCCGGCCATGACGAAGGGGGTGAGCCCCTCAAAACCCCGGTGCAGCGACCACACGAAGAACAGCCCCATCAGGAACGAGCCGAGCACATTTACGCTGAGCATGGCGATGGGAAACCCCTGCCCGCCCGTGCGGCTAAGCAACAGCCCCGCGCCAAAGCGCAGCATCGCGCCGATGGCCCCGCCGAGGCCCACTTGGAGAAACGTCATGATCATGGCCCGGTCTGTCGCGCGCGCACCGCCCATTGTCAACCATGGCGTCACCTGTGCCGCTGCGTGCAGATTTTGCCGCAAACCGCACAAAATCCGCTTTTGGCCCGCCCGCGTGACCGCTAACATGATGCGCAAATTCGCAGATGCGATCCCGACACCAAGCCGAAAGCCCAACATTGTGACGCATATCTCAGACCCCGCAGCCCTCCTGCGCCGCCTTTTTGACCGCGCGGTCGCCGTGGCCGACCCGATGCAAAGCCTCGCCGCTGCCTTGCCCCCCCGCCCGGAGGGGCGTGTGGTGGTGATCGGTGCGGGCAAAGCCTCGGCCCGGATGGCCGAAGCGGTGGAGGCCGAATGGGGCCCTTGCGAAGGTCTGGTGATCACGCGCTATGGCTATGCCCGTGCCTGCAAAGGTATCGAGATTGTCGAGGCCGCACATCCGGTGCCGGACGCCGCTGGGGTGGAGGCCACCAAGCGGATGCTGGCCCTCTTGGAAGGTCTTGGGGAGAATGATTTCGTGCTCGCGCTTATCTCTGGCGGTGGATCGGCGCTTTTGATCGCGCCCTCGGGCGGCATAACGCTGGAGGAGAAACGCGCGCTCACCGACGCGCTTCTGGCCAGCGGCGCGCCCATCGGGGCGATGAACTCCATCCGCAAGCAGCTCTCTGACGTCAAAGGCGGAAAGCTTGCGGCAGCGGCTTATCCTGCACGGATGCTCGCGCTGATGATCTCGGATGTACCGGGCGACAATCCTGCGGAAATCGCAAGCGGCCCGACCGTGGGCGATCCCGGCGATGCAGCGGGGGCGCTAGCCTTACTGGAGCGCTTCAACGTCACGCCGCCCGAGGCCATCGGGGCCTATCTCAAGGCAGGCGGCGCGCCCCTTGCGCCGGGCGACAAACGCCTCAGCCGGGTCGAGAATGTGATCTATGCCGCCCCGTCACAATCGCTCGCCGCTGCCGCAAAGATGGCACGCGCCGAAGGGATCAGCGTGCATATCATTGGCGACGCTCTGGAGGGCGAGGCGCGCGATGTGGCCGCCGCACAGGCCCGCGAGGCGCTGGAGCTTCAGGCCACGCTGCACAGCTCGGACGCGCCCATATTGCTCATGTCGGGTGGCGAGCTGACCGTCACCCACCGGGGCACCGGGATCGGCGGACCGAATGCGGAATTCGCGCTGGCCCTCGCGCTGGCCCTCAAGGGCGCGCCCGGCATTCACGCGATCGCCTGTGACACGGACGGGGTGGATGGTGCGGCGGAAGTGGCGGGAGCCATCATCGGGCCGGACACGCTCCGCCTTGGCCCGGATGCGGCAGATGCGCTGGACAAAAACGACGCCCACAGCTTTTTCGCACGGATCGGCGCGCAGGTCGTACCGGGGCCGACCCTCACGAATGTCAATGATTTCAGGGCGATCCTGATCGAGCGGGTCTAAGCCTCAGATCTTCTCAAGGATCGAGAGTGTCGCCGCCCCATAGCGCCGCGCATCGCGCAGCCTCAGCCCCGCAGGCGGCCTGATCGGCGCGCCCTCTTCCCAGACGATCAACGCGCCTTGCGCGATCCATCCTCCCTTTAGGGCCGCCTCAAGCGCCTCCTCCCCGAGGCCGCGCCCATAAGGCGGATCAAGGAAAACCAAGGTCGCAGGCACTGGCCCCTCACGCACTGGCCCAAGCGCTCGCGCATCCCGGCGCAGCACCCGCGCCCGCGCGCCCGCCCGGAAAAGCGTGATATTCTCGTCCAAGAGCTTCAGCGCCGCCGCACCGTTTTCCACAAAAACAGCCTCCGCCGCCCCCCGCGACAACGCCTCCAGCCCCAAGGCCCCCGTGCCCGCAAAAAGGTCCAGGACCTGCGCGCCCGGCACAGGGTCTCCCATGGCACCGGCCAGCACATTAAACACACTCTCGCGCACCCGGTCGCCCGTGGGCCGTAGCGCCGCGCCCGCGTCGCCCGCCCCCACCGAGGCCAGCCGCCGCCCGCGCCACTCTCCGGCAATGATCCTCACGCGGACAAAAGCGATTTCAACGCGACGCCAGTATTAGCCACAAGCGCAGGATCGGGCGACATCCCGCTCTCGATCAGCCGCTTGCCCACCATGTAGGCGCGCGGCGCGTTCATCGCGTCCACCGCCAGAAGGGTGCTGCCGCGGTAATACCAATAGGACACCGCCCCCTCCGCCTCCTCGGGGCGCGTCACGATGCGATCATAGCCGGTATTGAGCCCCGCGATCTGAAGTTTCACGTCGTATTGATCCGACCAGAACCACACCTTCGGGACATATGCAGTATCCGCGCCCATGATATTGTCGGCCACGCATTCCGCCATATCAATCGCGTTGGGCACGCTCTCAAGGCGAAGCTGGCTCGCGCGGTAGGGAAAGCTCGCGCAATCGCCTGCGGCCCAGATATGCGCATCGCTGGTGCGCCCCTGCGCGTCACAGCGGATGCCATTGTCAAGCTCCAGCCCCGCCGCCTCGGCCAGCCCAGTGCCGGGCGCAATCCCCACGCCGACGATGACAAAATCCACGTCGATCTCGGTTCCGTCCGACAGGCGCGCACCCCGCACACGCCCCTCCCCCAGCAAGGTTTCAAGCCCCACGCCCTCGCGGATATCCACCCCATGCGCGCCGTGCAAGGCGCGGAAATAATCCGACGTCTCGGGGGCCGCGACACGCTGCAAGATCCGCTCCGACATCTCCACCAACGTCACACGCAGGCCCTTGGAGGCCGCCACCGCCGCCGCCTCCAGCCCGATATAGCCCCCCCCGACGATCAGCACATGCGCCCCAGAGACAAAACGCGGCTCCATCGCGTCCGCATCCGCCAGATCGCGCACCACATGCACGCCCTCCAGATCGCCGCCGATGGCTGCGGGCAGGCGGCGTGGCGTGGACCCCGTGGTCAGTACCAGATGGTCATAGCTCAGGCGCGCGGCCCCCAGATGCACCTCGCGCGCGGCACGGTCGATGCCTGTCACCGCCACCCCAAGGCGCATATCAATCGAGTGCTCGGCATAAAAACTCTCGGGCCGCAGATAAAGCCGCTCCAGATCCATCTCGCCCAGAAGGTATTTCTTCGACAAGGGGGGGCGCTGATAGGGCGGCACCGCCTCGGCCCCGATCAACGTCACTTCGCCCTCGAAACCGCGATTGCGCAGCCGCGCCACAAGGGCCGACCCGGCCTGCCCAGCGCCAATCACAACCACATGCCCCATAACAATCCTTCCAAAATTTCCCATAGCCACCGCGCCACGCGGCCTATATCTACGCGACAATCAAACCTCATGACCAGACAGGATGCGACCCATGACCATTTCAAAAGGCGACACACTTCCCAACGCAACCCTCACCCATATGGGCAAGGACGGCCCCGAGCAGATTGAGCTGTCGGAAAAGCTGAGCGGCCGCAAGGTCGTGATCTTCGCCGTGCCCGGCGCGTTCACCCCCACCTGTCACTCGGCCCATGTCCCGAGCTTCATCCGCACCAAGGACGCGCTCAGCGCCAAGGGCGTGGAGGAGGTGATCTGCATCTCCGTCAACGACCCCTTTGTGATGGGCACATGGGGCGAGGTCACAGGCGCGTCTGCCGCGGGCATCACTATGCTTGGCGATGCGGAAAGCACCTTCACCAAAGCCATCGGGATGGAGTTTTCCGCAGCCCCCGTCGGCCTGATGGAGCGCTCCAAACGCTACGCGATGGTGGTCGAGGACGGCAAAGTCACCTTGCTGCACGAAGAAGAAAATCCCGGCGCCTGCGAAGTCTCCGCCGGCGAGGCGATCGTCGCCGCTCTGTAAAAGTCAAAGCCGCAGGCACATATCGCGCCTGCGGCTTTTTCTTGGTCTAAATACCCAATATCACCCGGCCTGCGGCACGCTACCCGCCGAAAAGCTTATCCATCTTCCGCGCAAGCTTGGCATCCAGCGCGCTCAGACCGTCCACATCATGGGTGGTCAGCACCACGCTCACACGGCTGTAGACGTTGCTCCATTCGGGGTGATGGTCCCATTTCTCGGCCCAGACCCCTGCCTGCACCATCCATCCCAGCGCACTGGCGAAATCGGCGAATTTGAACTCTTTGCGGATCGCGTCGCGCCCGTCTTCCATGGCCCATCCATTGGCCAGAAGCGGCTCGATCATGGTCTCTCGGGCGGTCTCGCTCAGACGTTCGGTCATTGGTGATCCTCCATGTTTGATTTGCGAAATGGGCCGTAGGAGGTGAGGATGTCAATATCATCCTCCACCGCCCGCGCCTCGGCCCGAAGATAATCTGCCACCGCCTCCGCAAACCCCGGATCGCGCAGCCAGTGCATCGAATGTGTGGCCACGGGCAGATAGCCGCGCGCCAGCTTGTGCTCGCCTTGCGCGCCCGCCTCCACGCGGGCCAAACCGTGGACAATCGCATAGTCAATCGCCTGATAATAGCACAGCTCAAAATGCAGGCACGGGTGGTCCTCGACGCAGCCCCAATAGCGGCCATATAGCGCCGAGGCCCCGATCCAGTTCACGGCACCCGCCACCGGACGATCCCCGTCCATGGCCAAAATCAGCAGGATATCGTCGCGCAACCGCTCCTGCGCCAGATCAAAGAACCTGCGGGTCAGGTATGGCGTGCCCCATTTGCGCGCGCCGGTGTCTTGGTAAAACTCCCAGACCGCATCCCAATGGTGCGGCTCGATCTGGTCGCCGGTGAGTTGCACGATTTCCCCGCCGAAACCCTGCGCGCGGGCGCGTTCCTTGCGGATGTTCTTGCGCTTGCGGGCGCTGAGCGCGGTGAGGAAGCCATCGAAATCGCCATAATTCTCGTTGACCCAATGAAACTGCTGGCTCCGGCGCGGCATAAGGCCCAAGTCAGCGGCGCTGTCGGCCTCCTCCTCGCTGCAAAACGTGATGTGCAGCGAGGACAGCCCATTGCGCTCGCCAAGCCCCACCGCGCCTTGCACCAGAGCCGCACGGCCCATGTCCTCAAAACCGGGCCGCGCAAGCAAGCGCCGCCCCGTCGCGGGCGTGAACGGCACAGCCATTTGCAATTTGGGATAATAGCGCCCACCCGCCCGCTCATAGGCATGGGCCCAGTTGTGATCGAAGATGTATTCGCCCTGACTGTGCGATTTTGCATAAAGCGGCGCGCAGCCAATAATCTCGCCACTCTGCTCGGCGGTCAGGTATTGCCCTTGCCAGCCGGTGCCGGGCCCGACCGATCCGCTCTCCTCCAACGCCTGCAAGAAACGATAGGTCGTGAATGGGTCTTCGGCCCGCGCGCCGCCCGCCGCCTCGGGGCAGGCGCAGGCATCCCATGCCTCCGGCCCGATCTCGGCGATGGAGCCATAGGCGCGGATGATGATCTCGGTCTCAGCTTCGGTCTCAGTCATCGGGTGCCCCTGCTCAGGCCTTACAAAATGGCGCGCCCGCGCGGGGGATCAACCCGGATGCGGCGCGAGATAGCCCTCGAAGGTGATGTTATCCGCCACGCGGCGCGCCTGTCGTTCCTGCTCAGCGCTGCGCACGGTCCATGTCAGCACTGCCGCCCCTTTCGATTTCAGATCGGCCACGCGCCCCCGCGCCAGATCATCCCGCTCATGGCTGATGAAGCTGCACTCCGCCTCGTCATACTCGGCAATCTGGCGCAAATGGTCCCGCGTGGCGGCGGGCAGTTGCGCCCAATCCACATCGCTCGGGTCATAGGCGCTGGTGACGATCCCGCGCGGCACGTCCGGGGCCAAATCCCGCAAGGCCAGCACCATGTGCGGATTAAACGACATCACGGCCAGTGGTCCGGCATAACCCGCAACGTCGCGCGCCACAGCCCGCTCCAACGCGCCATCCCCAGCTCCCATCGCGCCATGCTGGTCCTTCAGTTCCACCAAAAGCGCCGCACGCCCATCAACAAGCGTCAGAACCTCGGCAAGTGTCGGGATGCCCTCCGCACCGCCCGAAAGCGGCATCTGGCCCAGCTCTGCGGCGCTACGCTCGGCAACAAGCCCGTCGGCACCCGTCAGACGCGTCAAAGCATAGTCGTGAAAGACCATGGCCACACCATCGCAGGACAGCTGTACGTCCACTTCGATGCCATAGCCCGCCGATATCGCCGCCTCTATAGCACGGCGCGAATTCTCAGGCCGCCCTGCGCCCTTATCGTGCAGTGCACGATGCGCCAGCGGCGCGTGCAAAAACGCCGGATGGAGCCTCATTTGATCTGAAAGATGCCTTCGATTTCCACCGCGACGCCCAGTGGAAGTGCCACCGCCGAAACGGCCGCGCGGGCGTGTTTGCCTACATCGCCCAGCGCATCACCAATGAGGTTGGACGCGCCGTTGATCACCTGCGGCTGCTCGGTATAATCGGGCGTGGAGTTCACGAACCCCGTGAGCTTCACGACCCGCACGAGCCGGTCCAGATCGCCGCCACACGCCGCCTTGACCTGCGCCAAAAGCGAGATCGCACAGGCGCGCGCAGCTTCAGCACCCGCTTCAGTGCTCATATCATCGCCCAGCTTGCCCTTTATCAGACCCGCCTCATTCTGGCTGATCTGGCCCGAGACGTAGACGATATCGCCCACCTGCACGTATGGCACATAATTGGCGGCGGGCGCCGGGGCATCCGGCAAAGCCACCCCCATTGCCGCCAGTTTTGTCTCAAATTGACCCATCATCGCGTCCTTCAATATCTATGTTTCACTGGACGCTACCGCGCGCCCGCGACGAAGGAAACGCCAAATGCCGCACCCCGTGGGAAAAGTCACACATGGGCCCCATCTGGTCCCCATAGCTTGCATCGAACCCGGTGAAGAGCTAATTCGCTCCATGCATTTGGGTGAATCTGTTCTGCTCTGTGCTAGGGTCTGGGTGATTCTATCTGGTGCCTGCAACGGCCCGACACGACCCAAATACTAACGTAATCCACGCCCGAAACGATTTAAAACTGGAATGCCGCCTGTGAGCCAACACCCAAACCCTTCCGAGCCTTGGTGCAGGCGCCCTGTGCTTGCATTGGCAGCGACCCTTTTGATTGCGGCTTGCGGCACGCCCGACCCGGCCCTCACGCGGGGCGAGCCGTTTGACCCCTATGAGGCCGAAAACCGCAAGATGCACGAGTTTAACCGCTCCGTTGACCGGGCCATCGTGCGCCCTGCCGGGGTTGGGTATGCCAAGGCCATTCCAGATGATGTGGAAACGCTGGTCAGCAACTTTGCGACCAACCTGTCGCTTCCCTCGGCCATCGTGAACAGTGCGCTCCAAGGCAATGGCCGCGCGATGAGCACGGATCTTTACCGCTTCATTGTGAACACCACGATTGGTCTCGGCGGGCTTTTTGATACAGCCACCGACCTCAACATGCCGCGAAAATCCGGCGCTGATTTCGGCCAGACCCTCTATGTGTGGGGCGTGCATGAAGGCCCACTGGTAGAGCTTCCTTTCTTGGGCGCAGCCACAACGCGTGACGCAGTGGGCAAAGTGGTGGATCTGTTTACCAATCCGCTCTCCTATGCGGTCGAATCGCCAGAAAGGTTCTATGGGACTGCCGCGTCAGCCTCGTCCAGCCTCACCAATCGAGGGCAGTTCAGCGATACAATCGACAGTGTTTTGTACGAATCCGCCGACAGCTACGCGGCAACCCGCTCAATTTATCTGCAAAACCGCCGTTTCAAGGTGAGCGGGGGTGGCTCTGAAGGGTTCGCCGACCCATATGATAGCGGAGCATCCGCAGTTTCAGACCCGTATGAGGACCCATATGACCAATAATCTTACGCGTCGTTTTGTTCTTGGCGGTGCCGCCGCGGTCGCGATGGCAGCCCCCATGCCCGCCGTCGCCTTGACCGACGCGTCCGCCAAGGCGCTGGTGAATAAGGTCGTGGAGGAGATCAACGGCGTCATCGCCTCGGGCCGTGGTCTCAACGCGATGATCAAAGAGTTCGAGCGTATTTTCACCCGCTATGCGGATGTGAACATCATCGCCCAATCAACCCTTGGCGCGGATGCGCGCCGCGCAAGCGCCGGACAGATGCGTGCCTATACGGACGCGTTTCGCGGCTATGTCGCGCGCAAATACGGCAAGCGGTTCAACGAGTTTGTCGGCGGCCGGATCGAAGTGAAAGACGTGCGCGAGGTCAAATCCTGGCATGAGGTCCGCTCGACAGTCTATCTGCGGGGCGAATCGCCCTTCGAGGTGCGGTTTTTGGTCTCTGACCGGTCGGGCAAGGATCTCTTCTTCGATATGGTGATCGAAGGCATCAGCCTGCGCCTGAGCGAGCGGACGGAAATCGGCTCCATGCTGGATCGTCGCAACGGCGATATTGACGGGCTTATCGCGGATCTGAAAACTGCCGGCTAAGCGCAGTAATCCAAGCGCTGCTGTCTACCCGCCGCCCAAGAGCTTCCTCAGAATATTCTCGATAGGCCCGTTGCGGTCCTCTTGCCACGCGGGACGCTCCTGACCTGCCGGTACGCCCTGCTGGCCATCGCCAAAGCCGAAGCCGTCTGCCACAGGCCTATCGGGCACGCGGATCATTGGCAGGGGGCGCGCGGGCAATCCTTCATGCACACGCACCATCACCTCGTGCCAGATCTCGGAGGGAAGGCCCCCACCCGTCACACCCGTGAGCGGCGTGTTGTCGTCATAGCCCATCCAGACGCCCGCCACGTAATCGGCGGTAAAGCCCAGAAACCACGCATCGCGCGCAGCCTGTGTCGTGCCGGTCTTGCCCGCCGCCTCGCGCCCCGGAAGCAGGGCACGCCCGCCCGTGCCGCCATGCACAACGCGGTGCATCATATAGGTTAGCTCTTCGGCGGCCTCTTGGCGGATCACCCGCTCTCCAATACCGCCGCCCGTGCCCATCAGCGGCTCATCCTGCCCCAAAAGACGCAGCTCCACGAGGCCATAAGGCGTGACCGACGATCCGCCGTTGAGTATCCCCGCATAAGCGCCCGACATCTCCAGAAGCGTGCTCTCGGACGCGCCCAGCGCCAGAGCAGGGCCATCGGCCAGATCGCTTGCTATGCCAAAATCGCTGGCCACTTTGCGCACGAGGTCACGGCCCACACTCTCCGATATCTTCACCGCAGGAATGTTATAAGACTTCGCCAGCGCCTCGGTCAGGGTCACACGGCCATGGAAGCGGTTGTCGTAATTGCTCGGACACCACGCGCCCGAGCCTGCGATGTTGAGGCAATATGGCTCGTCCACAATCGTGTCCTGGCTGGAATAGCCAAGCTCAAGCGCTGTGGCATAAACGAAGGGTTTGAAGCTCGACCCGGTCTGACGGTTCGCTTGGGTCGCGCGGTTGAACCCGCCCGATATCTTGCTCTGCCGCCCGCCGACCATGGCGCGCACCGCGCCATCCGCACTCATCACCACAATGGCCGCCTGGGCCTTGGACCCTTCTCGCACTTTGGTCTCGAAAATAACGCGCAGCGCGTCTTCGGCGGCTGTTTGCAACCGCTGATCCAGCGTGGTGCGGATGATGACATCCTCGGTCGTGTCACGGGTGAAAAACTCAGGACCCGAGGCCATGACCCAATCGGCAAAGTACCCGCCTGCCTGCCGGGCGGCGGCGTCGGAAAGCTCTGCCGGGTTGGCCTGCGCCTCGCGCGCTTCATCCGCGCTCAGATATCCCTGCTCGGCCATCAGGCGCAGCACGGTCGCCGCGCGGTTCTGGCTGCGCTCAATATTGGAGGTGGGCGCGAGGGTTGAGGGGGCGGTCAAAAGCCCCGCAATCATTGCGCCCTCGGCAGGGTCCAGCGCCACTGCCGGTTTACCAAAATAGCGCTGTGCAGCGGCCTCGGCCCCATATGCGCCCGCCCCCAGATAGGCACGATTGAGGTAAATCGACAGGATTTCATCCTTCGAATACTTGACCTCCATCGCCAGTGCGTAAATTGCCTCCTTGGCCTTGCGCGCCAGCGATCCACGGCGGCAATCGCGCACATATTCACGCTCGCTCTCCCATTCGGATTCGACATATTCCACGCCAAGGCAGAGAAGCTTCGCCGTCTGCTGCGTGATGGTGGAGCCGCCATGGCCCTGCAACGGCCCGCGCCCCTCGCTCATATTGATACGCACCGCCGAGGCTACGCCGCGCGGGCTGATCCCGAAATGGCTATAAAAGCGTCTGTCCTCGACCGCGATCACCGCATTGCGCAAATGGCGCGACACAGATTCCGCCGTCACCGCCCCACCAAACTGATCCCCGCGCCACGCAAACACATCCCCATCCCGGTCGAGCAAGGTCACAGAGCCACGCGCGCGCCCGTCCAGAAGCGCCGAGACATCCGGCAGCGTTGTATAGGTATATCCCGTGGCCAGCCCAACAATGAGCCCCACAAACACCGCCACCCGCCAGCCTACGCCCCACACGATCCGCCAGATCCAGCGCAAAAGCCCGCCGAAGAGGCGGCGCAGAATGCCACCCTTGGCGCGCGGGGTGGCCCGCCTACGCCTCGGCGCCGGCTTGGGTTTAGGTTTGGATTTGGGTTTGCGCTTATCCGCCACCAAGGGGGGTTTACGCCGTCCTGTATTGCTCATGCCACCCCTGCCCGGAGCCTTTGATTTTGCAAGACACTACCCGCCCCCGCGACAAAAGTAGAGGGGCGATGCACCCGGCTTTGCGTTTTTTCGTCCGCCCAAATTTTGTGCGCTGGTGTCATTTTGCACAAAATTTAGACGATCACCCCAGGCGAGCCCGCCAAAATACCCCGCTCTGCCTTTGAGAATCCCTCACCATGAGCCTTTGCTGCACCTGCACAATGCCTGCACATCTGCGGGCAAAATAAGGGGAGTGGGACGTGAAACTCATCATTGCGACAATCAAGCCCTTCAAGCTTGAAGAAGTCCGCGAAGCGCTGACGGGTATCGGCGTGCGCGGCATGATGGTCACCGAGATCAAGGGGTTCGGTGCCCAATCGGGCCATACGGAAATCTATCGCGGCGCTGAATATGCCGTGAATTTCGTGCCCAAGATCAAGCTGGAGATCGGCGTGGCCGACAGCATGGCCGACCAAGTGGTCGAAACCATCGCCGCCGCCGCCAAGACCGGCAAGATCGGGGACGGTAAAATCTTCGTGGTGGACATCAATCAGGCCATGCGCGTGCGCACCGGCGAGACCAATGAGGACGCGCTGTGAACGGCGCGCGGGGAAAGGACATGACAATGAACACCTTCAAGACACTGACGCTGGGCGGAGCACTTCTTGCGCTCCCGTCCATGGCGCTGGCACAGGATGCGCCTGCGCCAACTTTCGACGAAATCGGCCCCTACATCATGACCACGCTGCTCTTTCTCGTGGCGGGCTTTCTGGTTTTCTTCATGGCCGCAGGGTTTGCCATGCTGGAGGCGGGCCTCGTGCGCTCCAAAAACGTGGCGATGCAGTTGACCAAGAACATAGCGCTCTTCTCATTTGCCGCGATCATGTATTGGCTCATCGGCTTCAACCTGATGTATCCCGGCGATGGTTGGACCATCGCAGGTTGGGTGGGGCCTTTCTTTGACCAGACCGTGCTGGACCCTGTGGGCATCGCCGCGGCGGACGCCGATCTGGGCTATGCCTCCATCGGGTCAGATTTCTTCTTCCAACTGGTCTTCGTGGCCGCCACCGCCTCAATCGTGTCGGGTGCTTTGGCCGAGCGGATCAAGCTTTGGCCCTTCCTGATCTTCGTCGTGGTGCTGACGGGCGTCTTCTATCCAATCTCGGGCTCGTGGCAGTGGGGCGGCGGCTGGCTGTCTGAAGCGGGCTTCTCGGACTTTGCGGGCTCCACAGTTGTGCACTCCGTGGGTGGCTGGGCGGCTTTGGCGGGCGCAATCATCCTTGGGCCGCGCTTGGGCAAATATACCAAAGAGGGCAAAGTGAACCCGTTCCCGGGCTCCAACCTTGCGCTTGCCACATTGGGTACGTTCATCCTGTGGCTCGGCTGGTTTGGCTTCAACGGCGGCTCGCAACTGGCCGCGGGCACCGTGGGCGACATCTCTGACGTCAGCCGCATCTTCGCCAACACCAACATGGCCGCAGCCGCCGGTGCAGCCGCCGCTTTGATCATGACGCAACTGGTCTACAAAAAGATCGACCTCACCATGGTGCTGAACGGCGCGCTGGCCGGTCTCGTGTCCATCACAGCCGAACCTCTGGCGCCGTCGCTTTTCGGTGCGCTCTGGATCGGTGCAGTGGGCGGTATCATCGTGGTTCTCACGGTGCCGATGCTGGACAAGTTCAAGATCGACGATGTTGTTGGCGCGATCCCGGTGCACCTCTTTGCGGGGATCTGGGGCACCATCGCGGTTGTGTTCTACAACAGCGATGCGAACCTCATGACGCAGCTTCTGGGCATCTTCGCCTACGGTGTGTTCACCTTCGGGGCCTGCCTGATCCTGTGGATCGTGCTCAAGGCGACCATCGGCATCCGTGTCAGCGAAGAGGCCGAAGTCAACGGTCTCGACACCACAGAGCTGGGCATGGAAGCCTATCCTGAGTTCTCCAAAGGCTGATACTCCTCCCTGAGACGGCCATGAGAAACCTGAGGCCCCGGGCGCATATGCTCGGGGCCTTTTTCTTTGCCACCAGCCAAAGCCCTGCGACAAGTGGTCCGGAGCCAAATAGTTTTGCTCGCCACGGGTAAAAACATATGTCAGACAATTAATTGTCAGACAAATACATGGATTCGCTGAGATGAGCTTTCAATCACCCCACACCCTCGACACCGTCATCACCGCCGCGCGCAAACATTGCGCCGAGGACGTGATCCCGAATGTAGACGCGTGGAACCGCACCGCCAAATGGCCGCGCGACACCTCGACCAAGGCGGGCGCGATGGGCCTCACCGGGCTTTATGCCCCGGTTGAGTTTGGCGGCCAAGGCCTTCCCCTGTCGGAAGGCATCCGCGTTTATGAGGAGCTGGGGCGCGGCGATGGTGCCTATGCATTTGCCCTCTCGATGCACAATATCTGCACGTTCGCAGGCTGCGGATATGGCACTGATGCATTCAAAGCAGAGTGGGCGCGGGGCCTGACATCAGGCACCAAGCTGGCCAATTTCGCATTGTCCGAGCCACAATCAGGCTCCGACCCGGTAAATATGTATTCGCGCGCCGTGGACAATGGCAACGGCACCTACACGATCAACGGCGCCAAGGCATGGGTGAGCCTCGCGGGCGAGGCGGATATCTACTTCACAGTGGTCAAGATGACCGATGCGCCAGGCCACAAGGACATGGCGATGATCGCCATTCCAGCGGATGCAAAAGGCCTCAGCTTCGGTCCGCTCTACGAGACGCCATCGTATAATTTCCTGCCCATGTCCGAGATGTACATGAAGGATGTGATCGTCAGCGCCGACAACATCATCCTGCCCGAGGGCCAAGGCCTGCAAGGCTCACTCATGGCCATCGACATCGCCCGTGTCTCCATCGCATCGGGGTGCTGCGGGTTGATGCAATCGGCGCTGGATACCGCGCTGGCCTATTCGTCCAACCGCAAGATGTTTGGCGGCACAAACCTCGATCTGGATGGTATCCAATGGATGCTGGGCGAGGTTGCGACCGACTTGGAAGCCTCGCGTTTGCTCTACCGCGCCGCCGCCCAAGCGCTCGGCACTGACGAAGGCCCGCTTATGGCCGCCCATGCCAAACGCTTCGTGCCGGATGCGGCGCTGAAGGCCGCCAATACCTGCACGCAAGTGCTGGGCGGGATGGGCCTTTTGCAGCCCTACGGATTGGACCGCCTGTCGCGTCTTGCGCAGATGCTGCGGATCGTGGACGGCACGACCGAGATCAGCCGCGTTGTCATCGGGCGGCATTTGCAGAAACGTGCGAAGACCCTCGCGCCCCTGCCGATCCCCAAAGGCCACGGCGAGGCCTAGGACTTTCGGCGCGCCCCTCACGAGGGGCGCCGCCTATCTCACCTGCTTCGTCGCGCCAGTGGTAAAATCTGTGCCCAGATAGGGCAGCTTTGCCGCCTTCCACGCGCCGAACCCGCCACCCATATGCGCAATCCGATCAAAGCCTGCGTCAAGCGCGACACGCGCCATCCGCTCTGAGCGCACACCGCCAGCACACATCAACACAATCCGCTTATCACCCTGCCCCGGCAAACCCGCCGCCTCAAACGAGGACATCGGCATCAAAAGCGATCCCCCAATATGCTCCAGCATGAATTCCTGCGGGCTGCGCACATCAATGATCACCACCTCGCCTGCCTCAAATGCAGCATGAACCTCACCCGCGTCCCATGTCTCCAATACCTTGCCATCCACCTGATCAACCTGCATCGCTGTACTCCTCTGCGCTTGGGGCATCCTAGCAATGCAACCACAGCTTTGCACCTTCCAGAATCGCCGCTCCTCATGCTAAACCTTGTGGCATGAGCGCACCCGCCCCCCATATAAGCGAAACACGCCCGCAAATCCGCCAGCTCGGTGAGGCGGCGATCAACCGTATCGCGGCGGGCGAGGTGGTCGAGCGGCCCGCATCGGCTGTTAAGGAACTCGTTGAGAACGCCATCGACGCAGGCGCGCGCCGGATCGAGGTCGCCTACGCCGATGGTGGCAAAACCTTGATCCGGGTAAGCGATGATGGCTGCGGCATGTCCCCTGCCGATCTGCCTCTGGCCCTTGCGCGCCATGCCACCTCCAAGATCGATGGATCGGATCTTCTGAACATCCACAGCTTCGGCTTTCGCGGTGAGGCGCTGGCCTCCCTCGGGGCGGTTGGGCGGCTCACGATCACGTCGCGCGCGCCGGGCCATGACGCCGCCGAGATCAGCGCGATGGGTGGCCACATCACCGCGCCCCGGCCCGCAGCGCTCAGCGCGGGCACCGTGATAACCTTGCGTGATCTCTTCTTCGCCACGCCTGCACGGCTTAAATTCATGCGGTCCGACCGGGCCGAGACCCAAGCGATCACTGACACAGTCAAACGCCTCGCCATGGCAGAGCCAAGCATCGCATTTACCCTGCGTGACGTGACGGGCGGCGGCGAGGGGCGCGTCACTTTCCGCGCCGATGCGGCAACCGGCGATATGTTCGACGCCCTGCACGAGCGGCTCAAAACCGTGCTCGGCCGCGAATTTGCCGAGAACGCACTAAAGATAGAGACGGAGCGCGAGGGCATATTGATGACCGGATATGCCGCCCTGCCAACCTATTCGCGTGGCGCGGCAGTGGCGCAGTTTCTCTTCGTTAATGGCCGCCCCGTGCGCGACAAGATGCTGCTTGGGGCGCTGCGGGCCGCCTATCGCGATGTGCTCAGCCGTGACCGGCATCCGGCGGCGGCCCTCTTTATCGAATGTGATCCAACCCTTGTGGACGTGAACGTGCATCCCGCCAAATCCGAGGTGCGTTTTCGCGATCCCGGCACCGTGCGGGGCCTGATCGTCTCAGGCTTGCGTCATGCGCTGGCCGAGGCCGGGCACCGCGCCTCCACAACCGTGGCCGGAGCGACCTTGGGCGCGTTCCGCCCGGAGACACCTGCGCCGTCCGGCGCGCGCGTCTACCAGATGGATCGCCCCACTGCCGCCGCTCGCGCGGCCAGCTATTCAGGCCAAGCCCCTGAAGGCTTCGCCGAAATGCAATCCGCGCTCAGCGCCCGGACGGAGCCCTTTGAGGACAACCCCCAAGGGCTGGAGGAAAGCCCTGCCGAGCACGCCCCCCTTGGGGCCGCCCGCGCGCAGGTGCATGAGAATTACATCATCGCCCAGACCGCAGATGGCATCGTCATCGTCGATGGCCATGCGGCGCATGAGCGGTTGGTTTATGAAAAACTCAAGGCGCAAATGGCCACCCGCTCCGTCCCCGCGCAGGCCCTCTTGATCCCCGAAATCGTAGAGCTCTCCGTGGGCGATTGCGCCGCGATCCTCGCCATAGCACCGGATCTCTCCCCGCTTGGCCTCACCATTGAGGCCTTTGGCGGCGGCGCCATCGCCGTGCGAGAAACGCCGGCCATCCTCGGCAATGTCGATGCGCGCGCGATGGTCCTCGACATAATTGATGAGCTGAGCGACCAAGGCAGCTCGGACACAATACGCACCCGTATTGATGCGATCCTCAGCCGCATCTCCTGCCATGGCTCCATCCGCACTGGCCGCCGTATGCAGCCTGATGAGATGAACGCGCTCCTGCGCGAGATGGAAGCGACGCCGCTTTCGGGGCAATGCAACCATGGCCGCCCCACTTACGTGGAGCTGAAACTGCCCGATATTGAACGGCTCTTTGGACGCACATGATCAGCTTTGGCGGCAGCCAATATGCGCTTACCGACCCCATCGTTCTGGCCGTTCTGGCCGGCTCGCTTATTATCTTGCTGTTTTTGTTGCTCCTGATCGCCGCCGTGCGTGCCGCGGGCCGCACCGCCAATCTTGCCGCACCGCTTGCGCAACAAATTGGCCAGATGGAACAGCGTGTTCAAGGACTTAGCGACGGGCAGCACCAACTTGCAGGTGGCCTCACCCATGTGGCCGAGGCGCAATCAGCGGCTCAGGCCAACATGCTGCGCCTGATGGAAGAGCGCCTCGCCACAGTATCAGAGCGGATGAATGAGAACCTGCAAGGCTCATCGCGGCGCACGGCGCAATCCTTGGGCGATCTGCAACAACGGCTGGTGACCATCGACGAGGCGCAAAAGAATATCTCCAAACTGTCCGGCGATGTGCTCAGCCTTCAGGACATCCTCAGCAACAAGCAAACGCGCGGGGCTTTTGGTGAGATCCAGCTCAACGATATCGTCTCCAAGGCGCTGCCCTCCGACAGCTACAGCCTGCAACATACGCTCCCGAATGGTCGGCGGGCCGATTGCCTCATCCACCTGCCAAACCCGCCCGGCCCCATCGTCATCGACAGCAAATTCCCGCTTGAGGCCTATGAAGCGCTCCGCCGCGCCAAGACGGATTGGGAGTTGAACGAGGCGGCCAAGATGCTCCGCACCTCTGTGCGCAAGCATATCCGCGATATCTCGGAAAAATACATTCTGGATGGTGACACCGCCGATGGCGCGCTGATGTTTCTGCCGTCAGAAGCGGTCTATGCGGAGCTGCATGCGAATTTCCCCGAGCTGGTGCGCGCGGGATTTGAGGTGAAGGTCTGGATCGTGTCGCCCACCACCTGCATGGCCACGCTCAACACGATGCGCGCGATCCTCAAGGACGCACGGATGCGCGAGCAGGCGGGCGCGATCCGGCGCGAGCTGGGCCTTCTCTACAAGGATATGGAGCGCCTCGGCACCCGCGTCGAAAACCTTGATCGTCATTTTGGGCAGGCGGCGAAAGACATCAGCGACATCAAAATTTCATCCGACAAGGCAGGCCGCCGTGCGCGCCGTCTGGACAATTTCGATTTTGAGGAGATTGCGCCAGATGTGGAGCCGACTATGCCTGCTTTGATCAAAGATGAGTGATCCAGTTTCAATTTTTGAAAACAGGCTCATCAATTGTATCAACTTCATCTGACGCATTGACCCGCCCTCGGAGCGCATTGCATGACACAAGCCGCCGAACCGCTCGCCATTATCCACCGGCGCTTCCTCTGGCATGAGCCTGCACAGCGCGACAGCGGTGATCCGTGAAGGCTGTCGCGTGATCATGGCAGTTTGCGACCCGAAAAAGGCGGAGAGCACGCCGTCCCATCGCTGGGCCTTGCGCCCAAGGCCACGGACGTCGCCCGCTCCGCCGAGCTTTGGGATCTTACGGCATGGCTCGTCGCAATCTGATCTCAGGTCGTCTCAAGACAATGGCGCCGGAACGCGCGTTTGAGCATGTCGAGCTCCTCGCGCAGAAGCGTCACCTCGGCGCGGATATCATAGCCCAGCGCATCACCGGACATCAGGGCGAAACTTCCCAGCGTCTCATCGCGCACCACCTCCCGGATCAGGAATGTTTGCACGCCATCAGTGATCACCTCAGCCGGGATCGGCACACGAAGCGCCCAACTGCGATCCTCAAGCTCCATCACCTCAACGCCTGAGAGCGGCTTTTCCAGATGCGTGACCTCAATCTTGGGTTGGATATTGCCGTCGCCTTGATGGCTCAAAACCCCCTCCCAGACCCCTTCAAAGAGCCGCGTTTTCGTCAGTATCAGATCGCTCATCGCAGGGGCCTTTCTCAAAATTCCGCGCGCGGGCGGCGGCTCAGGGTCACGTCTCGCAGCACGACCTGGCTCATTTCCGGGTTTTCGAAGATCAGGTCGATCCACACACGCTCAATCCGTTTCTCATTGAGGTTGGAATAGGCCAGATCGAATTCCACCATGATCTCATCCTGGTGCAGTGGCAATTCGCGGACGATCTGCTCCGTATTGGGGCCGTGCTTGATGTTCAGCCGGGCAAAAATCTCCAGCGGTTTTTCCATCTCCACGATCGTTGTCATGCGCAGCAAATGCCGCTTCTCTAGCCCGTTCACAGCCCCTTGCGGCAAATCAAGCACCACCGAAAGGAACGATCCATCGAAGGCAAAAACATCCATCCGAAGCCCGTAAGGCGCCAGATCCGCCTCGCGCGTATTGCGCAATTGCCGTAACGTCAGCTCTGATTGCATGCAATCATGAAACAATGTGAGCTCCTCACCCAGCTTAGATTTGCTTGGGGCCGAGGACAGTCCGGGGCTCGGCAAAGGCAGGCACCACAGCGACGGACGCCATGACCAATCGGTTCCATGAGGCTTCGGGAACGCGTTCGATCCGATCATCGGCAGGGAGAGGCGATTATCCGCCACCGCAACGACTTCTGTAAGCGAATAAAGCAGCTTACGAGCCAGAGATCGCTCACGCCGCAACTCGCTCAGCGGCATGTCAACCGCCCGCCGCGCGGCCTTGGCCCAGCGGCGCACTCCTCGGCGATGGACGATCAAATCGACCAATGCAGTTCGCAATTGCATGGTGTCTGCTTCCTGTTGCCTGAGCTTTGTTTCTAATATGCCTGTATAAATCCTGCCAGATGATTAACCAGGATTTTGAAACAATCCAGACAAGAGTGACCGGAGACCACCCGCAGGCACGGGCGTGCGCGGCTCTGAAGCGCCGCTCGCAGCGGGTGTCAGAGCTTCCACCTGAACGCTTTCGGGTGCGCCGCACGGCAGGCGAACCGGGCTCGCGTCGCGCATTTCTTCCGTCAGATCGATCAGCACATCGCGCCCGCCCGCATCCGTCGCCACGCCGCCGGGCCGGCTATAGGCCGCCAGACCAATCAGGTGCTCGTTTATGACCATCGCCGCGCGCCAATGTGCGTCCGCGCCGCCATTGATCACACCCGATCCACCATTGGCCAGATGGATCAGCGCGATCCCGTCCCCGTCCTCAGCGCTCAGAACACCGCCACCCGCCGCTTCTGCCATCTCGCGCGACGAGGGCTGCTCAGCACCTGCCACCCGCGGCAAAACTGAGACGGTGATCACCGAGGCGGGCACCTCATGGGGCGCGTTCTGTCTGAGATGCGCACAGCTGGTGAGCAAGACAAACCGGCTACTCCCTCTGCGCTGAACGCTGTTGGAGTCCACGCAATAGCCTTTGGGCGCACGCACGACGACCTCTCCCTTGAAAAAGCCGACAGTGGCCGCGCCACCCGGCCTGAGCGGCTCGCTGGGGCGCAGGCTCATCACACCGCTGCTTGCGCCAAGGCACCCCGCCAATGGCAGGATCAGCCCCAGCGCCAGCGCGATGCGCCGAACCCTAGATGTCCATGTAGACATGGCTTTCGGCCTCTGCACCGGGATGGGTGACAGCGCCCTTATAGGTGGCCCCGACGAGCTGCGCGTATTTCCACAGCGCACCGGAGGAATAGATCGTCTTGCGCGGACCTTTCCATTTGGCCTTGCGCACAGCAAGCTCTTCGTCGGTGACGTCCATGCTGATTGTCCCGGCGATCGCGTCGAGCGTGATCTCGTCACCATCCTGCACGAGGGCGATCGGCCCGCCAAGTGCTGCTTCCGGCCCGACATGGCCCACACAGAAGCCGCGTGTGGCCCCCGAGAAGCGCCCATCGGTGATGAGGGCCACTTTCTTGCCCATGCCTTGGCCAGAGAGGGCAGCGGTCGTGGAGAGCATCTCGCGCATGCCCGGCCCACCTGCGGGGCCTTCGTTGCGGATGATGATCACATCGCCCTCGGAATAGCCGCGCGACTGCACGGCTTCAAACGCATCTTCCTCACATTCAAACACCCGCGCAGGGCCTTTGAAAATCTGGTGCTGCGTGGCGATGCCTGCGACCTTCACAATAGCCCCTTCGGGCGCAAGGTTGCCTTTGAGGCCCACAACGCCGCCCGTCTTGGTCAGCGGCGCGGAGACGGGATGGATCACTTTGCCGTCCGCCTCGCGCTCGATCATGTCAAGCTCTTCGCCCATGCTGCGCCCTGTGGCCGTCATGCAGTCTTCGTGCATCAGGCCCGCTTTGCGCAGTTCCTTCATCACGACCATGATCCCACCCACCTCATAGAGGTCTTTGGCCACATATTGCCCGCCAGGTTTGAGATCGACGAAATAGGGCGTGTCTTTGAAGATGTCGCAGACGTCTTCGAGGAAGAATTCCAGCCCCGCCTCATGGGCAATCGCCGGGAGGTGCAGGCCCGCATTGGTTGACCCGCCGGTGCAGGCGACAACGCGCGCGGCGTTCTCAAGGCTTTTGCGGGTCACGATATCGCGCGCGCGGATGTTTTTCTCCAGAAGGTTCATCACAGCCCGGCCCGAGGCCTCGCCATATTGGTCGCGGCTCTCGTAGACCGCTGGCATCCCCGACGAATTGGGCAGCGCAAGGCCAATCGCCTCTGATACACAGGCCATGGTGTTGGCTGTGAACTGCCCGCCGCACGCGCCCGCCGAGGGGCAGGCCACGGCCTCAAGCTTCTCCAGCTCGCATGTCGAAAGGTTCCCCGCCTGATGCTGACCCACGGCCTCGAACACATCTTGGACGGTCACATCGCGGCCCTCAAAGCGGCCCGGCAGGATCGACCCGCCATAGATGAACACGGACGGCGTGTTCAGGCGCACCATCGCCATCATCATCCCTGGAAGGGATTTGTCGCAGCCCGCAAGGCCCACAATCGCGTCATAGGCATGGCCGCGCATGCTCAACTCGACCGTGTCTGCAATCGCCTCGCGGCTGGCGAGGCTGCTGCGCATCCCTTCATGGCCCATCGCGATCCCGTCCGTCACCGTGATCGTGGTGAACTCGCGTGGTGTCCCAAAGGCGGTCTTCACGCCAGCCTTGACCGCTTGCGCCTGACGGTTCAGCGCGATGTTGCACGGTGCGGCCTCGTTCCAGCAGGTGGCGACGCCAACCAGAGGCTGGTGGATTTCCTGCTCCGTGAGGCCCATCGCATAGAGAAATGACCGGTGCGGCGCCTTGGAAGGGCCTTCGGTCACATAACGGCTGGGCAGTTTGGATTTGTCGAACTTGGTCATCTGAAGAGGCCTCGCAAAGCTGGAGTTTTATTCGGAATAAGCGAGGTGCGCGCGGCGCGCAAGCAAGACCGGACCGATTGAAAGCGCCGTTTGGCCGTTTGAATGACCCGGCCCGATGCCCTAGCTATAATCCATGCACGGATATGAGCCTCACCAGTCCCTGATCGCCCCGGCACGCGGCACCTCCGCGCTCTGGCGGCTTGTGGTGGGGCTTGCCCTCGCAACGGCGCTTTTTCTAGGGCTTGCAGTCTTCTACAGCGGGTTGGTCCGGCGCATGTTGTCGCCCGAAGCATGGGGCCCGGATGGCACGGGCATGGACCTTGGCACGACCCCTGAGGGTGCGCTGGCCACGCTTTTTGTCTTCGCGCCAATGATCCTCGCCCTTTGGAGTGCGACACTTTTACTGCATCGGCGCGGGATGCTGTCGCTTATTGGGCCGCTGGGGTCGGCCGTGCGGCAAGGAGTGCGCGCTTTGGCGGCGCTGGCGCTTTTGTACGGGGTGGTTTCGCTTCTGCCGATGCCAGAGGAGATGGCGCTCACCGCGGGCCTGAGTGGCCGTCAGTGGCTATTGCTCCTGCCCCTCGCCCTTCTGGGCTTGCTCATTCAGGTCAGTGCCGAAGAGCTTGTCTTTCGCGGCTATATTCAGAGCCAGCTTGCCGCGCGGTTCTCCCCTCCTTGGGTCTGGATCATCGTGCCCTCGATCCTCTTCGGGGCGCTGCATTACGATCCGTCCGTCATGGGCGAGGGCGCGATATGGATCGCCATCTGGGCCGCGCTCTTTGGGGTGGCGGCGGCGGATATCACGGCGCGCACAGGCACGCTCGGCCCTGCCATCGCGCTGCATTTCGTGAATAATTTTGTCGGTATTCTTATCACCGGAACCGAGGGCTATCTGGATGGGCTGGCGCTTTATACTGTGCCATTCGATACGGCCGATATGGCGCTCTTGCGCGCATGGATGCCTGTGGAGATCTTGATGATCTTCACTTCATGGCTTGCGGTACGCGTGGCGTTGCGCGTTTGATTGCAATTCCAGACGGCGGCGATTATCTCAGAGCGAGGCCAATCAAAGGGACCAGACCGGTATGAACTGGATCAGCAACTACATGCGCCCGCGCATCAACTCGATCTTCTCGCGCCGCGAGATACCCGAGAACCTTTGGACCAAATGCGACGAATGCGGGACGATGCTCTTTCACCGCGAGATGAGCCAAAATCTCAACGTCTGCTCCAATTGCGGCCACCACATGAACATCACGCCGCGCGCACGGTTCAGTACGCTCTTTGACGGCGGCATCTTCAACGAGGTGGCCGTGCCCCTGCCACCTGCCGACCCTTTGGGTTTTCGCGATCAGAAGAAATATCCCGACCGGATGAAGGCCGCTCAAAAGGCCACGGGTGAGGCCGAGGCGATGCTTGTCGCCACGGGCGAGATGGGCCGCACGCCCATCGTGGCCGCCGCACAGGATTTCACCTTCATGGCAGGCTCCATGGGCATGTATGTGGGCAATGCGATCATCGCCGCCGCAGAAGAGGCTGTGAAGCTCAACCGCCCGCTTATCCTTTTCTCCGCCGCAGGCGGTGCGCGGATGCAGGAGGGTATTCTCAGCCTGATGCAGATGCCCCGCACCACCGTGGCGGTGCAGATGCTGAAAGAAGCGGGCCTGCCCTACATCACGGTCCTCACGCACCCCACAACGGGCGGCGTCACCGCGTCCTATGCCATGTTGGGCGATGTGCAGATTGCCGAGCCGGGCGCGCTTATTTGTTTCGCTGGCCCCCGCGTGATCGAACAGACCATCCGCGAAAAGCTCCCCGAAGGGTTCCAGCGCGCGGAATACCTCCTTGATCACGGGATGCTTGACCGCGTCACGCCTCGCGCCCTGATGCGGGAAGAGTTGATCACGATCACCCGGATGCTGTTGGACCTTCCCCCTGCCGTGGTGGGCGATCTGCCCCCTCCCACGCTTGAGGAGATGGAGCCCCGCACCCCTGAGGAGCCTCCAAAGGCATGAGCGCGCAAGCCTCTGACGTCATCCTTGAACGGATGATGGCCCTCCACCCCAAGATCATCGACCTGACGCTGGACCGGATGTGGCGCTTGCTGCATGCCTTGGGTGATCCGCAGGATGCCCTGCCCCCCGTGATTCATATCGCCGGGACCAATGGCAAGGGCTCCACCCAAGCCATGCTGCGTGCAGGGCTTGAGGCAGCGGGGCAAAGCGTGCACGCCTATACCTCGCCGCATCTCGCGCGGTTTCACGAGCGGATCCGCCTTGCTGGGACGCTGATCACCGAGGACGCGCTGACGGCGGCTTTGGATGAATGTTATGCCGCCAACAATGCCGAGACGATCACCTATTTCGAGATCACCACCTGCGCGGCCCTCTTGGCCATGTCGCGCACCAAGGCGGATTACACCTTGCTGGAGGTCGGCCTCGGCGGGCGGCTCGATGCGACCAACGTGATCCCCGCGCCCGCGCTCACCATCATCACGCCCGTGTCGATGGATCATGAACAATTCCTTGGCGACACTATTGCGAAAATCGCAGGTGAGAAGGCTGGGATCATCAAGCGTGGTGTGCCCTGCATCGTCGGGCCGCAACACAATGCCGCGTCCGAAGTAATCGAGAGCACAGCCGCCAGCCTCGGCGCGCCGCTTTTGGCATATGGCCAGCACTGGCATGTCAGCGAGGAGCGGGGCCGCCTGATCTATCAGGACGAGACCGGGCTTCTGGACCTGCCCCTGCCGAACCTGCCCGGCGCGCATCAGATCGAGAACGCAGGGGCCGCACTGGCAGCGCTGCGGCATATAGGGCTGGACGAAGCCGCATTTGACGGTGCGGTGACGCAGGCCGAGTGGCCTGCCCGGATGCAGCGTCTGGCGACCGGCCCGCTGGTTGCCGCCGCACGCGACGCGGAACTATGGCTCGATGGTGGGCACAACGCCGCTGCGGGCAAGGCTCTGGGCGCGCATATGGCGACGCTCGCGCCAAGGCCCACGCACCTCATTTGCGGGATGCTCAACACCAAGGATATCGCAGGCTTTCTCACCCCGCTCGCCGCACAAGCCGCCAGCCTCACCGCCGTGTCCATCCCCGGCGAGGCGAACACTTTGCCCGCAGATGTCACCGCAGCCGCCGCGCGCGCCGTGGGTCTGCCCGCCTCCGAGGCGCCTGATGTGGGCACCGCTCTGGCGCAAATCATCGCCCAAGATCCCAAAGCGCGCGTGCTGATTTGCGGCTCTCTTTACCTTGCAGGCTATATTTTGCGCGAAAACGGCTAGGCTGACGTAAAATTTCGCCATGAAGCCGTTACTGGCAAGCTACCGAAACGACTCAGTTTTTCCCAAAGAACGAGAAAAACATGAGGTTTCGCGTCCTATGCGACCCTACTTTATATTGACGGTTTCAAGACATTTCGCCTATATGTTGCCCCACTTGCGCGAACCGTGGTCAGGCCGGCGCAAAGATCTTGTACAGTGTGGCAATTAAGGGGGAGCGGACACGATGCATCACGTAGCAAAGCGCGGCCGCATGGCCATCTTACCGACAGGCCGCGCGGCGAAATGATCCGTATCGCTCTTATAAGTGCCGGCTTTTTTGCCATTACCCTCGCTCTGATCGTGTTTCAGCCCACAGCGGGTATTCGCGCGCCCAGCCCTGATCTTGCCGGCCCCGCAATAGGCGTGACCCGCGCCAACACAGGGCTTGATACGGTCTTGGCCGAGGAAAATATCCCGCAGGTCAACAGTGTGATCGCCGCCCGCAGTGAACCAACTCTGGTGCCCGAGCCTGCTCTGATCCCAGAAGCCGCGCCTCAGGCCGCACCAGCCCCCGAAGCCACCACCACCGGACTCGCGATAGACGCAGGGCTGGAAGACATCATCATGACCGCGCTGAAACAGGGCCAGTCGGAGGGATATATCGACGCGCTGGTCAATCAAGCGGCACGTGACGGCGACATGGCCATGCCGAGCGATCTCGTCACATCGGATGGACGCGTGAACACGAATGCTATGCTGAGCGCGCTCACCGAAAGGGCCCTGACGGAGGGGCCGGGCGCAGGACTTTATGTGGTTCAGCCGGGCGATACGCTCGCCACGATCGCATACCGCTTTTACGGCCAGACAAGGTACAGCACGGAGATTTTCAACGCCAACCGCGACGCATTGGGCGCAATGGCCCAACTCAAGGTTGGGCAGACGCTGGTCATGCCAGCGCTCTGAGGGAAACATGAACAACGGACGACAGGCAAACGGCGCAGACTATCGAGCGAGAGTGATTGAGGGGCCGACCCAACGGCCCCCTTTCACGTCTTAGGGCAGGCCAGAGAGGCCGGGCGCGGAGCCGGAAACCATCCGCGCCGAACCATTATACCCTCTCACCGGAAACGAAAAAACCCGCACCAATCCAGGCGCGGGCTTTGTTTCTTGGCTCTGAGCCGAGGCTTAGTGCAGCTTGGCGTCCACAGTGGCGATCGCATCGTCGATCAGCTTGTTGCCATCGGCCGCGGTCATCTGTTTCGCGATCACTTCACGCGCGGCGGCGATGGCGATAATCACGGCACGGTCGCGCACCTCCTTGATCGCAGCCCCTTCGGCTGAGGCGATCTGGTCCTCGGCGGCCTGAAGGCGGCGCGCGATGGAGGTTTTGAGATCCGCCTTGGCCTGCTCGGCGGCGGCATCGGCCTCTTGCTTGGCCTGCGCCACGATCCGGGCCGCCTGCTCCTGCACTTCCTTTTGCTTGCGCTCGTAGCTCGCCAGAAGGCTCTGGGCCTCTTCGCGCAGAGCGCGGGCCTCGTCCAACTCGGACTTGATCCCGTCGGCGCGGCTGTCCAGCATCCCGCCGATCTTGCCCGGCACCTTGAGGTAGAAGAGGATCCCAAAGAAACAGAGGAAGGCGACCAGAACCACGAAGTCCGAGTTCTGGAGGGAGACAAAACCATAATCCCCCTTCGCGAGGGCCGGTGTGGCCAGCATCACGGAGGCCACCGTCAGGGTCAGAGTGTTTGCAGTCTTGCGCATGGCTCAGCCTTTCATCCGGGCGGTCACAGCCGCGGTTACGGTTTTTGCATCTGCCTTGCCACCCATGGCCGACACGATCTCTTTCGCGGTGTCTTTGGCCACTGCGGTCACGCTTTGCAGCGCGTTGGCGCGGATCTCGGCAATGGCTTTCTCACCCTCTGCCGCGCGGGCAGAGATTTGCGCGTCTGCCTTGGCCATGGCCGCATCAAGATCAGATTTGATCTCGGCCTTGGTCTCGGTGATGATGGTCTGCGCGTCTGCGCGGGCATCAACGAGGGCTTTTTGGTAGGCTTCTTCCGCCTCGACGGCGCGGGCCTTGAGGTCTTCCGCGGCGGCGATGTCATTTGTTATTGTGCCCTGACGCTCGGCCAGAATGGCCGCGATGCGTGGCAGGGCGATGCGCGACAGAACGAAGAAGAGGATGACCAGCGTGATCGCCAGCCAGAAAATCTGATTTCCGAACCACTCCACGCAGAGCTGGGGCATGCCGATGGCGCCGCCATCAGGGCCAATACACTTACTGACCGCAGACTGTGCGAGATCGCTGGTTTCGCTTGCCATTATATGCTCCTCCTACGGGGATGCTATCGGTATGCGCGGGGTGGGCACGACATGCGCGCCCACCCGGCCGTAAGGATAACGGTCGCTTGGTCTTAGACGGCGAACATCAGCAGAAGGGCCACGAGGAACGAGAAGATCCCCAAAGCTTCCGCGAATGCGATACCGATGAACATTGTCGCGGTCTGACCAGCAGCCGCAGACGGGTTGCGCAGGGCGCCGGACAGATAGTTGCCCACAACATTCCCCACACCGATGGCCGCGCCACCCATGCCGACACATGCGAGACCAGCGCCGATGAACTGGCCCATTTGTGTGATATCACCTTCCATTTGATTTCTCCTTACGTTGGAATTTGGTGTTTCGTTTGATCGTCTGCCCGGCAGGATGGCCCGCCGGGATTGTTCTGGGTTTCCCGGCGAGCGCCTAGTGGTGTGGGCTCAGCGCGTCCTTGAGATAGACGCAGGTCAGGATTGTAAAGACATACGCCTGAATGAAGGATACGAGCACCTCCAGCGCATAGACTGCCGTGATGGCAAGGATCGACATCGGCGTCACGAGGATGCCGATACCGGTCGAGATCAGGATCATGGGTGCGAAGGACGCAAACACCTTCACCACCGCGTGGCCCGCCATCATGGAGCCTGCGAGGCGGACAGAGTGGCTGACGGGGCGCACGAAATAGGAAATCACCTCAATCACCGCCAGAATAGGGCGGAGCGCCAGAGGCGCGGACGACACCCAGAAAAGGCTGAGGAAGGTCGCACCGTTGTTCACGAAGCCCATGACGGTGACGGTGAGGAAGACCAGCATGGCCAGAACGGCTGTCACGGCGATATGGCTCGTGGTGGTGAACGCCCCGGGGATGAGCCCAAGGAAGTTCGAGAAGAGGATGAACATAAAGAGCGTGAAAATATAAGGGAAGTACGGCAGCGCATCTTTGCCCGCCACGTCCTCAACCATCTTGCGGATAAACCCGTAGGAAAGCTCTGCCAAAGACTGAACCCGCGAGGGGATCGTGGCGCGCCTGGACGTGCCCAACACCAAAAGGCCAATCGTGGCGAGGATCGCCAGAGCCATCCAGAGGGTCACGTTTGTCACGGTGAAAAGGCCAACGGGGCCATCGCCAAAGAGCGGCTCGACCATGAACTGATCCAGCGGGTAGAATTTCAGCTCCAGAGCCTTTTCCGCGCCTTGTGTCTCAGTCGCCATGTTTCGCCCTCTCGTCTGCGTCCGTCTTGGCCGCGTCTTGTTCAGCTCGGCGGGTTTCATCCCCCTGAGCCATCTGGTTCCTCTGAAGCTCCTCAGCGCTGCGCATCATCGTTTTGATGCCCGCGGCGAGCCCCAGCAATGTAAAGAGCACCAGAAAAATCGGGAGCGTGCCAAAGACACTGTCGAGCCCGTATCCGATGCCAAAACCGATCAAGAGACCGGCGACAAGTTCGATCACCATCCGCCAAGCATGCTGCGCCTGAGAATAATGCTCCTCCGTGTGGGGTTTTTGCTCTTGCGGAGCTTTGAGCGCCTTAATTCGGTCCTCCAGCTGCGCAAGGCGCTCGCTATGATCCCGGTCATCCACGCGCGCTTCTCCCCCGTTGGACGTAGGCGTAGTGCTATTGCGCGACGAGCATTGAGTCAAGCGCGCCTCAGACGGTGCGGCACTTTGGTTAGAGCGCTGTTTTTGTGAGTATTTTTTCTAAGAAGAAGGCAACACGTCAGAGGTGAACCTGCGCGATGCGACTCAATTTTGCCGCCACACGTTATTCAACCATTTGGTTGATCTTTCTCTGGGGCTTGGTTAGGCGGGCTTATGACCCAATCGCTTGATCTTGTCTTTGCAGCCCTCGGCGATCCGACACGGCGCGCGATCCTCGCGATGCTGCTCGAGGACGATATGGCCGTAACGGATGTGGCCGAGCCGTTCGGGATGAGCCTTGCCGCAATTTCCAAGCACCTGGGCATTCTGAGCCGCGCGGGCCTGATCAGTCAGGAACGGCGCGGACGGGTCAAATGGTGCAAGCTGGAGCCGGGCGCGATGAAGGCGGCGTCGGTCTGGATGCAGGGGTTTGGGCAGTTTGAGCCTGTGAACCTCGATGATTTCGAGCGGTTCTTGGCCGCCGAGCTTAGCGCAGACGTGGATATCGAAGACCGCTGACGCGGGTAGCCGAGCAGCATTCAGCAAGGCTGCTCCCACGCAGCGGCATGATCCTTGAGGAAGGCCAGAAAGGTCTGAACCTTGGTAGTACGGTGCAGGTCCATATGTGTGACCAGCCAGAGCGGTGTGTTCCATTCGGGCAGTGGCGGATGCACCTCAACCAGCCCGCCCATCTCCTGCGCGCGAATACGCGACATGAAGCCGATCCCGGCCCCTCCCGAGATAGCGCAGCGCAGCGCATGAACATCATCGCTGCGAAAGGTTATCGCGGAGGCTGGCACCGCCTCGCGCAGCCATTTAGCAAAGGGCGCGCGGCTTTTGGGGTCATCGAAGCTCACGAAGCGGTGCGTGCTCATCTCGGCCACTGTGTCGGGCTTGCCATGGGCCGCGACATAGGCCTCCGAGGCGAAAAGGGAGGTTTGCTGGGTGAAAAACGGCTGCACCACATTGTCAGGCTGATCGGGGACCGAGCCTGCGCGGATCGCCACATGCGCCTCGCCGTATTCCAGCCGGAAGAGCCTGTCACCCGTGAGATAGCGCACGATGATCTCAGGGTATGCACGCTGAAACGCCGCCAGCACGGGGACCAAAAGATGGCTGAGCACGCCCAGTGAGGTCACGACCAACTCGCCCGAGACCGCATCACCCTGCCCTTTGATGCGCCCGGCGAGCTGCGCGAACTGATCATCGGTGGCTTGCGCCACGCGCAAGAGATCATCGCCAGCCTCTGTGGGTGTGTAGCCGCGCGCATGGCGCTGAAAAAGCCTCACACCCAGCCGCTCCTCCAGCGCATCTATATGGCGGATCACGGTGGCGTGGTGCACGCCGAGCACCTTAGCGGCCCCGCTCACAGTGCCAACACGCGCCACATTATATGCGGTGCGGATTTCATCCCAATTGTCCAAGCCAGATCTCCCATTGCAGATGTCTGCGCATTTGCGCACGCCGGGAGTGATTGTCCCTAAAAGTGTTCAATTTTGCAATACCGCTCCACCGCACCCTCGGCTTGACTCACCTGCGCGGAGCGCCTAAACGCGCAGCACATATCCCGGAAACCAATGCTTTCCGGTCCCTTGGCCCCATGCCGGGATCGCCCCTCGTCAGCGCGTTGCGCCCACGGGGGCAAGCCTTGTTATGGAGCATTTGAGAACCCGCCGCGCCGTGCCCCACCTCTTGGGCCAGGGCGCAAACCGAAAGGGGCCCGCGCCCGATGTTTGAAAATCTCTCTGAGCGCCTCTCCGGTGTCTTTGACCGGCTGACCAAGCAAGGCGCGCTCTCCGAGGATGATGTGAAAACCGCGCTGCGCGAAGTGCGCGTGGCCCTGCTTGAGGCGGATGTGTCGCTGCCAGTTGCGCGCGATTTCGTCAAACGGGTGCAGGACGCGGCCACGGGCCAAGCGGTCACGAAATCCGTGACACCCGGCCAGCAAGTCATCAAGATCGTCAACGATGCGCTCGTGGATGTACTGCGCGGCGACGAAGACCCCGGCGCGCTCAAGATCGACAACCCGCCTGCACCAATCCTTATGGTCGGCCTGCAAGGCTCTGGCAAAACTACCACGACCGCAAAACTCGCCAAACGCCTCAAAGAGCGTGAGGGCAAACGCGTCCTCATGGCCTCACTCGACGTGAACCGCCCCGCCGCGATGGAGCAGTTGGCCATCCTTGGGCTCCAGATCGGCGTCGACACACTGCCCATCGTCAAGGGCGAAGACCCCGTTGCCATCGCCAGACGCGCCAAAACCCAAGCGGGCCTCGGCGGCTATGACGTCTACATGCTCGACACTGCGGGCCGCCTGCATATCGACGCAGAACTGATCGCGCAGGCCGCCGCCGTGCGCGACGTGGCAAACCCGCGCGAAACGCTTCTGGTGGTCGATGGCCTCACGGGTCAAGACGCCGTGAACGTGGCCACAGAATTCGACGACAAGATCGGCGTCACCGGCGTGGTCCTCACCCGGATGGACGGCGACGGACGCGGCGGTGCAGCCCTATCGATGCGCGCCGTCACCGGCAAACCAATCCGCTTTGTGGGCTTGGGCGAAAAGATGGACGCCATCGAGACTTTCGAGCCAGAACGGATCGCGGGCCGTATCCTTGGCATGGGTGATATCGTGTCGCTCGTCGAAAAAGCCCAAGACACGATTGAGGCCGAACAGGCCGAACGCATGATGCGCCGCTTCACCAAGGGTCAGTTCAACATGAACGACCTTAAGATGCAGCTTGAGCAGATGCAGAAAATGGGCGGCATGGAAGGCGTCATGGGCATGATGCCGGGCGCCGCGAAGATGTCGAAACAGATGGACGCAGCCGGGATCGACGACAAAATCATCACCCGACAGATCGCCCTGATCCAGTCGATGACGAAAAAAGAACGCGCCAACCCCAAACTCCTTCAGGCCAGCCGCAAAAAGCGCATCGCGCGCGGCTCCGGCCAAGACGTGTCCGAGCTCAACAAACTCCTCAAAATGCACCGTCAGATGGGCGACATGATGAAGAAAATGGGCAAGATGGGCAAAGGCGGCATGCTGAAACAGGCCATGAAAGGCATGTTCGGCAAAGACGGCCCCTCGCCCGAGGAGATGGCCGCAGGCATGGATACCAAGGCGCTTGAACAGGCGGCCAAACAGATGGGTAAGATGCCCGGCGGCATGGGCGGCATGGGCGGATTGCCCGGCCTCGGCGGCATGGGTGGCGGCCTGCCCCCCGGCCTCTCCGGCTTCGGGAAAAAGAAATAACACTCATGACTTTTTCTTGGTCCCAAATATCCAATACCACGGCACCACAGGCCCGGACGCACACGATGACGCGACGCGACCGACAAGCCTTGTGTAAAGCCGCGCGGCAGCGCGTCCTTGAGGTCACGCCATGACGCTTGAGCTGAAATTCCCAACGCTGCACAGCGAAAACCTCACCCTACGCGGGCCGCAAGCGGCTGATTTCGAGCCGCTTTGTGCGTTCCTTCTGGATCACGAGCGTGCAGGCGGCTTTGGGGCCGAGGATGATCGCCCGCAGGCCTGGCGCTGGTTCGCGCTCAATATCGGCCACTGGGCGCTGCGCGGATATGGCTATTTCACCATCGTGGACACCGCCACGAACCAGCCTTGCGGCCTCACCGGCGTCTGGAACCCGGAAGGCTGGCCCGAGCCGGAGCTGGGCTGGGTCGTCTATGCAGGCTATGAGGGCCGCGGCATCGCCCATGAGGCCGCCACCCGCGCGCGGGTATGGGCCTATACCGAGCTTGGGCTGAGCACGCTCACCTCCAATATCGTGCCGGGCAACACGCGCTCCGTGGCGCTGGCCAAGCGGTTGGGCTGCACCTATGAGCGCACATATGTGAACGTGCAGATGGGTGAGGATGACCTCTACCGTCACCCCTCACCCGCCGATCTGGGCCTCACCGCCGATATAGATGGCAGCCCGGAGGCCACCACATGAGCCTCCATCTGCCGAACACCCCCGTGATCGAAACAGATCGCCTCACCCTGCGGGCTTTTGCGGCTCAAGACGTGGCCACATCTCAGCCCTTCCTGACATCCGAGCGGTCCAAATACATGGGCGGGCCTTATGCACCTGATGCCGCGTGGGAGCATGCATGCTCGCTCATCGGCCATTGGGCCGTACATGGCTTTGGCCTCTTCTCATTCTGCCTCAAAGGCACCGACACAGCCATCGGCGATGTTGGCCCCTTCTTCCCCTACGGCTGGCCCGAACATGAGCTGGGCTGGGGGATTTGGGACGCCGCTCATGAAGGTAACGGCTATGCTGAGGAGGCCGCAATTGCTGCCCGCGCACACGCCTACGGGACACTAGGTTGGACCACCGCCGTCAGCTATATCGACCCCGACAACGCACCCTCCATCGCGCTGGCCAAGCGGCTCGGCTGCACGCTCGACAAAGCTGCCCCCTTGCCGCAGCTTCCCGATTGGGACGGCACGCTCGTCTATCGCCATCCAAGCCCGGAGGCGCTCTAGATGCCCACGCAAAACATTCCAGTGATCGAGACACGCCGCCTCATCCTGCGCGCGCCCGAGACCGAGGATTACCCCGATTTCAAAGCCACGTTCAGTTCCTATCGCTCGCGCTTCATGGGCGGGCCGCTCAACAAGTATGAGGCGTGGATGCTTTACGCCGCCGAGATTGGCCACTGGTCCATCAGGGGCTTCGGAATGTGGATGATCCATGACCGCGAGAGTGACCGCACGCTTGGCATGGCCGGCGGCTGGTCCCCCGCGGGCTGGCCCGAGCGCGAGATCGCGTGGATCATCTGGCCCGGTGAAGCGGGCAAGGGCTATGCGCTGGAGGCTACCCATGCCGCCCGCCGGCACCTTTACGACCACATGGGCTGGGACGGGGCGGTGAGCTACATCGACCCCAAGAACCTCGACAGTATCCGACTGGCCGAGCGTTTGGGCGCTGTGAAGGACCATGCGGCCCAAACAATCGACGGCAATGACGCGGTCTACCGCCACCCCGCGCCGGACCGCCTGCGCTCAGGGCAGCTTTCCGACGGGATCGAGCTTGAGATCAACCATTACTGCGATCCCGCCCTGCGTCCGAAGGGAATGCCCGTTGACTAAGCTTGCATCCCCGTTCAATGCCGCCTCGGAGACATATATGGAGACATCCCATGTCCGATGACAGCACCCGCGCAGAGGGCCTTCTCAAAGGCCACCGCGACAGTATCGACCGGCTCGATGCCATCCTCGTCTACACTCTGGGCGAGCGGTTCAAGCACACCCAAGCGGTGGGCAAGCTGAAAGCCGAACACGACCTTCCCCCGTCTGATCCTGACCGCGAAGCGCGGCAGATCGCACGGCTCGAAGACCTGGCCCTTGAGGCCGACCTCGACCCGGAATTCGCCAAGAAATTCCTGAACTTCATCATCGCTGAAGTCATTCAGCATCACAAAAGCCACCAATCGTAGGGCGGATTTCCGCCCCTACAGTTAGCCATTCAATAGGAGATACCTCACATGGCCATGAAAATTCGTCTCGCCCGCGGCGGCAGCAAAAAACGCCCCTTCTACCGGATCGTCGCTTCCGACAGCCGCATGCCGCGCGATGGCCGCTTCATCGAAAAGCTGGGCACGTATAACCCCCTGCTGCCCAAAGACAGCGAAGAGCGCGTGAAAATGAACATGGAGCGCATCCAGTACTGGCTGAACGAAGGCGCACAGCCTACCGACCGTGTGTCGCGTATGCTGGAAGCCGCTGGCGTGATTGCGAAGAAAGATCGCAACAACCCCAACAAAGGGACACCCGGCAAGAAGGCGCAGGACCGTGTTGAAGAGAAAGCTGCCAAGGCAGCCGCAGCGGCAGAAGCAGCCGCCGCACCCGCCGCCGAGGAGGCCCCTGTCGAAGAGGCCCCCGTAGAAGAAGCGCCGTCCGAGGACGCGGCGGCAGAGAGCTAAGCAGGGCTTAGGGGAAATGGCGCAATTCTCGCCGGATTTCCAAACTGACCTGGCTGATCTGATGCGGTGGCGGCGCGATGTGCGCCGCTTCCGCACGGACCACGTGGACGAGGCATTGCTGGCGCAGTGCCTCGATACGTTTATGCTGTCTCCATCTGTGGGGCTTAGCGAGCCGTGGCGCGTGATCCGTGTGAAATCGCAAGAGGCGCGCGCCAAGGCTCTGGCCAATTACGAGGCCGCGAATGCCGAGGCGCTCAGCGGCTATCACGGCGATAAATCAAAGATATACAGCGGCTTGAAGCTTTCTGGTATGCGCGAAGCCCCCGTGCAACTCGCCGTCTTCTGTGACGAAGATACCGCGAAAGGCAGCGGCCTTGGTGCTGCCACCATGCCCGAGATGCGCCGCTATTCGGTGGTGGGCGCGATCACACATTTCTGGCTCGCGGCGCGCGCGCAGGGCTTGGGCGTGGGCTGGGTGTCGATCCTTGATCCGGTGCGGCTGACGGCCGATCTGGATGTGCCTGAAGGCTGGGATCTTGTGGCCTATCTCTGTGTCGGCTGGCCCGAGACAACGGGCCTCACGCCTGAGCTTGAGATTGCAGGCTGGGAAGACCGGACCCAGAGCCTCACCGTGGAGGAGCGCTGAGATGTTTCGCCCCATCCGCACGCTCATGCTGCTTGGTGCAGTCTTTGTGGCCGGGCTTGCCTATGAGAAATACAAACATTCCGAGCGCTGCACCGCCATTGGCGGCAGCGTCTCGAGCGGCATCTGTCAGGGAGGCGCACAATGAGCGATGATATGATCTGTGTGGGTGCCATTGCGGGCGCTTTTGGTGTGCATGGCGAGGTGCGGCTCAAGAGCTTCACGGCGCGGCCCGAAGATATCGCGGGCTATGGCCCTCTTGGCCTTGAAGATGGCAGCCGCGCGTTCAGCGCCACCATCACCGGGCAGGCCAAGAACGGCCTGACCGCGAAGCTCTCGGGCGTGCGCACCCGCGAGGAGGCCGACGCCCTGCGCGGCGTGCAGCTTTTTGTGGCGCGCACCAAGCTGCCCAGCCTGCCGGATGATGAATATTACCATGCCGACCTCGTGGGGCTGGATGTGTTCGACACGGGCGGCGTGCCTCTGGGCCGGGTGAAATCTGTGCTCAACCACGGCGCGTCTGACCTTTTGGAACTGACCCTGCCCGGCGGGGCGGACACGGTGCTTTTGCCCTTCACCAAGCGCGCTGTGCCCACCGTCGATCTGGCGTCACGCCGCATTGTCGCGGACCCGCCAGAGGGGCTTTTGCCCGAAAGCTGAGTCGCGAGCGAGCGGGACTTCTCCGGGCTTTGTGCCACACTGGGCGAATCCGCGGCGATGCGGGCGTACCCGGCACATGGCACTATCCGTTATTGGCAAAGACCAAGGCCGGACTTTTCCGTCACGGGCATCCCTGCCCGGGCGCGCCATCCTTGCCAGCCCGCCGCGCACATTGTATCGACCCGGCATGAGCGACGCCCCCAAACCTTTGACGAAATCCTATGGCCGCAAGTCCATCCGCGCAAACGCGCAGCCGCAGGAGTTGATCACCCCGACGCCGCGCCTCAAGGATGCGTGGGCGGTGCAGGTGATCACCCTCTTGCCCGAGGCATTCCCCGGCATCCTGGGCGAAAGCCTGACCGGGCGCGCCCTTCAGGACGGGCTGTGGTCGCTCGATGCGATTGACCTGCGCCGCTTTGGCGAGGGCCGTCACCGCAATGTCGATGACACACCCGCCGGCGGCGGCGCGGGCATGGTGTTGCGCGCAGATGTCATGGCCGCTGCCATCGAGAGCGCGCGCAAAACCGCGGCCCCCGGCGTGCCGCTCATTTACCTCAGCCCACGCGGCGAACGGTTTGACCAGGCCATGGCCGAGGAGCTGTCGCAAACTCCGGGCCTGACATTGATCTGTGGGCGTTTTGAGGGGCTTGATCAGCGCGTGATCGACCATTACGGAGCGCGTGAAGTGAGCCTTGGGGACTACGTACTGACCGGTGGCGAGATTGCAGCGCAAGCCATGATAGACGCGGCCCTGCGGCTGCGCCCCGGCATCTTGGGCAATGAGGCGAGTGCGGCCGACGAAAGCCACACCAACGGCCTGCTGGAGCATCCACAATACACCAAACCCGCTCTCTGGCAGGGCCGCGAAATCCCGCCCGTCCTGATGTCTGGCCATCACGGCGAGATTGCCAAATGGCGGCGCACGCAAGGCGAGGCACTGACGCAAGAGCGCCGTCCCGACCTTTGGGCTGCGCATGAGGCCAGAAGCCCCGCAAAGCCCGGCACAAAACGCTTGAAATAAACACGCAGACCTGTTTTACGCCCAGCATTCCGGGCAGGCCCGGCCAATGGCGATTCCGTCCACTTCGACCGGAGACGCGTCACGGCCATCATGGGCAGGCATTTTGGAAGACCGACATAAAGACGACCTGATCTCTGGCGGGCTTTGGACGCAACTGCGCCCAAGGGACCCGAACGAAGACCGAGAGCTCTGAGGCGCCAAAACACTTTGCGGACGATAACCGCAAGCAACATTAGGAGAATGGCGATGAACATTATCGCTCAGATCGAGGCGGAGCAAATTGCCGCCCTCGGGAAAGACCTTCCCGATTTCAAGGCCGGGGATACCATCCGCGTCGGCTTCAAAGTGACCGAAGGCACCCGCACCCGGGTCCAGAACTTTGAAGGCGTGTGCATCAGCCGCAAGAACGGCACCGGCATCGCGGGATCGTTCACGGTCCGCAAAATTTCGTTCGGTGAAGGCGTGGAGCGGGTCTTCCCGCTTTATTCGACCAACATCGACAGCATCACCGTGGTCCGCCGTGGTCGTGTCCGTCGCGCCAAGCTTTACTATCTGCGCGCGCGTCGCGGCAAATCGGCCCGGATCGCAGAAGTATCCAACTACAAGCCCAAGTCGGGCGCAAAAGCGTAAGGATCTCAGCCATGAAAAAAGACATCCATCCCGACTATCACATGATCGACGTCAAAATGACCGACGGAACGATCCTGAAAATGCGCTCGACCTATGGCAAAGAGGGCGACACGCTCTCTTTGGATATCGACCCCACCGTGCACCCTGCATGGACGGGTGGCGGCACGCGTCTTATGGATGCCGGCGGCCGTGTGTCGAAGTTCAAAAAGAAATACGAAGGCCTCGGCTTCTAAGCCAGTCTTTCTGCCAAGTGTTAAAACGCCGCCTCGCATCCCGCCGGGCGGCGTTTTTTTGTGACCGCCCGCGCGGAGCCGAGCGCGGACGCCTCCGGCGGGAGTATTTTTGCTAAAAAGAAGGCTGAGAGTGTCTTGGCCCTGCGCCGGGTGGACAGTGCGGCCCCGCATGCTTAGATGCGCCCCATGGCAAAGGTAAAAGAAGACGGAAACTACAAGGTCATCGCCGAGCATCGGCGCGCGCGGTATGATTACGCGATCGAGGAAGATCTCGAATGCGGTATCATCCTTGAGGGGTCCGAGGTCAAATCCATGCGCGAGGGCGGCGCGAATATAGCCGAGAGCTATGCCTCGGTCGAGGATGGCGAATTGTGGCTCGTGAACAGCTATATCGCCCCCTACAAACAGGCCAAGACCTTCGGTCACGAGGAAAAACGCCGCCGCAAGCTGTTGGTGTCGCGCCGCGAGCTTGCCCGCCTGTGGAGTGATACGCAGCGCAAGGGGATGACCCTTGTGCCGCTGGTTCTTTATTTCAACCATCGCGGCATCGCCAAGATGAAGATCGGCATCGCCAAAGGCAAAAAGAACGTCGACAAACGCGCGACCGAGGCCAAGCGCGACTGGGCCCGTCAGAAGCAGCGGCTTCTGAAAGATCACGGCTGAGGGCGCGGGATGGATCTGCTTATTGCCCTGATCGCAGGCGGCGTGGGTGGCGTTCTGGCAGGGCGGCGCCGCGCGCGATTTGCGCTTTGGGCCAAGACGCTTCTGGGGATGCTGGGCGGGGGGCTTGCGGTGCAGGTTCTGCCGCTTCTGGGGCGTGCGGCCGAGGGGCCGGGGACGGTGCTCTGGGCCATTGGCATCGGGGCTGCGGGCGGGGCTGGTCTATTGCTTGTGGCCGGGTTCGCGCGCGGCATGGGGTCCAAATAGGGCCACGCGGGCTTGCCACGCGCGCCCCTGCGCGGTAACCAGATAGCGTTTTTTCCGCTACTTTTTTTCCCGGTCCGGAGGGCATCATGGCGCAGGACGATCCCAGAATTCTAGTCTCCACAGATTGGCTTGCCGCCCATCTCAAGGACCCCGATTTGCGTCTGCTGGATGCAAGCTGGTTCCTGCCGGGCACCGACCGCGATCCACGCGCGGAATATGCCGAGACCCATATCCCCGGCGCGCGCTTTTTCGATATCGACGATTTGAGCGACGCACGTTCGGACTTGCCCCATATGGTCCCACCCACGGAAAAATTCATGTCCCGGATGCGCGCCATGGGCGTGGGCGACGGGCATCAGGTGGTGGTCTATGACAGCCACGGCATCTTCTCCGCGCCGCGCGTTTGGTGGCTCTTCAAACTGATGGGCCAAGACAATATCGCGGTGCTGGATGGCGGTCTGCCCAAATGGCAGGCCGAGGGCCGCCCCGTTGAGGACATGCCGCCGATGATCCGCGACCGCCACATGACCGTGCGCCGCCAGAACCACCGTGTGCGCGATGTGACCCAAGTCGCGACCGCCTCCAAGCTCGGCAGCGCCACGATCCTCGATGCCCGCGCCACGGCCCGGTTTCGGGGCGAGGCGCCTGAGCCGCGCGAGGGCCTGCGCGCGGGCCACATCCCCGGATCGCAGAGCGTGCCCTATACCGAGCTTCTGACCGAACGTGGCACGATGAAGGGCCCGGACGATCTGCGCTCCGTGCTGGAGGCCGCCGGGGCGGACCTGAGCAAGCCGGTGATCACCACCTGTGGCTCCGGCATCAGCGCCGCGATCATCAACCTCGCGCTGGAGCGGATCGGCGTGACGGATCATGCGCTCTATGACGGCTCGTGGACCGAATGGGGGGCCTTTCCAACTGTGCCCGTGTCCATTGGAGACGCCTGATGCTTGGTAAGCTGACCGCCCAACCGGGCGATAAAATCCTCGAGCTGATGCAGAAATTCCGCGAGGACCCGCGGCCGGTCAAAATCGACCTTGGTGTGGGCGTCTATAAAGATGCGACAGGCCGCACGCCCATTATGCGCGCGGTCAAAGCCGCCGAAAAGCTCTGGTGGGAGGAGGAGGGCACCAAGGTCTATACCGCGCTTGCGGGCGATCCGGGCTTTGCGGATGCGATGATCGAGCTCATTCTCGCCGATACCCTGCCGCGCAGCCATATCGCTGCTGCCGCCACTCCCGGCGGCACGGGCGCTGTCAGGCAGGCGTTCGAGCTTGTTCAGATGGCAAACCCGGAGGCGCGTGTTTTCGTCTCGGATCCCACATGGCCCAATCATCTCAGCATCCTTGACCATCTCGGCATGACGGCCATCCCCTACCGCTATTTCGACAGCGCGACCGGCGGTGTAGACGCGCAAGGCATGCTCGACCGCCTTGCGGAGCTGCGCCCCGGCGACGTGGTCTTGCTGCATGGCTGCTGTCACAATCCGACCGGCGCGAACCTCAACACCGCTGAATGGCAGGCGGTCCTCACCGTGATCACCGAAAAACGCGCCCTGCCGATGGTCGATCTGGCCTATCAGGGGTTCGGCGACGGGCTGCACGCGGATGCCGCCGCGACCCGCAGGGTCGTCGCACAAAGCCCCGAGGCGCTGATCGCGGCCAGCTGCTCCAAGAATTTCGGCATCTACCGCGAGCGGACGGGCCTCCTGATCGCCACCACGCAAGACAGCGGCAAGACACCGCTCGCACAGGCCACGCTTGCCCATCTCAACCGGCAGAATTTCTCGTTTCCGCCGGATCATGGCGCGCGGCTGGTGACGCGGGTGCTCACCGACCCGGCCCTGCGCGCGGATTGGCAGGCCGAGCTGGAAGAGGTCCGGACGGGGATGTTGGCGCTGCGCGAGGGTCTGGCGGCAGAGCTGCAGCGCCTCTCGGGCTCGGACAGGTTTGCCTTCATTGCCCAGCATCGCGGCATGTTCTCGCGCCTTGGCGCCACGCCCGAGCAGGTGGAGACGATGCGCGCCCGGAGCGCGATCTATATGGTCGGGGATAGCCGTATCAATATCGCGGGGCTCAACGCAGAAACCGTGCCGATCCTCGCCAAGGCGATGATTGACGCGGGCGTTTAGGCCGCGTTGCGCGCGTCAGAAATGATGGCGCTCACGCAGGCCGCGCAGCACCCGACCCAATGCCTGCGCTGTGCGCAAGGTCAGGTCCGCACCGCATAGCGCGCCAGGAACATCCGCACGACCGAGGCCACGACCTTTGCTATCTCCTGCTCGGAGAAATCGGTCGCTACCCCACAGAGCTTGCGCACAAAGAGATCTGATTTGCACAGCTCCCCAAAATGGCTCGCAGCCATGTGCAGATCATCAATCTCCAGCACACCGCGCTCGATGTAACCCTCCAGCACCACCCCCATCCGGGCGCGCAACAAGGCGGGGCCGCTGTCATAAAACCGCTGGCCCAGTTCGGGAAAGCGGTAGGCCTCGGCCACACAAATCCGAAACATCTGCGTACCAAAATCCGACAGGAAAAACCGCACCACCCGGTCCGCGATCATGCGCAGCGCCTCGTCCACAGGGGCGTCCGGGTCAATCACCTCAATCGCCGCACTGGCTTGCCTGTTGCACTCGATACGCGCCACTTCGGAAAACAAGAGCCGCTTGTCGGGCACGTAGCTATAGAGCGTCGCCTTGGAGACGCCCGCCGCGCGCGCGATGTCGTCAACGCTGGCACCTTCAAATCCGTCGCGCATGAAAACCACCCGCGCGCCCTCCAGCACCTGGTCGAATTTCCGGCCCTTCTTGATCTGAGCCGCCTGTGCGGTCATCGGCTGCCTCCCGTTTGGGCCACCTTAGCTTACTCCCCCGCACCGCTGCCCGGCAACCCGCCGATGTGCTAAATCGCACCACGTCACAAACCATAAGACGTGCGCGCACCCGCGACGACTTCAACAGATATTCATCTGTTTCCCCCTTCGCCCCGCGCTGCTACACCGAGGGTGTCAAACTATCCAACGGCGGAGTCACACCATGCAAACCCAATCCGAGAATGCCTGCTTCGGCGGCGTGCAGGGCGTCTATTCCCACCGCTCCGAGGCGTGCCAGACGGACATGACTTTCGGCCTCTTCCTGCCCGAGGAGGCCAAGCTCGGCCCGGTTCCGGTACTTTGGTATCTCTCGGGCCTGACCTGCACCCATGAGAACGCCATGACCAAGGCGGGTGCCCAAGGTTGGGCCGCAGAGCAGGGTATCGCACTGGTCTTTCCCGACACCTCCCCGCGCGGCGAAGGTGTGGCCAATGACGACGCCTTCGATCTGGGCCAGGGGGCCGGGTTCTATGTGGACGCGACCCAAGACCCATGGGCCCCACATTTCAACATGTGGAGCTATGTCTCAGAGGAGCTTCCCGCGCTCATTGCGGCCAATTTCGCCGTCGATATGGAGCGCCAAGGCATCACCGGCCACTCAATGGGTGGGCATGGCGCGCTGACGCTTGCGATGGGCCTGCCGGGGCGGTTCGCCTCTGTCTCGGCCTTCTCGCCGATCTGCAACCCGGCGGCGTCCGATTGGGGCCGCAAACAGCTCACGGCCTATCTTGGTGCGGACGCATCCAAATGGGCCAAACATGACGCGAGCCTGATGATGGAGGCTGAGGGCTTTGACGGGCCGATGCTGGTCGACACAGGCACGAGCGATCAGTTCCTAGAGCTTTTGCGTCCCGAAACCCTCGCCATGACCGCAGCCAAACGCCGCCAGCAAGGCAGCATCCGCATGCAGCCCGGCTATGATCACAGTTATTTCTTCGTCCAAAGCTTCATAGAAGATCACATCGCCTTCCACGCAGAAGCGCTCTACGCGGTTTGACGCCATGAGCCATTATGACCTGATCATCATTGGCTCTGGCCCCTCGGGCCGCTCTGCTGCCATTCAAGCCGGAAAGCTGGGCCGCCGCGTGCTGGTCATCGACCGCAAGGACCGTCTGGGCGGCGTCTCGGTGCATACCGGGACGATCCCCTCCAAGACCCTGCGCGAGACGGTTCTGAACCTCTCTGGCTGGCGCGAGCGGAGCTTTTACGGGCGCTCCTACCGGGTGAAGGATGATATCGACGCGGGCGATCTGAAAGCCCGGCTGCACAAGACGCTCGATTACGAGGTCGACGTGCTGGAGCATCATTTCAACCGCAACCATGTGGACACGCTTTATGGGCTCGCGCGCTTTGTCAGCGCCCATGAGATCGAGGTCGCCACGGCGGCGGATGATGTGACCCGCCTCACCGCTGACAAGTTCCTTATCTCCACCGGCACGCGCACGCACCGCCCCGATACCGTGCCTTTCAATGGTCGCACCATCGTGGACAGCGATGAGTTTCTTGACCTCGCCACCATCCCGCGCAGTCTGACGGTTATCGGTGCGGGCGTGATCGGGGTGGAATACGCCACCATGTTCTCGGCCCTCGATGTGCGCGTCACCCTGATCGAGCCGCGCGACAGCTTTCTGGATTTCATCGACAAGACCCTCATTCAGGACTTCACCCACCAGATCCGCGAGAACGGTGTGGATTTGCGCCTCGGCTCGACCATCGAGGGGATTGAGGATGCGGGCGGGCATGTGGAAGTGACGCTTGGCAATGGCCGCCACGTGCGTAGCGAAATGTTGCTCTTTGCCGCCGGGCGGATGGGGGCCACCGACAAGCTTGCGCTGAACAAGGCCGGGCTTGAGCCGGATCATCGCGGGCGCATCGAGGTAAACCGCAAGACCTATCAGACAACGCAGCCGCATATCTATGCCGCAGGCGACGTGATTGGGCACCCGAGCCTTGCCTCTACCTCCGTTCAGCAAGGGCGTATCGCTGCGTGCCATGCGCTCAATGTGCCGACATTGCCCGAGAGCCCGTGGTTTCCCTATGGCATCTATTCCGTCCCCGAGATCAGCACCTGCGGCATGTCCGAAGAGGAAATGCAGGAGCGCGGCATCCCTTACGAGGTCGGTATCGCCCGCTTTCGTGAGACCAGCCGGGGCCATATCATGGGGCTGGAGCATGGCATGCTCAAGATGCTCTTCTCACTCAAAACCCGCCGGGTTCTGGGGGTGCAGATCGTGGGCGAAGGCGCAACCGAGCTGATCCATATCGCCCAAGCGGTGCTGAACCTCAAAGGCACGGTGGATTACTTCGTGCAGAACACGTTCAACTATCCCACCCTCGCCGAGGCCTACAAGATCGCGGGGCTTGATGCGTTCAACCGGATGCCAATCCCCGAGGAATACAAGGTCAAACGCCCACACGAGGCCGCCGAGTGAGCATCTATGTCGATGCCGATGCCTGCCCTGTGAAGGCCGAGGTGGAGAAGGTCGGCACCCGCCACAAGGTGCAGATCTATGTGGTCTCCAACGGCGGTTTGCGCCCCTCGCAAAACCCGCTCGTGGAGACGGTGATCGTGCCCGACGGGCCGGACATCGCCGATATGTGGATCGCCGAACGCGCGGGCGCGGGCGATGTTGTGATCACGGGGGATATCCCGCTGGCCGCGAAATGCGTCGCAGCGGGCGCGCAGGTGCTCAAACATAATGGCGAGGCGCTGACGGCGGCCAATATCGGCAATGTGCTGGCGACCCGCGATCTGATGACCGATCTGCGCGCCGCCGATCCGTTCCGCATGGGCGGCGGCAAGGGGTTTACAAAGGCCGACCGCTCGCGCTTTCTGGATGCTCTGGAACGGGCACTGCGCATCGCCGCCCGCTGAGACGCCGGGAGGGTAAATGTCCACTGTCGAGATAAGACGCAACAACCTGATCGGGGCGGCCTGCGCGCTCTGCGCAATCGTGTGTTTCTCGTTCAATGACATGGGCATCAAATTTCTCAGCGACACCTACGCGCTGCATCAGATCGTGTTCCTGCGCACCCTTGTGGGCCTCGCCTTTTTCGCCTGCGCCATCATGCCTTTCGCAGGCGGTTTGGGGCTGATCCGCACGACACGGATCAAGGCGCATCTGCTGCGCGGCGGCTTTGTGGTCTTCGCCAATATGAGCCTTTTTCTGGGCCTTGCCGCCCTGCCCATCGCGGATGCCATCGCGATCTTCTTTGTCTCGCCTCTGCTGATCGCTGTCTTGTCAGTCTTTGTGCTGGGTGAAGTGGTCGGCCCGCGCCGCTGGGCGGCCATCGCCATCGGGTTCGTCGGCGTTATCATCATCGTGCAGCCCGGCACCTCGGCGTTTCAGATCGCCTCGCTGCTGCCCGCGTTCGCAGCACTTCTCTACGGCTCAATGCACATGTTGACCCGCAAGATCCGTGGCACCGAAAGTGCCGCGACCATGACATTCTACATCCTCTTCACGTTCCTTGTCGCCTCCGCCGCGTTCGGCCTTGCCTTCGGCCATGGCAATTTCGAGACCGGCGCGCACCCGTCGCTGTCATTTCTGCTGCGGGCATGGGCGCCGGTGACACCCGGCGACATCCCCATCATCATCATGCTGGGGGTCACGGGTGTGATGGGCGGGATGCTGATCTCGCAGGCCTACCGTCTGGCCGAGGCCGCCTTTGCCGCCCCATCCGAATATGTCGCCATGCCGCTCGCGATCATGTGGGGCGTCACGGTGTTTGGCACATGGCCCACGGCCAATGCGTGGTTCGGGATCGCGCTCATCCTCGTCTCGGGGCTTTATCTGGTGTGGCGCGAGACGGCGCAGGACAAGACGCCTAAATCGCCCCAACCGCCGAGGTAGCGTATGATCCAAGCCGTGATCTTCGACATTGGCAACGTGCTGATCGAATGGCAGCCCGAGTGCTATTTCGATGGCGTGGTGGGCGAGGCCCGCAGGCGCGCGCTGTTCGCCGACGTGGACCTGCACGCGATGATGGACCGGATCGACGCAGGCGCTGACTTCGCCGGGGAGGTTGCACGCACCGCGCAGGTGCACCCCGAATTTTCGGCTGAAATCCTGCATTTCCGTGACCATTGGACCGACATGGCGCAGCCCGAAATCCCCCGATCCGTGCGCCTCCTGAAGGCCCTAAAGGCGCGGCATATCCCCGTCTTTGCCCTGTCCAATTTCGGCGCCGACAACTTCCCACTCAGCGTGGCGCAGTTCCCGTCCCTGGGCCTCTTTGATCGCAGCTATATCTCCGGTGCCATGGGTATGCGAAAGCCCGACCCCGCCATCTATGCAGCCGTCGAGGCCGATTGCGCCCTGCCGCCCGGGGCACTTCTCTTCACCGATGACCGGGGGGAGAATATCGCCGCAGCCGCCGCGCGCGGATGGCAGACGCACCTCTTTGAAACCCCCGAAGGCTTTGCGCAAACGCTCGTCGCGCGCGGCCTTTTGCCCGAGAAGGATGCGCAATGACCGTCACCATGATCCCCTTTGCCGAAGGAGAGGCCAAGCTCGACTGGTTGGCGCTTTGCGAGGCCTTTGAGCGTGGCCACGCCCTGCCCAAGGCCGAGATCGCCGATACGTTTCTCTATCGCGGCGATGACACGCTGCTGAACCGCTCGGCCTGGATCGACGGCGTTGGGCTGGCCGTGAAATGCGCGACCGTCTTTCCCGGCAACCCGGCACAAGGCGCGCCTATGATCAACGGCGCGGTGAGCCTTTTCGACGATGCGCGCGGCACGCTCGCCGCGATCATCGACTTTCACCTCGTGACCAAGTGGAAAACAGCCGGTGACAGCCTCTTTGCCGCCCGCCGCCTTGCGCGTCGCGATAGCCGCAAGATCCTGATCGTGGGCGCAGGCACGGTGGGCCGCAATCTCTGGCAAGCCTATCGTGCAGGGTTTCCGGGTGCCGAGTTCACCCTCTGGAACCGCACCCAGGCAAATGCGGACGCAATGGCCGAAGCCTGCCCCGGCATGATGGTGGCCGACGATCTAGAGACCGCCGTGCGCGCCGCCGACATCATCACCTCGGCCACGATGAGCACCGAGCCGCTAATCCATGGTGACTGGCTGCGCCCCGGCCAGCATGTGGACCTCATCGGCGCATACCGCCCCGATATGCGCGAGGTGGACGACACCGCCCTCATGCGCGCCCGCGTTTTCGTTGATAGCTTCGACACCACGCTGGGCCATATCGGCGAGATCAAGATCCCGCTTGAGACAGGCGCGATTGCGCGCGACCATATCCTTGCGGATTATTACGAGGGCGATTTCATCCGGCAAAGCGATGACGAGATCACGCTTTTCAAAAACGGCGGGGGCGCGCATCTGGATCTGATGACCTCGCGCTACATCCTCGACGCGTGGCAGGCGGCGTGATCTGGCCGCTGGCCTTCGTCGCTGCGGCGGCGCTGGCCCCGTTTGCACGCGAAACCCTGCGGCCCGGCCCGCGCCTCAAAGACGCCCCCGGCAAGTTCGCCACCCTCTCCCAAGGGCAGACGCATTATCAATGGCTAGGGGCCTCCAAAGGCCCCGTGGCGGTCTGCGTCCATGGCCTCTCCACGCCCAGCTTCGTCTGGGGTCCGGTGGCTCGTGCGCTTGGAGAGATGGGCTTTCGCGTGCTGGTCTATGACCTCTATGGGCGGGGATATTCCAGCGCCCCGCGCGGCCTGCAAGACAGTGCTTTTTTCACACGGCAGCTTGGCGATCTTTTGGACCACGAAGGCATCACGCACGACATCACCCTTCTGGGATACTCCATGGGCGGCATGATCGCACCGGCTTATGCCGCTGAAAATATGAGAAAAATACGCCAGATGGTCCTCATCGCTCCGGCCGGCCTCGGCCATGATCTGGGCCCTGCGGGGCGGCTGATGGCCCAAACCGGGCTCTTGGGCAGCTGGGCGATGCACGCCGTTTATGGCCGCTCCTTGCGCCGCGCACTCGAAGCGGAACGCGACCAGCCCAGCACCGTGCAAAACATCACAGATCTGCAACTGGCGCAGCTCCGCAGACGCGGCTTTCGCGGCGCAGTCCTGTCATCGCTGCGCGGTATCCTTGATGAGCAGTTTGAGGATCGCCACTGCGCAATCGCCGCCCATGGCCTGCCGCTTTTGGCCCTGTGGGGCGCGCAGGATCCAATCATCCCGCTCAGCGGCCAAGACAAGCTCACAGAGTGGAACCCCTCAGCCCAGCACCGCGTCGTGCCCGACGCAGGCCACAACCTGCCCTTCGCCAACACCGATGCGGTCACATCCGCACTCAACGAATTCCTGATCCGCTAACGTATTTCGAGACAAACCAGAGGCACAGCTTTTCTCGAAACGCTCGCAACATATAGGGTCCGCCTGCGTTTCAAATTATCTTCGTGCCGCAAGTATAATTCAAAACGCTTTAGTCGCGTTTGCCCGCGTCGCCAACACCCTGCCGGTCACACAAAAGCGCCAGCTTCTCTTCCATCTCCCCCAGCCGCGCAATCACATCGTCGCGGTAGGCGTCCGTGGAAGCGATCGCCTCTGCCTGATGCGCATCTTGCATGGAGTTCACGATCAGACCCACCAAAAGGTTCACTACGGCAAAAGTCGTGACCATGATAAACGGCACAAAGAACGCCCACGCCCAAGGGTAGGTCTCCATCACCGGCCGCACGATCCCCATAGACCAACTCTCAAGCGTCATAATCTGGAAAAGCGTGTAACCAGATTGCCCCAATGTGCCGAACCATTGCGGAAAATCCGCGGCAAAGAGCTTGGTCGCAATCACAGCACCGATGTAGAAAATAATCGCCATCAAGATAAAGACCGAGCCCATCCCCGGAAGGGCCGTCACAAACCCCTCGACCACCCGCCGCAGGCTGGGCGCCACGGAGATTATTCGCAACACGCGCAAAATCCGCAACGCCCGCAGCGCCGAGAAACCCTCGCCCACAGGCGCGAGCGAAATACCCACAATGATCAGATCGAAAACACTCCAGCCATCGCGGAAAAACCTCCCCCCCCGCGCAAAAAGCTTGAGCGCAATCTCAGCCACGAAAAACGCAAGACACGCCCGGTCAATCGCAAGGATCAGCGCCCCATGCGAGGCCATCAGCCCTTTGGATGTCTCCATGCCCAGAATAATGGCGTTGAAGATGATCACGCCGATGATCACCTGCCGCACCCGCGGGCGCTCCAGAAATTCGTCGATCCGCGCCCGAAGCCCCGTCATGCCACCCCCATGCTCCCATCACCCGCAATATGCGGTGCCACTTGCCCACATACAAGCAGGCCCCGGCCAAACCTGACCCGTCCTTCTTCTTGCCGAAGATATCCCGGGGGGATGTTGAAAATTGCTTAAATTTTCAACATCGGGGGCAGCGCCCCCTCAGCCCCTAAACAAATCCAGCGCGCCGAAGGCGCTCCGCTTGGTCAAGCCCGCAGGGTCACGTGCCGCCTGCGATCATCTCGTATTGCGTCACGATCACCTCTGCCTGCTTGATGCTGGCAATATCCACAAGGCGCCCCTTATAGACGGTCGCTCCCTCGCCATTGGCCTTGGCCGTTTCCATCGCGGCAAGGATCTCGCGCGCCTCGGACACAGCCGCCTCGGAGGGTGTGAACACTTCATTGCACAGCGCGATCTGCTTGGGGTGGATGGCCCATTTTCCCGCCATGCCCAACGTGGCCGAACGTCGTGCCTGCGCGCGGAACCCCTCGTCATCGGAGAAATCCCCGAACGGGCCATCAACGGGCAACAAACCATTTGTCCGGCAGGCCGCGACAATCGCTGTCTGGGCCCAATGCCACGGGTCCGACCAGTGCTTCTCGCCCTCGCGGATCATATAATAATTTTCCTGAGTGCCGCCGATCCCCGTAGTCGCCATCCCCATGGAGGCCGCAAAATCCGCCGCCCCGAGGCTCATCGCCTGCAAGCGCGGGCTGGCCGCCGCGATCTGGTCCACATGGGAGATACCTGCGGCGCTCTCGATGATCACTTCAAAGCTGATCGGCTTGGTGCGTCCCATCGCGCGCTCAATTGCCGTCACCAACGCGTCCACCGCATAGATATCCGCCGCACAGCCCACTTTGGGGATCATGATCTGATCAAGCCGGTCGCCGCCCTTCTCCAGAAGATCCACCACGTCGCGGTACCACCAGCCACTGTCCAAGCCATTGATCCGCACGCTGAGATATTTGTTGCCCCAATCGACCGTGTTGATCGCCTCAATCGTCTGGGCGCGGGCCAGGTCCTTGTCCGTGGGTGCCACCGAATCTTCCAGATCAATGTTGATCACATCCGCCGCGCTTGTCGCCATCTTCTCGAACAGTTTGGCGTTCGATCCAGGCCCAAAGAGCTGACAGCGGTTGGGGCGGGCGGGAGCGGATGGCTGGAGGCGGAAGCTCATGTTTTGTAGCCTTTCGGGGTCAGAAAATTACAGGTAGTTCGCACGTGGAGCTATTAAATTGCGCCCCTGCGCGCAAGGTTATTGTGCATGTGCAGTATATCCCCGTGATCTGCGGGGAACCGCATTGAGAAGGTCGGCTACCACAACGACAACGCCCTCAAACCCGGCGCCTTAGGCGGACTCGTCACCGCAGGCTTTCCCGACGCTTGGCTCAAACACTATCTCGGCGGTGATCTGGCCTTGATCGATCTGATCCCTGCGCTGACGTTGCCGCACACGCAGCATTTTGCTCAGTTTCAACATCATCGAGGGTTCTGCACAGAGACAGGCGGGCGCAGCCGAAAGCGCAGCCGTGGCGCAACTGATCTTTCTGGACACTGGGCCAAGTGGGTTGACGCAAAAACGGTCAAGGTCAGCGATGCCAAGCGTGAGACAGAAGCGCATTCACCTTGGCCCGTTTTCTCAGAAGAATTTTCTGCGGAAATATGCACCACAAGAAAAGAAATCTTGCGCATTTTTCCGCTTGGATAGCGGATTCAACATGATATTATGCGTAGTCCGGTCCAAACTGCGCTTTGTGATCTTGGGCCACTGAGCATTGATTCTGTACGCTTTGGCACAATGAACGCAAGATCATCACGAAGGACACACCGGGGACATAGGCCATGATCGAGACACCATATCTGCTTTTTCTGGGCGACGCGCCCGACATGCTGGCTGCCAAAGTGGCCATTGGCATCCGCGACTGGCGGCCTGAAAATGCGCTGGGACAGCTGAGCCTGCCCGGCTGCGGGGCCGATCTGGGCCTCACGGAAATGACGCTGGAAGAGGCCAAGGCCGCCGGGGTGAAAACCCTTGTGATCGGCGTTGCGAATCGTGGCGGGATAATCAGCGCAGCGTGGAAAGAGGTGCTGATCAAGGCGCTGGAGATGGAGTTTGATCTCGCCTCTGGCCTGCACAACCTTTTGCGCGATGAGGGCGATCTTGTCGCCGCCGCCCAGACCTATGGCGGGACGCTGCACGATGTGCGCGTGCCCACCGATGGCTACCCAATCGCCAACGGCGTGAAGCGCAGCGGCAAACGCTGCCTCGCCGTGGGTACGGATTGCTCGGTCGGCAAGATGTATACGGCCATGCAGATGGAACGTGACATGACCAAGCGCGGGATGAAGGCCACGTTCCGCGCCACCGGGCAGACCGGCATCCTGATCACCGGGCATGGCGTGCCCTTAGATGCGGTAATCGCCGATTTCATGGCCGGATCGGTTGAGTATCTGACACCAGATAATGATGCGGATCATTGGGACATGATCGAAGGGCAAGGCAGTCTTTTTCATGTGAGCTACTCAGGCGTGACCATGGCGCTGATCCATGGCGGGCAACCTGACGCGCTGATCCTGTGCCACGAGCCGACGCGCAACCACATGCGCGGATTGCCCGGCTACACGCTGCCCTCGCTGGAGCGGCTGCGCGACACCGCCCTTCCCTTGGCCCAAGTCGCCAACCCGGCCTGCAAGGTGGTGGGCGTGTCGATCAACACCCAACATATGAGCGAGACAGACGCGCGCACGTATCTGGCCGAGGTGGAGGCGCGTCTGGGGCTGCCCACGACCGATCCTTACCGGTTCGGGTCGGACAAATTGATTGATGCGTTGGCCGCGATGTAATCGAGCGGCGGCGCTTGAGGCTGGTATAGGAGCCTCCGGCGGGGATATTTTTGGCAAGAAGATGATGAGGGAGCAGGCTCATGAAGGTGACCGTTACGCGCGATGTCTTCAAGCTGGCGCAGGTCTTTACGATTTCGCGCGGCTCGCGGACCGAAGCGCAGGTATTGACGGTGCGGATCCGCGACGCAGGCCATGAGGGCTGGGGCGAATGTGTGCCTTATGCGCGCTATGGCGAGACGTTGCAGTCGGTCACCGATGAGATCGCGGGGCTGCCGGGCACGCTGAGCCGTGCGGCGCTTTATGATCTGCTGCCTGCGGGAGCCGCCCGCAATGCGGTGGATTGTGCGCTGTGGGATCTGGAGGCCAAGCGCACGGGCAAGCGGGTTTGGGAGCTTGCGGGCTTGTCCAAGCCCGGACCGGAGATCACGGCCTATACGCTGTCTCTTGCCGAGCCGGACGAGATGCGCGCGCAAGCCGCGAAACATGCACACCGCCCGCTTTTGAAGATCAAGCTTGGCACGCCAGATGATATGGCTCGGCTGGAGGCCGTGCGGGCGGGCGCGCCGCGCGCGCAGATCATCGTGGATGCCAATGAGGGGTGGTCGGCGGAAGTTTATGCGGATCTTGCCCCGCATCTTGTGCGTCTTGGGGTGACCTTGGTGGAGCAGCCCTTGCCCGCAGGCGAGGATGAGGCACTACTGGGGATGGCGCGGCCCGTACCCGTTTGTGCCGATGAAAGCTGCCATGATCGCAAGAGCCTTGCCGCGCTCAAAGGCAAGTATGATGTGGTGAATATCAAGCTGGACAAGACCGGAGGCCTGACCGAAGCGTTGGCCCTGAGGGATGCGGCGCGTGCCCAGGGTTACAAGGTCATGGTGGGCTGCATGGTCGGCTCATCTCTGGCGATGGCGCCTGCAACATTGGTAGCGCAAGGCGCGTTGGTGACGGATCTGGACGGGCCGCTTTTGCTGGCCGAGGATCGGGCGACACCATTGATGTTTGACGGGGCGGGCGTGCATCCACCGCAGCCTGCGCTTTGGGGATAGGGGCCGCTTGGCCCGAGAGATAAGGAAACCTATGATGACGCGTATTGTTTATTTGAACGGCGATTACCTGCCCGAGAATGAGGCGAAGATTTCGATCTTTGACCGCGGCTTTCTCATGGCTGACGGGGTCTATGAGGTGACCACGGTTCTGGGCGGCAAGCTGCTTGATTTCGCAGGCCACGCAAAACGATTGGAACGGTCGCTGAGCGAGCTTGAGATGGACAAGCCCGCCGGGTTTGACGATCTGCTGGAGATCCACCGCGAGCTGGTGCGGGCAAACGACATCGAGGACGGTCTGATCTATCTTCAGATCACGCGTGGCAGCGATGGAGATCGTGATTTCGCCTATCCGGCGGCGGGCACACCAGCCACATTGATGCTGTTTACACAATCCAAGCCCGGTCTCGCGACCAGCCCAGCCGCGCAAAAGGGGATCAAGGTCATCTCCATCCCTGATCAGCGTTGGGGGCGGCGCGATATCAAGACGGTGCAGCTGCTTTATCCGTCGATGGGCAAGATGATGGCCAAGACGGCGGGCTGCGACGATGCATGGATGATCGAGGACGGGCATGTGACCGAGGGCACGTCCAACAACGCCTATATCATCAAGAACGGCCGGATCATCACCCGCCATCTGGGCAATGAAATCCTGCATGGCATCACCCGCGCTGCCGTTCTGCGCTTTGCCCGCGAGGCGCAAATGGAGGTGGAGGAACGGGCGTTTACCCTTGCGGAGGCCTTGGCCGCCGATGAGGCGTTCATCACCTCTGCTTCCGCCTTTGTGATGCCCGTGGTGGAGATTGACGGCGTGGCCGTAGGATCTGGTGCGCCTGGCCCCGTGGCCAGCCGTTTGCGCGAAATCTACATTGATGAGAGTCGGAAGGCAGCGGTCTGACCCCGCCAAACCCTAGCCTTTGGTCACGTTCTCGTCGAAGGCTTTGGTGAAGGCCGCCTGCTTGTCCGCGCCCGCCTCGGTCTGATAGTTGGCCTTCCACTCATTCATCGTCATGCCGTAGAAAATCTCGCGCGCTTCCATCTTGTCCATCTCGATGCCGCGCGCATTTGCGGCTTCCTGATACCAGCGGCTCAGACAATTGCGGCAGAACCCGGTGAGGTTCATCATGTCGATATTCTGCACATCGGTGCGCTTTTCCATCAGGTGCTCGCGCAAGGTGCGGAAGGCGGCGGCCTCAAGCTCAAGTTGCGTCTGGGCGTCGATCTTGTCGGTCATATCGCAGTCTCCTTTGGCATTATTGGGGCGGCACGCGTTTTACGTAAGCCGGGTCCAGATCGGCGAGGTTCACCGACAGGCTGGCCTCTTCGGGCAGGGCGATCTGCATCTGGTCGAGGATTACCCGGCACAGGTCTGATTTGGTGGCGGCGTCCCGCCCCGGCAAGAGCAAAAGCGTGGCATGGGCAAAACTCTGGCCCTTGGTGCCCAACATATGAAGATCACATGCGGTGCAGCGCAGCTTAAGCGTCTCGGGTTTCGTGATTGCGGGATGTGCGGCCAGCGCGCGGAAAAGCCCGTCCAGAAAGGCCGCATCGGGCCTCAAATCGGCAGAATGCTCAATGATGACATGCGGCATGGGCGGGATTTCCTCAGATATGGTCCAAAGCGGCGGTGAGATGGGGCGCGAGCCGTGCGGCCCATGCGGCTTGTGCGTCTGCGTCCGCGATCAGATCATTGCGCAGCTCGATCAGAATATTGGGCCGCTCATGAGCGATGGCGTGACGCGCAATCGCATCGCCGGGCAGGTGGCCTGTATAGGGCTCATTATCGCCCACACAAAGGTCCGCCTCCGCGCGCAGGCTGCGCAGCAAGGGCTCGGCCAGCCGCCGGTCCGCCGCCGACAAAAGCGCCAGATGCCATGGCCGCGCCGGGCGCGCGCGCAATTGCCGTGTGAAGCTGTGGATCGACACGATCACCGTATCGTCCCGCCGCGCGGCGATTTGCGACAGGGCCGTGTGATAGGGTCGGTGCATCCGGTTGAGCCGCGCCTCCACCTCAGCCGCGTCCACGTGGCGGTTGCCCGGAATGATGGTGCCGTCATAGAGCTTCATCACCAGCGTGGGATCATCCTCGCCCCGGTTGGGATCAATCACGAGGCGGCTGAAATTCGTGCCGATCACTGGCGCATCAAGCGCCGCGCCCAGCGCCCGCGCCACGCCTGCGGCCCCAATATCATAGGCGATGTGACGCTCCATATCGGCGGGGGCCACGCCAACTGAGCCGCCATTCACGAAAGGCGGCACAAGATTGCTGGCATGATCGCAGGTGATCAACCACCGCGAGGCACGGCTCTGCCCCTCGAGAAAAAAAGGCTCATATGTCATTGCGGCGTCATCTTTCACGGGCCAAGGTCTAAGTCGCATCGTGGTGCTGTGCAACAAAGCACTGGCGCGCTGTTAGCGATAACTGTAGCAGTGGGCCCCAGACCGACCGATAAGACAAGCCGCATAGAACAGGACGACACATGAGACGCCATCGCAACGTGAAAATCGTGGCCACACTGGGCCCTGCCTCCAACACCTATGACATGATCCGCGCGCTGCACGAGGCCGGTGCGGATGTCTTTCGCCTCAACATGAGCCATGGCGAGCATGGCGCGATTGCCGAACAACACCGCATCATCCGTCAGGTCGAGACCGATCTTGATAGCCCCATCGCCATCCTTGCGGACCTCCAGGGACCCAAGCTGCGCGTTGGTGTCTTTGCCAATGGCGAAGAGGATCTGGCGCCCGGCGCGCAATTCCGTCTCGATCTGGACGAGGCTGAGGGCGACAGCACCCGTGTGAATCTGCCCCATCCCGAGATTTTCAAGGCGCTGCGGGAGGGGGCCACGCTTCTCGTGAATGACGGGAAAATTCGCCTTCGCGTGCTCGATTGCAGCAAGACCCATGCCAATTGCGAAGTGGTTGTGGGCGGCGTGATTTCCAACCGCAAGGGTGTGAATGTACCGGATGTGGAACTGCCTGTGGCAGCGCTTTCGGAGAAAGACCGGCGCGATCTGGAATTTGTCTGCGGGCTTGGCGTCGACTGGCTCGCGCTCAGCTTTGTACAGCGCCCCGAGGATGTGACCGAGGCGCGCGCGCTTGCCGCAGGGCGGGCCGCAATTCTCAGCAAGATCGAGAAACCTTCCGCCGTCACCCGTTTTAATGGGATTTTGGCGGCCTCGGACGGGATTATGGTCGCACGGGGCGATCTGGGCGTGGAGCTTCCTGTGCAGAACGTGCCGCCCATCCAAAAACGTCTTGTGCGGGCCTGCCGCGCGGCGGCAAAGCCTGTGATCGTGGCGACCCAAATGCTCGAGTCGATGATCGAAAGCCCCGTGCCCACCCGCGCCGAGGTCTCGGACGTGGCCACGGCCATCTATGAAGGGGCGGACGCCATCATGCTCTCGGCGGAAAGTGCCGCAGGAAGCTATCCTGTCGAGGCCGTGACCACGATGGACAATGTCGCCCGTGAGGTCGAGGGCGACCCGACCTATACCCAGATCATCGAGGCCTCGCGCACCGCAAGCCGCACCACCGTGGCCGATGGTATCGTCGCCGCCGCGCGCGAGATTGCGGAGACCACGGATATCAAGGCGATCTGTTGCTTCACCCAAAGCGGGACAACAGCCCTTCTCACATCGCGCGAGCGTCCGCGTGTGCCGATCATCGCGATGACGTCTGAGCGTGGCACCGCACGCCGCCTCGCGCTCAGCTGGGGGATCAATTGTGTCATGACGTCCGAGCTTGACCGGTTCAAGGAGGCGGTGATCAATGCCGCCCGCGCCGCCCGCGCCCAAGGTTACGCGACCACCCTCGATCAGATTGTGGTGACCGCCGGTGTGCCCTTCAACGTGCCGGGCACGACCAACATCCTGCGCGTGGCCCCCTGTCAGGAAAGTTTGATATACGCCACCGATCCGGGCTAAGCTCGCCTCACATAAGTTGAGAGGGCGCTGCATGAACTCCGACCTGTTTCTCGTGACTGGCCTTGTTATTGGCGTATTCTCTGTTCCGTCCATCGTTTCGTCGCTGTCCGATAAGCGCCCGCCGCGCGTGGCCGCCTTCACTCTGATCGCCTCCGGGGCTTTGATTGTCTACGCCATACAAACCAAACCCGGCGGGTATGAATTGCAGGACATTCCCGCAGCCTTCGCGCGGGTCTTGGCAATGATTATCTGAGACGGGCCTCAGGGGTGCAAAAGCCCCTCAAGCGCCGGATGCTGAAAGCTGCGCCGCACAGTGACTGCGTAAAAACTCTCCTTGATCGCCAAATCAAAGGGCGCGGTCTGCACCGTGCCCGCCGCGATCTCATCGGCCAGAACAACCGACGGCGCCACGGCAACCCCCACCTGCGCCCGCGCCAGAAGACGCACCATCGCCATATCATCCACATCCGCCACGATCCGGGGGCTGACCTTGAGCCGTGCCACAAGGCTGTCAAACCCTGTGCGGATGGGGCTTTCTGTCGGCACGATCAGCGGCTCATTGGCCAAAAGATCGCGCAGGTTGTCATATCCCAGCCGCGCGGGCGGTCCGTGCAGCCCCACGGTCTGCTCGGCAATGAGATGCGCGGTGAAGGCCCCGCGTGCGGCACTGCTTGGCGGCTCGGTGGTCAGCACCACATCGAGGGTGAGCGAGCGCAGCGCCTCCAGAAGCGGCTCGGCATTGCCCGAGCGCAGGATGAAGCTTGCCTCGGGTTGGGCCATCAAGGGCTCCAGAAAGCGCAGCTGAAAGTTGCGCGACAGGGTGGAGAGCGCGCCCACCTTGAGGGGTGGCACCTCGCTGCCCGCACCTTGCAGAGTCACCAGCATCTCATCGCCCGCCGTGAAAATCCGGTCTGCATAATCCAGCGCGATCTGCCCCACCTCCGTCAGCACCAGCTGTCGCCCGACCCGGTCAAACAGAGGCTGTCCCAGCCGCGCCTCCAGCGCCCGGATCTGTGTCGAGAGGGCCGATTGCGACAGGTTCAGCCGCTCAGCCACGCGGGTGAGATTGCCCTCATGCGCGACCTCGCGAAAATAGCGCAGGTGGTGATAGTTCAACTGCTGCATCTAGGGCCCTCCGGATGTTAGCGCGCTTGGTATCTTTTTTATAGAACGTTTTGTGCGAAAAGTTATATTTATTATCCACGTCCCCCTCCGCCATATCCCTCCGAAGCCTTTCGCCCAAGGAGAGTCACATGGATATTCTGGCCGACATCTTTTCCACCATCATATCGCAGTTTCAAAAACCTACATTGGCGTTTTTGCTGGGTGGGATGCTGATCGCCGCGATGGGCAGCAAGCTGGAAGTGCCGGACCCGGTCTACAAATTCGTAGTGATGCTATTGCTGCTGAAAGTGGGGATGAGCGCGGGCATCTCGGTGCGTGAGGCGGATCTGATCTCGCTCGCGGTGCCGGCGCTCTTTGCTGCGTTGGCGGGGATCGCAATCGTGCTTTTAGGCACGCAGACCATCGCAAGGTTGCGCGGCGTCTCGCATATGGACGCGATGGCCACAGCGGGGCTTTTTGGCGCGGTCTCGGCCTCCACGTTGGCGGCCAGCATGGCGGTTCTGGATTCCGAAGGCATCGCGTATGAGGGCTTCATCGGCGCGCTCTACCCGTTCATGGATATCGCAGCCCTTGTCACGGCCATTGTACTGGCACGGATGGCCAAAGCCCGGCGCGCAGGGGCAGAGGTCACAACTGGCGGTGCAGCCGCCATAAGCGAAGCGCCTAAAGGCGGTATGAGCGGCGCAGAAGTACGCGGCATCTTTGTCGATACGTTCCGCAGCCCTGCGATATCAGCGCTTGTGCTGGGTCTTGCCCTCGGCATCTTCGCGCGCCCCGAAAGCGTCTATGCCAGCTTCTATGAGCCGCTTTTCCGCGGTCTGTTGTCGATCCTGATGCTGGTCATGGGGATGGAAGCCTGGTCGCGCCTTGCGGAGATGCGCAAAGTGGCGGGCGCCTACATTCTCTACGGCTTGGCGGGGCCTTTGGTGCACGGGATGATCGGCTTCGGCTTCGGCCTCGCCGCGCATCACATCACCGGATTTTCCGCAGGTGGCGTGGTTTTGATGGCAACGATGGCCGCGTCCAGCTCGGACATCTCTGGCCCACCCACCATGCGCGGCGCGCTGCCCGAGGCGAACCCTTCGACCTATGTGGGCACCTCCACGGGGTTGGGCACGCCGGTGGCGATCCTGTCGATCCCTCTCTTCATGGCGCTGGCGGACGCGATGATCGGGTTTTGAGGCGCATAGGGGCCTGGTTTTGCCCTTGCGTGGCCCGGCATTGATGCCTAAAAGGCGGCTTCACCCGCGCGTCCGGCCAATGTGGCATGCCGAGTCGCGCGCATACGACCGAACTCAGAATAGGAGCCGGAAATGCCCAAGATGAAGACCAAATCAAGCTGTAAAAAGCGATTCAAAGTGACGGCGTCAGGCCGTGTCGTGGCGGCGCAAGCCGGCAAGCAACACGGAATGATCAAACGCAGCAACAAATTTCTCCGTAACGCGCGCGGCACTACCACGCTGAGCAAAGCAGACGAAGGTATCATCAAACCGATGATGCCTTACGCACGATAAGGGGGATCTGAGATATGGCACGCGTCAAAGGTGGGGTTGTTACCCACGCCCGTCACAAGAAAGTCATCAAGGCCGCCAAAGGCTATTATGGCCGCCGCAAGAACACCTTCAAGGTGGCCGCTCAGGCCGTCGACAAGGCCAACCAATACGCGACCCGCGACCGCAAGAATCGCAAGCGCAACTTCCGCGCCCTGTGGATTCAACGGATCAATGCCGCCGTGCGCAGCCATGACGAGGCGCTGACATACAGCCGCTTCATCAATGGCCTGACACTGGCCGGGGTCGAAGTGGACCGCAAGGTTCTGGCCGATCTGGCCGTGCACGAGCCCGCAGCATTTGCCGCGATCGTGGACCAAGCCAAAGGCGCGCTGGCAGCTTAACCGCTTCCGTGCTGTCAGACATCAAGACGCCGCCGTGCTTCTGCCCCGGCGGCGTTTTTGCGTGTGGGGCAGAGGGCACGCAAAAACTGCTTTTAGTTACGCAGCCCGCGCCGGAGACTTTTGGGCAATCAAGTCCCCTGGGGTGGGGTGAACTCACTCAGCCAAACTCAAGACACCCCATTTGCGCGCTCCAAAAAACTCTGGCGCCACAGTTGCTCATGTGACCCGCTTGCCATAAATTCGCGTGGCAACACATCAGACGCTCAAGATACACGATCCCGGGAAGGCATCACGCCGTGCAGACAGACTGCCTGATCATTCATCTTGAACGCGCCCATGCGCGCCTGCCACAGGTGCGTGAGATGATGGATATGGTGCCTTTGCCAGCGCATATCGTGGCAGCGGTGGACGGCCAAAACATGAGCCGCGCGCAGAGCCAAGCCTACAGGCCCCGCCGCCTGCGCCCACGCTATCCGTTTCATCTCAGGCCCTCCGAGGTGGCCACGTTTCACAGCCACCGCGCCTGCTGGCGCAAAATCATCGACGATGGGCTTGAGGCCGCACTTATCCTTGAGGACGATCTACATCTCGACCCGGAGATTTTTCCGAAGGCCTTGGACCTCGCATTGTCCCACGCACAGCAGGGCGAGCTTGTCCGCTTTCCGATCAAGATGCGCGAGACAGCTCTGCGCGACATCGCCTCCAACGGAGAGGTCCATCTGAAATCATATGACAGTGTGGCCCTCGGGATGGTGGCGCAATTGGTGACCCGCAACGCGGCCCAAGCGCTTCTGGCGGCGACCGAGACATTTGACCGGCCAGTGGACAGTTTTTTGCAGATGCAATGGGTCCACCAAGTGCCGGTGCGGACCATTTGGCCCTGCGGCGTGCGCGAAATCTCAAACGAGCTTGGCGGCAGCCTCATCACCCGCAAAAGCGGCCCCGTTGAGCGGCTGCGGCGCGAGGTGCTGCGCCCGCTTTATCGCCGCAAGATCAAGGCGCTCTCCAAGGCATATCTCCATGATGCCGAGTGATCCCAACACGCGCGTCACGATCGTGACAGTGGCCTATAACAGCGCGGGCGTGGTGGCAGATATGCTGGCCTCTATCCCGGCGCAAACTCCTGTTGTGATCTTCGACAATGCCTCTGGGGACCAAGCGTTGCTGCGCAATGTGGTGGCAGATTTGGGCACTGTGCGCCTGCTAGAGAGCGCCGAAAACCTTGGCTTTGGTGTCGGGTGCAACACGGGGGCCGCGCAGGCCGAGACCGAATTTTTGCTTTTTCTCAACCCCGATACGATCCTCTTTCCCGACAGTTTGCAAAAGCTTGTGCAGGCCGCAGATCAGTACCCGGAGGCGTCGGCGTTCAATCCGCGCATCCTCAATGATGATGGCACGACCGTCCTCAAGCGGCGCAGCGATCTTGTGCCGCGCGCAGCGTGGTTGGCTAGGGGCGCATTGAGCCAAGACACCGTTCTGCCGGTTCTGTCGGGGGCTGCGTTTTTCGTGCGGCGCGCGGCCTTCGAGGCGGTGGGCGGGTTCGACAGCGAGATTTTTCTTTTCTTCGAGGATGATGACCTCAGCGTGCGTCTGGCCGCCTCGCAAGGCCCATTGATGTATATCCACGGGGCTGAATTGCGCCATGTGGGCGGCGCTTCTTCTGCTTGGTCACCCAAGAGCGAGCGGATCAAGAACTGGAATTGGGGCTTCTCGCAGATCTATGCGACGCGCAAACATGGCCGCAGGCGCGCGGCGGCCGTGGCCGTTCTCCGCACGGGGTTGCGGGCGCTGTCGCCACTGACGCTTTTGTCCGCACGGCGCAGGCATAAATATGCAGCACGGATGGCAGGGATATTCGCCGCACTCCGGCGCGGATAGCGCAAGGGCATGGCGGTGGCCGAGATTTCCCTTCCCCTCGACGTCAGAAAACGCCAAGTTCAGGGCGCTATGGAGCCGCCAAGATTATCGGTCCGCCGCGTGCCGGTGGCATCAATTCGGAGATTCGAGTGACGCCCCGCTCGTCCGTGTAGAAACAAAAACCTGACTGAAAGAGCCGCCTCAATGGGATTCTTGTCAAAAGCAACGCAAGCAGCATCGCGCAAATCACCTTTGCTGGCGCTGATGACGGTCGTGGCCATGGGCCTCGCGTCCTGCGGGTTTGAGCCGGTCTACGGCGAGAATTCGGCAACGCCGGGGGCGCTGAGCCAAGCAAGCTTGAGGGATCCCACCACGCAGCCGGAGTTTCTTTTCCTAAAAGCCTTTGAAGAGAGACTTCCACCGCCGCAAAACCCACAATACAGGGTCGATTACCAGCTCAGCGTCAGCTATCAGGGATTGGACGTGATCGACGCCTCGCGGGTTCAGGTCGTGGGCCGGGTCGTCGCTGATTTCGTCAATCTGGAGACAGATACCGTCGCGTTCGTGAGCGCTGTGGATGCGTTCGCAAGCTACACAAGCGGCGGCAGTTTTCCCGAGACAGAAAGAAGAGACGCCGAAAGCCGTTTGATGAGAATTTTAGCCGACAGGCTGATCACACGTTTGATGGCTCAGACCATGACGCTTGAGTAGGATGGACCTTGAAGAGGGGCTGCCTTGCCCCGACACAGCGCCCCGCAGAGCAATCAGATCATGACCCATAAGGATTTCATCGCAGCCTTACCCAAAGATGCCTTGGCAGAGCTAAGCCGGACCGAGAACGCGGCCGGGCTGTGGCATCTGGCGGGGCATGTGGCGCTAATCGCCGGGTTTGCCGTTTGGATCGCGCAAGGCTGGCCGCTTTGGCAGTTGGCCCTCGTGGCGCAAGGCATCGTGATCTGTTTTCTCTTCACGCTACAGCATGAATGCACCCACAAGACGCCCTTTGCCTCGCGCGCGCTGAACGAATGGGCGGGCCGCATCATCGGGGTTTTGATCCTGCAACCGTTTGAATGGTTCCGCTATCTTCATCTGGCCCATCACCGCCACACGAACATTCCCGGCAAGGACCCGGAATTGACGGCAGGGGGCAAGCCGGAGACGGCTTGGCAGTATATTCGCCATGTCTCGGGCCTGCCCCTTTGGGCCGCCATGGCGCGGATCACATGGGGCACTGCGCGCGGACGGATAGAGGATGATTTCACGCCACAGCGGGCCAAGCCGCGCCTTCAGCGCGAGGCGCAGACGATGCTGGCCATTTACGCGCTCGTGGCGCTCAGCCTTCTCGCCTCGCCGCTGCTGTTTTGGATATGGCTTCTGCCAGTGCTTCTGGGGCAGCCATTCCTCAGGCTCTATCTTCTGGCCGAGCATGGGCGCTGCGCCTTCGTGGCCGATATGTTTCGCAACACCCGCACGACCTATACCAACCGCATCGTGCAGTTTCTCGCATGGAACATGCCCTATCACACCGAGCATCACGCCCTGCCGATGGTGCCCTTTCACAAGCTTCCCGCGCTGAACGCGGCAATGCGGGGCCATCACAAGGTGACAGCGCCGGGATACACAGCCTTCAACGCGGAGTTTCTGCGCGGCCTCGGGACCGGTCAGTTGCCCGCGCGCAATGACGGCGCGCAGTGACGTGGCGCAGGGCACATGCCAAGGTGATGCGGGTTCAGGATCAATATCCATTGTGGCGCATATCCCGGCGCCTTGGCGCGTGAATAGGCACACCCATCGGGCGTGGTGAACCATTGGCTCTGATCAGTGGCGGGCGGCGGCGTGGGCGCGCTGCGCACCGCGTTGACAAGGGCCTGCGCGGATGTGGACGTCAGCGCCAGCGCGAGGGCACAAGCGGCGATGGTGGCAGTCAATTTCATGGCAAAACTCCTGTTGGACGATACGTCTCTGGCCACAATTTCAGCACCATGCGAGGCGCATAGGCGGCGGAATTCTGGCGAAAATCTGGATATTGCTGCAGATTTGAAGCAAGGTTTTCGCATCCCAAGCCGCTTGCAATCATCCCGGCAGACCGCTAGCAGATCGGCACTGCCGAGCCGCCTAAGGGAGCTGACGCCATGGACGATCTGCGCGACAAGTATATTGACCTGATTGCCAATGCGGGCGGCGAGGCCGCGCTGGAGGATTTGCGCGTACAGGCCATCGGCAAGAAGGGCGAGATCAGCCTGCAAATGCGCGAGCTTGGCCGGATGACGCCTGAGGAACGGCAAGTCGCAGGACCCAAGCTCAACGCGCTGAAAGACGAGATCGCGAGCGCGCTGGCGGCCAAGAAAGAAGCACTTGGCGATGCGGCACTGGACGAACGGCTCCGCCGCGAATGGCTTGACGTGACGCTGCCCACGCGCCCCCGGCGGCAAGGGACGATCCACCCGATTTCCCAAGTGACTGAGGAAGTCACAGCGATCTTCGCCGATATGGGTTTCAAGGTCGCCGAAGGGCCGCAGATCGAATCCGATTGGTATAATTTCGACGCACTCAACATCCCCGGCCACCACCCTGCGCGCGCCGAGATGGACACGTTCTACACACACCGCAGCGAAGGTGACGACCGCCCGCCGCATGTGCTGCGCACCCACACCTCGCCGGTGCAAATCCGCGCGATGCAAGACCAAGGCGCGCCCATACGGGTGATCGCGCCGGGCCGTGTCTACCGCGCCGATTATGACATGACCCACACGCCCATGTTCCACCAGATTGAGGGGCTCGCCATCGACAAGGATATCTCCATGGCTAACCTCAAATGGGTGCTGGAGGAGTTTGTGAAGGCCTTCTTCGAAGTGGATGATGTGGAGCTGCGCTTCCGCGCCTCGCATTTCCCGTTCACCGAGCCGTCGGCCGAGGTCGATATCCGCTGCTCATGGGAGGGCGGTACGCTCAAGGTTGGCCAAGGCGATGACTGGCTCGAAGTGCTCGGCTCCGGCATGGTCCATCCCAAGGTTTTGCAGGCTGGGAACATTGACCCAAATGAGTGGCAAGGCTTCGCCTTTGGCCTCGGAATCGACCGGATCGCGATGCTTAAATACGGCATCCCCGACCTGCGGGCGTTCTTCGATTCCGACCTGCGCTGGCTGCGCCATTACGGGTTTTCCGCGCTGGACGTGCCGACGCTCAGGGGTGGGCTCAGCCGCTAGCGACCAAGGGTCAACGTCCGGACGCTTACCTCACATTGGCCGCCCAGACCCATCGACTCGCGCGCCTATCCACGATAGCATTCAGCGTGGAACAGGAGCACCCCCATGGCCCTTATTCAGATCGCCTATGCCTCGCGCCCCTTTGGTTTTGACGCCGCCATCTTGTCCAACATCCTCCTCGATGCCCGCCGCCTGAACGCACGCGATAACATCACAGGTGCGCTTATCGCGCGCCATGATCTTTTCCTTCAGATGCTCGAAGGCCCCGAGGCCATGGTAGATGCTTGTTACCAGCGTATCTGCCGCGATGACCGCCATCTGGAGATTACAACACTCTTGCGACGGGGCGTTGACACGCGCCTCTTCCCCGGCTGGGCCATGCGCGACGATCCAGCGGAAAGCTGGATCTGGTCCATGGACGAGGTGAAGTCCGGCGCCGTCGCATGCGCAACCGAGGACGAGGTGCTGCGCATTTTCGAGCGCCTCGCCAGCACCGAGATCGCGCCTGAGGCCTGATCCGGGCCAAGCGCGAAGGCTCCGTCCAAAGACGCTCTACCCTTCCCCCTGCGCGCCATATCCGCTAGACGCAAGGCCAACCCCTTATCACTTGCGGATGACACGAGATGAAATTCACGATTTCCTGGCTCAAGGAGCATCTGGACACCACGGCAAGCGTGGCCGAGATCGCCGAGACGCTGACCGATCTGGGGCTGGAGGTCGAAGATATCTCGGACCCCGCAGCCCGGCTTGGCGCGTTCACCATCGGCAAGGTCACCTCCGCCGAGCAGCACCCGGACGCCGACCGCCTGCGCGTGTGCCAAGTGCAGACCGATGAAGGCCCGCTCCAGATTATCTGCGGCGCGCCAAATGCGCGCGCAGGCATCACCGTGGTCGTGGCCAAGCCCGGCGTTTATGTGCCCGGTATCGACACCACCATCGGCGTCGGCAAAATCCGCGGCGTTGAGAGCTATGGAATGATGTGCTCCGAGCGCGAGATGGAGCTGTCGGACGAGCATGACGGCATCATTGAGCTGCCCTCTGGCGAGGTGGGCCAGACCTATACAGATTGGTTGGCGGCCAACGATCCCGCCAAGGTCGATCCGGTGATCGAGATCGCGATCACTCCCAATCGCCCCGATGCTTTGGGCGTGCGCGGCATTGCCCGTGATCTGGCCGCGCGCGGCTTGGGCACACTGCGCCCCGCACCCGAGGCGCATATCGACGCGGACGCGGCAAGCCCCATCAACATCACGATCGACGACGACACGCGCACGGACGGCTGTCACGTCTTCGCAGGCCGCCTCATCACGGGCGTCACGAACGGACCTAGCCCCAAATGGCTGCAAGAGCGTTTGCGCGCCATTGGGCTGCGTCCGATCTCGGCCCTCGTGGATATCACCAATTTCTTCACCTATGACCGCAACCGCCCCCTGCATGTCTTTGATGCAGGCAAAGTCACCGGCGATCTGCGCGTGCACCGCGCGGACGGTGGGGAGGTTATGACGGGGCTTGATGACAAGGACTACACTTTCGCGCCGGGCATGGTCGTCATCTCCGATAATGCAGGCGTGCAAAGTGTCGGCGGCATCATGGGCGGCCTCGCCACAGGCTGCACCGAGGGCACCTTGGATGTGTTTCTCGAAGCCGCCGTCTGGGACACTGTGCAGATCGCCACGACGGGCCGCGCGCTCAAGATCAACTCCGATGCGCGCTACCGCAATGAGCGCGGGATTGATCCGGCCTTCAACATGGACGCCTTGGATCTCGCCACGCAGATGATCATGGATCTCTGCGGCGGCACCCCCTCCAAAGCGGTGGTGGCAGGCGAGGTGCCGGACGTCTCCCGCGCTTACCGCCTCGTGCCTGCGCGGGTGCAATCGCTCGTTGGTATGGACATCCCCGAGGCCGAACAGCGCCAGACGCTCACCGCGCTGGGTTTCCGCATCGAGGGCAACATGGCCCATGTGCCAAGCTGGCGGCCAGACGTGCTGGGCGAGGCCGATCTGGTCGAGGAGGTCGCGCGCATCGCCTCGCTGACCAAGCTCAAGGGACGCCCCCTGCCGCGCACCCAAGCCGGCGTGCCCCGCCCGATCCTGTCGCCCTTGCAAAAGCGCGAGCAGATTGCCCGCCGCACCGGGGCCGCTTTGGGCTATAACGAATGTGTCACTTACAGCTTCATTGACCGGGCCTCTGCCACGCTCTTTGGGGGCGGCGATGACGCCACGATGCTGGCCAACCCGATCAGCTCCGAGATGAGCCATATGCGCCCCGCCCTTCTGCCCGGTCTTTTGCAGGCCGCCGCCCGCAATCAGGCGCGCGGGCAGATGGATCTGGCGCTTTTCGAGGTCGGCCACGCCTTTCATGGCGGTGAGCCGGGCGAGCAGCATATGCAGGTCGCGGGCCTGTTGATTGGCCGCACGGGGCCAAAGGATGTGCATAGCGCCGCCCGCGCGGTCGATGTGTTCGATGCCAAGGCCGATGCCGAGGCGATCCTCGCGGCCATTGGCGCGCCTGCTAAAGTGCAAATCCTGCGCGATGGGCCCACATGGTGGCACCCCGGTCGCCATGGCATGATCTGCCTTGGCCCCAAGAAGGTGCTTGGCATCTTCGGCGAGGTGCACCCGAAAATCCTCGCCGCGATGGATGTCAAAGGCCCCGCCGTCGCCTTCACCCTCTGGCCCGAGGAAATCCCCCTGCCGCGCAACGCAAACCCCAATCGCGGCGCGCTGACCTTGCGCGATCTGCAAGCGGTCGAGCGTGACTTTGCCTTCGTGGTGGATGCGGATGTCGAGGCGCTGACGCTGGTCAATGCCGCCACGGGCGCGGATAAAACCCTCATCGAGGATGTGCGCGTCTTTGACGAATTCATCGGCGGCAGCCTTGGCGAGGGCAAGAAATCCATTGCCGTGACCGTGCGCCTGCAACCCACCAATGCCACGTTGAAAGAGGCCGATATCGAGGCCGTTTCCGCGCGAATCGTTGAAAAAGTCACCAAAGCCACCGGCGGCGCGTTGCGCGGCTGAGCTAAAGGAGAAATCCCATGCTGAACGTCTATTTATCCGGTGAGATCCACACCGACTGGCGCGACGAAATTGCGCGCGGGGCCGAAGATCTGGCCATCGCGTTTTCTGCCCCTGTGACCGATCACGCGGCCTCGGATGATTGCGGTGTCGCCATCCTCGGGCCCGAGGAGAACAAGTTCTGGCATGACCGCAAAGGCGCCATGCTCAACGCCATCCGCACCCGCAAGGGGATCGAGGAGGCGGATGTTGTCGTCGTGCGTTTTGGCGATAAGTATAAACAGTGGAACGCGGCGTTTGACGCGGGCTATGCGTCGGCGATGGGCAAATCTCTGATTATCCTGCAACCGCCCGAACATGATCACGCCCTCAAGGAAGTGAATGCCGCCGCCCTCGCCGTGGCGCGCACGCCCGAAGAGGTCGTGCAGATGCTGCGCTACGTTTTGGACGGCACGCTGCCCGGCTGAGCCTCGCGGCCAAACCCACCGAGGATCACGCCGCCCATCACAAGCGCGCCCCCAGCCCATGTGACCACGCCGGGCCATTCTGCCAGCAGCATCCACGCCAAGAGGATCGCAAAGGGCGTCTCTGCCGTGCTCAAGAGGCTCACCTGACCGTGCTGCGCGGCTGGTGCCGCGCTGCGCCACGCACTGGACGCCGCTCAGACGTAAGCGCCCTACCCCTCACGCGGCGGCGTCACCAGACCGACCTGCACCGCCGGGCGCGCCAGAAACAGCTCCAGATAGGCCACGCAATTGGGGTGCGCCTGCCAATCCACCAGATCCCGCGCGCCGTAGAAATCAATCGCCCTGAGCCATGGGGCAATCGCGATATCGGCGATGGAATAGTCACCCGTAATCCAGTCGCGCCCCTCAAGCTGCCCCTCAATCACGCCCAAAAGCCGCTTGGCCTCGGTCACATACCGCGCGCGCGGGCGCGGGTCCTCGATCTCGCTGCCTGCGAATTTCACGAAAAACCCCATTTGGCCAAGCATGGGCCCAAGGCCACCCATCTGGAACATCACCCATTGCAGGACCTCGGCCCGCCTGGCAGGATCGCTTGGCAGCAGCTTGCCGGATTTCTCGGCCAGATAAATCAGGATTGCACCGCTCTCCCACAGGCCCAGAGGCTTGCCCCCCGGCCCATCAGGATCAATGATCCCAGGAATCTTGTTGTTGGGGTTGAGCGACAGAAACTCCGCACTTTTCACATCCGCATCCGACAACGTGACCGTATGCGCCTCATAAGGCAGGCCAATCTCCTCTAACATGATCGACACCTTCACCCCGTTAGGCGTGGGAAACGAATAAAGCTGAAGCTTTGACGGATCAGATGCGGGCCAGCGGGAGGCGATTGGAAAATCAACGAGACTCATAGAGGCGTATCCTTGTGATGAAATCAGGGCTCAGGGGAACCCTACCCTCCCTTTCCCCGGTTTTCACCCTTCTGCATGTGCAAAAATGTGCTAACGCATCTGCGCGGCTCTTTTAGGAGCCATGAAACCGCGAAAAGGGATAGTAATGATCAAAGAGTTCAAAGATTTTATCGCCAAGGGCAATGTCATGGACATGGCGGTTGGTATCATCATCGGCGCGGCATTTACCGCGATCGTCGGTTCGCTTGTGGCCGACCTCATAAACCCATTCATCAGCCTCTTCATGGGCGGTATTGATTTCGCGGGCCTGCATGTGGTTCTGGGCGGCACCGACTACCCCTCCATGGCCGCCGCAGAAGAAGCCGGCGCCGCCGTCTTCGCCTATGGTCGCTTCATCATGGCGATCATCAATTTCCTAATTATCGCATGGGTTGTCTTCATCCTGGTCAAGGCCGTCAACAAGACCAAGAAGAAAGAGGAAGAGGCCCCCGCCGCCGATCCCGGCCCGTCTGAGCTGGATATCTTGATGGAAATCCGCGACAGCCTTAAAAAGTAAACGCTGATCGCAAAGCTCGACCCAAGGCCCGCCCTGATCCGGCGGGCCTTTTACGTGGCACGGGCTTCCAGTCTTTTTCTTGGCAAAAATATCCAAATCCACGCCCTGACACAGGCGCTGGCCCTAAAGCGTAATCACCTCGCCCACGCCACACCGGGGCATATCGCTGGCAAGGGTTTCGCATAAATGCCTGATCTGCATCGCGCATATCCCCCGTGTCGCAGCAAAGCGCATCCCGCGCACGGATCAACACGTGCCACAATCCGTAGCCTGCCAAGCTGCGGCATTGAGCCGCCCGAGCGGCGCCCGGTCTAACGTCCAACGCAAAAAACTCCCGCGCCCCCGTGGGCACAGCGCTTGCAGCGCTCCGCTGCCCTGCCTATATACGCCTCGACGCGCGGCGCATCGATGACGCGACGCGTTAAATTCATCGGCGCCCTGATGCCGTAACGGGTCAGGGCTTCGCACCATCGCCTGAAGAGAAAGGGATAAACACATGTCCAAAGTCATTGGTATCGACCTCGGAACCACCAACAGCTGCATCGCCATCATGGATGGTGGTGCTGCCCGCGTGATTGAGAATTCGGAAGGCGCGCGCACAACGCCCTCCATCGTGGCCTTCACCGAGAATGAGCGCCTCGTCGGTCAGCCCGCCAAGCGGCAGGCCGTGACCAACCCCGAAAACACCGTCTTCGGCGTCAAGCGCCTGATCGGTCGCCGCGCGGATGATGCGGATCTGGCCAAAGACAAGAAAAACATGCCGTTCAACGTCATCGACGGCGGCAATGGCGACGCATGGGTAGAGGCGCGCGGCGAGAAATATTCGCCCAGCCAGATTTCCGCGTTTATCTTGGGTAAGATGAAAGAAACCGCCGAGAGCTATCTCGGCGAAGAGGTGACGCAAGCCGTCATCACCGTCCCCGCCTATTTCAACGATGCCCAGCGTCAGGCGACCAAGGACGCAGGCAAGATCGCGGGCCTTGAGGTTCTGCGCATCATCAACGAGCCGACAGCGGCCGCACTGGCCTACGGTCTCGACAAGCAAGAGACGCACACGATTGCGGTCTATGACCTTGGCGGCGGCACGTTCGACGTGACCATCCTTGAGATTGACGATGGCCTCTTTGAGGTGAAATCCACCAATGGCGACACGTTCCTTGGCGGTGAAGACTTCGACATGCGGATCGTCACCTACCTCGCGGATGAGTTCAAGAAAGAGCATGGCGTTGACCTGACCAAGGACAAGATGGCGCTGCAACGCCTGAAAGAAGCGGCGGAAAAGGCCAAGATCGAGCTCAGCTCGTCCAGCCAGACCGAGATCAACCAGCCCTTCATCTCGATGGGGTCGGACGGATCGCCTCTGCACATGGTCATGAAACTGACCCGTGCGAAGCTGGAAAGCCTCGTGTCGGACCTGATCAAAGCGTCGATCAAGCCCTGTCAGGCCGCGCTCAAAGATGCTGGCATGTCGGCCAATGAGATTGACGAGGTTGTTCTGGTCGGCGGTATGACCCGTATGCCCCGCGTGATCGAGGAAGTGACGAAGTTCTTCGGCAAGGAGCCTCATAAGGGCGTGAACCCCGACGAAGTCGTCGCCATGGGGGCCGCCATTCAGGCGGGCGTCCTGCAAGGTGACGTCAAGGATGTGGTCCTTCTGGACGTCACCCCCCTGTCGCTCGGGATTGAGACGCTGGGCGGGGTCTTCACCCGTCTGATCGATCGCAACACGACCATCCCGACGAACAAATCTCAGGTCTTCTCGACCGCCGAGGACAATCAGAACGCGGTCACGATCCGCGTCTTCCAGGGCGAGCGGGAAATGGCGGCAGATAACAAGATGCTGGGTCAGTTCAATCTTGAAAGCATCCCGCCCGCGCCACGCGGCATGCCGCAGATCGAAGTGACATTCGACATCGACGCCAACGGCATCGTCTCGGTTCAGGCCAAGGACAAGGGCACGAACAAAGAGCAAAAGATCACCATCCAAGCCTCGGGCGGTCTGTCGGACGAAGATATCGAGAAGATGGTGCGCGACGCCGAAGAGAATGCGGAGGCCGATAAGGAACGCCGCGAGCTGGTCGAGGCTAAAAACCAGGCCGAAAGCCTGATCAACTCGACCGAGAAGTCGATGGAAGAGCACGCCGACAAGGTGGACCCGACCACCATTGAGGCGATTGAGCTGGCGATTGTCGCGCTGAAGGATGAGCTGGAGACGGACAATACGTCCAAGATCAAATCCGGCATCCAGAACGTCACCGAGGCCGCGATGAAGCTGGGCGAGGCGATCTATAAGGCCAGCGCAGAAGAAGCCGATGACGCACCGAAAGCCGCCGATGAGGCCGGAGGGCCGGGCGACGATGATATCGTCGATGCCGACTTCGAAGACCTCGACGACAGCAAGCGCGGCTAAGCGCCTCAACGAACCCTGAGGGGGGGGCCGGGCCCAGCGCTCGGCCCCTTCCGGTTCAATCAAAGGAGCTCTCGCATGGCCAAACGTGATTATTACGAGGTGCTGGGCATTGCCCGTGGCGCCTCGGCTGACGAGATAAAGAAAGCCTATCGCCAGAAGGCAAAGGCGCTGCACCCCGACAGCAACAAAGACAATCCCAACGCCGAGACCCAGTTCAAGGAAGCCGGCGAAGCGTATGAGGTCCTGAAGGACGCCGATAAAAAGGCGGCCTATGACCGCTTTGGCCACGCCGCTTTTGAAGGCGGTATGGGCGGACCGCGCCAAGGGGGCGGCCAAGGCCAAGGCGACTTTGCAAGCGCGTTCTCGGATGTGTTCGATGACCTTTTTGGCGATTTCATGGGCGCGCGCGGTGGCGGCGGACGCGGACGCGCGGCGCGCGGATCGGACCTGCGCTACAACATGCGCGTCACGCTGGAAGAAGCCTTCACCGGCCTGCAAAAGACGATCAACGTGCCGACATCCGTGGTCTGCACCTCTTGCGAGGGCTCAGGCGCCGAGGGCGGTGCGGAGCCGTCGACCTGCCCCACCTGTTCGGGCATGGGCAAGGTGCGCGCGCAGCAAGGGTTCTTCACGGTCGAGCGGACCTGCCCCACATGCGGTGGCCTTGGCCAGATCATTCAGAACCCGTGTAAATCCTGCGGTGGCCAAGGCCGCGTCCAAAAGGACCGCGCGCTGAGCGTCAACATCCCCGCAGGCGTGGAGACGGGCACCCGTATCCGCCTCTCGGGCGAGGGCGAGGCGGGCATGCGCGGCGGGCCTCCCGGTGATCTCTACATCTTCATTGAGGTGAGCAAACACGCCCTCTTTGAGCGTGAGGAGATCAATCTTTTCTGCACCGTCCCGGTCTCGGTGACGGCGGCAGCATTGGGCGGTGACATCGAAGTGCCCACGATCGACGGGGGCCGCAGCCGGGTGAAAATTCCCGCAGGCAGCCAATCAGGCCGCCAGATGCGTCTGCGCAGCAAGGGCATGCCAGCCCTGCGCGGCGGCGGCGCGGGCGATATGTTCATCGAATTGGCGGTGGAAACCCCAGTGAACCTGACATCGAAGCAAAAGGAGCTTCTGCGCGAGTTTGAAGCGCTCTCCGAGGATAACAACCCAGAAAGCAAAAGCTTCTTTTCGTCGGTGAAGACCTTCTGGGATTCGATGAAGGGGTGACGCAAATCAGATTCACGATTTCTTTCAGTTGACTGAATACTGTTGAGTTGCAAGTGTTAGAAGTCTATCTCTGAGCCTCACATGAGAGAGGATTGAAATCATGTCCATCCCAAGGAAATCCTTGTTGGGCGAACCAGTGAACGATCCCGAATTGCAAAGCCTTCTTGATAGTCTTCCAGATGTGGAACTTTCGGAAGATCAGCTGGCCAAGCAAAGGGCAAGTTTCATTTTCGGGAATTCGTCTGAGAACTCAACGGTTACAAGGCAAAGCGCTCAACGCGCTGCCACACAAATTCTTATATAACTTGGAGCGCTCGCTGTAAGGCGAGCGTTTTTTTATGCTTATAATCGAAAGTCAAGATCCGGACTTATATAACTCCCTTCAGGAGAGAAACCTCTCACGACAGTATGATTTACTGGTGAATCTCATCCAACTAGGCCTCCGCCTCGGTCCACACGCGGCAGATAAGTACACTTTATATGCACTTAATCACTCGGCGGTCTCTGGAATTTCGCAGTTGGCAGGCCGCTATCGACAAGAGCCTATATACATCGGCAATTCAGGCCATCGCCCGCCAACCTGCGTGGAGGTCCCAGAACTGGTAGATAGGTTCTTCTCATTTCTTTACGAAAACTGGGATTACGCTGATGCCTACACTCTTGCCGCCTACAGCTTGTGGCGACTGAACTGGATACATCCGTTCATTGAAGGCAATGGTCGAACTTCACGAGCAATTTGCTATTATGTTTTGTGCACCAAACTTGGTCGACTGCTGCCTGGGGATAACATTGTACCCGACAGAATACGGGCAAACCGCGAACCATATTACCATGCGTTACGCGCGGCTGACGACGCTTGGGCGGGCGGAGATTTAGATCTTTCCGAAATGAGCAACTATATTGCAGGCTTGGTGAAGGCTCAAATTTCGAACACCTGACGGATTAACCCCTTGTGCATACTGCCGCGCTCCTCCCCCACTCAAATCACGCGTCTTTCCTCTTGCCGCAGTGCAGTATAGTCTACCCGCGCAGCGCTCGGCACGTAGCGCAAAGGCAAGGGAACGGCGCATGGCGCATATTATTGTCGTGGGGAACGAAAAAGGCGGTGCGGGCAAATCGACCGTGTCGATGCATGTGGCCACGGCGCTTGCGCGCATGGGTCACACGGTCAGCGCGCTGGATCTGGATCTGCGCCAGAAAACCTTCGGGCGCTACGCCGAGAACCGTAAATCCTTCGTGGCGAAGTCCGGTCTCACCCTGCCCAGCCCGCATTATCATGACCTCCCCGAGGTGGATCACGCCAGCCTCAGCCCCGGCGAAAACGTCTATGACCGCCGCCTGAGCGAGGCTGTTGCGGCGCTGGAACCCGATAGCGATTTCATCGTGATTGATTGCCCCGGCTCCCATACGCGGCTCAGTCAAGTGGCCCATAGCCTTGCCGACACGTTGGTGACGCCCCTCAATGACAGCTTCATTGATTTTGACCTTCTGGCCCATATCGACGCGGATGGGCAGAAGATCCTCAAGCCGTCCGTCTATTCCGAAATGGTCTGGAACGCACGGCAGCTGCGTGCGCAGGCCGGTCTCAAACCCATCGACTGGATCGTTTTGCGCAACCGTCTTGGCGCGCAGAACATGGTGAACAAGAAGAAGATGGGAGAGGCGCTGGATAACCTCGCCAAGCGGATTGGGTTTCGCACCGGGCCGGGCTTTAACGAGCGGGTGATCTTCCGCGAGCTGTTCCCGCGCGGGCTGACATTGCTGGACCTCAAGGATGTGGGTGTGAAACAGCTCAACATCTCGAACGTTGCCGCGCGTCAGGAATTGCGCGACCTGATCAAGGCGCTGCGCCTGCCGGGGGTCGAGATCGACTTCTAGCGCCTGCCCGGAGCGCCATGAGGTTCGATGCAAAGAGCGCCGTGATCACCACGGCTCCGCCGACAAAAGCCCATGCGCCCGGATTCTCGCCGATCACGGCCCAGACCAGAAGCGGTGCCAGCACCGATTCCAGCAAGATCAAAAGCGACACTTCCGCCGAGCTGATATAGCGCGGGCCCAGTGTCAGAAGGCATGTGGAGACGGCAATGAGCGTGCCATGCGGGATCACGAGGTGCCATTGGCCGGGCATCACGCTGAGCGGTTCTGCGAAGAAGAACATCACGAAAGCCGCGCCCAGATACGCCACCGGAATGGCCGGAATCATTGAGGTCGCCTTGACCATGCGCACCGCCGTCAGCGCGCCTGCGAAATTGATCGACACGATGAGGGCGATGAGATCACCCTGCCAGGATGAAATGGCCGATGCGTGACTGCCATAGGCGATGATGGCAAGGCCCACCATCACAGCGGCCATGGTCACGACCAGCCGCCGGCTTATTGGCTCGCCCAGAAATATCCGGCTGAAAATGCTGGCGAAAATCGGGATTGAGGCGAAGATAAACACGACATTCGCCACCGAGGTCAGCGTGATCGCCATCACAAAGCCCGGCGCGGTCAAGCCGATCAACAACGTATAGATCAGCCCCGGTCGCCCCGTGCGCAACACCGCGCGAAACCCCGAGACACCCTGAAAAATCAGCAAGCCGAGGAGGATCAGCCCCCCCGCCATGAAGCTGCGCCAGAAGGTGATCGTCGCCGGCCCTGCGTCGATCACCCGCACGAAAAGCGAATCCGGCACGATGAGCATAACGCCCAGCGCCGTGATCAATATGCCCTTCATATGCTCGCTCATGCCCCAATCTCTGGCGCGCGGGGCAGCGTTTGTAAAGTGCCGCCAGGCTGGCGCGCACATGCAAGCCCGTGCATAAATGCCCCGAAAGGAGCCGCCCATGACCACGCCCAGCCTTCTCATGGATATCGGCGGGACAAACACCCGCCTCGGCCTCAGCCATTTTGGCGCTTTGGATGCAGCCAGCGTAGAGACCTTGCGCAATGCCGATCATACCAGTTCAGAGGCGCTGATTGAGACCTATCTGATGGGGCGCCCTGTCTCGGCCATCGCCGCCGGGGTGGCGGGGCCAGTGCAATCAGGGACGGCGCAGCTCACGAATATCGACTGGCATGTGGATGGTGCGCGGCTTGCCCGCATAACTGGCGCGCAGACGGTTCATCTGATCAACGACCTCCAAGCACAGGGCTATGCGCTGGACGATCTGGCCCCTGAGAGCATCACCGAGATTTTGCCGGGCATGCCTGTGCGCGGTACACGTCTTGTGCTCGGGCTTGGCACTGGCTGCAATATCGCGGTGGTCTACCGCACGGGCGCGTGGCTTTTCGTGCCACCATCCGAGACGGGCCATTCCCGCCTACCCCATATGCCAGACCTGCCCGACGGGGTGATCGAGCATCTGGCACGGTCTGCGCCGCATCTGCCGATTGAGGCCGTGCTGAGCGGCCCCGCTCTCACCCAGATCGCCGCGTGGTTGGGAGAGGGCGATGATCTGCCAAGCTTGCTGCAAGACCCTGAGCGGCACACAACCCGGATCGCGCTCCATGTGCTTGGCCATGTGATAGGTGATCTGGCGCTCACCCATCTGCCGACCGAGGGCATCACCCTTATCGGCGGTCTGGCGCGTGCGCTGGCCCCGCATCTCATGCGCCCCGAATTCACTGAGCGGATGTGGGCCAAAGGCCCCTACCGCGCCATTGCGACGCGCGTTCCGCTACGTGTCTTGCACGATGATACCGCTGCCCTCATCGGCTGCGCCCGCCTTTTAAGGCAAATCAGCGCCTAGCGTCGCGCGTTCCTCCTTTTCCCCGCGCCCGCGCCCTGCCATACTCGGCCTCAATCAAAAGCAAAGAGCAGCGGTATGAATGACCTTCTGAGCGGCGGATCAAGCCCGAGCGATTATGACGCCTCCTCCATCGAAGTGCTGGAGGGGCTGGAGCCTGTGCGCAAACGCCCCGGCATGTATATTGGCGGCACGGATGAGCGCGCGTTGCATCACCTCGTGGCCGAGGTTCTGGACAACTCCATGGACGAGGCTGTGGCAGGCTATGCCAACCGGATCGAGGTGGAGCTGCACGCCGATTACTCCATGACGATCCGCGACAACGGGCGCGGCATCCCCGTCGATCCGCACCCCAAATTTCCCGACAAATCCGCGCTTGAGGTGATCCTCTGCACCCTGCACGCGGGCGGCAAATTCTCGGGCAAAGCATACCAGACATCGGGCGGCCTGCACGGGGTGGGCGCGTCGGTGGTCAACGCGCTGAGCGATTCCATGGTCGTTCAGGTCGCCCGCGACAAGGAGCTGTGGGAACAGTCGTTTTCGCGCGGTATCCCGCAGGGTCCTGTGCAAAAAATCGGCGCCGCCCCCAACCGGCGCGGCACCACGGTAACCTTTCATGCCGATGAGCAGATTTTTGGCGCGCACCGGTTCAAGCCTGCGAGGCTTTTCAAATCTATCCGCTCCAAGGCCTATCTCTTTTCCGGTGTTGAGATCCGTTGGAAATCGGCCATCAATGACGGCGAAACTCCGCAAGAGGCCACATTCCACTTCCCCGGCGGCCTCGCCGATTACCTGCGCGAAACGCTCGGGTCGGCCTCCACCTACGCCGATGCCCCCTTCGCCGGGACCGTCGATTTCAACGAGCGTTTCCAAGCCCCCGGCAAGGTCGAATGGGCCATCAATTGGACCCCCGCGCGCGACGGGTTCATCCAGAGCTATTGTAACACCGTGCCCACACCCGAGGGCGGCACCCATGTGGCGGGTTTCTGGGCCGCAATCCTCAAGGGGATCAAGGCTTACGGCGAGCTGTCGAACAACCGAAAGGCTGCGCAGATCACACGCGAGGATTTGATGGCGGGCGGCTGCGCGCTGGTGTCGTGCTTTATCTCGGAGCCGGAGTTTGTCGGTCAGACAAAAGACCGCCTCGCCACCACCGAGGCCGCGCGCCTCGTAGAGGGTGCTGTGCGTGATCACTTCGACAACTGGCTGGCCGCCGACACGAAATCAGCGGGCGCGATCCTCGATTTTCTGGTGCTGCGCGCCGAGGAGCGTCTGCGCCGCCGTCAGGAGAAAGAAACCCAACGCAAAACAGCCACCAAAAAGCTGCGCCTGCCCGGCAAGCTGGTCGATTGCTCCTCCGCGACTCGCGAGGGCACGGAGCTTTTCATCGTCGAAGGCGACTCAGCGGGCGGATCGGCCAAAATGGCGCGCGACCGCAAAACCCAAGCGCTCTTGCCCTTGCGCGGCAAAATCCTAAACGTGCTGGGGGCGGCCTCTTCCAAACTGGGGTCCAACGCCGAGATCTCAGACCTGACCCAAGCGCTCGGCGTGGGCCTCGGCAGCCGCTTTAACATCGACGATCTGCGCTATGACAAGATCATCATCATGACCGATGCGGATGTGGACGGCGCGCATATCGCGGCGCTCCTGATGACGTTTTTCTTCAGCCAAATGCGACCCATGATCGACACAGGCCATCTCTACCTCGCCTGCCCGCCGCTCTACCGGCTTAGCCAAGGGGCCAAACGCGTCTACTGTCTTGATGAGGCCGAACGTGACATGTGGATGGAAAAAGGCCTTGGCGGGAAGGGCAAGATCGACGTCTCCCGCTTCAAAGGCCTCGGTGAGATGGACGCCAAGGACCTCAAGGACACCACCATGAACCCCGCGTCCCGCAAACTGATCCGCGTCACGATTGACGAGGATGAGCCGGGCGAGACCGGCGATCTGGTCGAGCGCCTCATGGGCAAGAAACCCGAGCTGCGGTTTCAGTATATTCAGGAAAACGCGCGGTTTGTGGAGGAACTGGATGTTTGAGGGACTGTTGGTGGATGAGTCAAGCCAATAGCGCCGACCACCAGCGGAGGGGCAAGCTCAATGTTCCGGCGCAGCATGGCTCGGAGCTGAGCGTTATCCTAGGTCGGGCCGCATCGCTGGCCGGGCCAGCCCGAGACCAACCGCGCCCACCAAAAATCACCCCCAAAACCCGCCGCGCAAATTCCTGCCCATACACCGCGCGGTCAAAGACAACCCTTGCTTTTTGGCGTCTTAGGGTGCATACGACTTTTGCGACCCGACCTCTATCGACCACCTGCTCCTAACGGCTCAGTCACTCGATCTTGCGACGATAAGCCAGGCTGCCGCACTTCGCGGGTAGCAACTATTAGGAGACACTCACATGGCCAATGGCACAGTGAAATGGTTTAATTCCACCAAAGGTTACGGCTTCATCGCCCCCGATGGTGGTGGAAAAGATGTGTTCGTGCACATTTCTGCAGTCGAGCGTGCCGGCCTGACCGGCCTCGCAGATGACCAGAAAGTCACCTTCGACATCGAAGAGGGCCGTGATGCCCGCCAGTCCGCCGCGAACATCGTTCTCGTCTAAGCGACTGTTATCTAATTCGAAAAAGGGCTCCTTCTGGGGCCCTTTTTTATTGCGCATCCATCTGCGCCGCCGCGATCAGGGCAGCAACCTCCGGGCCCAACGCCTCGACGATCCGTGTCACCCCGGCCGCGTTCGGGTGGATGCCATCGGGCTGAAAAAACCGTGCGCGCACGTCCTCCTCACCCGCCAGCCCTATGAAGAAATCAGGGGCCAGAGCCGTGCCATATTCCGCCGCCAGATCGGGGTAAATCGCATCGAATTCCGCCTTATACGCAGCCCCATAATTGCTTGGCGCAGGCAGCCCCACCAGCAGCACCTCCACGTCTTGCGCGCGGGCTTCTTGCATGATTCGTTTCAAGTTTGTGCGCGCCACCTCCGGCGCGATCCCGCGCAGAAGGTCATTTCCGCCCAGCGCCACGATCATCGCGTCCACTTCCGGCGTGAGGCTCCACGCGACCTGCGCCGCCCCGCCTGCCGTGGTCTGGCCCGACACGCCGCCATTGATCACAACCGCAGGGATCCCCGCTGCCTCCAACCATGCGGAGAGTTGCGGCACAAACCCTTCTGCTTCGATCAGGCCATAGCCCTGCGTCAGGCTATCGCCCAGCGCCAGAACCGTGACCGGCTCGGCCCATGCGGGCGAGGCCAGGAAAAGAAACCCCGCCGCCGCCTTGCCGCGCCAGCCCGCACCGATATATCCAAGGGTGTCCCGCAAACATAGGCGTCCCATGACCTCTCCCCTCATTTCCCTGCAAAATGCACAGCTTTCACTTAGGGCCGGTGCAGGTCTGGTCGAGATTTTGCGCGGGATCACGCTGGATGTCCATCCGGGTGAAACGGTGGGCCTCGTGGGGCCGTCCGGCTCGGGAAAATCCTCGCTCTTGATGCTGATGGGCGGGCTGGAGAAGGCGACGGGCGGCGTTGTGATGGCGCTTGGACAGGATCTCGGTGCGATGAACGAGGATGCGCTGGCCCGGCTCCGGCGCGATAATATGGGCGTGGTGTTTCAGTCATTTCACCTGATCCCCACAATGACCGCGCTGGAGAATGTCGCAACCCCTCTGGAGCTTGCGGGCGCGCCCGACGCAGAGGCGCGCGCGCTGGCTGAATTGGACGCGGTAGGCCTTTCTGCGCGCGCCGGGCACTACCCCGCTCAGCTTTCGGGCGGGGAACAACAGCGTGTCGCACTGGCCCGGGCCGCCGCCCCGCGCCCCAAATTGATCCTTGCGGATGAACCCACTGGCAATCTCGACACCGCTACTGGGGCCAGCATCGTGGAGCTTCTTTTCGGACTGCGCGAACGGCATGGCGCGACGCTGGTTCTGGTCACGCATGACATGGACCTCGCGCGCCGTTGTGACCGGGTGATCGCACTGCGCGATGGGCAGATTGCAGCATCGGAGGCCGCGTGACCCTGCGCATCGCGGCGCGGCTTGCCCGGCGGGAGCTGCGCGGCGGGCTGGCGGGGTTCCGCATCCTTCTGGGTTGCATCATCCTCGGGGTGGCCGCGATTGCCGCCGTGGGCACGATCCGCGAGAGCATCACCGCCGGGCTGACCGCTGAGGGCGCGGCCCTCTTGGGTGGCGATGCGGAGATTGAGCTGACCTACCGCTTTGCCTCCGAGGGCGAGCGTGCGTGGATGGCCGAGACAGCGCTGGCGGTGTCCGAGGTGGTCGATTTCCGCTCCCTTGCCGTGGCGGGCGATGAGCGGGGGCTCACCCAAGTGAAGGCGGTAGATAATCTCTATCCGCTGATTGGCGCGGCGCGGCTTGAGCCGGATATGGCCTTGGGCGCGGCGCTGGATGGTGCGGAAGGCCTCCCCGGTGCCGTCATGGACCCCGTGCTGATTGCGCGGCTGGATATGGTGCCGGGCGACAGGTTCGCGCTGGGTACACAGGAGTTCATCCTCATGGCCGCGCTCGTGCGGGAGCCGGACAATGCCACCGGCGGCATCGGCCTTGGGCCCCGGACGCTTCTGAGAACCGAAGCGCTGGCCACTTCGGGTCTGCTGCAACCCGGCACGCTCTTCTCCACCCGTTACCGCCTGACCCTGCCGCCGGGCACTGATCTTGAGGCACTTCAAGCGGAGGCTGAGGCCGCGAGCGAGGCGTCCGGACTGCGCTGGACCGATGCGCGGAACGGCGCGCCCGGCGTGGCGGAATTCGTCAACCGGCTGGGCGCGTTTCTCGTGCTTGTGGGGCTGAGCGGGCTAGCCGTGGGGGGCGTTGGCATTTCGGCGGCTGTGCGCGCCTATCTCGCCCGCAAGACCGAGACCATCGCAATCCTGCGCACTTTGGGGGCTGGGCGCGGCACGATTTTGGCCACGTATTTTATCCAGATCGGCGCGCTCTGCGCCCTTGGCCTTGTCGTCGGCACGGTGCTGGGCGCGGGCATTCCCGTGCTGCTGGCCCCCCTTTTGGAGGCGCGGCTGCCTGTGCCCGCGCGCTTCGCTTTTTATCCCGGCCCGATGCTGGAGGCCGCGATCTACGGCACGCTGGCCGCCCTTCTCTTCACGCTCATCCCGCTGGCCAAGGTGCAGGATATCCGCGCCGCGCGCCTCTTCCGCGATGGCGGCGCGTCTGAGCGGACATGGCCGCCGCTGCCGTTCCTCGCTGTCATAGCACTTCTTCTGGCGTTGCTCGTCACCGCCGCTGCGGTCTTTTCCGGTAATCTTATGCTCACACTCTGGACCGCCGGGGGCATCCTTGGCGCGCTCATTCTTCTGGGTCTCGCCGCGCGCGCGATCAAGGCGCTGGCCCGCGCTCTGCGCCCTGCTGCGCGCGGTCGCCCCGCCGTCGCTTGGGCGCTTGGGGCCATCGGCGGGCCGGGCACGACGGCGGGTCCTGTGGTTCTGTCACTGGGCCTTGGCCTCAGCGTACTGGCCGCTGTGGGGCAGATCGACGGCAACCTGCGCGGCGCGATCGAGCGGGATCTCCCGACCCGCGCGCCCGCGTTCTTCTTTGTCGATCTTCAGCGCGACCAGATGCCCGAGTTTCGCGCCCGGATGGAGGCCGACATGGGCGTCACCGAAGTCCAAGCCGCCCCCATGCTGCGCGGCATCATCACCCAGATCAATGGCCGCCCCGCAGCGGAGGTCGCAGGCACCCATTGGGTGCTGGAAGGCGACCGCGGTGTGACCTATTCCGACGCCCCGCCGGAGGGGGCCGAAATCACGGCGGGCGCATGGTGGCCCGAGGATTACGCAGGCCCTCCACAGGTCAGCTTCGCCGCAGAAGAGGCCTCAGAAATGGGGCTGAACCTTGGGGACGCGATCACTGTCAACATCCTTGGTCGCGACATCACCGCGACCCTCACATCGCTCAGGGTGGTGGATTTCTCCACCGCCGGGATCGGCTTCATCATGTCGATGAACCCCTCCGCGCTGGAGGGCGCGCCGCATAGCTTCATCTCCACCGTCTATGCCGCCCCCGAGGCAGAGGGGCGGCTCCTTCGGGAGATATCGAACGCCATGCCAAACGTCACGGCGATCTCCGTGCGGGATGCGATCAGCCGGGTCTCGGATCTGTTGGGCAGTCTCGCCTCGGCCACGTCATGGGGGGCGGCGGCGACATTGCTCACCGGGTTCCTTGTGCTGATCGGGGCGGCGGCGGCGGATCAGGGTGCTCGAGTTTATGAGGCGGCAGTATTAAAGACCCTAGGGGCCAGCCGGGGGCGCATTTTGCTGAGCCTTGCCCTGCGCGCGGGGCTTTTGGGCGCGGCGGCGGGGATCGTGGCGATTGGTGCGGGTATATTGGGCGGCTGGGCGGTCAGCCATTTCGTGATGGACACATCCTACCGCGTGATCTGGCCGTCGGCGCTGGCAATTGTCATAGGCGGCGTGGCGGTCACACTTCTGGCGGCGCTCGCCTTTGCATGGGGGCCGCTCAGGGCGCGCCCGGCGCGGGTCTTGCGCGCGCGCGAATAGGCTCAGGCCGCCTCGGGACAGCAGGGCGCGCCGAGCATCTCGAACAGCGCGTCATTTCCGCAGACCAGCGCATCGAGCGTGATCCCGTCGAGATGCGCAAAGAACGCCTCCGCCGCATCCGAAATGGCCAGCCGCAATCGGCACGCGCTGATCAGGGGGCATGTATTGTCCACATCGGCAAAACATTCGGTGAGCGGCGCGGCCCCTTCAAGGTCGCGAAACACATCGCCGATCAGGATATCCTCGGCCGCGCGCCCAAGCGCCAGACCCCCGCCGCGCCCGCGCTGTGTCGCAAGGTAGCCCAGCTGCGACAGCTGATTGATGATCTGCGCGAGATGGCTCTCAGACGTGTTGCAGCGCGCAGCCACCTCTCCCTTGGTCACACGCCGCCCTTTATGGACCGCGCAAAACATCAGCACGCGCATGGCGATATTGCTGCGTTTGGTGATCCTCATGAGCGCGCGGCCTTTCCGGGCAGTTGCATGATATCGATCATGCCTGCAAAAAGGCCTCAGCGGATTGATGCAGATCAAGGGGGATCAATGGACAGCGCGGAGCATGGATGGGTCTTTGGCTATGGCAGCCTCGTGAACCGGGCGACGCATGATTATCCAGATGCACGGCCCGCAAGGCTGACCGGGTGGCGGCGGGCCTGGCGGCTCACCGATCTGCGCCCGGCGCCGTTTCTCACGGCGGTGCGCGCACCGGGCCATGCAATCGACGGGCTGCTCGCGCCGGTGGCGGCGGAGGCGTGGCCCGCGCTTGATCTGCGCGAGGCGGGGTATGAGCGGGTGGACGCCGCCGCGATGATCACGCATGGCCTGCCCGGAGCGCCCCGCATCGCGGTCTATGCAGTGCCAGAGGCCGCCCATCGCCCACCTGCGCCGTCACATGCCGTGCGGCTCAGCTATCTTGATGCGGTTGTGCAGGGGTATCTTGCCGAGTTTGGCGAGGCGGGCGCGCAGGCGTTTTTCGAGACGACCGATGGCTGGGACACGCCCATTCTCGATGATCGCGCGGCACCACTTTATCCGCGCCATTGTGCGCTAAGCAGGCATGAGCGGGCCTTTGTCGATGCGCAGCTTGCGCGCTTATCGGCGCAGATGCAGCAAGCTGAGTAGCCGCGCCTGAAGCTGGAACGGTGCCTCGGGCTGAGGGCCGCCCGCATTCGTCTGCGCCATCACCCTGCCCGCCAGAACGAGAGCCAAGAGGCCGAAGATCATACCGCCAAGCGCCTGACCAATCAGCACCCCCGGCGCGCCAAAAAGCGCCGCGCCGATCATAACCAAAGGGATCGTGCCCAGCGTATGGCGCGCCCAGTTCACCCCGGTGGAATAAAGCGGGCGGCCCAGATTGTTGAACGCCGCATTGGACACGAAAAGCATCCCGTTGAAGAAAAACAAAAGCGCGAGCGGGCCACAGAACAGATAAACCAGCTCGCGCGTGATGCCATAGGCACCAAAGAGATCGGCAATCGGTCTGCGCAGCCCAAAAAGGAGCGCGGAGACCGCGACCACCACAAGGGCCGTGAAAATCAACCCTGCGCGAAACGCCCCGCGCACCCGCTCGGCATTGCCCGCACCGTGGTTCTGGCCAATGATCGGCCCCACCGCCCCCGAGAGCGCAAAAATCACCCCGAAAGCCAGCGGCGTCAGACGCCCGACAATGGCCATCCCCGCCACGGCAAGCTCACCAAATTCGGCCATGGCGCGGGTGACGTAAGCCTGCCCCACGGGCGTGGCGAGCTGCGTGAGGATCGCGGGGCCGGCGATAGCCAGAACCGGCGGGAAATCCCGCGCAAGGCTGCGCCATGTGGGGCGCTTAAAGCCGCCATAATGCTTGAGAATGGGCAAGAGCGACGTGGCCGCCATGACCACCCGCGCCGCCACTGACGCGAGCGCCGCACCGGTGAGATCAAGACCCAGCCCGAAAATGAGTATCGGGTCGAGCACCGCATTGACGCCGCCCCCGTAGAGTGTGGCGTACATCGCACGGCGCGCATCGCCATGGGCGCGCAAGATCGCACCGCCAACCATGCCGACGATCAAAAACGGCAAGAACGGCACGATGATCGCGAGGTAATGCACCGCCAAGACAGCCGTCTCGCCTGTGGCCCCCATGAGGGCCACGAGCCATTCAAGCTGGCTCCAGACGAGCGCGGCGAACACCGCGCCGGAAAGCACACCGTAGATAAGCGCATTGGTCGCGCGTTCCCGCGCCACCTCTTCATCGCCTGCGCCGAGGGCGCGCGACACCAAAGCACCTGCCGAGATCGCCATGCCGATGCCGAAGGAGGTGGTGAAGAAAAGGATCGCGGCGGCGTAGCCCACGGCGGCGGCCAGCTCGGCCTTGCCCAGCATCGCGATGAAAACCATATCGAGGAAATCGACAAAGAATATCCCCATGAGGCCCACCGAGGCGGTAAGGGACATCACACTGACATGGCCGAAAAGATTACCGCTCAGGAACTTCGCGGGCCTGCCGCGCTGTGCTGCGCCCTGCGGTCCGTCAGGTGATCTCCCAGCGGCGCCATCCGGCGTTTCGCCCTGTGTGGGCGCCGCCATGATTACTTGGCCCGGACAGTCTGCAAGAGCGGCAGAAGCTGCCCCATATCAGGCCCATGCGCCTGACCCGTGAGCGCCTTTCGGAGCGGCATGAAGAGACCCCGGCCATTGCGGCCCGTCTGCTCCTTCACCGCCGCCGTCCAAGTGCCCCACGTGGTCGCATCCCATGGGCGCGCGGGCAAAAGCGCCATCGCTTCAGTGACGAACTCCTGGTCCTCATCGTCGATCACGGGCTCTGCCCCATCACGGCAGAGGGTCCACCACGCCTCAAGGTCGCTCATCACGGTGATGTTCTCGCGCATCACGGCCCAAAACTGCTCGGCATCTGCCTCGGGCACACCCAAGGCGGCGATCTGACCTGCGACGCACGCGTAGTCCCGCGCCGCGATCAAACGGCCCGTGAGGGGGAAGAGATCCGCCACGTCGAATTTCGTGGGCGCCGATCCGAAGCGCCCAATATCGAACCCGTCGATAAGCTCCGCCATATCGGTACGCAGCTCCACTGGGTCTGCCGACCCCAGCCGCGCCATGAGGCTGAGAAGCGCCATAGGTTCCACGCCCTGCGCGCGCAGGTCCCGCAGGCTGAGCGTGCCCAGCCGTTTGGAAAGCGACTCGCCCTGCGGGCCGGTCAGAAGCGAATGATGCGCGAAGGAGGGCACAGTGCCGCCCAGCGCCTCGATGATCTGAATTTGGGTGGCAGTGTTGGTCACATGGTCCGATCCACGCACCACATGGGTCACGCCCATTTCCGTATCATCCACGACCGAGGCCAGCGTATAGAGCACCTGCCCGTCGCCCCGGATCAGCACCGGGTCCGACACGGACGCCGCATCAATCGAGATGTCGCCCAACACGCCGTCGTTCCATTCAATCCGGTTCTGGTTCAGCTTGAAGCGCCACACGCCCGCGCCCCGTTCGGCACGAAACGCGTCCCGCTCGGCCTCCGTCAGGGCCAAGGCCGCGCGGTCATACACTGGCGGGCGGCCCATATTGAGCTGTTTCTTGCGCTTGAGGTCCAGCTCAGTCGGCGTCTCGAACGCCTCGTAAAACCGCCCCATCTCGCGCAGCTTATCTGCGGCCTCATGGTACTGGTCCAGCCGCTGCGATTGCCGCTCCACCCGGTCCCATGTCAGGCCGAGCCACTCCAGATCTTCCTTGAGCGCATCGACATAGGCCTCCTTGCTCCGCTCGGGGTCCGTATCGTCGATCCGCAGGATGAACGTGCCGCCCGACTTACGCGCGATCAGATAGTTCATCAGCGCGGTGCGCAGGTTACCAACATGGATGTATCCGGTGGGCGATGGGGCAAAACGGGTGGTGGTCATGAAAGGCTCCCTGACTGGCGCAATGACTGGCGCGGTGCATCTCATAGCGCCGGGCATTTGTCCAGAAACGCCGCCGCGCTCACATCCGCGTGAGGGCCTCGCAGCAGCGCGTGCGCGTGCTATAGTATAAGCCGACCCAGCAAAGGATATGCCGATGAAATCCCCAATGATCAGTCGCCGCCACCTGCTTGCCACCGCCGCCGCGATACCGCTGGCCGGGGCCGCGCATACCGCAGCCCCCATGCTGGGTGCCGCACAGCCGCCCTTCCGCCGTATCACGCTGGGCGCATTTGAGGTGACAACCCTCCTCGCAGGAAGCCGCACAGTGGCTGAGCCGCACAATATCTTCGGCCTCAACGTCGATGCGCCCACGTTTGAGGCCGCCGCAGACGCGGCCCTGATCCCCTCGGATGAGGCGCATTTCTTCTTCACCCCCACCGTGGTCAACACCGGGGCCGAGCTTGTGCTCTTTGACACGGGCCTCTCCGCTGAAGGGACCACAGCCGCCCTTGCCGCCGCTGGCTACACCCCCGATCAGATCGACGTTGTGGTGATCACCCACATGCATGGCGACCATATCGGTGGGCTGATGAACGCGGGCAGCGCAACTTTTGCCAATGCCCGCTACGTCACGGGCTCTGTCGAGTTTGATGCATGGGCCGCTGCCGAAAATGAGGGGTTCGATGCCAATATGCGCCCCTTGGCCGAGCAGACCACGATGATCGCCCCTGAGGACACCCCCGCCCCCGGCATTACCGCGATGAACGCGTTTGGCCACACGCCGGGCCACATGACCTACCGGATCGAAAGCGAGGGGCACAGCCTGATCTTGGGCGCGGATTTTGCCAATCATTATGTCTTCTCGCTGGCCCATCCTGAATGGGAGGTGTCGTTCGACATGGACAAGGCAGCCGCGGCCCAGACCCGCCGTCGCCTGCTCGATATGCTGGCCGCCGACAAGCTGCCTTTCGTGGGCTACCACATGCCCTTCCCGGCTTTTGGCTATGTGGAAACGGCAGGTGATGGGTTCGCCTATGTCCCCGAGAGCTATCAGCTCAGCCTCTGATCCGGCCTGTGCAAAGGCCCTCCGGGTCTTCCCTTCCGGGCGGCGGCGCGCCATATCTGGCCCATGACGCCGCCCGACACCCCTGATGAAAGCACCGACACCTCGCTGGACGCGATCGAGGCCATGGCCCGCGCCACGATCGCGGACTTTCCCGAGCCGTTCAAAACCCTTGCTGCGCCTGTGGTGCTGCGCGTTGAAGATTGGCCCGAGGCCGAGGTGCTGCAAGAGTTCGGCATAACGGACCCTCTGGAGCTTACAGGCCTCTATGACGGCCTGCCCATGACGGAAAAATCACTGTCCGATCCGGCGCCTTTTGCGGATGTGGTCTGGCTTTACCGTCGCCCGATCCTGTCGGAATGGTGCGAGAGGGATGGCGTGCCTTTGAACGATGTCGTCGCCAATGTGACGGTCCATGAATTCGCGCATCACTTCGGCTGGTCTGACGATGATATCGCAGCAATCGACCGATGGTGGGAATAGACCAAGAGACCAGTGTATCGGCATTGGTCGACCGAACCTGCGAACTGCGCGGCATCGCAAGTCGGCGTTGATGGCCGCACCAACTGGAAGGGTTGCGCTGTGGTCACAACGGTTAAAAACCGTTTTCCCTGCGCCAATTCTAGTTCTGAAAAGATCGAAAAATACCTGAAAGTCAGAGCCTTATCAGCTTATGCCTTGAAGATATTTGGTGCCCAGGAGAGGACTCGAACCTCCACACCCTTGCGAGTACTAGCACCTGAAGCTAGCGCGTCTACCATTCCGCCACCTGGGCCCATTTAGGGACTTGTCGTGAGCGCAGCGTTTAGCCCCCGCACCCATCAGTGTCAACGCCAATTTGCCGCCCAAGCCACCTCCCCTTGCGCCTTGCGGCAGAGGGGGCTTGGCGCTAATCAGGGGGCGCAAACATGCGCCAGCACTGCGGAGGGCCAGATCATGTCGAAACTCGTCACCATATACGGCGGATCAGGCTTTGTGGGCCGGTATATCGCCCGACGCCTGGCCCAGGCTGGCTGGAGGATCCGGGTCGCGGTCCGCCGGCCCAATGAGGCGATGTTCGTGAAGCCCTATGGCTCGGTCGGGCAAGTGGAGCCTGTGCTGTGCAATATCCGCGATGATGCCAGTGTGCGCGCCGTCATGCAGGGGGCCGATGTGGTCATCAACTGCGTCGGGACGTTTGACCGCAAGGGCAAGAACAATTTCACCGCCGTGCAGGACGAGGGTGCCGCGCGCATCGCACGCATTGCCGCCGATGAGGGGGTTGCACGTATGGTGCATCTGTCGGCCATTGGCGCGGATGCGGACGGGGCCAGCCTTTATGCGCAATCCAAGGGTCGGGGCGAGGCCGCGATTTTCAAGCATTTCCCGACCGCAGTGATCCTGCGCCCATCCGTGGTGTTCGGCGCTGAGGATCAGTTTTTCAACCGCTTCGCCGGGATGACGCGGCTCGGGCCAGTTTTGCCCGTTGTGGGCGCGGATACGAAGTTTCAGCCGGTTTATGTGGACGATCTAGCCAAAGCCGCCGTGATGGGCGCGGAAGGCACCGCCAAGCCGGGCATCTATGAGCTTGGTGGGCCAGATGTGGATACGTTTGCGGGCCTGATGCGGCGGATGCTGAAAGTGATCCGTCGGCGCAGGCTTGTGGTAAACATTCCTTATTTTGTCGCCACACCTCTGGCCATCATGATGGAGCTTGCACAGACCCTCAGCTTTGGGATCATCCCGGCACAGATCACGCGAGATCAGGTGCGCTCGCTCAAATCCGATAATGTGGTGCCTGAGGGCGCGCGCGGATTTGCCGATCTGGAAATCGCGCCACAAGCCATGGGCGCGGTTCTGCCCGACTATCTCTGGCGCTTCCGGCCCTCAGGACAGTATTCGGCGATCAAGGAATCCGCAAACGATCTGCGCGACTGATCCGGGGTCGCGGGGATGTCAGACACCACACTGGTCGCGGCCTTTCTGGGGCTTGTGGAGGGGCTGACCGAGTTTATTCCGGTATCATCGACTGGGCACCTCATCCTTGGCGGGCATTTTCTGGGGTTTGACAGCAAGGGCAACACATTCGAGGTGGTGATCCAGCTTGGGGCGGTTCTCGCAATTATCCTGGTGTATTTCGCCCGGCTCAGCACGGTGATCCGACAGGCCCCACATGATCCCGCTGCGCGGCGGTTCCTCATTGCGGTTCTGCTGGCGTTTTTGCCCTCCGCGCTGATTGGCGTGATGGCGCACGGGTTCATCAAAACGGTGCTTTTCGAGACGCCAAAGTTGATTGCCCTGATGCTGATCCTCGGGGGGATCGTCCTGATTTTTGTGGACCGTTTCGCGCCCGAACCGCGTCACAGCGATGCGATGCGCCTTCCGGTGGGTGTGGCGGTGCGGATCGGGCTTTTTCAGTGTCTGGCGATGATACCCGGCACCTCGCGCTCGGGCTCCACCATTGTGGGCGCGCTGTTGATGGGGGTGAGCAAGCGGGCCGCGGCGGAATTTTCCTTCTTCTTATCGATCCCGACCATGGCCGGGGCCTTTGCCTTTGACCTCTACAAAAACCGCGACATTCTGGATGTGTCGGCGATGGGCGATATTGCCGTGGGCTTCGCCATGGCCTTTCTCAGCGCGATCTTCGTGGTGCGCTGGCTCCTCGATTTCGTGAGCCGTCATGGGTATGCGCCGTTCGGGTGGTGGCGAATCACTGTGGGCAGCATTGCCATGGCGCTGCTTTGGGCTGGCTTTTAGAAGTTAGGTCACACTTGTTTACCATTTTTTTGATGGCATCGTGAAAATCTCAACAAATCCACAGGCGAGTGATCAATATAGATCACTATTGCTGACTTTTATTTCCGATCCGACCATATTATAAGCGGCCAATTGGAAATGAGGTGACCTGTGGCCAAAGACCCTATGCTGAAATTCGTGGATGTGGCGCGCGATATGCCCGAGAAGCGCCCGCCTGACCTGCGCAATCAGGATTTCCGCGAGATCTACGCCGAATACGCCACCGAAAAGGCAGCCGAGCAGGCCAGCCGGTGCAGCCAATGCGGCGTACCCTATTGCCAGAGCCACTGCCCGTTGCACAACAACATCCCCGATTGGCTGCGCCTGACGGCCTCGGGGCGGCTGCGCGAGGCCTATGAGGTGGCGCAGGCGACCAATACATTTCCCGAGATTTGCGGGCGGATTTGTCCGCAGGACCGTCTGTGCGAGGGCAATTGCGTGATCGAATCCTCTGGCCACGGAACCGTCACCATCGGCTCGGTCGAGAAATACATCACCGACACCGCGTGGGACGAAGGCTGGGTTCAGCCCATCGCACCGCGTGAGGAGCGCGCGGAGAGCGTGGCCATCATCGGCGCGGGTCCGGGCGGATTGTCGGCGGCAGATGTGCTGCGCCGGTCGGGCATTCAGGTAACTGTCTATGATCGCTATGACCGCGCGGGCGGCTTGATGACCTACGGAATTCCGGGCTTCAAGCTTGAGAAAGACGTGGTGATGCGCCGGATTGATCAGCTGGTTCAAGGCGGCGTCAAAATGGAGCTGAACTGCACCATCGGTGAGGATGTGACATTTGATGAGCTGCGCGCGCGCCATGATGCGGTGATCATCGGCACCGGCGTTTACAAGTCGCGCGATATCGAAGCCCCGGGCAGCGGCGCGCAGGGCATTGTGCCCGCGCTGGACTTCCTGACCGCCTCGAACCGTCTGTCGTTTGGCGACACTGTGCCCGAATTTGACGATGGCACGCTCAATGCCGTGGGCAAGCGTGTCGTGGTGATCGGCGGCGGTGATACGGCTATGGATTGCGTCCGCACAGCCGTGCGCCAAGGGGCTAAATCGGTCACCTGCCTTTACCGCCGCGACCGGGCCAACATGCCCGGCAGCCAGCGTGAGGTGGCCAATGCCGAGGAAGAGGGTGTGGTCTTTGAGTGGCTGAGCGCGCCTCTGGCCTTTATCGGCGCGCCTGCCAGCGCCGTGCGCGTGCAGCGTATGCGCCTTGGCCAGGCCGATGCGACGGGCCGCCAAAGCCCTGAGGCCATTGACGGTGATGTCTTCGACGCCCCCGCAGATCTTGTGATCAAGGCGCTCGGGTTTGAGCCTGAGGACCTGCCCACACTCTGGGATCAGCCGGAGCTGGGCGTGACCCGCTGGGGCACGATCCGGGCCGAGTTCGGCACCGGGCGCACGGCCCTGCCCCGCGTCTATGCGGTGGGCGATATCGTGCGCGGTGCGAGCCTTGTCGTCTGGGCGATCCGCGATGGGCGCGAAGCGGCTGTGGCGGTTCTGGAGGATCTGGAAGGCGCATCCGCCGTGGCGGCGGAATAGAGCGCTGACCCAATAACCGAAGGACGTGTAAAGCGATGAGAACCGGGAAATGTATGTGTGGGGCCGTAAGCCTGACCATCAGGTCAGAGCCAGATACGTTCAATGCATGTGCCTGCGACATGTGCCGCCGCCTGACCGGATCGCAATTCATGTCCGTATGGGTGCCCTTCGAGGATGTCACGATTAAGGACGCAGCTCAGGTGCGCACGATCCAAAGCTCTGATTGGGCCGAGCGGGGATTTTGCGGCGCGTGCGGATCATCGCTTTGGTATCGGCCAACGGGCGGGGAGCCGGGTGTCGGCCTCTCTCTGGGCCTCTTTGATGATCTGAGCGGGCTTGCGTTCGACGGGCACTGGTACACCGACAAGGCGATCTGCGCCCTTCTGAACCAGCCGCCCAAAAGCCCGATGACCGAGGCCGAGGTAGACACCCAGTTTGAAAGTGGCAGCGCGTAATACGCGCGCCCTGACCGAGATACAAAAACAACGACCCCGCAAGCGGGGCCACACAGCGCAAAGATAGGATGACAGCATGACCCGTTATGACGAAAGCTGGGCGAAAGCCGAAGAAGCCAAACGCGCATGGATGGCCGAAAGCGGCATGTATTCGGAAGCCGAGGAGCATTCCTCCTGCGGCGTGGGCCTCGTGGTGTCGATCAACGGCAAGCCCTCGCGCCGCGTGGTCGAGGCGGGCATCGACGCTCTCAAGGCCATCTGGCACCGGGGTGCGGTGGATGCAGATGGCAAGACGGGTGACGGCGCAGGTATTCATGTGCAAATCCCCATTCCGTTTTTCTATGATCAGATCCGCCGCACCGGGCACGAGCCGCAAGAGGATCAGCTTATCGCCGTCGGTCAGGTGTTCCTGCCGCGCACGGATTTCGGCGCGCAAGAGACCTGCCGCACGATTGTGGAGACCGAAGTGCTCCGCATGGGCCACAACATATATGGCTGGCGTCATGTGCCGGTCGATGTGACCTGCCTTGGCGACAAGGCCAACGCGACCCGCCCCGAGATTGAGCAGATCATCATCTCCAACACGCGCGGTGCGGATGAAGAAGAGTTTGAGCGCGAGCTTTACGTCATTCGCCGCCGGATTGAGAAAGCAGCGGCGGCGGCGGGCATTTCGGGGCTCTATATAGCCTCTCTCAGCTGTCGATCGATCATCTATAAAGGCATGATGTTGGCTGAGCAGGTCGCCGTCTTCTACCCTGACCTGATGGATGCGCGCTTCAAAAGCGCATTCGCAATCTATCACCAGCGCTATTCCACCAACACCTTCCCACAATGGTGGCTGGCACAGCCGTTTCGGATGCTGGCGCATAATGGCGAGGTCAACACGCTCAAGGGCAACATCAACTGGATGAAAAGCCACGAGATCCGCATGGCCTCGGGCACGTTTGGGGACATGGCCGAGGATATCAAGCCGATCATTCCGGGCGGCGCATCCGACAGTGCGGCCCTTGATGCCGTGTTCGAGGTGCTGGTGCGCGCGGGCCGCTCTGCGCCGATGGCAAAGACGATGCTGGTGCCGGAATCGTGGTCCAAGCAGGCCGAGGAATTGCCGCAGGCGTGGCGCGATATGTATTCCTATTGCAACTCGGTGATGGAGCCGTGGGACGGCCCCGCAGCCCTTGCCATGACCGATGGGCGCTGGGTCTGCGCGGGGCTTGATCGCAACGGCCTGCGTCCGATGCGATATGTGGTGACGGGCGATGGGCTTGTCATCGCGGGATCGGAGGCCGGGATGGTCCCGATTGACGAGAGCACCGTGATCGAGAAGGGCGCGCTTGGCCCCGGTCAGATGCTGGCCGTGGATATGAATAAGGGTCTGATGTTCCACGACACCGAGATCAAGGACAAGCTGGCAGCCGCCTTGCCCTTTGGCGAATGGGTCAGCAAGATCACTGATCTTGATGCCAAACTGGCTGTGGTGAGCGAAGCGCCGATGCATACCGGCGCGGATCTGCGCCGCCGCCAGATCGCGGCGGGCTATTCCATTGAGGAGTTGGAGCAGATCCTTGCCCCCATGGCCGAGGACGCGAAGGAGGCTGTGGCGAGCATGGGCGACGACACGCCAAGTGCCGTGCTGAGCAAGACCTATCGCCCGCTCAGCCACTATTTCCGCCAGAATTTCAGCCAGGTGACAAACCCGCCCATCGACAGCCTGCGTGAATACCGGGTGATGAGCCTCAAGACACGTTTCGGCAATCTCAAGAACGTGCTCGACGAGAGCAGCGCTCAGACTGAGATCGTGGTGCTGGAAAGCCCGTTCGTGGGCAACGCGCAATGGGACGTTCTGCTGACACAGCTCAGCGCGGACACGGCCATAATTGATTGCACCTTTGGCCCCGGCAAAGGCGCGCTTCAAGAGGGTCTCACCCGTATCCGCGCCGAGGCGGAGGATGCCGTGCGCTCGGGCGTGGGTCATATCGTGCTGACCGATCAGGGCGTGGGCGAAGACCGCATCGGCATGCCGATGATCCTTGCGACAAGTGCGGTCCATAGCCACCTCACCCGCAAAGGCTTGCGGACGTTCACATCGCTCAACGTGCGCTCGGCCGAGTGTATCGACCCGCATTATTTCGCCGTGCTGATTGGTGCAGGGGCCACCGTGGTCAACGCCTATCTTGCGGAGGACAGCATTGCCGACCGGATCGAGCGCGGCCTTCTGGAGGGCAGCCTCACCGAGGCGGTGGCGCGGTATCGTGCGGCGATTGATTCAGGCCTGCTCAAGATCATGTCCAAGATGGGCATTTCAGTCGTGTCCTCCTATCGCGGGGGCCTGAATTTCGAGGCCATCGGCCTCAGCCGCGCGATGTGTGCGGAATATTTCCCGGGTCTGACCAGCCGGATCAGCGGCATCGGTGTCACCGGCATCCAGACCAAGCTGGAGGAGGTCCACGCGCGTGCCTACAAGGGGGCCGAGAACATTCTGCCCATTGGCGGCTTTTACAAGGCGCGCAGCTCCGGCGAGAGCCACGCATGGGGCGCGCAGACCATGCATATGCTGCAAACCGCGTGCAACACGGCGAGCTTTGAGCTTTGGAAACGCTATAGCCACGCGATGCAATCAAACCCGCCCATTCATCTGCGCGATCTCATGGCGATCAAGCCCATGGGAAGTGCGATCCCCATTGAAGAAGTCGAAAGCGTTACCGCGATCCGCAAACGGTTCGTGACGCCCGGCATGTCTCTGGGCGCACTCAGCCCCGAGGCGCATAAAACGCTCAACGTGGCGATGAACCGGATCGGCGCACGCAGCGACAGCGGCGAGGGCGGGGAAGATCCCGCGCATTTCGTGCCGGAGCCCAATGGCGACAACCCGTCGGCCAAGATCAAACAGGTGGCATCGGGACGCTTTGGCGTCACGGCGGAGTATCTCAATCAATGCGAGGAGCTTGAGATCAAGGTCGCCCAAGGCGCGAAGCCCGGTGAGGGCGGGCAATTGCCGGGCATGAAGGTCACGGACCTCATCGCGCGGCTGCGCCATTCAACCAAGGGCGTCACGCTGATCTCGCCGCCGCCGCATCACGATATCTACTCGATCGAGGATCTGGCGCAGCTGATCTATGATCTCAAGCAGATCAACCCGCGCGCCAAGGTCACCGTGAAGCTGGTGGCGCAATCGGGCGTGGGCACGATTGCGGCAGGTGTGGCCAAGGCCAAGGCCGATGTGATCCTCATCTCCGGACATAATGGCGGCACGGGCGCATCCCCTGCCACGTCGATCAAATATGCCGGGCTGCCATGGGAAATGGGTCTTACAGAGGCGCATCAGGTGCTGAGCATGAACAACCTGCGCCAGCGGGTGACGCTGCGCACGGATGGCGGATTGCGCACCGGGCGCGATATCGTGATGGCCGCCATGATGGGGGCCGAGGAATACGGGATCGGCACCGCCGCGTTGATTGCCATGGGCTGTATCATGGTGCGCCAGTGCCAGAGCAACACATGCCCGGTGGGCGTGTGCACCCAAGATGAGGCGCTGCGCGCCAAATTCACCGGCAATGCCGAGAAGGTCGTGAACCTGATCACGTTCTATGCGCAGGAAGTGCGCGAAGTTCTGGCCTCCATCGGGGCGCGCAGCCTTGACGATGTGATCGGGCGGGCCGATTTGTTGACGCAGGTCAGCCGCGGGTCGGCGCATCTTGATGATCTGGATCTCAACCCGATGCTGATCATGGTCGATGGCTCCAAGGAGATCCGCTATGACCGCCATCGCGCGCGCAACGAGGTGCCAGATACGCTGGACGCCGAGATCGTGCGGGACGCGGCACGCTTTCTCAACGATGGCGAGAAGATGCAGCTGCATTACGAGGTGCAAAACACCGACCGCACCGTGGGCACGCGGCTGAGCAGCCATATCGTGCAGAAGTTCGGGATGCATAATGCGCTTCAGGAGGACCATCTGACCGTGAAGCTAAGCGGCTCTGCCGGGCAATCTCTGGGCGCGTTTGCCGCACCTGGGCTAAAGCTGGAAGTGTCGGGCGATGCCAATGATTACGTGGGCAAGGGCCTCTCGGGGGGGATGATCGTTGTGCGGCCGCCCATGTCCAGCGCGCTGAAGGCGTCCGAGAATACGATCATCGGCAACACCGTGCTTTACGGGGCCACGGCAGGGTATCTTTTTGCCGCCGGACGCGCGGGCGAGCGGTTTGCCGTGCGCAACTCGGGCGCGCATGTGGTGATCGAGGGCTGTGGATCAAACGGGTGCGAATACATGACCGGCGGCGTGGCCGTGATCCTTGGGCAGATCGGGGCCAATTTCGGCGCCGGGATGACTGGTGGGATGGCCTATCTTTATGATCCCGACGGGGTGACACCGAAGCTGATGAACCCTGAGGGCATCGTGACGGGCCCCGTGGCCAATCCGCACTGGGAGGCGCAGCTGCGCGGCCTGATCGAGCGGCACGCCGCAGAGACCGGAAGCACCAAGGCCAAGGGCATCTTGCAAAACTGGGACCGGGAGATCGGACATTTCGTTCAGGTCTGCCCAGCCGAGATGCTCGATAAGCTGCCCGCACCTTTGGGCTTTGCCGATATCGCCGTGCCTGCGGAATAAACAATGAGGGCCGCCGGAGTGATCCAGCGGCCCTTTTTCCTGCTTTTGCAGGCAGTGGCTTTGAGTATTTCTGCTAAGAAGAAGCCCTAAAGACTGGCGCGGTAGAGCTGCCCGATATTCTCAGCCGTGAGCGTGATCGGATTACCGCCACAGCTTGGGTCCGAGAGAGCCGACGGGATGAGCGCGTCAATCTTGGCGGGGTCCACGCCGAGCGCTTTGAGACCTTTCGGGATGCCAAGTGCATCGTTGAATTCCTGCACGAAGCTGCGGAACCCATCAAAGCCATTTTCGATATCGAGATAGGCGGCGGCGATGCGGAAGCGGTCGGCGATCATCGGCGCGTTCAGCTCCAGCACCGCAGGCATGCAAACGGCGTTCGTGGTGCCATGATGCGTGTGGTAATGCGCGCCGACAGGGTGGCTCATCGCGTGGATCGCACCAAGGCCCTTTTGGAAGGCGGTGGCGCCCATCATCGCGGCGCTCATCATCTGGGCGCGGGCTTCGATATCATTGCCATCGGCATAGGCGCGGGGAAGGTAGTCTTTCACAAGGCGCATCCCCTCCAGCGCGATCCCCTGGCTCATCGGGTGGTAATGTGGGCTGCTGAACGCCTCGACACAGTGGGCAAAGGCATCAAGCCCGGTGCCCGCGGTGATGAATTTGGGCATGCCCACAGTCAGCTCGGGGTCGCAGATCACAACCTCCGGCAGCACTTTGGGGTGGAAGATGATTTTCTTCTCATGGGTCAGCGCATTTGTGATCACGCTGGCGCGGCCCACCTCGGAGCCCGTCCCGGCGGTGGTGGGCACGGCGATGATGGGCGCGATGGCATCCGCGTCGGCGCGGGTCCACCAATCGCCGATGTCTTCAAAATCCCAAACGGGCCGCGTCTGGCCGCACATGAAGGCAATCATCTTGCCCAGATCCAGCCCCGAGCCACCGCCGAACGCGATCACGCCGTCATGGCCGCCCGCGTTATAGGCGGTCACTCCGGCAATGAGATTAGTCTCGTTGGGGTTCGGGTCCACATCGGCAAAGATCGCACGATCCAAGCCTGCGGCCTCCATGATGTCCAGCACTGTGGCCGTGACGGGCAGATCGGCCAGCCCCCGATCGGTGACCAGAAGGGGCCGCGTAATACCCGCTTGCGCGCAGGCGGCGGGAAGCTCGGCAATGCGGCCTGCGCCGAATTTTACCGATGTCGGATAGGACCAGTTTCCTGTCAGGCTCATGATGTGACTTTCTTAAGATGGTATGATTTGGGACGTGTGAGATTGTGATAACCGATGACCGACAGGCCGCCGCCGCGCCCGGTATCCTTGCATCCGGTCCAGCAGAGGCCCGGATCAAGGTAATCGGCGCGGTTCATAAAGACGGTGCCCGTCTCGATCCGGTCGCCAAGGGCGGCGGCGCGGTCCAGATCGGCGGTCCAGAGGCTCGCGGTGAGGCCGAATTGGCTGTCGTTCATCAGGCGCACTGCCTCGTCATCATCCTTGACGGACATGATGCCCACCACGGGGCCGAAGCTTTCGTCGCGCATCACGCGCATGTCGTGGGTGACGTTTGTGAGGATCTGCGGGGTGAGGTAGGCGCCGCCGTCATCCTCGGCAAAGCGCGCGATATGCGCGGTGGCCCCGGCGGCCACGGCCTCGTCTATCTGCGCACGCACCTCTTCAGCGAAACGCACATTGGCCATTGGGCCCATCGTTATGTCCGCATCAAGCGGATTGCCCAGCGTATAGCCACGCACAATCGCCACGGCCTTCTCCACGAAGGTATCATAGAGGCTCTCATGCACATAAATCCGCTCGATCCCGCAGCAGCATTGCCCGGCGTTGAACATCGCCCCATCAATCAGCGTATCGACCGCTGCATCCAGATCGGCGTCCTCCATGACATAGCCGGGGTCTTTGCCGCCAAGCTCAGTCGCCACCGCCGTGAACGTGCCCGCCGCAGCCCGCTCCATCGCGCGGCCCCCGCCAACCGATCCGGTGAAATTCACCATATCAAAGGCGCGGCCCGCAATGAGGTCTGAGGTCGTATCATGATCGAGAAAGACGTTCTGAAACACGTCCGCCGGGATGCCCGCCGAAACAAACGCCGCTACCATCCGCTCGCCCACCAAAAGGGTCTGCGTGGCATGTTTCAACATCACCGCATTGCCTGCAATCAACGCAGGTGCCACCGTGTTCACTGCTGTCATATAGGGGTAGTTCCAAGGGGCCACGACAAAGACAACGCCCTGTGGCACCCGCCGGATATAGCGCTTGAACGCCGCATCCTCGCCCACCTTGATATCGGCCAGCGCCTCCTCGGCAATCGCCGCCATATGGCTCGCGCGCTCATCAAACCCGCCGAACTCACCGCCATAGCGCACGGGTCGCCCCATCATATGGGCAAGCTCCGGTACTACCTCGTCGTTCATCGCACCCACGGCGGCCACGCCCGCCTGCACCAGCGCCACCCGCTCGGTCAGTGGCCGCGCCGCCCACGCCGCTTGCGCCGCGCGCGCCCGCGCTGCGGCCTCTTGCGCCGCCTCCAAACTCAGCACCGGGCGCTCTGCAAAAACAGAGCCGTCAATCGGCGATATACATTGCAACATCTTGCTCATTTCCGTCTCACTTTATCTGCAAAGGCCCCGGAAAACCCCGGTCTTCTTCTTGGCCAAAATACTCCCGCCGGAGGCACCCGCCCCCAGCCCCACGCGATCAGGCGCGCTCAAACCCGCGTGCGATCTCGTAATCAGTGACCACACGGTCGAAATCCTCGATCTCGACCTCTGCCGCGCGGGTATAGTGGTCCACGACATCGTCGCTCATCGCCGCACGCAGCATGGCAGAGGATGCAAGCGCGTCCTTGGCATCGCGCAAGGTCTGCGGGATCATTCCCTCATTGCCCGCGTAGGCATCCCCTTTAAAGGGCGGGGCGAGTTCCAGCCCCTCCTCGATCCCCGCAATCCCGGCGGCAAGCTGCGCTGCCATCGCGAGGTAGGGGTTCAAATCCGAGCCGCCGACCCGGCACTCCACCCGCACGCCCTTGGTGCCCGCGCCACAGAGCCGGAAGCCCGCCGTGCGGTTGTCCACAGACCAGATGGTGCGCGTGGGCGCAAATGTGCCTTTCTGGAAACGTTTATAGCTGTTGATGTAGGGGGCCAGGAAATAGGTAAAGTCAGGCGCATATTTCAGCATCCCAGCCATGTAGTTTTTCATCAGGGCGGACATACCAAGCGCATCAGAGCTGTCAAAGAACACGTTTTCGCCACCCTTCCAGAGCGACTGATGCACATGGCTTGAGCTTCCGACCTTATCATGGCTCCACTTTGGCAGGAACGATGCGGCGTGGCCTTGTTGCCATGCGATCTCTTTGACCGCGTGTTTGGCGATGGTGTGATAGTCGGCGCAATCCATCGCCGCACCATATTTGATGTTCAACTCCTCTTGGCCTGTCTCGGCCTCGCCCTTGGTGCACTCAATGGGGATACCCGCGGCATAGAGATGGTTGCGCAAGGGGCGCATCACATGCTCTTCGCGGGTGGTCTGAAGGATCGAGTAATCCTCGTTATAGCCCGAGATCGGTGCCAGATCGCGGAAGCCCGATTTGCGAATTTCGTCAAAGCTCTTCTCAAAGAGAAAAAACTCAAGCTCGGTCGCCATCATCGGTGTGAGGCCCATCGCCTCCAGCCGGGCAAGCTGCGCCTTCAGCAGCGCGCGCGGCGAGTGCGGCACATCGGCGTGTGTGTCGTGGTCGATCACATCGCAGAGCACCATCACGGTGCCGTCGAGCCACGGCATCGGGCGGATCGTGGCGAGGTCAGGCTTCATCACGTAATCGCCATAGCCTGATTGCCAGGATGTGCTGGCATAGCCATCCGGGGTGGCCATCTCCAGATCGGTGGCCAGAAGATAGTTGCAGCAATGGGTCTCTTCCCATGCGCTGTCGATGAAATGCTGCGCGACAAAGCGCTTGCCCATCAGCCGCCCCTGCATATCCACAAGGCATGCCAGAACGGTATCCACCGCGCCGCTGGCGGTTTGGGCTTTGAGATCGTCGAATGTCATGGCGGGCATGGGGGCCTCTTGGCGTTAAGGGTGTTGCAGTGTGGCGCGCGCGCCCGAGATCTTGCCCCGGCACGCGCCCCGTCTTGGCTTAGCCGTAGCGGTAGGGCCGCCCGGCCTTGGCCATCGTCTCGTTGTATTTCTTGAAGATGTCCACGACACGCCGCTTGGTCTCGGACTCGGCCGCGATCTCTTCCCAGAAATCAAGTGCAGCTGTCTCCACCTGCGCCCATTCGGCGTCGGGGATCGAGGTCAGCTGCATCTTGGTGCCGTTCACGCGCAGATCGGCCTCGCCGCCCCAATACCACCATTGGCGGTAGTAATGCGACTGATCACAGCAGACCCGGAAGAGGGTTTGCAGATCTTCCGGCAGCTCGTTCCAGCGGTCCATATTGGCAAAGAACGACCCGGCCCACGCGCCCGAGATGTTGTTGGTCAGGAAATAATCCGTCACATCCGCCCAGCCCACAGTGTAGTCTTCGGTGATGCCCGACCATGCCACGCCATCAAGCTCACCCGTTTGCATGGCGACTTCGATATCCTCCCATGGGAGGGTCACAGGGATCACGCCGAATTGCGACATGAAGCGGCCCGCCGTGGGGAAGGTGAAGATGCGTTTGCCCTTGAGATCCTCAAGGCTGCGGATCGGCTCCTTGGTGGCGAAGTGGCACGGGTCCCATGCACCTGCGGAGATATGCTTCACGCCAACTTTGGAATATTCCTCGTCCCAGATCTCGTTGAGGCCGTATTGGTTAAAGAGGACCGGAACATCGAGCGAATAGCGCGAGGCGAAGGGGAAGTAGCCGCCAAAGACTGTCACTTCGGTAGGCGAGGCCATGCTGTCATCGTCGGATTGCACAGCGTCGATCGTGCCGCGCTGCATGGCGCGGAATAGCTCGCCCGTGGGGACCAGCTGATCGGCATAGAAAAGCTCGATCTGCATCCGGTCGCCCGCGATCTTGTTGAACATATCAATGGCGGGTTTGATCACATGCTCAGCCAGCGCCGTACCGGCATAGGTTTGCATACGCCATTTGATCTGGTCTTGGGCAATAGCAGGTGTGGCCAGCGGGGCGGCAATCGCGCCCGCACCAGCGGCGGTCAGAAACTTGCGTCTTGTTGTCATGGTCGTCTCTCCTTGTTGTTGAATTGCGGCCCCCTCGCGGGGCTCTTCTTCGGGTTATTTTTCAGTGTTAATTTTCTGTGTTACTTTCCATAGACATATTCTGGCAGCCACAGGGCAATCTGGGGGAATATCATCACCAGCCCGAGCGCTAAGATCATGATCCCCACAAACGGGATGATAGAGCGGTAGATATCCATCAGGCCAATCTCGGGCGGCGCCATGGCGCGCATCAAAAACAGGTTATAGCCGAAGGGTGGCGTCATATAGGCGATCTGGGTCGTGATCGTGTAGAGGATACCATACCAGATCAGATCGAACCCCAGCATCCCCACAAGTGGGACGTAAAGCGGTGCCACGATCACCAGCATGGCGGTATCATCAAGGAACGTGCCCATGATGATGAAGCTGAGCTGCATCAGGATAAGGATCATCCAAGGGTTCAGGCCCAATTGGGTGGTGAAGAGGGTCTCAATCGCCTTAACCGCCCCGAGGCCATCGAAGATCGCGCCAAAGCCCAGTGCAGCAAGGATGATCCACATGAACATGCACGAGATGGCCAGTGTGTTGCGCACGGAGTTCTCGAACACCACGCGGGTCATGCGGCCTTTGAGGATCGCGGCGAGGAACGCTGTCATAGCGCCTATGGCCGAGCTTTCGACAAGCGAGGTCCAGCCGTTCACGAAGGGCACCATCATTGAGGCGAAGATAAAGATCGGCAAAAGGCCCGCGCGCAGAAGGCGGAGCTTTTCGTCCATTGGCACGTTACGCTCTTCTTCCGAGAGGGGCGGGCCGAGATGGGGCTGCATCCGGCAGCGCACATAGATGTAGATGATGAACATGGTGGCCATCATCAGGCCGGGGATCACGCCCGCGAGCCACAATTGCCCCACCGGCTGGCGCGCAATCATCGCATAGAGCACCAGCACCACCGAGGGCGGCACGAGGATACCAAGCGACGAGCCTGCCTGCACCACGCCAGTCACCATGATCTTGTCATAGCCCCGGCGCAGCAATTCCGGCAGCGCAATGGTGGCCCCGATGGCCATGCCCGCCACGCTGAGCCCGTTCATGGCCGAGATCAGCACCATCAACCCGATCGTGCCAATCGCCAGCCCACCTTTCACGTTGCCCATCCAGACGTGGAACATCTTGTAAAGGTCATCGGCGATGCGCGATTCCGACAGGACATAGCCCATGAAGATGAACATCGGCAGGGTCAGAAGCGGATACCATTTCATCAGCTTCATCGCCGCCGAAAACGGCACATCGACACCGCCCGTACCCCACAGAAGCATCCCCGCAGCGGCCCCAACAAAGCCAATCGCGCCAAACACCCGCTGCCCGGTCAAAAGCATCAGCATCATTGAGCTGAACATCAGCAGGGCGATCATTTCATAGGGCATCAGCGGGCGCCTTCGCGAATGCGACCGATGTCGCGGAAAAGCTCGGCCAGTGCCTGGAGAAGCATCAAGAGAACCCCCAGCACCAGCAGGGTTTTGATCGGCCAGAGATAGGGCCGCCATGCGGTGGAACTGCGCTCAAGAAATCCCAGAACCTCGCCTGCCGCCTCGGTCCCGCCAGTGACGAAAGCCACGGCCAGTTGCCAGAAGAACTCCAGCGGCTCCATTCCGAAATAGCCCAGAGAAAAGCTAAGCGATCCGAGCCCGCCATAGAGAAGCACGCCGAGGTAGAACATCAGGAAAAACACCGTGATGCTGTCGAACCACGCCTTTTGCCGCACGGACCAGCCGCCATAAAAGAGGTCCATCCGCACATTCGAGCCAAGCTGGATCGAGTAGGGCCCACCGAGAATGTAATAGGCGACCATCACGAATTGCGCCATTTCCAGCGTCCACAAGGTGGGTGTCAGGAAGGTCTTGGAGAAAGACGACCACAGGAGGATACCGATCAGCACGAAAATCCCATACATCGCGATACGCCCGATGAAGCGGTTCATCGCATCAATGCCACGGATATAGCCCCGGATAGGCCGGGGCAGCCCGGCCGGAATGGCCAATGGGAGGGCATCAGCCATGGGCGCGCCCCTGCATCATCAGACCCAGATGGATGAGAGCGGGCCGCAAGAGCGTCAAAAGCTCGCCGCCGATCTGAGCAATCTGAGCCTCGCTTTGCAAAAGATCGTTGCGCACTTCGATCATCACATTGGGCAGGTCGCGCGCAATGCCGTGGATTTGCAAGGAATGGGTGACACCGTCCTCGGGGCCGTAGGGTTGGTTCCGATCAATCTGGCGATGGGGCAGCTTCAAAGTGCAGCGCAGCATTGCGTCCGTCAGCGTGGCATCACTGTCATGCAGCAGCCCGATCTCGGTGCTGCGCTCTACCCCGTGATAGACGGGCGTGAAACTGTGCACGGTGATCAAAGCCGTGGGGACGGCGTTCGCGCGGCGGCGGTCCAGAAGCCCGCCCACTGCGTCGATGAAGGGTCGGTAGATGGCCTCGGTCCGGGCGGCACGCTGCTTGGCAGAGAGGTTTGCATTGCCGGGAATGTCGATCACCTCGGACCGCGCGGGCATGGCCGATTGTGCCTCGGGCGGGCGGTTGCAATCATAAACGAGGCGCGAGACCGCGCCCGCGATCATGGGCGCACGCAGGGCGCGCGCAATATGCACAGCCAGCGCCCGTGCTCCGGGGTCCCAAGCCGCATGGCTCTGCGCCGCCTCCACAGCGAGGCCGAGACCGTCATATTCGGGCGGGATATGGTTCGAGGCATGTTCGCACAGCACAAGCGCAGGGCCGGACATTGCGTCCCCAACCATCTCCACGCTTGCTGTTTGCGACTCGGTCACTGGCACCCCCTGATACCGCTATCTGAAAAGATGTTTTCATAGCGACCAATTTACGTCAATATCTTTTCAACCCAACCCGTGCGATTCAAGCGAAAGAAGCCCGCCCATGTCAAAACCCGCGCCAACCGTTCGCGAGACGCTGTTGAGCAGCTATGGCACACTGACCATGTCTGAGCGTAAATTCGCGGCCATGCTTTTGGAGAACTACCCCGGCGCGGGTCTGGCCTCGATCACCGTGGTGGCGGCCAATGCGGGCGTGTCTACACCCACGGTCGCGCGGCTGGTGCAAAAGCTGGGATTCACCGGGTTTCCGCAATTCCACCAAGCGCTTCTGGCCGAGCTAGAAGCAAAAGCCTCCGGCCCGCTGCGACGGCGTGAAAACTGGGTCCGCGAGGCACCCGAATCGCACCTTCTGAACAGGTTTTCCAAGGCGATTACTTCCAATCTGGAGCAGACGCTGGCCAATATGGATAGCGCCGCGTTCGACAGTGCGGCCACACGTCTCGCGGACACATCCGGGCGGCTTTACGTGGTGGGCGGGCGCATCACCCGCGCGCTGGCCGATTATGCCTTCACGCATTTTCAGGCTATCCGGCCACGGGTCACGCATATGACGTCCTCCTCGGCGACATGGCCGCATTACGTGCTGGATATGGCGGCGGGCGACACGCTCTTGATGTTCGATGTGCGGCGCTACGAGAAGAACCTTTTGCGGCTTGCGCAGCTTGCGACAGAGCGGGGTGTGGCCGTGATCCTGATCACCGATCAATGGGCAAGCCCCGTTGCCGCCCATGCGCGCCATACGTTTTTGTGCAGGACCGAAATCCCCTCGGCATGGGACAGCAACATCTCGACCATGATGCTTCTGGAGGCGCTGATTGCTGCCACGCAGGAGGGTGATTGGCCAGAGACCCGCGCCCGGTTTGAGCGGCTGGACGAGATTTTTGACGCGGCGCGATTGTTCGGGAAATAGCTATCTGTGTTATGAACCTGGATCGCGCTGCATCAGGTTGATCTCCTGCGGCACGGACGCCGCCGAACAACCGAGCACATAATCCAGTGTGTGCAAGATATCGGCCATGGGGATCGGCACTTGTGGCGCGAAGTCCCCTTGCGCGATATCCGCCTGCACCTCGGGTGTATCGATATTGCACGGGTTGATCAGGGTCACACCGACCTTCTGGGGCCGCATCGCGTGGTGCAGCGACAGGGCCGCACCGCGCAGACCAAACTTCGACGCCGTGTTGGCAACCTCGTAAGGCGCGAACTGATCAAGGCCCGAGGTAGAGCCGATGAGCACAATGCGTGGATCGGGCGCGCGGGCCAGATTGGGGGCAAGCGCCTGCGCCAGAAGGATCGGCGCGGTGAGGTTCACGGCGATGACATTGCGCGTCTCGGCGCGCGGGCTTTTGTGGAAGTCATAGGCATCGGTGAAGGCCCCGTCCTCCCACACGCCGCCCATGTAGAGAAGCCCGTCGAGCGAGGCATCCCCAAGCGCCGCTGCGCAAGCATCAATGCCTGCATCCACGCTGATATCCGCCGCGATCCATGTGCCATGGGCGGCAGGGCGGCGCGACGCCGAGTAGAGCGTAGCGCGCGGCGCAAGATGCGCGGCAGCCGCCGCCCCAAGGCCAGAGCTTGCACCGACAACGAGATAGGTGAGGGGCATTTCAGTGGCTCCTTCAATGATTTTGGGCAAGAATTTGATCTTGGGCCGCGCGCGCCCTCCCCCACAGCATCACCATAGCACAGTCCCATTGGCAAACATATGCCGGGAAAAAACGGCGCAGAAACCAGTCTTTCCAGCCCGCTTGACAATTCAGAGTAAATTACTCAGAATTAAGAAATCTAGCCAGCCGAAGCCACGGTCAGCCCGAGTCCCCGAATCGATAAGAGGAATTCCGGCATGACCAAAACGCGCCCAACACACACCCAGAACAGTCCCCCACGCCCGGCCCTCTATGATCCGGAATACGATCTGCACCGTCTGGCGCAGGACGGGGGCGAGGCCGATGGGCTCAGCCTGGAATGGATGCTTGATCGCTACCGCGCAGCACCGGGCCGTTTGCAGGGGGGTGCGCTATGACGATGCAGCCCAAACCTCTGGACGCAGCACCCGATCTCAAGCTGCCAACCTATGACGCCCGCACGCTGTGTGGTGCAGCCGATCAAGCGCAATTCGTACTCGAAGACAAAATCTACACCCTGCGCATCACCCGCGCGGGCAAGCTGATCCTCACAAAATGAACGCGGCACAAAAGGCCCGTGGAGGCGCGCCTGTAGGACGGATCGCGGATCTGGATGCCGTTGAGGCGGCGGCGGTGATCTATTTCAGGCTCTGGTGTGATGGAGCGCCGTCCCGCAGCCAGGTCGAGGATGATTTCTGCGCCCTTCTGGGCCCGGTTCACGGCAAAAGCGCGCTGACAGCCCTTGGGGATATGCTGGAGCTTTGCGCGCGACACGGGCGCAGGCCTTTGATGCGGCACGGGCTGACCTGCACATGCCTTGGCGCGGATGAGGCGTGTTTTGCCAATTTCATCGCATCGGCGGCATGCGGGCCGCGCGAGGATGCGTTGATGATGGCGATGCTGATTGTGCGGCCTGACGTGGCCCCTGTGCTGACCGCAATGGCCACACAATTTGGTCTCGCGCTCAGCCGGATGCAGCTAAGCGCCCCCAGCGAGATGCGGGCCCGCGCGCCAAAGGCCGAGCGGGTACTGCACTAAAGCGCGTCGCGTTCAACTTGATTCACATATTCATCGGAACGGATGAGGCAGAATTCACAGACGCGACGCTGCGGCCTAAATTATGGCGCACTCCAAAATGGGTTGGCCCGTCACGATCCGGCCCCAGTGAAACGGGCTGAGGTCGAGCGTTTTGTAGCTGCCATGCGTGATCCATTCAGCGGTGCCGCGCCCCATGGCCGGGGCCTGCTGAAGCCCATGGCCGGAAAAGCCATTGAGGAAAATGAGGTTCTCCATCCGGTCATGCGGCCCCGTGATCGCGTTTTGATCAAGGATGTTATAGGCGTAATGCCCGGCCCACTCGGTTGTGACGCGGATCGCTTCAAACTGCGGGATGCGAGTGGCGATGGCGGGCCAGATCTTGTCCTGCCAGAGGGCGGGGTCCATGACGAAATCATCCGGGTCCACCGCCGGGTCATAATCGCTGTGCCCACCCGCCTGATAGATGCCACCACCGATTTCGCGCACATGCACGCCGGAGGGGTCAACGGTGAGCGGGAGGGGCCGGTCCAGCGGACGCTCGGCCTTGAACATCCACGTGAAACGTTTGCGCGGCTCCACCGGCATATCAATGCCCGCCATGGCGGCAATACGCGCGGCGCGGGGTCCTGCGGCGTTGACCACTTGGCCCGCGCTCAGGCGTGTGCCGTCCTTGAGCGTCAGAGCGTCGATGCGGGTCTGGGCGGGGTTGAGCGTGAGCCCCATTACTTCCCCTGCAAGGTATTCTACTCCCGCCTCACGCGATTTGCGCAGCAACCAATCGAACAGGGCCGCGCCGTCGAAATAACCCTCATCCACGGTGTTGATGGAGCCGAGGAGGATGTCATCAAGCGCGTAGAACGGATAGGCGGCGGCGATCTCATCCGGGGTCATAAGCTGCGTCGCGGCCCCGGCGGCACGTTGCACCGCGTGATTGGCGCGCAGGGTCTGCGCAAAGGCCGGGGTATCCGCAAGATACATATAGCCGAAGGATTGGATGCTCAGATCGGGGATGCGGGGGTCACCGCCCATACGTATGCGTATGTTTTTGACGAAATCAGCGGCAAAGAGGCTGATGCGGACATTGAGGTCGGTCGAGAATTGCTGGCGCATACAGGAATTGGTGTGGGACGTGGAGCAGTTGGCGTAGCTCGGGTCCTTCTCAATCACCAGAACGCGGCCTTGGAAATCCGGCATTTGGGAAAGCCACCACGCGGTAGATGCGCCCATGATGGCACCACCGATGATGATCACATCGTAATGGGTGTGCGCGGGCGTATTGGTCCAGCCGGTTTGCATCTTTGGTGTCCTCGAAACGGGTCTGGCAACGCTAGCGCGGGTGCGCGGCTAGCCGCAAGCCTTGAGCCACGCGCGCACGCGCGCCTCTGGGTCCGGGTTGAGGGATATGTCTGTCACGGCGCTCACACAATCGGCCCCGGCGGCAAAGGCCCCGGCACTACGCTCGACACTCATCCCACCGATGGCGATAAGGGGGGTGTCGCCGATCAGCGCTTTCCATTCGCTCAGCTTTTCCACGCCTTGTTGGTGCCATTTCATCTTCTTGAGGATGGTCGGGTAGACGGGTCCGAGAGCGACATAATCAGGTTTGAGCGCCATAGCGCGGTCCAGCTCCGCGCGGTCATGGGTGCTGATCCCAAGCTTGATCCCGGCGCGGCGGATGGCGGGAATGTCAGCACTGTCCAGATCTTCTTGGCCCAGATGAACCCAATCACAACCCTCGTCGATGGCGATCTGCCAGAAATCATTGACCACCATGGCGCAGTTGGCTTTGCGCGCGATGGCCTGCCCCCGGATGATCTCGGCGCGCAAGTCTGCGCCCTCAAGGTCTTTCACACGGAGTTGCACAAGACGGATACCGAGGGGCAAAAGGCGCGCCAGCCAATCGACGCTGTCGAAGATGGGATAGAAACGCGGCAGGCTCATGTGAGAAATGCCTGACCAATGACAGGCGTGGAAGGAGCGGCCATATCGCGCGGCTCCATCGGGCTCGCCCCTGCCGCCAGTTGCCCGGCGCGGATGGCCAGCGCGAACGCCTCGGCCATAGCCGCAGGATCGCCCGCCTTTGCCACCGCCGTGTTCAAAAGCACGGCATCATAGCCCATTTCCATCGCCTGGGCTCCTTGGCTGGGCAGGCCCAGCCCTGCGTCGATCACCAAAGGTACGTCCGGGAAATGCGCCCGCATGGCGCGCAGCCCGAAGATGTTGTTGAGCCCTTGGCCGGACCCAATCGGCGCGCCCCATGGCATCAACACCTCGCATCCCGCGCGCAGGAGACGATCCGCGACAACAAGGTCCTCGGTGCAATAGGGGAAGACCTGAAATCCATCCTCGGAGAGTATCCGCGCAGCCTCAACCAGCGCGAACACATCCGGTTGCAGCGTATCCTCCTCGCCGATCACCTCCAGCTTGATCCATTTGGTGCCGAACACCTCGCGCGCCATATGGGCAGTCGTCACCGCCTCCTTGACCGAATGGCACCCGGCCGTGTTGGGCAGCACATGCACGCCCAGCCCTTGGATCATCGCCCAGAAATCCTGTCCCGCACGATCCTGCCCGCTTTCGCGGCGCAACGAGACCGTAGCCACGGATGCACCCGAGCGGCGAAACGCCTCGGCCAGAATGGCGGGCGACGGGTATAGCGCCGTGCCCAGCATCAGCCCATTGGGCAGGTCGGTTCCGTAAAAGCTGCGCATCATCCGCCTTTCATGGGGGCGAGGATTTCGATCCTGTCGCCCTCGCTCAGAGCCTCGTCCGCGCGCACGCTGCGCGGCACGAAATCGCCGTTGCGCGCGGTGGCCACGACCGCGCCGTCATAGCCCGCCTCGCTGAGCAAAACGTCCAGCGTGGTGGCGGATGTCTCACGCGGTGCGCCGTTTAACTCGATCTTCATGAAGCACCTCCGGTGTTGTCTCATCATATAACATCGCGGCCACCATCCGCGCCATGGCGGGGGCCAGAAGGAAGCCATGGCGATAGAGACCATTAACCGAGATAAGCCGCCCTTTGCGGCTGATCCGGGGCAGGTTATCGGCAAAGGCGGGGCGGGCATCAACGCCGATTTCCAGCACCTCCGCCTCGCCAAAGGCGGGGTTGAGCGCGTAGGCCCCGCTCAGCAATTCCAGCAAAGCGCGGGCGCTGGGATGTTTGCCCGCACCCGCCTCGATCATGGTGGCACCGAGCATATAAAGCCCCTCACCGCGCGGCACGATATAGAGCGGGATGCGCGGGTGCAAAAGACGAATAGGGCGCGTGAGAGCCACATCGGGGCAGCGCAGAACCAGCATCTCGCCCTTCACACCGCGCAAGCCATCCATCGCGGCGCGTGCACTCAGACCGCGACAATCGATGGTGAGCGCGCGCTTGGCTTCCTGCGTGGGGTCGGCCTCTCGGGTCTCAAACGCGACGCCCTCCGCTTCCAGACGGGTCCGTAGGGTTGTCAGCGCCGCACGGGGGTCCAAATGCGCCTCGCTTGGGAAGTAGAGGCCTTTGGTGAAGCGGCCCTCAAGGTCTGGCTCCAAAGCGGCGATCTGGGCTTCGTCCACCGGCTCAAACCCCGAAGTGCGTTGCGAAAACCTGCGCAGATCCGCCTGGTCACGGGCGGGCGAGACCACGAGCGAGCCTGCGCGCGTGACGCAGCCCGTGGCGGCCTCCCACCATCCGGCGGCCTCTTGGCCCAAGCGCACGACAGGCTCCTCGGCACTTTCGCCCTCACAATGCGGGGCCAGCATCCCGCCCGCCCACCATGAGCAGGCCTGCGGGCCGGGGGCCGCCCCGTCACCACGCTCAACGATGCGCAGATCAGCGCCGCGATCGCGTAAGGCCCGCGCCACGGCCAGCCCGGTCACGCCTGCGCCAATGATGGTGATCTCCACGCGGGCTAGCCCCACTGACCAAAGAAATGATGCACCGGACCGTGGCCCGAGCCGATGCGCAGCGTATCCGCCGCCCGGATCGCCCCCGCGAGATAGGCGTGGGCCGCGCGCACGGCCTCCTCCATCTCCAGCCCCCGCGCCAAATGCGCGGCGATGGCGGCGGAATAGGTGCAGCCGGTGCCATGGGTATTGGCCGTGGCCACGCGCAGCGCGGTGAAGCGGGTGGTGCCTTGGGCGGTGATCAGCAGATCAACGCAGTCCGCCCCACCTGCATGGCCGCCCTTCATCAAAACCGCGCGCGGCCCAAGCGCCAGAAGGGCGCGGCCCTGCGCCTCGACCTCGTCTTCGCACTCGGCATGGGTTGTGCCCAAAAGGCGTGCGGCCTCGGGCAGGTTGGGTGTCAGCAGGTCGGCGCGGGGCAGGAGCACGCGGCCCAAGGCTGCAATCGCGGCGTCCTGAAGCAGGGCATCACCCGATTTGGCAATCATCACCGGGTCGAGCACCACGGGGCCGGAATACTCCGCAAGGCCCACGCCTACAGCCTCGATAATCTCCGGTGAGAAGAGCATGCCGATTTTGATCGCCCCTACGCCCATATCCGCCAGAACCGCGTCCGTCTGCGCGCGCACCACATCGGCGGGCACCGCATGGACGGCGGTAACAGCTTGGGTGTTTTGCGCGGTGACGGCGGTGATCACGCTCGCGCCATAGACACCGAGGGCCGACATCGCCTTGAGGTCGGCCTGAATGCCCGCGCCGCCGCCGCTGTCAGAGCCAGCGATGGTCAGGGCGATGGGCGTGGCGGCAATCTCGACCATAAGCTCCTCATTCAGGTTAGGGCAGAACGAGGGGAAGGATGGCGCCTGGGCCATATCTCCGTTCCCTACGCCGGAATTGCCCGGATCAGGTTCGACGGGTCGGCGCAACGCACCTCTCAGCCCTCATATGGGCCCCCCGACGGATGCCAGATTGCTACACCAGTTGCAGGGGCTGCGCAATCGCCGGGTGCTGGGTTTTTGTGTGTGGGATCAGCGCTTGGGATCGTCCTTGCGCATGCGGGGGGACGCGCGTTTGCGTCCACGTTGGCGCGGACCCGTGATCGCCACAATGAGTGCGGTGATCACCAAAAGCGACACCAAGCCTGCGAAAAGAAGGTCGAATGTCATGCCAAACCCTGTTGCGTTTCTGTGTACATGCCCCCTCAACACGCAGCCCCCAACGGGGGTTCCGTTGCCGTGCCTGCGCTCAATGATCGGCGGGGCTGGGCTCGGTCTCATCAACCGCGAAGCGGACGGTAATGCGGTAGAAATCCCCCCCTGTCTCGACCACGGCCTCCCCACCCAGCTGTGCGGCGAAGACGCGGACAAGCTGCGCACCGAGACCTGTGCCCTCGGCCTCATCCGGCACTGCTGCCGCAAGGGAATTTTCGCATGTGAACTCCGCCTGATCCGGGCCGGGGCGCGTGAGAGCCGCGCGCAGGTAGGGGCGCGCGCCCTCGACAGCGCCGATGTATTTGAGCGCATTCGTCACCGCCTCGGACGCCAAAAGCGAGAGCGGGACGGCCTGATCAGGCACCAGAATGAGCGGGGCGAATGTGCGGCTGACATCCACATTACTGCCGGGCTTGATCCCCGTGACCGCCAGTTGATCAAAGAGCTCCGCCAAGAGCGTATCAGCCTGCGTGCGGCTGAGATTTTCGGTCTGATAGAGGTTTTGATGCACCGTGCTCAGCCCCATGATCCGCTCTTGCAGGCGGCGCAACACAACTTCGGTCTCGGGGCTTTGGGCCTTGCGGATCTGCATGTTCATGATTGACGAGATGAGTTGCAGATTGTTCTTCACCCGGTGATGCACCTCCTTGAGAAGGACGTTCTTCTCGCGCAATGCGTCCTCCATTTTCGCCTCATCATCCATCAGATCAAGCGCCATGTCGGTGAAGGTCTCGTCCAGATCGCGCAGCTCATCCGACATGCCGAACGCGCGGGCGTCAGGGTCAAATTCGCGCGTGCGGGCAAAGCCGCGCATCCGGCGGCGCAGGTCCGCCACCTGCTGCACCACAAGCCGGTCCATGGCGAAATACGCCACCGCGAGGCTGGCCAAAAACATCAAAAGCGGGAAGACCGCAGGCGCCACCGCCATGCCCCAAAAGCTTGTTTGGCGCAGGTCCGGGGGCCAACTGCCCAGCGCGTAGGTGAGATCGGGGATGATCGGCACGAGGGCGAAGCTACGCTCGCGCCCGGCGCGATCGGTGGCCGTGAACGTCTCATCCTGTGAACCGGCCAGCGCAGCCAGCGCGCGATCAGCGGGCAGCGTAGCCTGCACATCCACCGAGCTGTCGGTGCTGTCATGCGTCAGGATATCGCCTGCGCTGTTGAATGTCGTGAGGCTAACGGGGCGCCGCGCGGCATCTGCGTCAGGGTGCTCAACCACCTGCGTCATCGGAATGGAAATGGCAATGTATCCCGCAAAACTACCAGCGCGTTGCACGGGATGAAGGATGGAGATAATCGGCTCGCGGCTGATCAAGGGCGTGTCCAGACGCTCAATCCACTGCCCCGGTGCCGCGATGCGCGCGGCCAAGCGCTCATGCCCCGACATATCCACGATGCCCGCAGCAGAGGAACACTCCATGATGCCATTCAGATCAATGAACCCCACAAAGGAATAGCGTTCGGTGCTTTGGATGTAGTCGCGCAGGTACGTGCGGCAGGCCTCCGGATCATCACGCAAGAGATCAAGCACGGCGCTGAGGCCTTCGGCGGCACCGAACGCGCGCTCAAACACTTGCCGCTCGCCAAAAGCGGCGCTGCCCGTGAGCGCGAGCAAAGTCAGCGCGGAGCGGCTTTCAACCTCATGGGCCAGATCGCGGGTCTGCACGATCCCCAGCGCCCCAATGGGCAAGAGCGCCAAGGCCAGAAACGCCGCGATGCGAAACCGCAGACCACCCGTGAGCGAGGTCTCGCGCTCCGCGCCCGTCTCGGGCCACATCAGAACGCGGCGGTCCCGTTGGCCGACAGCACGCCGCTCGTGGCCTTATCGGTCAGCTCCATCGCCTCGTCATCGTCCAGATGCATCAGCTCGGCCAGCCGCAGGCGCGCGCGGTTGGCGCGGCTTTTGATCGTGCCCACGGCCACACTGCACATCTCCGCCGCCTCCTCATAGGAAAAGCCCGAGGCCCCCACGAGGATCAGCGTCTCGCGCTGCTCATCGCTCAGCTGTGCGAAGGCGGCGCGAAAATCTGTCATATGCAAACGCCCGTCATGGGCAGGTTTCTCGGCCATGCTTTCGGTGAAAATGCCATCCACATCCGCCACTTCGCGCTTGGCCTTGCGGCGGTTGGAATAATAAGTATTGCGCAGAATCGTGAAGAGCCAAGCGCGCATATTGGTGCCCGCCTGAAACTTGTCGATATTGGTCCATGCCTTCACGAGGGTGTCTTGCACCATGTCATCGGCGGTGGCGCTGTTGCGTGTGAGGCTCATGGAGAACGCGCGCAAAGCTGGCAGGTGATCTACCAGCGTGTCTCTTGGATCAGGCTCGCTCATTTTGGGTTCTTGCCCCCTTTGCCCTCATCCTGCGCGCGCAATTGCGCCAGAAGGTCGGTGAACCGGTCCGGCACATCCTCCTCCAGTGTTTCCTGAAAAACCCTGCGCAGGTTTTCGTCGATCTGCGCCTGTGCGCTTGGGGTGGTTTGCCGTTTTGTCATCAATGGGCCGCCTGTTATTTACGTCTCAGTCGCAGTTTCGTTGGAACCAAACGCCTTCACCTGCGTTTGGTTCCGAGAAAAGTTAGATATCCGGGGGGAAAACCATGACGCAATCCGACGCTGAACAGGACCTGAGCACGCAAATCGGGGAAAATCTACCCTACCTGAGGCGCTATGCCCGCGCGCTGACCGGCTCACAGGAGCGCGGAGATCGCTATGCAGCCGCCACGCTTGAGACGATTTTGGCCGACAGGTCGGTCATGATGGCGGGGCTCGGCGTGAAGCCTGCACTCTTTCGGGTGCTTCACAGCGTTTGGAAATCCGGCAAGACGGATGTGATTTTCGACAGCGACGATGCGCTCTTCGGCGCGGCGCAAAAGCATATGGCAAAGCTAACCGAGAACACGCGCGAGGCGCTGCTGTTGCACACGATCGAAGGGTTCCCCTTTGGGCAGGTGGCCGCGATCATGGATATCGACCAATCCGAGGCTGAGCATCTGGTCCAGACCGCCCAGCGCGAAATGGCCGATAGCATCTCTGGCCGGGTTCTGATCATTGAGGATGAGCCGCTGATTGCGATGGACCTTGAAGGGATCGTCGCCGATCTTGGCCACCGCATCACGGGCAATGCCCGCACCCGCGATGAGGCGGTCAAGCTGGGCCGGGCCGAGATGCCCGATCTTATCCTCGCTGATATCCGCCTTGCCGATAACTCTTCCGGGATCGACGCTGTGAACGATATTTTGGGGCAGTTCGGCACATGCCCGGTGATTTTCATCACCGCATATCCTGAGCGGCTGTTGACCGGCGACCGGCCAGAACCTGCGTTTTTGATCTCGAAACCCTACCAGCAAGAAAGCGTACGCTCCGCCGTGAGCCAGGCGATGTTCTTTGCCTCGACCGAGACACTCCGCGCCTGAATCAGTCACCTGATCCAGACTTAAAAACCCCCCACATCGCGAAGATGCGGGGGGGTTGTTTTCGACTATGCGAAATTGCTTAGCTTTTGCTGATCGCGCGGAGCATCCATGCCGCCTGCTCGTGGAAGGCCGACCGACCAGTGGCCAAATCCTCGGTCACCGGGTCCTTGGCCTCATCGCAAATCTCAATGAGGGCGTGCATCCGGTGTGCCACACGCTCGTGATCGGCAGCGAGATCCTCGCACATCTTGCCGGCAGAGGGCAGACTGTCTGCATCTGTGATCACCGAATTGTCGGTGATGGCTTGCAGCGTGGACGGCGCCATATGGCCCAAGGCGCGGATGCGCTCGGCCAGCTCATCGGCGGCGGCGAACATATCCTCGTATTGCTCCTCAGTGAGGTTGTGGATCGCGTAAAACAGCGGCCCCTCCACGTTCCAGTGGTAGGCATGCGTCTTGAACACGAGGCGATAGGTGTCTGCCAGCACGTCCGCCAGCCCTTTGGCCACGGCGGATGTATCGCGGACCCCGGTGCTCACGTTGCTGGTTTCGGGAACGACTTTGAGTGCGTCTGTCATTTTGATCTCCTTTCGTTGTTCATTAAAACAACACGCCGGAGCGCGGTTTGGTTCCCGCAAAGATCAGGATGGCTCTGCCGCGCGGGCTTCGATCTCGGCGTTGAGCGCGGCCCCGACCAAAAGCAAAAGCCCGCTAAAATAGAGCCACATAAGCAGCGCAATCACCGCCCCGATGGAGCCGTAGACCTCGTTGTAATTCCCGAAATTCGACAGATAGACCGAGAAGCTTGCCGAGACCCCCGCCCATAAAAGCACCGCCAGAACGGCACCAGGCGTGACCCATGGCAGGCGCCTGCCCCCGCGGTTGGGGCCATAGCGATAGACAAGCCCCGCGCCCGCCATCAACACCGTGATCGCCAAGGCCCAGCGCGCCACTTCCAATGCAATGCCCGTGGCCGGCCCCAAGGGGGCAAAGGCGAGGATCAGCGGCACGATCAGGACCGCAGCCACCGCGCAAAGCGCAACAAAAATAAGCGCCATCGTCAGGACGAGCGCCGTTGCGTAATGCCGAATACCGCCACGATTGGGCGCATCATACACCGCGTTCAGCCCATTGATCAAAGCGGCCACCCCCGCGCGCGAGGACCAAATGGCCAGCCCCAGCGAAACCAGCGTGGCCCACCCGAGCGAGCCTTGATCCGCCCCGGTCAGGGCGTTGATCTGGCGCGACAACAGATCAAACACGCCCTCGGGCATGACGCCGCGAAAATGCTCGATCTGGGGCAGGATCGCCTCCGGATCCCCGACAAGGCCCCAAAGCGCTATGATCGCGGCAAGGGCCGGAAAAAGCGCGAGGATGCCGTAAAAGGCAATCCCCGCGGCAATCAAGCTCAGCCGCTTGTCGTTAATCCGCTGAATGATGCCCGCGCCAGCACCCCAAAGTGGGATACCTTTGATCCCGGGCCCGGTCCACGCCATGCGTCAGACAGTCCGCGTGGTTGAGCGGGGTCCGGCAAGGATCCAGATGACGAAGCCGATGATGGGCAGCACAAGCACCAGAAGCGTCCAGAGGACTTTTGATCCCGTCGGGACCCCTGAGCCAATGATCGACACGATGGCCCAAATGTTGAGGACCAAGACAATCAAGCCGCCTAAACCTGCATATTCCATGATGATCTCCTTTTTTTGGCTGTCGCGGGGCGGTTTTGCCCGGCTTACCAGAGACGAACGCAGGATCACGCGGCTGGGTTCCCTCTCACGCGGCGGCCAACAGACCGTCGAGCGCCCGCGACAGCACATCAAGCGCGCCGCCAGCTCGGCCTCGGACGCAATGAAAGGGGGGGCCAGCAGGACATGATCGCCTGTCTTGCCACCGCGCGTGCCGGGCATGGGATAGCAGATCAAGCCCTCTGCAAAGGCCGCCGTCTTGAGCTTGCCCGCAAGGCCGAGCCTGGCCTCGAACGGTGCCTTGCTCTCGCCGTTCGGCACCAATTCCAGCCCCCAAAAGAGGCCACGCCCCCGGATATCGCCCACATGCGGGTTCTGGCCAAAGCGCGCACGCAGTTGCATCTCGAAATACGCGCCCCGGCTGCGGACTTGGGGGATCAGGTCCGCTCCAACATCTCGGAGATCACGGCCACGGGCAGATCAGAGGCGCAGTGACCGGGAAAGACATGGCTTATGGCGTGGCTCCGGGATTGGCGCGGGTTGCGCACCTTATCCTTGGCGCATCCCGGCGCACATATCAAACCTTGCCACGCGGTACGTGGCTCAGTGCATAAGCTCGCTCAGTTCTCGGTGGCATTCAATCACGTGGCCCTTGCGCCCTTGGCGGCGGGGCGGATCGACCGTTTTGCAGGTGCTTGCTTCGGCACGCTGGTATCTGACAAAGCAATACAACGATCAAATTTCAAACTTATACACTATCCAACATCGCCATGTCGCGAACTGACCAGAGTCAGTGTATGGCGGCGGCCCGGTCGGTGCTTTTCCAGTCCGGATTGACCCATGGCTTTTGGTTCGATGCAGGCAACATGCCGCGCCCAAGGATGTGATCCGAGGCCTTTTCTCCGGTCATGATCGACGGCGCGTTGAGGTTGCCGTTGAGGATGCGCGGAAAGATCGAGCTGTCGGCCACGCGCAGGCCCGTGACGCCAATCACCCGACATTCAGGGTCCACGACGGCGGTCTTGTCATCCGCCGCTCCCATCTTGCAGGTCCCGCAAGGATGATAGGCGCTCTCGGCATGGTCCGAGATAAAGGCGTCCAGCTGCGCGTCGCTTTGGACATCCGCGCCCGGCTGAATCTCCTCGCCACGGTAAGGATCGAACGCAGATTGACCAAAAATCTCGCGCGTGAGGCGGATGCAGTGGCGAAAATCGCGCCAGTCGCTCTCGTGCGACATGTAGTTGAACACGATCTTGGGGGCCGCGGCAGGATCGGCGGAAGCAAGGCTGATCCGCCCGCGCGAGGCCGACCGCATCGGCCCCACATGCGCCTGATACCCATGCCCTTCGGCGGCCACCTTGCCGTCATAGCGCATGGCGATAGGCAGGAAGTGATACTGAATATCAGGATACTCCACACCGGGGGCCGAGCGCAGGAAAGCCGCGCTTTCAAACTGGTTGGACGCGCCAAGCCCCGTCTTTGTGAAAAGCCACCGCGCGCCAATGACGCCTTTGGAAAGGAGGTTCCAGTATTTGTAGAGCGTGATCGGCTGGAGGCTTTTTTGTTGAATATAAAGCTCCAGATGGTCCTGAAGATTGCCACCGACGCCGGGCCGGTCTGCCACCACGCCTACGCCATGCTCAGCCAGGTGCGCGGCGGGGCCAATGCCCGACAACATCAGGATCTTGGGCGAGTTGATGGAGGAGGCCGCGACGATCACCTCGGCATTGGCGCGCACCACCTCAATCTGGCCACCCCGATCGATCTCCACCCCGGTGGCGCGCCCCTCTTCGATGATCACGCGCCGCACATAGCACCGGATCATATCGCAATTGGGTCGCTTCAACGCGGGCCGCAGATAGGCATTGGCCGCAGACCAGCGGCGGCCCTTGTAAATCGTCTGCTCCATCGGGCCAAAGCCCTCTTGTTTCTCGCCGTTATAGTCGGAGGTAAGCTCGAACCCTGCCTGCGCGCCTGCCTCCACGAAGGCCTTGAACAAAGGGTTGCTGCACGGCCCGCGTGTGACGTGGAGCGGCCCATCGGTGCCGCGCCATGTGGGATCACCGCCATGGCCCGCATCGTCCCAATTCTCCATCCGCTTGTAATAGGGCAGCACATGGCGAAAGCCCCAGCCCTCGGCGCCGCTGTCTTCCCAATGATCGAAATCGCCCGCATGGCCGCGCACATAGACCATCCCGTTGATCGACGAGGACCCGCCCATCACCTTGCCGCGCGGTGTGGCAAGGCGGCGACCGCCCAGATGCGGCTCAGGCTCGCTGGAAAAGCCCCAGTCATACATGGACATATTCATCGGATAGCTGAGCGCGGCAGGCATCTGAATGAACGGCCCTGCATCGGTGCCGCCATATTCCAGCACCAGCACAGAATGTTTGCCATCCTCGCTCAGCCGATACGCCATGGTCGACCCGGCAGAGCCTGACCCGATGATCACATAATCCGCCTGCATGGATGCTCTCCTGACCAAATTGCGCACTTACTTACCAATGGTCAGTTTTTATGTCAAAGCCCGATATTGTGACGCCCCACCCGGCGCTATAGACTACTCAAATCAGGAGGCGATATGGCACGGCGCAGCATCGGAGACGTCAGGCGGGCAGAGCTCAGCCAAGCCGCGTGGAGCGCGCTGGTGCAATACGGGATTCGTGGCACGACGCTGGACCGTGTGGCCAAGATCGCAGGCGTCTCCAAAGGCGTCGTTCTGCACCATTTCCTTGATAAAGACGCGCTTTTTGAAGGGGTGCAGCGGCAGGCCAACACACTGCTGCGCGATTGCGTGGTCGAGCTTTTGCGCCATGCCGACACCCCGCTTGAAAGGCTCTACGCCATCATCGCGGGCAATTTTGCAGCACCTGTGTTTCAGCAAGAAATCTGCCACGCATGGATCAGCCTGTGCTCCGACGTGCCGCATAACAGCCAGAGCCAGCGCATTCAGACCGCCGTGCACGCAAGAATGCGCTCCAACCTCCTCAGCGCGCTGCGCCCGCTTCTCTCACCTGAGGATTGCACCCGCGCGGCGTTTCAGCTGCGCACCGTGATGGACGGGCTGTGGTTGCGCGCAAGTTTTCAGCCCGAGCCGATGCCCGGCACACGCGGCGTCGACGAGGTAGATTTCGCCGCTCGCAGAATGCTCTTGCCCGCAGGCGTGTGCGACGCCGATATCACCGCCGCCCGCGCCAAGATGGAGCATCTCTCGGATCTGATCCTCAGCAGCCGTGCCTACCGCGACCGCGCCCTGGCAGGATAACCTGCCCAATAATCAAAGGACGTCACAAAATGAGCTTTCTCGACCCGCAAGATTGGACCTTCCCTGTCCCCATCGCCTATGGCCCCGGACGGCTGGCCGAGATTGCGACCCTTTGCGAGGGCGCAGGCATGTCCCGCCCCCTAATTGTGACCGACCGGGGCAGCGCACCCCTGCCATTCATGGACGCGCTCACCGCGCATCTGGCCAAAGGCGGGCTGACAAGTGCTGTTTATTCCGGCATCTCCCCCAATCCCCGCGACGACGAGATTGCGGCAGGCTGCAAAGCCTTTGCCGATGGCAACCATGACGGCGTGATCGCCATTGGCGGCGGCAGCGGCATGGACGGGGGCAAGGCCGTGGCCCTCATGGCTCTGAACGATCTGCCCCTTTGGGATTTCGAGTTCGAGCAAACCCCACCCAAACATGCGCGCTTCCCGCCGCTGATCTGCATCCCCACCACCGCCGGCACCGGGGCCGAGACGGAAAGCACCGCGATGATCACCGACACCGTTCAGGGCGTGAAATGGTGCGTCTGGCATCCCGCCCTCAAACCCGCCTGCGCCCTTCTGGACCCCGAGCTGACGCTGGGCTTACCCCCGCACCTCACCGCCTGGACCGGGGCCGATGCCATGGTCCACGCGATCGAGGCCTACTGCGTGCCGGGCTTTCACCCCCTTTGCGATGGCGCCGCCCTTGAGGGCCTGCGCCTCGTGGCCCACTGGCTGCACATCGCCGTGGCCGAGCCGGACAATATAGAGGCCAGAGGGGCCATGCTGGCCGGGTCTTGCCTCGCGGGGATCGCATTTCTCAAAGGGCTGGGGCTGGTCCATGCCATATCGCATATGATCGGCGCGGAATACGACACGCAGCATGGGCTGACCAACGCCGTGCTGCTGCCCGAGGTGCTGCGCTTTAACGCGCCGGATATCGCCCACAAGATCACCCCCATGTCTCAGGCGATGGGGCTGACCACAACGGATTTCGAAAGCTTCCACGCCCATATCGACGCGATGCTCCGCCAGATTGCCATCCCCGCCACACTCACGGAGATCGGCGTGCCCGATGATTGCGCCGCGCGCATTGCCAAAAAAGCCCTCAGAGACAGCGCTGCCGGGACAAACCCCCGATCACTCACCGCAGCACAGGTCCAAAAGGTGATCGAGGCCGCACTCCACCCCAATGACCCTGCGTAAACTTCCACCCACCTTGCCAAAAGCCCCTAGCGCTTTCTTCTTAGCCCAAATACTCAAACCCACGCCCGCATCACAGAGGGGCACCCCCGTTTGGTTGACCCCGCCCGCCATCAAAGGCAGCATGGGCCCGAACACACCGCATCAAGGCGATACTGACGTGATACCACCGTCCAAAATACCACCATCCAAAACTCAAGGGATTCTCGAAAATGGCCTCCTATGACGTGATCGTAATCGGCTCCGGCCCCGGCGGCTATGTCGCCGCCATCCGCTGCGCGCAGCTTGGCCTCAAGACGGCCTGCGTCGAGGGGCGCGAGACGCTGGGCGGCACCTGCCTCAACGTGGGCTGCATCCCGTCCAAAGCGCTTTTGCACGCCACGCATATGCTGCACGAGGCCGAGCATAATTTTGCGGCCATGGGCCTCAAGGGCAAGTCGCCTTCGGTCGATTGGAAGCAGATGCAGGCCTACAAGGCCGAAACCATCGGCGCCAACACCAAAGGCATCGAGTTTCTCTTCAAGAAGAACAAGATCGACTGGATCAAGGGCTGGGCCTCCATACCCGAGGCGGGCCGCGTCAAGGTGGGCGATGACGTCCACGAGGCCAAAAATATCATCGTCGCCAGCGGGTCCGAGCCTGCCTCACTTCCCGGCGTGGAGGTGGACGAGAAAATCGTCGTGACCTCCACAGGCGCGCTGGAACTGGGCAAGATCCCCAAGAAGATGGTCGTGATCGGCGCAGGCGTGATCGGGCTGGAAATGGGCAGCGTTTATGCCCGCCTCGGCTCGGAGGTGACGGTCGTGGAATATCTCGACGCCATCACCCCCGGCATGGATGCCGAGGTGCAGCGCTCCTTCCAGAAGATCCTGACCAAACAGGGCCTCAAGTTCATCATGGGTGCGGCGGTGCAGAAAACGGAAACCACCAAGTCCAAGGCCAAAGTGCATTACAAGCTGCGTAAGGATGACAGCGAGCATGTGCTCGACGCCGACACGGTTCTCTTGGCCACGGGCCGCAAGCCCTACACCGATGGGCTGGGCCTCGGCGATCTGGGCGTCGAGATATCCGAGCGCGGACAGATCAAGACCGATGCGCAGTGGCAGACCAATATCAAGGGCATCTACGCCATTGGGGATGCGATCGCAGGCCCCATGCTGGCCCACAAAGCCGAGGATGAGGGCATGGCCTGCGCCGAGGTTCTGGCGGGCAAACATGGCCATGTGAACTACGGCGTGATCCCCGGCGTGATCTATACCCACCCCGAGGTCGCCAATCTGGGCGCGACCGAGGAGGAGCTGAAGAAAGACGGCCGCGCCTACAAGGTCGGCAAGTTCTCCTTCATGGGCAATGGCCGCGCCAAGGCGAACTTTGCCGCCGACGGGTTTGTTAAAATCCTCGCGGATAAAGACAGCGACCGCATTCTGGGTGCGCATATCATCGGCCCCATGGCGGGCGATCTGATCCACGAGATCTGCGTGGCAATGGAGTTTGGCGCATCCGCGCAGGATCTGGCCCTCACATGCCACGCCCACCCGACCTATTCCGAGGCGGTGCGCGAGGCCGCTCTGGCCTGCGGAGACGGCGCAATCCACGCGTGAGCGTGGGCCCCAAGCCGCTGGTCTCCGTTGTTATCCCGGCTTACCGCGCGGCGCGCAGCCTGCCTGCCGCGCTTGCCTCTGTCGCGCTGTCGGGGCTTGAGCCGGGCGCGTTGGAGGTGGTAATCGCCCCCGATGATGGCCACGATTACAGCGGGCTTGAGGCCCATGGCATGGCCCTCACGATCTGTCCCGGCAGCTTCATGGCAACAGGCGCCGGGCCCACCCGCAACCGCGCTCTGGCGGCGGCGCGGGGCAGATTTGTCGCTTTCCTCGATGCGGATGATACGTGGGGGGCGGGATATCTGAGCGCGCTTTTACCGCTGGCCGAGGGCCATGGCGCGGCCTTCGGGCGGACGTGCATCATGGTGGATGGTGCCCCCATACTCACCCTGCCGGGCGCGGGACAATCGGAGCTATCGCTCCATGATCTCGGGCGCACAGGTGCAAGCTTTCACCCCGTTCTGCGCCGTGATCTTGCGGGGCCGTTCGTCAATATGCCGTCGCAGGACGTGCTGCACACGGCGGAGGTGCTGGCGCTGGTGGGTAGCACGGCCCCGTTGGGTGATGCGGCCTATAATCTGCATGTGTCGGGCAGCAGCGAGACCGCCACGGGCGATTTTTCAGCCCGCGTTGCCGCCGCTTATGAGGCGTATATCGCTGATATCACAGCTGGCAAAACCCGCATCCCATCTGATCACGCAGACGCCGCCTGCGCCATGTTCCGCGCAAAATCCGCGCTGAACGCGGCCTATACAAAGGACGGCAAGGCACGGCCTTTTTACGCGTTCATGGCCAATTACCTGACCTGAGCAGCTACCACATCGTGCCCGCTGCCCGCGCGGCCCACGCATCATCATAGGCCGCACCGCCCTCATCCCCGTTTGAGGCTTCGGCAAGGATCTCGCCCACCGTAGGCAGGCCCGCGCTGTCATCGCGGCTCCAGAGCCCTGCCCGCATCGGCGCGCGGGCGCATTGGGTGTAGACCTCACCGATGCGTATCACAATGACCGAGCGTGGCTGCTTGCCCGACACCTCAAACCGCGCCCGAAGGGCGCCATCCACCGTCACACGCGCCTCACCGTTCACCCGCACAACCGTGTCCGATCCCGGCACCATGAACATCAGCGACACCCGCCCATCAGCCACGATATTACGCAGTGAATCCATGCGGTTGTTACCGCGCCAATCGGGCATGGCCAGCGTCTGCGGATCCAGCTCGGTCACAACCGGCCCGTCCTCGCCACGAGGGCTGCCATCGGTACCGCCGGGGCCCACGGTGGTGAGGATGCAAAACCGCGAGGCCATGATCCATTTGCGGTAGAGCGGCGTCAGGTGTGGGGCCACTTTGCGCAACGCAGGCGCACTCGGCGTGCCGTAAAGCGCTTCCAACTCGGCTATGTCTTCAACGTAGTCCATCCGGATCAAACCCCGCTTCCCGCATCAGATCGTTTGAGGCGCTCTCCACCTCATTCTCAAGCCTCGCCATAAAAACAGCCTTGTCCAGCCCTGCCTCGATCACGGGCAAGAATTCCACCACCGCCGTGCCGGGCCGCCGGATGATCCCCTTGCGCGGCCAAAAGACGCCGACATTGGTCGCCACCGGCACGCAATCCTGCCCAAGCTCTTCATAGAGCACGGCGGTACCGACCTTATAGGGCGCCTGCACGCCCGGTTTGATTCGCGTGCCTTGAGGATAGATGATCAATTGTCCGGGATGCGCCGTCCCGCGCGCCACATCGGCCACCATCTTCTTGATGGCCTGACTCCGCTTGCCGCGATCCACCGCGATACAGCCCAGCCGCATCGCGTAGAGGCCAATCACCGGGGTCCTCAGAATCTCGCGTTTCATGATGAATTTGGCCGATGGAAGCGCCGTGAAAATCAGCATGATATCGAGGAAGGACTGATGCTTGGCCGCGACGATCACCTCGCCAGTCGGTGGCGTGCCGCGCACTTCGGTCTTGAGGCCCACCATCCATGCCGCACTCCATGTGACCCAGCGGGTGTAGGCCTTGCAGCCCGCAGTCGCCCCCTTGCGGCTAACCAGCGCATACGGAAAGTAGAGCAGCCCGATCACCGGGAGCATCACGTAGATTTGCCCCACGAAGATCAGCGAGCGCAGCCATTGCACCGCGTCCCTCATGACATACCGCCAAGGGTGCGCCGGGCCGCAGCACGGGTCGCGAAGAAGGCCACGAGAGCGGTCAGCGGCGGAATGATCAAAGGCCAGATCCAGTGCCAGCCCTGAAAGCCAAGCCCGGTGAGAAAGCCGCCGCCCACCTCCGCCGTGGGTAGAAACAGGATCGCGATGACGCCTGCGAGCATACCGCAGCCCGCGCCGGTCAAGGCGCGCAGCGTGAAGCGCCGCTCAAACGCGCCCGAGATATAATCGTCGCGCGCCCCCACGAGGCGCAGCACGCCAATCACTTGCGCGTTGGCCGAGAGGGCCGCATTGGCCGCCAGCGTGATCATCGCGGCCACCGTGCCCGCGATCAGCATGAGCGACACCCAGCCCAAGAGGCGCAGCCGATTGGCCGCCCGCACCAAAGGCTCACGCCAGCGGGTGTGATCGTCCAGAACCGCGCCCGGCACCTCGGCAGACAGGCGCAAGCGCAGGCCCGCGGCGTCAAAGCCGCTGCCCTCCTCGATCACCTCGATCAGCTGTGGAATGGGCAGGCTGTCCACCGGCAAGTCCGGGCCGAACCACGGCTCCAGAAGGGCCTGCTGCTCGGCTTTGGTCAACGCGCGGGCGGAGGCCACACCGGGGGTCGTCTCCAACATGCGCAAGGCCGCCTCGGTCTGGGCGATGCTTTGACCCTCGGGGGCGGAGATGCGGATGGTCGAGCTGCGCGCAAGCTCGTCCCCCCAGCGATCCGCGAGGCGCGATGTGGCCAGCGACAGCGCCAGCGCGAAAACCGCAAGAAACGCCATGGCCCCGGCGCTGAAAAGCGTGAGCCAAGCAGTGAAGCCTGTGGGCGGGACGACGCGGTCGGCCTGTGCATCGCCGGCCAGAAGGCCGCGCAGCCGGTCAGGATCAAATGAGAGCTTCACAGATCCGCTCCCGCAAGTTGCAGCCGCCGGTTGGAGATGCGCAGAACGCGCGCCTGCACATGGGCCTTGGCCGCGCGGATGAGGGCGAGGTCGTGGGTGGCGATCATGATCGTCTTGCCCATCTTGTTCAACTCGATCAGCAGGCGCAACAGGCGCTGGGACATTTCCCAATCCACATTGCCCGTCGGCTCATCCGCGAGGATCACATCGGGCGACATGATGAGCGCACGAGCCAGCGCCGCGCGTTGCCGCTCCCCGCCCGACAGTTCCGGCGGCAAGGCATCGGCACGCTGCGTGAGGCCAACCCAACCGATCAACTCGCGCAGGTTCGCCACCTCCTCCAGCGTGTCGCGCCCCGACACGGTGAGCGGGAGCGCGATGTTGTCGGCCACAGTGAGATGATCAAGGAAGGCGCAATCTTGGTGCACAACACCAATCCTGCGGCGTGCCAGAGCGATGTCATCACGCTCCATCGACCGCACATCTGCCTCAAAAAGATGCACGTAGCCCGCCGTGGGGATCAAAGCGCCGTAGCACAGCTTGAGCAATGTGGTCTTTCCGGACCCGGACGGGCCTGTCAAAAAATGGAACGAGCCCGGCGACAGTTTGAGCGAGATGTCACTCAAAAGTTCGCCCCCCCCATAGGAATAGGCCACATTTTCCAGATCTATCACGCCTGCCCCTCACGCCATTTTGCGTCCTAAATGCCCCAGAGGCGCGGGCGTTGCAATCAAAGGCGCAATTCCTTTGCTCTTTTCCGCCGCCCTGAAACATAATACGTTCATGACCAAAGGCAGAAGCCCGGCACGTCCGGGCGAATGAACAGGTGTTTCGATGCGGTTGACTTGCCCAAATTGTGGCGCGCAATACGAAGTTCCGGATGATGTCATTCCGGAGACAGGTCGGGATGTGCAATGCTCCAATTGCGGCGACACATGGTTTCAGCATCACGCGGATCATGTGCCCGAAAAAGACCCTGCCGAGGCGCAGCCATGGGAGGATGTGCCCACAGATGCAGCACATGAGGAGGCCGAGCCTCAGGATAGTTCACAAGGCACAAGCGACGGGTCTACGTCAGAGAGGGCCCAGACCGAGCCGCCCAAGGGCGGCCCCTCCCCGGTAGACGCCCCGCAACGCCGCAAGATGGACCCAGAGGTCACAAACGTGCTGCGTGAGGAGGCCGAGCGCGAGGCCCGTGCGCGTGCCGCTGAAACCAACGGGATTGAAACCCAGCCCGATCTTGGCCTTGATGAGGGCGAAGAGGATCGCCGCGCCCGCGAGGCACGCGCCCGCATGGCGCGTCTGCGTGGTGGCGAGGGGGACGATGAGGTCGGCGATATTGACCCGACATCGCGCCGCAGCCTGTTTCCTGACATCGAAGAGATCAACTCGTCGCTGGAACCGGGCGTCGATCCGCAGGCCGATCTGGATCTGGACGACCCCTACCCCGAGGCCTCGGTCCGCGCCAGCGGAGGGTTTCGGCGTGGCTTCTCGACGGTGCTCTTGATCGCCACCATCGGTTTGCTGCTTTATGTCTTCGCGCCTGCGATTTCACGGATGGTGCCTGCCGTTGCCGGGGTGCTGACCGATTACGCGAGTTGGGTGGATGGTTTGCGGCTCTGGCTGGATGGGCAGATCGGAGCGGTCATGGCGATGCTTGACGGAATGACGAGCGAGGCCACACCAGATGCGCCAGCTGATGCCACGCCCGATGCCACACCGGACGCGGTCCAGACCGGCGAGGCCTCTGGCACCGCCGCAGACGGCTAAGGCCGCTCTGAGTTGCGCGCGCCCACCGGAACTTCGCTGACGCCCGTTCTCCTGACCTTCATGTCGGCCATCTTGTGGGGGCTGTGGTGGATACCGATCCGATATCTCGAAGGGTTGGGCCAGACCGGGGCGCAGGCCGGTATCCTAACATCCGCTGGCGCGACCCTGACGCTTGTAATCTACATTCTGATCATGCGGGTGCGCCCGCAGATATCCGCAAAGATGTTCATCGGGGCCGCCCTTATCGGGCTGGCTTTCTCGGCCTATTCTGTGGCGCTCACCCTGTCTGATGTGGTCCGCGTGATCTTGCTGTTTTACCTTGCACCGGCATGGAGCAAAATCATCGAATGGGCTTTCTTTGGCCAGCCGTGGCGCCATAGCGCGACGCTCACCTTGGGCGCATCGCTGTTGGGCGCGTTCTTCGTGCTGGGCGGTGATCTGTCGCTGAGCACCGTAGGCTTGGGCGATCTCATTGCCATCATGTCGGGCGTTGCGTGGTCTGTCGGGGCGGCATTGGTCTTTTCCGGGGGAAAGGCAGAGGCGGCCAGTATTACACTTGTCACGGCAGGCAGCGGGATGGTTTGGGCGATCCTCTTTGGCTGGTCCTTCGGGGAGGCGCTCCCGCTGCTGGCCATCGACCCAAAGACGGTGCAATCCTTGGCGTTGGGCCTGATCTATCTGACCCCGGTTTTGTTCATCACTATGTGGAGCGCGCAACGCCTGCCGCCGGGGCTTATCACGTTTTTGTTCACACTGGAGATCGTCGCGGGCGTGTCGTCGGGCGCATGGTTGCTGGATGAACCTTTCGGTGTGATGCAGATCATGGGCTGCACGCTGATCGTTGGCGCAGCAGTGGTTGAAGCGGTGACAGCGCTCCGGCCTGCGCCGAAACACGCCCCCTCGGCCTAAAGCGTTTCAAATTATACTTGAGGTACGAAGATAATTTGAAACGCGCGCTGATCTTATATGTTGCGAGCGTTTCGAGAAAAGCTGTGCCTCAGGGTTTTCTCGAAACGCTTTAGCCGCCCCCGCGTCAGAACCGGTCCAGCAGACGCTCCAGATAATCGCGCTCCACGTCCGGGCGCGCGCCCTCGCCCGAGCGGCGGCGGATCTCATCCAGCAACTCCCGCGCACGGCGGTAAACATCCGTGCCCTGAAGCAAGCTATCATTGGTGCCCGCCTGATCGCCCTGACCGGGGGTGCGGCCCAGCGGGTCGGATTGCTGCGCTCCGTCACCGCCACGTGCCTGCCCCTGCCCGCCGGGCTGGTTTTGCTGTTGCTGCTCGGCCATCGCCTCGCCAAGGCTGCGCATCCCTTCGCGCAGGGCGTCCATCGCCTCGGACTGCCGGTCAATCGCCTCGGGAAGGTCACCACCACGCAGCGCCTCCTCGGCCCCGTCCATCGCGCGGCCCGCACGGTCCAGAGCGTCGGCAGCATTCTCGCCCGCCTCGCCGCCCATGCCGGGAAGGTTCTCGCGCTGGCGCTGAAGCTCTTGACGCAGGGCCTCCTGCCGGTCGGCAAGTCCGCCGTCGCCACCATTGCGGTTGGCCTGATCCTCGCCGCCCTGACCGGGCTGCGCGCCGCTGCCCTGCCCTTGGCCGTCTTGGCCCTCGTGGCTCTGGCCCGCGCCCTGACCGCCATTGCGGCCTTCATTCTCGCCGCTCTCACCCGCTTGGGCGTTAGGGTTGAACTGCTCCTGCAAATCGCGGAACGCCTGATCCGAGAGGCCCTGCTGCTCGCGCAGCGTATCGGCGAGGCCTTCCATGGCCTGCTCACCGGGGCTGTCGCCCTGTTGGCCCTGTTGGCCTTCGGTCACGCGCAGGTTTTCCATCATCTGCTGAAACTCTTCCAACGCCTGCTGCGCCTCGGCCATGCGGCCTTGCTCCATCAGCTCTTGGATACGGTCCATCATGTCTTGCAGGTCCTGCTGGGTCAGTTGCTGGCTCTCGCCATCCTGTCGGTCCGGCTGGTCGGTATCGCCATCACGCTCGGCCTGCTGTGATTTCTGGCGCAGATAATCTTGGGTGGCGTCGCGCAGCTCCTGCATCAGACGGGCGATCTCATCGTCGCTTGCATCATTGCGCATTGCCTCGCTGAGGCGTTCTTGCGCCTCGCGCATCCGCTCAAGCGCATCTCCGATATCACCGTCCTCGATCAGGATCGCCAGATCCCAGAGCGCCTCTGCAATCTCATCACGCGCCTCACCATCAAGCGAGGCTTCCTGCACCATTACGCCCAACCGCCGCAGGATGACCCGAAACCGAAGATACGCCGCCTTGTCCCGGAAGAGCCGCTCTTCAGGCTCAAAGGATATCGCGCGCAGTACCTGCACCACGCGCGGCGCATTTTCCATGGACCACAAAAGATCACGCCGGTTTTCAATGACCGCCGCCGCAAGCGGGTCAAAGAACCGCCGCGCGGGCAAATCCATCGGCGCAGGCACTGAAGCCCCCACATTGCCCGCCGCGTCCACAACGGCAAATTGCAGCGTCACGGGCAGATGCGCCCATGGATGCTGCGACAGGTTCTCGACCAGCGTTTCGGTAAATTCCATGCGGTTCCCGGTGATCGGCATGGGCAGTTCCAGCTCCACGGCCTCGCGTGGCTCAGGCTCCACGCTCAGGCCATAGCGGCGCTCCATCCGGCTCAGATCCAGCCGGATGGTCGCGGTGCCGGAGATCACGCCGTGATCGTCACGCGCCTCGAAAGGTTGGCTCATCTGCCCGTCAAACGTGGTGCGCGCGCCGTCCTCAAGGATGCTCACGGATGGCGGCAGATCAGCCAGTGCAACCACCTCCCAGCTGTGCCCGCCCGGCCCTTCGATCATAAGCATCCCATCCTGACGTATCTCAAAGCGGTGATCAGGGTCGGTCGCGGCCCCTACATCCTCTACGCGCGCCGAAACGGTCTCGCTCACCGAAAGCGCGCCGACCTCGCCATAAAGGCGCAAGGTGATGCGGCTGCCCTCAGGGGCTTCGACCCTATCGCCCAAATCCGCAAGGTAAAGGCTCGGCAATCCCGTATAGGCGGGCGGCTCAACCCACCCTTCCCATGTGGGGCCCAGTGCGGCCTGCGCGCTGCCCGCGCCTATCTGTGTGATCGTCCCGGCCCGCCAGACAGACCCAAAGCAAAGCGCCACAACGAGGCCAAGCAATGCAATATAACGCAATCCGTAAGGGTCCGCCTTTGAGACGCGCAAATCCGGCTCTACCGGGCGCGCGCCCTCGGCGGCACTCAGCATCCGTTTCTGATGTGCGTGCCAGATCGCTTCGGAGGCCGCATCACCGCGCCCAATGGCCTGCGCATCGGCCAGAGCGGCCAGTGGGCGGCCGGGCATGGCCGCATCCATCCGCGCCAGCGCCTCGCCTCGTGTGGGCCAACGGAACCGCCGCGCGCCATGCACCAAAAGCACCACACCGCCAAGCACCGCGCCAATCAAGGCGCCGCCGACAAGCTCGACCATCGCCCATTCGTGAAACCCCAGCATGAGCGCCGCCGCAAGCCCCGCGATCAACGTCCAAAGCGGCCAGAACGCCCGCACCAGACGCTCCGCCAGAAGTCCGGCCCATGTCAGGGTCAGGGGCCGGCGCAACCGCGCCATCAAGGGTTTGCTCAGCGATGCGCGCGGCGCCATGCATCTCTCCGATTGCCTGCCCCGCGCGTGATAGCGCCTAGAGCCATTCAGGAATGGTATCTCGATTTATCATCTCGTCAAAGGTCGGACGCGCGCGGATGACGGCGAATTGATGCTGATGCACCAAAACCTCGGGGATGAGAGCCCGCGTATTGTACTCGCTCGACATCACCGCGCCGTAAGCCCCCGCCCCGCGAAACGCCACCAGATCCCCGGCCTTCAAGGGCGGCATCATGCGCTGCTTGGCGAAGGTGTCGCCACTTTCGCAGACCGGACCAACAATATCATAGGGCTGCTGTTCTGTGCCCGGCGCGGGCTGCACGACGGGGACAATATCGTGATGCGCGTCATACATGGCGGGGCGGATCAGATCGTTCATCGCCCCATCAAGGATGAGAAAGTCGCGCCCCTCACCGGATTTCACATAAATCACCTGGCTCACCATGATCCCGGCATTGCCAGCGATCAACCGGCCCGGCTCAATCTCAACCTCACAGCCCAGATGGCCCAGCTCCTCGCTGATCATCGCGCCGTAGTCAGTTGGCAAAGGCGGCGCCTCATTGGACTGCGTATAAGGAATGCCCAATCCACCCCCAAGATCGAGACGGCGGATATCATGCCCATCCGCGCGCAGTATCTCGGTCAGCTCCGCCACCTTGCGGTAAGCTTGCCTGAACGGCTCCAGATCGGTCAGCTGGCTGCCGATATGCACATCGATCCCGATAACTTCCAAACCAGGAAGAGCCGCCGCCTGCGCATAAACATCGCGCGCGCGCGCAATCGGAATGCCGAACTTGTTCTCGGATTTGCCCGTCGCGATCTTGGCATGGGTCTTGGCATCCACATCCGGGTTCACCCGCACGGTAATGGGCGCACGCAGCCCCATGGACACGGCCACAGCGCTCAGCACCTCCATTTCCGGTTCGCTCTCAACGTTGAATTGCCGCACGCCGCCCTCAAGTGCGAGCCGCATCTCGCCTTCCGTCTTGCCCACGCCCGAAAACACAATCTTGTCGCCCGGCACACCCGCAGCCTTTGCCCGCAGATATTCCCCGCCCGACACAACATCCATGCCCGCGCCAAGCGCCGCCAAAGTCTTCAGGATCGCCTGATTGCTCGCGGCCTTCATGGCATAGCAGACAAGATGCTCCATCCCGCACAACGCCTCATCCAGAAGCTTGAAATGCCGCTCCAGCGTGGCCGTGGAATAAAGATAAAACGGCGTGCCCACCTGCGCGGCGATCTCCGCCACGGGCACATCCTCGGCATGCAGCACGCCGCCTTTATAGAGAAAATGGTCCAAACCCGGCCCCCGCCTTCTTCTTAGCAAAAATACTCAAAAAACGAAGGCTTAGCCCCGACGCATCCGCAAGTAGAGATAAAGCGGCAAGCCGCAGCTCACCCCAATGCAAAACGTCGCAGGCACAGCAATGAGCCGCAGCCAGTCGCGGCTGCGCACGGCCTCGACAATCACCCAAAGCGTGAGCGCTACCGCTGCAATCGTCAGATCCCAAACCAACCCGCTGGTGGCCGCATTCACGTGCCACGCATCTACCATCGCCATCAGGTCATAGCCGTTGGCGTTGAACCAGCTGATGAAATAATACATCGGATGAATAGAGCCCCAGACGGCAAGCGCCAGAAAAATCCACTTCACAGCGACACTCCCACATGCGTGCTTGTGCGCACGTTGACCCAATCTGTCGTGACGCGAGCGGTCGTGTTGCCCGTGCTTGTGCCAAAAGTGGTCGTGACCGCGGGCCGGATCGGCGCGCCATCCACGCCGCAAGCCGACAGCGCCAAAACCACGCCGAGTGCAATTGCCAGTCTCATGCCAATATCTCCTTCCACCGTGCCACCTGCGCACGCACCATTTCGGGCGCCGTGCCGCCATAGCTCGTGCGGCTGGCCACTGAATTATGTACTCCCAATACGCCGAACACGCCCTCGTGGATGTGTTTGTGCACCGATCTCATGTCCTCAAGGCTCAGATCCGGCAGGTCCACGCCCCGCGCCTCCGCCATTGCCACAAGCGCACCCGTCACATGATGCGCCTCGCGAAACGGCATGTCGAGGACCCGCACCAACCAATCGGCGAGATCAGTGGCGGTGGAGAACCCGGTGGCGGCCGCCGCCTCCAGAACATCCACATTCGCGCTCATATCCCGCACCATGCCTTCCATCGCGGCCAGCGCCAGCATCAGGTTGTCGGCGGCGTCAAACACCTGCTCCTTGTCTTCCTGCATGTCCTTGGAATAGGCCAGCGGCAGCCCCTTCATCACCAGCGTCAGCGCGACATTGGCCCCGAATATCCGACCGATCTTGGCACGGATCAGCTCGGCTGCATCGGGGTTCTTCTTCTGCGGCATGATGCTTGAGCCGGTCGAAAACCTGTCCGACAGGGTCACGAAGCGGAACTGCGCGGAGGACCAGATCACCAGCTCTTCCGCGAACCGGCTGAGGTGCATGGCGCAAATCGACGCCGCCCCCAGATACTCCAAAGCAAAATCCCGGTCGCTGACCGCATCGAGCGAATTGGCCGCCGGGCGGTCAAAGCCCAGCGCCTTGGCCGTCATATCCCGATCGATGGGAAAGCTGGTTCCCGCCAAGGCGGCGGCCCCCAAGGGACATTCGTTCATCCGCGCCCGCGCGTCGCGCATCCGGCTCAGGTCGCGCGCGAACATCTCTACATAAGCCATCATGTGATGGCCCCATGTCACCGGCTGCGCCACCTGCAAATGCGTGAACCCCGGCATGACCCATCCCGCACCAGCCTCGGCTTGTGTCACCAGCGCCCGCATCAAAGCGACAAGCGCGCCTTCAGCTGCATCCAACTGATCGCGCACCCAGAGCCGGAAATCCGTGGCCACCTGATCATTGCGCGAACGGCCTGTATGCAAACGCCCTGCGGGGGCGCCGATGATCTCTTTCAACCGGGCCTCCACATTCATGTGGATGTCTTCCAAAGCGGCGGAAAATTCAAAAGTCCCCCCATCGATCTCTGACAAGACCGTGAGCAGGCCTTCCCTCATCGCGTCTGCGTCTTTATCACTGACGATGCCGGTGCTCGCCAACATGGCGGCATGGGCCCTCGATCCCGCGATGTCCTGAGCGGCCATGCGCTTGTCAAACCCGATTGAGGCGTTAATTGCCTCCATGATCGCATCGGGACCATCGGCAAAGCGTCCGCCCCACATTGCGTTTGAGGATTTGTCTGCCATGGCCTGACCTTTCGGAGGAATTATGCGTCTGTCTCGTTCCCTTGTCCTTTATATCGCCGCCGGTCTGGGCGCAATTGCAGTGGGTCTCGGCCTTGGCATCCAGACAACCTACGGCACCGCAAACGCATCCGATTACAGCGCCTATCAAGACATGCTGGAGGGTGACATGAAGAAGCTGCGCTTTCATTCCGAGCCGCGGGACGTCAGCACACAGGAATATGATACGATTGATGGCGGCACGGCGACGCTGGCCGATCATCAGGGCCGCTATGTTCTGCTGAACTTCTGGGCCACATGGTGTGCGCCCTGCCGCAAGGAAATGCCGATGTTATCAGAATTACAGACGGAGTTTGGCGGGCCGGATTTCGAGGTGCTGACGCTCGCCACGGGCCGCAACGCGCCGCCTGCGATGAAGGCGTTCTTTGACGAAATCGGTGTCGACAACCTGCCGCTGCACCGTGACCCCAAGCAGCGTGTGGCGCGCGAAATGGCCGTCATCGGCCTGCCCATCACGGTGATTTTGAGCCCCGAGGGCCAAGAGATTGCCCGCATGCAGGGCGACGCCCATTGGAGCAGCGACAGCGCCAAGGCCATGCTGCGCGCCCTTCTGGCTGAGGGCGGCAGCTAGGGCCAAACCCATTGCGGGCCTCGGTCACGATTGGTAACCAAACATGACCAATCTTGTGAAAGCCCCGCCTATGCCCGTGATCACCAATATTGAAGACCTGCGTCGCATCTATCAGCGCCGGGTGCCCAAGATGTTCTACGATTATGCCGAATCAGGCAGCTGGACCGAACAGACATTCCGCGCCAACACATCGGATTTCGCCGACATCCTGCTGCGCCAGCGGATCGCGATGGATATGTCGAACCGCACGACCGCATCACAGATGATCGGGCAGGATGTCTCGATGCCCGTGGCCCTCGCGCCCGTGGGCCTGACGGGGATGCAACATGCGGATGGTGAGATCAAAGCGGCCCGCGCAGCCGAGAAATTCGGCGTGCCCTTCACGCTCAGCACCATGTCTATCTGCTCGATCGAGGATGTGGCCGCGCATACGAGCAAGCCCTTCTGGTTTCAGGTCTACACCCTCAAGGACGATGATTTCATGCAGCGTCTCTTTGATCGCGCCAAGGCCGCCAACGTGTCGGCGGCTGTGATCACCGTGGATTTGCAAGTTCTGGGCCAGCGGCACAAGGACCTTAAAAACGGCCTGTCTGCCCCGCCAAAACTCACCCCGCAATCCGTGGCCAACATGATGACCAAGGTGCAATGGGGCCTTGGGATGCTGGGCACGAAACGGCGGTTTTTCGGCAATATCGTGGGTCATGCGAAGGGCGTGAGCGATCCCAGCTCGCTCAGCTCATGGACCGCGGAGGCGTTTGACGAAAAGCTCGATTGGGACCGCATCCGGCAATTCCGCAAGATGTGGGACGGGCCGCTGATCATCAAGGGGATCATCGACGCGCGCGATGCCCGCGAGGCGCTCAATGTGGGGGCCGATGCGATCATCGTGAGCAACCATGGCGGGCGGCAATTGGATGGCGCGCTCAGTGCGATCCGCGCATTGCCCGCGATCATGGACGCAGTGGGCGACAAGATCGAGGTACATCTCGATAGCGGCATCCGCTCGGGGCAAGACGTGCTCAAGGCCGTCGCGATGGGGGCCAAGGGCACCTATATCGGGCGCGCCTTTGTCTACGGGCTGGGTGCTATGGGCGAGGCGGGGGTGACGAAGGCACTGGAGGTGATTCAAAAGGAGCTGGACGTCTCCATGGGCCTCTGCGGCCACCGCGATATCGCAGATGTGACGCGCGATATCCTGATGATCCCCAAGGATTTCTCAGGCGATTGGCAGTAACGCCTTAGCCTAGTGCTGCTCGCACCTGGCTCGCCACAGCTTGCCCGGACAGATGCGCGCCCGCGACCGTGGCCCACATGCCCTCCGACATTGCCTCACCCGCGAACCAGAGTCGGTCCGCCACAGGCAGGCGCATCGCATCGCGGGTCCACGCGCCCCCCGGCTCTGCCGAGGCATAGCCGCCAAGCGTGAGCGGATCGTTGGACCAATCGGTAACCGAGGATTTGACCAATGCGGCGCGTGCCTTGCTGCCAAAGGCTTTCGTCAGCTCGGATATAGTGAAGTCCAGCGCCGCTTCCTTGCCTGCATCCGCCATCTGCCGGGCGAAATCGCCGCCCAGATCGCAATAGGTCAGCCCGCTGCCCGACGCATCGACCAGGGCCGCAAACCCGTGCGGGACGCCATCGACGCTCTTGTCGATCTTGTAGGTGTAATACCCGTCCGACCCCACGCCGAAGAAGTTCTCGTCAAACTGCAGGGCCACGTGGTTGTAATGCCCCATCGTCAGCATCTGGATCGCCTCCTGCTTGTCGTCGGGCAGGGGCGGGTCGAACACGATCCGCTCAGCCTTCAAGACCCCCATCGACACGGTGCAGACACAGGCCCGCGCGGTGATCGTGCCCTCGTTTGTCTCGACCTCCACGCCCGTGCCGCCAAAGCGCACGGCGCGCGCCGCCACGCCGAGATTGACCTCCACATCGCGCGCGCTGTGGGCAAAGAGCGTGCCGAAGCCTTCGCGGCAATACGCATCGTCGCCGCCTGCGCCCGTGTACCAATCGGTGCAGGAGAAATTGCTGAGGTCCTTGGCCATCTCATACCCGCCGATGAGGACATTCGCCGTCGGCTCCCATTCGCCCAGATCCGGGATGACGGAGGCGGGCGAGACATCCTGACCCGCGGCCCCGGCCCGCTCGATCGCGCGGTTGGCCTGAGCATGGGCGGAGGAATAGGCTGCCTGCTCCGCATCGGTCGCGGGGCGGTCCCCGACATAGAGCACCTCATCATCCGGCGCGCGGTAGACGTCGAACCCGTTGGCGCGACCGTAAGCCACGAAGGGATTGGCCGTTTCGGTATGGAGCCAATGGGCCCCTACATCATAGGGCACCCCGAAGGTGGTGGTATCCGTCACAACCCGCCCGCCGATGCGCGGCCCCGCCTCGATGACCGTCACATCAAGACCTGCGCGGCGCAGATCCCGCGCGGCGGCAATTCCTGCGGCACCTGCGCCAATCACCACAACATCCGTTTGGGCGGCATAGGCGCGCCCGGCAAAAAGCGGAGCAGCCAGAAGTGCTGCCCCCCTGGCCAATGCGCTGCGGCGTGAGATACGGGTCATATGTGGTCTCCCATGGCGTGCCATTGAATCAACGTTCAGTGGCACACTCGCATCTTTTGATCAAATTATCAACATAAACTGGGGATGCGTGGCCGCGATAAAACGGAGTGGCACAAGGCAAACCCCGAATCCCCTTTCCAAGCGCGCCCTTTTGGCCTATGCGGGCGGCTTCACGCGGGGCCACAGCCTTGGAGGAGCCCCGCCCTTACATTTGGAGACTATCAATGGCTGGAGAAATTCCTGATCTTCACGCCCAGGAACGCACGGGGACGGGCAAGGGCGCCGCTCGTGCTGCACGCCGCGACGGCATGGTTCCGGGTATCGTATTTGGGGGCGACACTGATCCGCTGCCTATCAACATTCCCTTCAACGTCTTGTTCAAACGGCTCAAGCAAGGGCGGTTCAAGTCCACGCTTTTCAACCTCAAGGTCGAGGGCCATGATGATGTGCGCGTGATCTGCCGCGATGTGCAGCGCGATGTGGTGAAGGATCTGCCCACCCATCTCGACCTGATGCGCCTGCGCCGCACAACCAAGATCAAGCTCTTCATCCCGATCTCGTTCGAGAACGAAGAAGACTGCCCCGCGATCCGCAAGGGTGGCACGATGACGACAATCCGCAACGAGGTGGAAATGGTCGTGACAGCCGGGGATATCCCCGACGCGCTGGTCGTGGATCTGAGCAAGGTCGAGAATGTCGGCGACACGGTAACGATTTCGGACATTGTCCTTCCAGAAGGCGCAAAGCTGGTCATCAATGACCGCGATTTCGTGATCTGCAACGTCTCCGCGCCATCGGCCCTGAAATCGGACGGCGATGACGAGGATGAGGATGAGGCAGTGGAAGAGGCTTCAGAAGCCGACGCCACAGAAGAGTAAGTCTTCAAACACGCCGCGCATCCTTGCGGCAGGTTTTCAAACGCGGCCCCCGGCAACAGGGGCCGCGTTTTTTTCGTGGGGGCCTCTCCCGCAGACCGGGCTGGAATCCGCGCGGCTTTGCGGGCAAAAGGGGCCAAGGCGATACAAAGCGCAGAAATGAGGGCCCGATGCTGATCTTTGCAGGACTTGGAAATCCGGGGCCGAAATATGCCCGCAACCGGCACAATATCGGCTTCATGTGCGTGGACAGGATCGCCGAGGATCACGGCTTTGGCCCGTGGAAGGCCCGGTTTCAGGGCCGCGTCTCAGAGGGCCGTTTGGGGCAGGAGAAAGTGCTGCTCCTCAAGCCCGATACATTCATGAACCTTTCGGGGCAGGCGGTGGGCGAAGCGATGCGCTTTTACAAGGCCGACCCCGGTGATGTGACCGTCCTGCATGACGAGATCGACCTCGCCCCCGGCAAGGTGCGCGTTAAACAAGGCGGCGGCCATGCGGGCCACAATGGGTTGCGTTCCATCCACCAGCATATCGGGCCGGAATATGCCCGTGTACGCCTCGGCGTGGGCCACCCGGGCCGTAAGGAGGCGGTGCCGGGGTACGTGCTGCATGACTTCGCCAAGGCCGATGAAGGCTGGCTCGATGATGTGATCCGCGGTGTCAGCGACGGGGCCGCCTATCTGGCCGAGGGCGATGGCGGGCGCTTCCAGAACGCCGTGGCCCAACGCACCGCACCGCCACGCTCGTCCAAGAGCGCCGCGAAGACGCCCGCACCGGCAGCAGAGCGCGCGCCCGAAGAGGATACCCGCAGCGCCATGCAAAAACTGCTCGATAGGTTCAAGTGACGCCTAGAGCGTTTCGCGAAACGCTGTCGCATGTGATTTGCCCGGCAGGCCAAGTGCGCTAATCTCACTTAAGCAAGGAAAGGACCGACCATGATCCGCAAAGACGAGGCAATAAACGTGCTGGGCCAGGCGCTGGCACCCTGCTCCGAGACCGATCCCGTCACCGGGTTTTTCCGCGATGGCCATTGCAACACCTGCGTGGAGGATCGCGGCAGCCACACGGTTTGCGCCTTGATGACACCCGAATTTCTGGCCTTTTCCAAGTATGTCGGCAACGACCTGTCGACCCCGCGCCCGGAATTCGGCTTTGCGGGCCTCAAGCCCGGTGATCAGTGGTGTCTATGCGCCGCGCGCTTCCTGCAGGCCCATGACGAGGGCTGCGCGCCCAAAGTGCGCCTCACCGCGACCCACAAACGTGCGCTGGACATCGTGCCCCTCAATATCTTGGAAGCGCATGCCGAGACCTGATGTTTGCGCTCAGCCAATGACCCGCCCCCGAAGACGGGCACAGGCCTATCCGAAACAAAGAAGGGCCTGCCGAACATCACTCAACTTTGGCGCGGTGCAGGTCATGTGTCTGAATTTACGCTTCTTTTGCGCCAAGCGACTCTGACCCGCACAGCAGGTATGCCTGACCAAATCGCACGACGATCACGTCTACGACCGACAACAAACGCATCGGTTTTGCACGGGGTTTGTGGCGGCGCAAACCGAGGTGGTTTGCGCATGTGCCACGCATGAGTGTTTTTGGGTCACCAAACTGTGGCTTAGAAGTCAGGACAATTTTCCGACTGCGCTGCTACGGTATATTCATTTCAATCGGCTTTGATAGCCAGAATGACTTGTTGCGTGGCAAGCGAGAGCACGTCCGCCGCGATCCCTGATCGCGCCATGACATTTAGACCCGAATAGACAGTTAAAACAAGTTGTGCACGGGCCGCGGCAAGCGACGGATTGATATCCGGTTGCGCCTCAACCAGCGCATTTTCGATTGCCCGGCGCATTTTTTCATAGCCACGCTGAACTATCTTGCTCGTACCCTCATCCATCGAAGCCCGGTCAGCAGAGGCATTGCACAAGAAACACCCACGCTGGTCCCTATGGTCGCGCACAGCGATGATGGGCGATGACAGGAACATCCCGATGCGCGCCATGGGAGGTTGGTCAGATCTGTTCAGAGCCGACACGGCAGCGTCAACCATCAGCCCTTCGTAATGTGACAAGCCTTGGAGATACATCGACTGTTTATTGCCAAAAGCAGCGTAAAGGCTCGCTTTTCCAAGACCAGTCACCGCGATGATGTCTCGCAGGCCTGTAGCCTCATATCCATTTTCCCAGAACAATTGCATGATCTTCGATAGCGCTTCTTCAGGGTCAAACTCCCGTGGGCGTCCGGGGTTTTGCATTTGAAATACTCCTCACTCATCTGTGAAAATACGATTGTTGACCATTCGGTCTTTAATGTCTAAATCTCACTCACTGGCAACACAGCCACATACATTTACTTAATAAAAGACCGATTGGTCAATAAAGGAAACGCGATATGTCCTCAACTTCAACAAACAGCACACTGACCCAAGATGCAGCAGAACGGATTGCCGCTCTTGGCGACACAGTCACAAATGTCGGCGTACATGCGCTTCGCTTGACCAGCGCAACCGTCCTTGGCTGGATCGGGGCCATGAAGTTCACCGCCTATGAGGCCGGGGCGATTGAAGGCTTGGTCGCGTCCAGCCCTCTTACAAGCTGGCTGTATCAAGTGTTCAGCTTGCAAGGGGCCTCAAACCTGATTGGCGCAACAGAAATTGTAACCGCAGTCTTTCTTCTGCTTGGCTTCAAATTCCCCAAGATTGGCCTGCTGGGTGCATTGAGTGCACTGCTCACGTTCTTTGTCACATCCAGTCTTTTGTTGACTGCTCCGGTGACAGAGCCCAGCCTTGGCGGCTTTCCCGCCCTATCCGTTGTGCCCGGTCAATTTCTGCTGAAAGATATCGTTTTGTTGGCTGGGGCCATTTTCCTGTCGGGTGACGCGCTGCGCCGAATTGCCAAAGAGAGCTGAAAATGAGAGCACCCTGATCCTTTGAGGTTAGGGTGCTCCCCCACCCACCGGAGAAAATGACCATGAAGCCCAACGTCACAATCTACACCAAGGGCTACTGCCCACACTGCAAGGCAACCAAAGCTCTTCTCTCCAAAAAGGGTGTCTCATTCACAAATCATGACATCACAAACGACCCCGTGCGTGCGAAAGAAATGATGGCCAGGGCCAAGGGTCGGCATACCGTGCCACAAATCTTCATTGGCGATTTTCATGTCGGCGGAAACAGTGATCTGAGAGCGCTAAATTCGAAAGGTGCGCTTGATGCAATGTTGCGCAATGCAAAAGCAAGGTAAGACAGCATGGAGGTCTAATCTGAGAAGCTGGCTGAAAGCGCCTAAAGGGTGTCGTGCTAAAATGCTCAGGATGCGTTTTTGAAGACAGCAGCACATCGTGGCAACTGGCTTTGTGTTCCCCCCCAAAAAAACCGCCGCTTGCTTACTGGTGCTGAAAGGCCGCTTTTTATCCGGCGGGTCGTTTGGTCCGAGTACATGACGTAAAGGTCAAAGCCGCCTGCCGCTCAACAAAAGGCGATCTGGCGATCCCGGGAGGACTCGAACCCCCAACATCCTGATTAGAAGTCGGTGGACTGTACCCCTTTCCCACCCGCGAGTCCACCCTAAACACTAGCGTTCTCAGGCATTTGGAGCTACCTTCGCCCTAAGCTGCCCGCTCCCGCCCGATCCCCTCCCGGTTCGTTTACGGTTCGCAGGCGGGCTGCCACACGGTTCGGAAAGGAGCATGGGATGCCAGAGAGACTTACACAGGCACGAATCAGGGCGCTGGCGTATGCGGGGAAGCCCTCAACGGTGCGAGATGAGCGGGTGACGGGGCTCCTCGTGGCCGTGAACAAGACGGGCAAATCCTACAAGGTTCAGCGCGACCTCTGGCAGGGTCCGCGCGGGCGCAAGGTGCTGGTCAAGACCGTCCGCCACACCCTCGGGGGGACTGAGGAGATGACGCTGGACGACGCCCGGAGCCGGGCGCTGGTGGTGCTGGACCAGATCAAGCGCGGCATTGACCCGAACGCCCCGGCACCGGACGCCTCGGGGGACGCGGGCGCTTGGACGGTCCGGCGCATGTTCGAGGAGTACGGGGCGGACATGCGCGCCCGTGGCTGCGTTGAACGCTCCATCACCGACATGATGGAACGGCTTGACCGATACCTGCCCAAGTGGGCCGCCACTCCCATAACCGACGTGCGCCGCAGCGCGGCCCGCGAGGAACACCGCCGGATCACAGCGAACCACGGCGCGACCACTGCGAACAAGGCCCTGCGTGACTTCCGTGCAGCCTACAACTTCGCCCTCAAGGTGGTGGATGATCCCGACGCCCTGCCGGGCAACCCAGTGGCGGCGGTCACGTTCAACAAGGAGCGGGCCAGCAACAGGGTCATCATGCCCGAGGACCTCGCGGACTGGTGGGCGCGGGTGAAGGCGCTGCCCAACCCCCTTCGCCGCGACATGCACCAGCTCGGGCTGCTATCAGGGCTGCGCCCCGGAACGCTCGTGAGCATCCGCCGCGAATGGGTGCGGCTGGACAGGCAGTCAATCTCCATCCCCCGGATGAAGTCGGGCCGCTCCTTTGACCTGCCTCTGTCTGGGCATATGGTTGACGTCGTGCGCCGGGCTCTGGCGGCAAGTGAGCTGCTGTTCCCCGGCGCGCCTTGGCTGTTCGCCTCCCGGTCCAGCAAGACGGGCGAAGTTATCGCAACTCAGGTCTGGAAGGAGAAGGCCCTGCCCTCAGAGACAGGCCACATCCTCCGCCACACCTACCGCACCGTTGCCCAGCGCACCGGAATTGACCGGGTGAACGCGCGCCTGCTTCTGGACCACACCGTCCCGGGAATAGATGGCGTTTACATCCACGAGCGCGCACTGTTCGACACCCTACTGGCGGAACAGGAACGCATGACGGCGGCAATCCTCGCCCTGTTGGAGCCCGAACAACAAGAGATTGAGGGTTGAAAAGGGGGAATTAGGGTTTCCCAAGGAGGGGCTCGGAGGGTATATCAGGGGTCACATGACTACCCTGAAACAGGGGATGCTGGTGCAAGCCAGCATGGGGAACCGCGTCGGCCAGCCGGGAAGTGCCGCGCGCGGGGAGCGCCAGAAAGCAAATGGCGCGGGGCAACCCGGTAGGTGCATCGTATGCACCCCAGCCCTGTCACCAATCTGACTGCCCGCTAGCGGTCTGACTTGGTGACAAAACCATGGACCAACAGACGATTGATGCCGTTGCGGAGGCTGTCGCAGAACGCCTTCTGAGAGAATTGCCGCGTGGGCGGCTCCCGATGAACCCGGAGTACCTGACCGCCGAACAGGTGGCGCAGATGACGGGCTTCTCAACCAAGTCGCTTGAGGCGTACCGCGCCAAGCGGCAGGGTCCCGCGTTCCTCAAGGTTGGACACAGCGTCCGCTACCGCGCCGATGACGTGCGCGCGTGGATGGAGGCAGGGGAATGAGTGGCGGGGACAAGGGGCGCACCCCCGGCGCTGGGCAGCAAACCGGGGGCACAAGGGATAATGGAAACGATCACTCCAACATCATCCCTGAGACTATACCCGCAGACGCCGCCGGAACCGACCAGAAAGACTTGTTGCCGGACACACCCGCCGCGCTGGACTTCCTTGACCAGTGGTGCGGCTCGGGCCAGCGCGTTCTGACCTCCATCCCGCCAGACGGCGGTCGCACTACCACGGCAACATTCACGGCTGACGACCGCGACAAGATGGCGGCGTGGATGGACGAGCGGCAGGGTCGCCAGAACATCTACTTCACTGTGAATGAGGTTTACGGGCCAGTGTCGAGCAAGCCCAACAAGGGCGCGGTGTCGGCAGTGCGGGCGCTACACGTTGACGTTGACCCGAGGGCGGGCGAACCGATTGAACGGGAGCGAGAGCGCGCGTGGACGCAGCTCCGGTCCTATGAACCGGCCCCGAGCGTAATCATCGACAGTGGCGGCGGCTTGCAGGCGTTCTGGCTGTCAGACCGGGAAGTTTCGGTGGGTGGTTCTGCTGAGATGGCGCGACTGGTTTGGCGGAATGACGAGCCCAAGGAGCGAGGCGCATTGAGCGATGCCGAACGTGCGGCTTTGGACGCGCACCTTGCGCGGCTGTTCGAGGCAGTGGAGGGACGCAACTTCAAAGTTGAGACGGACCTACAGGCGGACAACTGCCACAATGCCGAACGGATCATGCGACTGGTGGGCACGGTCAACGTCCCGGGCAAGAAGAAGGTCGCCAAGGGCCGCGTCCCCGCCCTCGCGCGTGTCCTCTGGGCGGACTGGTCGCGCGGCTATGACTTGGCGGGCTTCCCAAGTGCTCGCCCCGTTGGCGCGGCCTCCCCTCACAAGAAGGGCGGTGGCATTGCACCACCGACGCAGGGGGTGGAACTTGAAAAACTGCCCATTGAAGACTTCCTCCGCCGCATCCTCATTGCGGGACACGACGCCGACAACCCGGGCCGCTGGGACGGCACGTTTGACGCCGCAGGCAACTGGCAGGGGGACCGCTCAAAGGTGGTGTTCTGGGCCGTTTGTGAAATGGTTCGCTCCGGCTGCACTGAGGAGGACATGCTGGGCGTCTTGTTGGACAGGGACCTCGCAATCAGCGGACACATCCACGATCAGAAGGGCGCGGAAGGCTACGCCCGGCGGCAGGTCCGTGAGGCTCAGGAGAGTGTTGAAGACAGCTTTGTCACCGACAAGGACGGCAAGCCTGTTGCCAGCTCGCAGCAAAACATTCGCGTGGCGCTGAGGCGTCTGGGCGTGGTGCTCTGGCACGACCAGTTCGCAGACCGTGAGTTGATCGAGGGGCTAGACGGCTACGGCCCGGCGCTGGACGATCCCGCCGCCGTCCGCCTCCGCCTTGAGATTGACGAGCGGTTCGGCTTCCGGCCCACCAAGGACTTCTTCTATGACGTTCTGGGCGACCATGCCCGCCGCAACGCGCGCCATCCGGTCCTTGAGCACCTTGCGGCGCTGCGCTGGGACGGCGTGCCGCGCATTGACGGCTGGCTCGCCACCTACGGCGGGGCGGCTGACACCGCATTCACCCGCGCGGTCGGGGGGCTGGTGCTTGTCGCCGCCGTCCGCCGGGTCCGCAGGCCCGGCGTGAAGTTTGACGAGATGCTGGTGCTTGAATCTGCGCAGGGGACGAACAAGAGCACCGCTTTGAAGGTGTTGGCGGGCCGTGAGGAATGGTTCACCGACGACCTGCCCCTGAATGCGGAGAGCAAGCGCGTGATTGAAGCCCTCTCCGGCAAGTGGATTGCCGAGGCGGGCGAGTTGAAGGGCAACCGCAAGGCTGGGACGGACCACCTCAAGGGCTTCTTGTCCCGGACTCACGACAAGGCGCGCATGGCCTACGACCGGCGCGAGCGCGAGGTGCCGCGACAGTGCGTCATCATCGGCACAACCAATGACAGCCGCTACCTGCGCGACACGACCGGCAACCGCCGGTTCTGGCCGGTGGCGGTGGAGGGCTTTGACCTTGATGCACTTAGGCGCGACCGCGACCAGCTCTGGGCAGAGGCGGCGGCGCGTGAGGCGGACGGTGCGGCTATCCGGCTGGACCCCGACTTGTGGGCCGATGCCGAGGCTGAACAGGACGACAGGCGCGTGGAGGAACCGTTCTATGAGCGGCTCTACAGTGTTCTGGGTGACGAGCGGCCCTGCAAGGTGAAGGCGGAGGACGCGTGGCGCATCGCAGGCAAGCTGCCGGGGCAGCGAAATCAGGACGACAATGAGCGCCTCGGGGACGCCATGCGGCGGCTGGGCTTTGAAAGGTCCAAGCGGCGGTTTGGCCTGCCACACCCGGAATGGTGCTATGTCCGTGGAGACGGCAACGTGCCTCATCTAGTTCCGCGCTTCGATCCCGAGGGTGAACTGGACGGTATGGTGGAGGCCCCGGGCCGGTCTTTCTAGGCCCAGTGGGGGAACGGTGGAAAAACGGGGGAACGGCTAAGCCTCTGCCCCTGTGGCTGAAATGCTGGCCGTTCCCCCCGAACCTCCCCGTTCCGCGCGCCCGCCCGGAGGTGTGCCGCAGGAGCCCGACGCCCAAAGGCGCTGCCGTCCCTCCGCCTCCTTTCTACTCTACCCTATAGGGGGGGAACGGTAAGGAACGGCAGAGGGGAGCCAGCTACGGTGGTGGCGCAGCGTTCCCGCCTCTGAGGAACGGGCCGGGTACGGCGGGGGAACGATCCCTTGGGCATGTGTGCAGGAAACACCAAAACACGTCCTGTGCGGAGGCGTAAAAGGTTGGTGGGCAGGATCAGCCATTCCCGCCGCGCGCGCTGCTGCCACCCCCGGGACGCTCCGGCAACAAGTTCTGCAAGCGCCCGTGACAGCTACCCCGAAAACGTCCTGCGCAGCGCCTCCGCCGGAGCCCATTCCCACTGGGCCGCGTCCGCCAACCTACTGCCACCCCAGTAATTTCCCTTTACGGGGTGGATATGTTCACGATACGTTCCGTCACTTGGGCTCTCTCCAAGTTCTCAGAAATGGAGCACCACAATGACGACCTTCACAACCATAGACCCGACTGCCGCAACCTTCGCAATTCACCGCACTGAGGAGGCCGCGACTGCCGCCGCTGACCGACACGACCACCTGCTGGTCCTGATCGCAGAGGACCTGTCCGAGCTGACCATGAAGCAGGGAGCGGCCCTGTTCGCCGCGTCCGCCTCTGCTTTGGGCATCCCGCCCGTGAAGCGCTTCCCCGACCGCACCACCGCCGCGCGCCGCATCTGGGAGAACCTCGTGGCCCTGTCGCAGCGCCAACCGACCGACGTTGACGCCGCCATCCGGTCCGCCACTGTCCGCAAGGGACCGACCCCCAAGAACCTGCCCGTGAAACCGCCGCGCCGGGGCCGTGGCGTCAACCTTGCGCCCAAGGCGGAGGTCAAGCCGTGCCGTGCCGGGACAAAGCAGGCGATCCTCGTGGACATGCTGAGCCGCAGCGAGGGCGCGACGATGGTAGAGCTGTTGTCCGCCCTCTCGCCTTGGAAGCCGATCACGGTCAAGTCGGGCCTCAACTGGGACATGAACAAGGTGAAGGGCTACGGCATCCGCACGACCCAGCGCGGGGACGCCGACTGCTACCACCTCGTGCTGCCCAAGGGCCTGTCCGCGCCACTTGCGCACGTCCAGCGCGCGCAGGCGTCGGCATGACCGCCCGCCGCGCCGCGATCTATGCCCGCGTCAGCACCGGGGGGCAGACCTGCGAAAACCAGCTCCTCTGCCTCAGGGAGGTGGCGGAGCGCGCGGGCTGGACCGTCGTGCAGGAGTACGTTGAGACGGCATCCGGTGCCATCGCCTCGCGGCCTGAGCTGGACAGGGCGCGGGCGGACGCGGCCCGCCGCCGGTACGATGTGCTGATGTCGTGGGACGCCTCACGCCTCGGGCGCTCGCTCCGGGACCTCCTCAACCTCGTGCATGACCTTGAGGCGCTGCGCATCGACCTGCACCTGCATCAGGAGGCGCTGGACACCACGACGCCCTCCGGCAAGCTGCTGTTCCAAGTCCGGGGCATGGTCGCTGAGATGGAGCGGTCAATGATCGTTGAGCGGACCAAGGCGGGCCTCGCCCGCGCCCGCGCGCAGGGCAAGCGGCTGGGCAGGCCCCCGGCGTCCGACGCCCTGATTGCCGCAATCCGCAACCTGCGCAGCCGGGGGATGGGCATGGACCGCATCGCCCGCGAGCTGCGCTGCGGCAAGGGCCTGAGCCAGACGGTGTGCACACAATTTGACAAGGAGGCGACTGAGCCATGACTGAACGCACTGAGACTGACCTGCCCGCGCGGCTGGTCCCGCCCGAACCCGGGGCTGGTGGCCGCTCGCACTGGCGCGTGACTGAGCTGGGCCTCCGCCTTGTGGAGGAGCTGGCCGGGCGCGGCGTACACGTCGCCACGATTGCCCGAGCCCTCGGAATGAGCAAGGACGCCTTCCGCTCGTGCCGGGACCGCCAGTCCGAGGTTGACGACGCCTACCACGCCGGGCTCGCCCGTGAGCATGACGCGCTGGTGAGCAACCTCCGCGAGGCCGCCGATGAGGGGAACATCGTCGCCAACATCTTCTTGTTGAAGGCCCGCCACCAGTACCGCGAGGGCGAGGCGCTTGAGGCGAACCTGAGCCTGAGCGTCAATACCGGGGGCGTCCTCGTGGTGCCGAACAAGATGACCATGGAGGAGTTCTTAGAGGCGCAGCGGGAGGCGGGGACGTATGACAGCCCCATCCGTCCTGACGCCGTGAAGCGCATCCCCGGCGAGCCGGACGTTGTAACGGACCCGGAGACGCGGCGCGGTGACTGAGGCGCGGGCAACAGTGTACGCGAATGCCGCCGGGCTCCTCTCCCGCATGGGCTACGCCGCGAAGATGGAGCCTGCCCACTCAGTCGCTTGGGAGGCGCTGCCCGTCCTCGCCCTCGTGACGGACGCCCCACCGGTTGTCGTGGGCTATGCCGTGGCGATGGTGGCGGAGGACCCGGAGGCACACCTGCCCGAGACATACGCCAAAGCGAGGCGCGCCGCGCCGGGCTTGGCCGGTGATCCGCAGTACGCTTGGTGGCTCTAGGACAACAAGTAATCGCGCTCTGCCCGCCACGCAACTCAGGGTAGAGTTGGGGCGAAGGGACGGCAATGGAGCCTCCCACGGCATGAGGAGCCCGACATGGCAGACCCCGCCCCATCACTCCCCCTTGAAATCCCCGACAAGCCCATCCTGTCCACCGCTGAGGTGGTCAGCCTCGCTGAGGTCGCGGCCCGGCGCGCTGAAAAGTTCGGCACGTTGATCGACACACTTGAGTCCGGCGTAAACAAGCGCGCAGCAGACGCCGCTGAGAGCCTCGCCCGCGCGGGCTTTCAGCCCAAGGATCAACAGGCCGCCGCCGACAAGGCCGCTGCCATTGCCCGCCGGGAGGTTGTCACCAACTCCTCGGATGCCCGCTGGGCTCACCTCAAGGAGTTGAACGCGGCGGCGGACAGCCTCGCCACCACGGCGCAGCTCTGGGCCTCGCCCGTTACCGTCCTTGCCCGCGCCGGGCTCGGGACGCAGGAGCGCTCCAACTTCCAGCAACAGCTTGACGGCTCCGGCATCGTGGACCTGCGCAACGCCGCGCTGCTTGCCGTCGCCACTGACAACAAGGTCATGGGCGCGGCCATTGTCGCAATCCTTGACCGGATGCCCGCCCGGTCCCGCCCGTTCAGCGCGCAGGACCTTGCCGACAAGCTGGTGGGCGAGGAGACGCGCGGCGTTCAAGCCGCCATCGCCGCCGTGAAGCAGGCGACCCAGCGCGCAATCAACCGCAACCGCGAGTATGAAACCGGGCGGGTCCGCCCGCTGGACCGCGTGAAGCTCGCACTCAACAAGAAGGAGGCCTGATATGGCCCTGTACCTCGTCACCCGCCCCAAGGGCGCTGCCCACCTCAAGAACCCTTCCGCCATCCACTCAGCACTCGTGGACGCGGCGGACGGCCCGGCGGCGGTCCTCGCTGCCAACGCCCTCACGCCAAACCTGAACACCCCGTTCGCGGGCTTCGACACAACGCAGGTCGCGGCAACGGCGGCGGGCGGCTTTGTGCCTTGCGTGTTCCAGGGCGATGCCTTGGGCGCAACCTACACCGGCCCGGGTCGCGGCGCGTGAAGATGGACGCGGACCGGCTGGCAGAGGCTTACGGGCGGCTGTTCCCCCGGCGGCTTCAACTGGCGCACCTCGCCCTAATGGCCCACGCGGAGGAGGCGAGCAAAGACGGCTGGCCCACCCCCGCGATGGTCGTGGACTTCGCGCGCCTGTACCGCGTCCCCCGTGCCTCGCTCGGGGGCCTCGTTGGGCTTCTTTGCCGACGCCACCCGGGGACCCGCCGCGACGTGTGGACAGATGCAATCCGCGAACCCGCCACCGCCACGCCACACTTGATCCGGCAGCACGACCGCGCGGTGCAGACCGCCTTGGGCTGGTGTCTGTTCTCCCGTGACCTCTGGTTGCCGCGCCCCGTGATGCACTGACCCCGAAAACGGCAGCTTGCAGGGTGGCGCGCAACGACATGGCGGAACCCACTGAACAAGAGCCCCGCCGGACTGATCCGGCGAGGCGTTTTCGGGGTGGCTCCGCAACCTGTTTGATGATAATCGAAATCAACATGATGTGCTTGCCCGTGCTGCCGGGGATAAGTATAGACGTTTCCAAAATCCTAAGTTAGTTATAGGGGATGTTCCTGGATTGTTCCAGCTGCACGCCGAAGTCACGAGAGGTGAAGTGTTGGAAAAAATTCAAGATGAACTCGACCTGTCAAGCCCGCCGAGCACAATGGAACTGCCCTCCCACGAAAAGCGGGCGATTGAGTCCGAAGATTTCCCGATAGAGTTCATCAGCGACATTGCGGAGCGTGAAAGCTGGCGCAAAGAGGTCAACCGCCCTCCCTACCATGTTCACAAGTGGTGGGCGCAGCGCCTTGGAACCGTATTCCGAGCCGCCCTAATCGGCGCTTCAGCACCAGAAGGTGCGGACGTAAGGGAGCTGTTCCACTCTCCTGTACGTTTCCCCGGCGCGACCATTTTTGATCCATTCATGGGGAGCGGAACAACTCTAGGCGAAGCCTTAAAGTTGGGTTCGAAGGCGATAGGGCGAGATATCAATCCGGTCGCGCACTTTGCAGTCAAGAATGCGCTGCAGTTTCATCCACGCGCAGCAGTACAAAAAGCGTTCGACGGCCTAGAGGCGAAGGTCCGCTCAAAAATACAGCAATACTATACAACCGCGACGCCCGAAGGGGAACAGGCCACTGTTCTCTACTTCTTCTGGGTTAAGAGCCTTTCTTGCCCCAATTGCAGCAGCGACGTGGACTTGTTTTCAAACTACATTTTCTCGCGTCACGCATACCCGAAGAAACACCCTGAGAGCAGGTGCCTCTGCCCACGCTGCGGAGAGATCAACCAAGTCGCGTATAATGCCAGTTCAGTCACTTGTTCTGCGTGCGAAAGTGAGTTCGACCCACAGGCTGCGCCAGCCAAGGGGACGAAGGCTACATGCCCGTCATGCCACACTACTTTCGGCATTGCGGGGCGCTCAAGAGAGGTTGGTGGACCTCCAAGCTCGCGGATGTATGCAAAGCTTGTCCTACAGAGCGACGGCACAAAGCGCTACCTTCCGGTATCCGAGGAGGACTTAGAGTTATACTCCGAGGCAGAACGGCAGCTTGAGGCTTGCCAGCACTTGTTCCCGCAAGTCGCACTTTCACCCGGTTACAACACCAATCAAGCCATGAACTATGGCTATTCGCACTGGCACCAGATGTTCAATTCGCGCCAGCTCCTCTGCCTTGGCCTTTTGGGCAAGGCAGTATCGGAGATACCAGAGCCCGCAATTCGGGACGCGATGCTGTGCCTGTTCAGCGGAACCCTAGAGTTTAACAACATGTTCGCTTCATTCAAAGGTGAAGGAACTGGTGCTGTTCGACACATGTTCTACCACCACATCCTGAAACCGGAGAGGACACCCCTTGAAGCGAACCCTTGGGGTACGCCAAAGAGCTCCGGGGCATTTTCAACACTCTTTCGCTCACGCCTCCTTAGGGCAATCCAATACTGTGAAGATCCATTTGAACTGCGGCTGTCAGGTGGCAAATCTGACAAGGTATTTGGCCTTTCCGAAACGATAGGCCACGAAGTCGCGGACAATTTCTCTGACTTTGGAGCGGCTAAGCGCCTCTACCTCTCATGCGGAGACAGTTCTAAGACAGACTTGGAAAACGGGTGCGTTGATATCGTTGCGACCGATCCGCCGTTCTTCGACAACGTCAACTACAGCCAGCTCGCGGACTTCTTCCATGTTTGGCAGAGGCATCTTCTGGGCGACAATAGCAGCGAGACAACGCGGTCTGCCCGGGAGGTTCAGCATCAGGACGTGGAAGCCTTTTCGGGCCGCTTGGGCGACGTTTTCCGTGAATGCCACCGCGTCCTGAAAGATGACGGGATCATGCTGTTCTCCTACCATCATTCGCGCACAGAGGGTTGGAGCAGCGTGCTGAACGCACTTCGAACAGCCGGTTTCGTCATTACAGCCAGCCAGCCGGTCAAAGCGGAGATGTCGGGCGCGACACCGAAGAATCAAGCAAAAGAGCCAATCGACCTCGACATCATAGTTGTCTGTCGGAAGCGGGGCGCTGACCGGCCTTCAGCTACACCATGCGCTCAAGATGCAGAAAAGGCGGCATCGGCGCAGGTCAGCAGACTTGCCGTGTCCGGGCGCAAGCTGAGCAGAAACGACATTATGATCATCTTGATGGGGCAACTCATCAAGCAGGAATCAATGGGCTCGCTTGCTGAGGAGCCAAGCAAGTTGTTTGGGGCTGACCTCATAGACGCTGCCATAGAAAGGCTAGTCAGCTTGAGGGACGAACTCCAATCAAGAACTTGCCCCGCCCAGTAGTCTTTTCAGAGCGATTTGCGGGTGTTAGGAAGGGGTCATTGAGGAGCAATGGTCCACCATCCGGTGCCTGCTGCATATAGATCGAAAACTCGTTGCTCGTGCCGTCCGGCATTTTCCGCCGCAACTTCCCAGCATCTTGAGCCTTGTCGTGGCCGCTGGCTAAACCTGCCTTGCCGTGAATCAGAGTGACCGCGTGGTCAAGTTGCGGCGTTCCCAGTGGGTTGGCAAAGATGACCATCGGACGGTTCCTGTTAGCGCCGTCACCATAGCTCCCCACGCCGATCTCTTTGCTGCGCTGGCCCGCGACAGACAGGTAGTAGTCGAAGTCAGCGTTGAGCGCATTGCCGTCGCAAAGGCACAGCGCCGATAGGCTGCACGTCCCAGGCTCGCTGCCCCATTCCAAGCAAACGAAAAGGTAGAAGCATCTGAGGTCAAGCACGGAGCCATTGGCGTTATAGGCGCGCACCGTGCCACACGGCGGCGTAGAATTGTAATCAAGACCGGATGCGCGCGCGATCCTCCCACCTGCCGACCTTTCAAGCTTCTTCACCTCTAGCCCAACGATCCGGGATGTATCGGAACGGAGTTGATCCGACGGCAGGCCGTCGCATAGTGCTGGCCGGTAGAGAGCCATGTCAGGGGTGATAAGCGGCCCCGACGCTTGGTCGCAGCGCACTTCATCGGGCGTCTTTTCTGCGAGCAAGGCAGCGACCATTTCGTCAAAAGGGTCGTCTTGCGTGTTGCGTTTGTCCCTAAGGTGAAAAGTCTTGGGCTTGCCTTCAGCGTCGAAAAACTCCGCCCTCAGCACCGCAAATGCTTCAATCGCCAAATCTACAGCCAAGCCATTGTCCCCACTACAAATATAGTGGAGACTTACACTGAAAAAGCAACCGTCTGCAACAAGTGATGGCGATCCCGGGAGGACTCGAACCCCCAACAACCTGATTAGAAGTCAGGTGCTCTATCCAGTTGAGCTACGGGACCGTGGCTCTTTAATAACGGTTCGGAAAACGGTTCGCAAGCTGCCGCTTTTTCCCTAACCCGTTGTAGTTCCATCTTCTTACGGCCCCAGACCTCCGGCTTAGAAGTCAGGTGCTCTATCCAGTTGAGCTACGGGACCGTGGCCGCGAGACCTTTAAACAATCGGGCGGTCTTCAGCAAGGCTGTGAAGACGTTGATAAAACATTCAGGTTTTGCGTTTGGGTTGAGACGTCAGCCGTCATGCAGCGGACCCAAACTCAGCGACCTCGCGCGATCAGCCGCTCTCATCGTTCGTTCAAAACGACTGCCGCTCAGCAAAATTCTCTGAGTTGGTGTGACATTTCGCTGAGCGAAAGAAATTTGGTGCGGTCGGAGAGACTCGAACTCTCACGGGTGTTACCCCACAGCGACCTCAACGCTGCGCGTCTACCATTCCGCCACGACCGCTCCGTGATGGTGCGCTGCGTTTAGCGGGTCTTTGCAGCTTTGTGAAGGCGTAATTTCACGCGCTTTTCCTGAGGCCCATCGCAGTGTATCAGCAAGCCATGACAGAATGGCTCATCTCTCCCGGTTTGACCGGATATCAGGACGCTCTGCGCCTTATGGAGGCGCGGGTGGATGCCATTGCGGCGGGCGAGGCGGATGAGATGATCTGGCTTCTGGAGCATCCACCGCTCTACACCGCTGGCACCTCCGCGCGCCCCGAGGACCTTACAGACCCAGACCGGTTCGAGGTGCATGAGGCGCGGCGTGGTGGGCAATATACCTATCACGGGCCGGGGCAGCGGGTGATCTATACCATGCTTGATGTGGGTAAACGCGGACGCGATGTGCGCGCCTTTGTCGAAGAGCTTGAGGGCTGGGTGATTGATACGCTGGCTGCGTTCAACCTGCGCGGCCATATCAGGCCGGGGCGTGTGGGCGTCTGGATCGAGCGCGACGACCAACCGCCGCGCGCCTCAGGGGCCAAGGCGGAAGACAAGATCGCCGCGATTGGCATCCGCCTGCGGAAATGGGTGAGCTTTCACGGCATTTCGATCAATGTGGAGCCCGATCTGGAGCATTTTTCGGGCATCGTTCCCTGCGGCATCACCGAGCATGGCGTGACCAGCCTTGTCGATCTGGGCCTGCCGGTGACGATGGACGATCTTGATGTGGCGCTGCGCCAGACGTTTGATGCGCGATTCGGCGCACCTGCGCAGGTCCGGCCCTGACCATGCCCTGCCTCAAGGCCCGCGCCACAAGAGGGTTTTTGCGCCCACCGCACCCTTTGGGCCCCGGAATAACCGTGCTCCTCAGGAAAAACCGCCCATCTTAACGCCATGTTATGGACAGTGTCGTTTCAAGATGCTGCGACAATTTTTTTCCTGCGCTGCGGCCCTTGGGGCATTGCTCAGCATGCATTGGCGCACTAGAACAGGGAAGGAAAGCCGCGTTCCTCCTCCCTCCATGGGAGTTATGCACGGCCATAAGACAGAAATTTAGGAGGCACCTAATGGCAGATGCAGCCATTCATGGTCATGATCATCAAGACGAGCGCAGCTTCTTCACGCGCTGGTTCATGTCCACGAACCACAAAGACATCGGCATTCTCTACCTGATCACATCAGCCATCGTCGGTCTGATCTCGGTGGCGTTCACCGTTTACATGCGCCTCGAGCTTATGGAGCCCGGCGTTCAGTATATGTGCCTTGAAGGTGCGCGCTTCACCGCCGCCGCGGTGGGAGAATGTACGCCAAACGGCCATTTGTGGAACGTCTTGATCACGTATCATGGCGTTTTGATGATGTTCTTCGTGGTGATTCCAGCCCTTTTCGGGGGTTTCGGTAACTACTTCATGCCCCTTCAGATCGGCGCGCCGGACATGGCGTTCCCGCGTCTCAACAACCTCAGCTATTGGCTCTATGTCGCGGGCACCTCGCTTGGTGTGGCGTCGCTTCTAGCGCCGGGCGGCAGTGGTCAGCTTGGCTCTGGTGTGGGCTGGGTCATGTATCCGCCACTCTCGACGAACGAGCAGGGCATCTCGATGGATCTTGCAATCTTTGCGGTGCACGTCTCGGGGGCAAGCTCGATCTTGGGTGCGATCAACATGATCACCACCTTCCTCAACATGCGCGCACCCGGCATGACAATCTTCAAGGTGCCGCTTTTTGCATGGTCGATCTTTGTCACCGCATGGCTGATCCTTCTGGCTCTGCCGGTTCTGGCCGGTGCGATCACCATGCTTCTAACCGACCGCAATTTCGGCACGACGTTCTTCGATCCTTCCGGCGGCGGCGATCCGGTGCTCTATCAGCACATCCTTTGGTTCTTCGGCCACCCGGAGGTGTATATCATCATCCTGCCAGGCTTCGGGATCATCAGCCACATCATCGCAACCTTCGCACGTAAACCGATCTTTGGTTATCTGCCGATGGTCTGGGCCTTGATCGCCATTGGCGCGCTGGGTTTCGTCGTCTGGGCGCACCATATGTATACGGTGGGGATGAGCCTGACGCAGCAGTCCTACTTCATGCTAGCGACGATGGTCATCGCGGTGCCCACAGGCGTTAAGGTGTTCAGTTGGATCGCGACCATGTGGCAAGGCTCAATCGAGTTCAAAACACCGATGCTCTGGGCGTTCGGGTTCTTGTTCCTCTTCACCGTGGGCGGCGTGACAGGCATCGTGCTCGCACAGGCCGGCGTGGACCGGGCCTATCATGACACCTATTATGTTGTGGCGCATTTCCACTATGTGATGAGCCTCGGGGCCGTGTTCGCCATCTTTGCGGGGATATACTTCTACTTCCCCAAGATGTCTGGGCGTCATATCCCTGAATGGGCGGGCAAACTGCACTTCTGGGCGATGTTCCTCGGCTCGAACCTGACATTCTTCCCACAGCACTTCTTGGGTCGTCAGGGCATGCCGCGCCGCTATATCGACTACCCCGAGGCGTTTGCCTATTGGAACTGGTGGTCGTCGCTCGGCGCGTTCATCTCCTTCGCGAGCTTCGTGTTCTTCTTCGTGATCATCATCTATGCCCTCTTCCGCGGCGCACGGGTGACCGAGAACAACCCCTGGAACGAGTATGCAGATACGCTGGAATGGACCCTGCCTTCGCCACCGCCCGAGCACACGTTCGAGCAGCTTCCCAAGCGCGAAGACTGGGACAAGAGCCCGGCGCACTGAGCCGCTCCAAAAACACCAAAAGGCCCCGGATCATCTCCGGGGCCTTTTGCGTTAGCAGGTCTTGGAGTCTCAGTAACCGCCGGGTTTGTGCCCGAAGAACACCTTGGTGATCTCTTCCGAGATATCCCATGTCACGCGCGATCCGTCCCGCACGAAAAGGCTATCACCGGGGCCGAGATCGGCCTCCTCCCCGCTGGTGTGATTGATCAGACGGCACCGCCCGGCGAGGATCGTCATCAGTTCGTCACCTTGCTCGGTGCACATGAACCGCCCCGGCGTGCAGCGCCAGATACCCATCCGTGTGGGGGTGCCCGCACCGCCCGCATCAAGCCGCCCCGATGCACGCGGCGCGCCGTTTAATATGCGGTAATCGCTCAGCGGGTTGTCAAACGGCCACTCCTCCAGCACGCCCACATCATCGCCGGGGGCATAGCCAATCACGGCGCGCCCCGCCCGTGGCTACGGTCATAGGCGTTCACGGCTGGACTTTGCCAACCTTCAAGCGCACCGGGTGCGGGCGCAAACACTTCTACCAAAAGCGGATAACACGCCGCCGCATCGCTGGAATGCTCAGACGAGCAATCGCCACCGGGGCAAGCGCTGAGCGCGCCAAGCAGATCAATCTCGGCGAAAAACTCTAGATAGTCTCCGGGCCGAACGGGGCTGGCTTTCATGAAATACTGCCCTGTGTCCCGGGTGAATCCGGTGCACATGAAGACGTTGAGCACGTCATGGACGTGGCCCTCGGCCTCCCCAATGCTCAGGCCGGTCTCGTCGGCTAAGGCGCGAGTCAGGTTGGAATGGCAGCAATGATGATACTGCGCACCCGACAGAAGATTGCCCGTATAGGGGTCGCAGCGCGTGCCGATCACGTCATGCACTGATCCGCCAAAGGCGTCGATGCCGTACCATCCGAGCGTATCTTCCGTGATCGTCGCCATGGGCCGCAGCGTGGGGAACGAGGACCACATCCGCTCACCCGTTGATAGGTGCGTGCCGTGCAGGGCGCGGGATTTTCCGGAATAAAACCGCTCGGAAAGGTCATGCGCGTTCCAAAGGTTGAGATCGCCTACTTGCGGACCCTCTACCGAGGATATGCGAAAAAACTGCCCCGCCTCGGCGCGAAAACACGCAGCCTCGCGCGGGGGTACGAGCACCTCAGTGATTTTCTTGGCCCCTGCCCGCGCCGCCGCATATTGTACCAAATCGGGCACAGGCAGTGTCTCGTTGGGATAGCAGATCACGGGCGGGACCGCGCGGCGGATTTCTGCGTCGCTGGGGCGTTTCATGGCATGTCTCCTCGACCAGGTGTTGTTTTGCAGCATTCCTTGGGAGGTTTTTCGCCCCGCGTAAAGTCCCACGCGCCACAGGCCGCACATCGCCATGCACGCTGCCCGTCCTTGTCGTGCAAACGGTCCTGCCGCCATCGGCACATCCGCGTGCGCCGGTTAGACACCAGCAGCACAAGAAGAAACGCGATCAACAGCCCCGCAACAACAATCATCCCGCGCTTCCTTCTATTCCGGCATGGTCTCGCTCAGCCCCTGAAAACAGGGCCTTTCACCGACCGCGCGCGCCCTCTATAAGGACGATTGTCCGGGCGTTCTTCGTCGTGGATCTCACTTTACCTCATCGCAGGACGCCGCGCTCATGTCGATATTGTCAAGAATTCCCGGCCTATTCACGCAGGATATGGCGATCGACCTCGGCACAGCAAACACGCTGGTCTACGTCAAAGGCCGCGGCGTGATCCTGAGCGAACCTTCCGTCGTGGCCTACCACGTCAAGGACGGTGTTCGTAAAGTCTTGGCCGTGGGCGAAGACGCGAAGCTTATGCTGGGCCGCACCCCCGGCAGCATCGAGGCGATCCGCCCGATGCGCGAAGGCGTGATCGCGGATTTCGACACCGCCGAAGCGATGATCAAGCATTTCATCCGCAAAGTTCACAAACGCACCACATTTTCCAAGCCCAAGATCATCGTTTGCGTGCCGCATGGTGCCACCCCGGTCGAGAAACGCGCGATCCGCCAATCGGTGCTCAGTGCGGGTGCGCGCAAGGCCGGCCTGATTGCCGAGCCAATCGCGGCGGCCATTGGCGCGGGCATGCCGATCACCGATCCCACCGGCAACATGGTCGTGGATATTGGCGGCGGGACCACGGAAGTGGCTGTTCTAAGCCTTGGTGATATCGTCTATGCCCGCTCGGTCCGGGTGGGGGGCGACCGCATGGATGAGGCGATCATCAATTATCTGCGCCGTCAGCAAAATCTTTTGGTGGGCGAATCGACCGCCGAGCGGATCAAGACCTCCATTGGCACGGCACGTATGCCAGACGATGGACGCGGCACCTCGATGAAAATCCGTGGGCGCGATCTGCTCAATGGTGTGCCAAAAGAAACCGAGATCAATCAGGCGCAAGTTGCCGAGGCCTTGGCCGAACCCGTGCAGCAGATTTGCGAGGCGGTGATGACCGCGCTGGAGGCGACACCGCCGGATCTGGCCGCTGATATCGTGGACCGGGGCGTTATGCTGACTGGGGGTGGCGCACTTCTGGGCGATCTTGATCTGGCACTGCGCGAGCAGACAGGTCTGGCCGTGTCTATCGCCGACGAATCGCTCAATTGCGTGGCCCTTGGCACCGGCAAAGCGCTGGAGTTTGAAAAACAACTGCGCCACGCGATTGATTACGACAGCTAAGGTGCTTGGGGCTTTGGCCCGCTGCAGCTATATCTGAGGATCAGGGACCACATCACGCGGGCGCCCCCTGCGCCCTACCCGCGAGGACGCTTTGGCACGGGACCGACGACAGAGCGATGACTATACTGGCCCTCTGAAACGCTTGCTTTTGGGGGTAGTGCTGTTGTGCCTTCTGGGGGTTTTCCTGCTCTGGCGTATCGACAGCCCACGGGTTGAGCGGTTTCGCGCGCAGGTGGTTGATACGGTCGTGCCTAATTTTGACTGGGCCATGGCGCCGGTGACGGGGATGGTGAACATCCTGCGCGATTTCCAAAGCTATGAGCGGCTCTATGATCAGAACCGCGAGCTGCGCCGCGAATTGCAGCAAATGACCCAATGGAAGGAAGCCGCCCTGCAATTGGAGCAGGAAAACGCCCGCCTTCTGGATCTCAACAATGTGCGGCTTGATCCGAGGATGACGTTCATCACCGGGGTCGTGCGCGCTGATAGCGGATCGCCGTTTCGGCAATCGGTGCTGTTGAATGTGGGCGCGCGCGACGGCATCAAGGATGGCTGGGCCGCGATGGACGGCCTCGGTCTTGTCGGGCGGATCTCGGGCGTAGGGGATAATTCGGCGCGGGTCATTCTGCTGACCGATACGTCCAGCCGCATCCCCGTGACGGTGCAGCCCTCGGGGCAGACCGCCCTCGTGCTCGGCGATAACACAGCCGCGCCACCTGTCGATTTCGTCGAGAACGCGGGGAGCGTGCGCCCCGGCGACCGTGTGATCACCTCAGGCGATGGCGGCGTTTTTCCTCCGGGGCTTTTGGTCGGGCAAATCGCCCTCGACCCCGGCGGACGGATGCGGCTGCGCCTTGCCGCAGATTACGAGCAGTTGGAATTTCTGCGCGTCCTGCGCGATCTGGGTGGTGAGACGATCGAAACCCCCGGCGCGCTGATCGAGACCGCGCCGCCCACGCCACCTGCTGATGTGGTTGAGGAGGGCGCGCAAGCGTCTGAAGAGGGGGCGCCGACCGATGGTTGAGCATCGCGGTACATATCTGTGGTCCATGCGCGCGCTGTTCGCCCTTCTCTGCATGGGTATAATCTTCTGGCGGCTTTTGCCCTTGGACATGCTGCCGCGCGGCTGGGCAGGTCCCGATCTGATCGCTGCCCTTGCCTTTGCGTGGGTTCTGCGCCGCCCTGAACTTGCGCCGCCCCTCTTGATTGGTCTCATCGTGTTGCTGGCGGATCTCTTGTTTCAACGCCCGCCCGGTCTCTGGGCGGCCCTTGTCGTGCTGGGGGCCGAGGCCTTGCGCAGCCGGGCGGCAGATCTGCGCGATATGGGCTTTGGCCCGGAATGGCTGACCGTGGCGAGCGTCCTTGTGATCATGACATTGGCCGAACGGCTTATCCTTGCTATCTTGCTGGTGGATCAAGCCCCTCTGGTGCTGAGCCTGATGCAGATGGGTGCGACGATTGTGGCCTATCCTTTTGTGGTCATGGCGTCCGCCCTTCTGGCGCGGGTGCGCAAGATCCGGCCTGGCGATGACAGCAGCATGGGACAGCGCACATGAGACGCCCCACACGTGACACGGCCCTGAGCCACCGCAAAATCTCCCGCCGGGGTCTCATCCTCGGGGCGGCGCAGGGCGGGTTTGTCGGGCTCTTGGTCTGGCGGATGCGACATTTGCAGGTCGAGGAGGCCGATCAATTCCGGCTTCTCGCCGAAGAGAACCGCATCAAGATCCGGCTCATCCCGCCTGCGCGTGGGCAGATTTTTGATCGCAACGGCCTTGTCGTGGCCGAAAACGTGCCAAGCTACCGGATCATGATTGAGCAGGAAGAAGCCGACGATATCGATGACCTGATCGAACGGTTGGGCCGGATAGTGGCCCTCGACCCCGAAGAGATTGAGCGCGCACGCGAAGAGATGCGTCGCTCGCGGCTGCACCCGGTCACACTGGCGGACCGTGTCACGTGGGACGAGGTCAGCCGCGTCGCAGTAAACGCCCCCGCCCTGCCCGGTGTCCGGCCCGAAGTGGGTCTTTCGCGGCGTTATCCGATGCTGGAGGAATACGCGCATCTTGTGGGCTATGTGGGCCCGGTCAGCGATTATGATCTTGAGCGGATTGAGGCCCCGGATCAGCTTTTGCGCATCCCGCGCTTTCAAATCGGCAAGATCGGTCTTGAGCAGCGCCGTGAAGACATGCTGCGCGGCAAGGCAGGCAGCATGCGCGTGGAGCAAAACGCCGCGGGCCGTGTGATGCGCGAGCTTGACCGCCGTGAGGGCGAGCCGGGTAGCGATATCCAGATAACCACCGACAGCCATCTGCAATCCTACATTCATGCGCGCCTGAACGGCAAAAGCGCCGCCGTGGTGGTGATGGATTGCGAGACGGGCGATGTTCTCTCAACGGTCTCGGCGCCGGGGTTTGATCCGAACCTTTTCGTGCGCGGGATCTCTGTCGCCGATTACAACGCCCTTTTGGAAAACAAATACCGCCCGCTGCCCAACAAATCGGTGCAGGGCATCTACCCGCCCGGCTCCACCTTCAAGATGATCACAGCACTTGCTGCGTTGGAAAACGGCATCGCCGTTCCCGATGACACGGTGTATTGCCCAGGCCACCTGGAGGTCAGCGGCCACAGATTCCACTGCTGGAAACGCGCAGGCCACGGCAATGTGGATTTGAACAAATCGCTGCAAGAAAGCTGTGATGTTTACTACTATGAGATGGCTCTGCGAACGGGAATCGAGAAAATCGCGGAGATGGCCCAGCGCCTTGGCCTTGGGGTCCAGCATGACCTGCCGATGACCTCCGTGGCCAGCGGTCTCATTCCCAACCGCGAGTGGAAACGCGAGACGCGCGGCGAAGAATGGCGCATCGGCGATAGCGTGAACGCCTCTATCGGGCAGGGCTATGTGCTAAGCTCGCCCTTGCAACTGGCCGTGATGACTGCGCGCCTTGCCACTGGACGCCGCGTGACACCCCGCCTGATCAAATCCATCGACGGGGTGGAGACACCCACCGGCCATGGCGAGGATCTCGGCCTCAACGAGAACAACCTACGCCAGATTCGCCGCGCGATGTATGATACCGTCAACACAAGGCGCGGCACGGCCTATGGCAGCCGCATTATCGCCGATGGGATGCGCATGGCGGGCAAAACCGGCACCAGCCAAGTGCGCAATATCACCACAGCCGAACGCGCCGCCGGTGTGCGCCGCAACGAAGATCTGCCGTGGGAGCGCCGAGACCACGCGCTTTACGTGAATTACGCGCCCTACGATAATCCCAAGATCGCCGTGGCGGTGATCGTGGAGCATGGCGGTGGCGGTTCAACGGCGGCAGCCCCCATCGCGCGCGACGTCACGCTTCAGGCGCTTTACGGCGAAGATCCGCCGTTGGAGGCCTATCCGGCCAAGGACCGTGCAAACATCAAGGCCTTGCAGGCCCGCCTGCGCGACGCGCGGCCCGATTACCACGCAGAGGCGCGTGACCGCGCATGAGTTATCTTGAATATACCGTCAAAACGACGCCTTCGGGCTTGCGCAAAATCCTCTACCTCAACTGGCCACTGGCCCTGCTCTTGACTGCAGTGGCGGGCGTTGGTTTTTTGATGCTTTACTCGGTGGCGGACGGCTCGTTCCAGCCATGGGGCGAGGCGCAGATGAAACGGTTCGGCCTCGGCTTTGCCTTGATGATTTTCGTCGCGATGATCCCGATATATTTCTGGCGCAACGTGGCCCTGCTGGCCTATCTCGTGGCGCTGGCACTCTTGGTGGCGGTGGAATTTTTTGGCGCAGTCGGCATGGGCGCGCAGCGTTGGATCGATCTGGGCTTCATTCGGCTGCAGCCGTCAGAGTTGATGAAGATCACCCTCGTGATGGTGCTGGCCGCCTATTATGATTGGCTGTCGCTCGCGCGCACGTCCAAGCCCGCTTTCGTGCTGATCCCTGTTGCGCTGATCATGATGCCAGTCTTTTTGGTGCTCAAGCAGCCTGATCTTGGTACGTCCATATTGCTCTTGGTGGCAGGGGCCATCATGATGTTTCTGGCAGGTGTGCATTGGGCCTATTTCGCCGCCGTTCTGGCAGCTGGCATCGGCCTTATCACGGCGGTGTTTCAAAGCCGTGGCACCGATTGGCAGCTTCTGGCGGATTACCAATATCGCCGAATTGATACGTTCCTTGATCCCTCCACCGATCCTTTGGGAGCGGGCTATCACATCACCCAATCCAAGATCGCGCTGGGGTCGGGCGGCTGGACCGGGCGGGGCTTCATGCAAGGCACGCAGAGCCGGTTGAACTTTCTGCCCGAAAAGCACACCGATTTCATTTTCACCACCCTGGCCGAGGAGTTCGGGTTTCTCGGCGCGATCTCCCTGCTGGCGCTTTATGGGCTTATCATTGTCTTCTGCGTCGCCTCCGCCATGGCCAATCGCGACAGGTTTTCCTCGCTGATGATTTTGGGGGTGGCGGCTACGTTTTTTCTCTTTTTCGCGGTCAATATATCGATGGTGATGGGCCTCGCGCCCGTGGTCGGTGTGCCACTGCCTTTGGTCAGCTACGGTGGCTCGGCCATGTTGATCCTAATGATCGGCTTTGGCCTCGTGCAAAGCGCCCATGTCCACCGTCCGAGGTAGTCCCATGCTCAACATTCTCTTTGCCGCCCGCCCTGCCCGCTGGCCCGACTACGAGGAGCCCTTGCGCACGGCCCTCTCCAACGCCGGGATCGAGGCAGATCTGGCCACGGATATCACGCCGGGAGAGGTGGATTACATCGTCTACGCCCCCAATTCCTGGCTTCAGGATTTCGCACCCTACACGCGCTGCAAGGCGGTTCTGAGCCTCTGGGCCGGGGTGGAGGGGATCGTGGGCAACACGACGCTGACACTGCCGCTGGCGCGGATGGTGGATCATGGGCTGACCCAAGGCATGGTTGAATGGGTCGTGGGCCACACGCTGCGCCACCATCTCGGGATGGACCTCCATATACACGGGCAAGACGGGATCTGGCGTGATTATGCGCCGCCCTTGGCACGGGACCGCAAGGTGAGTGTTCTGGGCCTCGGGGCTTTGGGGGCCGCCTGCGCAGAGGCCTTGCGCGGCCTTGGATTTGACGTGACCGGCTGGAGCCGCTCTCCGAAGGACGTGCCCGGCATCCGCTGCCTACATGGCGAAGAGGGTCTGAAAGAGGCGCTGACCGGGGCGGAGGGCCTCGTGCTGCTTTTGCCCGCCACGCCTGCAACGGACAATGTGATCAACGCAGAACGCCTTGCTCTGGTGGCCCCCGGCGCGTTTGTGATCAACCCCGGACGTGGCCCGCTGATTGATGATGCGGCGCTTCTGGGCGCGCTTGATACCGGGCAGATAGGCCATGCTACGCTTGATGTTTTCCGGCAGGAGCCGTTGCCGAAGGACCACCTCTACTGGGCGCACCCAAACGTCACCGTCACCCCACATATCGCATCCGAGACCCGCCCCGTCACCGCGTCTGAAGTTATTGTCGAGAACATCCGGCGCGGCGAGGCGGGAGAGCCGTTCCTGCATCTCGTGGACCGCGCGCAGGGGTATTAAAGGGCAGCACCTTTAGCGCAAGCGCGGCGGCGCGTCGGGATCTGATCCGGGTGCGGCGCGCTCTGGCGCGGTTTCAGGCCGGGCGGGATCGACCCTCAGCGCCACCCGCTCCAGCCGCGCCTCCATAGGCCCGCCCGCAGGCACGAATCCCACATCAAGCGCACCGGCCTCGACCCCTGAAAAGATCAGCGCCTCTGACACTGCGCGCGCCAGAACATCCTCCGATCCCGGCACAGCGCCCACAAATGCGATGAGGTGGCCCTGCCCCCCGCCCGCATAGCTGACGCCCGCCAGATAGGCGCATTGCACCAAACCGCCCGTGCGCGACAGCTTCGCGTCAAGCGCGGTCAATAGCCCCTCGGGTAGCGCACCGGGGGGGCGCAGCTCTTCTGGGCGCGCTGACACCTCCTGCGGTGCATCCCCGCCCAGAGTTTGCGTGAGCCAGATCAACGCCTCGGGCGGGATCAAGATCGACGAGGGTGCAACATCAAGGTTGAGGCCCAGCCCGATCCCCTCATCGCCCAGCATCTGCGCCAATATCCGCCCCGGCACGGCCACATAAGCTGCGGCCGCGCCGCTGAAATCGGCAAGGCGCTCCTCGGCATCAAACGCCAGCGCAAAACGCTGATCATCCACCTCAAAAATCTCGGGCGAGATATCATCGCCCACCGCCTCACCCGTGAGCAAAAGCACAAGGCTCGCGTCGCTCAAGGCCGCGTAAAATGCAACACGTGCCGCATCTTCTTCGGGGGTGGCGCTCATCCGCGCGTGGGCGCGGTCCAGATCGGTCTCATCCATCGCGCATCACCTCCGCCACGCGGGCCCTCAGAGCGGGCACCAGCTCCGCCTCAAACCACGGGTTTTTCTTCAGCCACCTCGTATTGCGCCATGAGGGATGCGGCAAGGGGAAGCTGTCGGGCGTATGGTCGCGCCAGCCCCGAACTGTTTCTGTCACACCGCCCCGCGCGCCGTAGTGAAACCGTTGGGCATAGCCGCCGATCACCAGCCGCAGGCGCAAGTTTGGCAGGGCGTCCATCACCCGCGCGTGCCATGTCGCGCGGCAAAGCGGCGGGGGCGGCAGGTCGCCGCCCTTGGCGTCATATCCCGGGAAGCAAAACGCCATTGGCACGATCGCCACCCGGCTCTGATCATAAAAAGCGGCCTCGCTCAGCCCCAGCCAGTCGCGCAGCCGCACGCCAGAGGGATCGTCAAAAGGCCGCCCAGACGCATGCACCCGCGCGCCGGGCGCTTGCCCCGCGATCAAAATCCGCGCCGACGGCTGAAACCACACCACAGGCCGCGGCAGATGCGCGGTGGCCGTGGCGGCAAACCGATCCGCGCAGAGCGTGCAGGCCCCGATCTCAGAGCGCAAACCAATCTCAGCGGGCTGGCTCATCTTAGCGGGCAGGCCCGTGGCAGGCGGGGGCCTCGCCATCGTCATGCCACTTGGAATACCGTGGCAGATCATCGGCCACGTCAAACCATGTCAGCCGCTCGGCATAGTGGATATGGCAGCTGGGCGCGAAATCCTCGGGCCGGTCGAGCGTGCCGACCAGCATCTCCACCATGGGACCAATCTCGCCCCCGTCCCCCTCCCATGTGAGCGGCGTGCCACACGCCTTGCAGGACGCCCGCCCGACGCCCGCGGAGGAGGCATAGACCTGTGGCGCGCCTGCGGTGTAGCGCAGCTGATCGCGCCTGTAGCCCGCAAGCGCCACAACGGGTGCGCCCGCATGTTTGCGGCAACTCTCGCAATGGCAGTAAATCACCGAGAGCGGTGCGCCGGTTATGGCATAGCGGACCGTCCCGCAAAGGCAGCCTCCTGTCGTCTCGCTCATGCTCATGTCTCCCATGTGATATCCTGATCCTAGCCTATTGCGCAGCCTCTTCCAGCCATTCATTTCGACAGGTATCGAAATAATGATTGCCAGCAGCCTTTCATTTCTATACTTCGAGAACCATGAAAATATTTGACCCCACAAATCTCGATCTCACCATCGCCGCCTCCACATTCGCCGCATTGGGCAGCGAACAGCGCCTTGCCGTGCTGCGCACATTGGTGCGGGCGGGCCCAGAGGGGCTGAGTATCGGCACGCTTGGCCAGCGGACGGGCGTGACCGGCTCGACCCTGACGCATCACATGAAAATCCTCGCCCAAGCGGGCCTTGTCACTCAAGAGCGCCAAGGACGATCCATCATCTGTGCCGCCGTGGCTTACGACGAGCTGCGCGCGCTGTCGGAATTTTTACTGCGCGAATGTTGCGCCGATAGCGATGCCCACAGCGCAGGAGCAGAAAATGACTGACCCAGCTGCCACCCTGCCCATAATACGCCGGATCGACCCCGCTTGGGCCGCGTTCGCGGTGATCCTCGCCAGCGTTGCTCTGTTTGATTGGCCCTATTTTGGCGAAACGCTGCGCTTCACCGCTGCGGCCCTTTTGCACACCGCGCCGTTCATCGCCTTCGCCGTCTTTGCCGTGGCCTATCTCAAGGCCACAGGGGCCGAACGGATCGTGGCCAAGGTGTTTCAGGGCAGCCCAGTGCGCATGATCTTCATGGCGGCCCTCGTCGGAGGCCTCGCGCCCTTTTGCAGCTGCGAGGTGATCCCCTTCATCGCCGCCATGCTTGCGCTTGGCGCGCCTCTGGCCGCTGTCATGGCGTTCTGGCTGGCCTCGCCGCTGATGGACCCTGCGATGTTCGCGATCACGTCGGGCACGCTGGGATGGGAGTTTGCGCTGGCCAAAACCGCCGCTGCCGTGGGGCTTGGCCTGATGGGCGGATACGTCACGCTGGCCGCTTCGCGCACGGCGCTCTTTGCTGATCCCTTGCGCACGCGGGCAAATACAGGCGGCTGTTGCGGGACGCCCAAGCTGCTTGATGGCGCGCCCGTGTGGAAATTCTGGCAGGTGGCAGAGCGGCGCGAGACCTTCCGCGCCACCACGGTCGAGAACGGTATTTTCTTGATCAAATGGCTGGCCATTGCCTATTCGCTGGAGGCGCTCATGCTGCGCCATGTGCCGGCCGAGATGATCGCAAACATCCTGGGCGGTGAGGGGATGGCCCCGATCCTTCTGGGCGCTTTGGTCGGCGCGCCCGCCTATCTCAACGGCTATGCTGCCGTGCCTCTGATCAGCGGGCTCTTGGATCAGGGGATGAGCCAAGGTGCCGCCATGGCCTTTGTGATTGCGGGCGGCGTCAGCTCCATTCCAGCCGCCATTGCAGTCTGGGCGCTGGTCAAGCCACGTGTTTTTGCGGCCTATATCGGCTTTGCTATCACTGGCGCTGTGATCGCAGGGACCGTGTGGCAGGCCATCGCCTGACCTCATTTGTTTCCAATTGAGATAAAAAACCGCTCTTACAGGGCGGTTTTTTCCATTACGGGCACAATTCTGCCTTGAAATCTTGTATATATATCGGGTGCGATCCGGCATAATACCTATGCGGAGGGGTTAGCCTCCCGCAAAGAAAGCCCCGTTAAAGAGGGCACAGAGCAGATTTCGGAGCTTTTGAATGCTCGAGTTCGACAATGTCAGCAAGTCCTTCTGGACGGGCACCCAGCATAAGGTGATCCTTGACCGGGTTTCCTTCAGGGTAGAGCTTGGCCGTTCCATGGGCGTGCTCGCGCCCAACGGCACTGGCAAGACGACATTGATCAACATGATGGCGGGCTTAGAGAAACCTGATGACGGCGAGATCCGGCGCGGTTGCCGCATCAGCTTTCCTCTGGGCTTCATGGGCGGGGTGATCGCTAAGATCTCCGCAATGGAGAACAGCCGCTATATCGCGCGGCTCTACGGGCTCGACCCCGATTATGTCGAGGCTTTTTGCCGCTGGATGTGTAATCTGGGCGAGTATTTCGATCAGCCCTTGGGCACCTACAGCTCGGGGATGCGGGCGCGGTTTACATTCGCGCTGATGCTGGCGCTGGATTTCGACATCTACCTGATCGACGAAGGCATGCCCAGCTCGACCGATGTAGAGTTCAATCGCAAAGCCGGTGAGATTTTGCGCGAACGGCTGGCGACCACGACCGTCATCATCGTCTCGCACCAACCCGAGACGCTGGAAAAATTTGCGACCTCTGCCGCCGTTTTAATGGGTGGGCAGCTATACATGTTTGATACCTTGGAAGAGGCGAAGCAGCTTTATGACTACGAAACCCAAGGCTAGAAAATTCCGCATCAAACGCAGCGCGCCGCATGATGGCGCTGCGAATTATGCGCAAGGTGGCTCAGTATCCCGAGGGGCCGCCACCCGTGCACCTGCGCCCGATGAAGCGCCCCCTGCAGGCCAGCCACCCCGTGCTGTGGCCCCTGCGCCCGCGCCTGCCGCCCGCGAGGGGCAGGTGAGCTCTGCCAATGAGATGGCGGCAAGCGCGACACTTGACGAGATCCGCCATGAGGGGCTGACGGGCCGCCAATTGCGTATGGCGCGGCGCGTGGCGCAAAAGCATGGCCTGGCCCCCACATCTGATTTCGACGCGGTGCGCCTTTTGCGTGCCAAGGGCATCGACCCGTTTCAACGCGCCTCGATCCTTGAGCTTGTGACGCCCACGGATGGGCGCCCGGCGGTTCAGACCCCCCGCACTGAGATTGATCCACTGCTTGTGCAGCTTCCCGAGACACTGCCCTTCGGCGTGCCCAACCTGCCTGCGGTCGAGATGAGCCCTGCCGCCAAGCGCAGCGAAGAAATCACCCGCATCCAAAAAGATATCGGCAGCCGACGCCGCAAAAAGCTGGTTCTGCTGCTCACGCGGCTTTTGGCCTTCGTGATGCTGCCGACGCTTGTCGCGGGCTGGTATTACTACGTAGTTGCCACTCCGATGTACTCCACCAAATCCGAATTCCTGATCCTCTCGGCGGATGGTGGCGGGGGTGGCGGCGGCGGGCTTGGCGGGCTTTTACCCAGTCAGTTTGCCACCGGGCAGGACGCGATTGCGACACAAAGCTATCTTCTGTCCAAGGACGCGATGTTGCGTCTGGACAGCGATGTAGGCTTCCGGGATCATTTCAGCCAGCCTTGGATCGACCCTATTCAACGGCTTGATGCCGATGCCAGCAACGAAGAAGCGTTCAAGCTCTACAAGAAAAACGTGAAGATCGGCTATGATCCCACAGAAGGTGTGCTGCGCATGGAAGTAGCCACGGCAGATCCTGCTGTCAGTGCGAATTTCTCTGAAAAGCTGATCGAATATGCCGAAGAACGGGTGGATGAGCTGAGCCAAGAGAAGCGTCAGGATGCGGTGCAGGTTGCTATTGCGGGCCTCGACGATGCCAAGTTTGAACGCCGCGAGGCGCAGCGCCGTCTCGTGGAAATGCAAGAGGGCAGCGTGCTTGACCCGCAAGGCGAGATTGGCAACATCCGCTCGTTGATCTCCAACGTAGAGCTTCAGCTGCAAGAAAAGCAGCTTGGCCTCAACATTCAGCTCAACAACGCGCGCCCGAATGCCGCGCGGGTCGAGGCGCTGCAAAGCGAGATTGCAGTGTTGAGTGCCGAGCTTGCCCGGCAGAACGCCCGCCTGACGCAGGCCACAGGCGATACCACCTCTCTGGCCTCTCAAACCGCTAATATTCAGATGGCCCAGGCCGATTTGGCCACCGCTGATCTGGTGCTGCAATCCGCGCTGGAAAACAAACGCCAAAGCACGATTGAGGCGAACAAGCAGGTGCGCTATCTCACTGTATCCGTGCGTCCCGTCGCCTCGCAGGATGCCTCCTATCCACGGGCGTTCGAAAACACCATTTTGGCCTTTTTGATCTTCGCAGGCATCTATCTGATGCTATCGCTCACAGCCTCCATCCTTCGCGAACAGGTAACATCATAATATGACATCAGTGGACTTTGCGGGGCTCCGCGTCGCCAACGACGCCCCCCTGACAATCATCGCAGGCCCGTGCCAGTTGGAAAGCGCGGACCACGCCCAGATGATTGCGGGCCAGATGCAGGAGGTGTGCCGGGCGCATGGCGCACAGTTCGTATTCAAAGGCTCCTTCGACAAGGCGAACCGGACGTCCGTCAGCGGTAAGCGCGGCCTCGGCGTGGACGAGGGGCTGAAGGTCATGGCCACGGTGAAACAGGCGCTTGGCGTGCCCGTCCTCACAGATGTTCACTTGCCCGAGCAATGCGCGCCCGTGGCCGAAGTGTGCGATGTGCTGCAAATCCCCGCCTTTCTGTGCCGTCAGACGGATCTGTTGATTGCGGCGGGCGAAACCGGCGCTGTGATCAACGTGAAAAAGGGGCAATTCCTCGCCCCGTGGGACATGCCCAATGTCATCTCCAAGATTGAGAGCACGGGCAACAAACGCGTCCTACTGACCGAGCGTGGCACCTCTTTTGGCTATAACACGCTTGTCACAGACATGCGCGCCCTGCCCCAAATGGCGGCAACGGGATACCCCGTTGTGATGGACGCCACCCATAGTGTGCAGCAGCCCGGCGGCATGGGCGGCAGCAGCGGTGGTCAGCGTGAATTCGCTCCCGTGATGGCCCGCGCGGCGGTCGCCCTTGGCGTGGCGGCCGTGTTCATCGAGACGCATGAAGCGCCCGATACGGCCCCGTCAGACGGGCCGAACATGATCCCTCTGGATAGAATGAATGCGCTCATCGAAAGCCTCATGCGCTTTGACGCACTGGCCAAATCCGACCCAATTACCTTGCAGAAGTGAGTGTGTAAGTTGCAAAAGCCCGCCCCAACCGTCACGCCCAATACATGGGAATTCCTGCGCGATCCAATGATCACGCCCACGGGCTTTCGCGAATATGACGCCCGCTGGAAATATCCCGAGGAGATCAATCTGCCGGGCATCACGGCGCTTGGCCTTGGCCTTGGCACACAGATGATCGCGCGTGGGATCGACCCGGTGATCGCCGTGGCGAATGATTACCGCGACTATTCGCTCAGCATCAAGAACGCGCTGATGCTTGGCCTCATGCAGGCCGGGATCACCGTGAAGGACATTGGCCCCGCCCTAAGCCCGATGGCCTATTTCGCGCAGTTCCACCTTGATGTACCTGCCGTGGCAATGGTCACGGCCTCGCACAACCCCAACGGATGGACGGGCGTGAAGATGGGGTTTGAGCGCCCCCTGACCCACGGCCCCGATGAGATGGACGAGCTGCGCGCCATCGTTCTGGAGGGGCGCGGGCAGACCCGGCCCGGCGGGGCCTATGAATTCGTGGATGGTGTGCGCGAGGCCTATTTGGATGACCTCGTCGGCGACTTCAAAATGACCCGCAAGCTCAAGGTCGTCTGCGCCACGGGCAACGGGACCGCCGCCGCCTTCGCGCCCGATCTTTTCCGCCGCCTCGGGGTAGAGGTTGTCCCCTCCCACAACGCGCTGGACTACACATTTCCGCATTACAATCCGAACCCCGAAGCAATGGAAATGCTGCATGATATGAGCGCATCCGTCAAAGCCTCGGGCGCGGATTTCGCGCTGGGCTTTGATGGCGATGGCGACCGCTGCGGCGTGGTGGATGATGAGGGCGAGGAGATTTTCGCCGATAAGGTTGGCGTCATCATGGCCCGCGATTTTGCCAAGATATATCCCGGCAGTACCTTTGTGGCGGATGTAAAGTCCACCGGGCTTTTCGCCTCGGACCCCGAGCTTTTGGCCCATGGCGCCAAGGCGGATTATTGGAAGACCGGGCACAGCCATATGAAACGGCGCGTCAAGGAGCTGGGCGCGCTGGCCGGGTTTGAGAAGTCCGGGCACTATTTCTTGGCCGAGCCTGTGGGCCGTGGATATGATTGCGGGATGCGCGTAGCGGTGGAAATCTGCAAGCTGATGGACCGCAATCCTGATAAATCCATGTCCGACCTGCGCCGCGCCCTGCCCGTCACCTATGCCACCCCCACCATGTCGCCCTATTGCGCCGACACCGAAAAATATCAGGTGCTGGAGCGGCTTGTGGCCAAGCTGGTGGCACAACATGCCCAAGGCCTGCCGCTGGCGGGCCGCAAGATCACGCAGGTCGTCACGGTGAATGGCGCGCGCGTGATCCTCGACAACGGCAGCTGGGGTCTGGTCCGCGCAAGCTCCAACACCCCCAATCTGGTCGTGGTCTGCGAAAGCAGCGAAAGCGAGGCTGAGATGCGCGCGATCTTCGCCGACATTGACGCCGTGATCCGCACTGAGCCGCTGGTTGGGGAGTATGACCAGAGCATCTAAAGCGTGTCGCGTTTAACTGGATACAATTGAACGCCACACGCTCTAATATCCAGACCTTTGTCGACCCATAGACCGCGACTGGATTAGCGCGGGCATTTGGGGCCTGCCAGACGCAGACCGTACCCGCGTTGCCCACTGCGTGCGCCTCGCGACGGACATCTTGAAGCTATGGTCTGACGCGGCTTTCGCTGGCACCTTCGGGGCGCGCCAGATAGAATCGCGCCATGGCAAGCACAGCGCTCACATATTCAGATGATCAGGCCGAGGCGCATGACGCCATAGCCGAGGCGCTGCGCGGTGTGGGCATTGATCTAGACAATGGCACGCTCCTGCCTCCGCGCGAGGGGAAAACCCGCGTGATGGCCGTCATCGGCAAGGCCGGATCGGGCAAAACCCTGCTTCTGGCGAAGCTTTATCACGCGCTTGAGGAAGCCGGGCTTGAGGTTGTCTCAGGCGATTGGGAGGGGCGCAAACGGCGCGACAAACGCACGCTCGCCATCCTCGCGCCCACCAACAAGGCCGCGAGCGTTTTGCGAAATCGCGGCGTGCCTGCAACCACGATCCACCGGATCCTCTACACCCCAGTATATGATCCCGAATACGAGAAAATCGCCGAATGGCTGGCCGGGAATGGCGACCGCCCCGAGGTCGAAGACCTGACCGATCAGGCGCTGGACCGCGCCCATGCGTTCTACCAAAATAACAAATCCATCCCCGGCGCTCTGGCCGCCGCAGGGCTCAGGGGCAGCGATTTCATCACCGGCTGGAAGCGCCGGGAGGAGCCGCTGGACGTGGGCTTCGTGGATGAGGCCAGCATGCTCGACGCCAAGCAGATGGAGGATTTGCAGGAGATCTTCCCCACCCTGATCCTCTTTGGCGATCCCGCGCAGCTTGCCCCCGTGAACCAATCCGGCGCGATGGTTTTTGAGACCTTACCCGAGCCGGCCAAGCTGATCCTCAGCCGAGTGCACCGCCAAGATGCCGACAACCCTATCCTTGATCTGGCCCATGCGCTGGCTGACCCGGCGCTGGAATTTCACCATTTTGAGAAAATGATCGAGGACGCCGCGCGCCGCGATGACCGCGTGCAATGGGCCGAACGGGTGGAGGTGGACCTGATGGCGCGCAGCCCCGTGCTGGTGTGGCGCAACGCCACCCGCATCCGCCTGATCAACGCCTTCCGCCGCGTCCACGGCGCGCCCGAAACGGCCCTGCTGGAGGGCGAGCCGCTGATCTGCGACGGAATTGAGCTGCCCATGAAACACCGCAAGAAGCGGCTGGATCTGGAGGCGCGTGGCCTGATCAAAGGCGCGCAGGTGATCTATCTGGGGCCGGGCAAAAGACCGGGCTTTTCGCGGCTACACGTGATGGGCGCGGAAGAGCCACAGGTCAGCGCCGCCTCCATCGTCAAAATCGAAAAACCGGATGAGGAAGAGCCGTTCATCCCCTTCGCCGCCAATATGGGCGCCACTTTCCTGCACGGAGCCGCCGTCACCATCCACAAGGCCCAAGGCAGCCAATGGAATACGGTACAGGTCTTCGCGCCTGATCTCTATGCCGCCGCCCGCATGGGCCGCTCCGAGGCGGGTCAGCCCTTGTGGAAACGCCTCGCCTATGTGGCCATCACCCGCGCCGAAGAACGGCTCTGCTGGGTGGTGCGCAACCGGCTTTCCAAACCCGAACACGGGCTGCGTGTGGACGATCTACGCGGCACCCCCGCCCCCCTCAGCTTGGAGACCATATCCGAATGAAATCCATCCTCATTACCGGCGCAAGCTCCGGTATCGGCCTCGCCACCGCAAAGCTTTTCTTGCAAGACGGCTGGCGCGTGGGGCTCGTCGCCCGCCGGGCGGACAAACTCCACGCCCTCGCAGACACGCACCCGGGCGCCGTCCCGCTGCCCTGCGACGTGACCGACCCCGCCGCGATGGACGCGGCCTTCGCCACTTTTTGCAAAGACGCCACCTTGGATGCGCTCTTCAACAACGCAGGCACTTTCGGTCCATCAGCGCCCATTGATGAGGTCACACCAGAGCAATTCGACGCGGTGATGAACGTCAACCTGCGCGGCATGTTCATCGCCGCCCGCCTTGCCTTCAAACATATGCGCCACCAGACCCCACAAGGCGGGCGCATCATCAATAACGGCTCGCTGTCGGCCCATGTGCCGCGCCCCGGCTCGGTCTGCTACACGGTCAGCAAACACGCGATTACCGGGCTGACCCGCACATTGTCGCTGGATGGCCGCGCCTTCGATATCGCCTGTGGGCAGATCGACATCGGCAATGCCGAATCCGAGATGGTTGCAAATCTAAAAGCCGCACACCCGGACATGCATACAATGGACGCGGCACACGCGGCCCAATCCGTGCTGCATATGGCGCGCATGCCCCTCAATGCCAATGTGCAATTCATGACCGTGATGGCCACGCAAATGCCCTATATCGGACGGGGCTGAGCGCCCGATTCTTCTTGCTTAAAATATCCTCGCCGAAGGCGCACACTTGCGGCACGCACGCGGCCCCGTATCACCCCTACCGCAACAGCCGGAACGCAGCGGACGCTCCCCATCCGGCGGCAATCGCAATTGCCAGCGACATAAGCCCGTAAAGGATGGGTTGTTCACGCGAGAGGGCGAAAAGCCACCGCTCCATACCCACTTTGCGCACGTCAATCACCGTCTCATAGCGCGACACGACCTGCCCCTCGCGGGTCAGGAAAATCCGCGTGGCATAGGCCCCCTCGGTGAGGTTCGCGGGCAGCTCCACCTGCGTCTGGAAAAGGGTCTGCTCGGCCAGATCGACCGCACCCTCCTCGATCTTATAGGCGCCGCTTGCCTTGCGGATGCGGATCACAGCTTCGGTAAATGTCTGCGCATCGCTGACGCTGGTTGGCGCACCCACAGACCGGATCGCGCGTGGGATTGAGATCCGGTGGCGCAGGTCCTCGACCTCGGTCAGCACCTCGGAAAGCCGCGCGTTGGTCGCGACCGCATAAAAGCTCGGGGCGGCATCCACCTCGACTGCATCCACGTTGACCCAGATGCCAAACCGTCGTTCCTTGCGCCGCACGCTCACCGCTTGCGAGGGTCCTGCGATAGCCACGATCACGCCAAGCTCACCCTCCGGGATCGCCCCATCGCGTTTGATCGCCCCAAAGAGCAAAATCTCAGAGCCGTCGAACGTCGTGTTGATCGAAATCTCGTTTTTGCTGAGACCGAGAACAACCTCCTCCGCACGCAGCGGCAATGCGGCCAGCATGAATGCGAGGGCTATGAGGACCCGCATCAATGCCCCGCCGCCGCGCCGATGGAGTAAAGCTCACCCGGCATGATCAAGAGATCGAGCGCCAGTTTGAAGCAGACCGCCAGCACCATGATCGCGAGCCAGATGCGCAACTGCTCGGCCTTCATCTTGGTGCCGATGACGGTGCCCACCTGCGCGCCCACGACACCGCCCACAAGAAGCAAGACCGCCAGAACCACATCGACGGTGAAGTTCGTCGTCGCATGCAGCATCGTGGTAAATGCGGTCACGAAAATGATCTGGAAAAGCGACGTGCCCACGACGACCTTCGTCGGCATGCCAAGCAGATAGATCATCGCAGGCACCATGATAAACCCGCCGCCCACGCCCATGATCGCGGCCAGTACACCCACCAGAACCCCGACGATCAGCGGAGGGATCACGCTGATGTAGAGCCCCGATGTGCGAAACCGCATCTTGAAGGGCAGCTTGTGGATCCAGCTGTGCTTCTTGCGCGTCGGCACCGGATTGCCCGCCCGCGACTTGCGGATCGCCCGCAAGCTCTCGATGAACATCATCCCGCCGATGATCCCAAGAAACACGACATAGCAAAGCTTTACCAGCAGATCGACCTGCCCCTGGCTCTTGAGGTAGTTAAAGACCACGACCCCCATCGCGGCCCCAATCAGACCCCCGATGAGCAGCACCGTTCCCATCCGAAAATCGACCGTCTTGCGCCTGAAATGCGCAAGCACCCCTGAGAAGGACGAGGCGACGATCTGGTTGGCTTCCGTGGCCACGGCCACTGCGGGCGGGATGCCGATGAAGAAAAGCAGCGGCGTCATCAAGAACCCACCGCCCACGCCAAACATACCAGACAAAACGCCGACCATCCCGCCAAGCCCCAGCAAAAGGAAGGCATTGACCGAAACCTCGGCTATGGGCAGGTATATTTGCATTAGGTTTCCTACGCCCATGGCCGCAGGCTTGGCAAGTATGCAGCGCGGGCGGCGGGGCCTGAGGCGAGGATTTTTCCGCTCTGGCGCTAAAACTGTGCGGGATTGGGCCTATTGCGCAGCCAGAGGATTAAGTCTCGGACGTGGCCAGCTTGAACGCCGCAAACGCGAAAAACCCACCAAGCGCCGCCTCGATCCACCTGCGGCCCGCGCCGTAAGCCGCACGGATGGGCTTTGACGACAGCAAAATCGCCCATGCCCCATGGCAGGCAAAAGAGATCACGAACGCGCCCAGAACGAAGGCCCCAATCACCCCCATGCCACCGCCTGCTGTCGCTCCAATCGACGCAATGGCAAGCCAGAAGACAATCGCCTTGGGGTTCGTCACCTGAAGCCCGAAGCCAAGCAAAAAAAGCGCCAGAGCAGAACGCGGTGCATCCGCGCCACCGGGCCGCAGCACGGGCGGGTTCACCGCTTTCCTGAACGCGCCGTAAGCGAGCCAGAGCAGATAGGCTGCCCCGATCAGGCGCAGCACGCTCATCGCCCAAGCGGCCTGCGACAGGAGCAGCCCAACGCCCAAAAGTGTGCCAAGGTTAAGCAAGACGCTGCCGCTCGCGATGCCAAGCGTCGCGGTCATGGCAGCGCCCCGGCCTTGCGTCGTTGCAATCCCCAACAGCATCGCGACCGCCGGCCCCGGAGACGAGGCCGCAACAATCAAGATTGCATAAGCGGCAAGGAAACCGGGCAGATAGGCGGCGAAATCGGACATGTGTGATGCTCCCTGAGATGGTGAAGTCTAAGCTCGTCTACGCGGTTATGACAGGTCTTTCACCATCAAGACCGCATCGACACGGCCCGCACCGCGCTCGTAATACCCAATTCGCCGCCCCGTCTCGGCATAGCCCACAGCGGCGTAGAGCCCGCGTGCGGCCGCGTTGTCCTCGGCCACCTCCAGAAACATCCGCGCAGCACCTTGATCCGCCGCCGCCGCCTCAACCCTGCCAAGCAGCGCGCGGGCATGACCTTGCCTGCGCGCACCGGAGTCCACGGCGATTGTCAAAAGCTCTGCCTCATCCGCGATCACACGCGTCAGGGCAAACCCCTCAGCAGCCCCGATGCAAACCACGCCGCGCTGCGTAAAGAGGTCCGCAAATTCCGCCGCGCGCCAGCCGCGCCCCTGCCCGGCAAAGGCCAAGCCATGGAGCCGCGCCGCTGCCTCAGGCGAGATCATCTATGATCACGGGTGGTGCATCGCGTGCAGGCGCTGCATCTGCGGGTTTGAGGTATAGTGGTGCAGGCGGGGCGGGAGCATCGCCCGCGCGCCGGGCCGCGATCCGCGCAATCGCTTCCGCGAGGGCCTGACCGTCTGGTGCAAAAGCCAAGGGCAGGCCCATCGCCTCCGCATCGGCCCGCCCCACCAACGCGGCCTCGGCCCCGGGCTCGGCGATATAGACCTGATCACGCGGGGCGGCGACTGCGGGCAAATGGGGCTCCGCCTGCCCCTCGGAAATGGCGTCGAAAATGCTCACCCCGACCGCCGGGATATCAAGGCTCAGGGCAAGGCCGCGTGCCGCCGACACCCCAATCCGTATACCTGTGAAATTACCAGGGCCCACACCCACGCCAAGCGCGCTCAGGTCGGACCATGCAGCACCAGCCTCGGCAAGGATATCCTCACATAGCGGGATCAGACGCTCAGCCTGCCCCCGGCTCATTGGCTCGACCCGCGCGGCGACCAAACGCTCCCCGCATAGCAAAGCGGCCGCGCAATGCGCGGCCGATGTATCAAATGCTAGAATGTAAGCTTCAGACGCCAACAGGGCGCACCTCTGTCACCTCGGGGATGTAATGACGCAGAAGGTTCTCAATGCCCATTTTCAAGGTGATGGTCGAAGACGGGCAGCCCGCGCAGGCACCTTGCATATGCAGGTAAACCACGCCGCGCTCAAACCCGTGGAAGGTGATGTCGCCGCCGTCTTGCGCCACGGCAGGGCGCACGCGTGTATCCAGAAGCTCTTTGATCTGGCCAACGATCTCGCTATCTTCGCCGGTGTGCTCTGCGTGACCCGAGGCCGCTTCTGCACCTTCGGCCATCACGGGCTGCCCGGACTGGAAATGCTCCATGATCGCGCCGAGGATCGCCGGTTTGATATGGTCCCACTCCACCGCGTCCGCCTTGGTGACGGTCACGAAGTCAGTGCCGAAGAAAACGCCCGACACACCCTCGACTGCGAAAATACGCGTGGCCAGCGGTGATTTCTCCGCGCCCTCGGCGCTTGGGAAATCCGCCGTACCCATTGGCAAAACGGACTGGCCCGGCAAAAACTTCAGCGTGGCGGGGTTCGGCGTCGATTCGGTCTGGATGAACATGTCAAAGCGCTCCTGATATCTGATACAAGATATGCGGGCGCGGGTGGTCAGAGTCAAGGTTTGGAACGATTCTAAACTGTGCGCATGGCAGTCTTTTATATCCCAAAGCGCCAAAGCGCGTCAGGTGATCGCCTCAAGCCGCTCCTTGCTCAGATCGCCGGGCACAATCGTGATCGGGATGGGCAGCGCGCCCGCGTTTTTCGTAAGCTGCGTGACCAAAGGCCCCGGCCCTTTGCGGTCGGCGGAGGCCCCCAGAACCAAAACGCCCACTTCCGGGTCCTCGTTCACCTGTGCGATAATCTCGGCCACAGGCTCTCCCTCGCGGATCACAAGCTCGGGGTCCACGCCCTGCTTGTCGCGCATCCATTTGGCAAACACCTCAAAATGCGCCTGAATACGCTCGCGGCTTTCTTCGCGCATGATGTCGCCAACCCCGATCCAGTGGTTGAACTCCTCGGGCGAGATTACCGACAAAATGGTCACGCCGCCTTGGGTGTTCGCCGCACGCATCGCGGCAAAGCGCATCGCGTTGAGACATTCGCGGCTATCGTCCAGAACGACCATGAATTTGCGCATAAAAGCCTCCCGGTTGCGCGTGCGAGAATGACGCAAGGCCAAGCGTCGCGCAATAGCGCTGCGATCAGGCGGCCAGTCCGCGCCCCTTGAGCAATGCCTCTGGCCCCGGCAAACGTCCTCGGAAGGCCACATAAAGCGCCTCTGCATCCGCCGATCCACCGCGCGACAGGATATGCGCCTCAAGGGCCTTTGCACGCTCCATATCAAACGGCCCGTCTGCCTCCTCAAAGGCGGCGAACGCATCGGCGTCCATCACCTCGGACCACATGTAGCTGTAATAGCCCGAGGAATATCCATCGCCTGCGAACACATGCGCGAAATGCGGCGTGGCGTGACGCATGGTGATGGCGGCGGGCATGCCGAGCGCGTCCAGTATTTCGGCCTGCCGCACCAAAGCATCGGCGGGCGGCGCGCCCTCATGAAAGCTGAGATCAACGAGGGCGGAGGCGACATATTCCACCGTCTGAAACCCCATATCAAAGGTCGCGGCCCCCAGAACCTTGTCCAAAAACGCTTGTGGCATCGCAGCGCCCGTCTCGGCATGGGTGGCAAACTCAGCCAGCACCTCGGGCACCTCTAGCCAGTGCTCATAAAGCTGGCTGGGCAGTTCCACAAAATCGCGCGCCACGGAGGTGCCGCTGACGCTTTCATAGGTCACATCCGACAGCATCTGATGGAGCGCATGGCCGAACTCATGGAACAATGTGCGCGCGTCATCATAGCTCAAGAGCGCAGGCGTGCCCTTGGCGAAGTTGCACACGTTGATGACCACAGGGCCTTGGACTTCGGGGAACTTCGCCTGCCCGCGCATGGCCGAGCACCAAGCGCCCGACCGTTTGGAGGCGCGCGCGAAGTAATCTCCGATGAACACCGCCACATGAGCGCCGTTGCGCGTCACCTCCCACGCCCGGCAATCGGGATGGTAGAGCGGTACGTCCAAAGCCTTGAATTCAAGCCCGAAAAGGCGGGTTGCACAAGCAAAGGACGCCTCGATCATCCGGTCGAGTTGCAGGTAGGGCTTCAGCTCCGCCTCATCCAGATCATGCTCCGCCTGCCGCCGCTTTTCCGCGTAATAGCGCCAATCCCACGGGGCCAGATCGTCGTTGATGCCGTCCGCACGCAGCATCGCAGTAAGCGTGGCCGCGTCCCGGTCGGCCTGTGCCTTCGCAGGCTCCCAGACCTGCATCAGGAGATCACGCACAGCGGCGGGCGTCTTGGCCATCTCCGTCTCCAGCTTGAAATCGGCAAAGCTTGCATATCCCAAAAGCGCCGCGCGTTCGGCGCGCAACGCAAGCGTCTCGGTCGCAATCGCGCGGTTATCGGTGTCGCCTCCAATCGCCCCACGCGCGCCCCACGCCTCAAACGCCTTTTTGCGCAGATCGCGGCGCGGCGAGAATTGCAAAAACGGCACGATAAGCGAGCGCGACAGCGTCACAACCGGACCCGGTGCCCCAAGCTCCTCGCCCGCCGCACGCGCAGAGGCCACGACGAAACCGGGCAGCCCTTCCAGATCGCCCTCCTCCAGCACCATATGCCAGCCGGATTCGTCCGCCAGAAGGTTCTGCATGAAGGACGTCCCAAGCTCAGCAAGCCGCGCCATGATCTCGCGCATCCGCACCTCGTCAGGCCCACTCAGGGCCGCACCCGCGCGTCGAAACCCTCGGTGGGTGAGCATCAGAACCCGCGCCTGCTCATCGCTCAGGTCCAGCGTCCCGCGTGCCTCCCAAAGCGTCTCGATCCGCGCAAAAAGCCCCTTGAGCCCATACACCCACGAAGAATGCGCCGCGAGCTTGGGCGCAAATTCGCGCTGCAATGCCTGCCGCGCGGGCGTGCTGTCGGCGCCCGCAAGGGTAAAGAACACGCTCAGCACCTTGTCGAGCGCGCCGCCTGCGGCCTCAAGCGCCTCAATCGTGTTGGCGAAGGTGGGGGTCTCACTGCTATCGGCGATGGCCAGAATTTCCGCACGCGATTGCGCCAGAGCCTCCTCGAACGCGGGCGCAAAATGCGCGTCCTCAACCTCAGCAAAGGGCGCGAGGGCAAAAGGTGTGGTCCAATCGGCCAGCAGGGGGTTCGTCATGTCATATCCTTTTCAGGCCGCATCCGCGCCGCGCTGCGCATTGGCGCAAACGGGGCAATCGGGCGCCGGTTTCAGTTTGATCCGCCGCACATCGGCATAAAGCGAATCGTAGATCAGCATTGCGCCGCGCAACGGCGCGCCCGCCCCAGTGATCAACTTGATCGCCTCCCCGGCCATCATCGCGCCAATCACACCGGGCAAGGGGCCCATGACACCCGCCTCGGCGCAGGATGGGGCCAGCCCCGGCTCGGGCGCTTGGGGGAAAATGCACTGGTAGCAGGGCGCGCCATGGGCCGGATCAAATACGCTGATCTGCCCCTCCCACTGCGCCAAAGCGCCTGAAATCAGCGGCTTGCCTGCCTCTACCGCCGCACGGTTCACCAGATAGCGGGTCTCGAAATTATCGGTGCCATCGAGGATAATGTCGTAATCGGCAAAAAGCTCCACCGCGATCTCGTCGGTCAACCGCCGCTGGTAGGGGCGCATCACCACATGCGGGTTTTGCGCGACGACAGCCGCCGCCGCCGAATGCACTTTAGGTAGGCCAATATCCTCGTCGCGGTGAATGACCTGACGGTGCAGATTGGACAGATCCACCACATCATCGTCGATCACACCGATCGTGCCGACCCCGGCAGCCCCCAGATAGATCAGCGCGGGCGCACCAAGACCGCCCGCGCCCACCACCAGAACGCGTGCGTTTTTCAGCGCCTTCTGCCCCGGCCCGCCCACATCATGCAGCACGATGTGGCGCGCGTAACGCTCAAGCTCCGTGTCCGAAAAGCTGCCCGTTTGCACCGGCACCTCTCCCTTGGAAGCCCGCCCGCGCAATCGCTTCACCCCCTGCCCGTAGACAGCGACAAGCACGCCAAAGCCGCCAAGCAAAAGCCACGGCTCAACACTGCCGCCCGTGGCCACGCGCAGGGGCGCGCCCTCAGGCAGGGCAACATGGACCAGCACAATCCCGAGCCATAAAAGCCCGATCATCAGCCAGCGCAGGCGATGCGGCGCACCAAGCATCGCACCCAAAGCCCACATCGCGCCCGCCATCAGAAAAACAAACAGCATCAGCCAACCCCCGTGGAGCCAAAGCCCCCCGTGCCGCGCCCGGTCTCGTCCAGTTCCTGCGCGCTCACGAAGACCGCCTGAGAAACGGCGGCGACCACGGCCTGTGCGATGCGCATTCCGTGGCGCACCTCAAATGCCTCATGCCCGAGGTTCACCACGATCACACCAATCGGCCCGCGATAATCGCTATCCACCGTGCCGGGCGTGTTGAGCAGCGTCACGCCATGCTTTAGCGCCAGCCCAGAGCGCGGTCTGATCTGCATCTCATACCCCGATGGCAGCGCCGCACGCAGCCCGGTGGGCACCAAGGCCCGCGCGCCGGGCGCGATCACAATCCCGCTGCGATCCGTAAAATTCGCACGCAGATCCGCGCCTGCCGCCCCCGCGCTTGCGTAGGACGGAAGCCCGAAGGACGTATCCGCGCCCGCGTCCCACATTACCGATATCGTGACCATGCGTCAGGCCCTCTTTCTGATCTTAAATACCTAAAAGCCCTCAGGTCAGCGCCGCCGCGATCCGCTCCGCAAGCTTGTGCGCCACAGCCTCTTTCGCCATGCGCGGCCAATCTTCGGCCCCACCCTCGTGGATGAATGTAATGTCATTTTCCGTGCCGCCCATGATCCCGGTGCCCACACTCACATCATTGGCCAAAATCCAGTCACACCCCTTGCGCACACGCTTGGCGGTGGCATGGGCAATCACGTCATCCGTCTCGGCCGCAAACCCCACGACCAGCTTGGGCCGCCCCGCGCCCATCTGCGCCACGCAGGCGAGGATATCGGGGTTCTCGGCAAACTCCATCTGGGGCAGCGCGCCGCCCGTTTTCTTGATCTTGCCCGATGCGGCAGAGGCCACACGCCAATCCGCCACAGCCGCCGCGAACACCGCCGCATCAGCGGGTAAAGCCGCCTCGACCGCCGCTTTCATCTCCAGCGCCGTCTCGACGCGGATCACCTCGACACCTTCGGGGGGCGGCACGTCCGCAGGCCCGGTGACAAACACCACATCCGCGCCCAGCGCGGCCAAGGCAAGCGCAATCGCCGTGCCCTGCGCCCCCGAGGAGCGATTGGCAATGTAGCGCACCGGATCAATCGGCTCATGGGTCGGACCGGAGGTGACGAGCACCCGTTTGCCAGCCAACGGCCCAGAGGCAAAAGCAGCCTCGATGCCTGCCACAATCTCCAGCGGCTCGGCCATCCGCCCGGGGCCATATTCCCCACACGCCATGCCGCCCTCATTGGGGCCAAGCACCGTGATCCCATCGCCGCGCAAAATCTCCAAATTACGCTGTGTCGCGGGATGTTCCCACATCCGCACATTCATCGCGGGCGCGATCATCACGGGCGTATCGGTGGCCAGCAAGAGCGTGGAGGCCAGATCATTGGCAAAGCCCTGCGCCATCTTCGCCATGAGATCCGCCGTGGCCGGGGCCACCACAACCAGATCAGCACTGCGCGAGAGTTCAATATGCCCCATCTCCGCCTCATCTGTGAGATCAAAGAGGTCTTGGAACACCTTGCGCCCCGCCAGCGCCGAGACCGAAAGAGGTGTGACAAACTCCGCCCCCGCACGGGTCAGGACGGGCGTGACGTCCGCCCCCCGCTCACGCAGGCGTCGGATGAGATCGAGCGATTTGAACGCGGCAATGCCGCCGCCAATGATCAGCAAGACAGATTTCGAGGCCAGCATGAAAAAGGCTCCTACCTAAGACCCGCGAGAGCCTAGGCCCGCGCGGGCAGGCCTGCAAGGGCACAGCTGCGCTGCCGCCCTATTGAAACGCCAGACATGGGTCGGGGCGGTCAGGGGCTGGGGCATCAAGGACTGCGTCAAACACGCCGGGCGGCGGACGCCCGTCCTCACCCTGTGCCAAGGTGAACACTGACAGTTCGGGCGCGGCCCGCATGATATAGACCGGGACGCCCCAATCGGCGCGCGCGTGGCCATTTCCAGTGATCACAACCACCGGCCCGCCCGTCTCGCGCATCGCCGTCACCGCTACCTGCGCCAGCCGTGCATCGCGCAGGCGTTGGATATCCACCATCGCGGGCAGCATCTCCACCGGCATCGCATCGCAATGCGCCGCCATCTGCATCGCCTCGCGTGTCTCCTGCTCAGCGGCTTCCAGCGGACTATCCAGCCCGTAAAGCCCCGCCTCCGGCCCAAATGCCGCGACGACACCCGCGCTCATCGACGCACGTGCCTTTGCACGCGGAACGGCAGCACCATAGAACGCCGCATCACCTGCCGCTTCAAATATCGGGTAATACATCGAAAAATCGGGCCAGCCTGACGCCTCCCAGCCCAAGGTCGCTTCCAATGCTGCCTCATTGGCCAGCAAATCGGGGGTTATGGCCCCCGCCTGCGCCGCATCTAACATCTCGAACACAATCGCCGCAGGGGCAATCCCTGCGACAAAAGCCGCCTGCACTGCGTGATGGTCCGGGTTATCATGCGCCTCGCCAAGGATCACAACATCGGCGCCCGCAGCGACCGACAGCGCCTCTGCCATCTGCGCGGCGGCCCCAAGCGGCGCACAAAGCGCCACGATCAGGGCCGCCACAACTCTCATACCAGAAGGTTGTGAACCTCAGAACCCTTGGCCTCCAGCGACTTGCGCATCTTTTGAAACGCCGCCGCCTCAAGCTGCCTCACACGCTCTTTGGACAGGCTCAGCTCATTGCCGAGGCTTTCCAGCGTGCGCGGCTCGTCGCGCAGTTTGCGCTCACGCACGATAAACCGCTCGCGCTCGTTCAGCTTGCCCATCGCATCAGCCAGCCACATGCGCAGCGCTTCCTGATCATGCCCCTGCTCGACAATCTCATCGCCACGAGGGCCATCATCTTCCAGTGCGTCAATCCACTCGCGCCCCTCATCTTCAGAGCTTTGCGTGGCATTGAGCGAGAAGTCCGAGCCCGAAAGCCGGCCTTCCATCATCTCCACGTCCCGCAAGGGCACGCCCACTTCGGTCGCGATCATCTCGCGCAACTGGTAGCGGTCAAGCTCTTGGCCTTGTGCCATCGCCTCACGCTCCAGCCGGGCTTGCACGCGGCGCATATTGAAAAAAAGCGACTTTTGCGAGGAGGTGGAGCCGGTGCGCACCATCGACCAGTTGCGCATCACGTAATCCTGCACGCTCGCCTTAATCCACCAGACCGCATATGTCGAAAACCGCACGCCGCGATCGGGATCAAACTTGTCCGCCGCCTTCATCAGGCCCAGACCCGCCTCTTGGATCAGATCATTCATCGGCGCGCCATAACGGCGGAATTTCGAGGCCATGGAAATCGCCAGCCGCATATAGGCGGTGATCAGACGGTGAAGCGCCTCTTCGTCGCGGTGATCGCGCCAAGCATAGGCCAGCTTCAGTTCCGTTTCCGCATCGAGAAGTTCGGCCTTCATGGCCTTGCGTGACATCGAGCTAGATTGTTGCGTATCTACAGGCATTGTCATTCCCCCAGATTGAAGCCGCGCAGAGCGACCTTTTGTGTCGTCTTACCAAGTGTTACGAAACGACGAACGAAGCGGATCACTAAGGAGGATAAAAAAATGTTGCCTCGCTTGAGTTTGGTTCTAGGAGGCGCTGCCTCAGGAAAATCCGCATTTGCCGAAGCGCTGGTCATGCGCACCGCCCGTCCACGGCACTATATCGCGACGGCGCAGGCCTTCGACGATGAAATGCGCGCCAAGATCGCAGCACATCTGGTGCAACGCGGCGACGGGTGGCGCACCCATGAGGCTCCGCTCGATCTGGCCCCCGCCCTGTCTGCTGCTGCACCGGGCGATGTTGTCTTGCTGGATTGCGCGACCCTTTGGCTCAGCAATCATATCCTGGCCGAGCATGATCTGGCCCAGGCCGAGGGTGCTCTGATGGCTGCACTTGGCGCCTGTGCCGCGCCGGTCGTGGTCGTCTCGAACGAGGTGGGCCTGTCGGTCGTGCCCGATAACAAGCTCGCCCGTCGGTTTCAAAACGCCCAAGGCGCGTTGAACCAGCGCCTCGCGGCCGAGGCCGCTTTGGTGGTGCAGGTCATCGCGGGCCTGCCCCAAGTGCTTAAAGGGACCCTCCCATGAGCCGCATAACATGGGTCCGCCACGGCCCGACCCATGCCAAATCCATGGTCGGTTGGTCCGATCTGCCCGCCGATCTCAGCGACCGGGCGCAGATTGCCCGGCTAGAAGCTCTCCTGCCCGAGGATGCCTTGGTCGTGTCGTCGGATCTCAGCCGCGCCGTGGCCACCGCCGACGCCATCACGGGCAATCGCTCCCGCTTGCCGCATGACGCAAACCTGCGCGAAATCCATTTTGGCGCGTGGGAGCTTGAGACATTCGACACGAAGGTCGAGCCCGACCGCCTGCGGCGTTTCTGGGAGGAGCCGGGTGATCTGAGTGCCCCCGGCGGAGAAAGCTGGAATGACATCCACGCCCGCGTGACAGGCGCGACCGAGCGGCTGATCAGAGCCCATCCCGGGCGCGAGATCATCATCGTCGCCCATTTCGGCGCGATCCTGACCCAAGTGCAAAATGCCCTCGGGCTAAGCGCTTATCAGGCCTTCGCACATAAAATCGACAATCTTTCCGTCACGACATTGTGCCATGAGGCCGGGCGCTGGCAGGCCGAGCGGATCAATCAGGTTCCGTGATGGCACCCCGCACAAAATACCGTTTTGCGCGGGACACGTCCCCCGCTAATCTCGGTCCATGACATACACACTCTTTCTCGGTGATCGCACTTATTCCACATGGTCCATGCGGCCTTGGCTTCTCTTTGATCGCTTTAAAATCCCACATGACGTGCGCACGATCTGCTTTGACGATGGATTGGTGCCCGAACTGCTGCCGGAAATAGCGCCCGCAAAGACGGTACCTGCCCTGCGCCTGCCGGATGGCACGGTGATCGGCGAAACGCTCGCCATTGCAGAGGAGTTGGCCTCGCGTCACCCGGATTTGCCTCTCTGGCCTGTGGCCCCTCACGCCCGCGCAACGGCCCGCGCTCTGTCGGCCGAAATGGCCACGGGCTTCATGGCCCTGCGCGGTGCCTGCCCGATGAACCTGCGCAAATGCTACACGGATTTCGCGGCCCCAGAGGCGGTCACAGCGGAGCTGCGCCGTATCGAGACGCTCTGGGACCATGCGCGCGACACCTGCGCGCCGGAGGGTCCGTGGCTCTGCGGCGCTTACGGCATCGTGGATGCGATGTATGCGCCCGTGGCCGCGCGCATCGCCGGGTATCAGCTCAACGTCTCGCCCTCCGCGCAGGCCTATGTGGACGCCCATCTGGCCGAGCCTTCTTTCCGCCGGTGGCGCGCATTGGCCCTCACCCACGGCCCCGAGCTTGCCCGCTACCGGATGGATCTCAAAAGCACGCACTGGCCCGGCGACGCTCCGGCGGCATAATCGTTAACCATTCTTAAACACTCCTCTCGCATCGTTAACCAAGGTTTACGAACGGAGAGAATCGCAATGATCGCGCGTGCCTATACGGTCGCCTTCGACGGGATCGAGGCGCGGCAGGTCGAGGTGCAATGCGCCGTCACACCCGGGGTGCCGTCCTTCTCGCTCGTGGGCCTGCCTGACAAAGCCGTCTCCGAGGCCCGCGACCGGGTGCGCACGGCGCTCACCTCCATGGCTATCGCCCTGCCCTCCAAACGGATCACGATCAATCTCAGCCCCGCGGACTTGCCCAAGGAAGGCAGCCATTTCGACCTGCCCATCGCGCTGGCCCTGCTTGCAGCGCTCGACATCATCCCCAAAGACGCGGTGGAGGAGACCACATCTCTGGGCGAATTATCCCTCGACGGCACGCTGATGCCCGTCTTGGGCGCGCTCCCCGCCGCCATGGCCGCCGCCGAGGAAGACCGCACGCTCCTGTGCCCCAAGCTCTCGGGCGCGGAAGCCGCATGGGTCGGGGCGACCTGCGTGTTGGCCGCCGCCACCCTCACGGATGTGGTGCGCCACTACACCGGGCAAGCGCCCCTGACCCCGTCCGAGCCGGGCGCGGTGAACAGCACAACAAGCGGCAAGGACCTGCGCGATGTGAAGGGGCAGGAGCGCGCCAAGCGCGCGTTGGAGATCGCGGCCGCAGGGCGGCATCATCTGCTGATGGCGGGCCCTCCGGGATCGGGCAAAACCATGCTCGCCGCGCGCCTGCCGGGGCTTTTACCGCCCCTCACCCCACGCGAGGCGCTGGAGACGTCCATGGTCCACTCACTCGCAGGGCTGCTCAATGAGGGCGGGATCAACCTCGCACGCCCTTTCCGCGCGCCGCATCACACCGCCTCAATGGCCGCCGTGGTGGGTGGCGGGCGACGCGCGGGGCCGGGCGAGATCAGCCTCGCGCATAATGGCGTTCTCTTCATGGACGAGCTGCCGGAATTTGCCCGCAACGTGCTCGAAACCCTGCGCCAGCCTATCGAGTCTGGCGAGGTGATGATTGCCCGCGCCAACGCTCATGTGCGCTATCCGTGCCGCTTTATGCTGATCGCCGCCGCGAACCCCTGCAAATGCGGGTATCTCAGCGATGCGGCGCGGGCCTGCTCACGCGCGCCCGCCTGCGGGGAGGAGTATATGGGGCGGATCAGCGGACCTTTGATGGACCGGTTTGATCTGCGCATTGAGGTACCGCCGGTGAGCTATACCGATCTGGACCTGCCCAGTTCAGGAGAGCCATCCACCGACATCGCGGCCCGTGTGGCCGGTGCCCGAGCGGTGCAGGAAACCCGTTTCGAGAACCACGCAGATATGCATCTCAATGCCGATGCGGAGGGCGAAGTTCTCAGCGAGCTTGCAGCACCGGATTCGCAAGGGCGCGATCTGCTCAACACGGTGGCCGAACGCTTTGGGCTGTCTGCACGCGGCTATCATCGGGTGCTGCGCGTGGCGCGCACGATCGCCGATCTGGATGGTGAGGCAGAGGTCCGCCGCCCGCATGTGGCCGAGGCGGTCAGCTACCGGATCACCGGCGCGCCCGAGATGTAAGCCATGCGACCACCTCGCCCAGCGTGGTGCGTGCCTCGGGCAGGATATTGTGAAAAAGCGGCCAGACATGCGGGTGATCAGGCTTGATTATGGTCGTGACGTCCACACCCTCGCTGCGCAAATGCGCCGTCATCCGCCGCGTATCGTCCAGCAATATCTCGGTGTCTCCCACTGTCATCCAGACGGGCGACGCCCCGACAAAACGCGCAAAAAGCGGTGAGGCGCGCGGGTCCATCGGGCTGTGGCCACTCAAAAACATCTCGGCCATATCACCCGCCCGCTGCGCAGGCAGCACCACATCGCTGCTGGCGTTTTGGGTGAAACTGGCGCCGGAATAGCTCAGATCCGTGAGCGGCGAGAACGCAAACGTGCCCAAAGGCTGCGGCAAACCCTCCGCTGTGATCTGCGCCAAAAGAGACAGGGCAAGCGCGCCGCCCGCACTGTCGCCCCCCAAAAAGACGCCGCCGGGATGATCCATGACCGCGCGGTAGGCCGTCATCACATCCTCCTGCGCTGCGGGAAACGGATACTCGGGTGCCAGGCGGTAGCGCGGCAAGACGGCCCGCATCCCGGCCATATGACAAAGCCGCGCCACCATGGCCCGGTGCGTCTCAGGGGACCCAAAGATAAAGCCGCCGCCATGGATATAGAAGATCAAGGGGCCGTCCTCTGGTCCCGAAAGCTCCAGACCTTCGCCCGCCCAGATGCTCGTTCGGACCGCGCGAGGGCCATGGAAAAACATGCGCGCCTTGCGCTCAAAACTGCGCCGGAGCCGCGCGGGCGTGGCGGCCCGCGCCATATGAGTCTTTTCCGTGAGGCGCAGATAGGGATTCAGAAGGCGCAAAAGGGCACTCATGCGCGGCGGGCCTCGATCGCCTCCCAGATCTTTGCAGCGATGTTCACACCGTCAAAGCGCTCAAGCTCCTGAATGCCGGTGGGGGAGGTCACGTTGATTTCGGTCAGATACTTCCCGATCACGTCAATCCCGACGAAGACCTGCCCCTTCTCGCGAAGCAAGGGGCCAATCGCCGCGCAAATCTCCATATCCCGCTCGGTCAGGTCCACTTTCTCGGGCCGCCCGCCGACATGCATGTTGGAGCGCGTCTCGCCCTTGGCCGGCACCCGATTGATAGCGCCGACTGGGGCTCCATCCACCAAGATGACGCGCTTGTCGCCCGCCGACACCTCGGGCAGGAATTTTTGCACGATCAAGGGCTCACGGCTGAACCCCGTGAACATCTCGTGCAACGAGCTAAGGTTGCTATCGCCCTCGCGCAGAAGGAATACGCCCGCACCACCATTGCCATAAAGCGGCTTGAGGATCACATCCCCATGGCGGTCCTTGAAGGCGCGGATCGTTCCCAGATCGCGCGCGATTGTGGTGGGGGGCATCAACTCTGGGAAATCGAGAATCAAAAGCTTTTCTGGGAAATTGCGCACCCAAAACGGATCGTTTACCACCAAAGTGCCGGGAGCGAGCCGGTCCAGAAGATGCGTTGTGGTGATATAGAACATATCAAACGGCGGATCCTGCCGGAGCCAGACGACATCGAACTCCGCAAGATCGACCGTTTGCTCATCCCCCAAGATCGCATGATCGCCCACGACCCGCTGCACCGTAAGCGGCCAACCACGCGCCGTTACGCGCCCTTCTTCATAGGCCAACTTGTCGGGCGTATAATAAAAAAGCTCATGCCCGCGGGCCTGAGCCTCTTCTGCAAGGCGGAAGGTGCTGTCAGCGTTGATATTGATCGGCCCGATCGGGTCCATCTGGAATGCGATTTTCATGGCCTGTCCTCGCGGATGATACACGGTGTCCTACATGGGCCATGCACCAGCCGCGCGCAATTCAGAAATGTGAGAACACCCCTTCGAGGATATCACCGCACCCTTGCCCGTCGACCACAACCAGATCGAAGCGCACATCAGAAAGCTGCCCCTTGGGCGTATGCGCAAGGTATTCCGAGCCCGCACGGTGAATGCGCTGCATCTGGGCGCGCCCAAGACGGGCGATGGCGGCCTCATGAGTGCGTGCAGATTTCACCTCGGCAAAAATGATCTCGCCGTCTTGCTCAAAGATCAGGTCGATCTCGCCGCTTTGCCCGCGCCAACGGGTTTCCAACAAGACGGCCCCGCGTGCGACGTAGAGATCAATCGCGCGCGCCTCGGCCGCATGGCCAGACAAATAGGCCTGCCGACCAGCCCGCTGGCGCGCATGAACTGGCCGCGCGTCGCAATCGTCAACGTCACTGTGCTTCATTCCGCATCCCCTGCCAGCCGCAGTGCAATCTGGTAGACCATGCGCCGTTTCTGCCCGGTCTTGGCCGCCACATAATCCGCCGCATCACGCACCGACATCTCTTCGAGCGCTCTCGTCACCATCCCTTCAACATCATCTTCGCTAATATTTTCTGAATCGCCGCGCGCAATAAGCACCACCATCTCGCCTTTGCGGGGGTTCGCGGCTGCCTCAGCGGCCAATTCGCTGAGGCAGCCGCGCTGCACTTCCTCGAATTTCTTAGTCAACTCACGGCAGAGTGCCGCCTCGCGCGCGCCGCCCAGAACCTCCGCCGCATCGCGCAGCATGGCCGCGACCCGTTTGGGCGATTCGTAGAATACAAGCGTTGCGGGCACACCTGCGAGCGCTTTGAGCGCGGTTTTCCGCTGTGATGCGGTGTTCGGCAAAAACCCTGCGAACAAAAACTTATCCGTGGCCAACCCCGCAACAGTCAACGCCGTGATCACCGCCGAGGGCCCGGGGGCCGAGATCAGCCCATACCCTTCAGCCACCGCCGCCCCCGCAAGGTCAAACCCTGGATCCGCCACCATGGGCGTCCCCGCCTCCGAGGCGTAAGCCACTGATTTTCCGTCTGCCATCGCCGCCAGAAGCCGAGGGCGCGCCCGGTCGCCATTGTGGTCATGATAGGCCACCAGAGGCCGATCCCCCAATGCAATCCCATGGATATCCATCAGCTTGCGCAGGCTTCGCGTATCTTCTGCGGCCAGCACATCGGCGCTGGCCAGAATATCAAGCGTGCGGAGCGTGATGTCGCGTGCCGCCCCAATGGGCGTCGCCACAAGGTAGAGCCCCGGCGCAAGGGTCTGCTTATTCGCAATAGCCACTGGACCCGCCCCGTCTGTCGTTTATGATTGCCATCAACGTCCGGCGTGCCGTGTTGCGCGCCTTCCGTCATCCGAGTGAAAGGTTCCCCATGTTTGCTGTTTTCTCGTCTGCCCGCAAGGCGATGCGCCGTTTGGCCGCTCTGTGCACTGTTCTGATTGTGGCCGCCTGTCAGCCCGCGAGCCTCGGTGGCAGTGGCGGTAATTCCGGGCAGAGCATTGATCCCGGTGCACCTGTGGCCGTTGCCCTGCTGGTCCCGCATGGGTCCTCCAGCGCACAGGAGGCTGCTTTGGCGCGGGATCTTGAGAACGCAGCACGCCTTGCCGTGGCAGATCTTCAGGGTGTTCGGATCGACCTGCGGGTCTATGGCACGGCAGGTCAGGCAGGTCAGGCACAGCAAGCCGCCCTGAATGCCGCCGCCGATGGTGCCAAGATCATCCTAGGCCCGCTTCACGCCGAATCGGCCAATGCCGTGGCCGTGGCGATGGCACCCAAAAACATCAATGTGCTGGCGTTTTCCAATAATGCAAGCATCGCGGGGGGCAACCTCTTTGTGCTGGGACAAACCTTCGACAACACCGCTGACCGCCTTGCAAAATACGCCGTTCAGCAGGGCAAGCGCCGCATCCTCGCGGTGCATTCCAACAACCTCTCAGGCGAGCTTGGTAAACAAGCCATTCAGAAAGCCACCGCTACCGCAGGCGGCACGCTGGTCGGCACCATTGCGTATGAATTCAGCCAGCAGGGTGTCGTTGCCGTCGTGCCCCAAATCGCGGCCACCGCGCGCAGCACCAATACGGACGCGATTTTCATGACCGCCAATACCGCAGGCGCGCTGCCGCTTTTCTCACAAATGCTGCCTGAGACCGGGCTGGACCCGGCCAACATGCAGTATATCGGCCTCTCACGCTGGGACAAACCGGCCCAGACGCTGGACCTGCCCGGTGTGCAGAACGGCTGGTTCGCCATGCCTGATCCGAACCGCTCCGCCCGTTTTGCGGCCCGTTTCCAAGAGGCAAACGGCAACGCGCCCCATGCAATCGCGGGCCTTGCCTATGACGGCATTGCAGCAATCGGCGCACTGGCCAAATCCGGTCAGGGCGATGCTCTGAGCCGCGAGGGCCTCACACAATCGGCCGGGTTCCAAGGCGTCGATGGCGTCTTCCGCCTGCGCCCGGATGGCACGAACGAACGCGGCCTCGCCATCGCCTCGGTCCGCGACAAAAAGCTGGTCATTTTGGAGCAAGCGCCCAGCAGCTTTGGCCGCGCGGGGTTCTAAACACTGCAAGACCTCGCCACACCTGATACTGCCGCCCTGCCGGACGACCTGATCTGCCCCGCGCAGGATGTGTTCGATCAACATGCTGTGCGCGCAGCACTTGACGCCGTCGCAACAGAGGACTTGCGCGGGGAGGCTCTACGCATCCTCGGGGCCGCCCAAAAAAGCGGGCGTGATGCTATCGCCGCCGCACTGGCAACCCATCCGTTTGAGGCGCGAGCGGCCACGCGCGCCTATACATGGCTCACTGATTGTCTCGTGCTGAGCGTGCATGAACTGGCGACCAAGCGCCTGCACCCCCTGCCCACCCCAACCGAGGCGGAGAGGCTGACCCTCATGGCCGTCGGCGGCTATGGGCGCGGCGAAATGGCCCCGCAATCGGATGTCGATCTCTTGTTTCTCACGCCCTACAAGATCACCGGCTGGGCCGAGAGCGTGATCGAGACCATGCTCTACATGCTCTGGGATCTGCGCCTCAAAGTGGGTCATGCCAGCCGCACCATCGGCGATTGTGTGCGCCTTGCGGGTGAGGATTTCACGATCCGCACCGCGCTTTTGGAAAATCGTCACCTCACCGGCGACCCAAAACTGGCCGGGCAGTTGAATCACCGCCTCTGGAACGACCTGTTCAAAAACTCCGAGCGGGAGTTTATCGAGGCCAAGCTGGAGGAGCGTGACGCGCGCCATGAAAAGCAGGGCGGCCAGCGCTACATGGTTGAGCCCAACGTGAAAGAGGGCAAGGGGGGGCTGCGCGACCTGCAATCGCTCTTTTGGATCGCCAAATATATTTACCGGGTCACCAACACCGCTGAGCTTGTGCGGCTCAAGGTATTCACCTCTGACGAATTCGAGACCTTCACGCAGGCCGAGAATTTCCTGTGGGCCGTGCGTTGCCATCTTCATCTGGTCACCCGCCGCCCGACCGAGCAGCTGACCTTCGATCTGCAAGTCGAGGTGGCCGAGCGGATGGGCTATACCGACACAGCCGGGCGGCGGGGCGTCGAAGTGTTCATGCAGGATTATTTCCGCCACGCCACCGCCGTGGGCGATCTCACCCGCATCTTCCTGACCAAGCTTGAGGCAGATCACGTCAAGTCAGAGCCTTTGTTGCAGCGTCTTTTTCGTCGCCGCAAAAAGCTCAAGCCCGGCTATCTGGAGGTGCATGGCCGTCTCGCCATTGCCGATGATGCAGAGTTCCTCGCCGACCGGATGAACATCCTGCGCCTCTTTGAGGAGGCGCTGCGCACGGGGCTCTTCATTCATCCCGATGCGATGCGGCTGGTCACGGCCAATCTGGACCTGATCGATGACGATATGCGCGCCGATCCTGTGGCGCAAAAGCTCTTCTTGGGACTGTTGCTGAAACACGGCAACCCCGAGCGCGCGTTGCGCCGGATGAATGAGCTGGGCGTGCTCAGCACCTTCATCCCCGAGTTTGAGCCGATCGTGGCGATGATGCAATTCAACATGTATCACCACTACACCGTGGACGAGCATACGATCCAATGTATCCGCCACCTCGCCATGATCGAGCGCGAGGAGCTGATCGAGGAGCTGCCCGTCGTCTCGTCGATCCTTAAGGAAGGGATCAACCGCCGGGTGCTTTATGTGGCCCTTTTGCTCCATGATATCGGCAAGGGACGGGATGAGGATCATTCCATCCTTGGCGCGCAGATCACGCGCAAAGTGGCCCCGCGTCTGGGCCTCAAACCCAAGGAAGTGGACACCGCCGAATGGCTGGTGCGCTATCACCTTTTGATGTCCGATATGGCGCAAAAGCGCGATATCGCTGATCCGCGCACGGTGCGCGATTTTGCCAAGGCGGTGCAGACGCGCGAGCGGCTTGATATGCTCTGCGTCCTTACGGTCTGCGATATTCGCGGCGTGGGGCCGGGCACGTGGAATAACTGGAAAGCCTCGCTCATTCGCGCGCTTTACCGCCAGACGCGCCGCGCCATGGAGGGCGGTCTCGAAGACCTCAACCGCGAGCAACGCGGCTCGGACGCCAAACGCAACCTGCGCGCCGCACTTGAAGGGTGGGACGCGCGCGCCCTCAAGGCCGAGACGGCGCGGCATTATCCACCCTATTGGCAGGGATTGCACGTCACGGCACATGCGGTCTTTGCGCGGCTCCTGCGCGACATCAAGGAGGGTGATATCGCCATTGATCTGGATGTGGACGAGGACCGCGACGCGACCCGCGCCTGCTTTGTCATGGCCGATCATCCGGGCATTTTCTCACGCCTTGCCGGTGCCTTGGCGCTGGTCGGTGCCAATGTGGTCGACGCGCGGACCTATACGTCCAATGACGGTTTCGCCACCGCCGCTTTCTGGGTTCAGGACGCCGATGGGCACCCTTACGAGGCCGCGCGCCTGCCGCGCCTGCGCGCCTCCATCCACAAGACCCTCAAAGGCGAGATCAAAGCCTCCGACGCCATGCAATCGCGCGACAAGATCAAAAAGCGCGAGCGCGCCTTCCGGGTGCCGACCCACATCACCTTCGACAATGAAGGCTCTGAGATCTACACCATCATCGAGGTCGACACACGCGACCGCCCGGGCCTTCTTTATGATCTTACCCGCGCACTGGCTGAGGCGCATGTCTATATCGCAAGCGCCGTTATCGCGACATATGGCGAGCAGGTGGTCGATACGTTCTACGTCAAGGATATGTTCGGGCTGAAGTTCCATTCGGACGCGAAACAAAAAGGGCTGGAAAAGAAGCTGCGCCTTGCCATTTCCGAGGGCGCGCAAAGGGCCAGCACATGAGCCGCCTGATGCGCGGCGTGATGACCGTTGGCGTCTGGACGCTTCTGAGCCGGATCTTGGGATTTCTGCGCGATGTGCTGATTGCGGGCTTTGTGGGGCCGGGGCCGTTGATGGACGCGTTCGTCGCGGCCTTCCGCCTGCCCAATCTCTTTCGCCGCTTCTTTGCCGAAGGGGCGTTCAACGCGGCCTTCGTGCCGATGTTCTCCAAACGGCTTGAGGGTGGAGATGATCCCGATGGGTTCGCAAGCCAAGCGATGAGTGGGCTGGCCCTTGTGCTGATGCTGCTCACCGGGCTGTCGATGGTGTTCATGCCCGCGCTGGTCTGGGCCACGGCGGGCGGATTTGCGCAGGATGCGCGGTTCGATCTGACCGTGGGGTTTGGCCGGATCGTCTTTCCCTACATTCTTTTCATCTCGCTGGCGGCGCTCCTCTCGGGCGTCTTGAACTCCACGGGCCGGTTCATGGCGGCCGCCGCAGCCCCCGTATTGCTGAACGTCATGCTCTGTGCAGCGATGATCGGCGCGGTCATCATAGGCGGCGCGGTGATCGAGGCGCTGGTCTGGACCATCCCTTTCGCAGGGGTCGCACAGCTGGCCCTTGTTTGGGTGGCGGCAAAGCGCGCGGGGCAGAATGTGCGGCTGGTGCGGCCCCGCTGGACGCCGGATATGGCCCAACTGGTGCGCATCGCCGTACCTGCGGCCCTGGCAGGCGGGGTCATGCAGATCAATCTTCTGGTGGGGCAGCAGGTGGCGTCGAATTTCGACAATGCGGTGAGCTGGCTTTATGCCGCTGACCGGCTTTACCAATTGCCTCTGGGCGTGGTGGGGATTGCCGTGGGGATTGTGCTGCTGCCGGATCTGTCACGGCGTCTGAAAACCAGCGATGGGGCGGGCGGACGCGAGGCGCTGAGCCGCGCGGGCGAGCTTTCCTTAGCGCTCACCATCCCTTCGTCTGTGGCGCTGATGGTCGTGCCCTTCCCGCTGGTCTCGGTCCTTTTTGAGCGCGGCGCATTCGGCCCGGATGATACGGCGGCCACGGCGCTGGCAGTGGGCATCTACGGCCTCGGCCTGCCTGCGTTTGTGCTGCAAAAAGTGCTCCAGCCCATCTATTTCGCGCGTGAGGACACGAAACGCCCGTTCCATTATGCGGTCGTCGCAATGGTCGTGAATGCCGCCCTCGCCATCGGCCTCGCACCCGTGATCGGCTGGATCGCGGCGGCGATTGCCACGACGCTCGCGGGCTGGGCGATGGTCTGGCTTTTGGCGCGCGGCACGCGGCAATTTGGCGAGGTGGCGCGGTTCGACGCGCGGTTCCGCAGCAGGGTCTGGCGGATCTGCGTGGCGGCGGCGATCATGGGCGCGGTACTTTGGATGTCGCTTCTGGTCATTGGGCCGTTCTTCGGCGTGCCCGGCTGGCGGTGGCTAACGCTTTTGGTGCTGATCACCGTGGGAGCGGCCACATACTTCATCGCCGGGCGGCTTCTGGGTGCGTTCCGCATGAACGAGCTGCGCGGCATGTTCAGACGCGGGTAGACGCCGCGGCGCGCCTCACCGCTGGCGAATGCGGTCCAGAAACGCGGACCAGCCGCCGGGGCTGACGAAAAACGACAGAGCAAATCCGGTGGCAAACCCTGTGAGGTCAGCGACCCATTTCATGCCCCCACCAAAGAGCAGGCTGAAGAGAAGCTGAGCGCCCATCAAAAACCCGATGAGCATAAAGGCCCGCGCCTGATTGGCCCCCGCGCGCCCCAGATTGAGCCACAAAAGAAACGTGAACGCCCCAATCAGCCCATAGGAGCCCGGAAATGCGCCGTAAAGCCACGGATCTGGCCCTGCCACCCCCGTATAGATCAGCGCACCGGCGATGGCGGAGGCAAAGAACACCGCCAGCACGGCCCAGCCGCGATAGACCTCGCCCACGAACTTGCCCAACGCCAAAAGGATCGCGCCCGAAAACACCGCCTCGGTCGCAGAGCCATGCACGAAAGGATAGGTCACAATTCGCATGAGATGCTCGGCCGGATAGACCGAGGCACGAAACATCTGTCCCATCAGATCGGTGTTATAGGCATAATCCTGAAGCGCCGCACTGCGCCAGCCCACCGCCTGCGCGCCACCAATCAGCCCCGCCTCGCCTGCGAAGAAGATAAGCTCGGGGATCAACACCGCAAAGAAAAGCAGCACCACAACGGGCGGGAGCGGGTTGATCGGGCTTTGGTTTGTGGGGGCGTCCATGCGCGTCTCCTTGACGGGGCTTTGGCGCATGGGTAAGCGAGGCGGAACCAGAAATCCAGACAGGAGACGCGGCCATGACGGCACCGATTGACACGCGGCCCCATACACCTCGCGTATTTTCCGGCATTCAGCCCTCGGGCGGGCTGACGCTGGGCAATTACCTCGGTGCGATCAAACGCTTTGTCGCGATGCAGGAGAGCGGCACGCCAAGCCTCTATTGCATGGTCGATCTGCATGCGATCACTGTCTGGCAGGACCCTGCAAGCCTCTCGCGCGCCACGCGCGAGCTTTGTGCGGGCTTCATCGCCTCGGGGCTTGATCCGGAAAAGTCCATTCTCTTCAATCAAAGCCAGGTGGCAGAACATGCGCAGCTTGGCTGGGTGCTGAGCTGTGTGGCGCGCATGGGCTGGATGAAGCGGATGACGCAGTTCAAGGACAAGGCGGGCAAGAATGCCGAAAACGCCTCGCTGGGTCTCTTTGGCTATCCCGCGCTCATGGCCGCCGATATCTTGATCTACCACGCGACCCATGTACCCGTGGGCGAGGATCAAAAACAGCATCTGGAGCTGACGCGCGACATCGCGGCGAAGTTCAACCACGACTACGGCGTAGATTTCTTCCCCATCACCGAGCCTGTGATCGAAGGGGCCGCCACACGTGTGATGAGCCTGCGCGACGGATCGAAGAAAATGTCCAAATCTGATCCCTCGGATATGAGCCGGATCAACATGACCGATGATGCCGACACGATCGCCAAGAAAATTCGCAAGGCCAAGACAGACGCAGAGCCGCTGCCCTCCGAGCTGGACGGTCTTGAGGGCCGCCCCGAGGCACGCAATCTGGTGAACATCTACGCAGGCCTCGCCGATGTGAGCGCCGAAGACGTGATGCGCGAGATGGGCGGGCGGGCGTTTTCCGAGTTCAAACCGGCGCTGGCCGATCTGGCTGTGGACAAGATGGCACCCATTTCGGGCGAGATGAGCCGCCTGATGCAGGACACGGGCGAGATCGACGCGATCCTTGCGCGCGGCGCGGCGGATGCACGGGCCATCGCGGCCCCGATCCTCAAGCGGACCTATGAGATCGTGGGCATGGTCGGCAGCTAGGTCCTTAGGTTGGACGCATCGGGATGAGGATCAGGCTGCGGCGATTTTGCCCGGTAAAGGCGGCCCAGGCGGCATCCTCGCAATTATAGCTGACCGTGTAGAGCGCGAACTGCCCGTTGGGGCCACGCACGGGCGCGCAAAAGCCCGCGAACCTCATGAGAGATGCGCGGGCTATCGCTTTCGTGCCGCCAGAAATAGATTTTATTATCTCGCATCCAGCACATCTTCGACGGTCCGAAGGCCTGTCTTGGGGGCCTGAACAAGCACGGCCATGTTGCCCGGTTTGTGCTCATTGTGCAGCATTTTCATATGCGCCTGCGGCAGGTCCGCCCAAGTGAACACCTCGGACATGCACGGATCGATCCGCCGCTCCAGCATCAGCTTGTTCGCCGCTGCCGCCTGTTTCAGATGCGCAAAGTGCGAGCCCTGAAGCCGCTTCTGGTGGCTCCACATATGGCGCACATCGAAGGTGCAGTTGTAGCCCGACGTACCCGCGCAGATCACGACCATGCCACCGCGCTTCACCACGAATGTGGAGACCGGGAATGTGGCCTCGCCGGGATGCTCGAACACCATGTCGACATTCACGCCTTTGCCCGTGGTCTCCCAGATCGCCTTGCCAAAACGGCGCGCCTCTTTGAACCATTCGACATATTCATCGGTGTTCACCGTCGGCATTTGACCCCAGCAGGAAAAATCCTTGCGGTTGATCACGCCCTTCGCGCCCAGTTCCATCACGAAGTCGCGTTTATCTTCGTCCGAGATCACGCCAATCGCGTTGGCGCCTGCGGTGTTGATCAGCTGAATCGCGAACGAGCCAATGCCGCCCGACGCGCCCCAGACCAGCACGTTCTGGCCGGGTTTGAGGTCATGTGGCTCGTGGCCAAAAAGCATCCGGTAAGCGGTGGCCAGCGTCAGCGTGTAGCACGCGCTCTCTTCCCATGTGAGGTGCTTGGGGCGCGGCATGAGCTGCTGCGATTGCACGGCGGTGAACTGCCCGAAGGACCCGCCGGGCGTCTCATACCCCCAGATCCGTTGGCTGGGGGAGAACATCGGATCGCCGCCATTGCACTCCTCATCGTCGCCATCGTCTTGGTTGCAATGGATAACGACCTCGTCGCCCACTTTCCACCGCTTCACCTTGTCGCCCACAGCCCAGACCACGCCCGCCGCGTCCGATCCGACGACCGCATAAGGCGCCTTGTGGACATCAAACACCGAGCCGGGCTGCCCGAGGCACGCCCAGACACCGTTGTAATTCACGCCCGCCGCCATCACGAGAACCAACACATCGTGGCTGTCGAGCGTGGGCGTGTCGATCACCTCAAGCTCCATCGCCTTGTCGGGGTCGCCGTGCCGCTCGCGGCGGATCACCCATGCGTGCATCTTGGGCGGCACAAAGCCCAGCGGGGGCATCTCGCCGATGTCATAAAGCTCCTTTTCCGGGGCGTCGTAGGGCGCAATGCCGTTTTCCGTATCCAGAGCCATGAGCGGCCTCCCTTGAGATATGATTGGCCGCGCTGCTGACTCGCGGAGTGGCCGAGTGGATAGGCCGACTTGCGCAATAATGCAATGCCAAAAGCCTACATTTTGTAACTTTATGACCCAGCGGTTGCAGAAATTTCCTTTGCGGGTGCAGCATCACTGGGGTAAAAATGCGCGATAGAATTGGCGTAGAATTGCAAAAGCAACGTCTCGCCCGGATTGGCCCGCCATCCGCCCTCACCTTGCGTGATCAGCCCCCGGCGCGACAGCTGCCGTTGCGCGCGGACTACGGCCCCCGGAAGCGCCTCATCGTCGACCATCGGCACATCGCCCGAGGCGGCCTGTCCCATCATGCGCACCGCCTCGATCAGGTCCGCCTCGGGAATCGGTGCGTCCGCCCGCAGCATCACACGCGCCAGAAGCGGCACAAAGAGAAGCGGCATCGCGGCATCAATCCGCGTCATCAGATCCGTGCCCAGCGCCTCCAGATCCGGCTCCGGGCCATAGCTGCTCAGCGCCACAGGCTCCGCAAACACCACCGCCGCCAGCCCGAACCGTTCAAATTTACCCCGCAACCTGAACCACATCATCCGCGCGATGAACCCCGCAATCACCGACATGCGCGCCCGAAACCGCCGATCCCCGCGCCGCCCTGCCTCACTCAGCACGCGGTCCTCCAGCACCCGGTCATAATTGATCGCCACAGGCACAAAGACCACGTCACGCGCGCCGGGTTTCCAGCCATTCACCACATAAGACAACAGGCCCAGCTTTGGCGGCTTGGTCAGCCCATCAACGCTGAGCCCCCCCTCGGGGAAGATCGCCTGCGTCACCCCGCCCGCTGTGGCCATCTGCACATAGCGCCCCAAAACGGCCCGGTAGAGTCCCCCGCGCGAGCGGCGGCGGATAAAATAAGCACCCATCGACTTGATCAGACGACTGAGCGGCCAGACCCGTGCCCATTCCCCCACCGCATAGCTGAGCGCGGAGGCTTGCGATGCCAGCGTGGTGACCAGCACGTAGTCCATATTGCTGCGATGGTTCATGATGAAAACCACCGTCGCATCGGGGGCAATATCGTCCAGAACAGCCATGTTCATACTGCCCCGCCGTACCGTGTAAAGCGTCCCGGCCAGCCAATTGGCAAGACGGATACCAAAGCTGAAATAGGCAAATGCCGAGAAGCTCGGGACGATCTCGCGGGCATAGCGGCGTGCCTTCTCAAACGCCACATCCTCACGCACATTATGTTTGCGCGCATAATCCACGATGGCCTCGGTTACGTCCGGGTCATAGAGAAGGCGCTGGATCATGTCCTGCCGCCGGGCCAGCTTGAAAGGCTCGATGGGCCGGGTGAGTTTTTTGTTGAGCTGCGCCACCGCCCGTTCCAGCCGCCGCCGAAAGAACCAGCGCACGGACGGAAAGAGGAAATGCGACGCGAACGTCACCCCAGCAAAGGCCAGAAGGAGCAAGAGCGCCCAAAGCGGCATCTGCACCGTCGATGTCATGCGCGCTCCTTGTCTTGTTGCCCCGTTCCCTGATTACAGCAAGAGACACAAGCGCGCCACAGAAGTTCGGCCAAGCGCGCGCTCTTGCCGGCGGGATTGACCAACCGTCCCTGCCGGGCGATCATGCCGCGTTGCAGCGAATTGACAAAGGTATAAAATTCCCGATATGTCCGCAGCAACGCACGATTATTGCGCAATCGATTCCGGAGGCCCTGCCATGACCGAGACGACCACGCCAGCAAGCGACAGCCCTGCCAAGGATCGCCCATGGCTGATCCGCACCTATGCGGGCCACTCCACAGCGTCGGCCTCCAACGCGCTCTACCGCTCGAATCTGGCAAAGGGTCAGACGGGCCTCAGCGTGGCCTTCGATCTGCCAACGCAAACGGGCTATGACAGCGATCATATCCTCAGCAAGGGCGAGGTCGGCAAGGTTGGCGTGCCCGTCTGCCATCTGGGCGATATGCGGCAGTTGTTTCAGGATATCCCGCTGGAGAAGATGAACACGTCCATGACGATCAATGCGACGGCCCCATGGCTTTTGTCGCTCTATATCGCGGTGGCCGAGGAGCAAGGCGCGGATGTGCGCGCCCTGCAAGGCACGGTGCAGAACGATCTGATCAAGGAATATCTCAGCCGGGGGACTTATATCTGCCCGCCCAAACCCTCGCTCAAAATGATAGGGGACGTGGCCGAGTATTGCTATACCAATGTGCCTAAATGGAACCCGATGAACGTGTGTTCCTACCATTTGCAAGAGGCAGGCGCGACACCGCAGCAGGAGCTTGCCTTTGCACTTGCCACCGCCACCGCCGTTCTGGACGAGTTGAAACCCCGCGTGCCCGCCGAGGATTTCCCGGCACTCGCGGGCCGCATCTCTTTCTTCGTGAACGCAGGCATCCGGTTCGTGACCGAGATGTGCAAAATGCGCGCCTTTGTGGACCTCTGGGACGAAATCTTGCTGGAGCGCTACGGCGTCGAGGACCCCAAATTCCGCCGTTTCCGCTACGGCGTGCAGGTGAACAGCCTCGGCCTGACCGAGCAGCAGCCCGAGAACAACGTCTACCGCATCCTCATTGAAATGCTCGCCGTGACGTTGAGCAAAAACGCCCGCGCGCGCGCCGTGCAATTGCCAGCGTGGAACGAAGCCCTTGGCCTGCCGCGCCCCTGGGATCAGCAATGGTCGATGCGGATGCAGCAGATCCTCGCCTATGAGACGGACCTGCTGGAATTCGATGACCTCTTTGATGGCAACCCTGCGGTCGAGGCGAAGGTCGAGGCCCTGAAAGACGGCGCGCGCGCCGAGCTGAATACGCTCGACAGTATGGACGGCGCGATCGGTGCGATTGATTACATGAAGGCCCGTTTGGTTGATAGCAACGCAGAGCGGCTGGGCCGGATCGAGCGTAACGAGACCATCGTCGTTGGCGTGAACAAATGGCAAAGTGGCGAGCCGTCGCCGCTCCAAACCGAGGATGGCGGCATCATGACCGTCGATCCGGCGGTCGAGGCCGAGCAAATCGACCGCCTCAACGCATGGCGCGAGGCGCGTGACGCGGCCGCTGTGAAAATCGCCCTCGCCGATCTGCGTGCTGCGGCATCCGAGGGGCGCAATATCATGCCCGCTTCCATCAATGCCGCCCGCGTGGGTGTCACCACCGGCGAATGGGCCGCTCAGATGCGCGCCGTGCACGGCGAATACCGCGGCCCCACAGGTGTGTCGGCCAGCCCATCAAACATGACCGAAGGCTTGGATGATATCCGCGAGGCCGTGAGCGCGGTCAGCGACCGTCTTGGCCGCCGCCTCAAGTTCCTGATGGGCAAGCCGGGCCTTGACGGCCACTCCAACGGGGCCGAACAGATCGCCTTCCGCGCCCGCGATTGCGGGATGGATATGCGCTATGAGGGTATCCGCCTGACACCTGAGGAAATCGTGAAGGCCGCGCTGGAGGATGAGGCGCATGTTGTTGGCCTCTCGATCCTGTCGGGAAGCCATATTCCTCTGGTCGAGGAGTTGATGGAGCGGATGCGCAGTGCGGGTCTCGGAGACACGCCCGTGATCGTGGGTGGCATTATCCCCGATGACGACGCCGCCCGCCTCACGGCGATGGGCATCGCGCGGGTCTACACACCCAAGGATTTTGAGCTGAACACGATCATGATGGATATCGTCACGCTGGCCGATCCTAAACCCGTCGCCGCCGAATAGCCTCGTAGTGTACCCCCGGAGCACGCCCCCATGACCCAAACCACGATCCGCCCCATCGCCCCATCGGATGAGGGCGCATGGCGCGCGCTCTGGAAAGCCTATCTGGAATATTACGAGACGAGCGTGCCTGAGGAGGTCTATCAGACCACGTTCAAACGTCTGCTCAGCCCGGATCACGCACACCAGAACGCCTTGATCGCCGAGCAAAACGGCACGCCAGTAGGCCTCGTTCACTATATCTACCATGCCCATAACTGGCGGCTTGAGGATGTGTGCTACCTGCAAGATCTCTACGCCGATCCTTCGGTGCGTGGCACGGGTGTGGGCCGCGCCCTGATCAAGGCGGTCTACAAGGCCGCCGATGCAGACGGTTGCCCGTCGGTCTATTGGATGACGCAGGATTTCAACCACACCGCACGGCAGCTTTACGACCGTATCGGCACGCTCACACCGTTCATCAAATATTCGCGCTGAGCAGCGTTTTACCCGGCAAACCTATTGCGCGGCCTCCCGGTCCAGCAATTCCTGATAGGTGTAGCTTTGCCAGATGTACCCTTCCGAGCCGGGCACGTAAGCCACGTCCACAGGCACACACGCGCCCCGCGCGCAAAGCTGCACGACCTCCATCGCTTCGGTATCCACAAACCAGAAGCGCCCACCGGGGGTGGCGACATAACCGTCGATCCCCTCATCCTCATCGGCTTCGATATCAATCACCGTGGGCACCTCTGACCACGCGCCGGTGTCATAGGCCGCATGGGTATGCCACGAGGCCACGACTTCCAGATCATCGGGCCAGAGGGGGGAGCATTCATCCACCAGACCCCGCACCACCTCCGAACTGCGGATAACGCCCGCAGCATCCAGCCCAAGATAGCCGCAAAATTCGAGATTTTGTGCAAAGGATGTGATCTGCGCCGCGCTCAGGACCGCGCGCGCGACATCCACCTCGTCATATCCCTGCGCGGCTCTCACCTCTGCACGCAGCACCGCCATCTCCTCCGCGCCCTCAAGGGCAACCGCAATCGTCCACAAACCGCCCGCCAGCAATGCCAGCGTGCCAAAGGACAAGACAGATTTTTTCATAGCGAAGCCCTGTGCACAAACACGGCCTTGACCCTGCGACACATATACATCCGGTGCAAGCAAAGCCGGGCCTTGACCCTTTGGTTTCAAATCAGCACTTTTCTCGCGCGCGATACGGATTAAAACAAAGCCATGCCTTACGAATGGACCTCCTCCCCCACATCCGCCACGCCTGCCCGGCTTGATCTTTGGCCACATCGCTCGCTGCCCAAGCGGGGGTTTGCGGGTTTCATGATGGTGACATGTATTTTCCTGACCTTCCCGCTCATTCCGCTTTTGGGTACTGTGGTTCTGTGGGGGCTCTTGCCCTTTCTGATCGCGGCAGTTGCGGGAATGTGGTGGGCGCTCTCGCACAGCTATGACACCGGGCGCATGCATGAGGCGCTGATCATCGACAGCGATGCCGTGCATCTGACGCGCACCAACCCCAAGGGTGAGGTGCTGGAGTGGGGTTGCAACAGCTATTGGGCACAGGTCGATATGCATCCCACCGGCGGGCCGGTCGCGCATTATCTGACCCTCAAGGGCAGCGGACGTGTGGTCGAAATCGGCGCGTTTTTGTCCGAGGACGAGCGCAAAGTGCTCTATTCGGAGATTTCCGGCGCGCTACGCGTCGCGCGCAGCGTCGAACAATAGGCGGGTCCACTCAGCTCAGGAGCAGAGCTTGTCCTTGACCTTCGGCCCAACCGTGCCGAAATCCATCTGACCAGTATAGCGCGCCTTCAGAGCACCCATCACGGTGCCCATATCGCGGATGGAACTTGCTTCCGTCTCGGCAATGGCCGCATCAATCGCGGCCTCCACTTCATCATCGCCAAGTTGGCGGGGCAAGAATTCCTCGATGATCACAACCTCGCCGCGCTCGCGCTCAGCCAGATCAATTCGCCCGCCCTCTTCATAGGCGCGCACTGATTCCTGCCGCTGCTTGGTCATCTTGCCAAGGATCGCCAGCACGTCGTCATCGCTGACGCTGACCTCACCCCCCTTGCCGCGCGCCGCAATCTCCTGATCCTTGATCGCCGCATTGATCAGACGCAACGTCGCCAGACGCGCCGTGTCTTTGTCTCTCATCGCCTGCTTCAAGGCGGTGTCGATCCGTTCACGCATACTCATCTGGTTCAAACCCTCTGTTCGCGCCGCCAGCCTTTGGGGGACGCCTTCATCGTTTCGCCCCTTTATATAAGCTGCGCCCGCAAGACAACCAGACCCGCCCCTTGACCGCCCCCCAGCCCGGACCTAGTGTCGCGCAGATTTTGCCCCTGCCTGCCAGCCCCCGGAGCGCACCCCATGTCCCAAGCCCCCCAAACCCGCCCCACCGCCTGCCTAGCTCTTGCAGATGGCACCGTTTTTTACGGACGCGGCTTTGGCGCCACGGGCGAGACGGTGGCCGAGCTTTGTTTCAACACCGCCATGACAGGCTATCAGGAGATCATGACCGACCCGTCTTATGCGGGACAGATCGTGACCTTCACCTTCCCACATGTGGGCAACACGGGCGTGACCCCCGAAGATGACGAAACTGCCGAGCCAGTGGCGAGCGGTATGGTCGTGAAATGGGACCCGACAGACGCAAGCAACTGGCGCAGCACAGAAGAGCTGACCGATTGGCTGGCGCGGCGCGGGCGTATCGCCATCGGAGGCATTGACACCCGCCGCCTCACCCGCGCCATCCGCCAGCAGGGCGCGCCCCATGCAGCACTTGCGCATGACCCGGAGGGCAATTTCGACACCGCCGCTCTGGTGGCCAAGGCCCGCGGCTTTGTGGGTCTTGAGGGGCTTGATCTGGCCAAGGATGTCACCTGCGCGCAGTCCTATCGCTGGGACGAGATGCGCTGGGCCTGGCCCGAGGGCTATACGCGGCAGGAAAACCCGCAGCACAAGGTTGTGGCGATTGATTACGGCGCGAAACGCAACATCCTGCGGTGTCTTGCCTCGGCGGGCTGCGATGTGACCGTGCTGCCCGCCACCGCCACCACGGAAGAGGTTCTAGCCCACAATCCCGACGGTGTGTTTCTCTCCAATGGCCCCGGTGATCCCGCAGCCACCGGGACCTATGCGGTGCCGATGATCCAAGGTGTTCTGGCCAAGGATATCCCGCTTTTCGGGATTTGCCTCGGGCATCAGATGCTGGCGCTTGCGCTGGGCGCGCGCACGATCAAGATGAACCACGGCCATCATGGCGCAAACCATCCCGTCAAGGATATGGAAACCGGCAAGGTGGAAATCACCTCGATGAATCATGGCTTTGCCGTTGACAGCCAGACCCTGCCCGAGAATGTGATGGAGACGCATGTATCGCTCTTTGATGGGTCCAATTGTGGGATCCGCGTAAAGGATCGCCCGGTTTTTTCGGTGCAGCATCATCCCGAGGCCAGCCCCGGCCCACAAGACAGCTTTTACCTCTTTGAGCGTTTTGCAGCCTCCATGCGCGGCTAAGCTTGCGACATTATTGGCCTGTTAACTGCCTGTTAAGGTTATCTTTACGCTCCATTAATCATAATGAACCAAGTTCGCTTCTGGACAGGGCGAATGGAAGGGCATTTCAATGGGCATCTCCGAGTTACGGCAGCCGGGCGGAACCTCGCGTGCACGCGCAGTTCCGCTGACCGGCTTGGCCCGCGATCTGGTGGAATCGGGCGTCATCTCCCGCGCCGACGCGGACCTTGCTAAAATCGTTCAGAAACATTGCGATGCGCCACTGGATCGGGTGCTGGTTTCCGAAGGGCTGACCGATGAGGCCACGATCCTCAACGCGCGGGCGGCGCGCGCCGGAACGGCGGCTCTGGATGCGGCCGGGCTCGCGCATTACGGCACGCGTTTGGAGGGAATCGACCCCGCGCAATTGGTTAAGCATGCGCTCTTGCCGCTGCACGATGATGAGGGCACGCTCCACATCGCCACCCATAACCCCGAGACCCTGCGCCGCGCCGCGCGCGATCTGCCGCGCGGCATCACGGACTTGCCCATGATGCTCGCGCCACGCCGCGATATTCAGCACAGCGTGGCAAATCTCAACCGCGCCGCCCTGACCGCGGCGGCAAAAGCCCGCGTCCCCGAGGCCGAAAGCTGCCGCACATGGCGCGAGACACCCTATGCACGGCTCACGGTCACACTTGTGTGCCTCACGGCACTGGCCCTGCTAACGGTGCTTTTCCCCACAGCAGTTTTCGGCATCTTCGTCGGCTGGGCCACGCTCACACTCCTTGTCTCGGCAGGCCTCAAAACAGCCGCTCTGATGGCCCGCATCATGGCCGGCCCAGCAGAGGCCAATGTCCAGCCCGTCTCCGTCGACCAAAAGCTGCCAAAGGTTTCGGTGCTGGTCCCGCTTTTTCAAGAGACGGAGATCGCCCATGCCCTCATCACCCGCCTTGCACGGCTTAGCTATCCCAAATGCCTGCTCGATGTGGTCCTCGTGCTTGAAGAAAATGACGCAATGACCCAGAAAACGCTGGCAGAAATCGACCTGCCCCCATGGATGCGGGCCGTGATCGTGCCCGATGGCAAGCCACGCACGAAACCGCGCGCGATGAACTATGCGCTCGATTTCTGCGAGGGCGACATCATCGGCATTTTCGATGCGGAAGACGCACCCGATCCGGATCAGATCACGCAGGTGGCGCGCCGCTTTCAGGCCGCACCGCCCGATGTTGTCTGCCTGCAAGGGATCCTCGATTACTATAACCCGCGGCAAAACTGGCTCGCGCGCTGCTTTTCCATCGAATATGCTACATGGTTCCGCATCATGCTGCCCGGCCTCGCACGGCTGGGCTTTGCGATCCCTCTGGGGGGCACCACACTCTATTTTCGCCGCGAAGTGCTTGAAACCCTTGGCGGGTGGGACGCGCATAACGTGACCGAAGACGCCGATCTGGGCTTTCGCCTCGCGCGGCATGGCTACAGGACCGAAGTGATCGGGACCGTCACCGGCGAGGAGGCGGCATGCAAACCTTGGCCATGGATCAAACAGCGCTCTCGCTGGCTCAAGGGCTATATGACCACCTATCTCGTGCATATGCGTCAGCCACGCTTGCTATACCGGCAGCTTGGCGCGTGGAAATTCTGGGGGTTTCAGGCGCATTTCGTGGCGGCGCTCTCGCAATTCATGCTGGCGCCGTTTCTGTGGTCCTTCTGGCTGGTGCTCTTTGGCCTGCCGCACCCGCTTGATCCCATAATGCCGCGCGATGTGCTCTTGGCGTTTGGGCGGCTTTTTCTCGCGGTGGAGGTGCTCAATATCGGCATTCACCTCATGGCTGTCTCGGGCCGGTTTCACCGTCACCTCATGCCATGGGTGCCGACAACGCATCTCTACACGCCGCTTGGCACGATTGCGGCCTACAAAGCCCTTTATGAGCTGATCTTCGCGCCGTTTTTCTGGGACAAGACAAGCCACGGGCACTCTCTCGCCCATGTTGGAAAATCGGCCCTAAAGGGTGGATTCGACCTCGCCCGAGTCCAGCTTGAGGCGCGTCACAAACGCTTTTGAGATATGCGCCTTGAGGGCTGCATGCGCACCCGCGCAATCGCTTGTTTCAATGGCGCTCACGATCGCATCATGCTCGGCGATCGCCATTTCGTCGCGTCCTACGGCGGCGAGTGATGTGGTCGCCATCAGCGCCATGGAGCGATGCACCAGATCGAGCTGCTGCACCAGAAAGCGGTTATGCGACGAGAGATGTATCTGCTTGTGAAAGCGCCGGTTCGCGCGCGCCATCTTGTCCGGATGGCCCATCAGCTTGCGGTCATCCTCCACCATATCGCGCAGCACCGCCACTTCTTCGGGGGTCGCGTGGCGTGCAGCGAGGCTTGCCGCCAGCCCTTCAAGCTCGGCCCGCACAACGTAAAGCTCGGCCAGCTGGTTGTGATCCAGCGAGGCCACGATCAGGCTCCGCCCGTCGCGCGCCAAGAGCGATTGCGTCTCCAGCCGTTGCAGCGCCTCGCGAATGGGGGTGCGCGACACGCCAAAACGCTCGGCCAGATCGCTCTCTACAAGGCGATCACCGGGTTTGAACACACCTATGTCAATCGCTTCGAGGATCAAAATATAGGCGTCTTTCTGGACGGGTTTCATCAGGCTTTCCTTACACATCGGAGAGACAAACTTAGCGCCGGACAAGTCGCAAAGTAAAGATGGCACGTCATGGCATCCCTTTCTAGATTGACGCGCCCCGCCCCGCTCCTACCTTGGCCCCCATGACAGCGCATGATTTCTCTCACGGGTTTTCGCAGATCCGCACCTGGGTCTTTGACCTCGACAACACGCTTTACCCGCCACATATGCGCCTCTTCGATCAAATCGAGCAGCGGATGACAGCATTTGTGGTGGACGCGCTCGGGGTGAGCCACGCGGAGGCCGATTATCTACGGGGGCATTACTGGCGCACCCATGGCACCACGTTGGCGGGGTTGATGCGCGAGCATGACCTTGATCCCGGCCCCTATCTGCATGCCGTGCATGACATTGATTTCAGCGTGCTCACCCCCGATCCCACATTGCGCGCCCGAATCGAGGCGCTGCCGGGGCGGCGGATCATCTACACCAACGGCACCGCCCCCTATGCGCAGCGCGTGGTCGAGGCGCGCGGTCTGGGTGGGCTTTTTGACGCAGTTTATGGCGTGGAGCACGCGGGCTACGCGCCAAAACCCGAACGCGCGGCATTTGAGACAGTTTTCCAGACCGATGGTCTTGATCCAAAAACCGCCGCAATGTTCGAAGATGAGCCTCGAAACTTGAAGATTCCGCACGAAATGGGCCTGAAAACCGTGCATGTGGCCCCCGGCGCCGCCCCTGCGGCGCATATTCATCATCACACGGATGATCTGGCTGCGTTCCTTGCGCACCTGACCTGAGGCTGCATGCGTCAATTCGCACCTGCGCAGAGCGCGCGGGGGCCACTATCTCAGGTTCAGCGAACAGAAACAGAAGGAAATCCAGAATGTCCCTTGCTGACACCACTCATGTACCCGCCTCCCGCAGCCGCCCTGCGGTGAGCACAACAACACGCGATCTGATGATCCTCTTCACGGTGCTGATGTTCATCGCCGCATGGGGCCTCAGCGTGTTCACATTCGGCATTCCGGGCCTCTACATCCCCGCACTGGCCATGGTTCCGGTGATCTGGACCTGCCTGATCCTCATCACTTGGGGCTGACACCCGAGACTGGCCTAACGAGGCGTGCGCGGGTAGTCTACGCGCGCAGATGAGGCAGATGAGACGGAGGGCGCGATGACAGATGTAGATATCCTCATTTCGGGCGGCGGCGTGGCCGGGCTGACTGCGGCATCCGTGTTCGGCACCGCCGGTTTTTCGGTGCTCTGCGTCGATCCTGCACCGCCCATCACCGCGCGCGACACCGAAGGCGCCGATCTGCGCACAACCGCCTTCCTGCAACCGGCGCAAAAGCTGTTGGAGGAGGTCGGTCTCTGGGACCGGCTCAAGGATCACGCCACTCCTCTGGAGGTGATGCGCATCGTCGATGCAGGCGGCGCTGAGCCCGAGCCACGCATCACCAAGGAATTCAAATCTGCAGAGCTGTCGAATCTGCCCTTTGGGTGGAACCTGCCCAACTGGCTCTTGCGGCGCGAGATGGTGGCGCATCTCGACACGCTGCCAAATGTGGAGTTTTGTCCCGGCACCGGCACCGCGTCGCTGCTGACCCGCACGGCGGAGGCTCGCGTTGGCCTCAGCGACGGCACCCGCGTGCGCGCACGTTTGGTCATCGCCGCCGATGGACGCGCCTCCCCCATCCGCATTGCCGCCGGGATTGATGCGACGACCACGCGCTATGGCCAAAAGGCGCTGGCCTTTGCCGTGACGCACCCGATCCCACACGCCAACGTCTCCACCGAAATCCACCGGAGCGGCGGGCCGTTCACGCTGGTCCCGCTCCCCGATCACGAGGGCATGCCGTCCTCTGGTGTGGTGTGGATGGAGCGCGGCCCCGAGGCCACCCGCCTCGCAGCGCTGGACACCGACGCGTTCGAGGCCGAGATGAGCGCCCGCAGTTGCCACCTCTTCGGCCCGCTCACGCTGGCGTCACGCCGCACGGTCTGGCCCATCATCAGCCAAATGGCCGAGCGGCTCTGGTCCGAGCGCGTGGCTCTGGTGGCGGAAGCCGCACATGTGGTGCCCCCCATCGGCGCGCAGGGCCTGAACATGAGCCTTGGCGACATGCGCGCGCTTCGCGATCTGGCCCTGGCCGCCCCCGATGATCTGGGCAGTCGCGATATGCTGCAGAAATATCACCGTGCGCGTCACACAGAGGTGCGCGCGCGCGTGGCCGGGATCGACCTGCTGAACCGGGCCTCGATGATGCACGCGCAGCCCCTGCGCGATGCACGCGCAATGGGGCTCAACGCGCTCTACGCGCTGCCGCCCGTGCGCAAGACCCTGATGCAAATGGGCCTCGGCGCGCGGGGCTGAGCCACGTTCCTCGTGCCCTAAAGCACCTTATCCAAAATCGCTTTCAATCGCCCAAGCGCAGCATCCACATCATAGAGCTTATCAAGCCCGAAAAGCCCCAGCCGGAATGTCCGGAACCCTTCAGGCTCATTGCATTGCAGTGGCACACCCGCCGCGATCTGCATGCCTTCGGCGGCAAATTTCTTGCCATTCTGCACGTCAGGATCGTCGGTATAGCTCACCACAACCCCCGGCGCGCCAAAGCCATCAGCGGCGACTGACTGAACACCCTTCTCGGCCAGCATCGCCCGCACGCCATTGCCCAACGCCCATTGCGCTTCACAGAGCCGGTCAAACCCGTATTCCTTGGTCTCCAGCATCACATCCCGAAACACGCGCAGCGCATCCGTGGGCATCGTCGCATGATAGGCATGGCCGCCATTCTCGTAGGTCTGCATGATGGAATGCCACTTCTTGAGATCAATGGCGAAGCTGTTGGATGTGGTGCTCTCCAACCGCTCTACCGCGCGCGCGGACATCATCACAAGCCCGCAAGAGGGCGACGCAGACCAGCCTTTTTGCGGGGCGGAGATCAGCACATCCACGCCCGTCGCCTTCATATCGACCCAGGCACAGCCCGACGCGATGCAATCCAGCACCAAAAGCGCGTCCACCTCATGCGCGGCATCGGCCAACCCCTTGATATAGTCATCAGGCAAGATCACCCCCGCCGAGGTTTCCACATGCGGCGCAAAGACCACGTCAGGCCTGGCCTCACGGATTTTGGACGTCACCTCCTCAATCGGCATGGGCGCAAAGGGTGCGGTCACCCCGTTGCCGGTCTGGCGCGCCATGCACACGGTCGTGTCCGCAGCAAACCCGCCCGCGTCAAAAATCTGGCTCCAGCGGAAGGAAAACCAGCCGTTGCGCACGATCAAGACATTCGCCTCGGTGCCAAATTGCCGAGCGACCGCCTCCATCCCATAAGAGCCGCCACCGGGGATCAACGCCACCGCATCGGCGTTATAAACCTCTTTCAGCATGCCTGAGATGTCATTCATCACCTGTTGGAAGCTCGCCGACATATGGTTCAGCGACCGGTCGGTAAACACCACGGAATATTCCAAAAGCCCATCGGGATCGACTGTATCAAGTAGCGCGTTCATATTGTTTCTCCTCGCGTTTCACCGCCAGAGCTAGCGCCCCCGCGCCCCTTTGGCAAAGCATATCAGCCAATCGGGCCTGGTCGCCGTTCCTCACTCAGCAAAACATTGGCCTCCACATCCCCCACCCCCGGCAGAGTCATGATCCGCCGCCTGAGCACCCGCTCAAAATCCGAGATATCCCGCGCCACCACCCGCAGGCGGTAATCATAAAGCCCAAGGATATGCTCCACCGTCTGCACCTCCGGGATTGCCGTCACCGCGCGCTCAAAATCCTCAAGGCTAACACGCCCCTTGGTGGCAAGCTTGACCCCCAAAAACACGGCGACACCAAATCCCAGCCGCTCACGGTCCAGATCCAGACGTTGCCCTGCAATAACGCCCGTCTCACGCAGCCGCTTGATACGCCGCCACGTTGCGGGCTGCGACAGGCCAAGCGTGCGCCCCAAAGCGCTCGCACTTTGCGTGGCATCCTCGGACAAGGCCCGCAAAATCCGCCGGTCCACGGAATCAAGCTCGATCATAGCGGCAGTGCCTCATCCGATTTGATCCGCGCCACATGCATCAGCGCCTCGATATCGGCGATATGCGGCAAGCCAAGGATGCTCTCACGGTAAATCTGCTGATAATGCGCCATGTCGCGCGCAATTACCGACAGCCGCGTGTCCACCCGTCCCAAGAAGCTCTGGATCTCCAAAACCTCCGGTATCTTGCGCGCCGCTTCGGCGAACTCCTCAAAGGCGCGCGGCTGCGCCTTGTCCAGCGTCACGCGCAGGCTGACCTCCACGGCATAGCCCAGCTTGCGCCAATCAATGACCGCGCGGTTGCCGCGCATGATCCCCGCCGATGCCATCCGTTCAAGCCGCCGCGCGCAGGTCGCTGGCGTGACTCCCACCCGCTCAGCCAATTCCGCAGGCCCCAAGGACGCGTTATATTGGTAGAGCCGCAAAAGCCGCCGATCCACATCATCAAGCATGATTTCACCGCCATATCTTCTTCTTAGTTATAAATACTCAAATATATCGACATATACACTCGATATTGCGCCCAAAATTGGCTCTATCTGGCTAAATTACACTCATACACAAACCCCGGAGGGAAAACCATGCGCGTTTATTATGACCGTGATTGCGACATCAACCTGATCAAAGACATGAAAGTGGCTATTCTCGGCTACGGCTCCCAAGGCCACGCCCACGCGCTCAACCTGCGCGATTCGGGCGCCAAAAACCTCGTCGTCGCTCTGCGCGATGGCTCAGCCAGCGCCAAAAAGGCCGAAGGCGAAGGCCTCAAGGTCATGGGCATCGCCGAGGCCGCCGCTTGGGCTGATCTGATCATGTTCACCATGCCCGATGAACTTCAGGCTGAGACCTATAAGAAATATGTCCACGACAATATCCGCGCAGGTGCGGCTATCGCATTTGCCCACGGCTTGAACGTCCATTTCGGTCTGATTGAGCCGAAAGAAGGCGTCGATGTCATCATGATGGCCCCCAAAGGCCCCGGCCACACCGTGCGCGGCGAATACCAAAAGGGCGGCGGCGTGCCCTGCCTTGTGGCGGTCGACAAAGATGCCTCGGGCAAGGCTCTGGAAATCGGCCTCAGCTATTGCTCGGCCATCGGCGGCGGGCGCTCGGGTATCATCGAGACCAACTTCCGCGAAGAGTGTGAAACAGACCTCTTCGGCGAGCAGGCCGTGCTTTGCGGCGGCCTTGTTGAGCTGATCCGCATGGGCTTTGAGACGCTTGTCGAAGCGGGTTATGCGCCGGAGATGGCGTATTTCGAGTGCTTGCACGAGGTGAAGCTGATCGTGGATCTGATCTATGAGGGCGGCATCGCCAACATGAACTACTCCATCTCGAACACAGCCGAGTATGGTGAGTATGTCTCCGGCCCGCGCATCCTGCCTTATGAGGAGACCAAGGCGAAGATGAAGGCGGTTCTCACCGACATCCAGAACGGCAAATTCGTCCGGGACTTCATGCTGGAAAATGCCGTGGGTCAGCCCTCGTTCAAGGCCACGCGCCGCATCAACGACGCGCACCAGATCGAAGAGACGGGCGAGAAGCTCCGTGCCATGATGCCGTGGATTTCCGCAGGCAAGATGGTCGACAAAGCCAAGAACTAAGCGACAAAAAGGCCCGGCTGCATCCCTGCGGCCGGGCCTAATTTCTATTTCACATCCGCGGGTTTGCCGCGGCTGTCTTTATCGGGCGCCAGCGTGGATTTCGGCGCATCGCCGGTCTCCATCCGCTTTTCGGTGGCACGTTTGCTCCAGATCGCAAAACCGATCACCAACAAGAAGGTGACACCGGCCAGAATGAAGAGTAGGGGCATTTCCATGACAGAACTCCTTTCCTTGATTGCCCCCTCAACGCACCCGTGCGGCGGCGGTTCCCGGTACGCGGCGCAATGACGCCCCCCACAGCACTCAATTGGCTCTTTCTGGTCAGCCTTGGTCTGATCTGGGGCGCGTCTTTCATGTTCGTCACCATCGCACTTGAAGGGGTCGGCCCCTTTATGCTCGTGGCGTGTCGCCTGTGCATGGGCGCGCTTTTGCTTTTGGGCATCGCATATGTGCGCGGCACAGGCCTGCCGCCCATGCGGGGGGAGGGGGCCGGGATAATCTGGCTCTGCGTGCTGGCGATGGGGGTCTTGTCCAACGCGCTGCCGTTCTTTTTGCTTGGCTGGGGGCAGCAACATGTGGCCTCGGGATTTGCCGGGGTGTGCATGTCGATTGTCCCGCTTTTGGTGCTGCCGCTGGCGCATTTCTTCGTGCCCGGCGGGCAGATGCACCTGCGCCGCCTTATCGGGTTTCTCATCGGAACCTGCGGGGTGATCATGCTGATCGGCCCGGATGCGCTGGCTCAGACGGGGACGGATTTCGAGACAACCGCGCGGCTGGGCTTTGTGGCGGCGGCGGCCTGTTATGCGATGGGCTCGATCGTCACGCGGCTTTGCCCGGCGGTCGATATGCTCTCGCTTTCGGCGGCGGCCCTTGGCGTGGGGGCGTTGATCATCACGCCCATCGCGCTGATGCTGGAGCCATTGCCGAGCGATCTGAGCACCCGCAGCCTTCTGGCGCTTCTCTATCTCGGCATTTTGCCTACCGGCATCGCACAGCTCATGCTGGTCAACATCATCCGCAGCGCGGGGCCAGTTTTCATGAGCCTTGTGAACTATCAGGTGCCGATCTGGTCGGTGATCCTCGGGGTTCTTGTCCTGTCGGAAGATCTGCCATCCGGTGCCATCGCGGCCCTTGGTCTGATCCTCTTTGGGGTGGCGTTGAGCCAGCTTGGTGCGCTCAAACGTCTCTTTCAGGCGCGCCGCCGGACTTAAACACGGCCCATCGTCGCCGCGTGCCAAAGTGCAAGCGCCCCCCGCGTCTCGCCCACATCATGCACGCGCAGGATCTGCGCGCCCTGTGCCGCCCCCGCCAGTGCCACGGCGAGCGATCCGGGAAGCCGTGCGGGGCCTTGGGCCGCGCCGCTGATATCGCCGATGAACCGCTTGCGCGATGCGCCCAGAAGCACCGGACAGCCAATCCCGTGAAAAAGGCTGAGGCCCGCCAGAAGGGTGAGATTATGCGCCTGCGTCTTGCCAAAGCCGATACCGGGATCAACGACGATCCGGTCCCGCGCGATGCCGAGTGAGACGAGCACCTCCACCCGCGCGGCCAAAAAATCATACACATCCAGAAGCACATCATCGTAATGCGGGTTCTTCTGCATGGTCTGCGGATCACCCTGCGCATGCATCACGCACACCGGCAGACCCGCTTCGGCGCAAAAGGGCCCGAGGGCTGTATCAAAGGTGAAGCCCGACACGTCATTGACCAGATTGGCGCCTGCTGCAATCGCCGCTTGGGCCACAGGGGCCTTGCGCGTATCAATGGAGATGGGTGTGCTGAGGCCTTTGATCCCTGCGCGCATCGCCGCAATCACCGGCGCGGTGCGGCGGATCTCTTCGTCAATCGCAATGAGATCCGCGCCCGGACGGGTCGATTCGCCGCCCACGTCAATTATATCCGCGCCATTGGCCGCCATCGTCTGCGCATGGGCCAGCGCCACGGCGGGCACATCGAACTGCCCACCATCGGAAAAGCTATCAGGTGTGGTGTTGAGGATACCCATGATGCGCGGCGCATCGAACTCAAGCCCCGCGATACCGGCGCGGGGGGCGGTCAGACGCGCCAACACATCGGCGGGGATGTCCGAGGCTGGGACAATCTCGGGCGCGCCCGTGCGGCTCAGAACCTCTGCGTGGTCAAACCAGGCCCAACCCCCGGCCAGTGACACAGCGGCCTTGGGGCGCACCGGACCAAACTGCGCCAGAGGACGGAAATACGCCACTCAGAGACCGGATTGCGCGATGTCCTGCACCAGAACCGGCACAGGCGACGACTCGGGAGGCATCTCGCCGATCACCAGAAGGTCCGACGCCTCGATATGGCCCGAGAACCATGCAGCGAGCGCCACGGGGGCGTCCACAGCTCCGGGACCATCCACCGCGTCCAGCACGATCTTTGACGGGGCCCAGACGCTGATCTGGCCGTTTTTCATGGCCCAGTCCAGCTCGGTCCGGCTGGCGACCACCACACAGCGATCATCGCGCCCGGCCAGAACCCATGCGTTTTGCTCAATCGCCAGAAGGTCCACACGGCGCTGGGTCATGCGGTGCCCGGTCTGCGGGGCGGCCTCATCGGCGCGACCCACGCAGAGGATCACCGGCTCCGCCCGTCGCTCAAGCTGATCCAGCCAACGCGGCAGGTTGGGCGAGCGCAGTGCCGCATTGGTCAGAAAAACCACATGCGGATGCGGCGCGGCACCGACATGCGATGAGACATCCTTGGTGGCCAGATCCTCGACCGAGCGGACAATCTCGACACCCAAGGCCCCCGGACCACGATCAAGCTTTTCGATCCGCACGAAGGTCCTGACCGCCTGCGGCTCCAGCAAAATACGCTCGGCCACACGCTCGGCCAATGTCTCCAGCAGGTTCAGACGCTCCTCGGACAATTCGCCCGTGATGGCCTCGGTCACCTTGTCATAAGACAAGATACGGTCCACATCATCATGCACGCCCGTCAGCGGCCGCACTTCGACAACCACGTTGAAGCAAATGCGCTGGGTGGTGCCACGCTCGGCCTGAAACGCGCCGATCTCCACCTCGACGGTGTGATCACGGACCGAGATCCGATCAAGCGGGCCGTCGGGGGCGGTTGCATTGGCCCGAGCGTCGGGATGCTCAAAGGCCAGTCTGATTTCTTTGCTCATGCGCGCGTCTCCGCCTTGCCGGTCGGGGGCGTCTCAAAGCCCCGTTCGGCGCGGGCTTAGCATGGCCACGCGCGCGGTACAAACCTCTGAATGTCAGTTAGACGAAACGCGGGTCGGACGTTTGTAGAAATGGTGAAAGCCGATTGACGCCACGCGCGGATAGGTGCGCGACCAGCGCGGGTTGACCGCCCGCGTGTGGTAATGCGTGGCACCTTGCGTCAGCGGGCGATCCGCGCCGCGCACCATAAGCTGGGCCACCTTGCCCACACGCTCGAACGCGCGTGGCTCGGAGATGACTTCGGCATGTCCGTCACAGGTATAGGTGAACTGGCAGCCATATTTGCGGCCCGTGCCCTGATTGATCACGCTACAAACGCTATCCGGGAAATCCGCATGATCGACCCGATTCAAAATAACCTCAGCCACGGCAAACTGGCCCTTCACACTCTCACCGCGCGCCTCGAAATAGAGCGCCTCGGCAAGGCAGCGCCACTCGGGGCCGCCCTTGGCCGTTTGCTGCGCATCAATCCAGTCGCGCGAATAGCCAATCTTGCGCACCGGCTCGTTGAGGTAGCTCGCCACCTGACCCGCGTTCATCGCGCCCAAGGCGCGTTTTTCCTCGCCAAGTAGCTTTTTCATCGGCGTCTCGGCCATGGCGGACCCACCGCCAAGGACAACAAGCCCCGCCAAAATCGCAATCGTCAACCGTCCAAACATCACATCGTCCTTTGTCTGCGCAGGGCAATCCCTGCCTCAACATCCCGGGCGTCTAGCCAATTTTAAGTGAATGGTCGAGTCTAGGCCCCGTTTTGCGCAGCCTTGCAGGCGGAAACAGGCCAAGCACGCACTGAACGGACACTTCATCCTGTAGGAGGGATGGCTTGAATTAGCCGATCTTGTCCCGGATCGCCAATTGTGCGGCAGCTAGTCGCGCCACAGGAACACGGAAGGGCGAACACGACACATAGTCGAATCCTGCCGCTCGGCAGAAGGCAATCGATTCGGGGTTTCCGCCATGTTCACCACAGATCGACAGGGTCAGATCCCCGCCCCCCGCCGCGCGCCCGCGCTCGGCCCCGATGGTCAAAAGCTCACCCACCCCATCGATATCAAGCGTGTGGAACGGATCTTCGGGATAGACGCCCTGTTGGACATATTCCGACATGAACCGCCCTGCATCATCCCGGCTCAGACCATAGGTCATCTGGGTGAGGTCATTGGTGCCAAAGCTGAGGAAGGAGACCAGCGGCGCGATCTCGGCGGCGCGCAGGGCGGCGCGGGGTGTCTCGACCATCACGCCAAGGCGGTAGTTGAACTTGCGGCCCGTCTCGGTGCGCACGGCAGAGGCCACGGCGTCAATGCGGGCTTTCACCAGCTCCACCTCGCGGCGGGCGGACACGAGCGGGATCATGATCTCGGGAATGATCGACGTGCCATCATCGAGCACATCGAGCGTGGCCAAAAAGATCGCGCGGGTCTGCATGTCGTAAATTTCAGGGACCGTGATCCCGAGGCGCACACCGCGCATCCCCAGCATCGGGTTATACTCGCCCAGCGCCTCGACGCGGCGCGTGACCACGCTGAGCGGAAGGTCAAGCGCCTCGGCAAGCTCCCGGTGCCCCGCGCGGTCGGTCGGCAGAAACTCGTGCAATGGCGGGTCAAGCAGGCGGATGCACACAGGCTGCCCCTGCATGATACGGAAGAGATCGGCGAAATCGGCGCGCTGCATGGGCAAGAGCCGCTCAAGCGCCGCGGCCCGGTCTTTGGGCGTGCTGGCGAAGATCATCTCGCGCATCACCGTGAGGCGCCCCTCCTCGAAGAACATATGCTCGGTGCGGCACAGGCCGATCCCTTGGGCCTTGAAATTGCGCGCGACCATCGCATCGGTGGGCGTGTCGGCATTGGCGCGGACATTAATATCGCGCATCTCATCCGCCCAATCCATCAGCACGAGAAAGCTTTCGTCATGCCCGGCGTCCAGAAGGGCCGCCTGCCCCATCAGAACGGTGCCATTGGTCCCGTCGACGGTGATCTCGTCACCCTCCTTGAGGACACGCCCATCGGGCGCGGTCAGCTGCCGTTTGCTCATCTGAAACCGCATTGACGAGGCCCCTACCACACAGGGCAGGCCGATCCCGCGACCGATCACCGCCGCATGGCTGGTCATGCCGCCACGCTCGGTCAGAACAGCAACCGCCGCGTGCATCCCGCGAATATCCTCGGACCCCGTTTCGCGCCGCACGAGGATGCAAGCCTCGCCGCGCGCGTCCGCCGCTTGTGCGGCCTCGGAGTTGAACACGATCTTACCCGTGGCAGCACCAGGGCTCGCCGCCATCCCGCGCGCGAGAATATCACGGGGCGCATCCGGATCGACCCGGCGGTGAAGCAATTCATTGAGCGCGCGTGGCTCGATCCGCAAAAGGGCCTCCTCGCGCGGGATGATCCCCTCTTCGGCAAGCGCCACGGCAATGCTCACCGCCGCGCGTGCCGTGCGCGTGACCCGCACCCCATCAAGGATGTGGAGTTGACCGTTTTCCAGCGTGAATTCCGCCTGCATTTCCTCGCGCAGCTGCGTGCGCATCAGCGCCAGATGCGCCTTGAGCTGGGCAAACGCCTCTGGCGCGAGCTCTTCCAGAGAGGCCCCACGCGCGTCTCGTTCCAGATAGAGGGCGCCGGACCCGGAGGTCAGCGCATCGCGCCCCTGGCTCTGGCTGAGATAGCGCCCGGTGATCTGGCGCGCGCCGTTCTGGCTGTTGACCAGTTGCATCACGCCCGAGCCACATTCGCCCTTGCCCAGACCGATCGCCATTTCCTGCACCACGAGGCCCAAGCCCGCATCTGCAGGCGCGCCCTTGGCCTGCCGCAAGAGCCGTGCGGTGGTGCCTTCCCATGCCCGCGCCATGGAGCGCAGCACCTCGGCCAATTGCACCGCCGGATCCTGGGGGAAGGGCTCTTCGGTTTCCTCGGCAAAAGCGGCCAGCGCCTCGGCCAGACCCCGCTCTGGGTCGTCAGACACATCATCCAGCATATCGGGGTCCAGCCGCGCCACATGGACCGCATAGGATTGCACGAAGCGCAGATAAAGCTGCGCTGCCGCCTCTTCGCCGATCCGCGCGCCCAATGCCGCGCGCACATGATCATTCATCCCGATATTCAGGACCGCACGCGGCCCACCCCAATCGGGGTCCTCTGACGAGGGCCGCACACAAAAGAGATGCGCGCCATCAAGCTCAGCCAGAAGGGCAGCCATATCCGGCATGTCGCCCGCCGCGATTCCATGCACCGCCCCAAAGGACAGCGCGACCGTGCGCGGCACGGGCAGGTCCAGCCGCACAAGGCGCTGAAGGCACTTCGCACGCCCCCCGTGGGTCTGCGCCTTGATCGACGCGTCGGGGGTGATCAAAGTGATCTGTTGGTCAATTTGCTGCACTGCGGCACCTTTTGCTTTGGTGCACAATACGCAGGGTAGCTGACAAGGCAAGTGTAAGGTGTGATTTACACCTTTCGGCCGCACTCAGCCCTCAATGCGGGTCAGATCAGCGGCCTCAAGACAAATGGTGCGGATGCGGCTCAGGAGGTTCAGACGGTTGCGGCGCACGATCTGACTGTCGGTATTGACCTGCACCGCGTTGAAAAACGCATCAATCGGCGCGCGCAGGGCGGCCATAGCGGTCATGGCGGCGGCGAAATCTTCCTCCACGAGGGTGGCCTTGATCTTGGGCTCGCCTTCGTCGAGCGCTTTGAAAAGCGCGCGTTCCTCATCGGTCTCGGCAAATTTCACGTCCGCACCGTAGGAATACTCGACCCCGTCCTTCTCCTCGGCCTGAGACAGAATGTTGTTGGCCCGTTTGAAGCCTTGAAGCAGGTTCTCGCCATCCTCGGTCTTCAGAAAATCGCTGAGCGCGGTGGCACGTTTCACCAGCAAGGCCAGATCATCATTGCCCGGCATCGCGGTGCAGGCGTCGATGATGTCGTGGCGGACGCCTTGGTCCTTGAGATAGACCTTGAGGCGGTCGTGGAAGAAGGTGAGGAGGTTATTAGAGATATCCCGACAAGGGTCAATTTTCTGAATTTCTGGCTGATCTTCAGCTTCGGTGCCATCCAAATCAATCTTGCTAAAATCAACATCTACCATGTAGGCCAACTGACCGTGGCGAACCGCATCTCGGTAGGCTGCGGCGTCCTGCAAAATTTCTCTTGGAGGGTTGTCTTCCGAAGCGGTCTCATCATCTGAATCGTAAACCCAAGGGCTCTTCCAACCCGGCTCTCCGCTTTCGCAGTAATAGAGATAATGGAAAAAGATCGGCGTGCAGTAAACTTCGACCACCGCATCGGAAATGGCCTTAACCAAGCAAACCCTCACCCCATTCTCGACCACCAACCGAATAACCCCCAGCGCCGCCCGCCGCAAAGCAAACGGGTCCTTCGACCCTGTAGGCTTCTCATCAATCGCCCAGAACCCGGTCAACAGGTCCAGCTTGTCGGCCAGCGCCACGGCGACCGACACCGGCGCGGTGGGCACGTCGTCGGAGGGGCCCAAGGGCGAGTAATGCTCCTGCGCCGCCGCCCCGACCTCCGCAGGCATCCCGGCGGCCTCGGCATAGTAGCGGCCCATGAGGCCCTGCAATTCGGGGAATTCGTAGACCATCTCGGACGGCAAATCGGCCTTGGCCCAGCGCGCCGCCTGCGCGGCCAGATCCGCATCCGCGCCAACGGCGGGCGCAATCTCACCGGCCAGCGCCGCGATCCGCGCCACCCGCTCGGCCTGAGACCCGAGCTTGTTGTGAAACGTCACGGCCTCCAGTGCTTTCAGCCATGCGGCCCCGCCCGCCTTCGCCTCGCGCAGGTCGTTTTGCCAAAAGAACGCCCCATCGGCGAGGCGCGCGGACAACACGCGGCTATTGCCCGCAAGGATCGTTGCACCACCATCTGCCGTCTCGCGGTTGGCCACGGTGATGAAGCGCTCGATGCGGCCCGTCTTGGGGTTGCGCACGGAGAAGAACTTCTGATGCTCCTTCATGGAGGTTTGCAACACCTCCGGCGGCAGGTCGAGAAACTGCGCATCAATCGCGCCCATCAAGACCACGGGCCATTCCACCAGCCCGGCCACCTCGGTCAGAAGGGCGCGGTCCTCGACCACCTCCATCCCCGCCGCGAAGGCCTGATTGGTGGCATCCTGCCAGATCGCCTCGGCCCGCTCCGCAGGGTCGAGCATCACAAAATGCCCTTTGAGGGTGGACGCGTATTGATCAAAGGACGAGACTTTCAGCGCGCCGGGTGCCATGAAACGGTGCCCCTCGGTCACGTTGCTCGCCGTGATCCCGTCCACATCGAGCGGCACGACCATCGTCTCGCCCGCATCGTCGGTCAGGATGCACAGGATCCGGTGCAAGGGCCGCACCCATCGCAGGCTGCCACTGCCCCAGCGCATGGATTTGGGCCAGGGGAAATTGCGGATCGTGCTGTCGAGAACCTCGGCCACGATGGCCTCTGCGGGGCGTCCGGGCCTGGTGATCGTGGCGTAATAGACCTGCCCCTTTTTCTCATCGCGCAGCTCAAGATCATCGCGCGACACGCCCGCGCCGCGCAAGAACCCCTCAATGGCCTTCTCAGGCGCGTCGGCGCGCGGGCCTTTGCGCTCTTCGCGCAGAGTGGGGCTCTCGGCCAGAAGGCCTTGCACCGTCAGCGTCAGACGCCGGGGCGTGGCGAAGGCCGCAGCCCCCGCATAGGTCAGCCCGGCCTCGACCAGCCCGTCGGTCATCCGCGCGCGCAGATCTTCGGCGGCGCGGGCCTGCATCCGGGCGGGAATTTCCTCAGAGAAAAGTTCGATCAGAAGGTCGGGCATATCAATTTCCTTGCGGCGGTGGGGGGCAGCCCTCGGGCGCGAAGCCGCCGTCAAAGACAACCTCGCCACAGGCGTTAATTTCGTGCCAGACCCAGCCGCGTCCATCCTCGTGAATGGCCACGATCCGGTCGATGCCGTATTGCACGTTTTCCTCGCCCATGAAGGCCAGCGCCGCACCGTTTTCGAGCGCGCCGCCCACCTCTTCGGCGTTAAAACACTCGAACCATTTCGGCGCCACGCGCGGCACCGGATTGTCCATGATCACGTAGGTCTCGCTGAGCTGCTCAAACCCGATCTCGGTTGTAAAGCAAGCGCGGTAGCGGATGGGGGAGCTTTCTGAATCGATGGCCTCGAACCGGTCATAAGGCAGCCCCTCCGGGGTGCCTGAGACAATCGCAGTCAAACGCACATCGTCGCCGGTTTCAGGCACCTCCTCGTAGAAGGCATAGACCTGAAGGTAATACATCGACACGCCCGCCACGGCGCAGCAGACAAGCAAGAGAACAACGAGAAACTTTCCCATTATGCCGCCTCCCAACCGCCAGCTTTGGTCTGCACGAAGGCATCCGCGCAGGCCTTGGCGAGGGTCCGCACCCGGCCAATATAGGCCTGTCGCTCGGTAACGGAGATCACGCCGCGCGCATCGAGCAGGTTGAAGATGTGGCTGGCCTTGATGCATTGATCATAGGCGGGCTGCGCCATCAGGATGCGGCGGCCTGTCTTGGGGTCATCGGCGGGCTGCTCAAGGATGCGGGCGCACTCCGCCTCGGCATCAATAAAATGCTGGAGCAAGATGTCCGTATCGGCCACGTCGAAATTCCACCGCGCATATTGCGCCTCCGCCTCGCGGAACACATCGCCATAAGTCAGCGGGATGGGCGCATCGGGCGCGTTGAACGGCATTGCATTGCCATCGTCAAAGCCCAGAACATACATCGCCAAACGCTCCAACCCATAGGTCAGCTCGCCCGACACGGGCGCACAATCATGCCCGCCCACCTGCTGAAAATACGTGAATTGCGACACTTCCATCCCGTCGCACCACACTTCCCAGCCAAGGCCCCATGCGCCAAGGGTAGGGCTTTCCCAATCATCCTCGACAAAGCGGATGTCGTGCAGGCCCGCGTCGATCCCGATGGCCTCAAGCGAGCCAAGATAGAGCGCTTGTAAATCTGGCGGACTTGGTTTGATGATCACTTGGAACTGGTAGTAATGCTGCCAACGGTTCGGGCTGTCGCCATAGCGCCCATCGGTCGGGCGGCGCGACGGCTGCACGTAAGCGGCCGACCATGGCCGGTTGCCAAGGCTGCGCAGGGTGGTCGCGGGGTGAAACGTGCCGGCACCCACCTCCATATCGTAGGGCTGCATCACGGCGCAGCCATGCTCGGCCCAATAGGCCTGAAGCCGCAGGATAATCTCCTGAAAACTGCGCGGTTTGCCTGCTTGATCGCTCATCTTGCCCCCATGCTCATCTCGATGGGGATATGGCCCCTGATTTCGCCGTTTCTACCTACGGCGCGGCGCATGGGGGGTCAATCGGGCGCTCGCGCATATTTTAAGTGCACATAGGCTCAGATTTGCTAAAACACCCGGAAAGAAAAACAAATTTGCGAAGTAAGGGTTGGGATTGTGCATCATTTGATGAAAATGGGGCTGGCGGTGTTGTTTGTCGCTTTGATGGGGACAGACGCCGCAACGGCCCAAGACACACAAGAACCCCGCGTCTGGGTTCAGATCGAGGCCCAACCCAACCTGACCGCCATCAACGAGGCGTTGCGTCGCCGCAGTTCCGAGCTGAATGATGTGAACGGGTTCTTTCTCGGCGGTGGGTGGTATGGCGTGGCCCTCGGCCCCTACCCCGAAAGCGAGGCGCTCCGTATCCTGCGCGCCTTGCGCGCCGAAGGGCGCATCCCGCGCGACAGCTACATCGCCCGCAGCAGCGAATATCAGCGCCAGATCTGGCCTGTGGGCCAAGACACACTGCCCCGCGAGGAAGAGGCTCCCATTGCGGCCATCACTGCGCCCGAGGTGGCTATTGTTGAGCCCGCAGAGACTGTGGCGCCCGCCGCCCCAGCCGAGCCCGAATTTGTCGATGAAACCCCCCGTGAGGCGCGCGCCGCCGAGGCGCAGTTGAGCCGCGAGGAACGTGCAGAGTTGCAAGAACTGCTCCGCTGGGCGGGCTTTTACACCGGGAGCATTGATGCCGCCTTCGGCCCCGGCACGCGCGGCGCGATGTCCGGCTGGCAGGAAGAGAACAACTTCGAGGCCACGGGTATCCTCACCACGATGCAGCGCGCAGAGCTGGCCCGGCAATACAATGCCGTGCTGGTGGGGATGGACCTCGCCACCGTCTCTGATCCGCAGATGGGTATCGAGATGCTGATCCCCACCGGCGTCGTCACCTTTCAGAGCTACGAGCCGCCCTTCGCTCATTTCGAAAGCATCGGTGATATCCCCGCCAAGGTGCTGATGATCAGCCAGGAAGGGACGGAGGACACGCTCTTTGGCCTCTACGACATCATGCAGACCCTTGAAATCGTGCCGCCCAACGGCCCGCGCGAGCGGGGACGCGACACTTTTACCCTCGTTGGCGAAAGCGCCACGATGATTTCCCATACCGAGGCGAGCCTCCAGAACGGACAGATCAAGGGCTTTACCCTTCTATGGCCCGCAGGCGATGAAGAGCGCCGCACCCGTGTCCTGTCGGCGATGCTCGATAGCTTCACACGCACCGAGGGCGTGCTTGACCCCGCCGCAGGTTCCAACGCGGAACAAAGCATTGATCTGGTCTCGGGGCTGGAAATTCGCAAACCCAAGCTCTCGCGCTCGGGCTTTTACGTGGATCGCAGCGGCACCGTGGTGACCACCACCGAAGTGGTGCAGGCCTGTGAGCGCATCACGCTGGATGAGGTCTATGAGGCCGAAGTCGCCTCAATCGCTGAGGGCCTCGGGATCGCCATCCTGCGCCCCACTCAGAGCCTCGCACCGCTTCAGGTCGCGGCGTTTCAGGAAGACATCGCACGGCTCAACACCGAAGTGGCCGTGGCCGGCTATTCCTATGGCGGCGTGCTAGGCGCGCCCTCCATCACCTATGGGCAATTGGCCGATGTGAAGGGTCTGAACGGCGAACCGGACGTGAAACGCCTGACCCTTGCCGCCCTTGACGGCGATGTGGGTGGGCCGGTCTTTGATACGGGCGGCGCAGTTCTGGGGATGCTCCTGCCGCGCAGCACGGATGGCCGCAAACTGCCTGATGATGTGAGCTTCGTCGCCGATGCCGCCAGCGTCAGCACCGCTCTGCGCGAGGCCGGGATCACAATCGCCGCCACATCCGGCTCGGGCCAAATCCCCCCAGCCGAACTTAAGGGCCGGGCCGATGGGATGACCGTGCTTGTCAGTTGCTGGGAGTAGGCCCGCGCAAATTTGGGGGCTGACCCAGTTGGTAAAGCGCGCTAAGAGCGGGCTATGAGCAAGCAAGCAGATACATCGCAGCCCGAAAAGGGCGCAGATAGCCAAGAGTCCGTGGAATTGTCGACCACGCCGCTCGTCGCCGAATCTGCCAAGGAGAAAAGCTCCAAGTTATTTACCGCGCGCGACCGCGCGAACATCCGCTGGCTCTGGACCCAATATATAAAACAAAAGGCCCCGTGGCTCATCGTCGTGCTTTTGATGATTCTGGTGCAGGGGGTGGTCTATCAGCAGTTCCTCGCCTTGACCGAAAGCGGACTGCGCGTGATTTTCGAGAGCGGCGGCGTGCAGGACCTGATGATGATCTGCATATTGGTCTTCTTCCTCTTCGCCGTGCGCGCGCTGATGTCCTACATCGTGCCACGGGTGACGATCTGGGTCAGCAATGACGTGGTTTTCAAGATGCGCAGCGATCTCATTGATCACATGATGAGCCTGGATCTTGCGTATTTCGAACGCACCAAATCAGGCGCGATCATCCAGCGCCTTGTGGGACAGACTCAGGCGCTCGGCGTCTTTATCGGACAATCCACGTCCAATGCCGTGCGCGACTTTGTCACCGTGGTGATCGTCTCGGGCTACCTAATCTACAAGAACCCCATTCTGTTCTCCACCGCCCTGGTGGTACTGCCCTTCATCATCTGGCTGATGAATTTCGTCTCCGACCGTGTGCGCGACGCCCAAGGGCTCGCGGAGACTGCCCTTGCGAATTACATGAACGGCATTGAAGAGACGGTGAACGGCATGCGCACCGTCAAGATCTCCAGCCAGGAAGGGATGGAAGTCTCGCGCCTGATGAAGGGCACAGGGGCCATCCGCGACCTTTTCAACCGGGTGCAGGTCACACAGGCGCTCGTCGCGCCCTCGATCGATCTCAGCTCCGCCTTTGTCTATGTCCTCGTGATCGGCGGCGGCGGCTATATGGTTCTGTCGCCTAATTTCGACATGGACGGCGCGGGCATCATCACCTTCCTTCTGGGCATGGTCATGGTGTTTGACCCCGCCCGCCTGCTCGCACTTTACTTCACTACGCTTCAGGCGCATCTCGTGATGCTCGACCGCATACGCGAACTTTATGACGAACACCCCAGCATCATTGACAAGCCGGGCGCCACCGATCAGTTCGACACTGGCGCAGATCTCGCGCTTGAGGATGTGACTTTCAGCTATTCTGAGGATCAGCCGCTCTTTGATGGGCTGTCGATGACCTTCAAGGGGGGTCAAGTCTCTGCCATTGTGGGCTCCACCGGGTCTGGCAAAACCACGATCCTGTCGCTGCTGTCGCGGCTCTATAACGTCAAGGCCGGCGCTGTGACCATCGGAGGGCAATCCGTCGCAGATCTTAAGCTCACATCGCTGCGAGAATCGTATTCCATGGTGGCGCAGGACATCGTGATCTTCAACAATTCAATCTGGGAAAACATCCGCTATGTGAACCCACAGGCGACCGAGGCCGAGGTCTGGGCCGCGGCCGAAGCCGCTGAGATTGCAGATCTGATCCGCGCGCGCGGGGATACGCCCGTGGGGCCAAAAGGCGCGCAGCTTTCGGGCGGGCAGAAACAGCGCATCGCCATCGCGCGTGCTTTCTTGCGTGACGCGCCGATCTTGCTGCTGGATGAGGCCACATCGGCCCTCGACCAAGCGACCGAGGAACGCATCAAAAGAGCGCTGGACCGGCTGATACGTGGCAAGACCACGATCGTGGTCGCACACCGTTTGTCATCCGTCTCAGATGCCGACTGTATCTTCGTGCTGGAATCAGGTGCGCTGGTCGAAAGCGGCAAACATGCAGAGCTGTTGGAGCAAGACGGGCTCTACGCACAGCTCTACAAGGCACAAAAACACGGCTACACCCGCCACTGAGGCATGCTAGAGCGTGTCGCGTTCAATTGAATTCACCGGATCGGGCGAACGCGTTATGCTTCGCAAACGCTGCCTCGACCGGTCCGATGAATACTTGAAACCAGTTAAACGCGATACGCTCTAACGGTCACACCTACTTTTGACGTGGCCATCAAGACCTCTCTGGACCTAATCAATGGAAACATCTGGACCTATCTCTTGCGTTCTATCTGAATTCTATATGACAGCAGCATTCCCACATCAGGCGCGCCGCGCCGCACCACCCCCTGACGGAGGACACTGACATGGACGGCAAGTTTCTGGATAATGATATCGACAAGATCGTGGAAGCCGACCGCGCCCATGTGTGGCACCATCTGAGCCAGCACGAGCCCTATCAGGGCAAGGACGCCAAACTGGACCCCCGCATCATTGTTGAAGGCAAGGGGATGCGCGTCTGGGACCAAAAGGGCAAGGAGCATATTGATGCCGTCTCGGGCGGTGTCTGGACCGTCAATGTGGGCTACGGGCGCGAGCGGATCGCCAACGCTATCCGTGATCAGCTGATCAAACTGCCCTATTTCGCGGGTTCCGCAGGGTCGATCCCCGGCGCGCTGTTCTCCGAAAAGCTGATCTCGAAAATGCCGGGCATGAGCCGGGTCTACTACACAAATTCCGGCTCAGAGGCGAATGAGAAAGCCTTCAAAATGGTGCGCCAGATTTCGCACAAGCTCTATGGCGGCAAGAAATACAAGATCCTCTACCGTGACCGCGATTACCACGGCTCCACCCTCGCCACCATGTCCGCGGGCGGCCAGGACGAGCGCAACGCGCAATACGGCCCCTTCGCGCCCGGCTTCGTACGCGTGCCGCACTGCATGGAATACCGCGCCCAATGGGACCTCTCGGGCGAGGAATACGGCGTTGCGGCGGCGAAAGCGATCGAGGAAGTGATCCTCGCCGAAGGCCCCGAAACCGTCGGCGCGCTCTGCCTTGAGCCGGTCACTGCCGGTGGTGGCGTGATCACCCCGCCCGAAGGCTATTGGCCCGCCGTGCAGGAGATTTGCCGCAAATACGATATCTTGCTGCATATCGACGAAGTGGTCTGCGGCGTGGGCCGCACCGGCACGTGGTTCGGCTATCAGCACTACGGCGTGGAGCCTGATTTCGTGACCATGGCCAAGGGCGTGGCCTCGGGCTATGCCGCCATCGCGTGCTGTGTGACCAACGAGCGTGTGTTTGATCTGTTCAAGGACGACGCAACCGACCCGATGAACTATTTCCGCGATATCTCTACCTTCGGGGGCTGCACGGCCGGTCCGGCAGCAGCGCTGGAGAATATGGCGATCATTGAGGAGGAGGGCCTGTTGGAGAACACAATCGAGATGGGTCACTACATGCTCGATCAACTCAACGCGCTCAAAGACAAGCACAAAGTGATCGGCGATGCACGCGGTAAGGGCCTCTTCCTTGGGGCAGAGCTTGTGTCGGACCGCAGCACGAAAGAGCCCGCACCTGAGAAAATGGTCGCCGCCGTGGTGGCCGATTGTATGGCACAGGGCATCGTGATCGGTATGACCAACCGGTCGCTGCCCGGCCTCAACAACACGCTGTGCTTCTCGCCCGCGCTGATCGCAACTAAGGATGATATCGACGAGATCTTGACCGGCGTGGACATCTCATTGACCAAAGTGTTCGGCTAAAGCGTTTTGCATTTTTCCTGAAACAGGAAAAATGCTGACCCCCCTCAGCCCGGCCCAAGAAACGCAAACGGCCCGCTCTCGTCAGAGCGGGCCGTTTCGCATTTGAACGCCGTGAAAGTTCAGTTCGTCGTGGCCGCTTTCCACTGATCCGGGTTCCACTCTGCCAGAACCTTCGAATTGTCGTCGCTGTCATACTCATGCAGGAGACGCTCGCTCACGCCCGGCACAGCACCAAACTGATCCGCGAGCTTCTTTGGCAGCCAGGATTGCGTGATCTGACCGGGGAAAAGCTGCGCCATCACAGCAGAGGTGCTGTAGGCACATTGCGCCCCCGGAACTGGCCCCGCTTGCTTGACGAGGGCCGCCGCACGCGCGGCAAGCTCTGGTGTTACGTCCAGCGTCTGGATTTTCACATGAAATGTCTCGCGGGCATGAAAGCGGGTGTAGACATCCGCCACCTGCGGCGTCACCCCGTAGAGCACATCGTTGCGCTCAGGGATTGTCTCATGCGCAAACGAGCCTGCGGGATCATAAATAATCCGCTGCGCCCCATTGATCATCAGCGATGTATGCGCCCCGTTGCCGTTGCGGTTGTTCAGCATCGTAAAGAGCGTGAGGCGGGGCGGACCATCATGGGTATAGGCGGCGCGCTGCACCTCCTCATCCGTGGCCCAAACCGATTCTGCCGCGCAGCCCGTCAAAGCGAATAGCGCGCAAAACGCCATAGCGAAAACCCGTGTCATGTCTGGCCCCCCAAGCGGCGCAGTCTGAAGTCAGATCTGATTCAGCTGTTGAAAAGGGCGAGGAATACCAAGATGCCGATGCTCACCACCGAAACCCGCACAGACCAGGTGACGAATCCGTCAAAGGCCTTTTCCTGCGCTGTGATATCCATTTCGCCGTGCTTGTGTTCGGACATGGCTTGTCCCTTTCGTCATTACGCGTTTTGCTTGTGTGTAACGCATCACGCGGGGCCTGTCACGCCCCGGCGTGCTGGCAAAATAGTGGAGGCACAAAGCCCCACACATGCCATAGACTTAGAACTCCGCTGTGCCAGCATCCGTGTGTTCAAGGTATTTCAAGCGCTTCACGAAATCCTGAATCACTGGTTTTCGTGAAACGCGCACATCATTTGAGCGTTCCGCGCACTTCACCTCGATTGAGTGCCTCACGTCTAAGGCAAACCGCTTTAAGATCAGAAAGAAGCCGGGTCGAAGCGCCCCGACACCACCAAAACGCGCGCCAATTGACGTGACATGCGGGCAGCGCGGGGCAGCCTCTTCCTGATGCGGTCATCGGCTCCTCAGCCTGTACCGCCCTAACAGTCTACGCCAACCACGATTAACAAAGCGTTTCGGGCTTCTTTCTGATCTTAAATACCTAAACAGAGCATCAACCAAACAATGCTCCGCCGGGTCGGGCGCTCAAGCCTTGCCAAGATCCTGTGCGAGGCGAAAGCCGATCCGCTCGGGCGGGGCCTCGGGGCGCGGTTTGGGCAAGGCGCGCAAGAGCACGCTCAGCTGGCTCACATGCTGGACCAGTTGGGTTTTTCCGCCCGTCCCGTCAGCGCCATAAAATGTCACGATATCGGGGTCAAAATACCCCATCCCTTCGATCCGCAAAACGCCCGCATCGCCGCCCACGAATCCCATCGCCACCTCATGCTCTTCGTCGAGGGTCTTCTCGAAATTCTGGATATAGAGGATGAGCCGCTCATAGGCCCATTCCGCCGCACTTTTCTGCTCCACCGGCTTGGCCTTGACCGCATCGGGCAATGTGCCCTCGCCCGATTGTGCAGGGTCCACATGGGCCTCCCGCCAACGCGGCAGAGCCGCCGATTCCAGCGCCTCGGCGGAGGTGGCTATATCATCATCCATTGCTTAGTCCTTTATCTGCCAAAGCCATGCGCCATCCTCTCGGCGGCGGCGCGTGATGCGACCAGCCTGATGCAGATGATTGAGATGCGCAACCGCCTCCACAAGGGCCAGACCGTATGTCCCGCCATCAATTTTCCGTTTGAAGAGCGGCGCGAAGCACTCTGCCGCCGTGCGGGGCGTGGCCAGATGCGCCTCCAGCCGCCGGAGCGCGCCATGATGATTGTCGATGAGTTGCTCCATCCGCTTGGGCAGGCCCGTGAAGGGCAGCTTATGCCCCCCCAAAACCAGATGCTCGGGCCGGGCCAGCGCTTTGAACCGCGCGCAGGCTTCGAGCCAGTCAGAAAGCGGGTCTGCCTCGGGCTCGGTCGGATAGACGCCGATATTGGGGCTAATCGAGGGCAGGATCTGATCACCGGAGAGGACCAGATCATCCGTCCGACTCCACAGCGTGAGGTGCTCGGGCGCGTGCCCGCCGCCGGTATGCACGCCCCAGTCCCGGCCCCCAATGGTCAGCGTATCGCCCTGCTGTACGCGGGTATATCCCACCGGAATAGGCGCGCAGGTATCGCCGAAATTGAAGGGCCGCTCGCCCGCGCGTTTGGCGTAGATCTCCGCATCCATCCCCGCGCTGCGCCAGAATTTCAGCGCCTGTGGCGTTGGCCGCTCCTCCACATCCATGATCAGCATCCGCGCCATCAGCCAAGCGGTGCGCGTCGCCACCAGCTCGCAATCAAAGCGCTCCATCAACCACCCGGCCATGCCAACATGATCAAGGTGATGATGGCTGATAATCACCCGCCCCACGGGCTTGCCCATGAGAGGCCCCGCGAGCAAACGCTCCCAGATTGCGACGGAGCGTTTGGAGAACATACCGGTATCAAACACGGTCCAGCTTTCGCCCTCGTCCAGCGCGTAGATGTTCACATGATCCAGAACCATCGGCAGCGGCATCCGCATCCAAAGGATGCCCGGTGCGACCTCAATGGCCTGCCCCTCGGCGGGCGGCACCGCCCAAGGCGTGCGCAGGCCCTCGGGCATGTTCACCGCGCCATTGCTCGAACATCAGCCGCATAAAGCCCCGCAGCCCCGGCACGTGCCTCGGCCAGCTTGGCTGCATACTCGGGCAACATCCGCGCCATGTAGAACCGGGCCAACGCCAGCCGTGCACCTCCCTCGACCCGCGCCGCCTTGAGATGCGCCTGCCCGCCAAGAACCCGCGCAAACGCCGCGAGATAAGGCACAGCGCCCGCGAAGCGATCTTCTGCCGGGTGTTGCACTATCCAATCGGTGCCCGCGCGCAGGGCCGCGCAGGCCTCAAGCAAAGGCTCGGCCAGATCGGGCAGGTCCGCCCGCACGGCTTGGGCCTCGGCCTCGATTTCGTCCAAGATCACATATGCCATCTCGCCCTCATCCATCATCTTGCGGCTCACCAGATCCATCGCCTGAATCCCGTTGGTGCCTTCATAGATCGCCGTCACCCGCACATCGCGCGTGAACTGCGCCGCACCTGTTTCCTCAATATAGCCCATGCCGCCATGCACTTGCACGCCCATATCCGCGACCCGGACGCCTGTATCGCTGCCGAAGGCCTTGGCGATGGGCGTCAGGAACGCGGCCCGCGCGGCCCATGCCGCCTGCCCGGTGGCCGTCTCCATATCAATCGCCACGGCACAGCTCAGCGCGATGGCGCGCGCTGCGAACACATCCGCCTGCATTGTAAGCAGCATCCGGCGCACATCAGCATGGTCGATGATCGCGGTCGCCCCCAAGGGCGTCACACCCTGCCGACGGTCCGATGCATAGGCCAGCGCATGTTGAAAGGCCCGCTCGGCCACGCCTATACCCTGCCCGCCCACACCAAGCCGCGCATTGTTCATCATGGTGAACATCGCGCGCATGCCTTTATGCGGCTCCCCCACGAGCCAGCCTTTGGCACCGGCATACTCCATCACCGCCGTGGGGCTGCCATGCAGGCCAAGCTTGTGCTCAAGGCTGACCACCGACAGATCATTGCGCACGCCTGGATTGCCATCCGCATCGGGCAGGAATTTCGGCACCACAAAGAGCGAGATACCCTTCGTGCCCTCCGCCCCATCCGGCAAACGCGCGAGCACCAGATGACAGGTGTTCTCGGTCGCGTCATTGTCGCCCCAGCTGATGTAAATCTTCTGGCCCGTGATGGCGTAGGTCCCGTCGCCCCCGGGCTCTGCCTTTGTGCGCAGCGCACCCACATCGCTGCCCGCCTGCGCCTCGGTCAGGTTCATCGTCCCGTTCCATTGCCCACTCACCAACTTGGGCAGGTAAAGCGCCTTGATCTCATCGCTCGCATGATGCTCCAACGCCTCGATCTGGCCCTGGCTCATCAAAGGCGCGATTTGCAGGCTGAGACAGGCTGAGGCCATCATCTCATTGACCGCCGTGGCCACAGTAATCGGCAGCGCCAGACCGCCATAGGCCTCGGATGCGGTGATCGCGGCCCAACCGCCCTCAGCCACCGCGCGATACCCTTCGGCAAACCCCTCAGGCAGACGCACCACACCATTCTCAAGGCGCGCGCCCTCCCGGTCCCCCGGCGCGTTGAGCGGTGCCAGAACCTGCTCACACATCCGCGCGGCCTCAGATAAAATCGTAGCAACAGTCTCCGCATTCGCCTCGCCAAAGCGCTCAGTGCCCGCCACAAGGTCAAGACCCACGACATGACGCATCAGCAGATCATACTCAGCAAGGGGCGCACGATAGGACATGAGGGTCTCCAGATGAGGGCTGAGTGTAAAACGCGTTGGCAAAATACATACGCGCCGCTAAGCAGGGCGCGCCCCAGCGACCCTAGACTGGCGTAACACCCGATCAACCCAAACGCCGCGTCACGAAAGGCACAATACCCCGTGCACACGCTTCACCTCAGAGCAGACATCGACGGGATCACCCGCGCGGCCACCCTTCTGCAAGAGGGCGGGCTAGTCGCTTTCCCGACCGAGACGGTCTACGGCCTCGGCGCGGACGCCACAAACGGCGCCGCCGTAGCAAGCGTTTATGCGGCCAAGGGCCGACCGGCGTTCAACCCGCTTATCGTGCATGTGGCCAGCATCGAAGACGCTCAGCGCTACGCCCTCTGGAGCGATGCGGCCGACAGGCTCGCCACGCTCTGGCCCGGCCCGCTCACTCTGGTGCTGCCACGCAAGCCCGCCTCGCCGCTCGCCTTACTGACCACCGCAGGCCTCGATAGCGTGGCGCTGCGCATCCCCGCGCATCCCGTGGCCCGCGCGCTGCTCGCCACATTCGGCGGGCCTCTCGCCGCCCCATCAGCCAACCCCTCGGGCCGGATCAGCCCGACAACAGCCGCCCATGTGGCGGATGGGCTAACGGGCCGCATCGACGCGATCATAGATGGAGGAGCGTGTAGCGTGGGCCTTGAATCCACGATCCTCGGGCTGACCGACCAAAACGGCAGCACCACCCTCCTGCGCCCCGGCGGCCTGCCACAAAGCGTGATCGAGGCTGCACTCGGCGCGCCTCTGACAACAGAAGATCAAACCAGCATCACCGCCCCCGGCCAACTGGCCTCACATTACGCGCCAAACGCGTCGCTGCGCCTCAACGCCACAGATCTGAGACCCGGCGAAACCCTCCTCGGCTTTGGCCCCGTGGCAAACGCCACCCTAAATCTCTCGCCCGGCGCAAACCTGACTGAAGCCGCCGCCAACCTTTTCGACCACCTGCACCAGTTGGACGCGGCAGGCCCGGCCAAAATCGCCGTCTCACCGATCCCAGACCACGGTCTCGGCCACGCCATCAACGACCGCCTGCGCCGCGCCGCCGCGCCACGCGATCAGTAGCGGCCCAAAAGACACCCTCCCAGGTCCCAAACCTTCTTCTTAGCAAAAATACTCACGCTCCAAGCACGACACAGGCCACGAAAACCAATCCCGAGGCCATCCGCCAGAGGCGGAGGGGCGAGACATCAGCGCGCGCAAGCGCTCTGTTTTTAAATAGCCCTCAGGCCCGGCCTGCCGCCGCCGACAGGGTCAGCGGATCAATACCTAAACACGACAGCGCCGCCTCCCATTTCTCCATGTCAGGCACACCGAAGATCAGGCCCTGAGACGCCTCGCAAATGAGCCATCCATTATCCGCAATCTCCGCCTCAAGCTGGCCGGGGCCCCAGCCTGCATAGCCCAGCGCCACCAGTGCCTCGACCGGCCCCCGACCCAGCGCCAGATCCTCCAGCACATCCATCGTGGCGGTCATGCCGAAATCATCGCCAACCATCAGGGTCGAAATCGCACTCTCATACCCCGCCTCATGCAACACAAAGCCACGCCCGTTCTCCACCGGCCCGCCAAAATGCACGAGGCCCTCGCGCGCATCCGCGCCCAGAGGCACACCCATCTGCTCCAGCAAGCTGCGCAACGGCAAATCGGGCATCGGTTTGTTGACGATCAGACCCATCGCGCCGTCAGCGGAATGTGCGCACATGAAGATGACCGAATGCTCAAACCTAGGGTCGCCCATGCCGGGCATCGCAATCAAAGCGCACCCCGTCAGATCCATGCCATCGCTCACCACGCGCCGCTCCTTCATTTCAGCAGACACCCAAACATGCGTCACACCCCCCGCCCTGACAAGGGCCAAGGCCCGAGACCGCACGGCTGGGCGGCCTGCGCATTTCGGTCCAAGGAACGGCCTCCCTAAAACAGATGCTGCAAAATATGACACCAAAGTGAGTTGGCATTTACCGCGTTCTGGCGCATCTCGAAGGGATGAAACCTCTTTTGCACCCCCTCGCCCTCATCGCCACGCTTCTCATAACGCCCCTCGCCGCGCTGGCTGAGGACTTATCGGATGTCGTCTCGGCCAAGCTTCTGCCCGGATGGCGCAGCGCGGATGGCACGCATATGGCGGGGCTTGAGATCACCCTCGCGCCGGGCTGGAAAACCTATTGGCGCGCGCCCGGCGATGCAGGCATCCCGCCGCAGTTTGATTGGCGCGCCTCGCAAAATCTTGCGGGGGCCGAAATCCGCTGGCCCGTGCCAAATCGCGTCGATCAGGACGGTATGATCTCAATCGGCTATAGCGGCACTGTCGTCCTGCCCCTGCGGCTCACGCCCAGCCGTGCGGGCCGCGACATCACCCTGTCGGGGCAGATCAGCATGGGCGTCTGCGAAGATGTGTGCATTCCCGTCGATCTCACCCTCTCGGCCACCCTGCCCAAGGATGGCACGGCCCGCGATCCACGCATCGCCGCCGCCCTCGCCAACCGGCCCGATACGCAAAAAGAGGCGGGTGTGACGGGTGTTTCCTGCGCCATCTCCGCCGGCAGTGACGGCGCGCTGAAGCTGAGCGCGCAAATGCGGCTGGGCGATACCGGGCGCGATGAAATGGTCGTGGTCGAGACGGACAATCCCAAGGTCTGGGTTGCTCCCACCACGTCTGCGCGCAACGGCAATACCCTGACCGCTGAGACCGAGTTGATGCATGTCGAAGGCAGCTCTTTCGCGCTCAACCGTCAGGGCATCCGCATCACGGTTCTGGGCGGCTCGAAAATGGTCGATATCAAAGGATGCCCCGCAGGAGGGTGACCCGCAGCCTGATCGCTCAGGCGGGCCGCCGCCACACGTGGCGCATCCCCACCGCGAGATAGAGCACCACGGACACGAGAACAGCCCCTAGCAGGAACGCCATGAGCGCGGCCCTCAGCGGCTCCATTCCGGCCACAAACGGCAGCACACTCAGCACCGGACCGGGCAGCGCGTGGGTCAGAGCTACAGCCCCTAGCGTGGCCACGAACCACAGCGCCAGCACCGAGATCCCGGCACCAAACGCACTGCGCACAGGCGCCACCCGGAACCGCATACCCCGGCGCAGCGCGGCCCATTGCCGGGCCACATCCTGCTGCATCGCCATCAGCGCGGGCACGACCAAAAGCACCAGAAACATCCCGAAGCCCAGACCGTAAACCAGCGTGATCACCGTTGGTTTGAGAAACTGAGCTTGTTGCGATTGCTCAAAGAGCAAAGGGGTCAGCCCCAGCACCGTCGTCAGCGTGGTCAGCATCACAGGCCTCAGCCGGTCCGCCGCCCCGTCGATGATCGACGGGACAAGTCCACGCTCCTCGGCATATTCGTCAATCGTGGTGACCAGAACAATGGAATCGTTGATGATGATTCCCGTCATCCCCAGAAGCCCCACCACCGTGAACATGCTGAGCGGCACGTCCCACGCATGGTGGCCATAGATCGTGCCAACAAGTCCAAACGGGATGATCGCCATCACCACCACGGGCCGCGTCCAGCTGGAGAACACCCACGCCAGCACCAGGTATATCCCCACCAGCGTCAGCATCAGACCAAGCTGGGCCTGGGCCAGAAACTCATCCTCCTGCTCGCTCAGGCCCGAGAGGCGATATTCCACCTGCAACTCGGCGGCGATGGCGGGCAGGATGTCTTCCTCCAGCGCGGTCGTGATCTCATTGGCGCGCACGGGATCATCCTCGGAGATCGCGCCCGTGACGCTGATCAACCGGATGCCGTTTTCGCGCCGCACGGTGGAGAAGCCGTCGCGCCGCTCCACGCTCACGATATCGGCCAGCGGCACATAAGCGCCCGACGGGGTGCGCAGCTGCATCCGCTCCAGAAAATCCGCCGTCAGCTCACCCTCGGGCAGCTCCACCCGCACATCGGCGCTGCGTGGGCCAGACGGATAGGTCGCAGCCTCAATGCCAGCGATGCGCGCGCGGATCACCTGCCCCAGCGCGTCAATCTCAAAGCCAAGCGCCGCGCCCTGCGGGGTGAGATCCAGCACCAGCTCCTGCTTGTCATAGGCGAGGTTATCCTCCACCCCCGACACTTCCGGGTAACGCGCCAACGCCGCCTTGAGCGCCTCGGACGCAGCCTTCAGCCCCTCGGCGGTCGCTCCGTAGAATTGCACGTCAAGCGCGTCGTCGCCCGGACCGCTGCGGAAGCCCCGAAAGCTAACCGTTTCGGCAAGAGGGTGCTGGACCACGCTGTCCTGCAACGCGCCGATGAACTCAAAGCTGGAATAGGGGCGCTGATCGGCATCGATCAATTCAATCGAAATCCCACCCAATTGGTCGGCATCCTTCGTCCCGCTTCCAGAAAGACCGCGCCCGGCATTGCCCCCCACCTCGGCCATGACAAAGACCAGCGGGTTGACCCCATACTCCGCCTCGTATTCCGCACCCAGTGCCTCGGTCGCGCGCTGCAACTCGCGCATCATCTCAAGCGAATCGGCGCGTGTGGCACCCGGTGCCATGGCGAAGTTGCCGGTCACGCTGGCGCGTTCGGGCGCGTTGAAGAACCGCCATGTCACATCGCCTTTGACAAAGAGAGCCGCCTGCGACGCGAGCGCCAGAAGCACCAGCGCAAAAACCGGATAGCGCCCCTTGATCACCAGCGCCATGAGAGGGCGAAACGCCCGCTCGCGCATAAACACAAAGCCTTTGTTCACAAAGCGCGAGGGCGCATCATACCAATGTTCTTTGGCGGAGGCGCGCAGAGCATGGCTCATGTGATGCGGCAGGATCAGAAAACATTCCACCAGCGAGGCCAAAAGGACCACCACCACGGTAAAGGGAATATCCGCGATCAAGTCCCCAAACCGCCCACCGATCACCACCAGCCCAAAGAAGGCGATGAGCGTGGTGAGTGTCGCACTGAACACCGGCAGGGCCATCCGCCGCGCCGCGTTTTCGGCGGCAACAACCGGACTCTCGCCCTTGTCGCGCACCCGCGCATCGGCATGTTCACCTACCACAATGGCGTCATCCACCACGATCCCAAGCGTGATGATCAGCGCGAACAGCGAGATCATGTTGAGCGTGATCCCCGCCGCATACATCAGCGCCACGGTGGCCAGCATCGCGACCGGAATTCCCGCCGCGACCCAGAAGGCCGTGCGCGCATTGAGAAACAAAAAGAGCAGCATCACTACAAGGCCCAGCCCCATCGCCCCATTGCTCAAAAGGATGCTGAGCCGCGAGGATATATCCTCAGACCGGGTGCGGATGAGATCAACGCTCACCCCGTCCGGCAGGCTCAGGGCCATCTGCGCCGCCACCTCCTCAACCGTCTCCTGAATGCCGATTGCATCGCCACGCGCCGAGCGGTCCACCCGGATCGACATGGCCGGATCATCGCCCACGAAATAGCTGCGCAACCGCGCCGTCCCGAGCGCTTGGATCGTCGCCACATCCCCAACGGTCAGGCTGGAGCCATCATCGCGCACACGCAACGTGATGCCCGCAATCTCCTCGGGGCTGCGCTTCTCGCTGCCGGTACGCACGCGGGTCGCGGCCCCCTCCACATCGCCTGCGGGGTCGGTGTTCACCTCGGCCCGGATCGCGGTGGCAATCTCGCGCAGCGTGATGTCATTGGCCATAAGCGCCGTGCTCGGCACCTCGATCAAGGTCCGGGGGGCGGCCACGCCGCGCACCGTGGTCCGCGTCACGCCCGCAAGATAGAGCCGCGTGACCAGCTCATCGGCGTAAAGCCCAAGCTGATCGGCGGACAAGGGCCCGGTGATCACCACATCCGTGACCCGGTCCCGAAACGCCCCGCGCCGCACCTCGGGCTCTTCGGCCTCCTCGGGCAGGGTGGTCACGGTGTCTACCGCCCCCTGCACCTCATCGGCGGCGCGCGCCATATCCCAGTCGGGCTCAAACTCCAACGTGATCGAGCCGGAGTTTTCGCGGCTCGATGCCTCGGAGCTTTCAACGCCTTCCACCGCCAATAGGGCGGGCTCCAGCACTTGGATGATGGCGCTGTCGATATCCTCGGCGCTCGCATTGCGCCATTCGGTGGTGACGGTGACATTGGCCACAACCACATCGGGGAAAAACTGCGCGCGCATGTTAGGGGCCGCCACAAGGCCCAGCACCACCATCACGACCAAGAGCAGGTTCGCCGCCGTTGGATGGCGCGTGAAATAGGACAGGATGCCGCCCGCCCCCTCGGGGATCATGCGGGCCATGCCCTAGCCCCCCATGCGGTTTTCCAGCCGCTGCACCACGTCCGCCTCGACCTGAGTTTGGTTGAGCTGCCCCAGAAGGCGGGCCTTCACCGCTTCGGGCATACGGGCATTGCCCTCGACATAAGCAACGAGCCGCGCCCGGCGCTCTGCATCAAGCTCCAGCATCTCGGGGGCGGCGGCCTGATCTTGCGTATTATCCTGACCAGTGCCGCGAATGGCGCGTACCTTGATGCCCGCGCCCAGCAGGGGCGATCGCTCGGTCACAATCTCGCGGCCCTGCAAGGCCTCGCCGCGCACCAAAATATCATCGCCCTGCCGCCGAATGAGCGTCGCGCTCAGCGCCTCCAGCCGATCCGCCTGATCGCCCTGACCAAGCGCCAGAACCGTGCCATCCGCCCCAAGCGCCGCCGAGGGCAAGCGCACCAGACGCGGCAATGCGGGCTCCTCAATACGCACGGTGACAAAATCCCCCGGACGCAAGCCCTCTGCCGCATCAAGTGCGGCAAAAACCAGCCGCCCCACCTGAGCCTCGCCGACTGCGGCACTGGCCCTGAGGATACGCCCCGTGGCCTCAATCTCCGCGCCGAAGGCCTCAAGTGTCACTGTCACAGGTGCCTCGCGCACGCGGGCGTCGTCGTCCAGAAGTCGCGCGAATTGCGGAGTGGAGATGCGAAACGCCACCTCCAACCGCTCCGGATCAATCAATGTCGCAAGCCGCTCATTCGCGGTCACAAGCCGGCCCTCAACCACCGCCACATCGCTGAGCGCGCCGGAAAAGCCCGCCCTGATCTCGGTCTCGGCCAGCCGTCGTTGCGCCTCCTCCAGAGCAATCTGTGCCCGCGCCAGCCGCCTGACGGCCTGATCCTCGCGCGCCTCGGCGGCGGCTTCGGCAATGCGGCGCGTCAAAACGGCCTGATCGGCTTGCGCAGCGGCCAGCTCAGCCACTTCGACCGCCGCCGCCGTGCCGACGCCGCGCGCCTCCAGATCGACCTGCCGCGCAAACGCGCGCTGCCGCAAATCCGCCTGCGCACGCGCCGCACCCAACTCATCGCGCGCAAGGCCAAGACCGCGCGCCGCATCCCGCTCCTCGGCCTCGGCGTCCATCACATCGCTGCGCGCACGCGCCTCGGCCGCCGCCGCATCCGCCGGGTCGATCTGCGCCAACAATTGCCCCGCTGTGACGCGCCCGCCCTCTTCAAACACCGGATCAAGCGTGACGAGGCGCCCCGCCGCCTTGCTGCGCAGTTCCAGAACACGGCGGCTCTGCACCTCGCCAAAGGCGGTGAGAACCGGAGCGATCTCTGCCTCCTCAGCCGTGATCACGCGCACCGCAAACATCCGCTCGCGCCGCTCGGCAGGGACCGCCTCATCCGCAAGACGCGCCTGCACCGCCCCATAAAGGACAAGACCCGCATAGGCCAAAATGCCCACAGTCAACGACAGCAGGAGAAGTCCGGTCAGGCTTTGTCGCAGAAAACGCATGGGGGTTGCGGACCTTGCAAAATGGCTCGGAAACTAACGCGCAGAGCCGCATCCGGCCCACAGGTGTAACATAAGCGCAAAGACGCAAATGCCAAGGTTGCGGGCTACTTGCGCCGCTTATGCTCCTCAAGACGGGGCATGATCTCGACGAAATTGCAGGGCCTGTGACGGTAATCCAGCTGGAGGCTGAGGATACCGTCCCACGCATCCTTGCACGCACCGGGGCTACCGGGCAGCGCAAAAAGATAGGTCCCCCCCGCCACGCCCGCCGTGGCCCGGCTCTGCACGGCGCTGGTGCCGATCTTGGCCATGCTCACATGGGTAAAGACGGTGCCAAAGGCCGTGATCTCCTTTTCATAGACATCTTGGTGCGCCTCAACGGTCACATCGCGCCCCGTCAGACCCGTGCCCCCGGTGGAGATCACCACATCAATCTCCGGGTCCGCGATCCAGTTGTGCAACTGTGCTGCAATCTCGGCGCGCTCATCGCGCACGATCATGCGCCGCGCGAGAGTATGCCCCGCCGCCTCGATCCGCGCCGCCAGCGTGTCACCCGATCGGTCATCCGCCATGTCGCGCGTATCGCTGACCGTCAGCACAGCAATATGTACTGGGATAAACTCGCGTGTCTCGTCAATCCGGCTCATGCCGTCCCTCCTCTCAACATTCTCAAATGCGCCTGAAGCGCCAAAAGATCGGCCCACGCCTCCCGCTTCGCGCCCGGATTGCGCAAAAGATACGCCGGGTGAAACATCGGCAGAGCGGGCACGCCATAAGCCTCGGCCCATGTCCCGCGCAGCTTGGTAATCCCGCGCTGGCCAAGCCCTGCAACACAGCTGATATTTCCCATCAAGATCACCACCTCAGGGGCCGCCAGCGCTACATGCCGCGCCACAAAAGGCCGCATCATGTCAATCTCTTCGGGTTGCGGATCACGGTTCTGCGGCGGTCGCCACGGCAAGACGTTGGTGATGTAGACAGACCCCTCCGCCCGTCCAAGGCCAATCGCGCCGAGCATCCGGTCCAAAAGCTGTCCAGCCCGACCCACAAAGGGCCGCCCCTCACGGTCTTCGTCCCGCCCCGGCGCTTCGCCGATGATCATCACCCGCGCGCCCGGAGTGCCATCCGCAAACACCAAATTGCGCGCGCCGCGTTTCAACTCACATTGCTCAAACGCCTCCATCGCGGCGCGAAGCCCGCCCAGATGCGGCGCGCCAGATGCGGCGGCCTGCGCAAGTTCAACGGCACTGCCTTGGGGCGGAGCCGCCGCCGCAGGTACAGACGCCGCCGCTTTCTCGACCTTCGCAGGCACATCATAGCGGTTCAAAGGCGCGTCCAGCATCGCCTCATCCACCCCCAGCTCCACCTGCCAGGCCAAAAGCGCGCGCGCCGTGTGAAAATCCAATCCCGAATCCATGCGCAACCTTATCCCCCCCCAGCGATGGCGAAAACCCGCACCCTTCTTCTTAGCGAAAATACTCAAAAACTCCGCCCCGCCTGCACGCACCGAGGTGCATTGATCCGGGCACGCCGCTCTGCCATAACCGGGTTCGAACCATATAGGGAGCCTGCCACGTGCCCTTTGCACATGATCACCTTCTGGGGATTGAGCACCTCTCACCAGGCGATATCACCACCCTGCTCGATCTCGCCGGGCAGTATGCGGATATGGGCCGTGGCGGGGCCAAGCATTCCGACGCGCTTGCGGGCCTCACCCAGATCAACATGTTCTTCGAGACCTCGACCCGCACCCAAGCCAGCTTTGAGTTGGCGGGCAAACGCCTTGGTGCGGATGTGATGAGCATGTCGATGCAGGCAAGTTCGATCAAGAAGGGCGAGACGCTGATCGACACGGCCATGACGCTCAATGCGATGCATCCCGATCTTCTGGTCGTGCGCCATCCCCACTCGGGCGCGGTGGACCTGCTGGCGCAGAAGGTGAACTGCGCGGTGCTGAATGCAGGTGACGGGCGCCATGAGCACCCGACGCAGGCGCTGCTCGATGCGCTGACCATCCGGCGCGCCAAGGGCCGCCTGCACCGTCTCAACATCGCGATTTGCGGCGATATCGCCCATAGCCGCGTGGCCCGGTCCAACATCATCCTCTTGGGCAAGATGGAAAACCGCATCCGTCTCATCGGCCCGCCCACGCTCATGCCCGCTGGCATTGGGGAGTTTGGCGTGGAAGTTTACGAGAACATGGCTGAGGGGCTGAAAGGCGTCGATGTGGTGATGATGCTGCGCCTGCAACGCGAGAGGATGGATGGCGGTTTCATCCCGTCCGAGCGCGAATATTACCACCGCTACGGGCTTGACGCCGAAAAGCTGGCCCATGCCGCCCCCGACGCTATCGTCATGCATCCCGGCCCGATGAACCGTGGCGTGGAGATCGACGGCGAGCTTGCCGACGACATCAACCGTTCGGTCATCCGCGAGCAGGTCGAAATGGGCGTGGCCGTGCGCATGGCGGCGATGGACCTTCTGGCGCGCCGTCTGCGCGCGCGTCAAACCCCGCCCGGCATCATGGTGTGAAAATTAGCCCGAGAAGAAGGAGCACTGCGTGAGCGACACCATCAACATCCCCGAAGGCGAGCATGGCGTGGTCCGTCTCTTCACGGTCGATCTGCCAAAGGCCGAGATTGAGGCCTTCACCGGCCGCAATGGCCGCTGGCCTCTGGCCGAGGCGATGGGGGCCAGCCATCTGGACGCGGACTATATCGAAGTGTTCGACCTCGGCGATTTGGCCGAGATGGGCCTTGCCGGTTATCTGGAGGAGGGCCAAGGCATCCCCAAAGCACAGATTGACCCCATGCGCACGGAGCTGAGCGCGCTGAGCGGCACAGTGCTCGTCGCCACTTCCCGCGCCTTTGCGCAGAGCGCCCAGACCCTTACGCCCAAGACCCCCCTGCGCTTCATTGCAACCTTCACCGAGGAGCGTGACCCGGTGGCGTTCGAGCCTCTGCCAAACGCCTCCGCTGGCCCGCAAGACGCCAAACCACCCCGCAAAAAACCCTCCGATGCCGCCATGTCGGGGCGCGTTGCCACAGTCGCCCTTCTGGTGCTGGCAGCCCTTGTTACCGTCATGGTCTGGATCGCCTGATGGGCTTGGGGGATGCGTCACTCCAGAGGGCCACCCCCCGCAGCCCCCTCGCCAGCGGCGCAAAAGGCGCAGCGCCGATCCAGCCAACACATAAGGCCGCCCCATGACCCAAACCCTCATCACCAACGCCCGCCTGATTGACCCTGAGGCAGGCACCGACACCCTCGGCAGCCTCTCCATCAAAGACGGTCTGATCGAAGCCTTGCATCCCGAGGACAGCCCGCAAGGGCTGGAGAAGGGCACCCATGTCATCGATGCACGCGGCAAATGCCTTGCGCCGGGGATTGTCGATATCGGCGTGAAGGTCTGCGAGCCGGGCGAACGGCACAAGGAATCCTATCGCTCCGCGGGCCTTGCGGCGGCGGCGGGCGGGGTCACGACCATGGCCACAAGGCCAGACACCCTCCCGGCCATAGACACGCCCGAGGTGCTTGAGTTCACGCGCCGCCGGGCGAATGAGGCGGCCCCGGTGCATGTCCTGCCCATGGCCGCCCTTACCAAGGGCCGTTTGGGCCGCGAGATGACCGAGATCGGCTTTTTGATGGACGCAGGCGCGATTGCGTTTACCGATTGCGACCATGTCATCCAGAACACCAAGGTCTTTTCCCGGGCGCTCACCTATGCCCGTGCCATGGGCGCGCTGGTCATCGCCCACCCGCAGGATCCGGGCCTCTCTGAGGGCGCTGCCGCCACCTCTGGCAAATTCGCCTCGCTTTACGGCCTGCCCGCCGTGTCGCCCATGGCCGAGCGGATGGGCCTTGATCGCGACATCGCCCTGCTGGAAATGACCGGCGCGCGCTATCATGCGGATCAGATCACCACCGCCCGCGCCCTTCCCGCGCTGGAGCGGGCCAAGGCCAACGGGCTCGATATCACCGCAGGCACCTCCATCCACCACCTCACCCTCAATGAGCTGGACGTCGCGGGCTATCGCACCTTCTTCAAGGTCAAGCCGCCGCTGCGCTCCGAAGATGATCGACAAGCCATCATCGAGGCGGTGCGCACCGGGCTGATTGACATCATTAGTTCCATGCACACCCCCCAAGATGAAGAAAGCAAACGCCTGCCATTTGAGGAAGCCGCGAGCGGGGCCGTCGCGCTTGAGACGCTGCTGCCCGCTGCGCTGCGCCTTTATCATGCGGGCGCGCTCGACCTGCCCACGCTTTTCCGGGCCATGTCGCTCAACCCGGCCAAGCGGCTCGGCCTCACTGCGGGGCGTCTTAGCGTGGGCGCGCCCGCCGATCTGGCGCTCTTCGACGCCGATGCGCCCTTCATCCTCGACCGCGCAAAGCTGCTGTCGAAGTCCAAAAACACACCCTTTGATGGTGCCCGCCTTCAGGGCAAGGTTCTGGCCACCTTCGTGGATGGCCACATCGTCTATGAGGCCCCATAGTGCCCGCATTTGAAACCGCCCTGCCGCTTCTCGCCCTCTGGGCGCTCTTTGGATACCTTCTCGGGTCCATCCCCTTTGGCATGGTCCTCGCGCGCCTTATGGGGCTGGGCAATCTGCGCGACATCGGCTCGGGCAATATCGGGGCGACGAACGTGCTGCGCACGGGCAACAAAGGGGCAGCCCTCGGCACGCTGATCCTTGATGGCGGCAAGGGAGCGGTGGCCGTGCTTCTGGCCCGCGCCATAACGGGTGAGGATGCGGCGCAAGCGGCGGGTCTCATGGCCTTTGTCGGGCATTGCTTCCCCGTCTGGCTGCGCTTCAAGGGGGGCAAGGGCGTGGCCACCTTCCTCGGTATCCTTCTGGCGCTGGCACCCATCGTGGGGGCAGCGTGCTGTGCCACATGGCTGGTCACGGCGCTTGTGACACGCATGTCATCCTTTGCGGCGCTGATGGCGGCGGCGACTTCGACCATCTGGATGGTGTTCCTGGGTCATGCGGAGGTGGCAGCCCTTGGTATCATACTGACATTGCTGGTCTATATCCGCCACGGCGAGAACATCCGCCGCCTTAAGGCCGGAACAGAGCCCAAGATTGGCAAGAAGGGGTGAACGCCTTCCTCGCGGCGTTCGATGCACTGCCTCTGGGCACGTTTCAGGGCCGCGCCGGGGGCCGCCGCTATATCGTCACCCGCAGTGATTTCTCCAGCGGGGCTGCACAAAAGCTGATCGCGGAGGAGCTGGGCGGGCCGGGCTATATCAGCCTCAACCTCTATCGCCTCTCCTCTGGTGCGCGGCTCAAACCCTGCGAGATGCCAGAGGTCAAGGTGGTGGATTTCGTGCGGGCCTTCAGACCTGATTAGGCCAGAGCGTCAATGATCTGCCCGTGCAGCCCGGGATTGGCCGCGACCAGCCCATCCACCTGCGCGCCCGGATTGTTGAACCTGAGGCCAGCGCCTCGCCGGTCCGAGGTGAGCGCCCCCGCCTCGCGCAGGATCACATCGCCCGCCGCCACGTCCCATTCCCATGTCGCGCGCAAGGTCATCATCACATCGAACCGCCCCTCCGCCACAAGGCTGAGGCGGTAGGCCAGCGAGGGACGGTATTCACGCTGAAAGTTCGGCACGGTCCCGCGCCAATGCTCAGCCACGTAATTGGCCTTGGCCCCAATCACCGATGCGCCGTCCATCTGACCCCGCGCAGTCACAGACAAAGGCACCCCGTTCAGCGTCGCCCCTTGTCCCTCAGCGGCAGCATAGAGCTTGTCCATCATCGGCAGGTAAACCACGCCCGCCGTGACGCGCCCGCCTTCGGCAATCGCCAGAGAATGTGCCCAAGCGCGCGAGCCCTCGATAAAGCTGCGCGTGCCGTCAATGGGGTCGATGATGAACACCCGCTCAGAGGTCAGCCGCTCCGTGCCATCCTCGGATTCCTCCGACAGCCAGCCATAATGGGGCCGCGCCCCGCGCAGATCTGACTCAAGGGCCGTGTTCACCGCAAGGTCTGCCTCGGTCACAGGCCCTGCGCCATCGGCCTTGTCCCAGCGTCGCGCCTCTGGTCCGGTAAAGCCGCGCGCGATCTTGCCCGCGGCCTTTGCAGCCCGGATCAAAAGCGCCAGATCATTGGCCGCGTCACTCTCCGGCAAGGGTCAACCCTTCGACCAGAAGCGATGGCACCACCGTGGACAGATGTGTGCGTGCGTCATTGGCGGGTGTCATCCGCATCAGCATCTCAGGCAGGCTGCCCGCGATGGTGCATTCATTGACCGGATAGGTGATCTCGCCATTCTCGACCCAAAAGCCCGAAGCCCCGCGCGAATAATCACCCGTATTGGGGTTAATCGTGGAGCCGATCATTGAGGTGACCAACAGCCCCGTGCCCATGTCGCGGATCAAATCCTCCCGGCTGTGCGCGCCTTGGGTCAGCGCCACATTCCACGTGCCGGGCCGCGAGGGGCCAGAGAGGCCGCGCTTGGCATTGCCGGTGGAGCGCAGGCCAAGCTGACGCGCGCTGCCAAGGTCCAAAATCCAGCCCTGAAGCACGCCATCCTGCACCAGCGCGCGCTTGCGTGTCGGCAGGCCCTCACCATCAAAGGGGCGCGATGCAGCGACGCGCGCGCGGTGCGGGTCCTCCATCACCGATAGGGCGGCGGGCAGCACCTCAGCACCGTCCTTGCCCAGAAGCCATGAGGCCCCTCGCGCGATCGCCGCACCATTCGCAGCACTCAGCAAATGGCCTATTAGTGACGATGAAATCCGCTCATCAAACAGGACCGGATAAGCCCCCGTGGGTGGTTTGCGCGCGCCGACACGCGCCGTTGCGCGCTGCCCGGCGGTACGGCCAATCTCGTCCGCGCTACGCAAGTCCGCGCCAAAAATCCGCGCGTCTCCGTCATAGTCACGCTCCATCCCCGCGCCTTCCCCGGCGATGGCCACGCTGGAGATATGCCAATCAGTGCGCGCGTAGCTCGCGGCGAAACCGTTGCTCATTGCCATGGTCATGTTGCGCAACTGGTAGGCGGCACTGGCCGATTGCGATTGTGTGACGCCCGGCTGCGCCAAAGCTGCCGCCTCGGCCTCGGCCGCCCATGCCTGAAGCTGGGCCGGATCAGGCTCCGCGCTGGGATCGCAAAGCTCAAGCGCGTCCATGTTCCAATCGCAGGCCAGTTCTTCCGCGTCTGCCAGCCCGATATAGGGGTCTTCGGGGGCCTCGCGCGCCATGGCGACAGCACGCTCGGCCAAAATCGCCAACGTCTCGGGGCGGGTGTCCGAGGAAGACACGCTGGCCGAGCGTTGCCCGATCAAAACGCGCAACCCCACGTCACGCCCTTCTGAGCGTTCGGCCTGCTCCAGAACCCCGCCGCGTACGTCGATCATTACCGACGCCTCCTCGGCCACCATCGCATCGGCGGCCTCGGCCCCCGCTTTTTTGGCCGCTGCGAGAAGCATCTCGGCAAGGTCGTGGGTCGCTTGGGTCATGGTCATTCACCTTTTGGGGTCCGCGAGCAGAGAGGTAGAGCGGCAGGCCCCCACGTGCAAGGCTTGCCAGCGCGGGCGCGCTGTGGCCTGCTGCCCCAAAACGGAGGCGAACCGATGTCAAAACCCTATGAGGGCGGATGCCTGTGCGGGGCAATCCGCTTCAGCGCCACTGGCCCTGCGGAAAATCCGCATAGTTGCTCTTGCGAGATGTGCCGCCGTCACAGCGGGGCGCCCAGCACCGTCTGGGTGGAGTTCCCGGCCAGCCGCGTTGCGTGGACGGGACCGGGCGGGACCCCTGCGCTTTACCGCTCGTCGGATATCTCAAGCCGCGCGTTTTGCCCGACATGCGGCAGCAGCCTCGGCGCGGTGGATAACGCGCCGGTGGTGGCGTTTCTCGTTGGTGCGTTCGACAGGCCGGGGGCTAAGGCCTTCGCGCCGACAAGCCATTCCTTCCGCACGGGTTGCCCCGGCTGGTGGAAAGGCGCGCTTGGCGGCTGATACCGCGAAGGGCTGCGCGCCATGCCCTAGTGTCTTGCCCGCCGCGCCTAGCGCAGACGCTGACCGTTGGCCAGAAGCTGACCGTCTTGGGTGAACTCGATGGTGGAGTCCAGCTCATCCTCGCCTTCACCCGCCACGGCAAAGAGCCCCATCATCATCCGCGCGCCCATCGCCTGATCCTCGGGCAGGAAGCCGAGGGCCACGAGGCTGTCCAGCAACGCATTTGCACCCGTGAGGTTGAGGCTGACCGAACCCACCGGCTTGGGCATCCCATCATAGGTCACGATATCGGTGTTATCGATCTCCACAGCGCCCGTCCCGACCAGACGCACACCCGCCGCACTGACGGTCAGCGCATCAAGCGACAGCGCGTTGAGCTCGCCCGGCGCCTCGCCACCTGCGTCAACAGCGGTCATCTGCTCAGGGTCCAGCACGTCAAAGAAGAGGCGCGCCATACCGCTCAGATCCACCTCAATCGTCGCGGGGTCGCGTGGCAACTGCGCTGCGGGATCAAAAAGTGCCCAGATGAATTCGCTCATGGTGAAATCACCCAGCAGCACCTGAAGGCTGAAGGCTTGTGGCGCGTCGCTCTGCATCACGGGCGTCATAAGCTCAAACCCGTAGCGCGCCATGGTCATCGCAACCGGAAAAGGAATATCCCCTCCCGCAATCTCGAACGACAGATCATTGGTGCCGCCACCATAGAGAAGCTGGCTCTCGTCCATCACAATGCGCAGATCGCCACCCGCGCTTTGTGTGCGTCCTTCCGTGACGCTGCCATCCTCCTCAAAGCGGAACTGCATCATGCCGGGGCCAAACTCATACCCCCCATCAACGGTAAACCCGGCCCTAAGCGCGCCGGACATATCGTTCATGTCAATCCCTTCGGGCAAGGTAGAGGTACCAGTCATGATCAGGCTCTCGCTGCCACCATTGATCAGGAAACTGCCTTGCGCGCTCTCGGGGTCGACCACATCCATCCTATAGGACCAAGCGCCTGTGGTGATCGTCTGTTCCACCCGGCGCAGATCGCCCAGATTGGTCAGGGTCTCACCCGCAAGATCGGCCATCTCAATCGACACATCGCGGAACGGCGCGCCACCGGGGGCCTCTGAAAAGCTGGTGCCTTCCACCGTCACATCCGTCAGGGCAATGCGCGCCGCCGCAGCGGAATACGCGCTTACCGACGCGTCAGGCGCGCCCGAGATGGTCATCACGAAGTCCACCGTATCAAAGGTTGCGCCCACCTCAAGCGCCTCGGGGCCGGTGATCGCAATCGTCATCGGCAGGCTCTCCGGGATGCTCACCGCGACCGACCCATCGCCATTATCCGCAAAAGACATTTCGCCGAGCGTCACGCTTACCGTCATGTCCTCTTCGGGCACATCAAAGCCCATGGCGACGTCCGTCACGGTCAAAGTGTCGCCCGACATCGCCTCGGTGGCCGTGATCTCATACCCGAAGGCGGTCATGTAATCCTTCCAGCCCTGCCACGCCTCTGCTGGTGTGATATCCGCCTGCGCCGCTCCGGTCGTCATCAAGAAAGCTGACGCCGCGACCCATGCGCCGCCGATTTTATGCATCGTCATATCGCACCCTTCCGGTTTGAAAACTCTGCACGCAGCATCAAAGCATATCCCGGAAGGGTCAAGAGACCATCTCTCTGGACCCCGGTGCAGGGCCCGGCTAGGTCTGGGAGAGCGCGCGCCGCGAGATCTAACAGCGAAGGGGACCACGATGGATATGACAGGAAAGACCGTGCTCATCACGGGCGCAAGCCGCGGGATCGGCGCGAGTGCTGCGCAGGTTTTCGCCGCTCAGGGCGCGAATGTGGCCTTGCTCGCGCGCAGCGCGGGTGCGGTAGAGGCGCTCGCTTCTGAAACTGGCCCGCGCACGCTGGCGATTGAGGCGGATGTGAGCGTCTGGGCGGACATGGCGGCCGCCGTGCAGAGCTGTGTCGCCCGATTTGGTCGTCTTGACGTGCTCATTGGCAATGCGGGCGTGATTGAGCCGATCGCCCCAATGGCATCCTCCGATCCCGCCGCGTGGGGCCATGTGATCGATATCAACCTCAAGGGCATATATTACGGGATGCGCGCCGCCATGCCCGTGATGGAGGCCCAAGGCGGTGGCACCATCCTCACTGTGTCCTCGGGTGCCGCGCACAACGCGCTGGACGGGTGGAGCCATTATTGCACGTCCAAGGCGGGCGCCGCGATGCTGACCATGTGCGCCCACAAAGAGGGGGCGCCCAACGGTCTACGCGCCATGGGGCTGTCGCCCGGCACCGTCGCCACCCAGATGCAGCACGAGATCAAGGCCAGCGGCGTGAACCCGGTGAGCCAGCTTGACTGGTCCGCGCATATCCCCGCCGATTGGCCTGCACGCGCGCTTTTGTGGATGTGCGGGGCGGATGCGGACCCATATCTAGGCGAAGAGATTTCCCTGCGCGATGCAGGCATCCGCAAAGAGGTGGGCCTCACATGATTGATCTCCAAAAGGAGGGCGGCATCTGGACCGCCACAATCAACCGGCCCGAAAAGGCAAACTCCCTGACTGAGGCGATGCTGGCTGAGCTTGGTGATATCGCGCTGGCGGCCACGGACGCGCGGGCACTCATCCTGACGGGCGAGGGCCGCGTGTTCTCTGCCGGGGCCGATTTTGATGCGGCGCGCGCGGGCCTTGCCACCAGCCCGTTATGGGAGCGTCTGTCAGGTGCGATTGCCCCGCTGCCCTGCCTGACCATTGCCGCACTCAATGGCACGGTCGCAGGCGGGGCCGTAGGGATGGCGCTGGCCTGTGATCTGCGCATCGCCGTGCCGGGGGCCAAGATTTTCTATCCGGTGATGAAGCTCGGCTTCCTGCCCCAGCCCAGCGATCCACCCCGTATGGCCCGGCTGATTGGCCCCGCACGGACCAAGATGATCTTCATGGCTGGCCAAAAGATCGACACGGAAACCGCCACCGCATGGGGCCTCTTTGATCAGATCGTGGAGGCGGATATGTTGCTGGATGCGTCCCGAGCGCTTGCGCAGGACAGCATCAGCGCAACCCCCGCACATGCCGCCGCAATCAAGGGAATGATTCCTTAGAGGCACGCACCCGTCCGCCCCCCCCAAAAAAAGGCCGGGCGCTCGGGATACGGCTGCGCCGCGAGGCGCTCATTGGGATTGAACTCTGTAGTCCGGTGGGCAGGGAGCGTCAGTCGAGCCGCCGCGCCTCATCCACCAGAAGGATAGGGATGCCGCCCCGAATGGGAAAGGCGAGCCCCGCGCGCTTGGAGATAAGCTCCTGCGCTTCGGCGTCATAGCTCAGCGTCTGGTGGCTTTGCGGGCAGATCAACGCCTCAAGCATCCGGCGGTCAAACTCCGGCGCGCTCATTGCACCATTTCCTGATCTCCGCCACCGCGCAGGGAATATTCCAGCAGGGTGATCAACGTCTCGCGCCGTGTGCTCAGCGATGGGGCCTCCAGAAGCGCCTGCTTGTCCTCAGGCTCAAACCCCAGAAGCATCGACAGGGAATTTATCAGCAACTCATCATCCGCCTCTTTCAGCGAATCCCAATCTGTCTCCAAATCGCGCGCATCGAAATACTGCTCCAGCGTACCGAGGAATTTGGCGCGGTCAAAGGCCGTGTCTTCTTCCTCGGGGCCAAGATCGCGCTCGAACCCGGTCCAGCTTGCCTTGACGCGGCGATAGGGCGTGAACCCCTCCACCTCTTCGGTCACCCGAAAGCGGCAAATACCAGCCAATGTGATCATGTAGCGCCCGTCTTCGGTCTCGGAAAACTGCGTAATCCGCCCGGCGCAGCCGATGGCGTGGAGGCCGTGGCCTGCGCGCCCCGGCACTTTGTTGGGCTGCACCATACCGATCAGACGCCCCGGCGTTTTCAGAGCGTCCTCCATCATCGCAAGGTAACGCGGCTCAAAGAGGTGCAAAGGCAGCCGCGCACGCGGCAACAAAAGCGCCCCCGGAAGCGGGAACACAGGGATGACATCGGGGAGGTCTGCTTCTTTTATCATATGTCCCAAACTAGCCCGCCAAGTGGCTCAGGCAAATATCATGGAGCTAAGCTTGCGCCGCCCGTTAAGCGCCACAGGGTTGGTGGGTCCAAGCGCATCGAAGATAGTGAAAAGCTGCGTTTTGGCCGCCGCCTCATTCCAGTCGCGGTCGCGTTTGAAAAGTTCCAGAAGCTGCTCCACAGCCCCGTCCGCATCGCCCGATGCATGGAGCGCCTGGGCCAGATCAAACCGCGCCTGATGGTCGTCGGGGCTTCCCTCCACGGCAGCGGTCAGCTCAGCCACCGGCCCCGCATCTGCGGCCTGTCGTGCAAGGGCAAGCTTCGCGTGGGCGCCCTCAATCTCGGGGGCTGTGCTGATCTCGGCGGGCGCGCCGTTGAGCACGGCCTCGGCCTGATCCAGATCATCCAAAGCCATGTAGGCGCGGGCAAGGCCCCCATAAGCCGCCGCCGAATTCGGATCTTCTTCGAGGATGGCGGCAAAGGTCTGCGCCGCATCGGCCGCCGCACCCTCGGTCAGCATTTCCTCGGCCGCCGCAATCGCATCGTCCAGACCACCGCTCGCATCGCCGCCCGCGGCCGCCACAACACGCTCGACAAAGGCCGCGACCTCGGAGGCGGGCACAGCGCCCTGAAACCCGTCGATCGGCTGGCCCTGCCAGAACGCATAGACCGTGGGGATGGATTGCACCTGCAACTGCCCCGCAATCGCCTGCGCCTCGTCCACATTCACCTTGGCCATCTTGACCGCGCCCTTGGCCTTGGTCACTGCCGCCTCAAGCTGTGGTCCGAGGGTTTTGCAGGGGCCGCACCACGGTGCCCAAAAATCCACGATCACCGGCACGGTTTTCGAGGCTTCCACAACCTCGGCCATGAAATCGGCCTCCGAGACATCCTTGATCATATCCGTCGCTGCCGGCGTTTGTCCAAGTTCAATCATCTCATCTTGCCTCTCGTGTTGTCCACAGGTCAGCCGCTTACATGGCGTAGCCCCTGCGCACTTGCAAGGGCCGGACCTGTGGCACGACCCCTCTTAAAGCGTTTCGCCTCTGACCAAAGGGTATCAGATAGAGGCGAAACGCGCGCATCTCTTCACAGATCAAAGCTCGCAAAGACCGGCGCGTGATCGCTGGGTTTTTCCCAGCCGCGCGCATGGCGCAAAACCCGGCTCGAATGGCCCGCCGCGCGAATGTCGCCTGTGGCCCAGACATGATCGAGCCTGCGGCCCTTGTCGGCTGCATCCCAGTCCTTGGCGCGGTAAGACCACCAACTATAGAGCAGCCCCTCGGGAATATCGGCGCGGGTCACGTCATGCCAGTCGCCCGCCTCCATCACGTCGTGGAAATGCTCCACCTCGATGGGGGTATGGCTCACGACTTTCAAAAGCTGTTTGTGGCTCCACACGTCATCCTCGCGCGGCGCGATGTTGAGATCGCCGACGAGGATCGCACGCTCGGGCCGCTCATTGCGGAACCAGTCGCGCATATCGGTGAGGTAATCGAGCTTTTGGCCGAACTTTTCGTTCACCTCCCGGTCGGCGACATCGCCGCCCGCAGGCACATAGAAATTGTGGATGGTCACGCCATTCTCCAGCCGCCCGGCAATATGGCGCGCGTGGCCCAAACCCGCGAAATCCTGCGCGCTTGCCTCCTCGATGGGCAGCTTCGACAGGATCGCGACCCCGTTATAGCCCTTCTCGCCGCGCGCGACCATGTGGGTGTAGCCAAGCTCCGCAAACTGCGCGCGCGGGATTTTGTCCACGGGGCTTTTGCATTCCTGAAGGCAGAGCACGTCCGGGCCTTCCTCGGCCAGAAGCTTACAGACAATCGGCTCGCGCAAGCGAACCGAGTTGATGTTCCATGTGGCAAGCGTGAAGGGCATGGGGCAGGCTCCGATCTGCGGTTGGAATTGATGGTGCCTGTTTCGATAGCAGCGCCGCACTGGGCGGACAACCAAGCGGTTGGAATACGATATGCGCCCGCCCCAAAAAAGACCCCGGGCGATGCCGGGGCCAGTCCAACAGGGAGGTGCATATGGAAGCCCGCATATGCGACGGGTTGAGTATCAAGTTAGACATGCGCCCAGAACTCAACTTTGACCTGTATCAAAGACGCGGAGTTTTTTTGCGTCACTCAGGACAGCAAACGATAGCCCCCACTTTCGGTCACCAGAAGGCGCGCATTGGAGGGATCAGGCTCAATCTTCTGGCGCAAACGGTAGATATGCGTCTCAAGCGTGTGGGTCGTGACGCCTGCGTTATAGCCCCAGACCTCATGCAAGAGCACATCGCGCGCCACCACACCATCGGTGGAACGGTAGAGGAACTTGAGGATATTGGTCTCTTTTTCCGTCAGGCGGATTTTCTTGTTATCTTCCGTCTCCAGCACCTTCATCGCGGGCTTGAACGTGTATGGCCCAAGCTGGAACACCGCGTCCTCGGATTGCTCATGCTGACGCAGCTGCGAGCGGATGCGGGCCAGAAGAACTGGGAATTTAAAGGGTTTGGTTACGTAATCATTGGCCCCCGCATCAAGCCCCAGTATCGTGTCGGCATCCCCGTCATGGCCCGTGAGCATCAAGATCGGGCTTTTCACACCCTGTTTGCGCATCAAGCGGCAAAGCTCGCGGCCATCCGTGTCGGGCAGGCCCACATCGAGGATCACCAGATCGTAAATCGAATCCTTGGCATGTGCCATCGCCTCGGCGCCGTTGCCAGCCTCGAAAACATCGAAATCCTCGGTCATGATAAGCTGTTCGCCCAGCGCCTCGCGCAGGTCCTCATCATCGTCTACAAGAAGGATTTTTTTCAGCTGTGCCATGTCTATGTTCCTTTTCTCTTGCAGGAGTGATGCGCTGTGCGGCGCGTGCACGCAAGTCATGCGTCACCCAGATCACGCCCAAGTGTCCGATGAAGAGGTTTTGTTTCATTCCTGTGCAAAAAGCCCTAAACCCCCGTGGAGATATGGGCATAGCCTATCTCATAGTCCACCCTGAGGAGCGTCCATGCGCCTTGCGCCAGACATAACCGAGCGAATTGCCCGCGCCCGCGCCGACCTGCGCATGGGCCTGCCTGTGGTGCTCTGTGCGGCGGAGACGGACGGCACTGGAGCCGGTGGCACTGGAACTGGCGCATTGGTCATGGCCGCCGAGACGTTGAATGCTACGCGGCTGGACGCTTTGCGCGGCCTTGCGGGTGCAGATGGCGCGCTTTGCCTCGCGATCACCGCGCGGCGGGCCCAGACGCTGAAGGCACGCGCCTATGATGGCGATATCGCACGGCTGGAGCTGCCCGAGGATGCGGGGCTTGCATGGGTGCAGGCAACGGCCAGCCCCGAGGGCGATCTCGCCACGCCGATGAAAGGCCCATACACCGCGCAGCGCGGCGGGGATGCAGCGCTGCACCGCCTTGGGGTCGAGCTGGTGAAATCCGCGCGCCTGCTGCCCGCCGCCCTCGTGCTGGACACACCCGACGCGGGCGCATTGGCCGCAGAGCACGCGCTTACCACCCTGCCAGCGTTGGAGGCAGCCGAGGCGCTCAGGCGCTCCACTCCCCTGCGCGCCGTGATCAGCGCCCGTGTCCCCTTGCGCGTCTCCGAGGCCGGGCGGCTGCATGTCTTTCGCCCCGATGATGGTGGGGAGGAGCATTACGCGGTTGAGATCGGACGCCCCGACCGGGCGGCCCCGGTGCTGTGCCGTCTCCATTCGGCCTGTTTCACCGGCGATCTTCTGGGCAGTCTGAAGTGTGATTGCGGCCCGCAGCTCAACGCCGCTTTGGCCAAGATGGGCCAAGAGGGCGCGGGCATCCTGCTCTATCTCAACCAAGAGGGGCGCGGGATCGGCCTTGCCAACAAGATGCGCGCCTACAGCCTTCAGGATCAGGGGTTTGATACGGTCGAGGCCAATCACCGCCTCGGTTTTGAGGATGACGAGCGCGATTTTCGCATCGGCGCGCGCCTTCTCAGCCAGATGGGGTTCGGCGCGGTGCGGCTGATGACCAACAACCCCGGAAAGATCGACATGATGGAGCGTTGCGGCATCACCGTGGCCGAGCGCGTGCCGCTTCACGTGGGCCAAACCGACGAGAACCGCGCGTATCTGGCCACCAAGGCCGCAAAATCAGGCCATATGCTCTAGACGCAAAGCCCCCGCGCGGTCAGTGCGGGTCTTTGTCGGCGTAAAGCGTGCCAGCCTTGCCCCAATTGGCCTTGTCCATATCGACAAGCATCACGTCCACCGCTTCGGCACTTGCCCCGGTGACACGGACAAACGCATCGGTCAGCTCGCGCACAAGGGCGCGTTTTTGATCGGGGGTGCGGCCCTCGAACATCTCAACTCGGATGATTGGCATTTCGTCTTTCCTTCTCTTCTGATTGATCTTTGGGCCTGCGCTCAGCGCGCAAAGCGCGTCGTCTCTGCGCGCCCATACCGCGAGACAAAATTGCGCAACACATGTTCCGGCGCATGCACAGAAGCTGCATGGCACATCGCAATCAAATTCTCCGCCTCCTCTGGTGGGAAATAGCCGCGATCCTTGTAGATATTGATCCGCGCCTCAAACTCCGCCGCGTCCGCTTCAGGGTGAAACTGCGTCGCATAGATGTTTGATTTGTAGCGGATCATCTGAAAGGGACAGCTTGGCGCCTCCACCAGATGCACACAGCCCTCGGGCAGGCTCTGAAGCGCTTCCTTGTGGCCCACGAAGGCCTCGAACCTCTCCGGCACGCCCTCCAGCATAGGGTCCGTGCGGCCTGCCTCGGTCACGGTGCAATCGGCGGTGCCCACACCTTCGCCGTAGCGTGCTTTGCTTACATCGCCGCGCAGGTGCTGGCCCAAAATACCGATGCCGTAACAGCAGCCCATGAAGGGGATGTCGCCTTCGGTCACTTGCGGCATGATCGACAGCACATCCGCCTCGATCCGCGCCTCATCGGGGCTTTTCTCATTGGGCGCGTCGCTCACGCAACCCGGACCACCGCCCACGATCACGCCGCTATATCCACCAAGATCAATCTCTTGGGGCAGCCGCTCCCGGTCCAGCCGGATACGGCGCACATCACCGGGGCCAAGCCCGCCCTTGGCCAGCAGTGCTGCAAATTCGCCATCAGCCGCCTCCGCCTCAGGGCGCAGTTGCAAGATCAGGAAGGGTCGGGCCATGCTGTCCTCGTAAATGCTCTCTCCAAGCCCTGCCCAATCAGGCGTGACAAATCAATGCCTTTCGGTGCCTTTAGATTCGGTGCCGCTCAATGCCGCCCAAGCCCGCTTGACCCCACCAGCCAGTGCAATACCCTGCGCGCAACATTGCATAACTTCCAAGGACACCCCCATGACCCAACGCCTGCACCTCGTTTTCGGCGGCGAACTTAGCGACCCCGCCCGCAACGTGTTCAAGAATGTCGATGACCTGCATATCGTCGGCATCTTCCCCAATTATACCGCCGCCTATGATGCGTGGAAAAATGAGGCGCAGCGCACCGTGGACAACGCCCATATGCGCTATTTCATCGCCCATCTGCATAAATTGCGCGATGAGCAGGCCGAAACCTCGCCCACCGAAGAATTGGGCTGAGACGGCCATGGCTCAGGGTCCGGGCCTTGGCGGAAAAAAACCGCGCAGCGCAGGGGCCGTTCTGCCAGATGGCCCCCGGCCCGAAGGCGCGCTGATCTGGGGCCATGCCAACAGCCTCGATCATGCTAATGCGCTCGTGCAGCTGGCCGAGCGGCTGGCGGTGCTGCGGCCCGGCCTGACCATGCTGATCACAACAGCGCCCGGCCTGCCCGAAATCCGCCACCGTCGCGCGCCCATCCTGCATGTGGTCCTACCAGACGAGAACGGCAGTGCGGCGGATGCGTTCCTAGGGCTTTGGCGGCCCGATATGTGCCTTTGGACGGGCGGCAAGCTGATTCCCAGCCTGATCACCGCCGCTGACAAACGTCACATCCCGCTCTTTCTGGTGGATGCACAAAGCGACTATCTGGAGCGGCCCGGATGGCGCTGGGTCCCGCAGGTCCAACGCTCCTTGCTGGGCCGATTTGCCGCGATCCTTGCGCGCGATGAGGCCACACGTGGCCATCTGCACCGGCTTGGGGTGCGCGATGGGCGGATCACCGTGACCGGGCTTTTCCGCGAGGGGGCGCTGGCCCTGCCCTGCTCGGAGGCGCTGCGCGACGAGATGGCGGGCGTGTTGCGCGGGCGACCCGTCTGGCTGGCTGCACGGGTGCAGGCGGGCGAGGTTGATATGATCCTGCATGCGCACCGCCAGACAACGCGGCTGGCGCACCGCCTGATCCTGATCCTCGTGCCCGAAGAGCTGGAGGATCTGGCCGCGATACGTGCGCAGCTTGAGGAGGCGCAGCTGCGCTACACGCTCTGGTCCGAGGGCGCGATGCCCGAGGAGGTCACGCAAGTCATCCTCGCCGATACGCGGGGCGAGATGGGGCTTTGGTATCGTCTGGCCTCGATCACATTGATGGGCAGTTCGCTCGTCGCTGGGCATGGCGGGCGCGATCCAAACGAGCCTGCGGCGCATGGATCGGCCATTCTTTACGGCCCGAATGTAGGTCGCTACCTGCCCAGCTATTCGCGCTATGCCGAAGCGGGGGCCGCGCGGATCGTGCGCGATGCGGGCACACTGGCGGCAGCCCTCGCCCGACTGATCGCTGTGGACCAGTCAGCAGCGATGGCGCATGCCGCTTGGGACATCGCCTCGGCCAGCGCGCAGGTCACTGACCAGATCCTCGATCTGGTGCAGGACACGCTCGACACGCAGGCGGCAGGATGATCCGCGCTCCCGGCTTCTGGCACCGCAAGCGCAGCTGGCAGGCTCTGGCGCTGGCCCCTCTCGGGGCGCTGTACGCATCGGCCACCGCTCGGCGGCTGGCCAAGGGCACGCCGTACCGCGCGGGCGCCCCGGTGATCTGTGTGGGCAATATCAACGCAGGCGGCACCGGCAAGACGCCCACTGTGATTGCGCTGGTCCAGCATCTTGCGGCGCGCGGTATCACCGCACATGTGGTCAGCCGTGGCCACGGCGGGCGCATCACAGGCCCGGTGCGGGTCACCCCCAAGCACAGTCCCGAAGACGTGGGCGATGAGCCGCTTCTGATCGCGGCATTCACCCCCACATGGGTGGCGCGCAACCGCGCGGAGGGGGCTCGCGCGGCAGAGGCGGCGGGCGCGCAAGTGCTGCTGATGGATGACGGCTTCCAGAACCCGACGCTGGCCAAGGACCTGTCGATTATCGTGGTGGATGCCGCCATGGGGTTTGGCAACGGGCGCTGCATTCCGGCGGGGCCATTGCGTGAACCTGTGGACGTGGGCCTGGCCCGTGCGGATGTGCTCCTCACCATCGGCCCGGAGCAGGCCCAGCGCGGCTTTGATGCGGCATGGGGCGAGCAGGTCACGCTGCCGCATCTGCGCGGTGCGCTCAGGCCGCTCAAGATGGGTATGGATTGGCAGGGCGCGCGATGCTTTGCCTTTGCGGGCATCGGCCATCCGGAGAAATTCTTTGCCACCCTGCGCGCCGAGGGGGCCGAGCTTGCCGGGACCGAAGCGCTGGCGGATCACCAGCCGCTCACGCCTGCGCTCATGGCGCGGCTGGAAGCGGATGCGGCCAAACTGGGGGCGCAGATGGTGACGACGGAAAAGGATGCCGTGCGCCTGCCCGCGGCCTTCCGGCCAAAGGTTCTCACCCTGCCCGTGCGGCTTGAGATCGACGATACCGCGCCGCTGGACAAAGCGCTGGAGCGGCTCGGGCTTTAGCCGCCCAGTTTAGCCGTTTAGCCGCTGCCCAGTTTGGGCGAAGGGCGGCCCAGATCCAGCTCCGCATCAGAGAAGGTGATTGGCGTGCGCACACCCGGCACCCCGCCCGGCGCGATCTGCATCCCGCGCGCCTTGACTTGCGGATCGGCAAACACCTCATCAAGGCTGTTGATCGGCCCGGCGGGCACACCCGCAGCTTCGCACGCGGCCAAAAGCGCCTCCTTGGTCATCTGCGCGGTCTTTTCCGTGAGCAAGGCGGACAGCTCAGCACGCTTCTCCACACGGCCCGCGTTGCTGGCATAATCAGGATGCGCGCCAAGCTCCGCCAAACCCAGAAGATCGCAAAATCGCCGATACTGCCCGTCATTTCCCACGGCGATGATCAGATAGCCATCGGCGCAATCAAACACTTGATAGGGGGTGAGGTTGGGATGAAAATTCCCGATACGCCCCGGCGCCTCGCCGGTGGAGAGGTAGTTCATCGCCTGATTGGCCGTCACGGCCACCGCCACGTCCAAAAGGGCCATGTCGATCTGCTGCCCCTTGCCGGTCGTATGGCGCTGGTGCAGGGCCGCGAGAATGGCGGTGCTGGCATAGACGCCTGTGAAGATATCCGTGATCGCTACGCCCACGCGCTGCGGCTGCCCCTCGGGCGCGCCGGTGATCGACATAAGGCCGGACATGCCTTGGATGATATAGTCATAGCCCGCGCGGCTGGCGTAAGGCCCGTCCTGCCCGAACCCGGTGATGGAGCAATAGATAAGGCCGGGGTAAAGCGCTTTGAGGCTGGCGTAATCCAGCCCGTATTTCGCGAGCCCTCCGACCTTGAAATTCTCGATGACAACATCGGCCTCGGCGATCAGGGCGTGGACCTCGGCCTGCCCGTCTTCGGTGCGAAAATCAATCGCGACGCTGGTTTTGCCCCGATTGCAACCATGGAAATAGGCCGCTGTCTCAACGCCGTCCTGCTTGATGAAGGGCGGGCCCCAACGGCGGGTATCATCGCCATCGGGGCTCTCGACCTTGATCACCTCTGCGCCAAGATCCGACAGGGTCTGGCCCGCCCAAGGGCCGGCCAGAATCCGCGCCAACTCAACGACTTTCAGACCCTTGAGAGGTGCCATGCTCATTCGCCGAGTTTCGCGTCGATCAGGTCAGACAAATCGCTGTAGTTCATGTTGGGATGCTGCTCGCCATTGATCATCAGCGTGGGCGTGCTGCGAATATTGTCCGCTTCGGCATTGGCTTGGAACCACGCATAAAGGTTCTCGGCATTGTCCGCGTCGGTGAGGCATGTCTCCAGCTCTGCGTCGCTCAAACCAGCCACTTTGCCGATCCGGCGCAGATTGTTCGAGATACCCACTGCATCACCCGCGCCCAGCCACTCGCTCTGCTGGGCATAGATCATGTCGGAAATCCCGAAGAACCGGTCCCGCCCGCCGCAGCGCGCCACCAGCGAGGCCCAAAGTCCCGGACGATCAAAGAACACATCGCGGTAGATGAAATTGATCTTTCCGGTGTCGATGTAATCGGCCTTCAGCTCCTTGAACTGATTGGCGTGGAACCGCGCGCAATGCGGGCAGGTGAAGGACGCGTATTCGATTACTGTCACTGTGGCATCGGGGTTACCGATACTCATTTCCGTGATGCCGAATTCGTTATCCGCCATGACATTGGCCTGGCTTTCGCTGGACACTTCGGCTGTGGCTGTCTGCGCGGTGGAGGGCCCGGCGAATTGCCAATAGGCGGCAGCGCCCACCACGACGAGGGCCACGGCCCCAATAATTTTGGTCATGTTCATTGCGAATTCCTTTTCGGATCAGCTTTTTGGTTTTGATAGGACATTCTTGGCCAAGGCTTCAAGGGCCGCCCGCAACCCATCATCGCCCACGGGTGCGGCAATACGCGCAGCCTCTGCTACAGCCTCGGGGCTATGGGGCTTCGGCGTGTAGTCCTTGGGTTTGTGCGCAAAGCTCGCCTGGCCCTCGGAAAAGCCTGTGGGTGCAGTCTGCGTCAGCACGATGCGCGATATGGCGTTATAGCCATAAACCGCGTTCACCTTCTCGCGCAGCTTTTCTTTTTGCATCTCCAGCATGGGCGCATTCGGCCCCGTGGTCAAAAGGGTCAGCGTCGCGCCGAATCCGCCGCGCGTGTAGCTCACTTTCACGGGGCGCGCGATTGCGGCGGTGTCTTCGCCCACCGTCTCGGCCCATTGGGTCAGAAGGCGCGATTGCTCAAACCCCCGGCTCGACGAGGCGGATTTTATGCGGTCCTGAAGCAGTGTCGCGCTGCGGGTGAACCCGCGCGTCGTGGCACGTCGCGCCGCCATGGCAACCTCCGGTTTGACCTCTTGTGGCTGAGGTGCATTTTAAGGCAAGCGGCGAGGCGTGCCAGCCCATAAGGTAAAAAGGAAGTAAAGAATGCGTGAGACGCCGCAAAGTGCCGACCTTCTGGCGTGGTATGACGTGCATGCGCGCGAGATGCCGTGGCGTGTATCCCCGGCGGATCGCGCGTCCGGTGTGCGGCCTGACCCCTACCGCATATGGCTGTCGGAGGTGATGTTGCAGCAAACCACCGTGGCCGCCGTGAAGGATTATTTCCACCGTTTTACCGCCCGTTGGCCTACCCTGCCCGATCTGGCCTCAGCCCAAGATGCGGACGTGATGGGCGAATGGGCGGGCCTTGGATATTACGCCCGCGCACGGAACCTCCTGAAATGCGCACGGATGGTTGTGGCCGATCATGGCGGGGCGTTTCCGCAAGATCACGCGGCCTTGCTCAAGCTGCCCGGCATCGGGCCTTATACCGCCGCCGCCATCTCCTCCATCGCTTTTGACGCGCCCGAGACGGTGGTGGACGGTAATGTGGAGCGTGTCATGGCGCGCCTGCATAATATCCATACCCCCCTGCCCGCCGCCAAGGCGGAGCTGACCGAGGCCGCACGCGCCCTCACCCCCGCCACACGCGCCGGGGATTACGCGCAGGCAGTGATGGATCTCGGTGCCACCATCTGCACCCCGCGCGGGCCCGCCTGCGGCATCTGCCCGTGGCGCGAGCCGTGTGTGGCGCGGACCCGTGGCACGGCGGCTGATCTGCCCAGGAAAACCCCAAAAGCGGCCAAGCCAATCCGCCAGGGCATCGCATATGTCGCGCGCCGCGCCGATGGCGCGCTCTTGCTGGAGCGCAGACCTGACAAGGGACTTCTGGGTGGGATGCTGGGTTGGCCCGGCTCGGATTGGGCCGAGGCACCGCCTGCGCCCGCCGCCCCCGTCGAGGCCCAATGGCGCGCCCTGCCGGAAGAGGCGCGTCACACGTTCACCCATTTCCATCTGCGTCTCAGCATCCATGTCGCCGATGTGCCCCAAGACGCCACGCCTGAGCGCGGCGATTTTCTGCCGCGCGCGGCATTTCGCCCCTCGGAGTTACCCACCGTCATGCGCAAAGTCTTTGATCTGACGCGCGAGACGCTGGATACTGCACACACGCCTTAATCAGCTGGAAGTGTCGCCCATGATCCCCGCCAAACGCGTTGCCGATGTGCAAATGGCCCTGCCCTTCTGGATGTCCTTGCTGCTCCTGCCGCTCGCCGCGATTGGCGCGGGCTATGGTGGCTGGACGGTTCTGCTCTTGCCGCTGATCACATGGTATTTCTTCTCGCTTCTGGATGCGGTGCTGGGCCTCAACCTTGAGAACAATGATCTGGAGACAACGGAGGCGCAGCTTGGTTGGTACCGGATGATCACCGTGATCTGGGCGCCGCTGCAATTCGTGATGCTCTTCGGGTTGATCTGGTATGTGCCGCAGGCAGAGCATCTCAGCACGCTGGAGAAGATCGGGCTGTTCTTCGGGGTGGGCGTCATAACCGGAACCATCGGGATCAATTATTCCCACGAACTGATGCACCAAAAGAGCAAGCTGGAGCGCTGGATGGGCGATATTTTGCTCTCAATGGTGCTCTATTCGCATTTCCGGTCCGAGCATTTGCAGGTCCACCATCGCTATGTCGGCACGCCCCGCGATCCGGTGACGGCGCGCTATAACGAAGGCTTCCACCGCTATTTCGCGCGCGTTGTGCCCGAATGTTACAAATCCGCGTTTCATGCAGAAAAGGCGATGCTCGCGCGCAAGGATCTGCCTTGGACCCATCCCAGCAATCCGTTTTTCCGGTATTGGGCGCTTCAGGCGGTGATGCTGGTCCTTGCCTTCGCTCTTGGCGGTTGGGCGGGTCTTGGCCTGTTCATCTGGCAGGCGTTTATCGCGATCTGGCAGCTGGAGCTCGTGAATTACGTGGAGCATTACGGCCTCACGCGCAAACATCTGGGTGACGGGAAATACGAACACGTGAAGCCGCAACACAGCTGGAACGCGGCCCATAAGGCAAGCAACTGGCTGCTCATAAACCTGCAACGCCACTCGGATCATCACTATAAGCCCGACCGGCGCTTTCCCCTGCTGCAAAACTATACTGAGGCCGAAGCACCGCAGCTTCCTTACGGCTATCCGGTGATGACCATGGCCGCGATGGTTCCACCCCTCTGGCGGCGGGTGATGAACCGGCGGGTCAAACGTTGGCGCGAGATGTATTATCCCGAGATCACCGACTGGAAGCCCTATAACAAGGCTCTGAACCCGCTACCGCGCTAGGATCAGGCAGCCGCGAAGGCCAGGTGGCCTGTCTTCACGTAGATGAGGCAGCCCGCGTCGGACCAAGGCGCGTGGGTCGAGAGGTGCGGGCTGCGAATCCAGCTGCCGGCGGGATAGCTGCCATGCTCGTCCTGAAAAATCCCCTCAAGCACAAAGACCTCCTCACCGCCCCGATGCTGATGCGGGGTGAACCGCGTGCCGGGGGCCCAGCGCACCAGCGCCACGTTCTCATTGCTGGCGGTGTGCAGTGGCAAGACCGACAGCCCATCGACCATGCCGGGACGGAAGGCGGCGGTCTTGGTATCCACGCTGAAATGCGCGGTGTCATCCTCAGCGAATTGGTGCAGCTTCACCAGAATCGTGCAGCCGGGATCAGTATGCGGGGTGTGGCTGGTGCCGATTGGATTGCGCACATAGCTGCCCGCTGGAAAATCGCCCGTCTCGTCCGAGAAAACCCCCTCCAGCACCAGAAATTCCTCGCCTCCGCCGTGGCTGTGGGCGTCGAACCGCGAACCCGGCGCGAAGCGCACGAGGCTGGTGGCCCGCGCCACCTCATCGCCCACTCGGTCGAGCATCATCCGCTCCACTCCGGCAGCGGGGGACGGGGCCCATGCGTAATCCTCGGGGCGCACCACGGCGCGTTTGCTGAAATCCGCGTTGATTTTCATAGGTGAGCCCTCCTGCATTTGGCCCGCATCCTACCGCGCCCTGCGATGCGCCACCAGAGGGCGGCGTATGCACGAAAAAGGCCCCGCCAAGGTGTGGCGGGGCATAGGTATGGTGCCTGGCGTCAGGCCGCAGGCACCGGCGGTGTTCGAATGTCTTAGTTGGGGCGGTCGGCCATTTCAGCGCGAATTTGCTGGCGCAGAAGGTCAATTGGGACCGTTTTGCCATCGCGCCTGAAGTGCCAATAGGTCCAGCCATTGCAGCTAGGTGCGCCCTCAAGCGCGGCACCCACCTGATGGATAGAGCCCTTCACGTCATCGCCAATCAGCGTGCCATCGGCACGGACCTTGGCCTTGTGACGCTGGTTGATCGAGTAAAGCTCCTCACCGGGGCGCAGCATGCCGCGCTCGACCAACTGGCCGAAGGGCACACGTGGCTCGGCGCGTTTGGATGTGCTGACCTGAAGCGCTTCACGGTCAAATTTGCGGGTGCTTTTGAGGCGGGCCTCCGCCACCTCGCGGTAGGCCGCTTCACGCTCGATCCCGATATAGTCACGGCCCAGCATCTTGGCCACGGCACCCGTGGTGCCTGTGCCGAAGAACGGATCAAGGACCACATCACCGGGATTGGTACTGCCCACCAGAATACGGTGCAGGAGGCTTTCGGGTTTTTGGGTGGGATGGGCCTTGTCGCCCGCCTCGTTCTTGAGCCGCTCATGCCCGGTGCAAATGGGCAGAACCCAGTCGCTGCGCATCTGCACGCCCTCATTGAGGGATTTCAGCGCCTCATAGTTGAACGTGTATTTCCCGCCCTCCTCCTTGGAGGCCCAGATCATCGTTTCATGCGCGTTGGTAAAGCGCTTGCCGCGAAAGTTTGGCATCGGGTTGGCCTTGCGCCAAACCACATCGTTCAGGATCCAATAGCCCGCATCCTGCAACGCGGCGCCGACCCGAAAGATATTGTGATAGGAGCCTATCACCCAGATAGCCCCATTGGGTTTGAGCAATCGGCGCGCCGCCTTCAGCCAGTCTTGGGTGAAGGAATCATAGGCGGCGAAAGAAGAAAACTGGTCCCAGGCATCGTCAACCGCGTCTACCTGAGAGTTGTCGGGCCGGTGTAAATCGCCCTTGAGCTGGAGATTGTAGGGGGGGTCCGCAAAAATCAAATCTACCGACGCCTCCGGCAGGCTGTTCATGACTTCGATACAGTCACCAGCCAAAATAGTATTGAGCGGAAGCATAGGAGCTTCATTGATCTTGGTCATTTTCGTCATTGTCTGCCTCTTGTCCCGGCGCTTTGTGCGCTCTGGTTGTTGAGGTCAGGATGATTCAAACCTGATTCGCGGTCAATTTCTTTTTTGAATCAAAAGCTTAGTTATTTCTCTTGATACAAGATGTTGTGGACGGGTCGGAACGAACGTCTATGGTGAGGGGTCACCCCAAGATTTTGGAGCGCAGCTTTATGGCTTTTCGTCGGGTATCCCGCGTTCTTCTCCCAACCATAGCCGGGGCACTGTTGCGCCAAATCCCACATGACATAATCTCGACAAATTTTCGCCACAATTGAGGCCGCCGCAATCGACACCGAGACCGCGTCCCCCTTCACAATGGCCTGACCTGGCACGCTAAGACCACGGGGAATCATATTGCCGTCGATCAGCGCAAGATCAGGCTTGCGCGGCAGGCCTGCCACCGCCCGTTCCATCGCCAGATGCGAGGCGCGCAGGATGTTGATCTCGTCGATCTCCTCGACCGAGGCGTGGGCGATGCTGACCTCCGCCACCTCAAAGATCAGATCGTAAAGAACCTTGCGTCGCGCCGCCGTGAGCTTCTTGGAATCATTCAGCCCCTCGGGGATGCGCGCAGGGTCCAATACCACAGCCGCCGCCGTCACTGGCCCGGCAAGCGGCCCGCGCCCCACCTCGTCCACACCTGCGATGATCCGCGCACCTTGCGCCATCGCGGCCTGCTCATATGAAAAATCGGGGCCTGCCATGGCGTGTGAAAACCATGCCCGCGCGTAAAAAGAAAGGGGCGCCGCAGCACCCCCTTCCCAAACCGGCCTCACTGCTCGGGATCAGTAGCCGTAATAGGGGCGCGCGCTATAGCCCCATTGCTGATGCGCGCGGCGCTGCTGGCGGTATTGACGCACTTCGCGGCGATGCGCGTTGTAGCCTTTCTGATAGGCGTGATTGTAGTGTTTCGCCTGCTTGTACTTGCGCGGCTGGTGATAGCCATGATTGTTGTGGCTGCGCGTCGATACATGCGCCCGGCGCTGTTGGGATTTGTTTTGCTCGTGGATTGCCGCGCCAATAATGGCGATCCCGGCGATGGCCGCCAAGGCGCGGACCACGTCCCGGTCGCCTGCCGCGGCGGGGGCGGCGGTGAAGCCTGTCACAGCCATAGAGGCCGCAACGATAAGTGAGATGAACTTGCCAGACATGAGGTGTCTCCTTTTTCCAGTCAGGTGTATCAGGGTCCACCCATCCGTTTGGGCGACGCGATGAGATCAAACTGGGGCCGACCCGCTCAGTCAGGCAATATCAGCACTTTGTTATCCGATAACAGCGGGGCATGGATTGCTCTGATATTGAATAGCGCCGCGGGCTCGGCCATGGTCTAGGCATGAAAAATATCGTTCCCCTCGCGCTCTGCGCACTCCTGCTGGCTCCCGCCGCCCATGCCGCCTGCTATGCCGAATACAAGGCCAAGCGGGACAAGCCGTTCCAGCTTCACTATGATGTGGCGCAAATCTCGGAGCCTTGCACGGTGCAATCGGCGAAGGCTCAGCTCAACCGCCGTCTGGCTGGGCAAGGTCTGACCCTGCTCAAAGTTCTCTCGGTCACAAAACAATAGGACGGCGCTGATGGACGACCTGACACATGCCGCCTCGGACGCACGCCGCTCGGGCGGGCGTGTCGTGGGGTTGGGCGTGGTGGCCATCGTCGCGATCTTGTGCATCGCGGCGGTGCTCTTGTTTCTCAGCCTGCCGGATGCAGGCGCGTTCAATGCGCGGGTCGAGCGGATCTTCGTGGAAAACGACGCACTGACCTCGGATGCGGAGATCAAGCTTCTGGAGATCTTGGCCCTTTCAGGCACGGCGTTCTCGGAAACGCTTGTCAGCTACCGTATGGTGATCTTCGTGCTCTTGGTCTTTGCCACATCGCTGCTGATTGCGGCGCTCGTGTTTTTGGTGATGCTCATTACCCTCAACCGCCGCATGGCGCAGATCGAGCGGTCAGGCATCCAAGTCAGCTCGCTTTTGATCAGCCGGGCGGAGAAGTCCGTCTATCTCAACAATATGGGATTCAAGCTCACTGATGCCGCGATGGAAACCCTGTCTATCCTTGCCGAAGCGCGGATGGATGGTGATGTCCTGTCGGGCGCAGAGATCGAAGGCATGATCTCGGGGCGCAGTCCAGCCGATTGCGATGAGACCGCCGGGGCCACACGGATCAAACGCCTGCGCGACACGCTGGGCAATCAGATGGTCAGCGAGCTTTTGGTCAAGAACATCGCGCGGCAGGGCTATATCCTTGCCATCGACAAGGACGTGATCCGCGTGATCTGAGGATGTGCGGCCCGGTCGCGCAGCAAACTATGGTTGGACAGACAGGGCGTTTTTCGGAAGGCTGAAGGTGAGCCACTCACGCCATTCTTGGAGGAGGCGCTGATCGGAGATGCGGCGTCCAGCCGGTTGATCCATCCAGCGACCCTCAACGCATGGCACCTGATCCAGTACGCGCAGCGGCCATGTCTCGCCCGAGAGGTTCCGGTCCTCAATTTCTACCTGCTCGGTCAGATCGTTTGAGCGGGTGATCACGCCCCGGTCACCCTCTTCGCGGTTTAGAACGCGACGGGTGAGGTGCAGGCTCTCGATAAGGCCGAAAAAAAGCTCCGCCTCGTCGCCCACTGCTATCAGATCGGCGCGGGTCTCGCCCACAAACCCGCCATCGAGATAAAGCATCGCACGTCCGCGCAAGATGATTTCGCCCGTGTCATTGGCTGGGTCGGTCTCGGCGCGCGTCTGGCGGCCAAAGGGTATGCGCTGCGTGAAGCGGCTGGCGGTTTGGCCCGGCATACCCACCCTGAGGGCGCGCGATACTGCAAAGCCTCCGAGCTGGGGCATTCCGCCGATCTCATGCGCCGCTTCGGCACGCCATTTAAAGGACACGCGCACCGCCACCTCGCCGACCACCTGTTGGGGCGGCCGATTGTGTCCAAGCGATCCGCCTGAGCCTCAGCCCTTTTTGAGCATCCGCACGCCGAGCGTCTCTGCAATCTGCACAGCATTGAGGGCCGCGCCCTTGCGCAGGTTGTCACTTACGCACCACAAGTTCAGGCCATTGTCGATCGTGCTGTCCTGCCGGATGCGGCTGATGAAGGTGGCATAATCGCCGACACATTCCTTCGGCGTCACATAGCCGCCGTTTTCACGCTTATCGATCACCATGATGCCCGGTGCCTCGCGCAGGATGTCGCGCGCCTCATCCTCGTCGAGGAAATCCTCAAACTCGATATTGATCGCCTCGGAATGGCCCACGAAAACCGGCACACGCACGCAGGTGGCCGTGACCTTGATCTTCGGGTCAACGATTTTCTTGGTCTCGGCGACCATCTTCCACTCTTCCTTGGTGGAGCCATCGTCGAGGAACACGTCGATATGCGGGATCACATTGAACGCGATCTCCTTGGTAAACGTCGTGGGCGGCACGTCCTTGGTGGGGTTGTAGACCGCCTTGGTCTGCTCCCAAAGCTCGTCCATCCCGTCTTTTCCTGCGCCCGACACCGATTGATAGGTGCTGACAACGACGCGCTTGATCGTCGCGCGGTCATGCAGGGGTTTGAGGGCCACGACCATCTGCGCGGTGGAGCAGTTGGGGTTGGCGATGATGTTCTTCTTGGCATAGCCCTCAACCGCTTCGGGGTTCACCTCCGGCACCACCAGCGGCACGTCCGGATCATAGCGATAGAGCGAGGAGTTATCGATCACGACACAACCCGCCGCAGCCGCACGCGGAGCATAGGTCTTGGTCGCGTCCGAGCCGATTGCGAAAAGGGCGATATCCCAGCCCGTGAAATCGAACGTATCGAGATCCTTGGTCTTTAGGTCCTTGTCGCCAAAGCTGACCTCCGTCCCCAACGACCGGCGGCTGGCAAGTGCTGCCAGCTCATCGACGGGGAACTGGCGCTCGGCCAGAATGTTCAGCATTTCGCGGCCCACATTGCCTGTGGCACCGACGACGACGACCTTGTAACCCATGGGGCGTGTCCCTTTTTTTCCAAGCGTATTTGACTTGAAGCCGCTCTTAGCGGGTTGCGCAGGCTTAGGAAAGGGGGCGCGCGCTGGGGGCGTCGCGGCTAAAGAGGTAGATCAACGCCCCGATCAGCACCGCCGCACCGAAGAAGCCGAAAAGGGCGGTATAGGCCGCAGCATCACCCTGCCCACCCGCAGCGCTTACCGCGCCGTGCAACGGCCCCGAGCCAAATTGCATCACGCCCACACCCCCGATGCCAAAGAGGTTCATCAACGTGACGCCCCGCCCCGCCAGATGGGCCGGGAAAAACCCGCGCGCATGGGCGATCATCACCGGAAATGTCGCCCCAAAAAGCCCCACAAGCGCACAAAGCGCAATCGTGAGTGCCACACCCTGACCGACCGTCATGGCAAGCGCGAGCGTCGCCGCAGCGCACAAAAGGTTGCCGATCAGACAGACCCATTTCTGGGTTCCAAAGAGACGATCCAGCGGCCCATAGAGCAACGTGCCCACGATCATCGCGAGCCCCATGATCAGCGAGGCCTGCCCGACCTGCGCCGTGCTGAGCGTATAGATATCCGTGAGATAAGGGCCGATCCACAGGCCGCGAATGGCCGCCGCAGGCGCATAGGCCACGAACATCAACGGAAAGATTGGCCAGAGCGCGCGCATCCGCAAAAGATCCAGAACCGAGCCGCGCGCGCCGTCCCTGACAGGCTCCGGGTCGCGCACCCAGATCGCAAGGCCCAGCGCGACCAGAGCCGAAAGCGCCGCGAGCCCCACCATCGTCGCGCGCCATCCCACCGCCTCCACGGCCAGCGCCATCGGATAGGACGCCACGAGGTTGCCAAACGAGCCCACACCCAGCATCACGGCGGCCAGCGTCGCGAATTGCGCCGCCGGGAATTGCCGCGCGAAGATATAATAGGACGCCATCAAGATGGGCGCGCATCCGATACCAATCAGCGCCATGGCGATGCTTACATGAAACGCATTTGCGGCCGTGGCGAACATGATCGCCCCCCCGCCGCCGCCCAGAAGGAGCAAGGCCGCGGCCGTGCGCCTTGGCCCGATCCTGTCCAGCGCCCAGCCGACGGGCAGCTGCATGGCCGCAAAGGTCAGAAACCAAAGCCCCGAGGCAAAGGCCAGATCAGACGCGTCCGCGCCGATATCCGCCTCAAGCGGCGCGCCCAACACAGCGAGAAACGCGCGGAAAAACTGGCTCAGAACGTAAGCGAGGCAGAGCATGATCAAGCCTGAGCGCATGGGGCCTCTCCTTTACGGTGATGCTTGGACGAGGGCCGGTTCAGGGCGCGCACTGGATCAAGATATCCACATGCGCCGCCGCCGAACTGGCCAATGCCGCAAGGTCGTAGCCCCCTTCAAGGCAAGACACAACACGCCCCCCGCAGTGCCGGTCGGCCAGATCGCAGATCGCCTGCGTGGCCCATGCAAAATCGGCCTCCACAAGGTTCAGCCCCGCCAGAGGGTCCGCGCGGTGTGCATCGAACCCTGCGGAGATGAAAATCATTTCGGGCGCAAACACGTCCACGGCGGGCAGGATCTGTCCCTCCATCACCTGCCGAAACACCGCGCCCCCCGCCCCATCGGGCAAGGCCACGTTGAGGACGGTGCCATGCGCGCCCGTCTCGCTTGGGTCGCCCGTGCCGGGATAGAGCGGCATCTGGTGGGTGGAGCAAAAGAGAATGCGCGCATCATTTTGCACCAGATCCTGTGTGCCATTGCCGTGATGCACGTCAAAATCGACGATGGCCACGCGGGCAAGCCCATGATGATCGAGCGCATGTTTCGCCGCCGCCGCGACATTGCCAAAGATGCAAAACCCCATTGGCGTGGCGGCCTCCGCGTGGTGCCCCGGCGGGCGGGTGGCCACAAATGCGTTGCCCACACTGCCCGCCATCACCATATCCACCGCGCGCGCAGCACCGCCCGCCGCGCGCAGGGCGGCGTTGAGCGTGCCGGGTGACATCCACGTATCGGCATCAAGCAGCGCGCGCCCGGTCTCGGGGGACGCTTTGCGCATCGCATCCAGATGCGCCGCCGGATGTACCCGCAAGAGCAGCTCATCGCTTGCAAGAGGCGCCTCCTCGCGCAGCATGTCCTTTCCCTTGAGCGCGGCAAGCACATATTCGAGCCGCGCGACCTGTTCAGGGTGCCCCTCCGGTGTCTTGTGGTTCAGGCAATCAGGATGTGTCACGAGCGCTGTCGGCATGGCGGCTGTCTCCTTTGGGTGATGTTTATTCCAATCTCAAAGCGCGCCCCTTGTCCAGACGCCGCCCTTGCCGCTCTGCGCGCGTCATGCCACTGTGATTGCAATGGAAAACGAAACCGCAGTTACAAGTGCAGTCACCACCGAGCCCTTGGTTGCCCCGGCGCAGCAGGCCCACGAGATCGCGCTGACCCTTTGGGAGCAGTTGCACGGGTTTTCCCTTGGGCTTCTCAGGCCGTGGAACGCCTATCAGATCGCGATCCTGCTCGCGGTGTTTGTGGCGGCGCATCTTTTGCGGCATTTCCTTGGGCCGCGCGTGCATGCGTGGATGCGCACCCGCGAAGGCTGGCCCAAATGGCGGATGCGTTTTTTGGTCATGCTGCACCGGCGGCTCAGGCTGATCTTCTTCGTACTCCTGTGCTGGCCAACCTATTGGGTCATGCAAGAGACCACATGGCCCAGCCGCTCCTACCTGATCGGTATCGTGGCGAGCCTTGCTCTGGCGTGGCTGGTCATCGCCATCGTCACGCGGCTCATTGCAAATGGGTTCCTGCGCGGCCTTGTGCGCTATGCGGGCTGGATCTGGGCTACGCTAATCATTCTCAACCTGACTGGCCCTGCACAGGAGTTGCTTGATTCGCTGGCGCTGCATATCGGCGAGACGCGGCTTTCGGTCTGGATGGTGGTGCAGGCGGTGTTCGTTCTGGGCGCGCTTTTCTTCATTGCGCGGATCGTGTCGCGCACAGCCACAGGGCAGATCAGGAAGAACGAGGAAATCTCGCCCTCAATGCAGGTTCTGGCGGTGAAATTCCTTCAGGTCCTGCTTTATGGTGCCGCGTTCTTCATCGGGCTGCGGGCCGTGGGGTTCGATCTCACGGGGCTTGCGTTCTTGTCCGGTGCGATTGGTCTGGGCCTTGGTTTTGGCCTTCAGAAAGTGGTGTCAAACCTTGTCTCCGGCGTGATCATCCTTTTGGATAAATCCATCAAGCCGGGCGACGTAATCAGCCTTGGCGACACGTTCGGATGGATCAACAGCCTTGGCGCGCGCTATGTGAGCGTGGTGACCCGCGATGGGCGCGAATACCTTATTCCCAACGAGGATCTGATCACCGGGCAGGTGGTCAACTGGTCACATTCCAACGATTTCGTGCGGCTCGATATCTATTTCGGCACGGCCTACGGAGATGATCCGCACCTCGTGCGCAAGATCGCAGTCGAGGCCGCGGCAGGGGTGGAGCGTGTGCTGAGCATGAAGGCCCCCGTCTGCCATATCGTGGGCTTTGGCGACAGCAGCGTGGATTACATCCTGCGATTTTGGATCCGCGACCCCACCGGCGGGCTGACCAATATTCGCGGCAATGTCTATCTGGCGCTTTGGGACGCGTTTCAGGCCCATGACATCTCGATTCCCTTCCCGCAGCGAGAATTGCGGATGCTCGGAGATGCCCACGAGGCGCCCACCACCAAATCCTGAGACGTGGCGTGATTGGCGCGGTCATGCGCAATCTTGCACCTTTGTCACAGCGCTTTGTTGAAAAGGCCCCGCTGGCTTGTTAGGTTAAACGTAGGCCCAGCACCGGGGCCTTTGGCCGGTGTGCATCAAGGAGGACTTTGTCCTGTCCATTTCGGCTGATGCGGCGCGGGCCGCACACAAGGTTTCCCTAGGCATGATCCGGGGCCAAGGCGCCAGCAGCGACGAGCAACTCGCCTATATCCTCAAATCCCTCGACGACGATAAGGCCGAAGAGGTCGTGCAGATCAATCTGCGCGGCAAATCTTCGATTGGCGATCATATGATCATTTGCTCGGGGCGCTCCTCGCGGCAGGTGTCGGCGATTGCCGAGAAGCTGGTCGAGCGGCTCAAGCAGGATCTCGGCACCGCCTCGCGGATCGAAGGCAAGGAGACCGGTGATTGGGTTCTGATCGACACGGGCGATATCATCGTTCACGTGTTTCGCCCCGAAGTGCGCGAGTTTTATCAATTGGAGAAAATGTGGCTCGGCGGCGATGCGTCGATGACCCCTCCGCCTGAATGAAGCTGCATATCTGCGCTGTGGGCCGGCTTCGTGCCGGGCCCGAGCGCGATCTTTTCGATGATTACCTGATGCGCGCGGACCGAACGGGACGCGCGCTTGGCCTTGGCCCCTGCACCTTGCATGAGGTGGAGGATAAAAAGGGCGGCGGCATGGCGGCAGAAGCCGCTTTGCTGGATCGCGCATTGCCTGCCGGTGCGGTGCTGATCGCGCTGGACGAGCGGGGCAAGCTGATCTCCTCGCCCGATTTCGCGGATAAGCTGGCGGGATGGCGCGACACCGGGCGCTCGGATGCGGCTTTTGTGATTGGCGGCGCAGACGGCATCGCGCCGGATCTGCGCAAGCGCGCGGATTTCACACTGTCGCTGGGCAAGATGGTCTGGCCGCATATGCTGGCACGGGTCATGCTGGCGGAGCAGATCTATCGCGCCACCTCGATCCTTGCGGGCGCGCCTTATCACAGGGTCTGAAGACGTCGAAAAATACGACTTAGACCTTAAGATTTTCAAACCATCTGCTTGGATTGAGATGCCCCAAGATAAAGGCCAGCCTGACATACCTCCGCAAACTTAATGCTTGTAACGCGCCAGCCATATCTTGCCTTGCTGCGACCGCACAAAGCCACCGAGCTTCTGCTCAATAAGACCCTTTGAGATTAGGCTCGCTTTAACGTCGTCATCCAAAACACGGGACATAAGTTTGCCAACCTCACGCAACCCCTCAATTTCGGCTTTATTCAAATCGATATCCATAAGGGAAATGTGGGTGCACCTAGCAGTAAACGCAAGCTAAACATGGGTCAGATTTCAAAGTAACTCGTTAGATAGCCGAGGTTAAATTTCTTACCTCCTAAATCAATTCCCGCATGTTATCGCAAACACCATTTTGCACAGGCTGCGCAACGGGTAGAAGCGCCTGAACCAATTCAGGAGCAGACCCATGAGCACCCCAAAACCGGTGGTTCTTTGCATTCTCGACGGCTGGGGCCTGTCCGATGAGCGGACGGGCAACGCGCCTTTGCTCGCCAATACACCACATTTCGACGGGCTAATGGCGCGGTGCCCGCATAGCACGCTGATCACCCATGGTCCCGATGTGGGCCTGCCGCAGGGGCAGATGGGCAATTCCGAAGTGGGCCATATGAACATAGGCGCGGGCCGTGTGGTTGAGATGGACCTGCGCCGCATCGACCGGGCCATTGCAACGGGCACGTTCAGCGCGCTACCGGGCATCAAACGCTTTGCCGAGGCCGTGCGCGCGACAAACGGCACGGCGCATCTCTTGGGCGTTTTGTCCGATGGTGGCGTGCACAGCCATATCGACCATATGATCGCCACCGCGCGGGCGCTGACCGGGCATGGGCTGCGGGTGGCCATTCATGCCTTCACCGATGGGCGCGATGTGGCGCAGGTTTCGGCCAAGTCCTATCTGGAGGAGCTGCGCGATGCCCTGCCCGCCGGGGCCTATATCGCTACGGTCTCGGGGCGGTATTACGCGATGGACCGTGACAACCGGTGGGAGCGGGTCGAGCTTGCCTATCAGGCGCTGGCGCAAGGCCGCGGCTACACCGCCACCACGGCGGGCGAGGCGATTGATAACGCCTATGGCAAGGGCCGCACGGATGAATTCATCAAACCGCGCGTTCTGGGCGGTTATGGCGGCATGAAGGATGGCGATGGCGTCTTGTGCCTCAACTTCCGCGCCGACCGTGCGCGCGAAATCCTCGCGGCCTTTGCCGATCCGGAGTTTGCGGCGTTTGACACCGGCACACGGCCCAAATTCGCCATCGTGAGCGGGTTCACCGAGTATTCGCAGACCCATGCCGCCTATATGGATTGCATTTTCCCAGATGAGGCGCCGGAAAACACGCTGGGCGCGTGGGTGGCCAAGCAGGGCCGCACGCAGTTTCACATCGCCGAGACCGAGAAATATCCGCATGTCACCTTCTTTTTGAACGGTGGAAAGGAAGCGGCAGAGCCCGGCGAGGACCGCTATATGGCGCAATCGCCCAAAGTGGCGACCTATGATATGCAGCCCGAGATGTCCGCCGCCGAGGTGACGACGCATTTGGTGGCGGCGATCCGCGCAGGATATGATCTGATTGTGGTGAATTACGCCAATCCCGATATGGTCGGGCATACTGGCGATCTGGACGCCGCGATTGCCGCCGTTGAGGCGGTTGATGCAGGTCTTGGTACGGCGCTGGAGGCGCTTGAGGATGTGGGAGGGGCGATGATCGTGACGGCAGATCACGGCAATTGCGAGGTGATGATCGATCCGGTCACCGGCGCGCCGCATACCGCGCATACGACCAACCCGGTGCCCGCCATTCTTGTGGGCGGTCCTGCGGGCATGGGCCTTGCGCCGGGGCGGCTCAGTGATCTGGCACCGACACTCTTGCAGCTGATGAACCTGCCTGTGCCCGCAGAGATGACCGGGCTTTGCCTCTTGAAGCCCGTCCCCGCCGATCACCAAGCAACAGCCGTCGGTCAGCGCTCCGCATGAGACCGCGCGCGCGCCTTTGCACCCTCGCTCTGGCGCTGGCTTTAGGGCTTTCAGGTGGCGCGCTCGCCCAATCTGATCCCGCGACCGAGGCCCGCGCCGCCGCCCAACAACTCGAAGACGCGACCCGCGCTCTGGACGCCGCCACCGGCGCGCGCGACCGGGTCCGCGCGCTCAGCCAGACCGTGCGCGCCTATGAGGCCGGGCTTCAGGCCATGCGCGAAGGACAACGCCGCGCCGCCATTCAACAGCAAGCGCTGGAGCGCGACCTCGCAGCGAGCGAACGTGAAATTGCACAGCTCTTGGGCGTGTTGCAATCCATGGGCTCCACCCCTGCGCCGGTCACACTGTTACACCCGTCTGGCCCGGTGGGCACCGCCCGGTCGGGCATGATCCTCGCCGATGTAACGCCGGGCCTCACCGGGCAGGCGACAGCCTTGCGCGCCAAGCTTGAGGATCTGGCCATGCTACGCGCACTTCAGGAAAGTGCCGCGAGCCGCCTCGACGAGGGCCTTGCCGGGGTGCAGACCGCGCGCACGGCCCTCAGCCAAGCCATTGCCGACCGCACCGACCTGCCCCGCCGTTTCACCGAGGACGCCGTGCGCACGGCGCTCCTGATCGCCTCCACCGAATCGCTGGATGGGTTCGCCTCGGGCCTGTCGCAGATCGCTGTGGACGAAGCCCCGGGCAGCCTTCCGGGTATTGAAGATCGCAAAGGCCTGCTCCCGCTGCCGCTTGAGGGCCGCATCATCCGCCGCGCGGGCGAGGCGGATGCGGCTGGCATCATCCGCCCCGGCATCGTCATGGCCGCCCCGCCCCGCGCCTTGGTCACCACGCCCGCAGCGGCCACGTTGCGCTACAAAGGCCCCCTTCTGGATTATGGCACCGTTGCAATTTTAGAGCCGCAATCGGGCATTTTGCTGGTGCTGGCGGGTCTCGACGTGGTCTATGGCGAGATCGGCCAGGTCCTTCCTGGGGGCAGTCCGGTGGGCTTGATGGGGGGGCTTACGGCAGCCGATGACGGGATTGTTCCCGCCGAGCTGCAAGAGGCGGCTACCGATTGGACAGAAACCCTCTATATTGAAGTCAGACAGGATAACACGCCGGTGGATCCCGCCAGCTGGTTCAGGACAGACAAGGAAGATTGAGCATGAAGAAGTTTATGATGGCCGCAGCTGCCGGAACTCTGGCGGGCGTGGTCGTAACAACGCAGGTCGCAGCCCCGCTGATGGCGCAAGAATCCGAGCGCAACACCAATGTCTATGAGCAGCTCGATCTGTTTGGCGATATTTTCGAGCGCATCCGCGCGCAATATGTCGAGGAAGTGGACGAGGGCGATCTGATCGAGGCGGCCATCAACGGTATGCTGACCTCGCTGGATCCGCATTCGGGATATCTCAGCCCGCAAGACGCCGAGGATATGCAGGTGCAGACGCGCGGCGAATTCGGCGGTCTGGGCATCGAGGTGACGCAAGAAGACGGCTTTGTGAAGGTCGTCTCGCCCATCGACGGTACCCCAGCCGACGAGGCGGGCGTCGAGGCGGGCGATTTCGTGACCCATGTGGATGGCGAGAGCGTTCTGGGCCTCACCCTTGACGAAGCGGTCGAAATGATGCGTGGCCCGGTGGGCAGCGAGATTGTGATCACCGTGGTGCGCGAAGGCGAGATTGAGCCGTTTGATATCTCGATCATCCGCGACACGATCACCCTGACCGCGGTGCGGGCGCGCACCGAGCAGCAGACGGTGATCTTGCGCGTGACCACATTCAACGATCAGACCTATCCCAACCTCAAAGAGGGGCTGGAGGAGCAGATTGCAGAGGCCGGTGGCATGGAGGCCGTGGACGGGATCGTGCTGGATCTGCGCAACAATCCCGGTGGCCTTCTGACCCAGGCAATCCGCGTGTCGGATGCATTCCTTGAGAAGGGTGAGATTGTCAGCACCCGAGGCCGTGACCCGGCCGACGGGGATCGCTTCAACGCAACGCCGGGCGATCTGGCCGAAGGCAAGCCGATCGTCGTGTTGATCAATGGCGGGTCGGCCTCGGCCTCCGAGATTGTCGCGGGCGCGCTTCAAGATCATCGTCGGGCCATTGTGGTGGGCACGAAAAGCTTCGGCAAAGGGTCGGTTCAGACGGTGATGCCTCTGCGCGGCGATGGCGCGATGCGCCTGACCACCTCACGCTATTACACGCCCTCGGGCCGCTCCATTCAGGCGCTTGGCGTCTCGCCAGACATTCTGGTCGAGCAGCCCCGCCGTGCCCCAGTTGAGGAGGAGGACGAGGAAGAGACAAACGCACTGGTCCGCTCCGAGGCCGATCTGCGCGGCAGCCTTGATAATGACAGCCTCACCGACGAGGAAATCCGCCTGATCGAGGAAGATCGTGCGCGGGCGGAGAACGTCGCCAAGCTGCGCGAAGAGGATTATCAACTGGCCTATGCGATTGATATTCTCAAGGGTCTCAACACGCTGAACGGCGTGGACTGATCAACGCCTCGCGAGGGCGGCAGCCCCCTTGCTCTGGCCCTCATCGGCCAAGTTCAAACGCCCCGCCCTGATCCGGCGGGGCGTTTTCATGCGCACTGGTCTCTGCGCGGGCCTCGGGCTAGTCTCATGCACAAAATGAGAGGCCCCCATGACACCAAATGACATCGCACTCCTGCCCTATCGCCCCTGCGTTGGCGTGATGCTGGTCAACCCATCGGGCCATGTGTTCGTTGGGCAGCGCATTGATAGCGAGCTGGACGCGTGGCAGATGCCACAAGGCGGGATCGACCCCGGTGAGAGCGTGCGGGAGGCCGCGCTGCGCGAGCTTTGGGAGGAGACCGGGCTTGAGGCTTCATCGGTGCGGATCGAGGCCGAAACCGAAGCCTGGCTCAAATATGAGCTGCCCCATGCTTTGGTCCCAAAGCTCTGGAAGGGACGGTTTCGTGGGCAGGAGCAAAAATGGGTCCTGATGCGGTTTACCGGCGATGATGGCCAAGTCGACATTGCAAAGAATGACCGGGAGTTCTCCGAATGGCGCTGGATGGCGCCCGGCGATCTGCTGGACAATATCGTGCCATTCAAGCGGCGTGTGTATGAGGGCGTGCTCAGCGCATTTGGCCCGCAGATATGAGGGCGCTGGCCGCCGCTTTCATAGCGCTGGCCGGGCAAGCGGCGGCGCTGTCTTGCATGGCGCCAGACGTGGCCGCCACATATCTACGCGCGGATGCGGCACAGGGGGCTTACGTCGTCGTGAATGGCAAAATCATCTTTGACGAAAAGCGCCTGCCCGCTACCGATTGGGAGAACCAACGAGACACACCTACCCAGACCCCGATCCCCGCTCAGATGGTCGGCAAATCACTGGGACCCGGCGGGTTTGAGACACCGTTCGACCGGGCGATCACGCTCAATGTGCTCTGCACCGGGCCGTGGTGCGCCGGGGCGAGATCAGGCGCGGCGGTGCTGGCATTTGTGGAGCGCTCGGAGGCGGGTTATACGGTGACGCTTGGCCCGTGCGGCGGGGATGTGTTCGCGCCGACACCCGAGGTGTTGAGCACCGTGCAGCGGTGCTTTGAGGGTGGAGCTTGCGCACCGCAAACGGGGCTGCTGGAGTAAAGCCGCCAGAGCGGTGTCTGATACGTCCCTTTACTGCCCGCGCAACTGCTCAAGCAATTGCTGCGATGGGAACCCGTCCGCTGGAATTCCGCGTGATTGCTGAAAGGCACGGATGGCCCCGATCGTGTTCGGACCGACCACCCCGTCTATCTTCTCAACACCAAAGCCCTTGCGGCGCAAGCGGCGTTGAATTTCCTTCTTTTCCTCAATCGATGTCGGCGCGTATTGGCGCGGCCAGCTGGCCTGAATTGCGGGGCCGCCAGTGATCCGATCCGATAGATGGCCCACCCCGATCACATAGGCATCGGCCTGATTATAGCGCTCAATCACCGCGAAATTGTTGAAGATCATGAAGGCGGCACCCTGAATGCCCGCAGGCAGCAGGATGGACGCCGCACCATAATTCGGCACCGCTTGACCGTTCATATCGCGCACGCCCTCGGACGCCCACGCGCCGGGGTTTTGCTTGAACTCACGCCGCGCGCGGCCCGGATCAAACCCGGAGGGAAGCTTGACCTCCACGCCCCAAGGCTGGCCCTTTGTCCAGCCGAACCGCTTGAGATACGCTGCCGTGGACGCCAGCGCATCCGTCGGATCATCAGACCAGATATCGCGCTTGCCGTCGCCGGTGAAATCCACCGCATAGGCCTCATAGGATGTGGGGATGAACTGGGTGTGCCCCATCGCGCCCGCCCAGGAGCCGGTCATGTTGCGCGGGGCCACATCGCCCGCCTGAATGATCTTGAGCGCCGCAATCAGCTGTTTTTCAAAGAACGCGCCGCGCCGTCCATCATAGGCGAGCGTGGCCAGCGATTCGATCAAAGGGCGGTCACCACGCCGCTCGCCATAGGCGCTTTCCATCCCCCAGATGGCAACAACCACCTCTTTTTCCACACCAAATTGCGCCTCGATCCGGTCGAGCGTGCGGCCATGGCGGCGCAGCATCTTTTCGCCGTTCGTCACCCGTGTAGGGGCCACGGCAAAGTCGAGGTAATCCCAGATCTGCTTGGTGAACTCGGACTGGTTGCGATCAAGCTTGATCACGCTTGGATCAAGCTGAACCCCTTGAAAGGCGCGGTCAAACACATCCTCACTGATCCCCGCCGCGCGGGCGCGGCCCTTGAAACCCGCGACCCATGCGCGGAACTTCGGGTCCTGCACCGACACTTGTGTCGCAGTCTCTGCGGGGCGTGTGGCCAGCCCCGAGGGGCGCAGCACGGGCCGGATGGACGCCGCCAGGATTACCTGCGCCTGTGGCACTTGCCGCGCCGTAATATCATCCAGCACGGCAGGCCGGATCTGTGGCCGCACCGATGTCTCAACCTGAGCCTGCACCGGCTCTGGCATGTGCCAGATCGCTGCGGCCCCTGTTAGACACGCCCAAACCATTCTGCGCATTTTTGCACCTACTCTTTTTATGCCTCAAGCTGAAGGTAGCGCGAAACGGCGCGAATCAAAAGCGGCGATAGCGGGCTTTGGCCAATCTTCGCCGCACTCAGGACTCGCTCAGGCCGCGAGAAACCGCTCGGCCGCATCGCCGCTGAGATAGCTGAAGCGTCCGGCGCAGAGCGTGGCCACAATCCGGCGGGTGGCCGCCTCAACGATCACCATATCGGCGCGCAGACCGGGGGCGAGCGTGCCGCGATCCGCAAGGCCCAACATGGCAGCGGGGCCCGTGGAGACCAGCGCCCAAGCACCAGCAAGATCAGCAAGCCCTGCATCCGCCACCAAAAACGCGGCCCGGCGCAGCGAAGGGTAATGGTAGTCCGAGGCCAGCGCTCCGATCAGCCCCATCGCCACCATATCCGTGGCACTGGCATTGCCCTTGTGTGAGCCGCCCCGCACCAGATTGGGCGCGCCCATGATCACGGCATCGCCACCACCATGCGCGGCCTCTGACGCCTCCAGCGTTTCAGGAAATTCAGCGATCCGCGCGCCCAGACCGCGCCAGCGCGCCCGCGCCTCCGCGTCTTTGTCATCATGGCTTCCAAGGCGGACACCCCGCGCCAACAGCCGCGCAGAAAGCGCGCCAAGCGCTTCGGGCACCTCGTCCAGACGGGCGTGCATTGCCATCAAATCCGCCAGATGTTTCTCGGGGTTCTTGCCGATCCGGAGGGCCTGACCCGTGAGGCGGGGCGGGCGTTTGCCCTTGGCAAGCTCCTCATGCGGGAGGTGATCGTTGAACACGACGTAAGGGATATCATGCGCCGCGATCAGCGCTTCGGCCCCCGCATGCCCATCGAGCATGCAGATCTCAATCCGCAATTGCGCAATCATGTCGGTCACGACCGATCCGCGCACCGCGTCCAGCCCTTCCATCACCCGCTGGGCAAACTCGGGCCCGCGCATCCCGCCTTCCCAGCTGTAGAATTGCGCAAGAACGGCGGTGGTGATGCCGTTGGCGGCCAGTTCAGCCTCGGTCGCAATAAGGCCCGTGGGGATGTCTTTCATGGCACCGCGCCGGGGGGCCAGATGCCGCTCGAACCCGTCGCCATGAATATCAACAATACCGGGCAGAACCATGTATCCGGCAAGGTCTACCTCACGACCGCCATCTGGCGCGATACGCCCGTCTGCGATGCTGAGCGGGGTATCCCGCAAGCCGTCCGGGTGCAGAACCTCAGCGCCACAAAGCCGCAACGCGAGGGTCACTCCCCACCGCCCCAAAAGAGATCACCAAACTCTAGATCATCATCAAACTTTCCATCGCGCAAAAACGCCTGCACCTGTGCAATGACGTAAGGATTGTTCATCATGAACGTGTGCGTGACCGGCAATTCGATATGGTCCGCCATCCCCTCCACCTGCGTTGAGGCAACAGAGACTTTGCCATCATCCGGCCCGTCAATGAGCACCGAGAAGTAAGGATTGAGCGAGCGCGTGCCCGCCACGATGCCGAGCGGAAAATCCACCGGGGGCAAGCTATCGGTAAAGGTATCCGGCCCTGTCTCAAGCTGAAGCCCCGCCGGTCCGTTGATCCACTCAAAAAGCTCAAGCCCACCAAATTCATCCACCACTTCGGAGCCATGATTGGGCGGGGCGAGCATCACAACACGGCCCAGATTTTCGGGCCGGTTCTCCTCCAGCCACACGCGCAGCAGGATGCCTCCCATCGAATGGGTGACGAAGTTCACCCCCTCCGCGCCGCATCTTGCAACGGCTTCGGGCAAGACCTCATCTGCCAGCACCTGAATACGCGCTTCGGTCGAGGGGTATTCGGGGCTGATCACCTGATAGCCATCAACCTCAAGCACTTCTTGCAAAAGCAAAAAAGACGCGTCGGTACGGGCCAGCCCATGGATCAGCACCACACATTCGGCGCGGGCCGTTGCGGGTAGCAACAAAAGGAGGGCGATCAACAGCGATTTCATACGATGTCAGATATGCGCAAAACAGCGCGGCGGAAAGGGGGTGCTATGCCATGACACGGCGTCAGGGGGCGGCGGCCCCGATCGCTTGGCGATGCGGGCGCGGGCGTCGCCTATGTTTCCCGAGAACGCCCGCCGCGTCGGGCAGACGCCTTGCCGGGCAGCACAGACAGGGCGACCCCCCCCAGAACCACGAGTGCGGCCACCGCAAAGTCCCGCGTCAGCGCCTCGCCCAGGAAGAGTATCCCCCCCGCCATAGCGATGATCGGCACGGTAAGCTGTGCAACCGCCGCCGAGGACGCCGCCAGCCCCGGTAACACGTGATACCACAGGGCGTAGCCCAGCCCCGAGGTGACAGCGCCGGATAGAACCGCCAGCGCGATACCAGAAAACGCGGCTTCTCCCAGCACGCCATGCGGCAAGAGCGCCCCCGCCAGAAGCGCCACGGGGGCCGCGAGGATAAAATTCGCAGCCGTCCCGCTAAGCGCATCACCCTCGCGCCGCCCGGCGAGCGAGTAGACCCCCCAGCCGATACCCGCAAGCGCCATAAGTCCGCCATGCAAGGCGCTGATCTGTGGCCCGGTACCGGGCCACAGGAGCCAGACAAGACCGCCAAAGGCAAGCGCAGCGCCAACGCCGCGACGTAGCGGCATATGCTCGCGCTGAACCAGACTGCCCGCGAACATGGTGATCTGCACCACGCCAAAAAGAATGAGCGCCCCAAGCCCCGCATCGAGCGCCTCATACGCCAACGAGAACCCAAAGACGTAGAGCAGCAGCGCGCAGACCCCGATCCAGCGCCCCGTCCCACCAAGGCGCACCCGCCCCCGCATGGCATAGACCAAAGCACCAAGGATCAAGGCCCCCGCCGCCAGCCGGATGATACCAAAGCTCACGGCATCAATGCTGCCAAGGGTCAGCGCCGCCCGGTTGAGAACGGAGTTGGCGGCGAAGGCTACCATCGTCAGGGAGGTCAGGGCGAAAAGGCGCATTCAGAGCACTCCGAAAGCAGGCGGCAGGATCACCGTCTGCTCTGGCACGTCAACACCGGGACCGGCAAGACACGTCTGGGTGAGCAGGCTCTGCGGGCTGAGGTTTGCGGCACGCTCCGTGCTGAACCCTGCGCCCTCAAGGAACGCCGCAGGGCCCGAGGCCACAACATAATGCGCGCTCAGACGAGCCCACTCGGCCAGCATCCCGATCATACGCCGCCCATGCCGCTGCCCCTGCCAGTCGGGATCAATCGCGACCGGCGCGAGGATCAACCAACCCTTGGGCGCGCTCAGTGTCGAGAGGGCATAATAGCCCACGATCCGGTCTCCGGCGGGCAGCACAACCTCTCCGGCCAAACAGCCCGCGCGGCGCAGCGCCTCAACGCGGCGCAGCGCCTCAACGCGGCGCGCCTCGTGGTCCGTGCCGTAAGCGCGGGCCAGAAGTGCGGCGACGGCGGGCTCTTCGCCCCGGTGCATTTCACGGCTGAAATCGGTGCTGCGCAACATGGCGGTGCCTTTTGGGTTTGGTGCGGATGAAAGTGGCTTGTCATGGGGCAAAAGGAAAGGGCCGCCCGAGGGCGACCCTTTTTAGTTTTGTAGCTTGCGGTTTGGGCGGTGAGAGGCTCTCGGCATTTGGCTTTGCCAAACGCCGACTGCCTCGCACCTGATCGGCAAATTTCGCAGAGCGAAAGTTGCCTTACATCATGCCGCCCATACCACCCATGCCGCCCATGTCAGGCATGCCGCCACCGCCTGCGCCTTCTTTGGCGGGCTTGTCGGCAACCATGGCTTCAGTCGTGATCAACAAACCAGCGATCGAGGCCGCGTCCTGCAATGCGTGACGCACCACTTTGGCGGGATCGATCACACCGAATTTGAACATGTCGCCATATTCATCGGTTTGCGCGTTGTAGCCATATTTCAGATCGCTCGATTCGCGGATCTTGCCTGCAACGACGGAGCCGTCGGTGCCTGCGTTTTCCGCGATCTGACGCAGAGGGGCTTCAAGCGCGCGGCGCACGATAGTGATGCCGACAGTCTGGTCGCTGTTCGCGCCCGTCATGCCGTCAAGCGCTTTACCGGCTTGGATCAGAGCAACACCGCCGCCGACGACGATACCTTCCTGAACCGCAGCGCGGGTCGCGTTCAGCGCGTCATCGACACGGTCTTTACGCTCTTTCACTTCGATCTCGGTCATGCCGCCAACGCGGATCACGGCCACGCCGCCTGCGAGTTTCGCAACACGCTCTTGCAGCTTCTCTTTGTCGTAATCGGACGTGGTCTCTTCGATCTGCGCACGGATCTGTGTGACGCGCGATTCGATCTCGGCTTTGGCGCCCGCACCGTCGACGATGGTTGTCTCGTCTTTGGTGATGGTCACTTTCTTGGCCGAACCCAGCATGTCCATGGTGACGGACTCAAGCTTCATGCCCAGATCTTCGGAGATAACCTGACCACCGGTCAGGATTGCGATGTCCTGAAGCATGGCTTTGCGGCGATCGCCGAAGCCGGGTGCCTTGACAGCCGCGATTTTCAGACCGCCGCGCAGCTTGTTGACCACGAGGGTCGCCAGCGCTTCGCCTTCGACGTCTTCTGCGATGATCAGCAGGGGTTTTTGCGACTGGATGACTTGCTCCAGCAGCGGAACCATGGGCTGAAGCGACGAGAGTTTCTTCTCGTGCAGCAGGATGATGCAGTCTTCAAGGTCTGCGATCATCTTGTCGGGGTTGGTCACGAAATAGGGGCTGAGGTAGCCACGGTCGAATTGCATGCCTTCGACAACATCGGTCTCTGTTTCGAGGCCTTTGTTTTCTTCGACGGTGATCACACCCTCGTTGCCGACTTTTTGCATCGCGTCCGCGATTTGCTGACCGATTTCCGCTTCGCCATTGGCCGAGATCGTGCCGACCTGGGCCACTTCGGCGCTGTCGGAGACAGGGCGTGCTGCGGCCTGGATGGCTTCAACGACCTTGGAGGTTGCCAGATCAATCCCGCGCTTGAGATCCATCGGGTTCATGCCAGCGGCAACCGACTTCAGGCCTTCTTTGACGATGGCTTGGGCAAGAACGGTTGCTGTGGTGGTGCCGTCGCCGGCCTCATCATTGGTGCGGCTGGCCACTTCTTTGACCATCTGCGCGCCCATGTTCTCGAACTTGTCCTCAAGCTCGATCTCTTTGGCAACCGACACACCGTCCTTGGTGATGCGGGGGGCGCCGAACGATTTGTCCAGAACCACGTTGCGGCCTTTTGGACCGAGAGTGACCTTAACCGCATCGGCCAGAATGTTCACGCCGCGCAACATTTTGTTGCGGGCATCGGTACCGAATTTGACGTCTTTAGCAGACATATTCCGATTTCCTTCAATTTGAGTGGTGTAAGGTGGGTTTCAAACCCACCATGTGCGAAATCTCGGGTTGGCCTCAGGCCATTTTGCCCAGAATGTCGCTTTCTTTCATGATCAGCAGCTCTTCACCGTCGATGGTGATCTCGGTGCCGGACCATTTGCCGAACAGCACACGATCGCCGGCCGAAACGGCCATCTCGATCAGCTCACCGTTGTCTTTGCGGGCGCCTTCGCCGCAAGAAACGATTTCGCCTTCGCTCGGCTTTTCTTTTGCGCTTTCGGGGATGATAAGTCCGCCGGAAGTTTTCTCTTCGCTCTCAACGCGGCGAACAAGCACGCGGTCATGCAGCGGTTTAAATGCCATCTTCGAGGCTCCTTAGCTCAAAGTTTTTCCGAAATGGCCCCTCCCCAGTTGCCTAGTGGGGCCGTTAGCACTCAGGGTGTGCGAGTGATAACAGCGCACAGGTAGGCAGCGTGCGACACGGAGTCAACATGCTGCGATGAAATTTTGATCCGGTTTGGCGGCGTTGGTTTGTTTTGCGCAGGGCACAGAGGCTCTCTTTGGCGTTAAGCATTTGTTAACCTTTACATCAGGCTGCGGTGTAGCGTTGCGTCGCTATCCTCTAACTTGCTGTCTCTACGCGTAAATATGTTTAAGGCAGCATTTGATGAACGAACTCGCCCTCGCAGCAATATACTGCATCCTCATGCTCGGCGGCGAAACCGAGACGCGGATCGCGCAGGCGGCGCTCCTATCGCGGTGCAAGCATGTAAAACCTTCACTCGCCCAAGGCGTTTGCATCAGCTTTGAGCGGCGGCGCTTCGGTGAGCAGCGCAGCTTCACCTGCCTCGCTCAGCGCGTATAGGCCGCGCGCGGCACGGCAGAACCAGCCGTGATGATTGTCCGCCATGATCCGGGTCGCGCGGGTGACACCGGTTTGCGCCGCAACCTGTGCCCCTTTGACCACGCCGTTTTGGGCCAGATACGCAGCACAGCGCAGCGCATCCTGGCGGTAGGATGTGGTGATCTTGCCATTGGTGCCGCCCATGGTGGGATCGCCCGCACGGGTGGTGAATTCCGTCATCAGCGCCTTGCGTTTGACCTTGGATTTGCGCGGCTGAAAAGGGGCAGGTTTGGCGTGGACCTGCACAGTGCCATCGGTGAGCGTCACGGAGAGCACCCCAAGCCCCAACCGTTTGCAAAGGCCGATATTGCCCTTGAACGCGCGCCAGCCCGCCTTGCCGGACCAGCGCGGCACGGCCACATAGACCTCATCGGTGATGGCCTGACGGGCGATGGCCTGTTGCAGCAGCGTCAGCGAAAAGGTAGTTTTCAACTCGCAGATCAGCGGCTCGGCTCCGGGCTTGAGCGCCATGATGTCAGCCGCGCCCACCTCACCTTTGACGGTATAGCCCTGCGCCTCAAAATAGGCTTTGACGGGGGCATAGAGCGCGGTTTCAGCGGGTTTGGGCATGACGCCAGAGTGGACGCAGCAGCCGAGCGTGACAAGCCCGCAAAGCGCGCCTATAAGCGGGCCAAAATCACACCCATTCCTGAGGACGCGCCCTTCATGACCACGCTTGTTTTTGGCCACAAATCCCCCGACACCGACAGCACCGGAAGCCCGATCATCTGGGCGTGGTATCTCAATCAGATCAAAGGCGAGGCGGCCAAGCCCGTCCTGCTGGGCGAGCCGAATACCGAGGCCGCCTTCATGCTCAAACGCTGGGGGCTGGAGATGCCCGAGATCATTGCCGATGTGGCGGCGGATACACCCGTGGTGATCGTGGATACGAACAACCCAGCGGAGCTGCCTCCGGGGATCAACGGCGCGGATATCCGTGGGATCATCGACCATCACAAGCTGGTAGGCGGGCTTGAGACCAAGGGACCAATTGAGATCCGGATGGAGCCTGTGGCCTGCACCGCAACGATCATGTGGAAAATGATCGGCAAAGACATGGCGCAGATGCCCGAGGGCGTGAAGGGCGCGATGCTGTCGTGTATCCTCAGCGATACGCTGGAATTCCGCAGCCCGACAACAACACAGGAAGACAAGGCGATTGCGTCGGATCTGGCCAAGGAACTGGGCGTGGATATCAGCGAATATGCCGCCGAGCTTTTTGCGGCCAAATCGGACGTATCGGCCTTCTCGGACGCCGCATTGCTGCGGATGGACAGCAAGGAATATGCCGTCGAGGACACGAAATTCCGCGTCTCGGTTCTGGAGACGACATCGCCCAAGATGGTTCTGGACCGCAAGGCAAGCCTGATGGAGAGCATGAGCACCGTTGCCGCCGAGGATGGTGTGGATCAAGTGCTTTTGTTCGTAGTCGATATCCTCAACGAGGAGGCGACGCTTCTGGTGCCAAATGATCTGGTGAAAAAGCTGGCCAAGGCATCATTTGGTGCCGAGGTGACGGGCGATACGGTTGTTCTGCCCGGCGTGATGAGCCGCAAGAAACAGATCATTCCCAACCTCACGCTGTAACCGCTTTGCTAGAGCTTGGCGTGATCGCGGCTTTGGTCGCGCTCAACATCGCCACATGGTTCACATATCGCTTCGATAAGGCCCAGTCGCGCGTAGACGGGCAGCGCGTTCCGGAAAAGCGGCTTCTGGCGCTGGCGGCTTCTGGAGGCTGGCCTGCGGCAAAGCACGCGCAGCATCACTTTAGGCACAAGACACGCAAGCAACCCTTTGCGCGGCAGCTCAACCTGATCGTCCTGGGCTGGCTTACCGGGCTTTGGGTGCTGCTCTCGCTCGCGCTGCTGGGCGGGCCCTGAAGCGTTTCGACGCATGTGCACGGCGCGCCGCTTTGGCCAGCGCCTCTGGCGCCGCAGAGCGCGTCCTGCCATATGTGGGCCGACCCAGATATCAGGAGGCCCCCCTTGACCCGTATCATCCAATCCCTGTCCGAGATTTCCCGCAATTATGATGCGCTTTACGTCGATCTGTGGGGCTGCGTACACAACGGGGTGACGGCGTTTCCCGAAGCGGTGGCAGCGCTGCAAACCTACCGCGCGCAAGGTGGGATCGTGATCCTCGTCACCAATTCGCCCAAACCACGCGCGGGCGTCGAGGCGCAGATGGGCCAGTTCGGCGTGCCCGCCGACGCCTATGACGCGATTGCCACTTCGGGGGATTCCGCACGCACGGCAATGTATCGCGGGGCGGTGGGCGAAAAGGTCTACTTCATGGGGGAATGGGCCCGCGATGCAGGGTTCTTTGATCCGATCAGCGTGGTAGAGGCCCCCGTCGAGATCACCCGCGTGCCCTTGCAGGAGGCGGAAGGGATCGTGTGCTGCGGCCCGTTCGATCCGATGGCCGACCCGGACGTGAACCGCGCGGATTTTCTCTACGCCAAGCAAAAGGAGATGAAGCTCTTGTGCGCTAACCCTGATCTGGTGGTGGACCGGGGCGAGACGCGCGAATGGTGCGCGGGCGCGCTGGCGCGGCTTTACACTGAGATGGGCGGCGAGAGCCTTTATTTCGGCAAGCCCTACCCACCGATCTATGATCTGGCACGGCGGCGGCTGACCGCCCTGGGCAAGAACATCGGTGAGAGCGCGATTTTGGCGATCGGGGACGGCATTGCGACGGATGTGGCGGGCGCCATGGGCGAGGATATCGATTCGCTCTTCATCTCTGGAGGACTTGCGGCGGCGGAGACAAAAACCAACGGACAGCCTGATCCAAAAGCCCTAAGCACTTATCTTGAAAAGGAAATGTCCTCTCCAACCTTCGCAATGGGGCACTTGCGATAGGAAAATAAAGCTTGCGTTTCTGCGACTGCGAAGTAATTAAGTTGCCAATAAGGGTCGCGTTAGCGTCCTAAAATTACGCATCACTCTACCAAGAGGGCCCTCATGTTGGACAATTTACCGCGCGGCACCATCACCATCGAAGAGATTGAAATGGGCATGGTGCGCCACCTGCAAAAGGTGGTGACGGACGCCGATATCGAGATGTTCGCCGAGGTCTCGACCGACCGCAACCCGGTACATCTGGATGATGAGTATGCCCGCGACACGATTTTCGAGGGGCGGATTGCGCATGGGATGCTCACAGCGGGGCTGATCTCGGCCGTGATCGGTGAGCAGCTTCCGGGCCATGGCACGGTCTATATGGGACAAAGCCTGAAGTTTCTGGCCCCCGTGCGCCCCGGCGACATGGTGCGCGCCGAGGTCGAGGTGATTGGCATTGATCATGGCAAGCGGCGGGTGCAGCTTGACTGCCGCTGCATGGTGAACGGCAAGAAGGTTCTGGTGGGCGAAGCGACGGTTCTGGCCCCCTCGGGCAAGTTCGACTAAAGCATTTTGCATTTAATCTGAGGCTCAGGTTTTATGCAAAACGCGCGCAACAGTCTCAGGCCGTGGGCGCATACGGGCAGCACCCTTGCAGCCTCTGCGATGTGACGCTACCCCTGCGACATGCGTATCATCCGCGACTACACTTTCGTTGATAAAAGCAACCGGGGCGCGAGTGCGGCCATCGGCAATTTTGACGGTGTGCATATCGGCCATCAATCCGTAATCAACATCGCCCGGCAGGCGGGCGCAGATATTGGCGCGCCCCTTGGCGTGCTGACCTTCGAGCCGCATCCGCGTGAGTTTTTCGCACCCGATGCCCCGCCCTTCCGTTTGATGAGTTCGGCCGCGCGCGCAAGCCGTCTGGCCAAGCTGGGCGTGGAGCGTCTCTATGAGATCAACTTCAACGCAGGCCTCAGCACCCTCACGCCCGAGGACTTCGCGCGTCAGGTGATTGCCGAGGGTCTGGGCCTGCGCCACATCGTGGTGGGCGCTGATTTCTGCTTTGGCGCGGGGCGCGCCGGGACGGCTCAGGATTTGCAGCGCTTCGGGGCCGAGATGGGCTTTGGCGTCAGCATCGCCACGCTTCTGGAGGGGCAAAGCGGTGAGGTCTCCTCCACCGCGATCCGGGCTGCGCTCAGCGAAGGCCGCCCGCGCGCCGCGGCTGCGATGCTCGGTCATTGGCACCGGATCGAAGGCGTTGTGATCGGCGGCGAGCAGCGTGGCCGGGAGCTGGGATATCCAACCGCCAATATGTCCATCGAAGGGCTGCACCAGCCGAAATTTGGTGTCTATGCCGTGGAAGTGGACGTGCTGACAGGCCCGCACAAGGGCAACTATGGAGGCGCGGCCTCGCTTGGCGTGCGCCCACAATTTGCAGGCGAGGTGCCAAACCTGGAGACGTTCATCTTTGATTTCTCCGGCGATCTTTACGGCGCGGAGCTGTCTGTGGCCCTCGTGGAATATCTGCGCCCTGAGGCCACATTCGACAGCCTTGAGGCTTTCATCGCTCAGATGGACGCCGATTGCGCCCAGGCCCGCCGCCTTCTGGCTGCCCCATGAGAGAACGGTTTTGGGAGACGGTCCCGCTCAAGGGGATGACGCGGGACGAGTGGGAAGCCCTCTGCGATGGCTGTGGCAAATGCTGCATGAACAAGCTGGAGGATGAGGATACGGGTGAGGTCGCGCTGACCCGCGTGGCCTGCCGCCTTTTCGACGACACGACCTGCAAATGCGCACAATATCCCATCCGGCATCAATTCGTGCCGGAATGTATTGTCCTCAAGCCCACGAATATGGACACCAACCTCTATTGGATGCCCGAAACCTGCGCCTATAAGCTTCTGTGGCAGGGCAAACCGCTCTACCCTTGGCACCCGCTGATCTCAGGCACGCCCGAGAGCGTCCACGCCGCGGGCGTGTCGATGCAGCACCGCACAGTGGCAGAATTCGAAGTTTCTGAGGACGACTGGGAAGATCATATTATCGAGGAGCCGCTCTGATGTATTTCTATTCCGACAATTGCGGGCCAATGCACCCGAATGTACGCGCCGCCCTGCTCGCCGCTGATGAGGGGTTCATGCCATCCTATGGCAATGATCCGATCATGGACGAGGTGCGCGACCAGATCCGCGATCTCTTTGGCGCGCCCGACGCCGCCGTCTATCTGGTGGCGACAGGCACGGCGGCCAATGCGCTTGGCCTCGCCACAATCACCAAACCTTGGGACACGGTGTTTTGCACCTCGCTGGCCCATATCAACGTGGATGAATGCAACGCGCCCGAGTTTTATACCGGCGGCGCCAAGCTTTCGCTGGTTGGGTCCGGGGATAAGATGACGCCCGAGGCGTTGGAGCAACGGATCACGGGCTATGGCACGGGCAATGTGCACACCTCGCAACGTGGCCCGGTGCAGATCACGCAAGTTACTGAAATGGGGCGGCTTTATACGCTGGGGGAATTGCGCGCGCTCACCGATGTGGCGCGGGCATACGGCCTGCCCACCTTCATGGATGGCGCACGTTTTGCCAATGCGATGGCCGCATTGGGCTGCACCGCACGGGAGATGACCGTGGACGCTGGCATTGATGCGCTCAGCTTTGGTGGCACGAAAAACGGCTGCGCGGGTGTCGAAGCCGTGGTGTTTTTTGAGCCCGACCATGCGTGGGAATTTGAGCTGCGCCGCAAACGGGGCGCGCATCTGGTCTCCAAGCACCGTTATCTCTCGGCGCAGATGCAGGGCTATCTTGCGGAGGACACATGGCTCAAAGCAGGCGCGCAGGCCAATGCCAATGCGGCGCGGTTGACTGCCGGGCTGCGCGGTGTGGTAGGCCTTGAGTTTGTCGAGGAGCCTGAGGCCAACATGATCTTCGCCACCTTGCCCCGCCACGCGCACCAGACGCTCAAGGCGGGCGGCGCAGAGTACGGGCTTTGGGGTGATCTTGAGGGCGATCCCGATGAGCGGGTGATGATGCGGTTGGTCTGCGATTGGTCCATCACGCACGCCATGATCGACGAGTTTCTCGACCTTGCGCGCGGCCTGACATAGCGGGAGCGTGGCGCAACGGCTTTAGTTTAGCCCCGCAAGAACCGCAAAATCTCGGTGCTGACCGCCTGCGGATGCGTGATCGGCGACATGTGGCCCGCGCCACCAATAACGGACCGCTCCGCCCCCGCAAGGCGCGCGGCCAGCACCATATTGATCGCGCCGATGATCTCCGGCGAGCGGCTTCCCTCAATCAAGAGGCTCGGCCCCGGCAGCGCCTCCAGCACCCCCGGCGCCAAAAGCCCGCCTACATCACCGTAAAGCGCAGGACCCGCCGCCGCGATAAGCGGCATCTGTGCAGCCAGCCGGGCGCGCTGCACCTCGGGGATGCGCGCCCAAGGGGTGCCGTCGCCCCAGAGCCGCAGGAACGCCTGCGCGGCGGCCTCATACGCCCCGGCCTCCATCGCATCCTCGAACGGCGCGACCTCCGCCGCATGAAGCGCGCGCAGCCGGGCATCCTCCCCGAGGGCGACGGCAAAGAACACAGGCTCGATCAGAACCATCCGCCGCACGCAGCCGGGAAAGAGATGCGCCATGCGCAGCGCCACAGTGGCCCCAAACGAATGGCCGATGACATCCACAGGCCCCGCACCCGCGCAATCGGCGGCCATGCGCGCCGAAAGCGCCTGCATCTCCGCCACGCCATCCCAATCGCCGCTGCGTCCATGGCCCGGCAGGTCAAAGGCAGTCATCGTCAAAGCGCCGGACAGGTGTTGCGCCAGACCGCCCCAAACATTTGATTGTGCGAGGCTGCAATGGATCAAGAGCGCCTGCTGCGGCCCCTGCCCAAAACTGGTCCAGTAGGTAGGAAAGCCGCCCTTAAGCCCGCGCGGCATTGATCACAGCTTGCCCGCGAGATGCAATTCCAGATCGGCCAGCCTGTCCTGGCCCCAGAAATTCTGCCCTGTATCCACCGCAAAGAACGGCGCGCCAAATACATCGCGGCGCACGGCCTCCTCCAAATTGCCGCCATAGGCCTCGGCCCCTTGCAACAGGCCGCTATCGGCGAGGCTTGCGTCAAACCCCGCCTCAGCAAGACAGGCTTTCACCACGCCGTCCTCGGCAATATCGCGATCCTCGGCCCAGATGGCGCGGCCAAACGCATGAACCAACGTGCCCAGATCACCACCGCCCGCCGCCTGCGCCGCAATAATCGCATAAGACGAGGGCGCGGAGTTTGTCGGCCAATGGGCAGGTTTGAGATTGAGCGGCAGACCCATCAGTTTTGCGCGCCGCGCCATGTCCTGAAGCCTGTAGGCCTGTCGCGCGGGGTGGCGATCCTTGGGCGGAAGCCCCCCGGTCCGGGCAAAAAGCGCCATAATGTCCATTGGCCGGTAGGTCACGCTCGCCCCGGTACGGGCCGCTATCTCGTCCACTGATTTGCCCGAAAGGTAGGTGAAAGGTGACAGTGTCGAGAAAAAGTAGTCGATATGAGCCATTTTGCAGATCCTTCCGGCTGAGCAGCTTTGCCAGACCCTACGCCCATGCTAAGCGGTGTCAACGTGACGAATCTGTCATTCAGACCACCTGCGGGGACCCCACACATGCCAGCTACACCGGAACCGAAACTCATCTCGGGCAATGCCAACATGCCATTGGCTAAAGCCGTGGCGCGACGTATGTCGATGCATCGCGGAATATCCGTCGATCTCGTTGAGGCGCGGGTTGAGCGGTTCAACGATGGCGAGATCTTCGTCGAAGTGTTCGAGAACGTGCGCGGCGAGGACATGTTCATCATCCAGAGCACGTCTAACCCGGCCAATGACAATCTCATGGAGCTTTTGATCATGGCCGATGCGCTGCGTCGCTCCTCGGCCAAGCGTATCACCGCCGTAATCCCCTATTTCGGATACGCGCGCCAGGATCGCCGCTCCAAGGCCCGCACGCCCATTTCGGCCAAGCTGGTTGCGAATATGCTGGTAGAGGCGGGGATCGAGCGGGTTCTGACCATGGACCTGCACGCGGCGCAAATTCAGGGTTTTTTCGATATCCCGGTGGACAACCTTTATGCCTCTCCGGTCTTTGCGCTGGATATCCTGACGCAGTTCAAAGGCCATATTGACGAGCTGATGGTCGTCTCACCCGATGTGGGCGGCGTGACTCGCGCGCGCGAGCTTGCCAAGCGGATCGGCGCGCCTCTGGCCATCGTAGACAAACGCCGCGAGCATGCGGGGGAAGTCGCCGAGATGAACGTGATCGGGGATGTAACGGGCAAACGATGCATCATCGTGGATGATATGTGCGACACCGCCGGCACGCTTTGCAAGGCGGCTGAGGTCCTTTTGGAGGGCGGCGCGCAGGAGGTGCACGCCTATACCACGCACGGCGTTCTGTCGGGCCCTGCGGTTGAGCGGATCACCAACTCCGTTCTGAAATCCATGGTGATCACCGATACGATCGCCCCCACCGCGGCAGTGCAGGCCACACCCAATATCCGCATCATCCCCACCGCACCCGTCTTTGCGCAGGCGATTTTGAACATTTGGAACGGCACATCCGTATCGTCTCTCTTCGACACGCCCACGCTTGAGCCTGTCTATGAAGGGCAGTTCGGGAACTAAGGCTATAAGAACGCGCCTGGGGGACCTTTAATAAAGCTCCCAGTCGTCCTCGGCCAAGACCTCCCCGATGGAGAGCCAGCGCACCCGTGCGCGCGCCACATGGGTGTCGGACCATGTGCGGAACACGATCTCGAACCCGGTCTCGGAGATGTTTTCGGCATTCACCTCAACACGAGAGTTTGTCGCGCTGTCGATGTCCCACATGGACAGCGCACATTGCACGAATGGCGGGTCGCGATACCGCTCGGTGAAGCGGATGGAATGACGGCGGCTGCGGTCACCGGCGCCGGCCCACATCTCTCCATCAAATTCGTAATCGGAAAACAGGACGATCTCGCCCTGGTCGATACCAATCAATCTGTTGTCAAACCGTTTCATGCAAAATCCGTTTTGTCGGCTGCGCGTCTTATAAAAGCTCAATTCGGCAAAATTGAGGTGCGAAACGAAAAAAGGCCCGCTGTTGGCAGGCCTTTCGTCAATCACTGTGTCACGGGCGGGCTTAGCTCGCGCTGAGGCCAATGTGATCGCCAATCGCCACCATATCAGACAGCAGCTTGGCCGCGTCGTCAACAGGACCGGGCTCGTTCTTGAACGTCTCTTGCGCCTTGGCGAGGTGGGCGGTTGCGTGGTCCACCAGTTCCTTGAACATCTCTTGGGTCATGTCGCCGCGCGGGATCGCCCGCTCGGCCAGAACCGAAACGCCTTCGGGGTTGATCTCGGCAAAACCGCCGGTCACCACGAACTCCTTGTCGCCCTCGGGCCCTGCAACCTTCAGCACGCCGGGGCGCAGGGTGGTGATCAGGGGCATGTGGTCCGCCATGGCCGTCAGATCGCCATCCGCGCCGGGGATATGCACCTCAGCGGCCTGAACCGACAGCAAAAGCCGCTCGGGCGACACCAGATCGAATTGCACTGTTCCAGCCATCAAGGCCTCCTGTCATTTCGTCGTCTCGGGGCACAGATGCGCACCCCGAGCCTGTCTCTATCGCCTTGGATCAGGCGGCGTCGGCTGCCATACGCTCGGCTTTTGCCTTCACGTCTTCAATGCCGCCAACCATGTAGAACGCGCCTTCGGGGAGGTGATCATACTCACCTGCCACAACCGCTTTGAACGAGGCGACAGTGTCCGCGAGCGGCACCTGAATCCCGTCCGAGCCGGTGAAGACCTTGGCCACGTCGAAGGGCTGGCTGAGGAAGCGCTGAATTTTGCGCGCGCGCGAAACGGTCAGCTTGTCCTCCTCTGAGAGTTCATCCATGCCGAGGATCGCGATGATATCTTGCAGCGATTTGTAGCGCTGAAGGATACCTTGGACGTCACGCGCCACTTGGTAATGCTCTTCGCCCACAACGGTGGGGTCCATCAGGCGCGACGTGCTGTCAAGCGGGTCCACAGCGGGGTAGATACCCAGTTCGGAGATGGCGCGCGACAGAACGGTCGTGGCATCAAGGTGCGCGAACGATGTGGCTGGTGCGGGGTCGGTAAGGTCATCGGCGGGCACGTAGACGGCCTGCACAGACGTAATGGAGCCAGCTTTGGTCGAGGTAATCCGCTCCTGCATCTGGCCCATATCGGTGGCCAGCGTGGGCTGGTAGCCCACAGCGGAGGGGATACGGCCCAGAAGGGCGGACACTTCGGAGCCCGCTTGGGTAAAGCGGAAGATGTTGTCCACGAAGAAGAGAACATCGGCACCGGACTGATCGCGGAACTGCTCGGCCAAGGTCAGGCCGGTCAGGGCGACGCGCATCCGCGCACCGGGAGGTTCGTTCATCTGGCCATAGACCAGCGCCACTTTGGACTCCGGCAGGTTGTCAGGAACGATAACGCCCGATTCGATCATCTCGTGATACAGGTCGTTACCCTCACGTGTCCGCTCACCGACACCGGCGAAAACCGACAGGCCCGAGTGCACACGCGCGATGTTGTTGATCAGTTCCATAATCAGAACTGTCTTGCCCACGCCCGCACCGCCGAAGAGGCCAATCTTGCCGCCCTTCGCATAAGGTGCCAGCAGGTCAACCACTTTGATACCTGTCTCAAGGATCTCAGACGTGGTGGACTGTGCCGCGAAATCAGGCGCGTCCTGGTGGATCGAGCGGGTCTCATCGAGGGCAATATCGCCCTTTTCGTCAATCGCTTCGCCCACCACGTTCAGGATACGGCCCAGCGTGGCGTTGCCCACGGGAACCGTGATCGGGCCGTCAGTGTCAGTCACGTCCTGACCGCGCACGAGACCCTCGGTCGCGTCCATCGCAATGGTGCGGACGGTGTTTTCGCCAAGGTGCTGGGCCACTTCGAGCACCAGCGTCTTGCCGTTGTTGTCGGTGGTCAGAGCATTCAAAATCTCGGGGAGGTGATCGCCGAACTGAACGTCGACCACGGCGCCGATCACCTGAGTGATTTTGCCTTTTGCATTTGCCATATCGTTGGACTCCGGTTCTGGTCTACAGCGCTTCCGCGCCGGAAATAATTTCAATCAGCTCGTTCGTGATCACAGCCTGACGCGAGCGGTTATACTGAATGGTCAGCTTGTCGATCATCTCGCCCGCGTTGCGCGTCGCGTTGTCCATAGCGGACATGCGCGCGCCCTGCTCGGACGCCCCGTTCTCCAGCAACGCGCTGAAGATTGCCGTGGCCACACCGCGCGGCAGAAGATCGGCAAGGATCGCCTGCTCGTCCGGCTCGTAGTCATAAAAGGCGCTGGCGCCCTCTTCTTCGGCAGGGGCCTCAAAGGAGGCCGGGATGATCTGTTGGATCGTCGGGATCTGGCTGACCACATTCTCAAAGCGCGAGAAGAAGATCTTGGCCACGTCAAACTCACCCGCGTCAAAACGCTCCAGCACGCCGCGCGCGATGGATTGCGCGTCACCGTAGCCCACATTCTTGATCTCCGTCATGTCGACGTGATCAATAAAATGCGCGCTAAGGTCGCGTTTGATCGCGTCGCGGCCCTTCTTGCCCACAGTGACGATCTTAACCGTCTTACCGTCTGCGATAAGGCGCTGTGCCTCAGCTTTGGCAAGCTTTGCGATGTTGGCGTTGAAGCCGCCGCACAGGCCACGCTCCGCAGTCAGCACGACCAACAAATGCGTCTGATCACTTCCCGTGCCGCTGAGCAGACGGGGCGCGTTCTCGGACTGGCCCACCGATGCGGCGAGCGATCCCATAACGGCGTTGAAACGCTCGGTATAGGGGCGCGCGGCCTCGGCAGATTCCTGAGCGCGGCGAAGTTTCGCCGCGGCCACCATCTGCATCGCCTTTGTGATCTTGCGGGTCGATTTGACCGACTCGATCCTCATTTTCAGGTCCTTCAAAGAAGGCATGAAAAAGCCTCCTTATCAGTAGGTTGACACGAACTCGTCGAGGACCGCTTTCATCTTGTCGACATTCTCGCCGCCCTTGAACTTGGGGTCGTCTTTCGCAATCCAAGCTAGGAAATCGGCCTTTTGGTTACGCAAGAAGGCGAGCATGGACGCCTCGAACTTACCCACCTCCGACACCGGGATCTTGTCCAGATAGCCGTTGGTGCCCGCGAAAATGACGCAGACGATCTCGGCATTGGTCAGCGGCGCGTATTGCGGCTGCTTCATAAGCTCCGTAAGGCGCGCGCCACGGTTCAAAAGCTGCTGCGTTGCCGCATCCAGATCCGACCCAAACTGCGCGAAGGCCGCCATTTCGCGGTACTGCGCGAGGCTCAGCTTCACCGGGCCCGCCACCGAGGACATGGCCGATGTTTGTGCCGACGAGCCAACGCGGCTGACCGACAGACCGGTGTTCACGGCAGGGCGGACACCCTGATAGAAAAGCTCGGTCTCAAGGAAGATCTGACCATCGGTGATTGAGATCACGTTTGTCGGAATAAAGGCCGACACGTCGCCGCCTTGGGTCTCAATGATCGGCAGAGCCGTCAGCGAGCCGTTGCCCGCATCATCGCCCAGTTTCGCCGACCGCTCCAGCAGGCGAGAGTGGAGATAGAACACGTCACCGGGATACGCTTCGCGGCCGGGTGGGCGGCGCAGCAGGAGCGACATCTGGCGGTAGGCCACGGCCTGTTTGGACAGATCATCATAGACGATCAGGGCATGACGGCCATTGTCGCGGAAATGCTCAGCCATCGCTGTCGCGGAATAGGGCGCGAGGAACTGCATCGGCGCAGGGTCAGAGGCGGTTGCCGCGACCACGATCGTGTATTCAATCGCGCCGGTTTCTTCCAGCTTCTTCACAAGCTGCGCCACGGTCGAGCGTTTCTGCCCAACAGCCACGTAGATGCAGTAGAGCTTCTTGCTTTCATCATCGCCAGCCGCGTCGTTATACGCTTTTTGGTTCAGGATCGCGTCGAGGGCCACGGCGGTCTTGCCGGTCTGACGGTCGCCAATGATCAGCTCGCGCTGGCCACGACCAATTGGGATCATCGCGTCCACGGACTTGAGGCCGGTCGCCATCGGCTCATGCACGGATTTGCGCGGGATGATGCCCGGCGCTTTCACGTCGGCAAGGCCGCGTGCCTTGGTCTTGATCGGGCCTTTGCCATCAATTGGGTTGCCAAGGCCGTCCACGACCCGGCCCAGAAGCTCGTCACCGATGGGCACATCCACGATGGACTTGGTGCGCTTAACGGTGTCGCCTTCCTTGATGTCACGGTCAGAGCCGAAGATCACGACGCCGACATTGTCAGCCTCGAGGTTCAGCGCCATGCCCATGATCTTGCCAGGGAATTCAACCAGCTCACCGGCCTGCACATTGTCGAGGCCGTGAACGCGCGCGATACCATCGCCCACGGACAGCACCCGGCCAACTTCGGCCACTTCGGCGTCTTGGCCGAAATTCTTGATCTGGTCCTTCAGGATTGCAGAAATCTCTGCCGCTTGGATACCCATTTATCCGACCTCTTTCATTGAACTCTGGAGGGATGAGAGCTTGGAGCGGATCGACGTGTCGATCATCTTCGAGCCCACCTTGACGATAAGACCACCGATGAGGCTTTCATCGACGGTCGCGTTGATTTTGACATCCTTGCCCACGCTGGCTTTCAGCGTTTTGGCCAATTTGTCGGACTGCGCCTTGGTCAGCGCCTTGGCACTTGTGACGTCGGCATTCACTTCGCCCTTTTCATCCGCGATCAGCGCGCGAAGCTGCGCAATAAGCTGAGGCAGCACAAAGAGGCGGCGTTTCTCGGCCATAAGGGCCATACCCTGCGCCAGCGGCACGGGCAATTTCATCTTCTTGGCGATGGCAGCGATAGCGGCACCTTGCTCGGCGCGGCTCAGCACGGGGCTGGAGATCACTTCGCGCAGATCCGAGCTGCCTTCAAGGGCGGCGGCAAGGTCATCGACGCCTGCTTCCAGCTTGGGCAGCAGCTTGCCCTCTTGTGACAATTCAAAAATCGCGGTGGCATAGCGCTCGGCGATACCGGAGGAAATCGAAGCTGGTTCGGACACGTCCACCCTTCCGACAATTTGCCCCGGTTTGCCGCGATTGTCGCGTCCGGGGACGTTTGCGGCGCATGCGCGCCAAATTCACTGTGATCCGGCGTGGGTCTAGCAGAGCGTTGCAGGCTTGCCAAGTTTCTATGCGGTTGTAGAGCCTGTTAGAAAATACATATTTTTCAATATGTTGATCGGCATGCGACCGTTTGCGCAAGATTTTCTGACGCAAAAACTCGTAAATTTCACGACTGGTGCCGATTCCGTGAGCCACTGCGCCGCAAACTCCGCATCAACCCGCCCTCAGCCCGTTACCGCTACCATTGACGCAAGGCAACAACGCGATGCATCTGAGCCACTCCCCAGCCCCGGTCGGCACCCTCAGGCCCTGATCCGTATCAGACCGGCTTTGCCTGTGGTGTGGCCGCGGGTTGCAGCGCCTCAAGCGGTTTGCGCACCTTAACCCTCAGGCCCGGCCCGCGCGGCGCGTGAACACGTTTGCTCGCTTGCACGATCAGCACCCCGCCCGCCGCGATCATCGACAGCGATCCGCCCAGATGTTCCCACATGCCCGCGGTCTTGCGCCAAAAGCGCCGTGTGCTGGGGGGTTGGTACAACGTGTGCAGATGCCGCTCTGGCAGAAAACTGTGGGCCTTGAGCTGACTTTCGAGCTGCGATTGACTATAGGGCCTGCCGAAACCAAAAGGCGTGCGATCCGAGCGCGACCAGAGCCCCGCCCGGTTCGGCACCACAAAAAGCGCGGACCCGCCGGGGCCGAGCACGCGCCAGCATTCCTCCAGAAGATCCGCTGGCCGCTCGCTCGCCTCAAGCCCATGCATCACCAAAAGCTTGTCCACATGCCCCGTCTCCAACGGCCAGAGCGTTTCCTCGCACAAAACAGAGACATTCGGCATCCCTTGCGGCCATGCGATAACCCCTTGCGGCCCCGGCATAAGCGCCGTCACCCGACGTGCGTCCTTCAGATAGGGCCGCAAAAAAGGCACAGCAAAGCCAAACCCCACCACAGTCTGGCCCTTGGCCTCGGGCCAGCATTTTCGCAATTCTTCGCGCAGGGTTTTCTGCACAGCACGGCCCAGCGCGCTGCGATAATAAAAATTGCGAAGGTCCTGCACATCAAGATGCATTGCGAAGCCCCGAGTGATCCGTCAGTCTGAACCCTAGACCAAAACGCGCGCCCGGCGAAAGCCACATGAAAGGCAGGCCCATGACATTAGAGCTCGTAACCATCCCCTGCCTTGCCGATAATTATGCGTATCTCGCCCATGATCCGGCAACGGGTGAGACGCTGGCCGTGGATGTGCCCGAAGCGGCACCGATTATCTCGATGCTTGCGAACAAGGGCTGGACCCTCAGCCATGTGCTGCTAACGCATCATCACTGGGACCATGTGGATGGGCTGGGCGATCTTCTGGCCGCGCATCCAGCGATGGTGATCGGGGCCAAGGCAGATGCGCATCGCCTGCCGCCTTTGGATATCGCCGTGGCCGAGGGGGACCGGATCAAGATCGGCGGCGAGGCGGGCCATGTGATCGACGTGTCTGGCCACACGGTCGGCCACATCGCCGTGCATTTCCCCGGACCCGGGCTGCTTTTCACCGCCGACAGCCTGATGGCGCTTGGCTGTGGGCGGCTTTTCGAGGGGACGCCCGCGCAGATGTGGCAAAGCCTGAGCAAGCTTGCCGCCCTGCCCGGCGATACCATCGTGTGTTCGGGCCATGAATACACCGCCGCCAACGCCAAATTCGCACTGACCATTGACCCCGACAATTCTGCGCTTACCTCTCGTGTAGACGAAGTGAACGCGGCCCGCGCAACTGGCCAGCCGACGGTGCCCACGACCCTTGAGACAGAGCGTGCGACAAACCCGTTCCTGCGCGCCACCGATCCGGATATCCGGGCGCATTTGGGGCTGCAACATGCCAGCGATGCCGAGGTTTTCACGGAAATTCGCGCGCGGAAGGATCGGTTTTGAAGTGCACAGCAAACCCTCACATTTCGTAAAAGTGAGTGGTGCTGGAGAAAAAACCCTTGAAGCGCGGTCAATATCGACCAAACTTTAAGACAATAGGATCACGGTGACGGGCAACGCGCCCCAACCCCACAAGAAGGAGCACACAGGTGCCTTCATTCTCGACCACACTCGAACAGGCAATTCACGCGGCACTGGCCCTCGCCAACGCACGCCAGCACGAATTTGCAACGCTGGAGCATCTTTTGCTCGCGCTCATCGACGAGCCAGACGCGCACCGCGTGATGAAAGCATGTAGCGTAGAGACGGAAGAGCTGCGGGGCACGCTTGTGGATTTCATCGACGATGATCTGTCGAACCTCGTGACAGACATTGAAGGGTCTGAGGCCGTGCCAACTGCGGCGTTCCAGCGCGTGATCCAGCGCGCCGCGATCCATGTGCAAAGCTCGGGCCGCACGGAGGTGACCGGCGCAAATGTGCTCGTCGCCATCTTTGCCGAGCGCGAGAGCAACGCCGCCTATTTCCTGCAAGAGCAGGACATGACCCGCTATGACGCGGTGAATTTCATCGCCCACGGCGTGGCGAAAGACCCCGCCTTTGGCGAGGCGCGTTCGGTCTCGGGCGCGGAAGAGTCTGAGGATGGCCCGAAGATGTCGTCCGAATCCGACGCGGTGGAGCAGGGCGAAAGCGCGCTGGCCAAATATTGCGTCGACCTCAATGAGAAATCCCGGCAAGGCAATGTCGACCCGTTGATCGGCCGCGCCTCCGAGGTGGAACGGTGCATTCAGGTGCTCTGCCGCCGCCGTAAGAACAATCCCCTCTTGGTGGGTGATCCCGGGGTTGGCAAAACCGCCATTGCCGAGGGCCTCGCGCGCAAGATCGTGCAGGGCGAGACGCCTGAAATTCTATCCAAAACGACGATCTTCTCGCTTGATATGGGCGCGCTTCTGGCCGGCACACGGTATCGCGGTGATTTTGAGGAGCGTCTCAAGGCCGTGATGACTGAGATGGAGAACCACCCCGATGCGGTGCTCTTCATCGATGAAATTCACACCGTGATCGGCGCGGGCGCCACATCGGGCGGCGCAATGGACGCGTCCAACCTGCTGAAACCAGCGCTTCAGGGCGGCAAGCTGCGCTGCATGGGCTCCACCACCTTCAAGGAATTCCGCCAGCATTTCGAGAAGGATCGCGCGCTGAGCCGCCGGTTCCAGAAAATTGACGTGGCCGAGCCAACGGTGGAAGACGCGATCAAGATCCTCAAGGGCCTCAAGCCCTATTTCGAGGAACATCACAGCGTGAAATACACCAATGATGCGATCAAATCGGCGGTGGACCTCTCGTCGCGCTATATTAACGACCGCAAATTGCCCGACAAGGCGATTGACGTGATCGACGAAGCAGGGGCTGCGCAACATCTCCTGGTGGCCTCCAAACGTCGAAAATCCATCGGCACCAAAGAGATCGAGGATGTCGTGGCGAAAATCGCCCGTATCCCACCAAAAAACGTGAGCAAAAGCGACGCCGAGGTCCTCAAAGATCTCGAAGCCTCGCTCAAGCGGGTCGTGTTCGGACAGGACATGGCAATCGAGGCGCTGGCGTCGGCGATCAAGCTATCGCGCGCCGGTCTGCGGGAGCCGGAAAAACCCATTGGCAACTACCTCTTTGCAGGCCCCACGGGCGTCGGCAAAACCGAAGTGGCCAAACAGCTGGCCGATACGCTGGGCGTGGAGCTTTTGCGGTTCGATATGTCCGAATACATGGAGAAACACGCGGTCTCGCGCCTTATCGGTGCACCTCCCGGCTATGTCGGGTTCGATCAGGGCGGTCTGCTGACCGATGGCGTAGACCAGCATCCGCATTGTGTCTTGCTGCTTGATGAGATCGAGAAGGCGCACCCGGACGTGTTCAACATCCTGCTTCAGGTGATGGACCACGGCACGCTGACCGATCACAACGGGCGCACGGTCGATTTCCGCAATGTGGTGCTGATAATGACGTCCAACGCAGGCGCATCCGATATGGCGAAAGAAGCCATCGGCTTTGGTCGTGACAAGCGCACGGGCGAGGATACGGCGGCCATCGAGCGGACGTTCACGCCCGAATTTCGCAACCGTCTCGATGCGGTGATCAGCTTTGGCGCGCTGCCCAAAGAGGTCATCATGCAGGTGGTCGAGAAGTTCGTGCTGCAACTTGAGGCGCAGCTGATGGACCGCAACGTGACCATTGAGCTGACGAAACCCGCCGCCGAGTGGCTGGCGGATCGCGGCTATGACGAGAAGATGGGCGCGCGCCCTCTGGGCCGTGTGATTCAGGAGCACATCAAGAAACCGCTGGCCGAGGAGCTTCTCTTTGGCAAGCTGGCCAAGGGCGGGATCGTTCAGGTGGGCGTTAAGGACGGCAAGATTGATCTGCGGGTCGAAGGCCCCGGTCAGCCCCGCCTGACAGGCAAGAAGCCCCCGCTGCTCACCGCGGAGTGATGCGAAAAACCTTTGCGGCGGCGCTGATCCTTCTGGGGTCCGGCGCCGCGGCAGACCCTCCCCCGGCGCTCGGCCTGCCCGCCGATTGCACCTTGGGCGAGACATGTTTCATCCAGCAATATGTTGATTTTGATCCCGGCTCCGGGGCGTCTGACTTCATGTGTCAGGGCCTCAGCTATGATGGCCATCGCGGCACGGATTTCGGCCTGCCCTCGATGCGTGCGATGCATGCAGGCGTGCCGGTCATCGCTGCGGCCCCCGGCCGGGTGCGCGGCATCCGCGACGGCATGGCCGACCGTCTCTATACCGATGATATGGCCGCCGAGCTTGAGGGCAAGGATTGTGGCAATGGTGTCGCGATCCGCCACGCAGGTGGATGGGAGACGCAATATTGCCACCTGCGCCAAGGCTCCGTGCGGGTGGAGGCGGAGCAGCAGGTGGAGCGCGGCGATGTGCTTGGGTTCATTGGCCTCTCGGGGCGCACGCAATTCCCGCATGTCCACCTGACCGTGCGCCAAGATGGTGAGGTGGTGGATCCGTTCGATCCCGATGGGCAGATCACATGCGGCGCCCCTTCGCAGGAAACCCTCTGGCTTGATGCGCCTGAATATCGCCCCGGTGGCCTGCTTGCCGCTGGGTTCAGCACCGCCGTGCCCAGCTTCGACGACATCAAAGAGGGCATTGCGGGTCGCACTGATCTCGCGCCCGACGCACCGGCGCTAGTGGCGTGGGGGTACGCCTTTGGCGGGCGTGCGGACGACGTGATGCAGATCCGTATCATGGGGCCAGAGGGCGAGGTGTTCTCCCATTCCACGACCGTGGACAAGGCGCAGGCGCAGTTTTTCCGCGCCGCAGGCCGCCGCGCGCCGAGCGGTGGCTGGGAGGCAGGCAGCTATAGCGCCGAGATTTCGCTGCGCCGGGATGGGGCGATTGTCGATAGCATGACCACGCCGCTTACCATCCGCTGATCACCGCTCGGTAATCTTGAGCTCGATCCGACGGTTTTGCGCACGCGCCTCGGGCGTATCTTCGATGTTCACCGGCTGGTATTGCCCAAAGCCATTGGCCGCGAGACGGTCCGGCGGCAGACCAAGGAAGTCGATCATGTAGCGTACGACCGAGAGGGCCCGCGCTTGGCTCAGCTCCCAGTTATCTGCAAAATCGGGCGAATTGCGGATCGGCACATCATCCGTATGCCCATCGACGCGGATGACCCAATCAACGCTTTCGGGGATGTCTCCGGCCACGCGGCGCAGGATTTCAGCGACCTTGGCCACCTCGCCCCGGCCCGCATCCGAGAGGGTCGCGCGGCCCGGATCAAAGAGCACCTCGGACGAGAACACGAACCTGTCGCCCTCAATCCGCACACCGTCCTGCGTGCCCAAAACCTCGCGCAGGGCCGCGAAAAACTCCGAGCGGTAGCGCGCCAGATCCTGATTTTCCGCCTCCAGCCGCGCGGCTTTTTCCTCCTCCAATTCGCGGCGGCGGCGCTCTCCGGCGGCCACCCGCGCGAGTGCCGCATTCAGCTCATTGCCCAGCGATTGAAGCTGCACATCATTCGTGGCCTCGCGGGCGGATGCATCATCAAGAAGCGCCTGAAGCTCGCCCAATTGTGTGCGCAGAGCCGCGACCTGTTGGTTCAAAAGCGCCTGCTCGCGCAGGGCTGCCTCGGTCTGCTTGGTTTGCTCTGCTAGCGTGGCACGGGCCTGTGCGAGCAGCGCCGCACGCTCTTCTGCGGCGCTGAGTTGGGTGGCGGTGAGTGCAGCCTCAATATCCGCGCGCGCGATGTCGGCCGCCGCGAGAAGGGTCAATGTCTCCTCCGCCTCGCGCCGCTGCTCCTCCAGCGCGAGCGCCATCGCAGTAAGCTCAGCTGAGGCCCCTTCCAACCGCGCGCGCAGAGCCTCCGCCGCTGCCGCCTCGGCCAGCCGCGCAGCCTCCTCTTCGCTCAGCGCCTGTTGCAGCTCTGCTACCTCAGCGGTCAGCGCGCCTTGCGCCTCCTCCGCCGCACCGCGCAGATCCGCGATCAGCGCCTCAAGCACCTCGCGTTGTGCTGCGGCCAAACGGGCGGCCTCTTCTTGCGCATCCACCTCATCGCGCATCCCCGCAAGGGCCAGTTGCAATGCCTCCTGCTCGGACAAAAGCCCCGCTTGCGTGTTTTCCAAAGCGGCCACCTGCCCCAGCGCCGTGTCGCGTTGCGCCAAAAGGCCCGCGACCTGCTCCTCAAACGTGGCGATGCGGGCTGCTGCTGCGTCAAGGGCCGCGTCTTGCGTGTCACGCTCGGCACTGAGGGCCGCGATCTGTGCAGCCTGTGCAGCCTGCCTGTCACGCGCATCGCTCAACGTGGCCGTAAGCGTCCCGACCCGGTCCTCCAGCGTGCTTGCGCGATCCTGCTCCAGCCCGAGCGCGCGGGCAAGGGCCGCCACCTCGGACGACAGCGCATCAAGCTTGGTTTCTTGTCCTGTGATTGTCTCACGAAGGGCAAACTGCACCACCATAAAAATGGTCAGCACGAACATCAGGACCAGCAAAAGCCCTGTCATCGCATCCACGAAACCCGGCCAGATCGAGGCTTGAAAGCGTTGCCCAGTGCGCCGTGAGAGGGCCATGGCCTAGCGCCCCGCCTTGGCCCGCTCAAGCGCGCGGGTGAGCGTGGCCAGATCAGTGCGCAGCTCGGTCATGCTTTCCTGACGGCCCGCGCTGATCTCCTCCAGAATGCGTAACATCTGCACATCAATCGAGCGCAGCCGCATCCGGCTTTCCGCATCCAGCCCGTCATTGGCCTCGCGCGCGCCTAGCACATCGACCAAACGCTCCTGCCCGTCGGCGATCCGTGCCAGAATATCGTTGTCAGTGGTGCCCATCCGGCTGGCCAAATGCTCGACCGCAGTGGCCAATTGCGCCATGCGCGTGTCAGCTGCGATCCGGGCCTGCTCCGACCGCTCCATCAGCGATTGCAGCCCGTCCATCTGCGCGTTCATGTGATCCAGCACCCCGCCCATGGCATCTGAGCCGCCAGCGCCTTCGCCCTCGCTGCCCGCATATCCAACGCGGGTGATCGTGGACAGCCACTCCTCCAGCTCGCGGTAAAAGCGGTTCTGGCCATGACTGGCAAACAGCTCCAAAAGCCCGACCACCAGCGACCCCGCAAGACCCAGAAGCGATGAGGCAAAGGCCACACCCATCCCCCCAAGCTGCCCTTCAAGCCCCGTCATCAAACGGCTGAAGACCTCAACCCCGTCTTCACCCTCTTGCGGGGCAAGGCCACGGATTGTGTCCACAAGCGCAGGCACCGTGGTGGCAAGACCATAGAACGTACCCAAAAGGCCGAGGAAAATCAGCATGTTGACGATGTAGCGCGTGATCTCGCGCGCCTCGTCGATCCGTTGCGCCACGGAATCGAGGATGGAGCGTGCGGAGGTTTGCGCGATCTGCATCCGCTTGGCCCGTTGCCGCAGAAGGGTGGCCAGAGGCGCCAGAAGCTGCGGCGCCTTCGTCATCTCATGACCCGGCGTCTGCGCGGCAAACCCCTCAAGCCAGCGGACGGACCCGATCAGCTGAAACATCTGCCAAAAGCAGGCCAGCACGCCAATAACAAAAACAAAAATGATGAACCCGTTGAGATAGGGGTTCGCCTGAAACACCGGCAACACCCGGGGCAGCGCCAGAAAGACGCCAAACACAGTCAGACCAAGCACCACCAGCATCAAGATGATCTGGCGCACTGGATGAGAAAAATTCGGCTCGACCTCGCGGTCCGGCTGGTCCATTCGGACGCTCCCGACACTGTTTTGTTGCTCGCAGCCTACGCCATCCGGCCCCGCCACGCCAAGGGTTTATGCAGCCAGCGCCCGGACGCGCCGCGCCAGCCATTCCAGATCGGTATCCGCGATGCCAAGCTCGGCCAGATGCTGGGCCGTATTGTAGAGATATTCAGTATTTGGTCCGCGCCCGCCATGTGCCGCCACGATGATCTCGGCTTGCGCCTCAAGGGGCATACCGCCGCAATATTGCACATGGGCGGCATCAATCACATAGGTGACGGCCTGCGCTATCTCCCCATCGGCCATACGCACCTCAAGATTGCGCTCCACATAGGCCGAGGAGATCAGCTCGCGCGCGCGCAGATATTCCAGCACGTCCGCCTCCTGCCCACCGCGCACCGCCATCGCAACGCCTTGGCATGATGCGCCCGCTGCCGCGTCCAGCGCGAGGACCAGACCAGGGTTCTCATGGGTGCCACGATGATGGACCGAGCGCATGCAAAAGCTGCGTGCATACCCCTCAAGCGTAGCCAGCCGTTGCTCAGCCACCTCGAAACCGGGGTTCCACACCAGCGATCCATAGCCAAACACCCACATTGTCATTTTTCTGTTCCCCTCACGATCAGGCCCTATAAACACTATCTCAAACAGCACGAAAAGAGGACAGATCATGCGGGCAATAGTGGCAATCGTGCTTTTGGCGGCGGTGGCGTGGGTCGGATACTGGTTTATCGGGGCGCGCGCCGCCGAAACCGGCTTTGCCAGCTGGTTCGAGGAGCGCCGCGCGGATGGCTGGCAGGCGGAATATGGCGACATCGCCGTGGGCGGCTTTCCCAACCGGTTTGATGCCAATTTCACTGACATCTCGCTGGCCGATCCGGGCACCGGCCTGTCTTGGGACGCCCCTGTGTTTCAAATCCTCGCGCTCAGCTATCAGCCCAATCACGTGATCGCCGTCTGGCCCAACGCACAGCAAGTGGCCACACCCGAGGAGAAATTCACGCTCCGCTCCGAGGATATGCGCGCATCAATGGTGCTGGAGGCCAACACCGGCCTCACGCTTGACCGCGCAACGCTGACCGCATCCGCGCTCAGCGTCGCCTCGGTAGCGGGCGGCGCGCCATTGGGGGCCGAGGCCGTGACATTGGCCGTTGAGCGCGTGCCCGCGGACGCCGATGCGCATTACCATATGGGCTTGCGGGCCGATGGGCTGGCCCCCGCTGCGGGCTGGCTGGAGCGCGTCGATCAAAACGGCAACCTGCCAGAAACGCTGGAGACCGTGACTGCCGATTTCACCGTCGTTTTCGACCGCCCATGGGACCGCAACGCGATTGAGGTCGCCCGGCCTCAGCCGCGTGAGATAGTGCTGAAATTGGCCCAAGCACGCTGGGGGCAACTATCGCTTCAAGCCGCAGGCTCGGTCATGATTGATGCGCGCGGGCTGCCCGAGGGGAGCCTGACAATCAAGGCCGAGAACTGGCGCGAGATACTTGCCTTGGGTCGCGCCGCGGGCGCTCTCCCCGAGAGCCTTGCAGGGCCAATGGAGAACGCTCTGGGCCTTATGGCGGGGCTGTCGGGCAATCCATCGAGCCTTGATATCCCGCTTGATCTGCGCGGTGGGCGCATCTGGCTGGGGCCGATCCCGGTTGGGCCTGCGCCGGTGCTACGGCTGCGTTGATCTTAACGACAGAACGGCCCACCGCGATGGCGGGCGGTATCAAGATGAAAATGGTTCTGGTGATAACGGTCCCCATCGGGGCCCAGAACCGTGCCAAACGGCCCACAAGCCGCCTTGTGCATCTGTTTGAGCATCCGACCACGTTGCGCCGTGCGCCAATGGCGCGACACCGACAGCTCCGAGCCGTCATGCAGCTGAATGGCCGCAATATCAATCGCGCGCCCTTTGCCATGCTCAGAAATTTTCGCGCCCGGCTTGTGGTTGCGGGTGCGGCAGACGTAATGCGCAGCAACTTGAAGGCCTTTCACACCGCCGCCCGTGTTGCCCACCGCAGGCTTTACGCCATTGTTGACCCACGATTTAAGCGCCTTTGCAGTGACGCAATCCATCACCGCGTGCTGGCTCAGGGAAATCCCGCTCACCTCCCGCACTTTCACGGCGTTGATCACACCGCAGCCCTTGATCTTGCCGGGCACGGCACCGACCACTTCACCCTGAATGGCCAGATCACCGCAGACAGCACCACGTGCCTTGAGGTTTTGCGCAGCAACGCCCTTTTCCCCAACCGCGCGGGGCCGCAAGAGCGGGCGCAGCGACGAGAAAAGCCCCCGCCGTTCGACACCGTCTTCACGCGCGGGCGCCGAGGCCGATGCCACGGGCCGCTCGCCGACACGCGAATTAACTTGGCGGATCTGGGCGTTGTCTGCCCCAGTCTGTTCCAAAGCGGTCTCTGGCTGCGCTTGCACATCTGGCACAGAGGCTACCCCAGTTTGCTCCGACCCCGACCGCGCCACAGGGCGCAATGACGTATCAGGCGCTTGCGCCGCCGCCCATCCCGCCGACATGGACAGCACGATGGGCAAAATACGCTTCATTTGCGCCCGCCCCTGCCAAAGTCGGGCGCATCCGTATCTTGGCCCGCTTCGACAATCTCGCGGCGGATCGCCCGCGTGCGGGTGAAATATTCGTGCAGATGGTCCCCATCCCCGGTGCGGATGGCGCGTTGCAGGGCAAAGAGCTCTTCCGTGAAGCGGCCCAGAACCTCCAGCGTGGCGTCCTTGTTCGACAAAAACACATCACGCCACATGGTCGGATCACTGGCAGCAATACGGGTAAAATCGCGAAAGCCCGCAGCGGAGAATTTGATAACTTCGCTATCGGTCACGCGGCGCATATCGTCGGCAACGCCCACCATCGTGTACGCAATCAGATGCGGCGCATGGCTGGTGACGGCACAGACCAGATCATGGTGATCCGCGTCCATCTCTTCGGTGTTGGCACCCAGCCCGCGCCATAGCGCTTCCAGCCGATCCACCGCCGCCCGGTCGCTGCCCTCCACAGGCACGATGAGGCACCAGCGATTATCAAAAAGCGCGGCAAAGCCCGAACGCGGGCCGGAATGTTCGGTCCCCGCCATCGGGTGCGCAGGCACGAAATGCACACCTTCGGGGATATGCGGGGCCACGGCCTCGATCACGGCGCGTTTGACAGAGCCTACATCGCTCACCGTCGCACCGGGCTTCAATACCCCAGATATCTCGGCAGCCACGTCGCCCATCACGCCAATCGGCACACAAAGCACCACGAGATCGGCGCCTTCTGCCGCCGCCGCAGCGCTGTCATAGACGCGGTCCACGAGGCCAATCTCACGCGCCACATCGCGCGTCTCGGGCGAGCGGGCATAGCCCGTGATCTCCCCCGCAAGGCCCGCGCGCCGCATGGCAAGCGCCATGGACCCCGCAATCAGCCCGAGACCAATCAGCGCAACACGCTTATACAGAATACTCACCGTGCAACCTTCATGAATTGCCCGACGGCATGGGCCACGCGGCGACAGCTCGGCTCATCCCCCACGGTGATACGCAGACAATTGGGCAGATTGTATCCGCCCACACGCCGCACGATCAGGCCCTCGGCCTTGAGGAAGTCATCGCACGCCTCCGCCTCGGCCTGATTGGCGAAACGCGCGAGAATGAAGTTCGCGCAAGACGTGTCAGAGGGCACGCCATGCTCCGCCAATGCCTCGGCCAGCCAGGCGCGCATCCGTGTATTATCTTCCCGGCACTTATCAGCCCAGCCGCGGTCGCGCACTGCCGCCTCAGCCGTCACAAGCGCCGATTGGCTGAGGTTGAACGGCCCGCGCACCCGCGCCAGAACATCCATCACATGGGAGGGGCCGTAGCCCCAGCCGATGCGCAAACCGCCCAGCCCATAAAGCTTGGAAAAGGTCCGCGTCATCACCACATTCTCGCGCGCATCCACAAGCCGCGCGCCACCATCATAGCCCTCAACATATTCCGCATAGGCCCCGTCGAGCACCAAGAGAACATGCTCAGGCAGACCTGCCGCCAAACGCTCAAGCTCGGCCCCGCCGACCATCGTGCCCGTGGGATTGTTAGGGTTGGCGATAAAGACCAACCGGGTGCGCGCGGTGCAGGCGGCAAGGATCGCATCCACATCCGTGATACGCTCCCGCTCGGGCACCTCGACAGGGGTGGCCCCGGCCGCAAGGGCGCAAATCCGGTACATCGCAAAACCATGCTCGGTATGGATCACCTCATCGCCCGGCCCCGCATAGGCTTGACAGAGAAAGGTGATAATCTCGTCACTGCCCGCACCGCAAATGATGCGATCAGCATCCAGAATGTGCATCTCGGCAATGGCCGCGCGCAGGGCCGCATGATCGGTCGACGGGTAACGGTGCAAATCAAACCCGGCTTTGCGGTAAGCCTCACGGGCCGCTTCACTTGGGCCAAACGGGTTCTCATTGGAGCTGAGCTTCACCGCATTGGGCACACCCGCGATATGCGAAGCACCGCCCTGATAAAGCGCTATATCCATGATGCCCGGCTGAGGCGTGATTTTCGACATGATCCCTCTCCCTCACATTCTTGGTTCTAGCTTTGGGCCGTGCCCTTGGCCAGCACCAATGAAAAAGGGCCGCAGCAGTTGCCCGCCGCGACCCTCATCACGATATCGCAGAAAAGCCTGAAGCTTAGTTCTGCGCGTAGAATTCGATAACGAGGTTGGGCTCCATCACCACCGGGTAAGGCACATCGCTGAGACCCGGTGTGCGCACAAATGTCGCAACCATCTTGGAGTGATCCGCATCGATGTAGTCAGGCACATCGCGCTCTGCCAATTGCACGGCCTCAAGAAGAACGGCCAACTGCTTGGAGCGATCCCGCACCTCGATCACATCACCCTCTTTCACACGGTAGGAAGGAATGTTGACCCGCTTGCCATTCACCTTCACGTGGCCATGGTTCACGAACTGTCGCGCTGCGAACATGGTGACGACGAATTTGGCGCGATAGACGACCGCGTCCAAGCGACGCTCCAGCAAACCAATCAGGTTCTCGCCGGTGTCACCCTTAACGCGGGCAGCCTCGACATAGACGCGCTTGAACTGTTTCTCAGTCAGGTCGCCATAATAGCCCTTGAGCTTTTGCTTGGCGCGCAGCTGAATACCGAAATCAGAAATCTTCGCCTTGCGGCGCTGGCCATGCTGGCCGGGGCCATATTCACGACGATTGACTGGGGACTTCGGACGACCCCAGATGTTCTCGCCCATGCGGCGGTCAATTTTGTACTTGGCAGACGTGCGTTTGGTCACGGCTGATCTCCTTCTTAAGGGCCACTCCTACGCCCTAACAGGCGCCCTCGCGGCGGGAAGGGCGTTGTCCTTTGGATTGCTCCCGACAGGCATCCCCTTGCGAGGGCCACCAACACCAATGAAACCGCGCTTATACGCGCCCCCACGCCCGAGTCAACGCCCTGCCCCAAAGAGTTTTTATGCCTTCGGCGAGGATATTTTCAGCAAGAAGAAACCAAGACCGATCATAATCCTCTTCTTGCTCAAAATATCCTCGGGGGCCTGGGGGTGAAACCCCCAGCGCCTGCGTGGCGTGAACGCGACTGCAAAAGGCGCACCGGAAGGTGCTCTGCTGGGTCAGGCGGCCTCATGCGCGAGGATTGCGGCCTCTGGCGGGCTGAGGCTGCGGCGGGCGAAGCCACCATAGGTTTGCGGCTCGAACTCCAGTGCGGGAAAGCGCGCCATAAGGCGTTTGCGGTCTGTCTCGTCCAGTGTCGAAAGCGCAGCACTGGCCGGATGGAAGCTCTCGGTTTCCACCCCGTTGGCCCAGAGGATATGATGCTGGGGAAGCAGGAGGTGTATATATGTCACCTCGCGCAGGGCCAGATCGACGCGGATCGTGCCTGAGTTCACCAGATCCTTGGCCGATACCAACACTTCGGGCGTATTGAAGAGCGCGCGCGCCACGTCGCCTTGAACCAACATTCGGTGCTCGGGCGATACGAGCAGCTCTTCGTCGGGACGCTCCACGCCCAGCGCGCCGGCGCGGATGCGGATCGGTCTGAGTTTGGGCATTGCGAAAAGGCGCGCGCCGGTCATGCGGCGGCTGCCGATCCATTGGATCTCCTCCGCGCCGTTATCCTTGGTCTGAACCCGGTCGCCCTCTCGCAGCTCCTCGACAAGGCGCGGGCCGTCGGGTGTTTCGATCCGTGTGCCGGGGGTGAAGCAGATCACGCCACCCGCCGCCGGGGCTGTGGAAGCCATCTCGGGCCCTTCCAGCGTGTGGTGGACCACCCACATTTCGGTATCGCGCGGGGGAATTTCGTCGAGGAACATCAAAAGCGGTGGCGCACCGCCGCCGACCTCGATCACCGTCACGGTATAGGTTTGCGCCCCGTTGGTGACGACAAAGCTACTGTCGGGGAGGCGGTGATCAACCTCTACCGCGCTCAGATCACGTTTGCCGCTGATCGCAGCCCCCACAAGCCTGCGCACCATTTTTGCGGCACGCTTGCGGCTCACCCCATTTCCGTCCGCATTCTCAAGTCGCAAAAGCTCCGCCGGGCCATCGACCCGCACGGTTTCCCCGTTCCAGCACCAAGTGGCCCCAACGTTAATTGACGTCACCGCGTCCGGCACAAAACCGTCCACTTGCGTCTGCGACCAGGAGATGACGAACGTGCCTCGAAAGCCCGTTTTCATACCTGTATTTCCTGCCTCAATTTTAAGACTTTTCGTCTTTTTATTAATTAAAGATTAACAAAATCCATTGGTTCTGGGAACCCTTGTCAAGCAATACCTTCTCAGAAACTTATATGCAGTCGCACTGATCCCACAATCTGGCTGTCCTGTTGGCCTTTGAATTCCTTGTCCAACCATGTGAGGCCATAGAAAGCCCTATGCCCTTCGGCGCTTTGGTAGTGCATTCCTGCCCGCACCCGGCTGCGCGCATCGCTCAGCTCAACCCCATGGCTCTCGGTGATAAATTCGCTGTCTTCCACATGGGCGATATCCGCGCCCATCATGAAGGAAAATCCGGCCAGATCATTACCGATCGTCTGGTAACGGTGCCCAGTCGCAGGATCACGCACCAGCAACGTATTTTGCGCAAACCCGCCGAAATTCACATCCGCGCCCACGCGCACCAATGTCTCGACGCCTGCGCGCGCCTCAATGAAGGGCCGCACCTGACCCGCGGCGCCAAAGCGCAGCGTGCGGGCCATCTCGGCCACGCCAGTGGGGTTCACGTCATCGCCGATCTGATTGCGGCGCACGCCACTGCTCAGATCACGCCCGCCGATTGCGTCATGCACAAAATCCTGAAAATCATCGAGCTGCGTTTGCGGCCCGGTAAAGACCAGATCCCCGCCCAGCGCGAACTCGGCCAGAGCGGTCTGAAAATGTGTATGCACGCCAACAGAAATAGAGCCCGCGTAAGGACGGTCGCCCACGCCAGGTGTGGTGATGTTTTCAGGGCTGATGATCTCGGCTCCTAGGCGCAACTCCAGAAGCTGGCCAAAGCCACCGGGCGTGCTGCCGGTCCAATCCGGCCCCCACACACGGCTCGATGCAATCGACGCAGTGCGCCAGCGATCATGCCCGTCACCAATCAGATCATTGGTCACAAGACGACCGTAACCCAAGCGCACTCGGTCTTGCGCCATAGCGGCGGATTCAAAGAGGAAAAGCGCGCACAAGGCGGCGGCAATCAGGCGGATCATTCGCAATAGTCCCTGTTGTCGCCCCCCGGCAACCCTGTGGATAACTCAATCAGACCGGGTATGGCCACCCTTCGCGCGCGGCGGGGCCCGAAGTTTTACCACTTATGGGTCAGGTGTTACATCAAGGCCGCATTCAGGCGCGCCATCAACTGAGCGCGCGCATCCAAAATTGCAGCGCATGGTCACTCTCGCCCGGTTGATCGATATCCTTCCACGAGAACTGCGCGATGGCCCCTTTCAGCGGGGCATATCCACGTTTGCGCCAAAACCCGTCAAGCGGTTGGTACCCTTCGGGGCGCAAGGGATGCCCCGGCGCACGCACCACGCCGCAAAATACGCAGTGGCTCCGCCCCAATGCGCGGGCGTGGGCCTCGCGCTGATCAAAGAATGCGTGGCCGATGCCCCGACCCCGATATTGAGGCAGAAGGACACTCTCGGCGCAGTAGAAGATATCGCCAAGAGGGATGTCGATATCCGCAAAGGCGGCGGCGAAATCATCGGCGTGCTCTTCCAAAGGTGTGCCGGTCGAGACCCCTACCAGCTGCGCACCGTCCCAAGCGCCCACGAGAATGGCGCCGGGATTGTCGCGGTAGCTTTGAAGGTAGCGCGTCTCGTAGCCCACGTCGCCATCATAGAGATAGGGATAGCTGCGAAACACCTCGATCCGCAGGCGCGCCACATCCTCCAGCGCGTCCTCCAGCGCCGCGCCTGTGAGGGGCGCGATCCGCATTACGAGACCTGCTGCGCCCAATCAGCGAGGTTGTAATGCGTCACGACGCGGGTGATCTTGCCATCCTCAAGCGTGAAGAAGGACCCAGCGGGCAGTTTATAGGTCTGACCCTTTGCCTCGGGTAGCCCCTCATCGGTTGCCAAATATGTGCCGTTCACGGTGTATTCGGCGGCGGCGCGCGTGCCGTCTTCGTTGGTGAAGATCACCATATCGGTCAGGTTTTCGCGGTAGCAGCGGGTCATGTGATCGCAAAACTTGGAGAATGCCTCCTTGCCGCTGCGGATTTTTCCCTCGTTCACGTGATGGGCCACATCATCTGACAGACAATCGAGCATCCCGGCTGTATCGCCTGCATTGAAGGCATCGAAATAGCGTTTCACAGTGTCGGACATATGGCTCTCCTAAAGGTATGCTCTATGGCAGGTCAAACGTCGCGGGGCGGACCCCAGCGATCAATCAAATGGGCGCGTATCTGGTCGCGCGTCTGGCGGTAGGCGTTGAGCTTGGCCTCACGCGTCTCGCCAAGCCCCGTGGGGTCCATGATCGGCCAATAGACCACTTCGAGGTGGAAGACGCGGGTCAGCTCAAGCGCCCGGCGCTGGCTGGCAGGGCTGAGGGCCACAACCAGATCGAAAGAGCTGAGATCGTCACCCCATTCCTCCATCTCGTCAAAGCTGCGCGCGCGGTGGCGCGACAGCTCCACCCCCATTTCCTCGCAGACCGAAATAGAGAAACCATCAATATCCAGATCGCTTTTAACGCCGGCCGATTGCACATACGTGTCTGCGCCATAGAGCTTTTTCATGATCCCCTCGGCCATGGGCGAGCGGACGGCGTTGTGATCGCAGCAGAACAGAACCGATTGGGGAAGCTCTGCATCCATGCCTCAAGCGCCGAAATGCAGGACGCAGATCAAGGTGAAGAGGCGCCGCGAAGTGTCGGTATCAATCTCGGCCTTGCCCTCAAGACGCTCCTCCAGGATGCGCGCGCCCTCGTTGTGGATGCCGCGCCGGGCCATATCAATGGTCTCGATCTGGCTGGGGGGCATGTTCTTCACGGCATCGAAATAGCTCTCACAGATGGTCCAGTAATCCTTGACCACTTGGCGAAACGGGCTGAGCGAGAGGTGAAATTCGGCCGCCGGATCGTCACCTTCAGTGGTGATGGTAAAGACCAGCCGCTTTTCGCGGATTGCAAGGCCCACGCGGTAGGGTCCATCGGGGACCACCCGGTCGTCGCGTTTGGGCAAGGCGAACGTATTGTCCTCCATCAGATCAAACATAGCCACTTTGCGCTCCTGCTCGATCTCGGGCGTGGGGGGCGGCAGGTTGGCGTCGTCAAGTTCGATATGGCTGATACGGGACATGGCTTTCGACTCTCTTAGGCTCGCGAAATCCCGTGTAGCGCGGGCAGGCGCGTGGGGCAATGCTCTCAGTCGTTCAGTCGGTTCAGACGCGCGCGCACCGACAGGCCATGCGCCTCAAGGCTCTCCGATATCGCGAGTGTTTCTGCCGCGGGGCCGATGGCACCGAGCGAGGCGGGCGTCATCTGCGTGAGCGTGGTGCGCTTGAGGAAATCAAGCACGCCAAGGCCCGAGGAGAAGCGCGCGGAGCGGGCGGTGGGCAGCACGTGGTTCGGCCCGCCGACGTAATCGCCGATCGCCTCGGGCGTCCATTGACCGAGGAAAATCGCGCCTGCATGGGTGATCTTGGCGCTCAAGCCCTCGGGGTCCGCCACGCAAAGCTCCAGATGCTCGGGCGCAATTCTGTCCGAAAGTTCCGCCGCGATATCGAGGTTGGGCACGGTGATCACCGCGCCGTAATCCCGCCAGCTTGGCCCGGCAATCGCGCGCCGTTCCAGCGTCTCCAGCCGTTTGTCGATAGCGGCGGCCACAGCGCGGCCAAAGCCCGCATCATCGGTGATCAGGATCGCTTGCGCGCTCTCGTCATGCTCGGCCTGGCTCAGCATATCCAGCGCAATCCAGTCGGGGTCGTTCGCCGCGTCCGCAATCACGAGGATTTCCGACGGCCCCGCGATCATGTCGATCCCGACCTTGCCAAACACGCGGCGTTTGGCAGCGGCGACATAGGCATTGCCCGGCCCGGTGATCTTGTCCACGGGCGCGATGGTCTCTGTCCCGTAGGCCAGTGCGGCCACAGCCTGCGCACCGCCGATGCGGTAAATCTCATCCACGCCCGCAATCTGCGCTGCCGCCAAAACGGCGGGGTTAAGCGCACCGCCGGGGGTCGGCACGACCATCGCAAGCCGCCCGACGCCCGCCACTTTGGCAGGCACCGCGTTCATCAAGACCGAGCTGGGATAGGTCGCAAGCCCGCCCGGCACATACAGCCCCGCCGCATCCACAGGGGTCCAGCGCCAGCCCAGCTTGGCCCCTGCCTCATCCTCCCATGCCGCATCCTCGGGCATCTGGCGCGCGTGATAGGCGCGGATGCGGGCGGCGGCTGTCTCAAGTGCTGCGCGCACCTCGGTGGGCACCTCGCCTGCCGCTTGCGCGACCTCCTCGGCACTCAGGCGCATCGTCTGAGGCGTGAGCGCGATCCGGTCAAATTGCTCGGTCAGCGCGATGACAGCGGCATCGCCACGGGTCCGCACATCGGCAATGATGCCTGCCACGGCAGCGTCCACATCGGGGCTGTCCTCGCGCTTGGCATTGAGAAGAGACGTGAACGCCTGCTCAAAATCTGGCGCAGAATGGTCTAGGAAACAGGGCATAGGAGCGCCTCTTTACTCGGGGTGTTCGGGCGCTTTGCCCGCGGGCGCACGGTAGGGGCGCGTGACGTCCTTGAGCGTGGCTTCCAGCGCCTCAACGCTCAGCCGGATTGCGCCATCCCCGGCCAGCGTCAGGATCACATGGCCCGCAGCGTCCTCGCCCGGCTCAAACGTCACGGACAAAAGCGACAGGATCATGTCCGGGTCAGATCGGTCGATACCCTGACTGGCCACACTCAGGACGTTGCTGACCACCAAAAGCGCCTGCACCCGTTCCGCCCCATGCCGGTCGCGCCCGGCATCTTCCCAGCGAAACCGATTGAGCAGGAGCGCAAAGCGCCGCTCGGACGGGCGCCACGACATCTCGGTAATGGGAAAGACGGCATCCTGCGTGAGGCTGGAGATGACTTTGAGATCATCCAAATCCAGCGCCCCGAGGTTCAGCGGGGCCTCGCCACCATCTTCAAACCGTGCGTCGCTCATACGCCTTTGACCCGCTCTATCTTCGCGCCCACATTACTGAGCTTTTCCTCAACCCGCTCATACCCGCGATCAAGGTGGTAGACGCGGTTCACAATCGTCTCGCCCTCTGCCGCCAGCCCCGCAAGGATCAGCGATACCGAGGCGCGCAAGTCAGTGGCCATCACCGGCGCACCCTTGAGACGCTCCACTCCCGTGACCGTGGCATGACCGCCCTGCACGTCGATCTTGGCACCCATCCGCATAAGCTCAGGCGCATGCATGAAACGGTTCTCGAAGATTTTCTCCTCCAGCACGGATGTCCCTTCGGCGGTACACATCAGGGCCATGAACTGTGCCTGCAAATCGGTTGGAAAACCGGGGAACGGTTCGGTCGCCACATCCACCGCGCGGATACGGCCATTCTTGCGTGCTACCTTGAGGCCAGTCGACGTTTCCTCGACGCTGATCCCAGCGGCATCCAGCTTTTCGCAAAACGCGCCCACAAGCTCGATCCGCCCACCCAAAAGCTCCACCTCGCCACCGCAAATGGCCGGGGCCAACATATACGTCCCAAGCTCAATCCGGTCGGTGACCACGGGGTGGGTCGCACCGTGCAACCGCTCCACCCCCTCGATGGTGATCGTGCCAGTGCCCTCACCGTCGATATGCGCGCCCATCTTGCGCAGGCAGCGAGCCAGATCGACAATCTCAGGCTCGCGGGCGGCGTTGTTGAGCACGGTCGTGCCACAGGCCAGCGTCGCAGCCATGAGGGCGTTTTCCGTGGCCCCAACGGAGACCAGCGGGAAATCCACGATCCCCCCCTTCAGCCCACCGGGCGCCCGCGCATGCACATAGCCCTCGCACAGCTCAAGTTCCGCCCCCATCGCCTCAAGCGCCTTGAGGTGCAAATCAACCGGGCGCGCGCCAATCGCACACCCACCGGGAAGCGACACCTCGGCATGGCCAAACCGCGCCAGCAGTGGCCCCAGCACGAGGATAGAGGCGCGCATCTTGCGCACGATGTCATACTCTGCCCGCTGCGAGGTGAGGTTGTGGCTCGACAACGCAATCACTTGGCCATCCTGAAGCGTTGACACCTCCGCGCCCAAGGAGCCCAGAAGCTCCGACATGGTGCGAATATCCGACAAGCGCGGCGCGTTGGTCAGCGTCAGCGGCTCGTCGCTCAGAAGCGTGGCCGGCATCAGCGTGAGACACGCGTTTTTCGCCCCGGCAATCGGTATGCTGCCGCTCAGCGGGCCATTGCCCGTCACGATGATCGAATCCATTGCCTGCTACCCTTTGTTATCTTGCCCGGCGTTATTCTGCCCAGCGCCATCCTGCCCAGCACCGTCCATCCCATCACCGCGCGCGCGCGCCTGCGCCTTGCGCCGCGCAAGATTGGCCTTGAGTGCCGCACTCAGCCGATCTTCGCGTGTCTCGCCCGTCTTCGCGGGCTTTTTCGGAGCATCCTTGTGTGCCATGTCGCTTCTCTACATGAGGGGCCGGGGCAGGTCCAGATTAGGCTTGCGCCAAGCAGGAGAAGGCATTACTCACCCGGCCAATCGTGCTGTGGTAGCTCAGTGGTAGAGCGCGTCATTGGTAATGACGAGGTCGGGAGTTCAATCCTCCCTCACAGCACCATTTCTCAGCCATCGGATATCCATAATGCTACTGTGCCGCTCGGTTAGCCCGACTGACGCATGGCTACGTATCCCACTTGCAGCTTTACGCCAAAGTGACGCGCATATGCATCCGCAGATCAAGGATACCCAACTGATGGCCATACCTTTTGAAACCTTCACCGACACGATGGGCGTCGCGGTGGTCGGATAGACCACGCGGCTTGTGGGTATCGCAAGGCGCGCGCTAATGCGCTGACCCATGACATGATCAAGGCAGTGACTATACAGACCCTTCACTATGCCACCCGCCTCGCAGGCATATCATCAAAATTTCACAGCTTTCCCGGCCCTATTCTCGGCAAAGCAAGAGCAGATGAAATCGAGGCGCTATCAAGCCAGTTCAATACGCTGAATACCAAAGATTTTGCGCGCCTGCTGGACCTCCGCACAGCACCCGCGCTCTCAGGAATTTGGAAGCGGACCGAAGCCAGCTTTTTCTTGGTTCAAATACCCAAAAACTCGGCTGGCTTCAGATCCTAGTCCTCAAGACCGAGCGCACGTTTTCTGTCATTGGCCCATTTCAGGATGGTCAAATCAAACGTCAGCGCCATGAGCGCCACGCAGATACCCAAAACGAAGTTCTTGCCCAGATCCGTACCCGCAAGGGTGCGTTGCAATTCCTGACCCAGATCCTGCGTGCCGATGAAGGCCGCAATGATCACCATGAAGAAGGCGAACATGATGGCTTGGTTGAAGCCAACGGCCATGGTGGGCAGGGCAAGAGGAAGCTGCACCTTGAGCAGCTTTTGCAGCCTGGTAGCCCCCGCCATGTCGGCGGCCTCGGTCATTTCAAGCGGCACAGTGCGCAGGCCTTCGATCGTGTAGCGCACCAGCGGAACCATACAGAAGATCAGGATCGAGAAGATCACCGCGATATCCGTGATGCCAAAGAGCATGATCGCGGGCAGAAGATAGACAAAGCTCGGGAATGTCTGTGCCGTGTCGCAGACGAGAAGCATACGTTGCGACCATTTCTCCGAGCGCGCCGCCGCAATCGCCAGGGGCAGGCCCAGCAGCATTGCCAGCGTCACCGCCGAGATCACCGAATAAAGCGTGATGACCGAACGATCCCACCAGCCGGTGATCGCGATGAAGGTGAAGAAGGCCGCCGCGATGATCGCCTGCCTGCGCCCGCCGACCCAGAGGGCGAAAGCGGCCATCAAGATGATGAAAGCAGGTGTCGGGATACTAAGCAGGAAATCCCGGAAGGGGATCAGGATCTTGACGTTCAGGAAAGCCCTGAGCCAGCCCGTGACCGCCTGAACCGGATCAAGGTTCACGAAAGCCTTGATCAGGTCGTCGATCTCGCGGCCCTGGCTGAAGTTTTGCTGGCGCGTCACCTCTCCGAGGATCGCAAAGACCTGCGACAGAAGGGTGAATGTCACGAAGGCCACAATGCAAAGCACCAGTGTGAAATGCCGCTTCCACCACGGCGTGCCGCGCTCGAAATGCTCTGGTTGCTTGGCGACCCATGCTTTGGAAAGCCGGTCCAGCGTTACGGCGACCAAAACGATCGTCACGCCGATCTCGAAGCTGCGGCCTAGTTTGAAGCTGCCCATCATCTGAAGCAGTTTGGCCCCAAGGCCGGGCATCCCGATAAAGGCCGTGAGAACGACCATGGCCAGGCAAAGCATGATCACTTGGTTCACGCCCACAAGGATCTCGGTCCGGGCCGAGGGCAGGTAGACATGGCGCAGCAGCTGCCAGCGCGAACAGCCGCTCATATGGCCCGATTCCACCACATCCGGAGAGACCTTTTGCAGGCCCAGCGTGGTCATCAGGATCATCGGCGGAATGGCATAAATCGTCGTGGCCACAGCGCCCGCCGTGGGGCCTACCTTGAAGAAAATGACCGCGGGCAGGAGATAGGTAAAGAAGGGCAGCGTTTGCAGCACCGACAGGATCGGCTTGATCGCGCGGTTAAAGCGCGCGGAGCGCCATGCAAGGATACCGAGCGACAGGCCGATGATGAAGGCCAGAGGGGCTGCGACGACAAGCACCGACATGGTCTGCATCGCGATGTCCCATTGGCCAATCATGGCGGTCCACACACAGGTCCCGCCCGCCAGAAGGGCCAGACGCCATCCGCCGAGATAATAGCCGACAATCGCGGCGACAGCGGCCACCGCCGACCACGGGATCGGCCCAAGATTGGGCCAGCGCCGCTTGCCAAAGAGCAGGTTGGCGGTGGCATCAAGCACCCATTCGAGACCCTCGGTCAGAAAGCGGGTGAAGGCCAGAAGGCCCAAATCATCCTTCACGAAATTGAAGATCAGATCAAGGAAGGGCGCGATTGGCGGAATCATCGCCTCGGGGATGCGGTGCAGGGCCGCGGGCAGAGCGCCCAGATATTGCGCGATGGTCAGCACGGCTGCGATCAGGACCAGAACCAGCGCCAAGCGCGGGCGGCTGATGCCACTTAGGGCGGGAACTGCATTTGTGCTGAGTGTGGTCATCAGTTGAGCCCCACCAGAATATTGAGCGCATCTTGACGGTTGAACGCACCGATCAAAGCGCCTTTGCGCATCACAGGGATCTCTTCGCGGGTGTCTTGGACCAGAAGGCTCGCAAGATCATGCACCGTGGCGCCCGCATCGACCGGATCGCCCGTGCCCGTGGCCTTCGCATCCGCAAGGACAGAGGCATGCACGACGCGGGCCTTGTCAATGTCTTCGGTGAACTTGCGGACATATTCGGTGGCTGGATGCAGCACGATCTGATCGGGGGTGTCGCATTGCTCCACCGCGCCGTCCTTCATAATGGCGATCCGGTCGGCAAGGCGCAGCGCCTCGTCGAAGTCATGGGTGATAAAGACGATGGTCTTGCCCAAAAGCCCCTGAAGGCGCAGGAATTCGTCCTGCATCTCGCGGCGGATAAGCGGGTCGAGCGCGCTGAACGGCTCGTCAAGAAACCAGATATCAGGCTCAATCGCCAAGGAGCGGGCGATACCTACGCGTTGTTGCTGTCCGCCGCTAAGCTCGCGCGGGTAGTAATCCTCACGCCCCTCAAGCCCGACAAGCTTCACGACCTCCATCGCGCGCTCAAAGCGGGTGTGACGGTCCTGACCGCGCATCTCCAGAGGAAAGGCCACGTTCTCCAACACCGTGCGGTGCGGCAAAAGGCCGAAGCTCTGGAACACCATGCCCATCTTGTTGCGGCGCAGGTCGATCAGCTCTTTTTCGGACAGTTTGCCGATGTCCTGCCCATCGACGTTAATCACGCCGCTTGTAATGTCATGAAGGCGCGAGAAACACCGCACCAAAGTGGACTTACCCGAGCCGGAAAGGCCCATGATCACGAGCATCTCGCCGCGCGCGACCTCAATGTTCACATCCCTCACTCCGGCAATGTATCCATCCGCGCGAATGTCGTCGAAACTGCGTCCTTCAGGCATGCTGGCAAGATATTTCTTTGGATCGTTACCAAAGACTTTCCAAACATTTTCACAGCGGATGACCGGGGCGTCGCTCATAGAGGCATGTCCTTAAAGAATGAGAAAGCCCCGCCCGACATACGGACGGGGCCTGATGTTGAGGTGTGCGTGCTGGGGTTTAGTTAACCCAAGGCTTCCACACAGCTTCGTTCTCGGCCAGCCACACTTCGGCAGCTTCTTCAGGCTCCATCTCGTCAATGTCGACCATCACGGCCATCTCGGCGATCTGGGCGTTGTTGAAGGAGATTTTGGTCAGCACTTCATAGGCTGCTGGCCATTTCTCTTCCATGCCTTCCCAAGCGGCTTTCTTCATGTAGCCATCGGCAGGGTTGCCGCACTCATAAAGCGCATCCGGCACAGGACCCACGGCCGGATCTTTGTCACATCCGTCCACCCACTCGGGGAATTCGACGAATTCACCGGGCCAGACAGCTTCGGCAAAGTTGGGCGTCCAGTTGAAGACCACGATGGGCTTCTTGTCGGCCTCGGCTGCGCCGATTTCGGCCCAAAGGGCGGCGGCGGAGCCAGCGTTGATCACAACGAAGTCCATCTCCAGTGCTTCAACACGCTCTTTGCCGTGCTTGAGCCAGTCAACGGGGCCATCAAGATAGCGGCCTTTGTCGCCGGTTTCAGGCGTGGCGAACACTTCGGCGCAATCGTTCAGCGCTTCCCAGCTTGGAAGGCCCGGGCATGCGTCCTTGGTCCACATCGGATACCACCAGTCTTCGCGCGTCACGGCGTCATGATCGCCCGCATCGACGATCCCGCCTTTTTCAAGCGCGGCGCGGAAAGATGCGCCAAACGCGCCCTCCCAGACTTCCATGCCGAGGGTGACATCGCCCAGACGGATCGATTCATAGACCGCCTGGCTGTCGCTCGTGACATATTCCACATTGTTGCCCATGGACTCGAAGATCTGACCCACCACGTTGGACATCACGATCTGCGACGACCAGTTGTGAATCGGAATGACGATCGGATCTTCGCTATCGGCCGCAAAGGATGCGACCGGCAAGGCCGTCATGACCCCTGCAACAAATGCGATTTTATACTTGTTCATGTAGTTCTCCCGGTTGACACGGCGCTTGATCACACCGCTTTTATAAGCTGCTCACGCGTGCAGCCCTGTTGGCTTGGAAGGCGTCACATATACGCGCCGTCCGGAGGGCGTGTTCCTGTCTTCGTTGCCCGTGCAGGGCCTTTGGCTCGGGGTTCCCCCGGAAGGGCGGCTCAATGGCCATTTGCACCAGCAACGAATCGGAGTTTTGTTTCCCCTCTGGAATAATATTATCAGCACGATGGCGATAATTGGGAAAAAATGCAGATTTTCGCGAAAGTAATTACGCCCCCACAGAGACAAATACCCAGTTTGCGGGCAAATGCCCCGCCAAGGGTCTCCCGGCGGGGCATCTCCGGCAACATGACGCCGGAGCCTAGTTCACCCAGCCCGACCAGACGCTTTCATTGGCCGCCAGCCACTCTTCGGCGGCCTCTTGCGGCTCAAGCTCTTCCACATCCACAAGCCGGGCCATTTCCGCGATCTGTGCATTCGTGAAGGACACTTTGGTCAACACATCATAGGCGGCGGGCCACTTCTCCGGCATCCCGTCCCACGCCGCTTTCTTGAGGTATCCATCCGCCGGGTTCCCGCAATCGTAAAGCGCATCGGGGTTTGGCCCCACGGATGGATCGGTGTCGCACCCTGCCACCGCCTCGGGGAAGGCCACGAACTCACCCGGCCAGACCGCTTCGGCAAAATTGGGGGTCCAGTTGAACAAGACGATGGGGCGTCTTGTGGCCTCCGCCGCGCCGATCTCGGCCCACAGGGCAGCGGCTGAGCCTGCGTTGATCACGATGAAGTCCATATCCAAGGCCGCCACCCGCTCATTCGCGTGCTTGTTCCAATCGGCGGGACCATCGAGATAGCGGCCTTTATCGCCCGTCTCGGGGGTTGCGAAAATCTCCGCGCACTCGTTGAGCGCTTCCCAGCTGGGCAGGCCCGGGCAGGCGTCCTTGGTCCACATCGGATACCACCAGTCTTCGCGCGTCACGGCGTCATGATCGCCAACGTCCAGAATGCCGCCCTTCTCCATCGCCGCCTCCAGTGACAGCTTATGCGTGCCTTCCCACACCTCCATCTGAAGCGTGACATCGCCCAGACGGATCGATTCGTAGACCGCCTGGGCATCCACGGTCACGTATTCGACGTTATTGCCCATGGATTCGAAAATCTGGCCCATCACGTTGGACATCACGATCTGCGAGGACCAGTTGTTGATCGGGATCACGATCGGATCGGCACTATCCGCCGCCATCACGCCAAGCGGCAGCGTCGAGAGGGCCCCGGCGATCAGGGCTGTGGAACAATATTTGAATGCACTTGTTTTCATTGTCTTCTCCAAGGTTAACGCGGCGCGAAATACGCGCCAAAGAGAGGTCTCTTTTGCCTGGGAGACCCACCAAAGAGATCGGTTCGCCACGGTCGGGCTGCCCATCCTTGTTTTCTTCTGCCGCACCTCAGTCGGGCCGATTTCACAATGCCGCCAGTCCGGCGACGGCCCACAGGTTTCCAAGCCCGCCGCCTCAGGGGCGTCTTGCGGGCAGGTTTCCCCTGCGTAAACAAGCTGACCCATGGCAGGCCATTTGTCACTAAAAACCAAGCGGTCGTGCAAAAGAGTTTTACTCTGAGTAAACAGGCGTGCATTATCAGGATAATCTGAACGACACGCGGCCTGCGTTTGCCCTTGCGCTTTCATGTCCGGTCTGTGCCTTTCGACCCCAATGAAGCAAGCAGCATGAATGTAGAAAAATTGAGCCCCGAGATGGTTACAAAACTCACCCAAGACCCACACAGAGTGCAACGTGATGACCGTGAGAAGAACCTTGAAACTGCCATTGGCCGCGAATTGCGTGCGCATCGCCGGCGTCAGGAAATTACCGTAGCCGAATTGGCGGCCATGACGCGTTTGTCCATCGGGATGCTCTCCAAGATCGAAAACGGCAATACCTCGCCCTCTCTCACCACGCTTCAGACATTGGCCAATGCACTCAGCGTGCCGATCACCAGCTTTTTCCGCCAATTTGAGGAAAACCGCGAGGCGGTGCATACCAAATCCGGCAAAGGAGTTGAGCTTCAGCGCGAAGGCACGCGCGCGGGCCATCAGTACAATCTTCTGGGCCATATCGGCTCCAACGGCTCTGGCGTGATCGTCGAGCCCTATCTGATCACGCTCACAGCGGAATCAGACACGTTCCCGACCTTCCAGCATGCCGGGATCGAGACGATCTATATGCTGGAAGGTGAGGTCGACTATCGCCACGGGGACGAGGTGCTGTCGCTCAAGCCGGGCGATACGCTCTTTTTTGATGCGGACGCTCCGCATGGGCCAGAGCGTCTGGTCACCCTGCCCTGTCGGTATTTGTCGATCATCAGCTATCCGCAAAGCGGCGCCACCTGAGGCACCGCTTTCCAAGCCTTACTTTTGCAACGGTGGCTCGGTGTCCAGATCAGGCCATATACCGGGCGATGTTGGCAGGCCGTCATCGAACTTACTCAGATAGTCCAGCATCATGGGCCGATTGTCGATGAAGCCTTTATAGGTCGCCAATTCCTCGGGCAGATCCCGGATCACCCGGTGCAGGCGGCGACCCCATTTTGGCACGCTCATCAGGTCCTGAAACGCACAGAGATAGCAGCGGATCGGGAACACCATCGCGTTGGAGCGCGGCAGGCGGTAGAACGTCTGAAGCTCCACCCGTAGATGCTGTTTTGCGCCAAGGTTCTCGGGCGTCAGCTCGGTCTTCTGGATACCCCATTTGTGATAGTTCTCGGGTGAAGTATCAAGGAGCGGATTGACCGTCATGGTCCAGTTGAGCCGCCGCGCGGGCGCGCCTTGCTGAATGTTCAAAAGAAATTTCAGCGCGCGCACGAAGATACCCTTTTCATGGGCCAAGGGCACCGGCGCGTGCCACTCGAAAAAATTCATCCCGATGTCGAAATCGAGCGACCAATCGGCCTGCGTGGTGATCATGCCCGCATCCATCCAAAGGTTGTCGTCGCGCTGATCCAGCACGGCCCAATCGCCTTGGGCCTGCCGGGTGATATACTCCATCGGGCCATAAGGCAGCGTGGCCTCATCAAGGAAGGTGAACGTGTCATCGATCCCCATCGGCTTGTTGATCCAACGCCATTGGTTGCCGTCGCGGTGCAACTCAAAGAGGTCCGGGTAATCCTCGGATTTGGCCACCATGATCAACTCAAGCAGGTCCCAGCCCGCCAGCGTCATATGCGGCAAGGACTGACAGCGCAGCGGATCATTGTCCAACACCAGCGCCCGGTCGCGCATCTCCGAGACGTAATGCTCATCCACATCAAATCGGTTTTGAAAGACCGAGCCCTCGCGCCCGCCCCGGTGCGGCTCCATGTTGACCGAATACATGTAATCGTCCTTGTCGAACGGAAACGGGAAGCGCTTGATCGCCCAGGGCGAATTTTTGAAGGAGTAATCCTCGCGAAAGGTCTCATCGTTGAACTGAATGGTCATGTTCGTCTCCTATCGGTCCAGAACAAGCGTCTTGCCCTGAAATCGGCTGACGCAGGGCATGATCTTGTCACCAGAGGCGTGCTCGGCCTCGGTGAGCCAGTGATCGTGGTGAATGAAAGTGCCATCATAGTCGATCACGTCCGTTTCGCATTGCCCGCAGGCCCCGCCACGGCAGAGATATGGCGCATCGACGCCCGCCCGCTCGATCGCCTCCAGAAGGCTCTCATGTTCGCCCACCTGCACGACCTTGTTCGACACCGCGAGCTTCACTTCAAAGGGTTTGCCGGGTTTGGGGGCGAGGAATTCTTCGTGATGTACGGCTTCGCGCGGCCATCCCAGATCGTCGGCCGTCTTGCGCACCCAGTCGATCATGCCTTTGGGACCGCAGACATAGATATGTGTGCCCAAGGGCTGCCCATCCAGAAGGCTTTCCAGCGCGATGCGTTGATTATCATCGTCGTAATAGACATGCACATGGTGCGGATATTGCTCGGTCAACGTGTCCGCGTAGGCTGCAAGACCTGCATTGCGCGCCGCGAAATGCAGCTCCCATTTGCCGCCTGTGCGCTCCATCTGCTTGATCTGCGACAGGAAGGGCGTGATGCCGATACCACCTGCGAAAAAGAGGTGTTTCTTGGCGCGCAGATCGAGGGGGAAGAGGTTGACCGGATAGCTGATCACCATCTCATCGCCAACAGAGACGTTGTTGTGCAAAAAGAGCGACCCGCCCCGCCCCTCATCATCGCGCCGCACAGAAATCGTGTAGGCGCTTTGGTCCATCGGGTCGGACATCAGGGAATAGGGGTTGAGGCGGGTCACGTCGCCATCCTTCATCTCGACCACGGTATGCGCCCCGCCTGAAAACATCGGCATCGGGCCACCATCCGTCCGCTCGAACCGGAAGCGGGTGATCAGCTCGTTCAGCGGCGTGACTTCTGTCACGCGCACGGCAATTTTCTCGGCGCCGCTCATTCGTAAATCCCCTTTGGTGCGGGCACATTGCCCGGGTCTTCGGCGTCGATGCACACGCCCTGATAGGCGGCAATGCGGCGCGAATAGTGATCACGCACAAACAGATTCAACCCGCAATGGGAGCAGACAAATGGATCAATCTCAACGTCCTCGGTAATGCCTTTGCAATGCACGCATTGCATCCGGCGCGCGGTCGATCCGCGATGTTCGGTCTGAATAGCGGTGTGCGGGATACCGTGGGTAACAGCGATCTGCATCACCTGCCCCATCATGCCTTCGGTGCCTGTGAGGTAAAGCTGAAGGCCCATCGCGGCATCACTCAGCACGCGCTCGATCCGCTGCACGGTTGCGCCATAGGTGGGTGTTTCGCGGTATTGCAGCGGCTTCAGCGCTTCGAGCTTTGGGCCATAATCGGTGCCCTTGGCGATAAAAATGAGGTGGGTCTTGGCCATGAGATCAGGGGTGGCGATCTCCAGAATGGCCTCGGCGCCCTCGGCCTCGGCGATCATCAGATGATGCTTGCCCGGGCGCGGCTCCAGATTGCCCCAGACGGGGCGGCTTTTGATGGATGGCGGGAATTCGAATTTCGACATGCGCGTTTAACATCTCCTGCAGGTGGCATCGGGGCGGTTTAAATCCGGGGCCGCACGCGGGCCGCCCCGGATGTGTCGCTTCGGGGCTCAGCCTTTGGCGGTGCGGACCTTCTTGTCCTTGTCGTAGAATGGCATCTCTTGTGCGGTGGCGGCAATCTCGGTGCCATCCGCGTTGCGCACCGTCAGCTTCGTGCCCGGCTTGGCCGCAGCAACCGGCATGCGCGCGATGCCCACATTATGCCCGTTCAGCTCGGAATACATGCCATAAGTCACGTGACCAACCTGCTTACCGTCTTGCAGCAAGGCCGCGCCCTCATCGGCAGGTGTTTTGCCCTCAAGCAGCACACCGTAGATCTTGAACCGCTCGCGGCCTTCCAGCGCATAGTGGTTCTCAGCGCCGACAAAGCCGGTCTTGCCAGGAGAGACGGTGAACTCCAGACCCAGCTCCCAAAGCGTATCGCCGCAGGGTGAGCCATCCTCGAACGGATAGGTCTCGGAATTGTCACCGGGGAAGAAGAGCAAATAGCTCTCCGTGCGCAGAAGATCGAGCGTGCTGAACTGCACTGGGCGGATGCCCATGCCTTTGCCATGCTCAAGGATGTTGTCCCAGATGTGCACCGCGTGACGACCCTGACAGAAAATCTCATAGCCCCGCTCACCAGTATATCCGGTGCGCGAGATCATGACAGGGCGATCAAAGAGCTTTGTCTGCATGATCCCAAAATAGGCCAGATCGCGGATGCCCGGCACATGCTCGGCCAGAAAATCCACGGCCACGGGGCCTTGCAGCGACATATCGTGCAGATCATCATCAAAGATCACCGCGACGTTCTTGCCGGCGGCGGCCTCCATCAACTGCTCCATGCCCGTCCCGGTGCCATGCACAACCATCCAGTGATTGACCGACAGGCGGTAGATCACGCAATCGTCGACAAACTTGCCCTCGGGGCTGAGCATGCAGGCATAGACCGAGCGGCCCGGCATGATCTTGTCCACGTTGCGTGTGGTCACGCGGTCGATCACGGCGGCGGCGTGTGGCCCGGTGAGGTGCATTTTCTTGAGGCCCGACACATCCATCAGGCCCGCCTTGGTGCGTACGGCCTCATAATCGGCCTTCGCGCGCTCGGGCGTGTGGTCATAGAACCAAGCGGTCCCCATGCCGTTCCAATCCTCAAGCTCCCCCCCAATTGCTTCATGACGCTTTGCGAGTGCGGATGTTCTCCAGATGATGGCCATCGATTCCCCCTGTTGGTTTTGTTGTTGAGTGTCGCCGAACATTGAGCCTCAGGCAAAACCAAAAAGCAAGAATATGGTGCAACTTTTTTCACTGGCAGGCAATATGCCTGAAAAATAGAAAGGGCCGCACATATGGCGGCCCTTTCATCACATCATGTGGCGCTTACTTGGTAAAGCGCGATGTTTTCTTTGCTTCCGTCGCCTGCCCGTAGACAAGGACGGCGACACACAAAATGGCGGCAATCGCAGTGGCGAGGCCCGGCAGGGCAGAGCCCCAGCCGATGAACTGTGCCCCGTCAACGACGGCCCAATCTGCGGTATCATATGGAAAACCGAACATAAGTCTCTCCTTGTCCTTTGGTTATTCGCCGGGCGCGAGGTTTACACCGGGAGCAGGGATGCCCTCGGGATAGCCATGCGTCGGCACTTTGACTTCGTCCATACCGGCAACCTCGGCACCCTCGGGGATACGGAGCATACCCAGCATCTTGAGGATAAGCGAAACCACGTAGCCCGGCACAAAGCCCAGCAGGAAGAACACGCCTGCCCCCACCAATTGGCCGATGAGAGAGATCGTTGGAGCGCCTTCGCCTTGAAGCGCCGGAGTGCCTGCGCCAAACACGCCCAACATGATCAGACCATAAAGGCCGATCGTGCCGTGCACGGTGACCGCGCCCACAGCATCGTCGATGCCGCGGTTTTCAAGCCAGTTTGCACACGGCTTGAGGATGATCCCCGCAGAGAAGGCGATGACAAACGCCATGGCCGGATAATAGATATCCATGCCCGACGCGACCGAAATGATCCCCGCCAGAGCGCCCGACATCATCCAGAACGGATCACGTGTAAGCACCCAGGAGCCGATGATCCCGCCCGCGATCCCCATGAGGATGTTGAACGACAAGGCCGAAAGGGTAATCGGTGTGCCGTAAATGGTCGAAGGCTTGTCCGCGAACCATGACCATGCCTCGCCCGGCACGATAACGCAGGCCATGAGGAAGCCCCAGAAGCCAACGATGATCAGCATCAGACCCACAACCGTCAGAGGCATGTTGTGCCCTGCGATGTGGTTTGCAGTGCCATCGGCGTTGAACTTGCCGATGCGCGGGCCAAGGTTGATCAAAACGCCCAGCGCAAAGAAGCCGGCAACCGCGTGGACAAGCCCCGCCGCACCGAAGTCATGCAGACCCCATTGCGTGACCAGCCAGCCATCAGCGTGCCAGCCCCAAGCCGCAGCCACGACCCAAGCGAAGGAGCCGAGGACAACCGCGAGGATGACAAAGCCGACAGTCTGAATCCGCTCGATAACGGCGCCCGACATGATCGAGGCTGTTGTGGCGGCAAACAGAGCAAACGCGCCAAAGAAGACGCCCGATGCCTGATCAGCAATGTTCGGCCCCATATATTGCGCACTGTCGCCCCAACCCCATGCGATCGCATTGGCGTATTCAATACCAGAAATGCCAGCAGGCCCCGGTGCGCCGGGCAGTCCCGTGGGGAAGCCCCAATAGACCCACCAGCCGAAGAAATAGAAGGTCGGGATCATGAACGCGAAGGCGAGGATGTTTTTCACACCCGAGCTCAGCACGTTCTTGAGCCGGGATGCCCCCATCTCATAGGCAAGAAATCCCGCATGGATGATGATCATAAGCGGGATTGTCAGATAGTAAAACGTCTCGGCAAATGTCGTGTTCGTCGTTGCCGCCGACGATTGAAGTGCGGCGACCTGCGCCGCCAGTTCGGCAATCTGTTCTTCCACAATTATTCCCCTGTTTCTCTGTCGTTTGACATTATCGTTGGTGCGCATACGCGCGTGAGGAGTTTAAGAAAACACGTGACTCCCGATCCGGCCAGTCTTTTTTGCCTCAGAGGAAATTTATTTTACCAGTAGTTGAGCGGATGAAGCTTTGATGCTAGCTTTTGATTCGAAAGTTTCCAAACCTGAGGGAGGATGCGTGCTATGTGCGGTATCGTGGGGCTGTTTCTAAAAGACAAAGCGTTGGAACCCAAATTGGGCGAGATGCTGACGGATATGTTGATCACCATGACGGATCGCGGCCCCGACAGTGCGGGCATCGCGATTTATGGTGCAGATACAAAGGGTAAGGCCAAGCTGGTCGTCCAATCGGACGTGCCTGAACAGGACTTCCCCGGACTGGATATCGCCATGGCCCAAAGCCTTGGCGGGCCGGTGTCGATCCGGGTGAATGATACCCACGCCGTTCTGGAAATGGGTGCAGAGCTTTTGGAAGTCGCGCGCAGCCGCCTGAGCGAGGTCAATCCCCGCGTTCGGATGATGAGCCGCGGTGAAAATCTTGAAATCTACAAAGAGGTCGGCCTGCCCAAAGATGTGGCAGCCCGGTTCGATATTGCCCAAATGTCAGGCAGCCACGGCATCGGTCACACCCGCATGGCGACCGAATCAGCCGTGACGACGATGGGTGCGCACCCGTTCAACACCGGCTCGGATCAGTGTCTCGTGCACAATGGCTCGCTCAGCAACCACGCAAGCCTGCGTCGCAAGTTGCGCCGCCAGGGGGTGCATATCGAGACCGAGAACGACACCGAAGTGGGCGCGGCCTATCTCACGTGGCGGATGATGAACGGTGCCACGCTGGGCGAGGCGCTGGAAAGCAGCCTTGATGATCTCGACGGGTTCTTCACCTTCGTGGTGGGCACCAAGGACGGCTTCGGCGTGGTCCGCGATCCCATTGCGTGCAAGCCCGCCGTTCTGGCCGAAACCGACCAATATGTGGCGTTCGGCTCGGAATATCGCGCGCTGGTGAACCTGCCGGGTATCGATCATGCCCGCGTGTGGGAGCCCGAGCCCGCCACCGTCTATTTCTGGAGCCACAAAGGGGCCCCAACAGCACATGAGAAGGCCGCGTAAATGCAAACATTCGATCTTGAGGCCCAGGGCCTGCGCAATCTGAATTCCGCGCTGCACGCGCAATCGGCCAACACCAACCAGACCGTCTGGGAGGTGATCAACCCCAAGGGCAGCCACGCCATCGCCGTGGGTCTTGATGCCCCCATCGAGGTGAACGTCAAAGGCCATACCGGCTATTACTGCGGCGGCATGAACAAGCAGGCGACGATCAATGTCGCAGGCTCTGCCGGACCGGGCGTGGCCGAGAACATGATGAGCGGCACTATCGTGATCGAGGGTGACGCCAGCCAATATGCCGGGGCCACGGGCCGGGGCGGCACGCTTGTGATCAAGGGCAATGCCTCGTCGCGCTGCGGCATCTCCATGAAGGGGATCGACATCATCGTGCATGGCAATATCGGCCATATGAGCGCGTTCATGGCGCAATCGGGCAACCTGGTCGTGTGTGGCGATGCCGGCGATGCGCTGGGCGACAGCCTTTACGAGGCGCGCCTTTTCGTGCGCGGCTCGGTCAAATCGCTGGGCGCGGATTGCGTCGAAAAGGAGATGCGTCCAGAACATATCGAGATCCTGAAGGACCTGCTGGAGCGTGGTGGCTGCGACGCCAAGCCGGAAGAGTTCAAGCGCTATGGCTCGGCCCGCAAGCTCTATAACTTCAATATCGACAACGCTTACTAAGGGGGCTGCCATGAAAGACGACCATAACGGCGCACCGCGCACCGTGCCGATCCAGTCGGCAACCTTCTCCAACCCGACAAATGCCGAAATCCGCCGCGCGGCGGCGACGGGCATCTATGACATCCGGGGCGGTGGGTCGAAGCGCAAAGTGCCGCATTTCGACGACCTTCTGTTTCTCGGGGCCTCCATCTCGCGCTACCCGCTCGAAGGCTACCGTGAGAAATGCGACACCAGTGTTGTTCTGGGCACGCGCTTTGCCAAGAAGCCGATTGAGCTTGATATTCCGATCACCATCGCGGGCATGTCCTTTGGCGCCCTTTCGGGGCCTGCGAAAGAGGCTCTGGGCCGGGGTGCGACGCTTGCGGGCACCTCCACCACCACCGGCGACGGCGGCATGACCGAAGAAGAGCGCGGCCATTCCAACAAGCTGGTCTATCAGCTTTTGCCGTCACGCTATGGCATGAACCCCGATGACCTGCGCCGCTGTGATGCGATCGAGGTTGTCGTGGGCCAAGGCGCGAAACCCGGTGGCGGCGGGATGCTTCTGGGTCAGAAAATCTCGGACCGCGTGGCCGAAATGCGCAACCTGCCCAAGGGGATCGACCAACGCTCTGCGTGCCGTCACCCCGATTGGACCGGCCCGGATGATCTGGAGATCAAGATCCTTGAGCTGCGTGAGATCACCAACTGGGAAAAGCCCATTTACGTCAAGGTGGGCGGCACGCGCCCCTATTACGACACCACGCTCGCGATCAAGGCGGGGGCGGATTGTGTCGTGCTCGACGGGATGCAGGGCGGCACGGCGGCCACGCAGGATGTGTTCATCGAGCATGTCGGCCTGCCCATTCTGGCGTGTATCCGCGAAGCGGTGCGCGCGCTGGAGGATCAGGGGCTGCACCGCGAGGTGCAACTGATCGTGTCGGGCGGCATTCGCGGCGGCGCGGACACGGCCAAGGCGCTGGCCATGGGCGCGGATGCGGTTGCCATCGGCACGGCGGCGCTGATTGCGCTGGGCGACAATGATCCACGCTGGGAGGCGGAGTATAACGCGCTTGGCACGACCGCTGGCGCCTATGACGACTGGCATGAGGGAAAGGACCCTGCGGGCATCACCACCCAGGATCCTGAGTTGATGAAACGTTTCGACCCCATCGAGGGCGGGCGGCATCTCAACAACTATCTCAAGGTGATGGCCCTGGAGGCGCAGACCATCGCGCGGGCCTGTGGCAAGAACCACCTGCACAACCTCGAACCCGAGGATCTGTGCGCGCTGACCATGGAGGCCGCCGCCATGGCACGCGTCCCTCTGGCAGGCACCGATTGGTATCCCGGCAAACCGGGCACCAGTTTCTGAACCCCCCGCAGGGCGCGGCCAGAACGGCTCGCGCCCTGTTCGTTTCAACACCGACGCAATAGGGTCGTCTCACAGACGCAGCACCGACAGGGAACACCAAAAAAATGACCACCGATCTGGCCAAATTCGCCAAGGACAATGGCGTCAAATATTTCATGATCTCCTTCACCGACCTCTTTGGCGCCCAGCGCGCCAAGCTGGTCCCCGCGCAAGCGATTGCGGACATGCAAGAGGACGGCGCGGGCTTTGCAGGCTTCGCGACCTATCTCGATCTCACGCCCGCACATCCCGATATGCTGGCCGTGCCGGACCCGGCATCGGTTATTCAGCTTCCGTGGAAGCCCGAGATCGCATGGGTCGCGGCCAACTGCGTGATGAACAACGAAGATCTGGCGCAGGCGCCGCGCAACGTGTTGCGCCGTCTGATTGCCGAAGCCGCCGAAGAGGGCATGCATGTCAAAACCGGCATCGAGGCCGAATTTTTCCTGCTGACCCCCGAGGGCGATGAAATCTCGGACGAGTTTGATACCGCATCAAAGCCTTGCTATGACCAGCAGGCGATGATGCGCCGCTATGAGGTGATCCGCGAGATCGCTGATTACATGCTCGATATGGGCTGGGGCCCCTACCAGAACGACCATGAGGACGCGAACGGCCAGTGGGAGATGAACTGGGATTTCGACGATGCCTTGGTCACGGCGGACAAGCACAGCTTCTTCAAGTTCATGACGAAATCCGTGGCCGAAAAACATGGTTTCCGCGCCACCTTCATGCCCAAGCCCATCGAGGGTCTGACCGGCAATGGCTGTCACGCGCATATCTCCGTCTGGGACGCACCGGGCAAGGACAGCAAGGTCAACGTCTTTGCGGGCAAAGGCGAAGGCCAGACCGGCGAGTTGGGGCTTTCCGAGCGCGGCAAGCATTTCCTCGGCGGGATCATGAAACATGCAAGCGCGCTTGCGGCGATCACAAACCCTACTGTGAACAGCTACAAGCGGATCAACGCGCCGCGCACCATGTCGGGGGCCACATGGGCACCCAACACCGTCACATGGACTGGCAACAACCGCACACATATGGTGCGTGTGCCCGGCCCCGGCCGGTTTGAGCTGCGCCTGCCCGATGGCGCGGTGAACCCCTATCTCTTGCAGGCGGTCATCATTGCGGCGGGTCTCTCGGGCATCCGCTCCAAGGCCGATCCTGGCAAGCGCCATGACATCGACATGTATGCCGAAGGTCATAAAGTGCGCGGCGCGCCCAAGCTGCCACTCAACATGCTGGACGCGCTGCGCGAGTATGAGAAAGACAAAGGCCTGAAAGCTTCCATGGGCGAGGAGTTCTCCGCCGCCTACCTGAAGCTGAAGCATCAGGAATGGAACCAATTCGTCTCGCATTTCTCCAGCTGGGAGAAGGCCAACACGCTCGATATCTGATCCGAGCAACACTTACTCGACGCCGCGCCGGGGGCATCCCTCGGCGCGGCGTTTTTGCATCTGGCGCATGGTCCTTCCGCCGCCCTGCGGATCGCGGTAAACTACGGACGACCCGCTCAACCAAGGCCCCGCCCATGTCTCTTGCCCCAGTCCTCTCCGCCCTGCCAAATGACGCGCCTCTTAGCGCAACGGTGCAGACCGTGGTCAACACGATCTATGCCCGCATCCGCAGCGGCGATTACGGCGTGGATGCGCGCCTGCCGTCCGAGCGACAGCTGGCCAGCGAGCTTCATGTCGCACGCAATACGGTGCGCGAGGCGCTGGATGCGTTGGAGGGGCACGGCCTGATCCGGCGGCGCGCAGGCTCTGGCAGCTTCGTGAACCCTCCCGGCACACCAGAGCCCGCCAACCCCCATAGCGAGATTGCCGCATCCTCAAGCCCGCTTGATTTACAAGTGGTGCGCGGCATCCTTGAGCCTGATATGGTGCGCCTTGCCGTGGTCAACATGCCGCCACGCGCGATCGAGGCCCTTGGTGAGACGTTGAGCGAGATGGAAGCGATCACCACCGATGCAGACGCGTTCGTGCGTTTGGAGGAGGCGTTTTACCGCAAGATCGCCGCCGGGACGGGCAATCCTTTGATCGCCGGTTGCTATGATCTGGTGATTGATGCGTGTCGTCAAAGTTTTCGCGCGGCACAGCTCCGGCGCCACCTCACACCGGCCCGGATCGAGGATTACCAGAAGCGCTATAACAGCCTGTTCAACGCCATCGCCGCGCGCGACACGGAAGCCGCAGTGGAGTTCATCAAGCTGCACCTGATCGAGGAACAGCGCCTCTTATTGCAAGACGGCTAAAGCGCTTCGAGAAAACCCTGAGGCGCTGCTTTTCTCGAAATGCTCGCGACATATAAAGGTCAGCGCGCCACCAAGGTCTCAAGCCCCGCGCGGCGTTGATACCACATCTGCCCAAGCGCCTCCATTTCTCGACGCAGCGCCGCCTCGTGCTGACCCAGCCACGCGGGCACGGATTCGAAGCTGACGATGCGCGCCTTGCCGCGCCGGATCTGCACCACGGGCCAGTCACCCACCAGCGCATTGTCCACGCCGAAAAGGCCGCGCCCCCACCACTCCGCAGCCCCAAACGCGTGCATCACCTGCCCCTTTTGCTTGAGCGAGGCCATCACCGCGCCTGATGCGGTGGAGGCAGCATGGGTCACCGCCTCGCCCCAGATGTCGAGAATGGCGGCGTATTCCCAGCTCACAGCGCTCCAGTCTCCGGGGAAGCGGGCGTTGTATTCGGTGTAGAACGCCTTGGGGCGGTTGAAGAAGAACGCCTTATTGGCCAGCGCCGGATCATCGAAATCCGGGAATTGAAACGTCACGCCCTCCATGAACTCGGGCGAAGTGCGGGCGATGAGCCGCGCGTAATTATCAAGTGTGCAGGACAGGATTTGGCCTGTGAAGCCCGCCGCGAACGCCGCCTCAGTCAGCGCCTGCACCATGGGCGGATAGGAGGTGCACCAGCAGAGCATATCCGGCCCATCCGCCATCATCTCGGCTACGATCGCGCGCGCATCGCCGCCCTCGGCTGGGTATTGAACCTCTGCCGTCACCTCCGCCCCCTCGGCGGAGAAGGCCGCGCGATAGGTCGCAAGCGATGGCAAGCCCATCGCATCGACCTGCGCACAGAGCGCCACCCGGCGCGGCGCGCGGCCCCGGCAGAGATAGGAGACCCCGGTGACCGCATAGACCGGATGCACCTCGCTAGGCGCGATCAGATAGGGAGTGTCAGGCGACAGATCACTTGGCAAAAGGGTCGAGGTGAGCACCCGGCGCGCATTGAGAAAGGGCTGCGCCGCGCGCGGGCCCGCGCCGCCCAGGGTGAGGATGAGTTGTGCTTGACCCTCATCCACCAGCTGCGCGGCACCCACCTGCGCACGTGCCGGGTCATCCCCGCAATCGAATGGTAAAAGCTCCACCCGCTTCCGCTCCGCCCCGATGCGCAGACCACCAGCCGCATTCACCTGATCCACCCAGATGTGGCAGCCGTTGAGGCCCGGCCGCCCCCAGCCTTCGGCCACACCGCTCAGCGGGGCGAGAAAGCCGATTCGCACAGGTTCACGCGCCATCTGGTCCAGCCGTGGCAGACGCCCCGAGACCGACAAGAACTGTGCAAAACTGCTTTGTGGCATGGTGCCGCCTCGTTTTGCCGCTCTGATATGCACGGGCTTGGGCCGTGATACGTTTCCCAGTGGTGATGTGACTTGACACAGAGGAAACAAAGCGGTTTCAATTGGTATAAACCACACCATAGAACAACAAGACCAATTCTTCAAATGGTCTGAACCAACAGGAGACCAATCAATGACAAAACGTATCGCAATCCTCGGCGCAGGCCCCTCCGGCCTTGCACAGTTACGCGCCTTTCAATCGGCCAAGCAAAATGGCGAGGATATCCCCGAGATCGTCTGTTTCGAGAAGCAGGCCAATTGGGGCGGACTTTGGAATTACACATGGCGCACGGGCGTGGACCAATACGGCGAGCCTGTGCACGGCTCCATGTATCGCTACCTGTGGTCGAACGGGCCAAAAGAGGGCTTGGAATTTGCAGATTATTCCTTCGAGGAACATTTCGGTAAACAGATCGCGAGCTATCCGCCGCGCGCCGTTCTCTTTGACTATATCGAGGGCCGCGTGAAGAAGGCGGGCGTGCGCGACTGGATCCGGTTCGAGACCGCCGTGCGCCGGGTCGAGGAAACCGACAATGGCTTCAAAGTCACCGTTTGCGACCTGCCAAAGGGCGAGGAATACACTGAAGAGTTCGACCATGTGATTTGCGCCACGGGCCATTTCTCAACGCCCAATGTGCCCGAGTTCGAGGGGTTCGATCACTTCGAGGGACGCGTATTGCACGCCCATGATTTCCGCGATGCCTTGGAGTTTAAAGGGCAGGATATCTTGATCGTTGGCACATCCTATTCTGCTGAGGATATCGGCTCGCAGCTTTGGAAATATGGTGCAAAATCCATCACCGTGAGCCACCGCACAGCGCCGATGGGCTATAAATGGCCCGACAACTGGGCCGAGGTGCCGCTTCTGACCAAGGTTGACGGCAAGACCGCATATTTCAAAGATGGGACCAGCCGCGAGGTCGATGCGGTGCTGCTCTGCACCGGATACCAGCACCATTTCCCCTTCATGGACGAAAAGCTGAACCTGCGCACGGCCAACCGCTTGGCCACCGCCGACCTCTACAAGGGCGTGGCCTTCGTGCCCAACACGGACCTGTTCTATCTTGGGATGCAGGACCAGTGGTTCACGTTCAACATGTTCGACGCACAGGCCTGGTGGGTCCGTGATGCGATCATGGGCAAGATCAAGATTCCAACCGACAAAGCCGCTTTGATGGCCGATGTGGAGGATCGTATTGCGCGCGAGGATAAGGGCGAGGACGATTATGACGCGATCTGGTATCAGGGCGATTACATCAAGGAACTGATCGCTGAGACGGATTATCCCAGCTTTGATGTCGAAGGGGCCTGCAAGGCATTCAAGGAATGGAAAGGTCACAAGAAGAAAGACATCATGACCTTCCGCAATAACAGCTACACCTCCGTCATCACAGGCACCAAAGCGCCCGTCCATCACACCCCGTGGAAGGATGCGCTGGACGATAGTCTTGAGGTCTATCTGGAAAACTGATGCGCGTATTGGTGTTTCAACACACCGCCGGAGAGCATCCGGCCTGTTTCACCAGCCTCATCGCAGAGGCCGGTGATTCTGCGCATACCGTGCGTCTTTGGGAAGGGGACGATATCCCTGACCTCGCAGCGTTCGATGCCATGCTGGTCATGGGCGGCCCAATGGATGTTTGGGAAGAGAACGCGCACCCATGGCTGCGCCCCGAGAAGGCGGCAATAGCCGAGTGGGTCGGGGCGGGGCGGGCCTATCTGGGCGTGTGCCTTGGGCACCAACTTCTGGTGGAGGCGATGGGCGGGCGCTGTGCTAAGATGGTCATTCCAGAGATTGGCGTGAGCCCGGTTGGTCTGACCAAGGAAGGTCGCGCGGACGGGCTTCTGGCCGGCCTGCCAGATCCGCTGCGCGTAATGCAGTGGCACGGGGTTGAGGCCGAGACGCTGCCCGAGGGCACGACCCTTCTGGCAAGCAACCCCGCCTGCCATGCACAGGCGATCCGCGTCGGCAATCGCGCGTGGGGCGTGCAATTTCACCCAGAGATTGACGAAGGCCTTGTCGGCTATTGGATGGGCGATCCTGGCAATCGGGCGGCGGCGATAGAGTGGCTTGGTTCAGCCAAGGCCGCGGATCAGTTCGCGTCCGATAGCGCCGCCCACGTGCCTCTGGCGGCGCAGCAATCGGCAGCGCTTTACGCCCGGCTGCGGGGCGCGGTCTAGGGCGTTTCGCCCACAACCTCACCGTCATTCACGAGGATCATCGCCACCCGCCGCAGGGTCGCGCGCAAGCGGTCCACATGCGCACCCGCATGGCCCAGATCGTCCAGCGTTTTATCCATGATGCTCAGCCAATCCTCGGCATCCTTGGTAAAAATCGGCACATGCTCGTGGATCTGCTTCACATTCATATGGCGGTGCGTTTCCATATAGTAAGGCCGCCCGCCCATGAAGCCGCAAAGGAAGTTGAACTGCTCTTCGCGTGTATGCGCAAGGCCATGACCATCACGATGCAGATCAACGATTCTCTGTCCCTCGGGCAGCGCCTCGACCAAATCGTAGAAATGCTCGACCAACTCCTTGAGGGACGGCTCGCCACCGATATCGTCCAGAACGCTCATGAGCGTGGGCGTTCTTTCTTGGGATCATAGGCCGCGAAAGGCACGATCGTGGCGGGCAGACGCTTTTGGTGGCCGTCGAGTTTGCCCACTTCCACCGCTGTGCCGAACTCCGCATGGGTCACATCAATCCGCGCGAGCGCGATATTCTTGCCCAAGAGGGGAGAGCGCATGGAGGACGTGACCTCGCCAATCTGCGCGCGGCCGATATGGATGCAATCTCCGTGATCCACGCCGACGTTGCTGTCGATCTCAAGGCCAACCATGCGGCGCACAGGATGCTCCTTGCGCCGGATCAGCGCGTCGCGCCCAATGAAGTCATCTTCTTTGGATTTGAGCGGCACGGTAAAGCCCACACCCGCCTCAAACGGATCCGTCTGGTCGGAGAAATCATAGCCCGCAAAGATCAAACCGGCCTCGATGCGCACCATATCCAGCGCCTCAAGCCCCATAGGCTTCAGGCCATAGTTCTTTCCAACCTCCCAGATCGCGTCAAAAATCTCGGCACAATCCTTGGGATGGCACATCACCTCGTAGCCAAGCTCGCCAGTATAGCCGGTGCGCGAGACAACGAAGGGCGTGCCTGTCTCGCTGCGCAGCCGCGCGGGCGTGTGACGGAACCATCCCAGCTGATCGAACTCGGGGTTGTGCGGCGCAGTCCAGACAAGCTCACGCAGGAGGTCGCGGGAGTTTGGCCCTTGGACGGCCACGTTATGCAGCTGATCCGTGGAGGACCGCACAAGCACTTTGAGCCCAAGTTTCTCTGCCTGCTCACGGATCCATTCTCCGCCGTAGTCGCTGCCACCGATCCAGCGGAAATTGTCCTTGTCCAGACGGAACACCGTGCCATCGTCGATCATGCCACCGTGCGGATAGCACATGGAGGTATAAACCACCCCGCCCACAGCCAGCGTCTTCATGTTGCGCGTGAAGATATACTGGCACAGCGCCTCGGCGTCCGGTCCGGTGATCTCAAACTTGCGCAGCGGGCTGAGATCCATGATCACCGCCTCTTTGCGGCAGGCCCAGTATTCTTCAATCGGCCCCGCCTCGGCAAAGCAACTGGCCAGCCAATAGCCATTATACTCGATGAAGTTACGGGTGTGTTTGGCAAAGCTGTCGTGGAAACCGGTCTGTTTTGTCATCTTTGCCTCGGAATCTGGCGTCGGGCGATAGGCGACCGACTTTTGGAATGTTTCGGACCCGCTATAGGTCCGAATGTGAATATCGGTGGGGTTCCAGCCGTTGGCGGCGCTGGTATCGTCGGGACAGGCAGAGCTTACGCAGACCAGATCGGTCAGCGCGCGCAAAAGAACGTAATCGCCGGGGCGCGACCATGGCTCATCAAGATACATGACACCGTGATCATCAAGGAACGTGTTGAAGAAGAAGTTGATCGCCATCCAACCGGGGCGCCCGCCAACATTATACTGCGCCAGCGCCTTGTTGAAATTCTCCGAGCAATTCACATGGCCAGGATAGCCTATATCATCATAGTATTTAGCCGAGCAGGCCAGCGCGAAGGCATCGTGGCGCCCACAGGTATCCTGCACCACCTCAACCAGCGGCAGCATCTCCTGATCATAGTATTTCGCGTGCAGGCCGGGCATCGGATAGGCATGGCCCATCAATGTGCGCGTCGTGGTCACGTCCAGCGCATGCTCGATCCCCTTGTCCAGTTTACGGGCCGAGAAACACTCGAAATCCGTGCATTGGCGGCCATCCACATCAATGATCTGGATATAGTCGCCTGCTTTCACGAAATAGGCTTCAGCCGTGGCATTCTCGATGCGGATGCTTTGTTGTGGTTCCGCCAGCGGGTCGGGCAGCTCAAACTTGGTGTGGGATTTGATCACCGCGCGGGTCACCATCACCGTGAGCGGGGTCAGCGTGTTTTGAACCTCGAAATCCATCGCGCCGCCGGGGGCAGAGATGATCACGATGCCGTCACGCTGCACGGTGAAATGCTCTTCCGTTTTGGCGGGCGTGCCTGCGTCGAACATACGCACAGCGCGCGCCTTTGCCAGATCGAGGCCCCGCGCCTCAAGACCCAAACGAAGGCTTCGCAAAGAACCAATTGGCCCCGCCAGAAGGCTCTTCAAGCCGTCCGCATCGCAATTGGCGGGCGCGCCGATGATTCCTGTGTCGATGGACCCAGCCGAATCGGCGGCCACAATCTCGCAGGGTTGTCCGCCCTCATCATTGCTCACACTGAATTTGTCACCTGCCTCCACAGGGATCAGGATCGCGCCGCCGCCTTCGACCACATATCGCTCAACCCCTTGGGGGAGCGAGAAAACGCGCGGCTGAATGATTTCGCTGGGACGCGGCGGGCCAGGCTGAACTTTGGGGTATGGATCATCAAGCATTTCGTCGTCCTCCCTGATGCCGCGGCCAAGAGGCCTTGTTGCATCTGTGGAAAAATTATTTAACACTAAGAATATCGCCAAGTGGCGCACCTCGCAAGCTGGACGATGCAACGCGCATGACGAATCATCAAATTAATTTTCTGGGCTGGGTGCTTTTCATCATCTCGGCAATTGGATTTTGCATCGCAAGCATCGGGCATTTCTGGGCCATGTTCGGCTCTGCCTTCTTTTTGGTGGCTTGCTTCGTCTTCATGATCCCGTTTTTCAGGAAAGGTCGCTGAATGCTCACGCTTGGCGTTGGCCTCATCGCGGCCCTGTGCTGGGGTATTCACGATATCTGCGTCCGCTACGTCTCACAGCGCAGCGGTATTTTACCCGCACTCACCACGGTTTTGATCGTGGGCTCGCTGATCATGGGGCCTGTGGCGTTTGGCCTTGGCGACTGGTCGCAAATGGGCGCGCGCGCCTACGGGCTAAGTGCGGCAAGCGGGCTGGCCTTTATCCTCGCTTGCGTCGGGCTCTACAAGTCCTTCGGGATCGGTCCGGTCCGGCTGGTGGCGCCCATCGTCGGCTCCTACCCAGCGCTGTCGATCGCGTGGGCCGCAGCCTCGGGCCAAGCGGTCAGCTGGGATCAATGGCTGGCTGTCTTTTGCGTTATCGCCGGGGTCGGCATCGTGGGTATCCTGACCGATGACGAGGATGTCGGCGGCAGAAAACGCGCCGCCATGCTCTGGGCCTTGGCAGGCGCGGTCGGGTTTTTCATGGCCTTCGCTCTGGGCCAATCCGCAAGTCAGGCAGGCAGCGAATTCCCAGTTATTCTGGTCACACGCCTTATGGCGGTCGGCACCGTTTTGGTGCTGCTCTTGGCTTCGGGGCAGCGGCAGATACCGGCGCGATCGGCATGGCCACTGCTCGCTCTGATGGGGCTTTTGGACTGCGTGGCGTTGGGGATCGTTATCTATGCAGGCGGACTGCCACGGCCCGAATTTGCGGCCGTCGCGGCCTCCACCTTCGGGATGATCACCATCCTGCTTGCGTGGGTCTTCCTGAAGGAGCGCGTCACCCCCGGCCAATGGGCCGGGGTCGCGCTTGCCTTCGCCTCAATCGGCTATCTGGCTCTGATTTAGGCCGTCAGACCTTCAGGCTCCGGCAGGCCATTTGCCCGGCAACACGCGGTCAGCGTATTGGCCAAAAGACACGCTATGGTCATCGGCCCCACGCCGCCCGGCACGGGCGTAATCGCCCCCGCCACAGCCGCACAGCTGTCATAATCCACATCCCCCACAAGCCGCGTCTTCTCGCCGTTTGGCACCCGGTTGATCCCTACATCAATCACCGTCGCACCCGGCTTGATCCAGTCACCGGGCACCATCTCGGGACGGCCCACCGCCGCCACCACGATATCGGCGCGCCGCACCACGTCCGCCAAGTCTTTGGTCCGACTATGCGCAATCGTCACGGTGCAGCTGTCACCCAGCAAAAGCTGCGCCATCGGTTTGCCCACGATATTGCTGCGCCCGATCACGACCGCATCCATCCCCGACAGGCTCCCGTGATGATCCCGCAGCATCATCAAACAACCCAAGGGCGTGCAGGGCACCATGCTCTTTTGCCCGGTGCCAAGCAGGCCGACATTCGAGATATGAAACCCGTCCACATCCTTCGCCGGGTCGATGGAGCCGATAACCAACTCCTCATTCAAATGCTTCGGCAGGGGCAGCTGTACCAGAATCCCGTGGATACTCTCATCAGCATTAAGCGCCTTGATCAGCGCCAGCAAATCCGCCTCCGACGTATCCACCTCAAGCCGATGCTCGACACTCTTCATACCGACTTCAACAGTCTGCTTGCCCTTGGAGCGGACATAAACCTGGCTCGCAGGGTCTTCCCCCACAAGCACAACGGCGAGGCCGGGAACAAGCCCATGCTCCGCTTTCAGACGCCCAACATGCTCGCCCACTTGTGCCCGCACCCGGCCCGCAAAAGCCTTGCCATCAATCACTTGCGCCATCATCACGCGCTCCTTCATGTCTCTGATTTCACGGATGGTGTAAGATTACTTATCCCACCCATCATCTTCTTGCCAAAAGTATCCCCGCGCGGAGCGCAAGGAAGCCTCCCCAAAGGGGCGGCGACCGGGGCGCGGGGGGTTCAATGCCCCCCAAGCCCCGCCCCCTCGATCAGAACAAACCTTCGATCTCACCCGCAGCGTTCAGACAAATCGTCTCCGCCGCAGGCGTGCGTGGCAGGCCCGGCATCGTCATGATTTCGCCGCAGACCACCACGACAAACCCCGCACCTGCGCTCAGACGCACTTCGCGCACCGGCACAGAATGGCCCGTTGGCGCGCCGCGCAGGTTGGGATCGGTCGAGAAGCTGTATTGCGTCTTGGCCATGCAGATCGGCAGATGGCCATAGCCCTGCTCTTCCCACAGTTTCAACTGATCACGGATTTTCTTGTCCGCCAGAACCTCATCGGCATGGTAGATCGACTTCGCAATGCGGTTGATCTTGTCCCAAAGAGACATTTCATCGGGATAGATCGGCGCGAACTGCGCCTTGCCGCTTTCGGCAATCGCGGCCACGCGGGTGGCCAGCGCCTCGGACCCTTCCGAGCCAAGCTCCCAGTGCCGCGACAGGACCGCTTCGGAGCCTTGGCTCACCACGTAGTCCTTCACCGCCTCAACTTCCGCATCAGTATCGGTCACGAAGTGGTTGATCGCCACAACCACCGGCACGCCGAATGACTTGATATTGCCAATGTGACGCCCGAGGTTGGCACAGCCTTCCTTCACAGCGGCCACATTCTCGGGGCCAAGATCGGCTTTTGCCACGCCGCCGTTCATTTTCATCGCACGCACAGTCGCCACCAAAACCACGCAGTCAGGCGCAATCCCGGCTTTGCGGCATTTGATGTTCATGAATTTCTCAGCGCCAAGATCCGCGCCAAACCCGGCTTCGGTCACAACGAAATCCGCGATCTTCAGCGCCGTCGTCGTCGCCGTGACCGAGTTACAACCATGCGCGATATTGGCAAACGGGCCGCCATGCACGAATGCCGGGTTGTTTTCCAGCGTCTGCACCAGATTGGGCTGCATCGCATCCTTCAAGAGAACCGTCATCGCCCCAGCCGCCTTGATATCGCGGCAGAAGACCGGGCTGCGGTCGCGGCGATAGGCCACGATCATGTCGCCCAAGCGTTTCTCAAGATCTTTCAGGCCACTGGCCAGACACAAGATCGCCATGACCTCGGAAGCCACGGTAATGTCGAACCCGTCCTCGCGGGCAAACCCGTTCGAGACACCGCCCAGCGACGATGTGATCTGACGCAAGGAGCGGTCGTTCATGTCCACAACACGCCGCCACACGACCCGCCGCGTGTCGATATCGAGCGCATTGCCCCAATAGATGTGGTTGTCGAGCATCGCGCTCAGAAGCGCATGGGCCGAGGTGATCGCGTGGAAATCGCCGGTGAAGTGGAGGTTCATATCCTCCATCGGCACGACTTGCGCATAACCGCCACCGGCCGCGCCACCTTTCATCCCGAAGTTCGGGCCAAGGCTCGCCTCGCGGATACAGACCATCGCCTTTTTGCCGATCCGGTTCAGGCCATCGCCCAGACCCACGGTCGTCGTCGTCTTGCCTTCGCCCGCGGGCGTCGGATTGATCGCGGTCACAAGGATCAGCTTGCCGCTTTTGTTGCTCTGAACAGAGTCGATGAACGCCTGAGACACTTTCGCCTTGTCGTGCCCGTAGGGCAGAAGATGCTCGCCCGGAATCCCAAGCTTATCGCCAATCTCTGAAATAGGACGCTTCTGCGCGGCGCGCGCAATTTCGATATCGGATTTGTAGGCCATAGGTAGGGTCTCCCGGTGTTTCGCCTTAGGTGGCAGGGTGATTTGAGGTGTTATCAGAGGGGTGTCGCGGCGCGTTATTCCGCCGCGACAGATTCTTTTGGTTTTTCGACCTTTACAGCGGAGAATTTGAACTCAGGGATTTTCCCATAAGGGTCGATGGCTGGGTTGGTCAGGATATTGGCCGCCGCCTCAACAAAGGCGAAGGGCAAGAACACCATATCAGGGGACACAGCGCGGTCAGCGCGGGCCATGATGTCAATCGTGCCACGCTTCGTGGTCAGGCGCACTGTGCCGCCGGGCTCAATACCCAGTTTGCGCAAGGTGGACGGGTGCAAGGAACAGTTTGCCTCCGGCTCCACCGCATCAAGCACCGTGGCGCGCCGGGTCATGGACCCTGTGTGCCAATGCTCCAATTGCCGCCCCGTGGTCAGGATCATCGGATACTCTGCATCCGGCACATCGTCAGGGGCAATCACCGAGGCGGGTGTGAACCGTGCCCGGCCCGAAGGGCGTGGGAAGCCATCGCCAAAGACGATTGGCTGGCCCGGATCTTCGGGGCTGAGCGAGGGGTAGGTCACCGCGCCCTCATGCTCCAGGCGATCCCATGTGATATTGTTAAGCGACGCCATGTTCTGCTTCATCTCAGCGAACACATCGGCGGGGCTGTCATAGCGCCAGTCAAGCCCAAGGCGGTTCGCCAGTGCTGTGGTGATCGCCCAATCCTCGCGCGCCTCGCCGGGTGGGCTGAGCGCCGCGCGGCCCATCTGCACCTGCCGGTTGGTGTTCGTCACAGTGCCGTTCTTCTCGGCAAACGCGCTCGCGGGAAGGATGATATCGGCATAGTTTGCTGTCTCCGTCAGGAAGATGTCCTGCACCACCAGACAATCGAGCTTGGCCAGCGCGTCGCGTGCATGCTCCACATCGGGGTCCGACATGGCCGGGTTTTCGCCCAAGATATACATCGCCTTGATGTTGCCATCATGGACCGCATCCATGATTTCGGTCACGGTCAGGCCCTTCTCAGAGCTGAAATCTTCCGTACCCCACACTTCGGTGAACGCGCGGCGAACGCCGTCATCGGTCACACTTTGGTAATCCGGCAGAAACATCGGCACGAGCCCCGCATCGGACGCGCCCTGCACGTTGTTCTGGCCGCGCAGCGGATGCAGACCCGCGCCCGGACGGCCCACCTGCCCCGTCATCAACGCGAGCGAGATCAGGCAGCGCGAATTATCGGTGCCGTGAATATGCTGACTGATGCCCATGCCCCAGAAAATCATCGCAGATTTAGCACCCGCAAAGGTCCGGGCTACGGCGCGCAGCTCCTCCGCCTCAATGCCGCAAATGCCCGCCATCTTCTCGGGCGAGAAATCGGCCAGATGCGCCTTCTCGGCCTCCCAGTTCTCGGTCATCGCCTGAATGTATTGGGTGTCGTAAAGCTCTTCTTCAACGATGGTGTGCATGATCGCGTTCAGCATGGACACATCCGCGCCGGGCCGGAATTGCAACATATGCGTGGCGAACCGTTTGAGCGCCTGACCGCGCGGGTCCATCACAATGAGCTTGCCACCGCGTTTGGTGAACTGCTTGAAATAGGTCGCGGCGACCGGGTGGTTCTCAATCGGGTTGGCCCCGATCACGATGGCCACATCGGCGTTCTCGATCTCGTTGAACGTGGCCGTCACAGCGCCCGATCCGACATTCTCAATGAGCGCTGCGACCGAGCTTGCGTGACACAGCCGCGTGCAGTGATCGACATTGTTGTGGCCAAAGCCCTGACGGATCAGTTTCTGGAAGAGATACGCCTCCTCATTGGTGCATTTGGCCGAGCCGAAGCCCGCAACTTCGCGCCCGCGCCCTTTGAGGCCCTTGGCGGCTGCATCAAGCGCTTCGTCCCATGTCGCTTCGCGGAAATGCGTCAGGACATTGCCCGGATCGACGTTGAGTCCCTTGGCGGGTGCATCATCGCGCCGGATTAAGGGCTTGGTGAGGCGGTGATCGTGGTGGATATAGTCAAAGCCGAACCGACCTTTGACGCACAGACGGCCTTCGTTTGCGGGGCCATTGATCCCCTCCACGTATTTCACCTTGTTGTCTTTGACCTTCAGGCTGATCTGACAGCCAACACCGCAGAAGGGGCAGATGCTCTTGGTCTCGCTGTCGAAATCCGCGCTGTCGCCGCGCTGTTCTGCGTCCGTGACGCTCGCGGGCATCAAGGCTCCCGTGGGGCAGGCCTGCACACATTCGCCACAAGCGACACAGGTGCTCTCGCCCATCGGGTCGGCAAAATCGAACACCGGATAGCTGTCATGCCCGCGCCCGGCCATGCCGATCACATCGTTCACCTGAACCTCACGGCAGGCGCGCACGCACAGGCCGCATTGGATACAGGCATCAAGGTTCACGCTCATCGCGACGTGGCTGGAATCCAGAAGCGGAATACGCTCTTTCTCAAGCTGTGGCAGGCGGCTTGTGACCACGCCATTCGCTTCGGCCATATCCCACAGGTGGCTGGATTTATCATGCGCTTCTTCGCGCACGGGCTGATCCGCGACCAGCATCTCCATCACCATCTTGCGCGCCGCAACCGCCCGCGCGCTGGCCGTATGCACAACCATGCCCTCTTCGGCCTCACGGATGCAGGACGCGGCCAGCACACGTTCGCCTTCGATCTCGACCATGCAGGCCCGGCAATTGCCGTCAGGGCGATATCCGGGTGCCGGTTTGTGGCACAGATGCGGGATCACGAGGCCGCGCCCGTTGGCCGCCTCCCAAAGGGTCATACCCGGCGCGACGCTGACCGTCTCACCGTCAAGAGTTATGCTCACTGCATCAGTCATGAGATTTCCTCCGGGAAGTGTTTCATGGTTGACCTGATCGGGTTTGGCGCGGCCTGTCCGAGGCCGCAGATGGAGGCGTCGCCCATCGCGGTGCAAAGCTCCTCCAAGAGCGGCGCATCCCACGTATCGGCCTGCATCAGTTTCACAGCTTTCTCACAGCCCACGCGGCAGGGCGTGCATTGACCACAGCTTTCATCCTCAAAGAACCTCAGCATATTGAGCGCGGCATCACGTGCCTTGTCATGATCCGACAGGACAACCACAGCCGCCGATCCAATGAAGGTGCCATGCGGCTGAAGCGTATCGAAATCGAGAGGGATGTCGTGCATCGACGCGGGCAAAAGCCCCGAGGACGGTCCGCCCGGCTGATAGGCCTTGAAGCTGTGACCGCCGAGCATCCCGCCCGCCGCCGCAATGATATCGGTGATGGTCGAGCCCGCAGGCAGAAGATGGATGCCGGGGTTTTTCACACGCCCCGACACGGAATAGCTGCGCAGACCTTTACGCCCGTTACGCTCTACCCCCGACAGGATCTCACCGCCTTCGCGCATGATCCGTGTGACCCAGTGCAGCGTCTCCACGTTATTCACCAGCGTGGGCTGGCCGAAAAGGCCTACCTGCGCCACGAAGGGCGGGCGGTGCCGGGGCAATCCGCGCTTGCCCTCAATGCTTTCGATCATCGCGCTTTCTTCGCCGCAGATATAGGCGCCTGCGCCGCGACGGACCTCGATATAGCCCGCGGGCGCGAGGCCTGCGGCCTCAATCGCCGCAATCTCATCGGCGAGGATTTGCAGCACGGCGGGGTATTCATCGCGCATGTAGATATAGCAGCGTTCTGCCTCCACCGCCCAAGCGGCGATCAACATGCCCTCAAGAAAGAGATGCGGCACACGCTCAAGATAATAGCGGTCTTTGAAGGTGCCCGGCTCGCCCTCATCGCCGTTCACGGCGAGATAACGCGGACCTTTGGCCGCGCGCACAAAGCCCCATTTGCGCCCCGACGGGAAGCCGGCCCCGCCAAGCCCGCGCAGGCCCGCATCCAGCAGCGTTTGCTGCACAGCCTCAAACGCCGCATCGCCATTGCCGCCTGCGCGCAACCGCTTGAGAATGTCGTACCCGCCCGCCGCGACATACGCGTCCAAACGCTCATAATTCGGCACGTGCGCATGCGTGTCCCCGGCGGCGATTGCCGCGTTCACCTTCTCGGGTGTGGCGTGGTCGATATGGTTGTGCCCAATTTCAAGCACCGGGGCCGTATCACAGCGGCCCATGCAGGGCGCGCGTAACACGCGCACTTCGGACGCATCCAAACCATCCTCAAGCGCTGCTTTCAGCGCCTGCGCGCCCGCAAGCTCACAGCTTAGCGAATCACAGACGCGGATGGTCAGGGCGGGGGGCGGTGTCTCGCCCTCACGCACCACATCGAAATGCGCATAGAAGGTCGCGACCTCGTAAACTTCGGCCATGCTCAGACGCATTTCTTCGGCCAAAGCGCGCAGATGATCTGCGCTCAAACACCCGTAAGCGTCTTGAATCAAATGAAGATGCTCAATCAGCAGGTCAGCGCTGCGCGCGCGACCCTCAAGCAGAGCCTGCACCTCGCCCCACGCCCCATCTTCGAGCTGGCGTCCCTTGGGCGTCGTACGGCCCTTACCACGGCCCTGTTTCCAGACACCTGATCCCTGCTGAGCATTCATGGCGCACCTCCCTCATTATTCCCAATGTTTAACTTATTTTCCTACCAGTCAACATTGGATTCGAGAGTATGCAGCAAATTTGCGCCGGAAATCGCACCGGTTGCGACACAACCGGCTCTGCGTGTTTCCGATAGGAATTTAGACGGTGCGTTCGACCATCATCTTTTTGATATGCGCAATAGCCTTGGCCGGATTGAGGCCTTTGGGGCAGGTTTTCGTGCAATTCATGATCGTGTGGCAGCGGTAGAGCTTGAAGGGGTCCTCAAGCTCGTCCAGACGCTCGCCCGTGGCTTCATCGCGGCTGTCGATGATCCAACGATATGCGTGCAGCAAGGCTGCAGGCCCGAGATACTTGTCGCCATTCCACCAATAGCTGGGGCAGGAGGTCGAGCAGCACGCGCACATCACACATTCGTAGAGCCCATCGAGCTTTTCGCGATCCTCGATGGATTGCTTCCACTCTTTGGCGGGCTTGTTCGTCTTGGTCTCAAGCCACGGCATGATGGAGGCGTGCTGGGCATAGAAATGCGTGAGGTCCGGGATCAGATCGCGCACGATGGGCATGTGCGGCAGGGGGTAGATTTTCACATCGCCCTTGATCTCATCCATGCCATAGATACAGGCTAGCGTGTTGATCCCGTCGATATTCATCGCGCAGGAGCCGCAAATCCCCTCGCGGCAGGACCGCCGGAAGGTCAGCGTAGGGTCAATATCGGTCTTGATCTTGATCAGCGCGTCCAGAACCATCGGCCCGCACGTGTCCATATCCACGAAATATGTATCCACGCGGGGGTTTGCCCCATCGTCGGGCGTCCAGCGATAGATCTGGAACTTGCGCAGATTGGTCGCGCCCTCGGGTTTGGGCCATGTCTTGCCCGCCGTCATCCGCGAGTTTTTAGGGAGTGTGAGTTGAACCATGATCTACTCCTTTTAAGCCTTGAATCAGCCCAGCAGCGTGATGCTGTTTTGGGCAATGCACTGAACGGCCTCGGGGCGCTGTGCGATTGTCAGCACCTCCCCTGCCGTGGATTGGGTCACGCCGGTGACAGACGCCCCGGCGATGCTGATGATCTCGGATGCAGAGGCGGCGTCGATCACGCAATCGGTGATGGGGGCCGCGTTCAACCCCGGAAACCGCTCGGCCACGACGGCGTTGACTACCCCCTTGGCCCGCTCGCGCGCAATCGTGCCGGCGGCATCATTGGCTGCCGCACAGGCGCTCAGCCCGAATGCCGCCAGAATGAGCACCGCGCGACGCATCAAAACGTGCGCTCTTTCGGCGCGATCCGCTTCAGGCTGATCCCGCCTGCATCCTCGTCTGTCAAAGGCGTCTCGATGATGGGCCGGTAGCTCAACGTCACATCTGGCCCGTCCACCCGCGCAATCGAGTGAACACGCCATTTCTTGTCGTCACGCGCGCTGAAATCCTCATGCGCATGCGCCCCCCGGCTCTCATGGCGCGCCTCGGCGCCCGCGATGGTGGCCAGCGCGTTCGGCATGAGATTGGTCAGCTCAAGCGTTTCCATCAGATCACTGTTCCAGATCAGGCTGCGGTCCGTGACCTTGATATCTGGCATCTTGCGGGCGATGGCGTCCATCTTGTCCACGCCATCCTTCATCGTCTTCGACGCACGGAAAACGGCAGCGTCGGCTTGCATGGTGCGCTGCATCTCAAGGCGCAGGGCGGCAGTGGGCATGGCCCCATCCGCATGGCGCAGCGCATCGAAACGGTCAAACGCCTTGTCGACTTGCCCCGCGTTGGTGGCGGGCACAGCGCTTTCGCGGTCCACAACCTTGCCCGCGCGGATCGCCGCAGCCCGGCCAAACACGACCAGATCGATCAGCGAATTGGACCCAAGCCTGTTCGCCCCATGCACCGACGCACAGCCGGCCTCGCCCACAGCCATCAGGCCGGGCACGATCGCATGCGGATCATCCTTGGTTGGGTTCACAACCTCGCCCCAGTAATTCGTGGGGATACCGCCCATATTGTAATGCACGGTCGGCAGAACCGGGATCGGCTCCTTGGTGACGTCAACGCCTGCAAAGACCTTCGCACTCTCGGAAATACCCGGCAGGCGCAGGTTCAGCGCCTCGGGGGGCAGGTGGCTGAGGTTGAGGTGAATATGATCGCCCTCAGCGCCCACACCGCGGCCTTCGCGGATCTCCATCGTCATACAGCGCGAGACATAATCGCGCGGCGCGAGGTCCTTATAATTGGGCGCATAACGCTCCATGAACCGCTCGCCCTCGGAATTGGTGAGGTATCCACCCTCGCCGCGCGCGCCTTCGGTGATAAGGCACCCCGCGCCGTAAATCCCGGTGGGGTGAAACTGCACAAACTCCATATCCTGAAGCGGCAGCCCCGCCCGCGCGACCATCCCGCCGCCATCGCCGGTGCAGGTATGCGCCGATGTGGCCGAGAAATACGCACGACCATAGCCGCCCGTGGCCAACACAACCGTCTTGGCGTTGAACACATGCATCGTGCCGTCATCCAGCTTCCAGCACACAACGCCGGTACATTGGCCATCGTCGGACATCTGCAAATCAATGGCGAAATACTCAATATAGAACTCGGCGTTATTCTTGAGAGATTGGCCATAAAGCGTGTGCAGAATCGCATGTCCCGTCCGGTCGGCGGCGGCGCATGTGCGTTGCACCGCGGGCCCCTCGCCAAACTCGGTCGTGTGGCCGCCAAAGGGGCGCTGATAGATCTTGCCCTCTTCCGTGCGCGAAAACGGCACGCCGTAATGCTCAAGCTCATAAACAGCCTTGGGCGCCTCACGCGCCAGATACTCCATCGCGTCCGTATCCCCGAGCCAGTCCGAGCCTTTGACCGTGTCATACATATGCCACTGCCAATGATCCGGGCCCATATTGCTCAAGGACGCGGCAATCCCACCTTGCGCCGCAACGGTGTGCGAGCGGGTGGGAAACACCTTGGTGATGCAGGCGGTGCGCAGACCCTGCTCCGCCATGCCCAGCGTGGCGCGCAAACCAGCACCCCCCGCACCCACGACCACGACGTCATAATCATGCGTCTCGTATTCGTATGCAGCCATGTCTCGTTTACTCCAACTTCAAAGGGCGATCTTGGCGATGGCAAAAAGCCCGGTCGCCATCGCGGCATAGGATAGGCAGGTCGCACCAATCAGAGCGATTTTCTGCGGTCCCCCATGGACATAGTCCTCGATCAAGGTTTGCACACCATCATTGAAGTGCTTGAACCCCACGATGATCGTGAGCCCGGCCACGATGGCGGGGAAAGGCCGCGCGAAATAGGCCACGACCTCGGCATGCTCGGAGCCAAGGATCGGCCCGAATGTGAAAACGAAAAGCGGTATGAGGATCAAAAGTGCAACCGAGCTGACCTTCATGGCCCAAAAATGATGCACGCCCGATTTGGCCGATCCAAGTCCCACCGCGCGTTTGCGGTCTGTCATATATCCCATGATCTAAAGCCCCCTCAGACGATCGCGACGGTCAAAAGCGTCAACAGCACCGAGCCGCCAATGACAAGCTTGCCCAGCATCTCTGCCTTTTCAATCTCAAGCATCGCACCGCTGTCCCAGATCAGATGCCGCACACCCGCCAGCGTGTGATACCACAGCGCCCAGAGCGACAGGACCAGCACAAGATCACCGAACCAGCTGCGCAAAACGCCGTCAGCAATCGCGAAATAGTCTGGCGATGAGGCCGCCGCAAGAAACCACCAGACGATCAACAACATCGCGAGGATCAAGGCATTGCCCGTAATCCGCGTGAGGATAGAGGTGATCGATGTCAGCTGCGGTCGGTAAATCGTCAAATGGGGTGAGAGGGGGCGCTTTCCCCGGTTCACATCGGCCATAAAGTGAGGTCCTTCAATGCTCGGCCCGCCGGGCTAAGGCGCACCATCTTTCTTCGTTTGTCTTCTTACGTTTGAGTATTGTTTTAGCGACATGCGCCGCCTTGCACAGCCCATTATCCTGCAATTTCTCTCCATACTACGAAAGAAATGGGGCCGAAACCAATTTTGTGATCACACATATTTCTCTGTGATCACAAAAATTGCACGCCTTCCCTAGAATCAGGCCCACACACCGCTTCTTCTCAGTCAAAATACTCAAAATCCACCTCTCTAAAGCGATGTGCATTTAATCTGAGGCACAGATTGGATGCAAATCGCCCACACGGTTTACAAGGGTGCGCGCGTTTTGCGTTTTAGACAGGCATCAAAACCCAGTAATCCAGATCCAGCATCACCTCAGGCAGATATTTGCCATCCGTACCCCTAAGCGCAAAGGCCTCGCCACCCTTCGTCGCCACAAGCCGCAGGCGCAGCGCGCCCACGCCCGGCGCTGACGTCTCGGCCTTATCCAATACCTCAGACCAGGCCTTGATCGTGTCGCCCGCATAGCAGGGGTTCGCGTGCGCCCCACCGTTCAGCCCCGCCACGATCTGCGCATTGGCCAGGCCGTTGAAGCTCAGTGCGCGGGCCATGGAAATCACGTGGCCGCCATAGATAAGCCGCCGCCCGTCGGGCCGCGCGCCTACGTCGAAATGCACCTTGGCCGTGTTCTGCCAGAGGCGCGTGGCCATCATATGCTCGGCTTCCTCGACGGTCACACCGTCCACATGATCAATCTGCTCACCCACGCGGTAATCGCCCCAGCGATGCGGCTCCCCCGCGAGAGTGAAATCATAATTGGTGAAATCAAGCTCGTCTGGGATCACCAGATCAGCAGCCTCCAAAGCAGGCTTCAACTCAGGGATAACGACCTCGGGAGCGGGGCTCTCAGGGTCGCGTTTGCGCACCATCGCCCAGCGCACATAATCCAGCACCACCTCGCTGCATTGGTTCATCCCCCGCGTGCGCACCCAGACAACACCGGACTTGCCGCTTGAGTTCTGCTTGAGGCCGATCACCTCGGATGTGGAATGGATCGTGTCGCCCGCATAGACCGGCTTGAGCCAGCGCCCCTCCGCATATCCCAGATTGGCCAGCGCATTGAGCGAGATATCCGGCACCGTCTTACCAAAGACCACATGAAAGGCCTCGATATCGTCCAGCGGCGCGCTTGGTAGGCCGCAGGAACGCGCGAACTCATCCGACGAGTAAAGCGCATGTCGCGCCGGGTAGAACGCATGATAAAGCGCGCGTTCTCCGCCCGACACGGTGCGCGGCACCGCGTGGTAGATCGTCTCGCCCACGGTGTAGTCCTCGAAAAAGCGCCCTGGATTGGTCTTGGCCATGTTTATTGCTCCCCTAGCTTTGTGTCGGGGGTATAGGTTCCCTCTGCATCCTTGGTCACCGCCTGCCCACATCGCATGACGCCATTGGCATGGTCATAGCCATAGGTCGGGTCACCATAGAGCACCCAACCCTTGTTGAGCGCCTCGGTCACCTTGTGGCAAAAGGCGGACGTGTCGTCGGCGGTGAGAAAACGGTAGAGTTTCATGGCTCACCCAAACGCCGGGTAGCCCAGCGCGTAATGCACCGCGACGACCAGCCCATAGACGACCAAAGTGATCACAACCGCGCTGATTTCTTTGCGCATCGGCGCAGGGGCGGGCCGCGTCCACTCACGCTGTGCGCGGTTGATCACGATGACTTCCACCACGGCCCAAGCCAGCAACCCACCAAAGAGCAGGAGCGATTCCACATTGCCGTTCACCAAGATATGCGCCAGCGCCCAGACCTTTACGGCCGTAAGCTGTGGATGCCGGATCTTGCGCGCGAGCGCGGATTTGGCACCGGAGACTGCAAAGAGGTAGATGGCAAACAACATCAGCAGGTTGTTGATGCCTACCATGGCAGGCATCCGCCCCCAGAGCACCGCACCATCGGCCATGCGGTATCCGATCACCATCAGCACGATACTGCCCAAGATCGCCACCGTCAGCGGCAGACGCCCCTTGGCCCCCATCGCCGCGCGCCGCTCAGGTGCCAGCCGTTTGAAAAGATGCGCCAGCGTCCAAAGCGCGAGCCCCGCAATCAGCACCAGAAATCCCATCACACATTCTCCATTTCTGCCACGGCCTGCGCTTTTGCGAGGATCCTCTTGGCGGCCACCACATGCAGGTTCTCCACGATCATACCGTCCACGACCGCAACCCCCTGCCCCGACGCCTTGCTTTGTTCAAATGCTTCGATTTGCCGCTCGGCCAGATCAATCTCCGACGCGGTGGGCGCAAACGCCCGGTTTGCGCCCTCAATCTGAAGTGGGTGAATCAAGGTTTTGCCGTCAAAGCCCAGATCGCGCCCCTGCTCACATTCCGCCAAAAGCCCATCACCATCGCGGAACCGGTTGTAGACCCCGTCAATCGCCACGATCCGGGCTGCGCGGGCGGCCATGATGATGCGTTGCAGCGCGTTCATGAGCGGCATCCGGTCGGCGCGCACGCGGCAGCCAAGCTCTTTGGTCAGATCATTCGTGCCCGTCACCAGCCCCGTCACCCGACCATGGGCAGCAATCTCGCGCGCGTTGAAAACGCTGGTGGGCGTCTCCATCATCACCCAAATAGGCATCGTTGCAGGCAGGAGATCGACCAGATTATCCACATCCGAAGGTGTATTCACCTTGGGCAAGAGGATCGCATCCGCGCCTGCGTCGCCCAAGACCCGCACGTCTTCCAGCCCCCATGCCGTGGTCAGCGCGTTGATCCGAACGATTTTGGCGCGTTTGCCATACCCACCGATGCGCAGCGCCTCGGCCAGCGTTTCGCGCGCCTCGGCCTTGGCATCGGGGGCGACCGCGTCCTCCAAATCAAAGATGATCGCATCGGCAGGCAGGCTGCGCGCCTTGTCGAGCGCCCGCTCCTTCGAGCCGGGGATATAGAGCACCGAGCGATAGGGATGGGTTGCTGCGTCCATGCGCCTCTCCTGAGCTAGGGTATTGCATGCGCCGGGATGCCATTTTTTGCGCCCATGCGGCAAGCGGATTCGCGCCGCAGCGCAGAGGCGCTCGGTTTTGGGTGGCAATCGCACGGCGCGTTAACCACGTTTTGGGACTTCCTGAGGCAGGGTTAAAGGCACTTCAGCGTCAGGGACATTTTAACCAGAAAGGGTATGACATGATGAAAGGACTGAGTGCCGCCCTCGCCATGGCAAGCCTTTGCGCCACACAGATCAGCGCGCAATCGGGTCCACGCTGCGCGCCCCGTGAGGTGGTGGTGGAGCATCTGGCCACGGAATACGGCGAATCGCGACAATCCATCGGCCTTGGGGCCAATAATGCAGTAATGGAGATCTTTGCCTCAGAAAGTTCCAGGACATGGACGATCATCGTCACGACCGCTTCTGGGCTCACCTGCCTGATGGCAAGCGGCCTTGCGTTTGAGACCCTGGCAGAAGCGCTCCCGACCAAGGGGCGCGACACCTGAGGGTATTTGCGTGAAAGGTATGCGCCTGCATACCGTCATGGCTTGCCCTGCGTCGCACCTTGCGCGGCACGCGGCGATTGAGTAGTCACGGGGCAAATTCAGCCAACCCCGGAGACACCCAAATGGCCAGACCCAAGATCGCCCTCATCGGCGCCGGACAGATCGGTGGCACGCTCGCCCATCTCGTCGCTCTCAAGGAATTGGGGGACGTGGTCCTCTTTGACATCGCTGAAGGGGTGCCCGAGGGCAAAGCGCTCGACATCGCTGAATCCGGCCCCTCCGAGGGGTTCGACGCCACGCTGAAGGGCACGCAAAGCTACGCTGATATCGCGGGCGCAGATGTTTGCATCGTCACCGCAGGTGTGCCCCGCAAGCCGGGGATGAGCCGCGATGACCTTCTGGGCATCAACCTCAAAGTCATGAAATCCGTGGGCGAAGGCATCCGCGATCATGCGCCAGACGCATTTGTCATCTGCATCACGAACCCACTTGATGCGATGGTCTGGGCGCTGCGCGAGTTCTCGGGCCTGCCGCATGAAAAGGTTTGCGGCATGGCGGGTGTTCTGGACAGCGCGCGCTTCCGGCACTTCCTGTCGCTTGAATTTGGCGTCAGCATGAAAGACGTCACCGCCTTTGTTCTGGGCGGGCATGGCGACACGATGGTGCCGCTCACTCGCTATTCCACCGTGGCGGGCATCCCGCTGCCCGATCTGGTCGACATGGGCTGGACCACGCAAGACAAGCTCGATGCGATCGTGCAGCGCACCCGTGATGGCGGCGCCGAAATCGTTGGGCTGCTGAAAACCGGCTCGGCGTTTTATGCCCCTGCCACCTCAGCGATTGAAATGGCCGAGGCCTTTCTCAAAGACCAAAAGCGCGTCCTGCCCTGTGCGGCCCATGTGGACGGCGCTTACGGGCTCGACGGGTTCTATGTCGGCGTGCCCACAGTGATCGGCGCGGGCGGAATCGAGAAAGTTATCGAAATCAACATGAACAAGGACGAGCAGGCGATGTTCGACAAATCCGTGGGGGCCGTCAAAGGACTCGTTTCGGCCTGCAAAGAGATCGACACCTCACTGGCTTAAGCCTGTATCAAAGCGCGACAAAGCCCCGCCGCACTCTGCGCGCGGGGCTTTTTTATGCCTCAGCGCTGAGGCTCAAAATCCTTGGTGGCCAGAAGGGCGGCGGCGGCGATCATCAAACTGCCGCAGACCTTATTGACCCTGACGAAGGAAAACCGCTTGAGCGCCGTGGCGGCCCTCAGGCCCAGCCAACCCCAGAGCAGCAAGATCGCCCCGTCCACCACAAGATAGGTCACCCCCAGCACCAAAAGCTGTGGGAGCACGGCAGCGTTCGGATCGATGAATTGCGGGAAGAGCGCGCCGAAAAACACCACCGCGAACGGGTTCGCCATGGAGGTGAAAAACCCCTGCCGAAAAAGGCGAAACCGCGTGCCAGACGCCGCCGCTTCAATCTCGCCCGCCTGCGCCTTGGAGCGGATAAGCTGCACCCCTATCCACACGAGATAGGCCACACCCAGCCATTTGATCCAGACAAAAGCCGTGGCCGAGGTTGCGATGATTGCGGCAAGGCCGAAGGCGGCAGCTGTCATCTGAAGGGAGTTCGCGGTGAGGTCCCCGGCAATGGTGAAGGCGCTTTTGCGCAGGCCATGGCAGATGCTGTTGGAGATGATCAAAAGCTGGCTGGTGTCGGGGGGAGGTGGCGAAGAACACGGCAACGGCAGCGAGATAGATCAGATAGGTGTCAAACGGCATGGGCTGTGATCCTTTTGATCTTTTGCCACTTTAAGCGTGCCGCACCCAGCCGGTCAATCGCGCTTAACTGAGCCCTTCGGTGCGCTCCGGCATCACCTCGCGCAGTGCTTTGTCAAACGCTTGCACGCTCAGATCAGGCACTTGGCCCAGCACATCTTGCAGCACAGGTGCGGGATCGAAGACCGTGTCATCAAGCAGCCCAAAGGCGCGCAGGCGGTCCAGCTCTGCGGCGCTCGCTTCCTTCAGATCCGCGTGGATACGCTCGTACCCGCCCGGCACATCGGCCATCTCGCGCGCGAGATCGACCTGCGCTTGGCGGTGCGCGGCGGTGTTGAACTCAGCCGGGTCATACATCGCATAGCGGCGCAGCTTGGCCAGCCAATGCAGCCGCGTCAGCCCATCGAAATGCAAAAGCCGGGTGGAGGTGCTGCGAAACCTCTCGGCCCGCGTGCGGGTTTTGCCCAGATGCGCCCAGTGGATGCCAAGGCGGAAACCACCATCCCACGGCACAGCGCATTTTCCCGCCGAATGGCCAAGCATGCCGTAATCGAAAAAGCGGTTCTGATCGCCAAAGATCACCGCCTCATTGTCGATCCCATCGCCCCGGCGCAGCATGGTGCGGGTGCAAAGACGGAATGCGCCGTCGAAGATGGTCTGCGCAGGGGTATCGGCGTGAAACACACGCTCGGCGACGGGGAAGTAGAGTTCGCATTCGAGGTCGCGCACGGCGGCCATTTCGGCGCCCAAGGGGCGGGATTGGACGAGGAATTCGTCGGCATCCAGATGGATGAGCCAATCCACCTCGCACCGTGCCAGCGCATGGTTTGCATTGAGGCCCTGGCGGCGGCGATGGGTGGGGGGGCGTTTGCCCGAGGGGGCAACCTCGGCCCAATGGGCCGGGTCGCAGCGGATTGCGCGCACTTCGGCCAAGGGGGCTGTCATCGGAACAGCCATATCATCCGGATCGTCGAAATAGACGTGAATTTCGGACGCACCCGTGCCCAGATGCCAGCCCAGATTGGCCAGAACCAACTGCGCGGGCTCGCGCACGGTCATGACGATGCCCCATGTTGCGCATGGTGTTGCAGGTGTCACACCTAAGCCTCTCCTTGGTTCTTTGCGGGCCCGCCTGAGGCCGCTTGCCGCCAGCGTAACGAGCGCTTGATTCCATGCCAAGGGCGAAGCTATTGCATATTTGTGATCACAGCATGAAAACGTGTGATCACAAATAGATCAAATCTGAGTCAGTTTGGCGCTAACAGGTAGAAAACCGTTTAGTCCCCCTCAATTATTATGGCTATAACCATGCCAATTAAAGCAAAACGGGACAGCTTCATGAACATCCACGAGTATCAGGCCAAGGCGCTTCTGCGCTCCTATGGCGCGCCAGTGTCCGACGGGCGCGTCGTGTTGCGCGCTGAAGAGGCAAAAACCGCCGCGGGCGAGATGGACGGACCCCTCTGGGTGGTCAAGGCGCAGATCCACGCAGGTGGGCGCGGCAAGGGCACATTCAAAGAGGCTGGTGCAGGCGAGGCAGGCGGCGTGCGCCTTACCAAATCCGTGCAGGAGGCCGCCGATGAGGCGCGCAAGATGCTGGGCCGCACCCTCGTGACGAAGCAGACGGGTCCTGCGGGCAAGCAGGTCAACCGCATCTATATCGAGGATGGTTCCGGCATCGAGACGGAGATGTATCTGGCCCTTTTGGTGGATCGCCAAACCAGCCGCATCAGCTTTGTCGCCTCGACTGAAGGCGGTATGGATATCGAGGAGGTGGCCGAGGCCACGCCTGAGAAAATCCTCAGCTTCTCCGTCGATCCCGCCACCGGGTATCAGCCTTATCATGGCCGCCGCATCGCATTTGAACTGGGCCTTTCGGGCAAGCAGGTGAAGCAATGCGTAGGCCTTATGGGGCTGCTCTACAAAGCCTTCGAGGAGAAGGACATGGAGATGCTGGAGATCAATCCGCTCATCGTGACCGATGCGGGCGATCTCAAGGTGCTGGACGCCAAGATCAGCTTTGATGGCAACGCGATCTACCGCCACGCCGACATCGCCGAGCTGCGCGACACCACCGAGGAGGACCCCAAGGAGCTGGAAGCCTCTAAGTATGACCTGAACTATATCGCACTCGATGGCGAGATTGGCTGCATGGTCAACGGCGCGGGTCTGGCCATGGCGACGATGGACATCATCAAGCTCTACGGGGCCGAGCCTGCAAACTTCCTCGACGTCGGCGGCGGGGCGACCAAGGAAAAGGTGACCGAGGCGTTCAAGATCATCACCTCCGATCCACAGGTCAAAGGCATCCTCGTGAACATCTTCGGCGGCATCATGCGCTGCGATGTGATCGCCGAGGGCGTGATCGCTGCGGTGAAAGAAGTGGGCCTCAAGGTGCCACTGGTCGTGCGGCTTGAGGGGACAAACGTGGAGAAGGGCAAGGAGATCATATCGACCTCCGGCCTCGACGTGATCGCGGCGGACAACCTGAAAGATGGCGCCGAGAAGATCGTGAAAGCGGTAAAGGGGTGAGGGCCACAAACCCCATGCTACACCGGACCAAACCCACCCTTTCCATAGGGCGAGCCCAAATTCGTGCAGGTGCAGCCAAATGCGCCATCGCCACGACGCTCGCCGCATAGTGATTAACTAAGGAGCCACAACATGGCAGTCCTCATCAATGAGCACACACGCGTAATCTGTCAGGGCCTCACCGGCTCTCAGGGCACGTTCCACACCGAACAGGCTATTGCTTATGGCACCAAGATGGTCGGCGGCGTGACCCCCGGCAAAGGCGGGCAAACGCATCTGGACCTGCCGGTCTTCAACTCGGTCCACGAGGCCAAGCATGTGACGGACGCGAACGCGTCGGTGATCTACGTGCCGCCCCCCTTCGCCGCTGATTCCATTCTTGAGGCGATCGACGCCGAGATGGAGGTGATCATCTGCATCACCGAAGGCATTCCCGTGCTGGACATGATGCGCGTCAAACGCGCGTTGGAAGGCTCCAAATCCCGCCTTGTGGGGCCCAACTGCCCCGGTGTGATCACGCCCGGCGCGTGCAAAATTGGCATCATGCCCGGCCATATCCACAAACGCGGCTCCTGCGGGGTGCTGTCGCGCTCCGGCACGCTGACCTATGAGGCCGTGAAACAAACCACCGATCTGGGGCTGGGCCAGTCCACGGCCGTGGGCATTGGCGGCGATCCCATCAAAGGGACCGAGCATATTGACGTGCTCGAATGGTTCCTCGCCGATGACGAGACGCAGAGCATCATCATGATTGGCGAGATTGGCGGCAGCGCGGAAGAAGAGGCCGCGCAGTTCCTGATTGATGAGAAGAAAAAGGGCCGCTGGAAGCCCACCGCCGGGTTCATCGCCGGGCGCACCGCCCCTCCGGGCCGCCGCATGGGCCACGCAGGTGCCATCGTTGCAGGCGGCAAGGGCGGCGCCGAGGACAAGATCGACGCCATGCGCGCCGCCGGGATTATCGTCGCCGACAGCCCTGCCCAACTGGGTGAGGCGGTGATGGAAGCGATTGGGTAAATGCGCCGCATTGCGCCCTTGATGCGGGCGGGCACGCGCCCCGCCCGTGCCTACACCCTCGCAGCCCTTGCCTGTACGACACTTGCAGCCCGCGGCTCGGATCAGCGGGTCTATTACGCATGGCAAGACGGCAGCTGGGTCTCGATCACAGCCGCTGAATACCTCGCGCTACAACCCTAGCCTCATCTCTAATCAGACCGCGCCAACCCCAAAAAGAGGTCCCCCAATGACCGACCATCCCGCCAACGATCAGTTCCACGCCTCTTCCTTCATGCAAGGCCACAATGCCGAGTATCTGGAGCAGCTCTATGCACGCTACGCCGCCGATCCGGGTGCCGTGGACGAAGCGTGGCAGGCTTTCTTTGCCGAGCTTGGGGATGCCGATCTAGATGTGAAGGCCGAGGCGCAAGGGCCATCATGGGCGCGCGCCGATTGGCCGCCTGTGCCCAATGATGACTTGACCGCGGCGCTGACCGGGGAATGGCCCACCGAAGAGGCAAAAGATGCAGGCCGCAAGATTGCCGCCAAAGCCAGCGATGCAGGTGCCGAGATTTCCGACAAGGCGATCCAGCGCGCGGTGCTGGACTCGGTCCGCGCGCTGATGCTGATCCGCGCCTACCGGATCCGGGGCCACCTCATCGCCGATCTTGACCCGCTTGGCCTGCGCGAACAGCCTCACCGCCCCGAGCTTGATCCGAAATCCTACGGCTTCACGCCCGAGGACATGGACCGGCCAATTTTCATCGACAATGTGCTGGGCCTGCAAATCGCGTCGATCCGCGAGATCCTCGGGATCGTACGGCGCACCTATTGTGGCACATTCGCGCTGCAATACATGCATATCTCCGACCCCGAGCAGGCCAATTGGCTCAAGGAGCGGATCGAAGGCTATGGCAAGGAAATCAGCTTCACCCGTGAAGGGCGCAAGGCGATCCTCAAGAAGATGGTCGAAGCCGAGGGCTTTGAGAAATACCTGCACGTCAAATACATGGGCACCAAGCGCTTCGGGCTTGATGGTGGGGAGTCGCTGATCCCTGCGATGGAGCAGATCATCAAACGCGGCGGCAACCTTGGCGTGAAAGATATCGTCGTCGGCATGCCCCACCGCGGGCGGCTTTCGGTGCTGGCCAATGTGATGGGCAAGCCCTACCGCGCAATCTTCAACGAATTTCAGGGTGGCAGCTTTAAACCCGAGGATGTGGAAGGCTCAGGCGATGTGAAATATCACCTCGGCACCTCGTCCGACCGCGAGTTTGACGGCAATACCGTCCATCTCAGCCTCACACCAAACCCCAGCCACCTTGAGGCGGTGAACCCCGTTGTTCTGGGCAAGGTCCGCGCCAAGCAGGACCAGTTCGGCGATACCGAGCGGAAGACTGTTCTGCCCATTTTGCTGCATGGCGACGCGGCCTTTGCGGGGCAAGGCGTCGTGGCCGAGTGTTTTGGTCTCTCGGGCCTCAAGGGCCACAAGACGGGCGGCACGATCCATATCGTGGTGAACAACCAGATCGGCTTTACCACCGCGCCGCATTTCTCGCGCTCCTCGCCCTACCCTACGGATATCGCCCTGATGGTGGAGGCGCCGATTTTCCACGTGAACGGCGATGACCCGGAAGCGGTGGTGCATGCCGCCAAGGTCGCCACCGAGTTCCGGCAGAAATTCCAGAAAGACGTGGTTGTCGATATCATCTGCTACCGCCGCTTTGGTCATAACGAGGGCGATGAGCCCATGTTTACCAACCCGGTGATGTATAAAAAGATCAAGACTCAGAAGACCACGCTCAGCCTCTATACCGAGCGTTTGGTCCGGGACGGCCTCATCCCCGAGGGCGAGGTCGAGGATATGAAAACTGCGTTTCAGGCCCATCTCGCGGATGAGTTTGAGGCAGGCACGACCTACAAGCCCAACAAGGCCGATTGGCTCGATGGGAAGTGGTCACATCTGAACCGTCACAAGGACGACTATCAGCGCGGCCAGACGGCGATCGAGGAAGAGACGTTTCACGAGATCGGCCGCGCGCTGACCACTGCGCCTGAAAATTTCCCAATCCACAAGACCATTGGCCGTCTAATGGAGGCCAAGCGCAAGATGTTCGAGACCGGCGAGGGGTTCGACTGGGCCACGGGCGAGGCGCTTGCGTTCGGCTCGCTCGCCGTCGAGGGCTTCCCGGTGCGCCTGTCGGGTCAGGACAGCGCGCGCGGCACATTCAGCCAGCGCCACTCGGCCTATATCAACCAAGATAACGAGGATCGGTATTATCCGCTCAACAACATCCGCGAGGGGCAGGCCCGCTATGAGGTCATCGATTCGATGCTTTCGGAATACGCGGTGCTTGGGTTCGAGTATGGCTACACGTTGGCCGAGCCCAATGCCCTGACGCTCTGGGAGGCGCAATTTGGTGATTTCGCCAATGGCGCACAGATCATGTTTGATCAGTTCATCTCAAGCGGCGAGAGCAAATGGCTGCGCATGTCCGGCCTCGTCTGCCTGCTGCCGCACGGGTATGAGGGCCAAGGCCCCGAGCACAGCTCTGCCCGGTTGGAGCGCTTCCTGACCATGTGCGGCGGCGACAACTGGATCGTGGCCAATTGCACGACGCCTGCGAATTACTTCCACCTGCTGCGCCGCCAATTGCACCGCACCTTCCGCAAACCGCTGATCCTGATGACGCCCAAGTCGCTGCTGCGTAACAAGATGGCCGTCAGCCGGGCCGAGGAGTTTACCATCGGGTCCAGCTTCCACCGCGTGCTCTGGGACGATGCGCAATACGGCAATTCCGACACCAAACTTGTGGCCGATGACAAGATCAAACGCGTCGTCATGTGCTCGGGCAAGGTCTATTTCGACCTGCTGGAGGAACGCGATGCGCGCGGCATCACCGATGTCTATCTGCTGCGGATTGAGCAGTTCTACCCCTTCCCGGCAATCTCCATGGTGGGTGAGCTGGAACGGTTCAAAGGTGCCGAAATGGTCTGGTGTCAGGAAGAGCCTAAGAACCAAGGCGCATGGAACTTCATCGAGCCGAATATCGAGTGGGTTCTGGGCCGTATCGACGCCAAACACCCGCGCGCGACCTATGCAGGACGCGCCGCTTCCGCCTCCCCCGCCACGGGTCTGGCCAGCCAGCACAAAACACAACAAGAAGCGCTCATCGATGACGCGCTGACCATCAAAGGAAACTGAGCCATGTCCACAGAAGTCCGCGTGCCCACCTTGGGCGAATCCGTGTCCGAGGCCACCGTTGCCACATGGTTCAAGAAACCCGGTGATACGGTCGAGGCCGATGAAATGCTCTGCGAATTGGAGACCGACAAGGTCACCGTCGAAGTGCCTGCCCCCGCCGCAGGAATGATGGGCGAGATCGTTGCCGCCGAAGGTGAAACTGTCGGCGTGAACGCGCTTCTGGCTGTCATCTCGGAAGGCGCGGGCGATGCCTCTGCAAAGGCTGAAAAGGCGGCGCCCGCAGCCACTGAGACACCTGCCTCAGGTGGCGCGTCTGTTGACGTGATGGTCCCGACCTTGGGCGAGAGTGTGACCGAGGCGACAGTCTCCACATGGTTCAAGGCCGTGGGCGATACCGTCGCCGCCGACGAAATGCTCTGCGAGCTGGAGACCGACAAGGTCTCGGTCGAGGTTCCTTCGCCCTCCGCAGGTGTGATCACCGAAATCCTCGCCGCCGAAGGTGACACGGTGCAGGCCAGCGGCAAGCTCGCCGTGCTGAGCGCGGGCAGCGCAAGCGCCTCCTCCGCCCCAGCCAGCGCTCCTGCGGCGGCACCCGCCGCCGCACCGGCCAAGGATATCGAGAACGCCCCATCGGCCAAGAAAGCAATGGCCGAGGCTGGGCTGAACGCCGACCAGATCACCGGCACCGGAAAGGATGGCCGCATCATGAAAGAGGACGTGGCAAAGGCGGCCAGCGCCCCACGCGCTATGACTCCAGCGGCCCCCGCGCCCGCCGCCACTGCCCCCCGCGCGCCCGTCTCCGCCGATGACGCCGCCCGCGAGGAGCGTGTGAAGATGACGCGCCTGCGCCAGACCATCGCGCGCCGCCTGAAAGACAGCCAGAACACCGCCGCCATGCTCACCACCTATAACGAGGTGGATATGACCGAGGTGATGGCGCTGCGAAACGCCTACAAGGACCAATTCTTCAAAAAACACGGCGTGAAACTCGGCTTCATGTCCTTCTTCACCAAGGCCTGCGTGCATGCACTGAAAGAGGTCCCCGAGGTCAACGCCGAGATCGACGGCACCGATATCGTCTACAAGAACTTCGTCCATATGGGCATCGCCGCCGGCACGCCCACAGGCCTCGTGGTCCCGGTGATCCGTGACGCGGACGCGATGAGCTTTGCCAGCATCGAGAAAGCCATCGCCGAAAAAGGCGCGCGCGCCCGCGATGGCAAGCTCTCCATGGCCGAAATGCAGGGCGGCACATTCACCATCTCCAACGGCGGCGTCTACGGCTCACTCATGTCCTCACCCATCCTCAACCCGCCGCAATCGGGCATCCTCGGGATGCACAAAATCCAGGACCGCCCCATGGCAGTGGGCGGAGAGGTGGTCATCCGCCCCATGATGTATCTCGCGCTGAGCTACGACCACCGCATCGTGGACGGCAAAGGCGCTGTGACGTTCTTGGTGCGGGTGAAAGAGGCCCTGGAGGATCCAAGACGGTTGTTGATGGATTTGTGAGGTATTGCGATGGGGCTGAGCTCTACCCTACGCTGCGTCAAAACTTACCCGCTCATCGACAGGTATTGGTAAAATGGAATCGGAGCCTTCAGAAATCTCCAGAAGAGACCGCGCGCATGAACTTGGCCTGTCTTATGTCAGGACCACTGTTCTACTAAACGGAGGAGCCATCCTAGCTCTGCTATCGTTTCTTGGAAACGCCAGCCAAGACGCACTGGTGCAATTCGAATTGCAAAGCATCAAACTTGCACTTCTGTGCTTTCTGGTTGGAATTTCGAGTATGTTAGTGGCTCTGTTAGTGTCTTACTCATACGATGCGATGCCAACCGAAAGCAGCTACAGTCGATTTTGGAGCGAAAACATTGTCCGCGTTAACTCGTTCCTTGGAGCGCTTTCATTGTTCGGGTTCGTTGCGGGCGTGATTTGGCTCATACTAGGCGCTGGAGTTCCAACATAAATGACCCCCGAACTCACAGCCCTCACCCTCGCCGCCCTCCTCCAAGTCGCACAATTCGCCCTCATGGCGATCCCCGCCAACATGGAACTTGGCCCCGCCAAAACCATGTCCCCGCGTGACAAGGGCACTCTCCAAGAACAACTGAGCCCCAAGACGGCCCGCCTCGCCCGCGCCCTCAACAACCATTTCGAGGGCCTTATCCTCTTCACCATCGCCTGCCTCGTGATCACGCTAACAAACCAATCCACCCCCCTCACCGCCGCCTGCGCCTATATCTACCTCACCGCCCGCATCGCCTACGTCCCGGCCTACGCGTTCGGCCTCGCCCCATGGCGCTCCCTCATCTGGGCCATAGGCTTCGGTGCCACAACAACCATGCTGATCGCAGCCCTGCTCTAAGGGCTTTCTTCTTGGCGAAAATACTCAAAAACAACGCCAAAAGACGCGGCAAACCGCATCCGAAAGCAACCAAAAACGCTCTGAAAATAACCCCTCATCACGAGAAGGGTTTGGTGGAGCCTAGCGGGATCGAACCGCTGACCTCCTGCATGCCATGCAGGCGCTCTCCCAGCTGAGCTAAGGCCCCATCGGTGCAGGGACGTATCCCTGCTGGCCGCTAGTTAGTCAAAGCGCGGGGTGGGTTCAAGCCCAAAATCCCGCGCTTTGGGCAATCCTCAATCGTCGTCGTCAGCCGCGACATCCGCGATCTCGTCCAGCGGGACGGTATCGTCGTCGTCATCGTCTTCGAGCACATCATCGCCCAGATCGACGTCGACATCATCGTCATCATCATCATCGTCGAGCACCACATCATCGGCGTCGGCGTCTTTCATCTTCTTGGTCTCGGCATCTTCGGCATCGGCCTTGATCGAGCGGCTCTTGCCGGTCGCAAGCTCGACAACCTCGCCCGTGTAGGGGCTGATGATCGGGGTCTTGTTCAGATCATAAAAGCGCTGACCTGTGGTCGGGCAAAGGCGTTTGACGCCCCATTCTTCTTTGGGCATGGGTGCTTCCCTTCCGCATCATGGGTCTTGTGAACGATCAGCGCCAACTGCCATAACGGCGCAGGGGTGTCAAAGGCTTTGACTCCCGCCAAGCGGCGCGACCTATGGGAGAGCATATGGGCCAGCACATCCTTCCCGGCAACCCCCCCATTGCGATCACGTTGCGAAGGTCGGCTCAGGCACGGCGCATATCACTTCGGGTAAGCGCCCTTGACGGGCGGGTCACACTGACCCTACCGCCCGGATTGCCCGAGGCAGAGGCACTCAGTTTTGCGCGGCAAAAGCAGGCATGGCTCGCAGGGCATCTGGCACGACAGCCCGACGATGTGACCATTGCGCCTGGCGCGTCCCTGCCGGTGGAGGGTGAGACGCTGGAGCTTCGCACCGGGTCCGGGCGGCGGGTGCACCGCGAGGGCGGCGCACTTTACGTGCCCGGCCCTGTCGCGCCTCGGGTGCAGGCATGGCTCAAAACACTGGCGCGCGAGCGTCTGGTGGCCGCATCGGATCACTATTCGGGTGTTTTGGGGCGGCCCTACAGCCGCATCACCCTGCGTGATACGCGCTCGCGCTGGGCGTCATGCTCGTCCACGGGCGCGCTCAATTATTCCTGGCGGCTGATCATGGCCCCGCCTGACGTGCTTGATTACGTGGCCGCCCATGAGGTCGCGCATCTGGCCGAGATGAACCACTCACAGGCCTTCTGGGATATCGTGGCGCGGCTCTGCCCCGGCTATGACGCACACCGCCTCTGGCTCAAGACCCACGGCACCGCGCTGCACCGCTACCGCTTCGGGGATTGACCGGGGCGCAGTTTGTGATCACAAACGCCTCATGCTAGAAGCACCCCGCCCAGATCCGACCCCCGCCGCCCATGACCGCGTCTATCGCGGTCTGCGCACCCGCATCCTGCATGGCGAGATCGCGCCGGGCGCGTCGCTGACCCTGCGCGGCATCGGCAAGGAGTTCGACGTCTCCATGACCCCGGCCCGCGAGGCGCTGCGTCGCCTTGTCGCCGAGGGCGCGCTAAGCCTGAGTAATTCGGGCCGCGTCTCCACGCCCGAGCTGAGCAATGACCGGATCGAAGAGCTGGCCGCCTTGCGCGCGCTCATCGAGGTGGAGCTGGCCAGCCGTGCGTTGCCGCGCGCGCATATGGCGCTGATTGATCGGCTGACCCAGATCAACGGGCGCATCGCCGAGGATATCGCGCGCCAGGATGCCGTCGCCTATATTCGCCGCAATCTGGAATTTCACCGCACGCTCTATCTGCGCGCTCAAGCGCCTGCGATGCTGGCCATGGCCGAGACGGTGTGGCTACAGCTTGGACCCACCATGCGGGCGCTCTATGGCCGCCTACGCGCGAAGGAGCCGCCGCCTTATCACCGCTTGATGATCGCAGCCCTCAAAGCAGGCGATGAGCCGGGGCTGCGCCTCGCCGTTCGCTCGGACGTGACGCAAGGGCTGAGAATGTTGACGAGCTAGGCTGCCAGCCCTTTGGCGCCAATGTTAAGGAATTTCTCGCGCCGGGTGCGGATCAGCACCTTGGGTGATTTGCCGTCGAGCTCGGCCAGCATGGAGGTGATCGCGCGACCCACAGAAGCGATCGCCTCGGACGGGGCTCGATGCGCGCCGCCCATCGGCTCCTCAATGATCCGGTCCGCCACGCCCAGCTTGATCAAATCCTGGGCCGTCAGGCGCAGCGCCTCTGCCGCCTCGCGCATTTTTTCCGCATCCTTCCACAGGATCGACGCACAGCCCTCAGGGCTGATCACGGAATAGACTGAATGCTCCAGCATCGCGATCCGGTTGGCGGTGGCAAAGGCCACGGCCCCGCCCGATCCGCCCTCGCCGATGATGACGCTAACCAGCGGCACACCGATGCTCAGACACGCCTCGGTCGAGCGGGCAATCGCCTCGGACTGGCCGCGCTCCTCGGCGCCCTTGCCGGGATAGGCGCCGGGCGTGTCCACAAGCGTGACCACAGGCAGGCCAAACTTGCCCGCCATCTCCATCAGCCGGATTGCCTTGCGATATCCTTCAGGGCGGGCCATGCCGAAATTCCGCTCAATCCGGGATTTGGTGTCGTTGCCCTTCTCGTGGCCGATCACCATCACGGGCCGGTCACCCAGACGGGCGAGCCCCCCCATCACGGCGTGATCATCGGCAAAGTTCCGATCCCCCGCCAGCGGTGTGTATTCGGTGAAAAGCGCACTAATGTAATCGCGGCAATGCGGCCTCTCGGGGTGGCGCGCAACCTGACATTTGCGCCAGGGCGTGAGGTCCTTGTAGAGGTCGCGCAGCATTTGCGCCGCTTTGGTATCGAGCGCGCCCGCCTCAGCGTCGACATCCACACCTTCGCCCGCAAGAGCCATGGCGCGCAGCTCGGCTGCCTTGCCTTCAATCTCCGCCAGCGGTTTTTCAAAATCGAGGTAGTTGGTCATGATGCGCCCTCTAAAAGTGCTGCAAACTATATGGCCGCGCCGGGCGGGGAATGCAATCAGGCTTGGCTGAGCGCCGCGCGCAGGGCCATCTCGGGTGAGGCAAGAACCGGGATGGGAAGGCCGCTCAGCATCGGTGCGGCCCTGGCCATGGAGGCTTGGGCCAGCACGACGCAGGCGGCCCCAGGCACCGCGCTCAGGTTCTCGCGGATGGCGGTGGCGATGACGGCGGCAAAGGCCTCATCCTCGCCCGCCTCAAAAAGGGGCCAGAACTGCGCAAGGCTCAGCGCATGAACTTTGGCCTTGTGGCCCTCAGCCTCCAGCGCCGCGTCCAGAAGGGCGGCTGACGGGGCAAGCGTACTGGGCAGGCAATAGGCCATGACGATGCTGCCTTGGGCCTTTGCCGCGATCTTTGCGGCGGCCTGCATCATCGGCGCGTCAATTCGGATCGCGCCCGCCTCAACGGCCTGAGGCCCTAGCGTGGTGCACGTGCAGAGCACGGGGCCGGGGGCGGCAGCTATGGCCTTTGCAATCTCGGCCCTGAGGGTGTCGTCCACACCATCCTGCGCCCGCTCCAGCCAATCTGCGCGTACATGATGGGTCAGCTTTGCCTCGGGCGCGATACGTGCGGCCAGCGCGTCAAAAGCGGCGCGGTGAACCTCGGCGGTATGCAAAAGTGTCAGGGTCATGTCAGTCTCTCCGGCTAGCTTGTCGGGGGCCATAGCACCGGAATAAGGGTCGCGACCAGCAAGATTGCCATGGTGATGTTGAAGACACGCAGCCGCTTGGGGCTGCTCAGCACGCGGCGCATCTGAAGGCCCAGCGCCGTCCAGCTTGTCGTGGAGACCAGCGAGACCAGAAGATAGGTCCCCGCCACCCACAAAAGCGCCGTGAGGTCCCGCGCCGTGGCGTAAAGCGTGATCGCCGAGAGGGCCATGGTCCACGCTTTGGGGTTTACCCATTGGAAGGCGGCGGCTTGTAGAAACGTCAGCGGGCGGCCCTCGGCCTTGGCGGCTTGCGGAGGGGCCGCATTTGCGATTTTCCACGCCAGATAGAGCAGGTAGACCACACTCAATACCTTGAGCACGGTGTCGATGATCGGGAACATCTCGAAGACCTGCATGATCCCGATCCCCACCATGAATGTGAGAACCGGCATCCCGATGCCAATGCCGAACATATGCGGCACCGTCCGGCGGAACCCGAAATTGGCCCCCGACGCCATGAGCATCAGATTGTTCGGCCCCGGTGTGATCACGGTGACGAGGGCGAAGGTGAAAAGCGCTGTGTAAATCTCGAATGTCATGGGCGCGGCATGGCTTGGAGGCAGGGCTGAATTTGCATATCGGGGGTCCCTGAGATGGCCTTGTCTCCCGCGCGGCTCATGCGCACGGGTGGGGCAGACCCTGACACGCGGCGCGCGGATGGGCAATATCGCGCGGGCGTCTCTCTGCAACCTGCGCGCCTAAACCGCTTTTCAGCGCCCGACGCGCGCGTTATCCCAACGCGGATGGAAACCATGCCCGAGATTTACGCCCGCCTCTGCGCCGACGGCACCCTCACCGCGGACCCGGCGCAAGAGGCCGTGATGCCCGAGTTTGAGCGGATGCGCGCGGCGCTGAGTGAGCCTGTGCGCACGGGATGGTTCCGCAAGACCCCTGAGCCGCCCAAGGGCCTCTATCTTTGGGGCGGGGTGGGGCGGGGCAAGTCCATGTTGATGGATATGTTCGCAGCCTCGCTCACCGTGCCCAACAGGCGGGTGCATTTTCACGCCTTCATGCAGGAAATCCACGCCGGGCTGCACGCCGCGCGGCAAGAGGGGGTGGAGGATGCGCTGGCCCCTGTTGCGGCAAAGGTGGCGCAGGATGTGCGCCTGTTGGCGTTTGACGAAATGCAGATCACCGACATCACCGATGCGATGATCGTCGGGCGGCTCTTTGAGGCGCTTTTCGCCGCCGGGGTCGTGGTCGTGACCACCTCCAACCGCGTGCCGGATGATCTGTATCTGCACGGGCTGAACCGGCAGCTTTTCCTGCCCTTCATCGCCCTTTTGAAGGAACGGATGGTGGTCCATCATCTGGCCTCACCTACCGATTACCGTCAGGACCGGATCGCGGGCAGCAAAACCTATTTCACACCCCTTGGCCCCGAGGCGCAGGCGGAGATCAGCACCCTTTGGGAGAACCTCACCGAAGGACAGGCCGCCCCCCATACCCTGACCGTCCAGAAACGCAGCGTTGAGATCCCCGGCTTTCACAATGGCGTGGCACGGGCCAGCTTTTATGACCTTTGTGGCAAGCCCCTTGGCCCTGCCGATTACCTCGCACTGGCCGAGGCAGTTCGGGTTTTGGTGGTGGAGAACATCCCGCAGCTTAGCCGTCAGAATTTTAATGAGGCCAAGAGGTTCGTCACGCTGATCGACGCGCTTTATGAGGCTAAAGTGCAGCTCATCTGCTCGGCGGCGGCGGAGCCCGAGATGCTCTATGTCGAGGGTGAAGGCACGTTTGAGTTTGAGCGCACGGCGTCGCGCCTGCGCGAAATGCAATCAGAGGAGTGGGCGGGCTAAAACCCCAACTGTGCAGGCAAGGCCCCAAAATCCGCGATCTGAATGAAGCGCGGATGATCGGGGGCCTCGGCCTGCTCATACTCCCACGTCAAGGCGGCGGGCACATGCACCGCCCAGCTGCCCACACCCAGCATCGGCAATATATCAGAGCGCAGCGAATTGCCCACCATCAACGCCTCCTCCGGCGCGACACCCTCGCCGGACAGGATGCGAGCATAAACGGCCTCGGTCTTGTCACTCACGATATGCACGGCGCGGAAATGATCCCCAAGGCCCGAGGCGGCCAGCTTGCGCTCTTGATCCAGAAGCTCTCCCTTGGTGATGAGGATCAGCGGCCTCTGCGCCGCAAGCGTGTCCAGAACCTCAGCCACATGCGGCAGCAATTGCACTGGATGGGCCAGCATCTCCTGCCCTTCGGCGATGATCTGCGAGATTACCGATGCGGGCACGGCACCCTGCGTTACCTCGATCGCCGTCTCGATCATCGACAGGGTAAAGCCCTTGATGCCAAACCCATAGCGCCCCAGATTGCGCGCCTCTGCGGCCACAAGGCGCGCGCGCATGCCCTCGGGCGGCGCGTAATCCGCCAGAAGGTCCGCGAATCTCGCATGCGCCCCACGATAGAATTCCTCATTCCGCCAGAGCGTATCATCCGCATCAAAGGCGATACATCGCAGATTTGCGTCCCTTAGACACGTCATTGCACCCCACACCCCCTTTTCAGCCCTACCCTCCAAGCTATATAGACGTCACACCATGACAACAGCCAAACCGCACGAGATTCCGCTTCCCATGCCCCTTATTTTTGCCGGTCCAGATAATGACGATGACAGCGATGCATCCGTCGTGGTCGCCACGCGGCCAAAGACAAAGCGCCCGCCGCTTTACAAGGTGATGTTGCTCAATGACGATTACACCCCGATGGAATTCGTGGTGGCCGTGCTTGAGCGGTTCTTCGGGCTGAATCATGCGCAGGCGTTTGAGATCATGCTGACTGTGCACAAGAAAGGTCTGGCCGTTGTCGGCGTCTTCAGCCATGAGATTGCGGAGACCAAAGTGGCGCAGGTGATGGATTTCGCCCGCCAGCATCAGCACCCGCTGCAATGCACAATGGAAAAGGAATAGGCCCGGTTTGACCGCGCTTCGTTTGCCTCTGGCGCTGGAAAGTGGCCTTGCGTTGCCCGAGGGTGGGCGTATCGCGGTGTTCGCACCCCGCGTCGGGGATGATCTGAGCGCGCTCGGGGATGCGCCGGTGCATGTGATCACCACGGCCAAACCGGATCATGATTACTTCGCGGGGCTGGGCTACGCCTGCAACACCGTGCCCGAGGGGCGTTATGGCGCGTCCGTGGTCTGCATCCCCCGCGCCAAGGAACTGGCCCGCGCCCTGATCGCGGAGGCCGCATCGGTGACGGATGGTCCGGTGATCATCGACGGGCTCAAGACCGACGGGATCGAATCGGTGCTCAAATCCTGCCGCAAGGCCGCCGATGGCGTGGCGGGGCCGATCAACAAGGCCCATGGCAAGCTCTTCTGGATGGACCCCGCGCCGGACCTCTCCACATGGATGTCGGCGGGCCAAAGCGAGATCGAGGGCGGGTTCGTCACCGCGCCCGGCGTTTTCTCGGCCGACGCCGTGGATGGCGCATCAGAGGCGCTGATGGCGGAGCTGCCAGAGACAATCGGCGGGCATGTGATCGACCTGGGCGCGGGCTGGGGCTATCTGAGTGCCATGGCGCTGAGCCGCGAGAAGATCAGCCAGATCGACCTTGTGGAGGCCGACCATACCGCGTTGGACTGCGCGCGCCACAACGTGGCGGATGCGCGGGCGCGGTTCCACTGGGACGACGCGCTGCGCTGGCGGCCCGAGGCACTGGCCGATATCGTGTTGATGAACCCGCCTTTCCACAGCGGACGCACCGCCGATCCCAAGCTGGGGCAGGCTTTTATTCGCGCAGCCGCCGGGATGTTGAAGCCCGCAGGGCACCTCTGGATGGTTGCCAACCGCCACCTGCCATACGAGAGCGTGCTCAGCGAAGCCTTTGGCGAGCTGCGCGAGGTTGCAGGCGACAATCGGTTCAAAGTGCTCCATGCGCGCCGTCCGTCTCGCGCCCGGCGCTGAACTATCCTAAGCTTGCCCCCGACTCACCCTGTCGCAAGGATCTGATCCCCCATGTCTCTTTCGATCTCTGGCAAGACCGCCATCGTCACGGGTGGTGCAAACGGTATCGGCCTCGCCATTGGGCGGCATTTTGCGGACAAGGGCGCGAATGTGATGTTCGCCGATATGGACGAAGAAGGGCTGGTAGAGCAACTGGGCGAACGTGGGGAGGGTGACACGATCCGCTATTTTGCGGGCGACCTGCGCGAGAAGCTGACGCTCACCAACCTGCTGTCGGCCACGCTTGATGCGTTCGATTCGGTCGATATTCTGGTCAACGCATCGCGGCAGATGGTCAAGTCGGACCCGCTCAACCCCGATGATGATGGGGTGGAGATGCTCTTGCAACAAAACCTGATGACCTCACTGCGCCTCAGCCAGCTTGTGGCGAAACGGATGATCAAGCAGGGCGAGGAGAATGACGAGGCCAATTGCGTCGGCTCCATCATCAACCTCTCGTCGATTGCCGCGCGACGCACGCATCCCGATCTTCTGGCTTATTCAGTGTCCACGGCAGCGCTTGACCAGATGACACGCTCGCTTGCGGTCACGCTGGCGCCGCACCGGATCCGGGTGAACGCGGTCGCGTTCGGCTCGGTGATGAGCGCATCCCTACAAACGACGCTCAAGGAAAATGCCGATTACCGCAAGGATATCGAGCAGCACACACCGATGGGGCGCATTGCCTCGCCCGGAGAGCTTGCCGAGGCGGTACAGTTTTTGGCCAGCGACAGCGCCGATTTCATGACCGGGCAAATCTTGACACTGGACGGCGGGCGCTCCCTTGTGGATCCTGTCGCAGCCCCCGCGCATTAAATGCGCGCTCCTGCGCCCTGCATGGGCGTCTTCGCCTTTGGAAAGGACTCAAATGACCGCTGATTTTGACACTGAAAAGCGCCGCGCGGCGGCATGGTTCCGCGATCTGCGTGACCAGATTGTGTCCGCCTTCGAGGGGTTGGAAGACAGCCACGCAGACGGGCCCATGTCCGATGCCCCCCCTGCGCGCTTTGAGGTCAGCGAGACAACCCGCAGCGCCGAGGATGGCAGCGATGCGGGCGGCGGCCTGATGAGCGTGATGCGCGAAGGCCGGGTGTTCGAGAAAGTCGGCGTGAACGTGTCCGAGGTTTACGGCACGCTGGGTGCCTCGGCGCAAAAGGCGATGGCCGCGCGGGGTGTGCCCGGTATGGAGGACGATCCAAGCTTCTGGGCCAGCGGCATCTCCCTCGTGGCGCATATGCAGAACCCGCATTGCCCCGCCGTGCATATGAACACGCGGATGTTCTGGACCCCGCATGCGTGGTGGTTCGGCGGCGGATCGGACCTGAACCCCTGTCTTGAATATGCCGAGGACACCGCGCATTTTCATGCAGCTCAGAAAGCCCATCTCGACCCGCATGGTGAGGCGCTTTACCCCGAGTTGAAGGCTTGGGCGGATGAGTATTTCTTCATCCCGCACCGGGGCCGGGCGCGCGGCGTGGGTGGCATTTTCATGGATGATCGCAACACCGGCGATTGGGAGGCGGATTTTGCGCTGACCCAAGATATTGGCCGCGCGTTTCTGCCCGCCTTCACGCCCTTGATCGAGAAGCGGCGCGTGCAGGATTGGACCGATGCCGACAAGGATGCGCAGTTGATCCATCGTGGCCTCTATGCGGAATACAACCTTGTCTATGATCGCGGCACGAAGTTTGGCCTCGCCACCGGGCATGACGCCAATGCGGTGCTGATGTCGCTGCCGCCTTTTGCGAAATGGGTCTAGCCGCCTAACGCCAGATCGACCCAAACAATGCGGTGCCGGCCCGCCACATCAGACCCTACGGGCCAGTGGACGCCGGCACCCACCACCTGCCAATCGCGCGAGGGCAGGACATAGCTGACCCGTAGCTCGCCCAGCTCAATCCCACTCCAATCCACGGTCTCAAGGCCCCCGTTTGGCCGCGCAGGCCGTGGGTCTTGCAGGCGCGGATCGGCCAGCAGACCTGTAATGGCGGATTTGATCCCTTCACCCTTCACGGAGTCCTGATTGCTATGGCCCAGCAGGACAAAGCGCGAGTCGGGGGCGGGGGCGGGGCCGAACGCACCGTCCATATAATGCTGCCAGAACACGATCTGATCATGGTTGCGCCGCCCGTTGCGATCCTCGACCCCATCAAAAACCGGGGCACCTGCGTGGAAGGCCATGAGGGTGAGCGGGCCAGACGGATGCCGGATTGGCACGACCCAATGCGCGGTTGTGGACAAGCGCAAGGCGGCTTGTGCAGCTTCAGACGGGAAGGGTAGGCCGTTGACGGTGGGCAAGAGCGCATTCGGCACCTCGCGCCACAAAATCTGCGAAAAATCACGCACGCCCTCACCCTCCACCGGATAGCGTGACAGCAGCGCCATACCCCCCTGCCCCGAAAACTCGCCATAGCCTTGCGCATCTTCTGGCTCACCCAGCCGCCCATCGCCGTCCATATCGAGCCTCGTCGTCATGCCGGTGTTTGGGCGCAGCGCGAAGACTTCCGTGTAGAGCGGGCCAGCCTCGGAAATCTGGTCGCGCAGCGCCGTCAGCGCAGCCAGTCCGAGATCATAATCGACGTTTTGCAACAAGATGATATCGGGGGCTACCTCTGCAATCATCCGCACAACGGCGTCCACCTGAGCGTCCTGCCCGCGCAAGATATCGCGCAGCAAAAGGCCCGGCCCATCGCGTTTAAGCTCGGTGTTGAAGGTCGCGATGCGGAGCGTATCGGCCGCAGCCGCACTGGCAAAAAACAGCGCCGCACAGAAGAGGGTCAGACTGTTTGAAACGCGTCCTCGGCCTTGGCATAGGCCCGGCGACGCTTGGCCGTGATCAGCTCGGCCACGCGGTGCAAGGCAAGGCCGCGCATGATCATTCCTGCTGGCACGAAGGCCCATATCACAATTATCCAGATCACGGTTTGCGGGCTCAGCAGCGCGGAGCGGTCGAAGAAATTAACCAAAACCACGAAAAGCGCCGGGAGCAAGAATGGCAGCAGAAACCCTAACGAAAGGTTAAGGGCCGAGTCGCGATGAAGTCGCACCACCACATCGCCGCCGCCCGTCGGGTCAAAGAGCGGCAGGTTCAGCCACACGTTGAATGCCCCGCGCCGAACCGGCCAGCCCCAGATCCGGACCAGCGCCAGAAACACGAACACCATCACCATCGACAGACCATAACAAAGCGCGGCCAGAAGGCGGATGATCTGGGTATCGCCCTCAGACAGGTTTGCGGGCAGCACAGACAAAAGAAGGCGCACCGGGGAATATGGAAAATCGAGCGCCGCCGCCATGCCACCCGAAAGCTGGGTCAAAAGCACGCTCCACGAGCCGGGCGTCTCCGCCCCCCGCATGATCAAACAGCACGCCAAAAGGGCCACCGCGCCAAAGCCGAACTTCATCCGGTTAAAGGGGGCCGCAAAGCGGAACTCAACGATGCTGGGCGCGCGGGATGTGTATTCCATGAATACCATGGCACCGGCGAGCACGCTGATCAGGACGACAATCTGATTGGTGTCAGACGCAGCGGACGGCAGCAAAAGAGAGGGCATTGCCAAAAGCAACGCCAGCAAAAATGCACGCAATACAGCGCCAGTAAGTTTTGCAACCACTGCCCAATCCCTTCAACTTGGCCTGCTTCGATACGGTGCCGAAGCGTTGTCCCAAACTGATCCCGCGCGTTATGGCGGTATGCCTCAATTCAGTCTCATTCTTGCCTTGTTTGCGTCCCGCGCTCAAGAACGGGGGGGTGCAGGGCATTGAAATTAAGCGAGACGGGCAGGAAACTGGTGCGCGATTACATCAATGCACTTAATCCCAATTGGGCTGTCCACTAGATATGGCGGGTACGCCAAAAGGCGGCACAAGCGGCCCACCAAGGAGGCAGGCCGCTTGTCTTAGGCTTTGGTATTTTCACACCCAAGGGCGCGCTGTGCTTGCTGAGGCTTCAAACGTGTCGATCGCGGCGGCCTTCTCCATGGTCAGGCCGATATCGTCGAGCCCTTCCAGAAGGCAATGCTTTTTGAACGCATCGACCTCAAAGCTGATCGTGGCGCCGTCCGATGTGGTCACAGTCTGCGCTGCTAGATCGACCTCAATCCGCGCGTTCGATCCCTTCTGCGCCTCGGCCATCAGGAGATCAACCTGCTCTTGCGGCAGGGCGATTGGCAGAATGCCGTTCTTGAAGCAGTTGTTGTAGAAAATATCCGCAAAGCTGGGCGCAATGACGCAGCGGATGCCGAAATCCTTGATCGCCCAAGGCGCGTGCTCACGCGATGAGCCACAGCCAAAATTATCGCCCGCAACAAGGATCTCCGCATCGCGGTAGGCTGGCTGGTTCAGCACGAATTCCGGGATTTCCTTACCGTCATCGGCGTAGCGCATCTCATCGAAGAGGTTCACACCCAGCCCCGAGCGCTTGATCGTCTTGAGGAACTGCTTGGGGATGATCATGTCCGTGTCGATGTTGATCATCGGCATCGGTGCCGCAATCCCGCTGAGTTTGTCGAATTTGTCCATCACATCATCTCCCGCACGTCAGTGAGTTTTCCGGTCACAGCCGCCGCCGCCGCCATGGCGGGGCTCATCAGATGGGTGCGCCCGCCGCGGCCCTGACGGCCCTCGAAATTGCGGTTGGACGTGGCCGCGCATCGCTCACCGGGGCTGAGTTGATCTGGGTTCATCGCAAGGCACATGGAGCAGCCGGCAAGGCGCCATTCGAAACCGGCCTCCTTGAAGATATCAGCCAGCCCCTCTTCTTCGGCCTGTGCGCGCACAAGGCCCGAGCCGGGCACGATCATCGCACGCTTGACCGCGATTTTCTTGCCCTTGAGGATCGCGGCCGCCGCGCGCAGATCCTCGATCCGGCCATTGGTACAGGAGCCGATGAAGACCGTATCAATCTCCACATCTCGCAAAGGCGTGCCAGCAGTCAGGCCCATATAATCAAGCGAACGCTGCGCTGCTTCGACCTTGCCACCAGAAAAGTCCGACGCGGAAGGCACCGACGCGGTGACTGGCAGCACATCCTCGGGGCTGGTACCCCAAGTCACGACGGGGGCAATATCCTCCCCCCTCAGGGTCACGACCTTGTCCCAATGCGCGTCATCATCGCTGTAAAGCGTCTTCCACCACGCCAGCGCCGCATCCCAATCCGCCCCTTTCGGTGCATTGGGGCGACCATTGCAATACTCAAAGGTTTTCTCGTCAGGCGCAATCAGGCCCGCGCGCGCGCCACCCTCGATCGCCATGTTGCAGACCGTCATCCGACCTTCCATGCTCAGATCGCGGATCGCCTCGCCGCAATATTCGATGACATAGCCGGTGCCCCCCGCAGTGCCGGTAACACCAATCACCGACAGCGTTATGTCCTTGGCCGTGACACCCGGCGCGAGCTTGCCAGTGATCTCGACCTTCATGTTCTTGCCCTTGCGCTGGATCAGCGTCTGGGTCGCCAGAACATGCTCCACCTCGGACGTGCCGATCCCGTGGGCCAAAGCGCCAAACGCGCCATGGGTGGCCGTGTGGCTGTCACCGCAGACAACGGTCATGCCGGGCAGGGTCCAGCCCTGCTCGGGGCCGACGATATGCACGATCCCCTGACGCATATCCGAGACCGGGTAATAATGCAGCCCGAACTCCTTGGCGTTGGTATCAAGCGCCTCGACTTGAATACGGCTATCCTCGGTCATGGTCTCGGCGTTGGCCCGGTCCAGCGTGGTCGGCACGTTGTGATCCGGCACAGCGATGGTCTTGTCGGGCGCGCGCACGGTGCGGCCCGTCATACGAAGCCCCTCAAAGGCTTGCGGGCTTGTCACCTCATGGACAAGATGGCGATCAATATACAAAAGGCAGGTGCCGTCATCGGCTTCGTGCACCAGATGCGCATCCCAGATTTTATCATAGAGCGTTTTGGGGGACATAGGTCCTCTCCCGTTTTTGGTTTTCAGATGGAATTCAAACGTGACAAAGGGCAGCGCAGCTCATAGCCGGGCTAGTATACTACACGCCGCACCAAAAAACCGCCAAGGCAGGCGCGCGCGATCATCCATGTCAATAATCCGTGTCATGCCCCCGAGATACAGCCGATCCACCTTTCCCGCAAGAGTGGCGCAATCCGCAGCTTCAAAAGAGTGTCACGCTTCCCTTTCGGTCGGATCACCTAGACTGCGGCCGCGGTTATGGATATTTAGAGCAAGAAGAAGCACAAGTGCCTTCCCCTTCTTCTTGCCAAAAATATCCGAATGCGTTTCCCGAAAATTCAGGCTGTCGGCTTTTTGTGATACGCTGCGTCAGATGAAATCGTTGCTAGCGTTTCAAGGTAGTTAAGCGCCGGGGCCTTAACGCGCAACATCCCCGCTGCGTGCACGCAAAACCAACCCTGTGCGCCGAAGGCGCTCCTTTGGATCAGTCAGGCTTAGTCGGGGGCGAGCATATAGCCTTCGCCGCGCACCGTTTGCAGGTAGCGGGGCTGTTTGGGATCAGCCTCAATCTTGCGGCGCAGGCGGGTGATCTGCACATCCACGGCTCGCTCTTGCGCTTGCCCCCGGTCCCGTCCCAGATCCTCGACCAGTTTGGCACGGCTCACCGGCTGGCGCAGATGGCCCGAGAAGATGCGCATCAGTTGGGTTTCGGTCGCCGTGAGGCGCACGACATCCTCGCCGCGCATCAGCTCGGCGCGCTCCATATCATATCGCATGGGGCCAAGTTGCAGCACTTTTGGCGTGGTGTTTTCTGGCTGTGGCTCGGGCATACGGCGCAGAATTGCGTTGATCCGGAGTAAAAGCTCTTTCGGCTCAAACGGCTTGGAGAGGTAATCATCCGCCCCCGCCTCAAGCCCCGCAATCCGATCATCGGTTTCGCCTTTGGCAGTGAGCAGCAGAATAGGCGTCGTTAGTGTTTCGCGCAGCTCCCGTGTCAGGGCCACGCCATCCTCACCCGGCATCATCACGTCCAGCACGATGAGGTCAAACTCCAAGCCCCCCAGCACACGCCGCGTATGGGCCGCATCGCGTGCGACCGACACAAGAAACCCCTGCCGCGCCAGAAACTTGCGCAGGAGGCCGCGGATACGCTCATCGTCGTCAACAATCAGCAAATGGGGGGCAGGAGCACTCATGGGGATACCTCTCTGAGGGCATGATACCGACGGCGCGAGTCCGGGTCCATCATTGCTTCCAGCACTTGCCGAAACCCGGCCACAGCCTCTGGCCCCGCTGCGCGGTAAGCCGCGCGCATTCGGGCACGTTGTGCATCACTTAGGCGGCGTTCAAGCGCGTGGCCTGTGTCGGTCAGCTCCAGATTGCGCTCGCGCTTGTCCGAGGTGCCCACACGGCTTTCGACCAGACCGTCCTCCACCAAGGTGCGCAGGACGCGATTGAGCGATTGTTTTGTCACCCCGAGGATGTTCAGCAGATTGTTGACCGTGGTGCCAGGGCTGCGCGCAATGAAATGCAGCGCGCGGTGATGGGCGCGCCCATAGGCCAGATCGGTCAGGATACGGTCTGGATCAGCCGTGAAGCCGCGATAGGCAAAGAACATCGCTTCGATCCCTTGGCGCACCTGCTCATCGGTCAGGAACAAAAGCGTTTCGCCGGTCTGGTTTTCTGGCATGTGGCCGCCTTTGAGCATGTCTGATCCTGCCAAATTTTAAGTCAGCTTTGTTGACATTCCAAGCCCTAACTGGTAGCGAATCGCAGTTTTGTCGTAATTTTATGTCCGCATCGGACGTAACTCACGCAACAAATGCAAATACTGATCCTAAGGGAGCGATGACAATGGCTGGCTATGATGACCGCGACGGCATGATCTGGATGGATGGCAAACTGGTGGATTGGCGCTCGGCCAATGTCCACGTCCTGACCCACGCGATGCATTATGCAAGCTCCGTCTTTGAAGGCGAGCGCGCCTATAACGGCAAAATATTCAAGAGCCGCCAGCATTCTGAGCGACTGCATTTCTCCGCAGGAGAGCTGGATTTTCAAGTGCCCTGGACCGTGGATGAAATCGAGGCGGCCAAGGCTGAAGTCTTGAGCGTGAATGGCCATTCAGACGCCTATGTGCGCGCCGTGGCATGGCGTGGTGCGGGCGAAGATATGGGTGTCGCATCGGCACGCAACCCAGTGCATCTGGCCATCGCAGCGTGGGAATGGGGCGCCTATTATGGTGATGCAAAACTGAAGGGCGCAAAGCTCGACATTTCCAAATGGAAACGGCCCAGCCCCGAGACGATCCCCGTCCATGCCAAGGCGGCGGGGCTCTATATGATCTGCACCACGTCCAAACACGCCGCAGAGGCCAAGGGCTGCTCAGATGCGCTCTTCATGGATTATCGCGGCTATGTGGCCGAGGCGACGGGGGCGAATATCTTCTTCGTGAAGGATGGCGAAGTGCATACGCCACTGGCCGATTGCTTTCTCAACGGCCTCACGCGGCAGACAGTGATCGGGATGCTTAAAGAGCAGGGCGTGATTGTGCATGAGCGGATCATCATGCCCGATGAGATGGAAGGCTTTGAGCAATGCTGGCTCACCGGCACCGCAGCCGAGGTGACACCCGTGGGGCAGATCGGCGAGTTTCGGTTCGAGGTGGGTGCGATGACGCGCGATATCTCGGCAGCGTATGAGCAGCTGGTGCGGATTTAGGCGCGGGTTGGGGACCTTACGAGCCGTGGCATTTATTAGAATGGGCAGTAACAACTCCAGTAACAAGGATCGGGCAGGTAGCTATTCTAACTAATCAACATTCGTTTACTTTTTAAAAGTAGGCGCTAGAATTTATATAACTCACAGTATTTGTTTATCATTTAAAATCTATGTAAACGGGAAATAAGTATGATTAGAGTAACTTCCGTAGCGTGTACAATAATGTTGTTTCCCACGGCTGGAAACGCTGAAGAATGCTCCAATTACGAAGCGCAAGTATTTCGGCTCGTAGAGCAAGTTGGTTATTTTCAGACTGGAATGGCATTCCAAAAATACGGTTGGTCTAGTGCTGGACCAACAAACGGGTGGCTTGATCAATTTAAAGAAGTTCGTGACAGTGAAGAAAATAGCGAAGGTCTACAGTTCCTTCGTGACTACGGATTTTCGCTAGCTCACGTTTATCAAGTCGCTGATGAATATCGAACCACTGGCTACCTAGACAGTTTCTATCAAGATATGGAGTCTTCAATACAGAAAGCGAAACCTTGTAGCCCATAACGCTCGTTATATTCTCGTGCTGCAATTCACTATTTCATTGCCTGCTTCTGGTGGCAAAAGTGTCGTCGGGATTTTCAACAAAAAAAGGGCACCTAATCGGTGCCCTTCATCTGTTTCGCCTCAAAGCCCTACCCCGGACTAAGCCCGCGCAATCTCTCGGACCGCCGCCGTAGCAGCTCGACCGTGGTCAGCAGCAATATCGAGATCACGACGAGGATTGTGGCCACCGCCAGGATTGTCGGCGAGATTTGCTCGCGCAGGCCGGTGAACATCTGCCATGGCAGGGTTTTTTGCGAGGCCGAGCCGACGAAGAGCACGACGACCACCTCGTCGAAGGATGTGATGAAGGCGAACAGCCCGCCTGAGATCACGCCCGGCAGGATCAGGGGCATCTGGATCTTGAAGAATGTCTTGACCGGGTTTGCCCCCATCGACGCCGCAGCGCGGGTCAGTGAGCGGTCAAAGCCCACCAGCGTGGCCGTCACCGTGATGATCACAAACGGGATGCCGAGGACCGAGTGCGCAAGGATGACCTTCACATAGCCCACGAAATTCTTGTCGAGACCCATCGTGCCTTCCATGAAATTCCCGATCTTGGAGTAGAAAAAGAACATGCCCGTGGCCGAGATGATGAGTGGCACGATCATCGGCGAGATCAGGATCGCCATGATGGCGCGGCGGAAGGGGACGTGGCTCTGGCTGAGGCCGATGGCTGCCAGAGTGCCCAACGTGACCGCAATCACCGTGGCGATGGGCGCGATGATCAGCGAGTTTTTGAAGCTGCGCTGCCATTCGGCATTGGTGAAAAAATCCTGATAATGCTTGAGGCTGAAGCCCTCGGGATCAAGGCGCAGCATCTCGGGCGTGAAGGTGAAAAAATTCTCGGCGTTGAAGCTGAGCGGGATCACCACGAGGATGGGCGTAATCAGGAAGATGAAGATCAGCGCACAGATCACGCGGAAGGCGTAATACCAGACGCGCTGGCCGAACGTGGCGTAGATTGGCAGGCTCATATCGCGTTACCCCAATTTCACGTTGTCGATGCCGACAATCTTGTCATAGGCCCAGTAAAGAACCAGAACCGCCACCAGAAGGATCGTGCCCAATGCCGCCGCAAGGCCCCAGTTGAGCGAGGACGAGATGTGGAAGGCGATCCGGTTGGAGATGAAAATACCCTTGGTGCCGCCGACGATCTCAGGCGTGATATAATAGCCGATGGACAGGATGAAGACGAGGATCGACCCCGCCCCGATGCCCGGAATGGATTGCGGGAAATAGACCCGCCAGAACGCGGTCCAGTTGCTCGCACCCAGCGATTTGGCGGCACGCAGATACGTCGGGTTGATTGTCTGCATCACCGAATACATCGGCAGGATCATGAACGGCAGCAGGATATGCGTCATCGCGATAATCGTGCCGGTCTCGTTGTTGATGAGCGCCAGCCGGTTATCATCAGCCACAAGGCCAATCCACACCAGCGTATCGTTGATCACCCCTTGTTGTTGCAACATCACCTTCCACGCGGAGGTGCGCACCAAAAGCGACGTCCAGAAGGGCAACAACACAAGGATCATCAGCACATTCGCCTGCCGCATCGGCAGGTTGGCCAGCAGCCATGCAATGGGATAGCCCAACACAATACACGCACACATGATCGTCAACGACATGATCAGCGTCCGCACGAAAAGCGTGATCAGAACCTGCCGATCCTCGGGCTGCATTTCGACCCCGGTGGGCGTTTTCTGCATGTCCACGGCATTGAGGAAATACCCGCTTGTATAAGGATCGGAATGGACCTGAATGGTGCGCCACGTGTCGAGATTGACCCAGTCTTCGTCCATCTCTCCGAAAATCTCGGTGTAGTTCGGGGCAGGAAGTCCGCTGGCCTGAAGCGCGCGCAGATTGTCCGCGCCGGGGCCATCATATCCGCTGAGGTCGGCGATGCTCAGATCATTGGCGAGGGCCACGAAGAGCGATTCGAACGGCTTTGTCGCGGCAAGATCATCCTTCTCGATCAAGGATGTCACAACCGCAAAGGCTGTGTATTCGCGCGCCGTGAGTGGCAAAAGCGCCGATATGTCTTGCGATGGCGCGAATTCAAGTTGGCCGCGCGCGGCCTGATCATCCAAGTAGTAAATCCGCTTTTTCTGCGCCTTGACGAGAGCCGTATCAGGTGTCGCACCCTCGGCTCCACGCATCACGCTTTGCCATGTTGCACCGTCGCCCCAAGCCTCATCCACGGCGAGGAAGAGCGTGCGGAAGTCCTTGCCCGCATCGTCAAGCTTGCGGCCCGTCTGCCGAAACAGCGAAGACATGCCTGTACTTTCATAGTTCAGGCGCGAGCCGAGCCGCGTGTGGCGCTTCAGTTCGGTGGCCAGAAACATGTCGTGGTAAAGCGCCTGGTAAACCGGCTCGGGCGGCAGTTCGTCGGACGCCCCGTCCCAATTGGCCAGTTCCCGCGTAGTGTTGGGCAGGGTATCCTCAACAATCTGGTTCTCGACAGAGCGAAAAAGCATGTCGCCAATTGGCATGATGAAGCTGAGCATCACGAAAAGCAAAAGCGGCGCGATGAGGGCCAGCGCCCGCATTTTCTGAACCCTCAGAGCGCGGGTGAGGCTGCGCTTGAGCGGGCGGCCGTCGGCGGCCATCACGGGGGCTTTTGATGCTGTGTCGCTCATATCTCAGAGACCTTTGGCGGGTGCCGCACTGCAGTCTGCGCGAGGCAGAGCGGCGGCAGATGAAAAGCGCAGGGCCGAGGCTGGCAGAATGTCCAAATCGTTGTTCATTTTGCTATCCCTTCCCCGGATGAGGCCCTGTGCGGGCCTGCTTGTTTTTTTAGGGTGATGCGGCCCCATCACGAGGGGCCGCATCCCATTTCAAATCAGCGCAAAGCGCGGATTATTGAGCCAGCCACGCTTGGAATTTCGCATCCATATCGTCGCGATAATCAGCCCAGAACTCGTAGTTGTACAAGAACGTGTTCTCGGCGTTTGCAGGATCGGTAGGCATGTGCGGCGCCATCTCGATACCCAGCTCGGCATGTGTGCCGACCAAAGGAGCGGACGATTTGCGCGCAGGGCCATAGCTGATCCACGAAGCCTGATCGGCCAGACGCTGCGTGTCGGTCGCGAACATGATGTAATCAAGTGCGCGGGCCTGACGCTCGGGGCTGAGGCCGGTGGGAATGATCCAACCGTCAAGGTCGAACACCTGTGCGTCCCAGAGCATGCCGACAGGCTGACCTTGCTCTTCGATCAGGCTGAACAGACGGCCATTATAGGTCGATCCCATGATGACTTCGCCATCGGCCAGAAGCTGGGGCGTGTCGGCACCGGCAGACCACCAGACGACATCGTCCTTGATCGTATCGAGCTTTGCCAGAGCCTGATTCTGGCCCTCTTCGGTCGCCAGCACGTCATAGACGTCTGCCTTGGCCACACCATCACAGAGCAGCGCCCATTCCATGTTGACGATCGGGCGCTTCTCAAGCGACCGCTGGCCGGGATAGGCTTCGGTGTCGAACAGCGCACAGATGCTTGTCGGAGGCGTATCGCCCACCAGATCGGTGCGGTAGCCCACGGTGATCGAATAAACAATCTGCGGAATGAAGCAATCGGACACGATCAGATCACCGAAATCCTCGGTTGCGGGCGTGCCATCGGGGGCAGTTGCCAGCATTGTGTCATGGTCGATTTCCATCGCCAGACCCTCGTCGCAGAGGCGAATGGCGTCGGCCGCAACCACGTCAACAACATCCCATGTGATGTTGCCCGCTTCGTTCATGGCGCGCAGTTTGGCCACGGCCTCGGCAGAGCTGTCATCGTTGATGATGGTCACGCCGGTCTTCTCGGAATAGGGCGTGTGGTACGCGTTCTGCTGCGACTTGGTGTAGGCCCCGCCCCAGCTGACGATGGTCATTTCCATCGGCATGTCCTGAGCAGCGGCCATACCAGCCGCAACCGTCAGAGCCGTTGTGGCCATAAGTGATTTACGAAGTTTCATTATAGTCTCCCTAAGTGATCCCGTTATTTGCTTGGTGAGGCCCCTGCCACGGGATGGGCTCGGAACCTCTATTCAATCGGGCTCTGGCGTGCAGAGCCGCGATATTCCTATTACCTATTACGCCTCAAGCGCGCGGCAATCCTCGGGCAACCAGCCGATATCAATCTGCTCACCCGGCTGCATCCGACGTTGATCAGGCGCATTGCGTGTTTTCACAATGAACTCATCATTGCCAGCCACCCGCAGACGGGTGCGGAAGATATCGCCCATATAAATGAATTCCAGCACTTCGGCCTTGAGCGTGTGCGCGCCTTTCTTAAGGCGGTTCTTGTCCACCTCGACGCGCTCAGGGCGGATGGACACACGGGTGCGCGCACCGACTTCGCTCACGTTCACGGGCTTGGCGTCGATCATTTCACCACCATCCAGCTCGACCAGCGCGACACCGCCTTTGATCTCCTTGATCGTGCCCATCATCGTGTTGTTCTCACCGATGAATTGCGCAACGAAACTGTTCTCGGGCTCTTCATAGAGCTGATCGGGTGGCGCAATCTGCTGAATACGGCCGTCATCAAACACCGCGACACGGTCCGACATGGTCAGCGCTTCGGTCTGGTCATGCGTCACATAGACCGTGGTGATCCCGAGATTGTGGGCCAGATGGGTGATCTCAAATTGCATCTTCTCCCGAAGTTGCTTGTCCAGTGCGCCAAGCGGCTCGTCCATCAGCACCAATTCCGGCTCAAACACCAACGCGCGCGCGAGTGCTACACGTTGCTGCTGACCGCCCGAAAGCTGCGACGGACGGCGGCCTCCGAAATCGCCCATCTCGACCATTTCGAGGGCTCGTTTAACCTTCGCCTCGCGGTCGGATTTGTCGATTTTGCGCACTTCAAGGGGGAAGGCGAGGTTTTCCGCAATCGTCATGTGCGGGAAAAGCGCGTAATTCTGGAACACCATGCCGATGCCGCGCTTGTGCGGCGGGATGTTGTTGATTGATTTTCCATCAAGGCGGATGTCGCCATGTGTGGCTGTCTCGAACCCCGCCAGCATCATCAGGCACGTTGTCTTGCCCGACCCGGAGGGCCCAAGCATTGTGAGAAACTCGCCCTTTGGAATGTTGAGATTCAGATCTTTGACGACCAGCGTTTCGCCGTCATAACTTTTTTGCACACGTTCGAATTCTACGAACGCATCGCTGCTGTTGGATGCGGCCAAAGTGGGCTCCCCGAGGTTATCATTCGCGATTACTTCGCGTTCAAAGAGCAACTTAAAGCACGGCTGTGGATATATGCAACCAATCCTATGAGGTTTGGGAAATTCAGAAGGACAGGAGTAGTAAAGCCCGGAAAATAAATACTTAATTTTCGCGGCTTTTACAGGCAGCGCTCAAATTTTCAGCACTTTGTGAGAATCAACGGGGCGTGGCGCACACGTTTTTGCAGTATTTGGGGCGGCGCGCCTGCCATATTCGGAGCGCGCCGCGCAGGGCCTTAAGCGGCTTTCATCATACCCTCATCCACGAGGTGTTTGTGCGTCAGGTCCAGTGCGAGCCGTGCACGATCCGTGAAGGCAGTAATCTCCTCGGGCGTGATGACCAGCGGCGGCGAGATCACCATCCGGTTGCCCACATGGCGCATCACCAGCCCGTTCTTGAAGCAAAACTCGCGACAGATCAGTCCGACGGCCCCTTCTTTGGAGGCAAACTTCGCGCGGCTTTCCTTATGCGGGGTCAGCGCAATGGAGCCCATCAGTCCGACCAAACTTGTGTCGCCTACCAAAGGGTGATCGCCCAATGCGTGCCATGCCTTGGCCAGCAATGGACCTGACGTGTTGCGTGTGCGATCCACAAGGCCCTCTTCTTGCAGGATGCGCAGGTTTTCCAGCGCCACGGCACAGGACACCGGATGGCCCGAATAAGTATAGCCATGCGCAAATTCGCAATTATCAATCACAGCTGCGATCTCGTCGCTGACCATGGAGCCGCCAATGGGCGCGTAGCCGGAACTCAGCCCCTTGGCGATCGTCATAATATCTGGGCGGATTCCCAGCGTTTCGCTGCCGAACCATTCGCCCGTCCGTCCAAAGCCGCAGATCACCTCATCAGCGATCAGCAGGATGTCATGCGCGTCGCAAATCCGCTGAATTTCGGGCCAATAGGTGCTGGGCGGGATGATCACGCCGCCCGCGCCTTGGATCGGTTCGGCGATGAAGGCGGCCACGCGGTTTTCACCCAGATCATGGATGGCCTTCTCAAGCTGTCGTGCACGCTCCAGACCGAACTCCTCGGGGCTCATATCGCCGCCCTCAAGGTACCAATCGGGCTGATCAATGTGGTGAATGTCCGGGATCGGCATTCCACCTTGGTCATGCATAAAGCTCATGCCGCCAAGGCTGGCGCTACCCATGGACGAGCCGTGATAGGCGTTCTTGCGGCTGATGATGATTTTCTTCTCGGGGTGGCCCTTTTCAGCCCAATAGGTACGCACCATGCGAATATTGGTGTCATTCGCCTCCGATCCTGAATTGGCATAAAATACATGATTCATGTTTTCGGGCGCCAGCTCGGCCAGCTTCGCGCTCAGCGCAATGGCGGGCACATGGCTCGTTTGAAAGAACGTGTTGTAATAGGGCAATTCGCGCATCTGGCGGGCAGCCGCATCCGCAGGCTCTGTGCGACCATAACCGATATTGACGCACCACAAACCCGCCATCGCATCGAGGTAATCATTGCCGTCAGTGTCGGTCAGGGTCATCCCGCGCGCGCGGGAAATGATACGCGCGCCCTTCTCGGACAGATCATTGTTATGCGTGAACGGGTGCATGTGATGCGCGCCATCAAGGGCACGAAGCTCCTCGGTGGGCATGTGGTTGGTGATCATGTTCATGAGCGGAGCCTTTCGCAGCGTTGCTCCCCCTCAGCGTTGGGGGATCTCACCTCCAGAATATGATCAAATGCCGGGAAGTCAATCGAATCAAATCGCCATGCTCAGGTCGCGGCGACAGGCGGCTCCAACGACAGGCGTAGCTGCTCCATCCCCTGACGCACGTCGCGCTCAATGGCTTCGGCCGCCGCATCCGGATCGGCGGCACGCAGAGCCGCTATCGCCGCCTTGTGATTATCGGGAAGGTTCTGCGTGCCCATCCGCCCGCACACCACCCGCATCGACGGGCCAAACCTGAGCCAGAGGCCCTCGGCAAGCTCGGCAAGCAAGGGCGAGCCCGCCAAAGTGTAGAGCATCATGTGAAACTCGTAATTGCCCTGTAAATAGGCGCGCAGATCGCCCCGGCGGATCGCAAGATCAAGTGCTGCGTCAATCTCGGCAAGCTGGTCTGCGTCGGTCCCGCTCGCTGCCAAGGCGGCGCGGCGGGTGAGGTATGGATCAAGCCATTCACGCGCTACGATCATTTCATCAATATCGCCCGTTTTTAGAAGCGGCACAGACACCCGCCGATTGCCTTGAAACTCCAACGCACCTTGCGAGGTCAGCCGCCGGATCGCCTCGCGCACGGGGGTCATGCCCGCCCCCAGCTCGGCGGTGAGGCCCTGAATGGTCACCGCTTGGCCTGGGGTCAGGTCGCCAAAGAGGATCATCTCGCGCAGCTGGCGGTAAATCAGCTCATGCGCCGGAAGCCCTGCTTCTCCCGTGCCCGTGCTCGCGTCATCCCAATTCGCTACCTGTTGTTGCATCTGCTCTTGCCTTTTGTGCCTACCGCGCCCGTCTATTGGCTTGTCAGCTTAACGGCTGCGTGAAAACAATACCATATTGCGCTTATGCGGAAACATGATCAAATGTAGTGTACCGGCAGAGAAAATCTGCCCATAACGGGAGATAAAAATGAAAACGACCTTTCTGACCACCACAGCCGCCCTTGCGCTGGCCGCAGCCTCTGCCGGCGCCGATGAAGTGCGTGTGTATAACTGGTCCGACTATATCGACGAAGCGCTGCTGGAGAAGTTCGAGGCCGAGACGGGCATCGATCTTATCTATGACGTCTTCGACAGCAACGAAGTGCTTGAGACCAAAATGCTGGCAGGCGGCGCGGGATATGACGTGGTTGTGCCCTCGGGCACGTTCCTGCAACGTCAGATCACGGCGGGCGCCTTCCAAAAGCTGGATCTCAGCAAACTGCCAAACCACGTCAATATGTGGGATGTGGTCGAGGCGCGCACGGCGCAATATGACCCCGGAAATGAATATTCCATTAACTATATGTGGGGCACCACGGGTATTGGCGTGAACGTCGGCAAAGTGACCGAGATTCTGGGCGAAGACGCTCCGATCGACTCGCTCTCGCTGATCTTCGAGCCCGGCAATATGGAAAAGCTGGCCTCCTGCGGCGTGCATTTCCTTGATGCCCCCGCCGAGATGATCCCCGCTGCGCTGAAATATATCGGCGAAGATCCCGACAGCCAGGACCCCGATGTGATCGCATTGGCAGAGCCCGTTTTGATGGGTGTGCGCGAGCATGTGACCAAGTTCCACAGCTCGGAATATATCAACGCTCTGGCCAATGGGGACATCTGCGTCGCCTTCGGCTGGTCCGGTGATATCCTTCAGGCGCGTGACCGCGCGGCGGAGGCGGAAAACGGCGTCGAGATCGCGTATAACGCACCGTCCGAGGGCGCGCTGATGTGGTTTGACCAAATGGCGATCCCGGTGGACGCGCCAAACCCCGATGCGGCCCATGTGTTCCTGAACTTCATCATGGACGCGCAGAACATGGCCGATGCGTCAAACTACGTCTATTATGCCAACGGCAATGAGGCGTCCAAACCGCTTCTGGCCGAGGATGTGATCGGGGACCCCGCGATTTACCCTGATGAGGCGACGCTGGAGAACCTCTACACCACCACGCCTTATGGTCCCAAGGTGCAGCGTGTCGTCACGCGCATGTGGACCAAGATCAAATCGGGCGTCTGATGCCTGTTGGCCCGCGCCGGATCACACCGGGGCGGGCTTTTTTCCGGCCCAGCGCGGCCTTGGGGGGACTACTTGCATGAGCCAGACTGCATTTGAGCCGTGGAATGATCCAAGCGCCAAACCTCTGATCGAGTTCAAAGGTGTGACCAAGCGTTTTGGTGATTTCACCGCAATCGACAATCAGACCTTCGATATCTACGAAAAAGAGTTCTTCGCGCTGCTTGGCCCCTCGGGCTGTGGCAAGACCACGATGATGCGGATGCTCGCCGGGTTCGAGACCCCCACGAGCGGCAAGATCCTCCTCTCGGGGCAGGATATAGCGCCCATCCCGCCCAACAAACGCGCCGTGAACATGATGTTTCAGTCCTACGCGCTCTTTCCGCACCTGTCGGTCTGGGAGAATATCGCGTTTGGCCTCAAGCGCGGCACAATGCCCAAGGATGAGATCGCGGCACGGGTGGAGCAGATGCTCAAACTGACCCGGCTGGAGAAATTCGCCCAGCGCAAACCGCACCAGATTTCCGGCGGGCAAAGGCAGCGCGTGGCGCTTGCGCGGAGCCTCGCCAAAGCCCCAAAGCTTTTGTTGCTGGATGAGCCTTTGGGCGCACTCGACGCTAAGCTGCGCCAAGACACGCAGTTTGAGTTGATGGACATTCAGGAAAAAACCGGCACCACATTCGTAATCGTGACGCATGACCAAGAAGAGGCAATGACCGTCGCCTCCCGCGTGGCGGTGATGGATGATGGCCGCATCATTCAGGCCGACACGCCGGCGCATATCTACGAGATGCCCGGCTCCGTCTATGTCGCTGACTTTATCGGGGAAGTGACCATTCTAGAGGGGCGCGCCAGCAAGGCCAAGGGCGGCTATAGCATCGCCTTTGCCGAAGGACAGCCAGACCTCTTTGCCGCCTCCGGTCTGGATCTGACGCAAGGCCAGACCGCCCATCTGGCGATCCGCCCCGAAAAGGTGATGATCAGCAAGGACCGCCCCGAGGGGGTGCGCAACGCGCTTGAGGGTAAAATCCTCGATATCGCCTATTTGGGGAACCTTTCGACCTATCACGTGCAACTGGCCACGGGGCAAATCATCAAGGCGCAGACGGCCAATACACGCCGCCTCGCCAACCGTCCCTTCACGTGGGAGGATCGCGTCTGGGTGTCGTGGACCGACACCGCCGCCGTCCTTTTGGAGCGCTGAGGGAGATGCGCCGCCTCATCCTCATCGCCGTTCCCTACGCATGGTTGGTGGCGCTGTTCCTCGTGCCCTTCGCCATCGTGTTCAAAATCGCGCTCAGCGATCCGGCGCTGGCCATCCCGCCCTATACCCCTACGCTTGATCTGGCCGCTGGCTGGGCCGGGGTTCGGGACTTCTTCACAGGCCTGGACTTTGAGAATTTCACCTTCCTGACAACCGATGATCTTTACTGGAAGGCGTACCTGTCCTCGCTGCAAATCGCGCTGATCTCCACGGTGCTGGCATTGGCCGTGGGCTATCCCATCGCCTATGCCATGGCGCGCGCGCCGGATCATTGGCGGCCCACCCTGCTGATGCTCGTGATCCTGCCCTTCTGGACCAGCTTTTTGATCCGGGTTTATTCGTGGATGGGGATTCTGTCGACCGAGGGGTATCTCAACCAGCTGCTGCTGGGCATGGGTGTCATCTCCGAGCCGCTGACGATCCTCAACACCAACACGGCGGTCTATATCGGCATCGTCTATACCTACCTACCCTTCATGATCCTGCCCATCTATTCCGCGCTGGAGCGGATGGACGATTCCCTTCTGGAGGCGGCAGAAGATCTGGGCTGTTCGCGTTTCACGGCGTTCTGGCTCGTCACCATCCCACTCAGCAAAAACGGCATCATCGCCGGGTGTTTTCTCGTCTTTATCCCCGCGCTGGGCGAGTTTGTGATCCCCTCTCTTCTGGGCGGCTCCGACACGCTGATGATCGGCAAAATCCTCTGGGAGGAGTTCTTCAACAACCGCGATTGGCCCGTTGCCTCTGCGGTGGCTGTGATCCTTTTGCTGATCCTGATCATCCCCATCGTGCTCTTTCAGCGCAATGAGCAAAAGCAGCGGGAGATGGACGGATGAGACGGTTTTCGTGGTTCAACGCCACCTCCCTCACGCTGGGCTTTGCGTTTCTTTATCTACCGATGGTGATCTTGATCATCTACAGCTTCAACGAGAGCAAGCTGGTCACGGTTTGGGGCGGGTTTTCGACCAAATGGTATGGGGAACTGTTGGGCAATGAAGCGTTTCTGGATGCTGCATGGGTCACAATTCAGGTGGCCGTGGTCAGCTCCACCATCGCCACGGTTCTGGGCACGATGGCGGCTTACGTCTTGGTGCGCGGGGGGCGGTTTTTGGGCCGCACGCTCTTTTCCGGCATGATCTATGCGCCTTTGGTGATGCCCGAAGTGATCACGGGCCTGTCGCTCTTGCTTCTCTTCATCGGGATCGGGCTTGATCGGGGGATCGTCACGATCATTCTCGCGCATACCACATTCTCGATGTGCTTCGTGTCGGTCGTTGTCTCCTCACGCCTGATCAGCTTTGACCGCTCGCTGGAGGAGGCTGCACTTGATCTGGGCTGCTCGCCCTTCTCCGCCTTCCGGCTGGTCACGCTGCCCATCATCGCGCCTGCGGTCATTTCCGGCTGGCTTTTGGCCTTCACGCTCAGCCTTGATGATCTGGTGATTGCGTCCTTCACAGCTGGCCCATCGGCGACGACGCTACCGATCAAAATCTTCTCTGCCGTGCGCCTCGGGGTCAGCCCTGAGATCAACGCGCTGTCGACGTTGATGATTGCCGTGGTCACCATCGGCGTGATCTCGGCCTCGCTCATCTCCAAACGCCAATTGATGCGCCAACAGGCGGACGAGCGCGAGGCGGAGCGCGCGTGAAGCGCATCTTCCCTGCCCATGCTTACGGCGAGGTGCCGCGCGAGAATTGCTACTGGCCCAGCACGCTGGACCGCGAGGCCAGCCCGCCTGCGCGTGGCACGCTGAACGCCGATGTGGCCATTATCGGCGCGGGGTTCACAGGGCTTTCGGCGGCGCTGCATCTGGCTCAGGACGGCGCGGATGTGATCGTGCTGGAGGCGCAGGACGTGGGCTGGGGCGCGTCAGGGCGCAATGGCGGGTTTTGCTGTCTTGGCGGGTCAGCAGCGTCAGAGACGATCCTGCGGCGCATGTATGGCGAGGACGCCCGCCGGGAATGGTGCGAAAGCGAGATGGCGGCCGTTAATCTGGCCGAGGGGTTGATTGAGCAAAACAACCTTCAGGTGGACCGCCACTCGGACGGGGAGACCATGCTGGCCGATAGCCCCAAGGCGGCGCGCGGGTTTGAGGACGCAGCCAAGAAAATACGCCAAGATTACGGGTTGGAGGCCGAGGTGATCCCTGGAGATCAACTGGCCCAGAACGGGATGCGGGGAGCCTTTCACGGCGCGCTCAACATCCCCATCGGATTTGCGCTCAACCCCTATAAATACGCCAACGGGCTCGCGGATGCCGCCCGCGCCGCCGGGGTCCGCATCTTCGGGCGCAGCCCGGTGCAGCGGATTGATCAGGCGCGCGGCTTCTCGCTGCAAACGCCTGAGGCGCGCGTGCAGGCAAAACGCCTGATCGTGGCGACCAACGGCTACAGCTCAGACGATCTGCCCGAATGGATGCATGGCCGCTACCTCCCCACGCAATCCAACGTGCTCGTCACCCGCGAGATGAGCGACGCGGAGATTGCCGCCCAAGGTTGGAGCAGCAATCAGGCATGCTATGACGATCTCTTTTTCGTGCATTACTTCCGCCTCATGCCCAATAACCGGATGCTTTTCGGGATGCGCGGTGGGCTTTTCTCTGCGCCATGGGCGGACCGGCGGATGCACAATAACATCCGCAGCCATTTTGAGCGGATGTTCCCGGCGTGGAAGCATGTGGAGACGCCCCATAGCTGGCATGGCCTTTTGAGTATCGCGCGCGATCTCACACCCTATGCAGGTCCGATTGACACGATGCCAGGGGCTTTTACGGCGATCAGTTATCATGGCAATGGCGTGGCGATGGCCAGCTATGCCGGCGCACTTCTGGCCGACCTGGCGCAGGACCGAAAGCCGCGCAATCTCTATCCCCAGATCATGCAGACCCCGCCCAAGAAATGGCCCTTGGGCAAATACCGCCGCGCGTGGTTCTGGCCCGTCTATGGCGCAGCGTGGCTCAAGGGCGCTTAACCAAGGGTGCTTTTGGCAGACCGCGCTTTGCTCCGCTTGAGGCCCAGATGCCGCTCGCGCAGGATGATGATGAGGCCCGCGAGGATGACCAGACTGGCGCCCATCAGCATCGGTTCTGTGGGCACTTCGGAAAATATGAAATACCCGATCAGCAACGCAAAGAGCATTGAGGCATAATCAAACGGGGCCAACACCCCCGCATCCGCATAGCGATAGGACGTGGTCAGGAAAATCTGCGCCATCCCCCCGATCACCCCCGCCGCGATCAGCATCAGCGCCTCTGCCCCCGTGGGCCATGCCCACCCAAAGGGCAGCGTCAGAAGCGACAGAACGCTCGCCGTGACCGAGAAATAGAACACGATGGCTGCAACATGTTCGGTCTGCACCAAAATGCGCACATAGATCACCGCCAGCGCCACGCAGACCGCGCCCATCAGAACCACAACCGCGCCCAGCGCCGCCGTAGGGTCCTGCGCACCGCCCTCCAGCAGGCTCAGCCGTGGGGCAAGGACGATGAGCACGCCGACAAGGCCTAAAGCCACGGCCCCGAGGCGAAACACGCCCACCCGCTCGCCCAGAAACATCGCCGCAAAGACCACCGTCAAAAGCGGTGCGGCATAGCCCAGCGCCGTCACCTCGGGCAGCGGCAAGAGCCCGAGCCCGGTGAACTTCAGACCCATCGCCATCGTGCCGATCACCCCGCGCCAAACGTGCCGCATGGGCGAGACCACGCGCAGCCCCGTGCGCAGCTCACCGCGCAGGGCGAGCCAGACAAGGATCACAGGAATGGCGAAGAACGACCGGAAAAACACCGCCTGACCGGGCGGCACACTGTCCGATGCGGCCTTGATCAATGCAGCCATGATGATGAAAAGCATCACCGCCGTCAGCTTGAGGGCAATTCCGCGAAGTGGGTTCATCAGGCGAGGCTCCTTACCCCGCCTGACTGCGCTGCGCCTGCGCGAAGGTCAAGCCGCGCGTGCCGCTTGGCTCAGACCTTGGCCGCCACCTTGGGCAGCACCCAATCAGGGCGCGGGAAGTGGCAGGTATAGCCGTTGGGGATGCGCTGGATATAATCCTGATGCTCAGGCTCCGCCTCCCAGAAATCGCCCACAGGCTCCACTTCGGTCACGACCTTGCCGGGCCAGAGGCCGCTGGCGTTGACATCCGCGATGGTGCGCAGGGCCTCGGCGCGCTGGGCGTCGTCGACATAGTAGATCGCCGAGCGATAGCTCATCCCGATATCATTGCCCTGCCGGTTGGGCGTGGTCGGATCATGGATCTGGAAAAACAACTCCAGAATCTCGCGGTAGGTGATCACAGCCGGGTCAAACACGACCTCAATCCCCTCCGCATGAGTCCCGTGATCGCGGTAGGTGGCGTTGGGCACATCGCCGCCAGTATAGCCCACACGGGTCGAAATCACGCCGGGTTTGCGGCGGATCAGGTCCTGCATCCCCCAGAAACATCCGCCCGCCAAAACTGCACGTTCATTCATGTCACATCCTCCACTTGGGTCAGGTAATCGCCGTAGCCTTCGGCCTCCATCTCGTCGCGGTGCACAAAGCGCAAACTGGCTGAGTTGATGCAATAGCGTAGCCCGCCTTGCTCCTGCGGGCCATCATTGAACACATGGCCCAGATGGCTGTCGCCATGGGCGCTGCGCACCTCGGTGCGGACCATACCATGTGTCGCGTCCGTCAACTCCGCCACATGGGCAGGCTCAATCGGCTTGGTGAAGCTGGGCCAGCCACAGCCGCTCTCATATTTGTCGGCGCTGGCAAACAAAGGCTCGCCCGAGACGATATCGACGTAAATCCCCGGCTCCTTATTGGACAAAAGCTTGCCCGTGCCGGGCCGCTCGGTCCCGCTTTGCTGCGTGACATAGAACTCCTCGGCGCTCAGCCGGGCGATCGCGTCGGGGTCTTTGGTGTATCGGCTCATCTCATGCCTCCATCGGTTGCTTGGTCTATTAGATGGGATGCGGGCGGGTTTTTCAAAAAGATATTTCACTTATACCGCATGGTTATGATCCAAACCCCGCCCGCACCCGTAGCCCTTCAGCACTTAAACGGAGAGACTTATGCGCTTCATTCTCGCAATACTCGCCTCCCTGCTGGCCCTGCCCGCAGCCGCGATCGAGCTGACCGCGCCGTTTGAGAATATCGATGGCGGCACATTGAAGCTGTCTGATTGGGCGGGCCAACCGGTCTTGGTGGTAAATACCGCCTCGCGCTGCGGATTTACGGATCAATATGAGGGGCTCCAGACCCTCTATGAGACGTATCGCGACCGCGGACTGGTTGTGCTCGCCGTGCCATCGGGCGATTTTCGCCAAGAACTTGCCACTAACGAAGAGGTCAAGGATTTCTGCGAGCTGACCTACGGCATCGACATGCCCATGACCGGCATCACCTCTGTGCGCGGGGCCAATGCACATCCGTTCTACACATCCGTGGCTGAGGAGGTGGGCTTCACGCCCGCGTGGAACTTCAGCAAGATCCTCGTGGCCCCCAACGGCACGGTCGCTGCCACGTTCGGCAGCACGGTAAAGCCGCTCTCGTCCACTCTGACCGATGAGATTGAGCCGCTGCTGAACTGACGCGCTCGCACTCTAAAGGCAACTAAATGGCGATCCTCGGACGCCCGGACGCCTCGACCGTGATCTCCCCTTCCAGAAAAACTTGGCGTGCCTCGGCCTGTGCTGTGCGCAAATCGCGGCGCGCGGTGACCTGAATGTCCTCGGCCCCCGCCGCAAGGGCCTCGCCCCGCGCGGCCTCGGTCAGAGCCTGCTCCAGCATCTCCAGCGCCGCATCAGACGTGGTGAAATCCTGCGGCCCGCTTTCCAGATGCACCCGGTAGAGCCCCTCGGAGGGCGCCGTCACAGTGCCGCTCCGCCGGATCGTGACCTGCCCCACCACTGCACCGATGGCATTGGCCACGCCCGCATGCTCCGGCAGGATCATCTCACAGCCCAAACGCGCGCCCACCGCCGGGTAATAGCTCGCCGCCGAGGCCCCAAGCCCCACCACAGGCACGCCTAAGCCCGCCGCGACCCGGACCAGCCCTGCATGCCCGTCCATACCGCGCTGCATCAGAACATGGCGCGCCAACTGATCAGGGGCCAGCCCGAACGGCGTCTCTTCCTCAGCAAAACCAGTCTCTAACAAGGCCAAAACCGTCTGATAGGTCAGCCGCTCGACGATCATCTCAGCCATCTCGCGCGCATTTGCAGCCAGCACGTTGCCCGACCCCGTGCGCTTGCGGCTCAGAAGCGTCAGCGCCTTTTCCGCAGCCTCGCGGTCCCACGCATCCACGCGGCCCAAAACATGGCTCGCATCCGAGGGCGTGACGCCCGAGACCTGCACAAGGCCGCGCGTCACAAGGCGGCGCAACGCCTGATGCTCCATCCGCGTGCGCAGCACATCCCCGACCGGACAGACGCCTGCCGCGATCCGCTCCAAAAGGGCCGCGTCCCGCTCTGGCAGGCCGCCCGCATCCACACCGGACACGGCGCGCGTGAACACCACATCATGCTCATTGGGCACGGCGCTGCGCAGCTGGATCTCCAGCGTGCGGTGCACCACGTCCGGTGCCTCCTGCGCAATCAGGCTGACGGGCAGCACCCGGCGAGGCCCAAGCGTAACACCCCCCGCCAAGCCCTCGGCCACCACATGCACCTCGCTGTCACCGCCAAGGCCCGTGGTGCGCATCGCGACCGCCTCCACCATCGTGCGCCACGGCCCGACCTGCGCGCCCGCAGGATCAATCGTGGGCTTGCCGCCGCGCAGCACCGCCACATCCGTGGTGGTGCCCCCTATATCCGAGACCAGAGCCGTCTCCACCCCAGTCATCCAACGCGCGCCCACAATAGAGGCCGCAGGCCCGCTGAGGATCGTCTCGATGGGCCGCTCGCGCGCCTGATCCGCGCTGATGAGCGCCCCGTCCCCGCGCACCACCATCAAGGGCGCGGTGATACCAAGCTCCGTGAGCTTGCCCTCCGCCTCGTTGATCAGCCGGGCAATCATTCCGATCAGCCGCGCGTTTAGCAGGGCTGTCAGAGCGCGCTTCGGCCCGTTCAACTTGGCCGAGAGGTGATGCGAACACGATACCGGCCGCCCGGTGATCTCCGTGATCATCCGGGCCGCGGTCAGCTCATGCTCGGGGTTGCGGGTAGCGAACTGTGCAGCCACCGCATAGGCCGAAATGCCATGATCCTCGCTGAGCCACGCTTGCAACGCGGCATGATCTAAGGCGCGCGCCTCATAGCCCGCATGATTGTGCCCGCCAGACACGATCAGGGCGGGATCACCGCCAAGGGCCGCGCGCAGGCCGTGCCCCTCCAGATCCTGCTCACGAAAGCCAATATAGACGAGACCCACGCGCCCGCCCTGCCCCTCGACAAGTGCATTGGTCGCCAATGTGGTGGACAAGGACGCAAGCGCAATCTCACCAGGTGCCACGCCGCTTTGCTCCAGCACCGCCGCCACAGCCCCGCCAATGCCGATGGCCAGATCATGCCGCGTGGTGAGGGACTTGGCCGAGGCAATCACCTCCTGCTCGTCGCGGATAAGCACCGCGTCCGTATAGGTGCCGCCGGTGTCCACACCCAAAAGAATTGCCATGCCCGCCTCCGCCCTTTGCTCTGCCCGGGTGTAGCGGGTTTCGCGCGCTATTCCAGCCTGTTTGCGGCAGATTGCAGCCGTGATTGCGCCCAGCGCGCCGCATCCGCCACAGCCTCGTCCGGATCATCCAGATGCGCCTCGGCGCTTGGCAAAAGATCCACACGACCCGAATTACCGATGGCGTATAGCACATTGCGCAAAAACCGATCCCGCCCGATCCGCTTGATAGGAGAGCCGGAGAAGAGCGCGCGGAAGGCCGCATCATCAAGGCCCGCCAACTCGTCCAGACGCGGCGCGACGAGATCGGGCCGCGCATGATAGCGCAGCTCGCGCGCCTCTTGGGCGAATTTGTTCCACGGGCAGGCCGCAAGGCAATCATCACAGCCATAGATCCGGTTGCCCAAAAGCGGGCGGAGCGCCGGATCAACCGGGCCTTTATGTTCGATCGTGAGGTAGGAAATGCAGCGGCGCGCATCCAATTCATAAGGCGCGGGAAAAGCATCCGTCGGGCAGACATCGAGACAAGCCCGGCACGAGCCACAATGATCAATCTCAGCCGCATCCGGGGCGAGGTCAATCGTGGTAAAGATCGACCCGATGAAAAACCAATTTCCCATATCACGGCTGACCAGATTCGTGTGCTTACCCTGCCAGCCCAGCCCCGCCGCCTGCCCCAGCGGCTTTTCGGGCACGGGCGCTGTATCAACGAAAACTTTCACCTCGGGTGGCGCGGCCTCAGGCCCCCCCGGACCACATTCCGCCAAAAGCCACCGGGCGAGGCGTTTCAGCCGCTTCTTGACCAGATCATGGTAATCACGGTTGCGTGCATAGACCGAGACCGTCCCAAGCTCCGGCACAGTCAGATTGGCCAGCGGATCTTCCTGCGGCGTATAGCTTTCGCCCAGCATGATAACCGACCGCGCCTCGGGCCAGAGTGCAGCCGGATCACCGCGCCACGCACTGCGCTCTTCCAGCCAGCCCATCTGCCCGTGCCGCCCAGCCTCCAAAAACGCCGCCAGCCGCTCCGGCACCTCAGGCACCGCATCCGGGCGGCAAATCCGCATCAGGTCAAACCCTTCGGCCAAGGCTTGCACGTTCAGCCGGGCTTTGAGCCCCTCATGCATCTTCTTGCCAAAAATATCCTGGGGGTGGCGGTGAAAATGCCCGCATTTTCACCGTAGGGGGCAAAGCCCCCCAGCACCGTCTGATCTCAGAAATCAAGGTCGGCATAATGCTGTGGCGGTGGAAACCCCGAGACCTGATCGGTCAGGATATTGCGGAACGCCGGGCGCGATTTGATTTTCGCGTACCAATCCTTGACCGCATCGCTCCAGTGCCAATCAACGTCCGAGATGTAATCCAGCGCACTCAGATGGGCGGCGGCGGCGAAATCAGCCAGCGTCATCACATCACCCGCCAGCCAGCGGCGATGATCCAAGAGCCATGTCATGTAATCGAGGTGATATTTGATCGCCTTCGCCCCGGCTTTCACGTTCTTGCTGTCGGGAAAGCCCGCGCCCATGACCTTCTTGTTCACCCGCTCATAGAGCAGTTTTGATGTCACCTCATGGTGAAACTTGTCATCAAACCATGTCACAAGGCGGCGCACCTCATAGCGCGCATCGGTGCTTTTGGGCATCAGGGGCGGCTCGGGGTATTTCTCCTCAAGATATTCGCAAATCGCGGCACTTTCCGACATAGTTTTGCCGTCAATCCGCAGCACAGGCACCTTGCCCGCCGGGTTGCGGCGCAGGAAATCGGGCTGCTGCTCCCAATACCGCTCTTCGATCAGCTCATAGTCGATACGCTTTTCCGCAAGGCTCAGCCGCACCTTACGACAAAAAGGAGAGAGCGGGACGTGATACAGCTTGGCCATGACTAGAGGGCGCCCTTTGAAAAATGCTCTTCTTCAATGCCAAGGTATCGTGCGGTTTTCAATCCTCGAAACACGCAGAGCGGCCATCGCGCCGGATGGTGGCCGCCCCGTCCATGATCGCGGCGGTGCGTTCGCGCACAAAATTCGATGGCTTGGAGGCCGAGCGTTCCTTGGGGTTTGGCAGGACGGCCGCGAGGCGCGCGGCCTGAAGCGCGCTGAGATCCGACGGGTTGACCCCGAAATAATGATGCGCTGCGGCATCAATGCCAAAAATGCCCTCATCAAACTCGGCAATGTTGAGATAGACCTCGATGATGCGCCGCTTGGACCACATCGCCTCGATCACCGGTGTCATCATCGCCTCCAGCGCCTTGCGCACCCATGTACGTTCCTGCCAGAGATAGACGTTTTTGACCGTTTGCTGGCTGAGGGTGGAGGCACCGCGCGTCTCGCCACGCTCAATCACGGCGCGTATGGCGCGCATGTCAAAGCCCCAGTGGAGGCAAAAATTCGCGTCCTCCGCGGCCACAACTGCCCGCGCCATCACTGGGGCCACTTCCGAGATCGGCACCCATGCGTGATCAATCCCACCGAGGCGGTGGGCCTCTTGCTTCATGTAAAATGTTGGACTGGGGGGCAAAACCCGGTGCACAAGGGAGGCCGCCAAAACCGCCAGCACCGAGACCAACGCAAACCATGCCAGACCTGCGCGCAAGCTGCGCACGCGGTGCAGGCCGCGCCGGGCAGGCCTCAGGCCGGGCTTTTGGGGGGATGTTTTGCGCGCCATGGTCTCAGGTCTATAATACCAAGCCGCGCGGCGCAAAAGGAAGAAGCGGCCTGCGTCTCCGCCCCGGCATTGCCGCAGGAAAATCTGTGCACAGCCCATTTCTGGCTGGACCCCCCAAGGCAGGACGGTAGGGTGCGCGCTGAAAGCACAAGGAGAGACATGTGACCGAGATCGTTCTGGTGCGGCACGGGCAGGCCAACAGCGCCGCGACCGATGAGGCAAGCTATGACCAGCTGTCGGATCTCGGGCGGCAGCAGGCCACGTGGCTGGGCGATCATATGCGCGGCCATAACGAGCGGTTCAATAGAGTCATCAGCGGCACGTTGCAACGCCAGCAAGACACCGCTAGCGCCATGGGCTATGGCCCCGATGAGACGGATGCGCGGCTCAATGAGCTGAGCTATTTCGCGCTGACCCAAGCGGTCGAGGCGCAGCATGGCATCCCAGCACCGCAGGAGGCGGCGGAGTTCGCCCGCTATCTGCCCGAGGTCATGGGCTATTGGGCCGCCGGGCATCTGGACAACATGCCCGAGCGGTTCGAGGATTTTACCGGGCGGATCGAAGCCCTGATCGACGAGGTCTGCACAGGCCATGGCAAGGTGCTTTTGGTCACATCGGGCGGCGTGATCTCAATGATCGTGCGGCATGTGCTGATGCTTGATATGGCGGCCACCGCCAAGGTGATGCTGCATATCAACAACAGCTCCCTGCACAGGCTGCAATATGTGCATGGCGGGTTGATGCTGGGCATGTTCAACGCCACGCCGCATCTGGACAGGCCCGACCGGGCGGCGGCGCGGACGTTTATCTAAGCAGACGTTTATCTGAAAGGTGGGACAGATGAAGCTATACTATATGCCGGGGACCGTTTCGATGGCGGTGGCCATTGGTCTGCATGAGGCGAGCGTCGCGTTTGAGCCGTGCCTTGTGAACTTCAAGGAGGGCGCACAGACCAAGCCCGCCTATCACGCGATCAACCCCAAGGGCCGCGTGCCCGCACTGGACACCGGCGCAAGCGTGCTGACCGAGACGGGTGCGATCCTCGACTACCTCGCGGCGATCCGGCCCGAGGCGGGGCTCATGCCCAACGCGCCCGAGGACGCCGCCCATATGCGCGCGGTGATGTATTATCTGGCCAGCACGATGCATGTGAACCACGCCCATGGGCCGCGCGGCATCCGCTGGGCCGATGCGGAGGCGAGCCATGCGGATATGCGCGCCAAGATGCCCGTAAACATGACCGAGAACGCCGCCTATGTGGAGGCACATTGCCTACGCGGGACATATGTTCTGGGCGATCAGATCAGCATTGCCGATCCTTATCTCTTTACCGTGTGCAGCTGGCTTGAGGCCGACCGCGTGGATGTGCGGGCCTTTCCCAAAATCCTCGCCTTCCGCGCGGCGATGGAGGCGCGGCCTTCGGTCAAGGCCGTCCGCGCGGCGGGGATCATGCCATGACGCATCTATGGGTGCGCGCGGAGCAACGCACCTTTGAGGAGCGGGTCGGCATCACGCCGGATGGCGCGCGCGCATTGATCGCGGCAGGGATAAACGTGACGGTCGAGGAAAGTTCGGTCCGGGCGATATCGCTTGCGGGCTACCGCGCGGCGGGCTGCACCATCGCGGCGGAGAATAGCTGGCCCAGCGCACCGGCAGAGGCGATCATCTTTGGCCTCAAGGAGCTGCCGGAGGATGGCATGCCCCTGCCGCATCGCCACATCATGTTCGGCCATGCGTTCAAAGGCCAACATTCCGGGCGCGCGCTCTTGGAGCGGTTCAAGGCCGGGGGCGGCACGCTTTACGATCTGGAATACCTCGTGGACAGGCAAGGCCGCCGCGTGGCCGCGTTTGGCTATTGGGCGGGCTATGCGGGGGCGGCTGTATCGCTCAAGGCGTGGGCCGCGCAGAAACGTGGTGAGATTTGCCCGGCGGTCGCGACATATCAGGGGCGTGATGCGCTTCTGGCTGATCTGGCACGCGATTTGGGGGGGTTGGACAGCCCCCGCGCGATCATTATCGGAGCGTTGGGCCGGGTCGGCACGGGCGCTGCGGATCTGTGCGAGGCGATGGGGATAACGCCAACCCGCTGGGACATGGATGAGACGGCCACGGGCGGGCCATTCCCAAAAATCCTCGGCCATGACATCTTTCTCAACTGTATCTTCGCGCGCCCCGGCACGCCCGTGTTTGTGCCAAAATCAGCGCTGGACGCGCCCCGCCGCCTCACGGTGATCGGCGACGTGGCCTGCGATCCTGACAGCGATTACAACCCGGTGCCGATCTACACCCACGCGACCGATTGGGCAGCCCCCGCGCTGCGCGTCCACGACACGCCGCCGATGGATGTCATGGCGATTGATAACCTGCCCTCGCTTTTGCCCGTGGAAAGCAGCGAGGATTATGCGGCACAGCTCTTGCCCTCTCTGTTGGGCTTAGGCACCCTGCACGGCGGGGTCTGGGCGCGGGCCGAGACCACATTTCATGACGCGATGAAGGATATTTGACATGACCATCCATTGGTGCGGCACCGGCCTTTCGGCCATTCCGGGTTTGCGACGGCTGATCAAGGCGGGCCATGAAGTGTCCGTCTGGAACCGGACCACGCAAAAGGCCGAGGACGCGGTGGGCGATCTCACCCAGGCGATCTTTGCCTTCGACACGGACGCGATCAGCGCCGTGGTGCAGCCCGGTGATATCGTGGTCTCGATGCTGCCCGGTGACTGGCACGTGCCGCTGGCCGAGATGTGCCTGAGCAAGGGCGCGCATTTCGTCTCGTCGTCCTACATTGCGCCCGAGATGCGCGCGCTTCATGCGCGGGCCGAGGCGGCGGGGCTGAGTTTTGTCAACGAAATCGGGCTTGATCCCGGCATTGATCACCTGATGGCACACGCACTGATGGCAGATTTTCGCAGCAGCGGGGTGATGGGCGATCTGAGCTTCATCTCCTATTGCGGGGGTATCCCGAAACACCCCAACCCGTTTCGCTACAAGTTCAGCTGGTCGCCTCTGGGTGTGCTGAAGGCGCTGCGCTCGCCCTCCCGCTCGATCCGTGATTTCAAGGAGCTGAACGTCGCCCGCCCATGGGACGCGATCAGCAGCTACACAGCCCCCCTGCGCAACCCCGAGAGCTTTGAGGTCTACCCCAACCGCGACAGCCTGCCCTTCATGCAGGACTATGGGTTCGACGCGGGATGGCGGGTGAAGGAGTTCGTGCGCGGCACATTGCGGCTCAATGGCTGGGCAGAGGCGTGGAAAGATGTCTTTGCCGAGGTTGAGACGCTGGAAGGACCAGCGGGCGATGCGCGCCTGAGGGAAATGTCCGACACGTTCTGGGCCGAAAACGCTTATGAAGAAGGCGAGCCTGATCGCGTGGTGATGTGTGTCTCGCTGAAGGTCGAGGCGGGCGGCGGCACCGTCTGGCACAAGACCTATGTGATGGACGCGTGGGGCGATGAGAATGGCACCGCCATGGCGCGGCTGGTGTCGATACCGCTGTCTTTGGCAATCGAGTCAGTTGCGCGGGGCGAAATGCCTGCGGGCGTGTCGGCAGCCCCCAGCGATCCCGCGCTTGTCGAGCGGTATCTTGGTGAGGTGGACAAGCTGGCGCAGCACCTTTCCATTGTCGATCACTTGCCCTGAGACGTGTCAGGCGCGCAGCGCCTTGATCAACGCGCCCTTGGTCATTTTCGAGCGCCCTTTGACGTCGAGTTCGCGGGCGCGCGTGAGCAGGTCGTCCTTGGTCCACTCCTCATAGGGGGGATGCGCGCCGCCCGTCTTGGACGGGTGCATGTCGGGGTTTGCCTGTGCATTGGCAATGGCCGCCGCCTTTTGCCTCGACGCACCGTCCTCGCGCAGGGCCTCATAGGTCTCATCATCCTTGATTGAGGGTCCGTGATCGCGGCTCATGTCTCAGATCCTTTCCAATTCGGAGTTGGATTTGAGAACAATGTCGCCGTCTTCCTGCTCAATCAGAAAGGCGGGGTCGCTCACGCTGCCATCTCGGGTCACGTCTGTGCCTTTGATCCGGCATGTCACCTTGCTGGTGAAGCGCTCGGTCACCGCGCCGGTTCCTGTGCCGCTGCCCCAATTCCACCTTACCGTGTCGCCCACTGCGATGCCCATGGCCAAATCTCCTGTTATGTTCCATCCGGAAACGCAGGATCGGGCAAAGAGTTCCCCGGATCGCCTAGACAAGCACCTCCTGCTCGGCCTGTTCACCCACGCCAAAGACGCGTTTATAGCGCTCGATCTGATCCTTGGGGCCCATCGCCTTGCGCGGGTTATCCGAGAGCTTGACCGTAGCGCGCCCATCGGCAGACACGGCCTTGCACACCATTGAGAAGGGCGCGAGACGGTCATCGGGCGTGAGGCCACGGAAATCATTGGTCAGAAGCGTGCCCCAGCCGAAGGACACCCGCACCCGGCCTGCAAATTGCGCCGACAGCTCGGCGATCTTGTCCACGTCCAGCCCGTCGGAAAAAATCACCAGCTTTTGCGTTGGGTCCTCGCCCCGCGCTTTCCACCATGCAATCGCACGCTCGGCCCCGGTGGCCGGATCACCGCTGTCGATGCGGATACCCGTCCAGCCTGCAAGCCAATCGGGCGCACGCTCCAGAAAGCCGGGCGTGCCATAGGTGTCGGGCAGGATGATGCGCAGATTGCCGTCATGCTCCTCATGCCAATCGCTGAGGACATCGTAAGGCGCGCGGGCCAGCGCTTCGTCCGTTTCGGCAAGTGCGGCATAGACCATGGGCAGCTCATGGGCGTTGGTGCCGATTGCCTCCAGATCACGGTTCTTGGCGATGAGGCAATTGGAGGTGCCCACGAATTTCTCGCCCAGCCCCTCGGTCATCGCCTGCACACACCAATCCTGCCAGAGAAAGCTGTGCCGCCGCCGTGTGCCGAAATCCGCAAGGCGCAGGTCCTCGACATCACGCAGCCGCTCCACCTTTTCCCAAAGCTTGGTCATCGCGCGGGCATAAAGCACCTGAAGCTCAAACTTGCGCATGTCGTGCAGCACGGTGCGTGAGCGCAACTCCATGAGCACCGCCAGCGCCGGGATTTCCCAGAGCATCACCTCGGGCCATGATCCTTCAAAGCTCAGCTCATATTGATCGCCCACCCGCTCCAGATGATAGGGCGGCAGGCGCAGGTTCTCGAACCAGTCCATGAATTCAGGCGTGAACATGGCCCGCTTGCCGTAGAACATGTTGCCACGCATCCATGTGCTCTCGCCGCGGGTGAGGTTAAGCGAGCGGATATGATCAAGCTGTTCGCGCAGCTCGCCCTCATCAATCAGATCGGCCAGCGGGATATGCTTGGAGCGGTTGATCAGACTAAAGCGCACCTGCGTATCAGGGCGATAGCGGAACACCGACTGGCACATCAAAAGCTTGTAGAAATCGGTGTCGATCAAAGACCGCACAATGGGGTCGATCTTCCATTTGTGGTTGTGAACGCGGGCGGCGATATCGACCATGCTGGCCTCCGAGACAATGCGGAATGCTTAAAGCAGCACGCGCGGCAGCTTGGCAAGGCCGTGCCGATGCTGGCTCATGTTTTTCAAATCTTAATAATCATTCATTTTTACGCCACATTTACAAAGGTTACCATTAAGCTTTGTGCCCCATGGTCCCGCTTGGTGAGGGTGAAAAGGGGTGGCTATGGCTTTGGTCAGGCTGGAAACTGCGGGCGCTGTGCCTGCGGGTGATAACGAACGCGTGCAGGGGATAACCGACCTTCACGTGGTGCAGGGGCCGGACGGGCCGCTCTTGCTCTCAGTGGGGCGAGGGGGCGACTTCATCGTCGCGTTTCGCATCACCTCTGACGGGGCCGTGCGACGCGATCAGCTTGAGTTGGACGATAGCCTGCTACAGTTGGAGCATACGGATATCGCCGTTCTGGGCGATAGCGTGATCCTTGCCGGTCTTGGTGATGATCAGCTTCAGTTGATGCCCATCGGCAGGGGTAACCAGACGCTCACATCCCTGACCGAGCGCACTCTGCCCGACCTTGATGCGCGCACCATTTCGCAAATCGACACGCTGGGTGATCTCGCGCTTGTGGGGCTTCAGGGCGGCGGGCTCAGCGTGCTTGATCTGGACGCGACCCCGTCGGTGCGAGGGGTGGCGGGGATACCCGGCGGCGCGGTGGGCGGCGTCGCGATGATCGAGAGCGGCGGGCAGACATATGGGTTCGCCACGTTCTGGCAGGACAACACGCTGGTCGCGCTGCGCATATCGCCCTTCGGCTCGGCAAGTGTTTTGGACAGTCTGAACACGGATATGGTCGGCGGGGCCCTCTCCACCCCCATGACCGTGCGGGCCGCCGAGGTGGGCGGCGAGGTTTTCGCCATCACCGTGGCGGCGGGCACCGGGACGCTGTCGGTCTTTCGCCTTGGGGATGAGGGGCTGGTGCTGACCGATGCCATCCTAGACAGCCGCGACACGCGCTTTGCGCAGGCGCAGCATCTGGAGACGCTGGAGGTGGACGGGCGGCTCTATATTGCCACCGCAGGCTCGGATATGGGGATCAGCCTCTTTACGCTGCTGCCCGGTGGACAACTCCATCTTCTCGATTCTATTGCCGCCAGCATCGACACCCCGCTGCGCGGCATCACTGACATCACCATGGCCGAGGTGGACGGGCAGATCATGCTCTGGGCCGCGACCGAGGCCGCACCGCATCTGGTGGAGTTTCGCACCACAGGGATCAATGCAGGCGAGACCGTGCAAGGGTCCGGCACGCTTTCCGGAACCTCCCGTGATGATGTGCTGGTGGCCACGGGGGGCGATACTCTTTTGAGTGGTGGCAATGGCAATGACGTCTTGCAAGACGGGCAAGGCGCAGACACGCTGACCGGTGGCGCGGGGCAGGACGATTTCCTGCTGGTGAAGGATGATGCGACAGACCTCATCACCGATTTTACGCCCGGTCAGGACCGGCTTGACCTCACCGCCTTCCCCGGCCTTTACGATATCGAGGATCTGCGCGTCCTGCCCTATGCCGGCGGGGCCGAACTGCGCTACCGCGAGGAGATCACCATCGTGCTCAGCGCCGCCGGCACGGCCCTCACCCGCGATCAGATCTTAGAGGCCCTGATCAGCATCGACCGTCTGACTGTGGACGAGGCACAAGGCCAGATCACCGGGTCGCTGGCCGATGATGTCTTTGTCGGGACCGACGCGGCAGAATTCTATGATGGCTCTGCCGGGCACGATGATCTGCGCGGGGAGGGCGGCAATGACACGCTGCTCGGCAATAATGGCGATGATGTGCTCTCGGGAGGGTTTGGGGAAGACAGCCTCTATGGCGGGGCCGGGCAGGACACGATCACGGGCGATGCAGGGTTCGACACGATTCATGGCGGAGAGGGGGGGGACTTTCTCAACGGTGGCGGGCAGGCTGATCTGCTTTACGGCGGGGAGGGAAATGACCGTATCTTGGGCGAAGACGGGTTTGACGTGATCTACGGCGATGCAGGCGATGACACACTGCTGGGTGGTGATACCGCCGACAGGCTCTATGGCGGGGAGGGCAACGACGTTTTGCGCGGCGGCACCAATCTGGGCAGTTCGGTTGATGGGCTTTTTGGCGGGGAGGGCAACGATTCTCTTTATGGCGACGGCGGGTTTGACTTTCTCGACGGGGGGGAGGGCGACGATTTTCTCGATGGCGGGCTTCAGGCGGACAATCTTTATGGCCGCGCGGGCAATGATACGCTTGAGGGTGGCGGCGGGCTAGACCGGCTTTTTGGCGGGGCAGGCGACGATCTGGGCCGGGGGGGCGAGGGCAATGACGGGCTCTTTGGCGAGGCGGGCAATGACACGCTTTTTGGCGGCGACGGGCAGGACCGGTTTTTCGGCGGCACCGGCGATGATCAGCTTTTTGGCGAGGCCGGCAATGACACGCTCTATGGTGGGGCCGGGTTCGACACGCTGACCGGGGGGGGCGGCAATGATGACCTTTTTGGGGATTTCAACGCCGATACGTTTATCTTTGAGGATGGTCACGGATCAGACCGGATTGGGGATTTTGAGGCCACCAACGATTTTGAGCGGATCGATCTGAGCGCGATCAGTGCCATCACCAGCTATTCCGATCTCATGGCCAATCACACAAGTCAGGCTGGCAGCGACGTGATCATCGACACAGGCAGCGGGCAGATCACGCTTTTGTCCGTGGGACTGAGCGATCTGGATGCGCTTGATTTTATCTTCTGACCTCCATGATTGCTTAACCCCGCTGTCCTAGTTTCCCCCCATCAAGGGCGGAGGAACCCCATGTCCCAAGGCAAGCTTCTGGGCACTCTCTTTCTCGGGGTCGGCGCGATGAAGGCCGGGACCACATGGCTCTATACCGTGCTGGACCAGCACCCCGAATTGCACTTTTGCCCGGAAAAAGAGGTGCATTATTTCTATCACCGCTACGCCAACGCATCGCAGCTGAGCGAGACGCGGCGCCTAGAGAATGTGCGCGAGCGTTACCTGCTGCGGTTCGACCCGGAGCGCGCCAATATCGACCGGGTGCGCCAGAATCTGCACTGGATCAGCGCGTATCTCTCAGGCCCCGTCGATGATCATTGGTATCGCGGTCTTTTCCAGATGCGCCGCCATCACCGCTATGCCTGTGATTTCTCTAATCTCAGCGCGCATCTTCCGGCCGATGTCTGGCCAAGGATCGAGGCAGGCTGCGACAGGTTGCGCGTGCTCTACACCATGCGCGACCCGCTCAAACGGCTCTGGAGCCATACGAAATTTCATCTCCAGATCACCGGGCAATTGGAGGCGCTTGAGGCATGGGGCCCGACGGAGTTTGAGGAGTTCGTGCGCCACCCATTCATCTGGGACAATGCCGAATATGGCCGCGTGTTGCGCAGCTTGGGCGCGGGGCTAAGCCAGGGCGCGTGGCAGGCTTTTTTCTACGAGGAGATGCATGCCGATCAACGCGGAACGCTGGCCCGGATCGAGAATTTTCTGGGGGTGGCCCAGTTTGACTACCCACAAGCCCTGCTGGACCGCCGGGTGACCGAATCCGTGCAACACCCCATGCCCAGCTTCTTCGCAGACCTTTTTGCCCAGGATATTGCCCGCATCAAAGCAGAGGTGTGCGCTGAGGGCTATGCCCTGCCTGCGACCTGGGGTTAGACCCTATTTCACCAAAATATCTCGGTGATGGCGCCATAAAAGGAACATCCCCGCAATGAAACACCCCGCCGCCACAGCGAGTACATAGGCGGGTGAGACATAATCCGGCGCATAATAGGGATAAAACCCATCGCGCATCATGCCGATCACATGCACCAACGGGTTGAACCACAAGATATCCGCATAAGGCGTGGGCACAGACTCAAAGAGGAAAAAGATCCCCGACACGATAAACAAGGGCCGCGTGACAATCGCCCAAATCGTGGCCCAGACCGGATAGGCCAGCGTTAGAAAGCTGTTGAGCGTGCCAACCCCCGCCGCCAGCGCCAGAACCAGCGCATAGGCCAGCGCGATGCGACCCTCATTCAGGCTCGCCCGCGCGTCCATCACATGGAGGATAAAAAACAGCACCAGAAGCGTGACCAGAAGCTGCACGAACCCGTTGAGTAAAAGCCGCGCCAGAAGCGCGTCGAGAAACGTCACCCGAGGATATTTCAAAAGCTGCCGCGAGAACTGGATCGTCTGGCCCATCTTTTGCGAGATGTCGTTGAACATCAAGAACGGCAGGACGCCCGCGGCATAAAAGAGCGGAAAGGACGTGCCCAAAGGCGGCGCGCGAAACCCGATGGAGAAGATGACCGTCAGAAGCGCCACCCCCGCGGCAGGCTCCAGAATGGCCCAGAGATACCCGCCGGGGGAGCGTCCATAGGTGCTCGACATCTCCCGCAAAACAAGCGCCGTCACCGCGCGTGGCGTGGCGATCACGGGGGCCAGTTTGCGCGCAATGATTTTTCGGGCTTGGGCCATGGCTGCTCCTTTGCAACCGGGATAGCGGGCGGGGCTTAAGATATCTTTTATCCAAACCGCTTAAGACAAGCATGACCCGACCCAACCCCGCAAGGAAAGGCATGTCAGCGCCACGCGCCATCCCCACGACCTCCGCCATCCCCGTGCCGCCGCCTGCGGGACGCGCGCGGGTGCGTCTGCGCCATCGATTTTTGTTCTTTAGCTTTTTCTTGCTCGTTGCCATGCCTGTCTGGACCGTGGCGTGGTATCTCTACACCCGCGCAGACGATCAATTCGCCTCCTATCTCGGGTTTTCCGTCCGAACCGAGGAAAGCAGCGCTGCCATTGCCCTTCTGGGCGGCGTGACCGAGCTTTCGGGCTCGTCCTCCTCCGACACCGATATCCTATACGCCTATCTCACCTCGCAAAAACTGGTCCGGGAGATGGAGGAAGCGGTGGGTTTGCGCGCGATCTGGGGCGATGTGGATCGTGGGCGCGACCCTTTTTTCACGCTCGATCCTGCGGGCACCATCGAGGATGTGCAGGATCACTGGGCGCGCAAGGTCACCATCCATTACGACAACGCCAGCGGCATGATCGACCTGCGCGTCCTCGCCTTCAGGCCCGAGGATGCGCGCCGCATCGCCATCGCCCTTTATGCCGCCTGCTCGGCCATGATCAACGATCTGAGCCGGGCTGCGCGCGAGGACGCGATCAAATATGCCCGCGATGAGCTGAACACCGCTGTGGACCGCCTGAAGACCGCGCGCCGCGCGCTCACCGAATATCGCAACCGCAATCAGATGGTTGATCCAACAATTGACACCCAAAGCCGGATGGGTCTCGTAACCACGCTGCAAAGGCAGCTGGCCGAGGCGCTGATCGATCTGGACCTTTTGCGCGATTCTACCCGCGACAGCGATCCGCGCATGGTGCAGGCACGCAAACGAGTGGAGGTGATCGAGGCGCGTATCGTGGCCGAGCGTCAAAAGCTGGGCCTTGGGACCAGCGGCGCGGTGGGCAGCGCATTTGCCAGCCTCGTGGGCGAGTATGAGGGCCTAATCGTGGATCGCGAATTTGCCGAGACAGCCTATACGGCGGCGCTGGCCACATATGACGCTGCTCAGGCCGAGGCGCAAAAACAGAGCCGCTATCTCGCCGCGCATATCGAACCTACATTGGCCGAGGCGGCAGAATACCCTGAGCGGCTCAAGATTCTGCTCTTGGCCGCGTTTTTTGCCACGCTGATCTGGGCGATTGCATCTCTGGTCTATTACAGCCTGCGGGATCGGCGCTAGATCATGATCCGGCTGGAGAATGTGACCAAGACCTTCCCGGTGCGGCAAGGACAGAAGGTGATCATCAAGAACGCGAACGCCATCTTCCCGACCGGGCGCAGCATCGCCCTTCTGGGCCGCAACGGCACCGGGAAAAGCACGCTTTTGGATATCATATCCGGCACAATACGCCCCAGTAAAGGGCGCGTTCTGAGCACCGGCAGCATCTCCTACCCCGTGGGGTTTTCTGGCTCGTTCCATCCCGATCTCACAGGCGCGCAAAATACCAGGTTTGTGGCGCGGATCTATGGCGTGGACACCAGGGAGCTTTTGGAATTCGTTCAAGATTTTGCAGAGCTAGGTCCGCATTTTCATATGCCCTTGCGCTCTTACTCGGCGGGGATGCGGGCGCGGCTGTCCTTTGGCGTGTCGATGGGTATCCCTTTTGACACATATCTTGTGGATGAGGTGACATCGGTGGGCGATGGCGCGTTCCGACAAAAGAGCATCGCACTTCTGGATGACCGGCGCGCCCGGTCGGGGGCCATTATCGTGTCGCATTCCGAGCCGATGATCCGCCGCACCTGCGATATGGGCGCCGTGCTGGAGGACGGTTGTCTCACGCTTTATGCGTGCCTCGATGAAGCGCTCGCGGTGCATGCGGATAACCTTGGCATCCCGCAAGGAGCCGTCTGAAAATCAATCAATCTGCCAAGATCTCCAGCATCAAGCGGCGGACCCGGACCTGCCAGACGCCATAAGGGTATTTCCGCCACCACGCCGCCCTGATCCGTGCGGCGGCGCGCGGCCGATCCTGAACATATTTCTCAATCAGACGGGTGATCCGCTTTGCATCTTCGGCCAAGTCACGCAGCGACAGACAGATCGCCATCGGATGGGCCGCCACCATCTCAGGTGCCGCTTCAAATGGGCTGAGCACGATAGGCAGCCCGCTTTCAAACGCCTCGATCGCACCGATGGGCACGCCCTCATACCTTGATGTCAGAAGATAGCCATCCGCCTCCGCCAATACGTCGCGCACATCAGGCAGGGAGCCCGCAAAACGGATCTGTGCTTGGGTGCCGGGGGCCACCTCCCGCAGGATACGCGCCTGAAACGTCGGATCATCCGTGCCGGTGCCGCACAGGGTCAGCACATAGTTGGCCGGCATGTGATTCATCAAGCGGGCCGCAAGGGGATAGTTTTTCTGATAGCCCGCCCGTCCGGTTATCACGAGTTGCCGCTCGTCGCGGTCTGATACACGCAGCGGCAAGCGCCCAAGATTGGAGCTGTTGGGCAACACATGAACGCAGTGCCCTTGGAGCGCACGAGGCCCCGCAACGGCGCATAAACGGCTCGCCATGTCACTCGACAAAAACACCAGATGCATTGGTGGGCTGAGCCTCAGCAGCACCCGCTCCACCCGGCGCGACGCCCAGGCCGCCCAAACCCTATGGCCGGGATCAAAGGGGATACCATGATAGCTGAGGATAAGTCGCGTGCCCGCGCTTGGGCGCCAGAGCCGCAGGGCCAGCGCGACCCGCAGCATCAGCGCCGGAAGACGCGCATGAAGCCAGATCACATCCCACGCGCCCTCGCGCACCTGCCTGAGCGCGCCGGTCCAGCCCCGCCAAAGACGCAGGGGGTTTTTCGAATTGCGCAAGCCCTCCAACTCAATATGCGCCGCACCCGCGCCCGCCACATTGTCATAGCCCCCAAGATTGTGGTCGCTCAGGATCGTCAGATCCACCTCGCCCGCCAAGGTCTCGGTCAATTGGTCGAGATACCGAGGCACGCCCGAGCGCGCGCCATCACCACCCAGCAAAAGGACGCGCGGGCGGAGGACTATTTCAGACTTTGCCAAGGATCGCCGCGCCCCAGAAACCTGCCGAATCGATGGCGTTTTGGCGATAGGGCCGTGCTTGTCCCAGATGCCATATCCGCCGCACCAGCCCTGCCGCATGCGCGGTGCGAAACGCACGCAATTGCGCGCGCGCACCGGGCGTCAGATACACATGACAGCGATGCAACGCTGCCAAATTGTCCGCCACCCGTTCCCGAAACGCCCCGCGCAAAACGGCACGTTTGCGCCGCATCTGTGCTGCAACACCGTGACCTGCCCCGATCAAATTGCCCCCATGCTGGCGATAGAGCAGGACGCGCGCAGGGTCGGCCACAATGTGCCCGCCCGCCCCGGTGATCAGCAGGTAAAGCCACCAATCATGCGCAAAAACCCCATCCGCCAACTGCGCCGTCTCGCGCGCCAAACGCACGGCAGCAGGGTTGAGAACAACTGTATTGCCGGGGGCGATGTTCTCGATCAGCGCATTGCCAAAGCCCGGTTGCCGTGCTGCCAAAGCATCAGGTTTCAGCAGTGCAGCCTTAGGCCACCAAAGCCACCGGCGCGCCGTGTAAAGCGCAGGCACATCAGGCGGCACCTCCCCAAGAAGATATAGCGCGCGGGCGAGCTTACCACGCAGCCAGATATCATCTTGATCCGCAAGCGCCACGACCCCATCCTCGGCCCTCGCCAGAAGCGACAGGAAATTGGCGGCGCACCCGGCCCGCGGCCCCAAACGCCGCTCCACACGCCCCGCATAGTCCGCCGCAAACCGATCGATCAACGCGCCCGTGCAATCGGTCGATCCGTCATCAGACACAGTAAGCTGCCAATCTACACCCTCCTGCGCCGCGATGCTCTCAAGCTGCGCGGGCAGATGCGGTGCACCGTTAAAGGCACCCATCAAAACCTGCACGCTGACACCGCGCCGCCGTTCGATCATCACGCCGCTCCTCAGGGTTAAATTGCTGCGTCCGGTCTATATGCATTTTGTAAACTCAAGCTTAAGCCATTTGCGAAATAACGAGACCCAGCGACCAACGGAGGAGTGTAGTGAAGCTGGGTCTGGTGCGGTCATTGATGAGCAAATTTGCGCAGGTGCGACGCGACGCAGGGCTGGCGGTGGCGCTGGCGCGCGCGGGTGGTTATCTGCACCGCCGTATCGCGGGCGGGCCCGGCGATCTGGTACCTGTGGGGGCTACGGATAGCACGGCCTATCTGGGCCCGGTTTGGCGTGATCTTGCCCAGCGCGGCGCGTTTCACATTCATACAAAACACTCTCAGGATCGTCCCAAAATCGCACTGATTGGTGATTTGAATTTACCTCAATGCCGCAAATATCGGGTTGAGCAACTGGCAGAGCTTTGGGCCGGTCTAGGCGTTGATCTCAGCTTTGCCCATTATCAGGACCTACCCCGCGCCACGGGTATCTTGCAGGACGCGACACATCTTATCTGCTACCGCGTGTCGGCCTGTCCAGAGCTATCAATGCATCTTTACGAGGCGCGGCGCCTGCGCCTCCCGGTGCTTTATGATATAGACGATCCGCTTTTTTCGGTGTCCGCCTATGAGACCTATGGCAATATGACTTGCCTCGACCCGGCCCTGCGTACGCATTTTGTCACAGAGGCGCCACGATATCTGGATGCGATGAACGCGGCCGATATCATTTCCGTCTCCACACCCGGCCTTGCGGATCATGCCAGATTGCTGACGGACAGGCCTGTGTTCGTGCGGCGCAATTTTGCGGATACTACGACGTTGAAACTGGGGGCGGGGGCGCGCGATGCGGCGCGTGCGGACGGCTTCAGGATCGTGTTCGCCAGCGGGTCGCAGGGGCATGAGGCTGATTTCGCCACCATAGCGGAAGAGGTTGCGGAGTTTCTGCATGCCGCGCCTGATCGGAGGCTGATCATCCTTGGTCATTTCGACCTTGCCACCCTGCCTGCGGGGGTGCGCGCGCGGTGCGAGAAGCGGCCTTTCACCGGATATGACGAGTATCTGAACGCGCTGGCCGAGGCGGATTGCGCCGTGATGCCCTTGGCAGATGATACGTTCAACCATTGCAAAAGCGCCGTGCGCGCCATTGATGCCGCCGCCGTTAGCGTGCCTGCGATTGCCAGTGATGTCGGCGATTTTCCCAATGTCATCACCCATGGGCGCACCGGTCTGATTGCGGGGCAAGGCATGTGGCACGCCGCGCTGGAGCGTCTCACTGCTGATTCGATTGCCACGCGCGCCATGGGACACGCCGCGCGTCGTGATCTGGAGGCGCGCTGGTCCGCCAGCCGCGCCCCTCAGATCATCGCGCCTGAGCTAGTGGATTGGGTGCTGGGATGAGCACGCCGCATATCCTCGTGATCAACCTGCATCACGCGCCCTATTCATATGGCGGGGCCACCATCGTGGCCGAGCAGGTGGGCCGTGCACTGATGCGCCATCACGGTGCACGTATCAGCGCCGTGTCTCTCATTTCCCGCGCCGATCTGGTGCCTTACGGAGTGATCAAATCGGAGGTGGCGGGGTGCGCTTCCTACCTCATCAACCTGCCCGGACGGCGCGAATACGCCTTGCGCTACCTCAACCCCGAGGTGGCCGAGCGGGTCGCGCAACTGATCGACAGCCTGGGTCCTGATCTCGTCCATGTGCATTGTGTGCAGGATGTGGGCGCGGGCGTGATCGAGGCGGCGAAAGCACGTGGCCTTCCGGTGGTGCTCAGCGTGCATGACTTCTGGTGGATCTGCGAGCGGCAGTTCATGATCGCCGCCAACGGGCAGTATTGCGGGCAAAGCCCCGTCCGGCTGGATGCGTGCCGTGGCTGCGTGGAGAACATGAGCGCCGCGCAGACCCGGCGCGACGCCCTGTTTCGGCAGGCTGCGATGGCTGATCTTGTGACCTATCCCAGCCGCTTCGCGCTGGATCTTTGCGAAGGGTCCGGCCTTGCACCCGGCTCGGGGCGTGTCTGGGAGAATGGTGTATATCTCCCTGACGCTGGTTTTGCGCAAGCACAAGCGGCGCGGCGGGCCGGCGATAGCAGGCTCAGCTTCGGGTTTGTCGGTGGCCCTTCGCATATGAAGGGCTGGCCCGATATCCGCCGCGCCTTTGCCGGGCTCAGCCGTTCAGATTTCAACGTGGAGCTTGTGGATGGCGGGCTGCACACCCCATGGTGGAAGGAGGCCGATATGAAGGGTCTGCCCGGCACATGGCGCATCCATCCCCGGTTTGAGCAAGAAGAGATGGACGCTTTCTATGCGAGGATCGACGTGCTTCTCTTCATGTCAAAATGGAAGGAGACCTTCGGCCTTGTCATTCGCGAAGCCCTCGCGCGCGGTATAGAAGTCATTCAAACCGATAGCGGCGGTGCCACGGAGCATGGCGCGGCAAAGCCGGGCGCGCTCATCCCCATCGGCGCGGGTCCAGCGCCCTTGCGCGCGGCGTTGGAGGCTGCTTTAAACGCGGGCGTGGCGCAAAGGACGCCCCCCTCCATCACTTCGTTCAAGGATCAGGCCGATGCGTTCATGTGCCTCACGCGCCCTTTGCTTGCTCCAACGCCAAAAGCGCAGGCAGCCCGTCACGGTAGCTGGGGTAGCGCAGCGTGACGCCAAGACCATCCTTGATCCGGTCGTTCCGCACGCGCTTGGATTCGGCGTAGAAGCTGCGCGCCATGGGTGTCATCTCGGCAATCTCAAAATCCTCCGCCGGGGGTAGCGGCAGGCCGAGAAGCTCCGCCGCGTGCCCAATCACATCTTCGGGCGGGGCGGGGTCATCATCGCACAGGTTATAGATCGCGCCGGGAGCGGGCCGCATCAGAGACCCGTGCAGCACCTGCGCGATATCTTCGACATGGATGCGGCTGAACACCTGACCCGGTTTGATGATCCGCCGGGCCGTGCCCGCGCGCACCTTGGCAAAGGGGCCGCGCCCGGGCCCGTAAATCCCAGCAAGACGGAAAATATGCAGCGGCAGACCGGGTATCGCTTGCCACGCCGCCTCCGCCTCAACCCGCCATTGGCCGCGCCGCGTGGACGGGGTGAGCGGCGTGGCCTCATCGACCCATCCGCCTTGGTGATCGCCGTAAACACCGGTCGTGCTGAGATACCCGACCCAGTCCAGATGCGATGCGGCGGCGGAAATCTCAGCGCCCAGCGCTGCCAGAACCGGATCGCCTTCCTCACCGGGGCCTGCGGAGATCAATATGTGCCGCGCCGCTGCGATATCCGCGCTCAGATCCGTACCCGGCCAGACCCGCGCCTCGACGCCTTCCGCCTCCAGAGCGGCGGCTTTCTCAGCGCTGCGGGTGGTGCCAATGACGCGCCAGCCATCCGCCAGAAGCATCGGCGTCAGCGCGCGGGCGGAAAAACCATGGCCGAAGGAGAGAAGTGTCTTTTTCATCGCCAAGATATGCGGGCACGTGCCCGGTTTGGCAAGCCGTCAAAGGGGGCGGGAGGCCACCCAAGCATAGCCGTTTTCGCACAGGATATAGGTCTCACGCAGGCCGTGCGGCTTGTCGGTAGGCGGCTGGAGAATATAGGCGCCGAACGCCTCGGCGCGGGCAGCACAGGCATCAGGATCAGTGTCGTAAAACCTCAGCTCTGCCCCACCCCCACGCGGCCCGGCTTCCGGGACGAGGCCAAGCAGCGGGTTCGAATGATAGGTTGCGTCCACATGAAGCTGCATCACCTGATCACCATAACGCATGATGGCGAAATCCTCGCTGGGCTGAAACGCCTGCATCTCGAACACATCAACAAGAAACGCGACCTGCCGGGCCACATCGCGCACAAGAATGTTGAGACCCATGCCGCGCAGGCTGGCCCCAAATCCTTCGGGGCTTATGGTCTCGTAATCCATGGGCGCGCTCCTGATGGCTTGCGCGGGGCAGGTTGATCCCCGCGCCGCACCGTGTCAACCATGGCGGATATAGCAAATCAGGTGGCAGCATGGCTCAAAACTCTCACGATATTTCCATGCCGCCGTCCCACGTGCCCCAGAGCTTTACCTGCGCCGAGGCCGCTGTGGATCACCTTTGCACGCTCTACGGGGAGGCCACGGATTTTCTGCGCGCGGCGTTCAATGCGGCGGTGGGAGGCCCTGCACCCGAGGGGCGTTTGCGCGCCTTTTATCCAGAGTTGAGCATCACCACGACCAGCTTTGCCAAGGTCGACAGCCGGCTGTCCTTCGGCCATGTCGCGGAGCCCGGCACGTATAGCGCCACGATCACCCGGCCCGACCTCTTCCGCGCCTATCTGGTGCAGCAGATCGGGCTTCTGCTTGGCAATCACAACGTACCCGTGACGGTAAGCGTGTCGAACACACCGATGCCCGTGCATTTTGCCGTGGCACAAGACCCTAACATCACCGTGCCACATCAAGGGGCCGCGGGCTTCACCCTGCGCGATGTGTTTGATGTGCCAGATATCAACACAACCAACGACGATATCGTCAACGGCACACATGTCACGCCTCGGGGTAGGCCTGCGCCGCTCGCGCTTTTCACGGCACAGCGCGTGGATTATTCCCTCGCGCGGCTCGCGCATTACACAGCCACTGCGCCCGAGCATTTTCAGAACCACGTTCTCTTTACGAATTACCAATTCTACGTGTCGGAGTTTGAGGCCTATGCACGCCTCGCCCTTGCTGATCCCACAAGCGGCTACACCAGCTTCGTCAGCACCAACAATGCCGAGATCACGGAGCCGGACGCCGCCCTGCCGATCGCGGCCAAGCTGCCCCAGATGCCCGCCTATCACCTCAAGAAGGCGAATGGTGCCGGGATCACCCTCGTGAATATCGGGGTGGGGCCGTCCAATGCTAAAACCGCGACCGATCACATTGCCGTCTTGCGCCCGCATGCCTGGATCATGGTCGGACATTGCGCAGGGTTACGCAATTCGCAGAACCTTGGGGATTTTGTGCTGGCCCATGCGTATCTGCGCGAAGATGGCGTGCTGGACGCGGATCTGCCCACGTGGGTGCCGGTGCCCGCGCTGGCCGAGATTCAGATCGCGCTGGAACAAGCTGTAGCCACAGAAGCACAGGTCACGGGCTTTGACATCAAACGGGTGATGCGCACTGGAACCGTGGCCAGCGTCGACAACCGCAATTGGGAGCTACGCGATCAATCCGGCCCCGTGCAGCGCCTCAGCCAGAGCCGCGCCGTGGCGCTTGATATGGAAAGTGCCACGATCGCAGCCAATGGGTTTCGGTTTCGCGTGCCTTATGGAACGCTTTTATGCGTCTCTGACAAGCCATTGCATGGCGAATTGAAACTGCCAGGCATGGCGTCAGATTTCTATAATGATCAGGTTGGGCGACATTTGCGGGTCGGCATTCGCGCGATGGAAACCCTCGCAAATATGCCACTGGAGCGTATCCATAGCCGCAAATTACGCTCATTTGAGGAAACTGCATTCTTATGAGATCGCAAAAAGCCCCTAAACCCTAAAAAATATGAATGTTGAGGCCACTATGCGTTGTGTTACCCTACAAGATAGAGTTAGATAAGCGCCGTGAGGCCCAATACACGGGCAGTTGAAGGAGACCATAAAATGGCAAAACCAATGACAAAAACCCAGCTTGTGGCGGCTCTGGCCGAAGAAATGGGCAGCGACAAGAAAACCGCAAGCGGCGCACTGGATGCGATGATCTCCGTGATCACCAGCGAAGTGTCTGGCGGCGGTGCAGTGACCCTGCCAGGCGTTGGCAAAATCTATTGCCGCGAGCGCCCTGAGCGCATGGTCCGCAACCCGGCCACGGGCGAGCAGATCAAGAAAGAAGCAGACAAGGTCGTGAAAATGACCATCGCCAAAGCGCTGAAAGACAGCGTGAACGGCTAAGCTTGCATCTTTGACAAGTTTCCGAAAGGGTCGCCCAGTGGCGGCCCTTTTTTGTTGCCGTGCGTGTAAGGGGCGGGCATGGATCTTCGCAGTATTTTGATGGGCTTAGCCTTTGTCGCCATGTGGTCCAGCGCATTTACCTCCGCGCACATAATCGTCGCCGCGGCCCCCCCGATCAGCGCGCTTGCGCTCAGGTTTTTGATCGCGGGGCTGCTTGGTGTTTTCATCGCAAAAATGCTGGGCCAGACATGGCGGCTCACTCCGCAGCAATGGCGGGCGACGATCATCTTCGGCATCTGTCAAAACACGCTCTATCTCGGGCTCAATTTCGTCGCGATGCAGACGATTGAGGCCTCTTTGGCTGCAATCATCGCCTCCACCATGCCGCTTCTCGTAGCGCTCGCTGGCTGGGTTTTCTTCCGGGAAAAGCTGCCCCAGATGGCGACATTCGGCCTGATCGGTGGCTTTGCCGGGGTGGTTATCATCATGGGCAACAGGCTGTCGGGCGGTGTGGATGTCTATGCGCTGGGCCTGTGCGTCATCGGCGTTCTGGCCCTCACCGTGGCCACAATGGCCATGCGCGGCGCCTCCTCCAAGGGCAATTTCTTGATGGTTGTTGGGCTCCAGATGCTGATCGGCAGCGCAATCCTGAGCGTTGTAGCCGTCTCGACCGAAACGCTCGTGATCAACTGGAGCTGGCAGCTCATCGTGGCCTTCATCTACACAATCTTGGTGCCGGGGCTTGCGGCCACTCTGGTGTGGTTCTTGCTGGTGGAGCGGATTGGCGCCACGCGCGCGGCGACCTTCCACTTCCTCAACCCATTCCTCGGCGTGGCAATCGCTGCGGTCATCCTGAGCGAGCCTTTGCAGGTCTATGACATGATCGGAGTGGCGGTTATCATGGGCGGTATCCTCGCCGTGCAATTGTCAAAAAAGCGGGTCTAACGCAGGGCGCCTTTGCCTTTTACCTCCGACATGATCGGGTCGTCCTCATTGTCATAAAAGCCGCAAGCCCCGACATTACCCCCTGCATAAAACACATCATAAGGCCGCCATCTCATCTAACCTTCTCGCCGCTTATTGCGCCTCACGGATGGCGGCGAGCACACGGTGCGGCAGCGCGGGAAGCTGTCGGACAAGACCGCCCGAAGCATGGCGGATCGCATTGAGGATAGCGGGCGCTGTGGGGATGAGCACATGCTCCCCAAGCCCTTTTGCCCCCATCGGCCCTTCAGGGTCGGGCACTTCGAGCAGAATCGTCTCTATTTCAGGCATATCACCCGTTGTCGGGATCAAATAGTCGTGCAGGTTTTCCGTCCTGCCGGGGATAAATTCCTCCATCAGCGCAAGACCGAGCCCCTGCGCAATGCCGCCTTCGACCTGCCCTTCGGCCAGAAGCGGGTTGATCACCCGCCCAAGGTCATGCGCGGCTGTGATCTTGGTCACTTTCACGGTGCCAAGGGTCATATCCACGCTCACCTCCGCGATATGCGCACCATAGCCATAGACCGCATAGGGGCTGCCTTGGCCATCTGCATCGAGCGGGATAGTGGGCGGGTCGTAGGTTTCCTCGGCAGCCAGGGCGTATCCGTGCGTATCAGGCTCTAACATGGCCAAATCAATACGCCGCTCACCCGATCCATCGCTCACGATAAGCTGTGTGCCGTCCAACCGCAAAGCCGCGTCCGGCCCCATATTGCTCTGGCTCAGAATACGCGCCCGAAGGCTTTGCCCGGCCAGTTCCGCCGCCTTTCCCGTCACATAAGTCTGGCGCGAGGCGGATGTCTTGCCGCAATCCGGCGTGATGCCCGTATCCGGCCCGATCAAAGTGAAATCCGCCACCGCCAGCCCCAACGCATCGGCACAGATCTGCGTGATCACCGTGTTGGAGCCTTGTCCAATATCCGTTGCGCCTTGGTGCAGACAGAGCTGCCCTTGAGGCGTGATCCCGACCCGGATGGTTGATGGGTTGGGCAGGGCAGTGTTCCCACACCCGTACCAGCAGGACGCGAGGCCGACCCCGTGGCGCAATCTTCCACCCTTGGCATTTGCCAGCTCGGCACGTTTCAACGCCGTGTGCCAAGACGCTTCCAACGCATCCAGACAGGCGCTGATCCCCACACCCTGCACGATCTGCCCGCAGACTGTCTCTTGCCCCGATTGCAGCGCGTTGATCTGTCGAAAAGCGAGTCTATCAAGGCCCAACTTGCCCGCAAGCTCGTCATAAAGCGTCTCTTGCATGATCGCCGCTTGGGGCACGCCAAAGCCTCGGAACGCGCCAGAAATGGCGGAATGTGTGTGCCGCGCATGGGCTTCGGCATCGTAATGGGGCGTGTAATAGGGGCCGGACGCATGGACCGGCACGCGGCCAGACACAGTAGGCCCCCAACTGGCATAAGCGCCGGTGTTGAACTCCCCCTCAAAGCGCATGCCAGTGATGCGCCCGTCTGCATCCGCCCCGATCCGTGCCTGCATGACCGACGGATGCCGTTTGGTCGTGGAGGCCATGGATTCGGCCCGGCTATAGATCATCCGCGCAGGCCGCCCGGTTTTGAGCGCCACAAGCCCAATGAGCGGCTGCAAGGACAGGTCCAGTTTCGACCCGAATCCGCCCCCTGCGGTCGCTGGGATGATCCGCACACGCGCGTGCGGCAGGCCAAGCACCTTCGCCGTGTCGTCACGGTCCATGACCGGCGCTTGCGTGCAGGCCTCAATCACAAGGGTGTCGCCGTCCATCCAGGCGATCCCAGCCTCAGGCTCAATATAGGCGTGCTCAATATAGGGCGTGCGCATTTCACCCTCGGCCACCACGGCAGAGCGGGCCAACGCCGCGTCAGCGTCGCCGCGCCGCACCTTGCCCGTGATGAGCAGGTTATCGGGGCGATGATCATGGATAAGATCGCGCTCAATCTCCTCCCATCTGATCGGGAATGTGGCCAAATCCAGCGCCTCAATCACCTCTGGCGCACCCGCGATAAGGGCCACAGCCTCGCCCCGCAGCCTTGCGTGCTCTTCGGCCAATGCGGGTTGATCGGCGAAAGGGGGGATAGTGCCAAAGCAATTCTCGCCCGGAATATCGGCCGCCGTGAACACATGGACTGCGCCGGGGAGCGTGGCGCACCACGCCTCAATCTCTCCAAAGGTGAACCGCGCCGGGGCCGAAGGCGCACGTATGGCGCGCACCAGCAAGGCCCCCTCGGGCGCGGTATCCGCCCCAAACCGCTCAGTTCCAGCCACTTTCGCCGCACCGTCCAGCCGCTCGATCCGCGCACCAACCGCCATCCCTGCCGCGGGCATCGCGGTGGGCGGGGTCGCGCCCGCATCACAGACAGCGTCAATGATCTTGGCATAACCTGTGCAACGACACAGAACCCCGCCAAGCGCCTCTTCCGCCTCGGCCCGGCTGGGGGCCTCGGACGCATTCAAAAATGCGCGCGCGGCCATCAACATACCCGGTGTGCAGATGCCACATTGCGCGGCCCCATGGCGCAAAAACGCCGTGCGGAGGCGCTCAAGCAGTGTATCATCCGTGGCCTCCACCGTGGTCACCGCGCGGCCAGCGACCTGAGCCGCCGGGGTCAGGCAGGCACACACCGGTGCGCCGTCCAAGAGAACCGTGCAGGCCCCGCAATCGCCCGCATCACAGCCCACTTTGGTGCCGCGCAGCCCCAGATCCTCGCGCAACACCTCCGACAGCCGCCGCCCGGGTGTGTTGGGCAGGATATGCTCCGCCCCGTTCACGGATAGGACCAATTGCGGTACCTCGCAGTTCATGCAAACCCCTCCGCCACATCGCAAAGCGCCCGGTGGACAAGCTCTGCCGCTGCCTCAAGCCGATACCCTGCATCCGCGCGAATATCGTCAATCGGGCTTAGCGCGGGCGCAATCAGATTTGCGTCCAGCGGCGCGCTCAACTCCATCACAGGCCGCCCAATCAGAGCCTCTTCCAGCGCAAGAAGCCGCGTGGCAACCGCGCTGCAAGACCCGACAGAAACCGCCATCTGCCTCACACGGCCCTCACGTACCTCAACACGTGCAGCCACCATGGCAATCGAAATCACCAGATATCTCCGCGCGCCAAGCTTGAGAAACCGCGAGTGCCCGCCCAGCGATCCGTCCGGAATGAACAGGCCCGTCACCATCTCGCCCGGCGTCAGCAGGGTCTGCCGCACCCCAGTGATGAAACCTGACAGGGGTACACGGCGCAGGCCATGGGCCGAGGCGATCTCGACCTCCGCATCAAGGGCAAGAAGGCAGGGCACACCATCCGCAGCAGGGGATGCATTGCAAATGTTGCCCACGAGCGTGCCCGCATTTTGGATCTGAACCGATCCCACCTCGCGCGCAGCCTCTTTCAGCATGTCAAACGCGGGGGGCAAATCAGCCTTGATCACATCGCTCCACGTGACTGCCGCGCCGATGCGCACACCACCAGCCACAGCCCCAACATGGGCCAGATCGCCAATCCCCGTGATATCCAGAACGCGGCCCTCAAGGCCCCGCCGGTCTGTTGCCGGGAACAAATCCGTGCACCCCGCCGCAATCACGGCAGGCCCCTCGGCAAGGGCGTCCAAGGCCTGGCTCACGTTGGCGGGTCGCAGATAGGCAGTCACGTCGGTCTTCTCCTTCTTGCGAAACGCCAGAGCAGTTCTGCCGCTGGCCTTGCATGCTGAAACTCACACCCCGATATAGCGGTCCACGATGCTGCGATCCGCGCGCAGGGCTTCGGCGGGCAGGGTCTCGCCGTTGCGCCCGTTTTCGATGAACGCCACCCGGTCCGCCACCGACAGGACGGCATCGACCCGCTGCTCCACCAGCACGATTGCAACACCCTCGTCGCGCATTTGCACAATCACCTGACGGATCGCCTCGATCATTGAGGGCTGCAATCCTTCCGTGGGCTCATCCAAGAGTAGCACCTTTGGTCGCAAACACAGAGCCCGCGCTGTGGCGAGCATCTGTTGCTCTCCGCCGGAAAGGGTCTGCGCGCGCTGGGTCATCCGCTCTTTCAGGCGGGGGAAAAGCGCTAGAACCTCCTCCAAAACCTCCGGGCCGCTTTTGCGTGCACGCAGGCCGATCTCAAGGTTCTGCGCCACGGTCAGCCCCGCAAAAAGCCGCCGCCCTTGCGGGATATACCCCACACCAGCGCGCGGCACCTCATGCGCAGGCAGGGTGCTGACAATCTGGCCGTCCACCCGCACCTCCCCGGACATGAGCGGCAAAAGCCCCATGATCGTCTGCATCATCGTCGTTTTGCCCGCGCCATTGCGCCCCATCAGGCAGAGGATCTCGCCCGGTGCCACGCTGAGCGATACATCCCTGAGCACCTGCGCGCGCCCGTAGCCCGAATTGATGCCCCGCAGCTCCAGCATCATCCGCTCCCCAGATAGGCGGCCTGCACGGCGGCGTTTTCGTGAATTTGCGCAGGGGTGCCCTCGGCCAGTATCTCGCCAAAATTAAGGACAGTCACCTGCTCGGCCAGCTCCATCACAACGCTCATATTATGCTCAATCAGCAGGATCGTGGTATCGCCTGCAAGCTCCCGGATAAGGGATTTGAACCCGTCAATCTCGGCCTCGGCAAGGCCTTGGGTCGGCTCATCAAGGATCAAAAGACGCGGGCTTTGCACCAGCCCCATGGCGATCTCCAAAAGGCGTTGGTGGCCATAGCTCAGGTCACCCGCCTCCTGATCTGCGCGACCCTCAAGACCCACACGGGCCAAGGCCGCCGCAACCGAAGCCTCCCCCTTGCGGCCCCGGCGCGCCGCGAGCGCCACATTCTCGCGCGCATCAAGGCGCGGGAAAACGGACGTGATCTGAAACGTGTAGGCCATGCCAAGCCCGATGCGTTTATGCGCGGGCAGGGTGGTGATATCGCACCCGTCAAAGGTAATGCGACCCGAACTTGGCGCAATACGCCCGCAGATCATGCTCACAAGCGTGGTCTTGCCCGCGCCATTGGGCCCGATCAGTGCGCGCACCTGCCCTTGGGGCAGATCGAAATCAACATCTGTGACCGCCTTCAACCCATCAAAGCTCTTGGTCAGGCCGCGTGTGGACAGGATCATGGCAGCCACTTCCACACCCGGCGGCGCAGCTCCCCCACCAAACCTTGGGGTGCAAAGAGCGTGAGCAGGACCAAAGCCACCCCCGCGATCAGCATATGGGCCGTGGTGATGCCTGAGCTTAAATCGATCAGATAGAACATGAAAAGCGTTCCAATGAAGGGGCCAAGCACAGTGCCCGCACCGCCCAACAGCACGTAAAGAAGCGGCAGGATTGAATGCGGCACCGCCGCAAAACTCGCGCCCACATAGCCGAAAAGCAGGCCATAAGCCGCGCCCGCCGCCGCCGAAATAGTGCCGGAGATGACCACGGCAGCAAGCTTATGCGCCCAGATGTCATAGCCCAGCATCCTCACCCGTTCCTCATTCTCGCGGATAGCGATCAGGGTCTTGCCAAACGGGTGGCGGACAAGCCAGAGGCTGATCAGCAGGCAGGCCGCGAAAAGGCCATACGCCGCGAAATAGCGGTTGGTGGCATCGCTGAGATCAATCCCCCAGAGGATGCGCTGCGCCTGTTGGATCACGAACCCCTCGTCGCCCCGCGTCCAATCGACGAAGTAAAGCGCAGTGAGGTATCCCGCCTGCGCAAACATCAAGGTAACGATCATGAACGCCACGCCCACCGTGCGCAGAGCCAGAAGACCCAACACCACCGATACCAGCGCCCCGACCACAATCCCCGCCACCATCGCTGTGGCCGGGGACGCTCCCAAATGCTCAATGCTCAGCCCCATCCCGTACATTCCGGCGGCAAAGAACAGCGCGTGGCCGAGGCTCAGCAAGCCGGTGTAGCCAAAGAGAATGTTGTAGCCGATCGCATAGCTCGCCAGCACCATGATCCGCGCCAGATTGCCATGATGATAGGCGGGCAGCACGAATTGCAGCACGAAGAGCAGAACCAAAAGCCCGCCATGCAGGAGGATGATCTTGCGCGCCCCGCTCATGTGCTGCGCGTCCCGAAAAGGCCTTGGGGGCGAAAGACCAGCACGAGCCCCACAAGAAGCGTGGCGAGGATCTTGGCCAGCGTGGGCGAGAAAAAGACCGAGATGATCCCATCGCTCAGCCCGATGAAGATCGCCGCCACCACAGTGCCGGGCAGACTTCCGAGGCCCCCGATGATGACCACGATAAACGCCAGAAGAAGCGGCTCGGCCCCCATCAGGTAATGCGCCTGCTGAATGGGCACGATGAGCACGGCGGCAAGGGCGGCAAGCCCAGCCCCGATGCCAAAGACGATGGCATAGACCCGCTCCACCGGGATGCCAAAGGCCAGCGCCATCTCGCGGTCCGCTTGCGTGGCACGCATCACAAGGCCGATCCGCGTGCGCGTCATCATCAGCCAGACCCCGACCAAAACGACCGCCGCCGCGCCGATCACGGCCAGCTTGTAACTCGTCGTGCTCAGCCCCCAAGGCCAATACATCGCCAGCGCGCCGTCTTTGAACTCAAGCCATGGGATCGCAAGCCGCGCATTGAAAGGCGGCTCCACGGGCCGCGCCTCGGGGCCGTATCCCATCAAGGTCAACTGTTGGATGATATAGAGAAGTCCGATCGTGGCCACGATGGTCCGCTCCGGGTCATACTCCACCCGTTTCAGGATCGTCATATCCGCCGCCGCCGCGAGCAGCCCCACCAGAAGCGGGGCCACAACCAGCGCCACGGCAAAGCCCAGCGCCGGGTGCCCGCCCATCCAATGCGCCACATACCACGCGATCACTGCGCCCAGCATATAGAACTCACCATGCGCAATGTTCACGACCCGCATGACGCCGAACACAAGGCTCAGACCCACCGCGGTCAGCGCCAGAACTGAAGCCATGACAGCGCCTTCAAGGCTCGCCAGAAGCAGATATGGTCCCAGATCCATGCGCGTCTATCCCCCGGCCATCTCGGCCTTATGCGCCTCGACCAGATCCACCATGGAATGGAACATAAAGTCATAGCGCGGCATCTCGCCGGGGTTCATCGTCGCGCCAAACCCCTCTTTGTCGTGCCTGCGGTAGATCCAGCAATTGGCAAGCCCATGCCGGTTGGCCGGGCCATGATCGTGAAACATGCTCTCGGCGGTATGCAAAATATCGCCCGCCTCAATCCCCAGCCGCCCAAGATGCTCCAACATGTAGTCAAAATTGCGTGGGTCAGGTTTGTAGCTGCCAATATCACCCGCCACGTAAGTTGCATGAAACGGATAGCCCAGCTTGGCATCGCTATGAGCAAAACTGTGGTTATCCACATTGGACAAAACGATCAGCTTGAAGTGATCCTTAAGATAGGCCAGCGCCTCAGCGCTATCGGGAAAGGCGGGCCAATGCTCCACTGAATGGCCATAGACCTGTGCTTCCTCCCATGTCGCATCAAGCCCCCATTCCTCCGCAAGTCGCTTGTAGACAGTCGCTAAAACGGCTTGGTACTCCTTGCCCGGAGTATAGCGCTGGCAGGTGCTTTCATAAAACGCATGCGCCTCCAGAACGGCATCGCGGCTTGGCTCCACGTCCATCTGATCCGTCAACGGCTTCAGCCCCGCAATCATCCCGCTCTCCCAATCAATCAACGTGCCGTAGACATCAAATGTCAGCGCCTTGTAATTCCGCAATCTCACAGAAAGTTCCCTTCAAAGCACGACACGTAACCGCCTCATCTTCTTGCCAAAAATATCCTGAGCGCGTTGAATTTCCAAAGAAACTCAACGCTAAGGAAAGCCCCTCCCCGACTTTCTCAGATCAGAACGACTGCGTGGTGTAATCCACCTCATCCGGATAGAGCGTGTCTTCAATCGACGTGCGGTGCACGCGGACCATCTTGCCATTCTCAACACGGCTGATGTTCTGGTGGCCGAACACCTGATGGGTCTTGCCGTTGAAGATCTTGTCGCCTTGCGGATGGGCAAGGCTCTCAGGGATCGCGCGCATCGCTTCCACCGCCTCAATCAACTTGGCCCGGTCGGCTGGCCCGCCATAGCCCGCGGCCTCCATCCCCTCCTTGATCACATGCAGCGTTTCCCAACACCCAAACATATGGCCATAGGTAGATATATCCGTCGGATCGCTGATCGACGCGCCATGATCATCCACACCCACAGCGGCGCGATAGGTTTTCTCATGCTCCGACTGATCGGATTGCGCATCGCGACACATGCCTTCCCAGAAATACGTCCCCTCAAGGAACTCGAGGCCCGGGCTGCCGATATCCACCGCCTCCAGACTGTCGATGAAGCCAAACATAGCCGGGCGCGAGGGGCCAAAGAACTCTCCCAGCTCCTTCACGAAGGTCAGAACGGCGGGCCCCACCATGACGTGGTAGACCACCTCCGTCTCGCGCGGAATTTTCGGGAAATACTTGGTGAAGGACGTCTCGGCGGGCGGGATCGCGATCTGCTCCAGAACCTCGCCGCCCTGCTCCTTGATAGCCGCAGTAAAGAAATCACGATGATCATGGCCAAAGGCAAAATCGGGAAAGATCATCGTGACCTTCTTGCCAAGATTTTCCGCCACATACGGCGCCATCGCCCGCACCTGGCTTTTCACATCCGTGATACCGGGCTGAAGCGTGTACCGGTTCAGCATCCCGCTGGCCACGTGATGCCCCTCAGACACTACGAAATAAGGCAGCTTCAGCTCGCCCGCGCGCGGCGCCGAGCCGATAACCACATGGCTGAACAGCGTGCCAAAAGCCAGTTCGCAATTATGCTGATTGGCAAATTTTTCCAAAACCTCCGCACCCCGGCGCGGGTCTGTCCCATCATCCTCGGCCACCACCTCGACCATCCGGCCGTTGATGCCGCCCCCATCGTTGATGAGCTTCACAGCGGCCTCGGTCGTGCGCCCATACCAACGCCCATAAGCGCTGCCGATGCCCGTACGGTGCACCTGAAAGCCCAGCTTGAGAGGCTCGGATGTCTGCGCATGCGTATAGCGCGCCCAGAGCGGCAGGCTCGCGGCCCCTGCGGCAATCCCCGTGAGGGCTGTGCGGCGGTTGATGGTCTTGGGGGTGGTTGGCGTCTTGGTCATGACATTTCTCCCGGTATGAGGCGATCATATGCCGCCCTTTACGAGTGACCCTGCGAAACATTCCGCCCCTTGTCTAGTTTTTTAAATCCTCAAAACCCGCGCGGCGCGGCCAGAAGCCAAAGACCAAAGAACGTATAGGCCACCATAAACACCGCCAGAGGAAGCTGGCTCAACACCGCCCCGCGCCCCCCCTGCACAAGGCGCAGGGCCAGCACATGAGCGAGGATAATCGCAATCACATGCCCGATCACCACCGCCCCCGCCTGCGTGAGCCAAATCGCCTTGACCGGTCCCGGCTGAAACAAAAACCCCGTGGTAACGCTGTATTGCCCAAGGCCCAAAAGATCCGCGCCAGAATTAAACGGATCACTCAAAGCCGCCAGCGCATATTGCCCATCGACCAGAAAACTCGTGAGGTAATGCGCGATGTGATAGCCCAGCGCGATAGGCAGGATCGCAGGCGCAAAAAGACGCACAGCCAGCGCCAGCCGCCCGCGCACACCCGCCATGAAAAGCCCCGCCCATGTCGATGCCGCAAAAATAAGCAGCAATATGACAACCGATAGGCAAAGCCCCACCAAAGTCGGCCCCACTACGGCTGAGCGGCCCGGAAATTCCAGCGGGTTCAGCCCCAGAATACCCAGCCAGAGAAAGGTCTCGTTGAGCCCGTCGAAGCTGCCAACTGCCAGCATCAAAAGCGCAAAAATCGCGCCCCCCATCGGCATGGGCCGCCGCGCCAGAAGCTGCCAACCCGGTAGGCCAAGTGCCAAACTCCCCCGGTGCCGGCCCAAAACGGCCATCCGCGCAAACATCCGCATCAGGATCGTCACACATTCGGCCCGCAGGAGCCATCTCGGCCCAAAAAGGCACAGTGCGGCCAGATTGATCAACCAATAAAGCCCGATCACCACCGCCAGCCGCGCCGGATCAGCGGGGGCAACATCCGCCAGCAAAAACCCGGCAAAAGCCACGAACCCCACCATGCCGGGGCCGTAGCCCAGCCCTCTGGGATAGCGCAGCGGCGCGCGCTCTCCAGTGAGATAAGTCATCAGCGCGGCAGGCCCGGTGAAGGGATTGGTCCAGCGCCAATGATCCATCACCAGCCCCTGAAGTGTGACCAGCATCACCCACCAGAGCGTCCACACCACAAGGGGCAGCGGATTGACCAACGGATCACGCGAGCCGTAAAGCCCGACGCCCACCAGCACGACAAGCGACAGTGCGACAGTGCCGCTGATCCAATGGCGCGCGTCTCTGCCCTGCCACCGCCACAGATGCAGGGGCCGAAAGAGCGCAGCCCCCGCCCGGTCCGGCAGAACTCCCAAAAGGATCACCGTCAGCGCAACGCTCGCCACCCCGGACCAGATGTAGAAATCAGTGGGCAGCAGCAAAACAAACCCCTGATCCCCCGCATGCGCCTGCGCCTGCCCCGCCCAAGACAGGAGCGCTGCCACTATCCACAAAAACCGCATAAGCCCTCCGCTTCCAGCCACACCCCGCCGCTTGGGCTTCTTCTTAGCAAAAATACTCAAACACGACAGAAAAACCACACGCCCCTCGTGCGTTGACTTCCCCCCAAGCGGATCAAATACAAACCAGCGCTATAAAAAGGCGCACGGGACCCGTGACCAAAACTGAGAGCCAAGTGGCTGGTATCGATGTGGGCATCACCTTCACCGATCTCATGAAGCTTAACCCAGACTGCGGCGTCATGACCGCGCTCAGCACGCTCGTCCTCATCCGGCATGATGCCAAGACACGTCCCTAGCCGCCTCGGATCAGATCATCCTCATCGTGTTGGGCCGAAAGGCCCAGCGCCTCCAGCCCGTTTTCCAGATGGTCCGACACATGCGGCGAACCCAGCAGATAGTCCGCACATGGCGTCGTTGCCTCGCTGCGCGCTGTTTGGACCGCGTCAGCCAGATCTTCAGGCTCGAAACTGCCTCGCCCGATCCACATGAGTGCCACAAGGCTCGCTTGTTCATCCTCACTGAGCCGATCGATAAAGCCACGCAGCTCCCCTTCGGCGCGGCCAAGCTCGCGCGCCATGAGAACCACTTGGGCCACCTTATATGTGCTGATCTCCAGCATCCTCGCCTCCCATTGTTATGCAATGAGCAAGCGTGGCACGATCGTGGGCCGCGCGTCTTTGATCTTACGCAAAGATACGGTGATAGAGCCAATGCGGGAAAAACCGCGACGCGCGGAAGAGCAGTGAAAAGGCGCGCGGGAAGTGGCGCACGTAAGCGCCATCATCGCACATCAGCTCGAACATCTCCTGCGCGGCCTCTTCCGGCGTCATGATGAAGGGCATCTTGAAGTCGTTCTTGGCGGTGAGACGCGTCTTGATAAACCCCGGATTGGCGATCTGAACCCGCACCCCGGTGCCCGCCAGATCGGCCTGAAGGCTCTCGCCCAGCGCCATGACGCCCGCTTTGGCCGCTGAATATCCAATTGCGCCGGGCAGGCCGCGAAAGCCTGAAAGGGAACCTGTGAGAACGATGTGGCCTGCGTCGCGCGCCACCATTTGATTGATCACAGCCCCCACACTGCGCACAGCACCGGTGAAATTCACATCAGCCATCGCCTCGGCCTGCTGCGCGTCCCAGTCCTGCGCCTTGAAGGGCCAGTAAACACCGGCGAGAAACACCATCCCGTCGATTTCGCCAATGGCGGCGGCGGCGGCGGTCACGTTGTCGAGGTTTGAGACATCCACAGCCACGGCCCGCGCCTTGCCGGGCAATGCGTCCACAAGGGCTGCCAGTTTGTCCTCACTGCGGGCCGAGACGATCACTTCGGCCCCGGCGGCGCTCAGCTTGTGGGCCAGCGCCTCACCAAGCCCATCACTCGCCCCGATCAGCCAATATCGTTTCCCGGCCCAGTTCATCATTTACCCGTCCACCCTCTGCATCGTGGCCACCAACTCGGCCACCTTGATCCCGAATTTACGAAACTGGCTGCGGTTTACAATGGTTCCGCCGGGCGTGACATACATCCAGTCCACGGTGTCCAGAACATGCCCCCCCGCCTCATCGGCCAGACGGATGCGGTAATTAAGCCTCATGGCACAGCCAACCTGTTCGCCCGTGCCTTGGCCCACCAGATCATCCGCATCGGCGCGGATGGTCCCGTCATTGGCCAGTTCCAGCCGCCATTCCCGGTCTTGGGTGTTGCCACTATCATAAAGGAAATGCTCCTTCATGACGCCGCGATTGCCATCCCATTTCGCCTCGAAATCGGCGGTGAAGCGTGAAGAGACACGGCCAAGCGGGCCATAGATCACCCCTTCGCATTTGATCTTGCCATTGAGATGCTCGCGCAGGTTTAGAACAGGCTCTGTTCCGGCGTAATCCGCCATTTTCTGCGCCCGAAACCCCGTGATGCGCACCCAGAGCCACACAGCGGCAAAGCTGAGCAAAGCACCCAGCGCGACAAATCCGAAACCCGTCATAATGTCAGGTCCTTTCCTCAAGATGTGTGGACGCCAACAGCGCGATCGCCACCAGCTTGAGCACGCATGGCAGCGCGCAATAGAGAAGCGTGAGAAGGCGCAGCGCCTCCTCGGAATTGTCTGGCCCCGCCTGAAAACCACCCGCCTGCAAAATCGGCAAGAGAGACACCGCTGCCAGCGCAAGAGTGAATTTCGACACGAAGGACCACAGGCCAAACGCCTCACTTGCGCCAGGGTTCACCTCGGCCTGACGGCGTGCAAACAGAGCGGGCAGAAGGGTCATATCCGCCCCAAGGGCCGCTCCTGAGGCCAGACAGACAAGGCCAAAGGCCCATGTGTCCCCGGTGCCCAGCGTGGCCGCCCCCGCAAAGGCGAGGATGGACAGGACCATGCCCGCCAGAAGCACGCGTTTCGCGCCCCATATCTCTGCCGCGCGGCCCCAGAAGGGTGTGGCGAGGGCGGCGGAGAGGAAAAAGATCAATAATAGAGGCCCTTCCCAGCCGGGCGCATCAAGGCGGCTTTCAACGAAGAAAAGAAAGAGTGTGGAGCTGACCGCGACGGGGGCCGCGTTGACCAAAGCGACCAACAAAAGACGGCGCGACACCGCATCGCGCAGCACCGGGCCAAAGCCCTGCGACGGGATGGAGGCCCGTCGCCACTCGCCGTTCATCGCCCAAAGGGCAAGCACCGCGAGGATGACAAACGACAGCGCAAAGCCTGCAAAGCTGCCCAAAACGATGGGGGCAATCGCCGCCGCACAAATCCCCAAAAGCGCACCCGTTTCACGCCAGCGCGCAAGGCGCAGATGCCCCGCGCCGGGCATGGCGTCCGCTGCGGTCACGCCTTGGGCATAAAAGCAGATGGTGAGGTAGCTGAACGCGGAAAAGACCACGGTGAGCATCAGCGCAAACCAGACGATGGGCATTATGGGCGGCGTCACGGCAAAGAGACCCGCCATCGCAACCGCCATGGCAAAACCCGCCACCGCAATGCTCAGGCCCCGCCGCCCCTGCATCTTTGAGGCCAGCCGCCCCAGAAGCGGATCCTGCACGAAATCCAGCAGGCGCAGCCCGAAAAGAACCGTCCCCAGCAGGGCCAGAGACACGCCATATTCATCCACATAAAACTTAGGCGCATGGATATAGAGCGGCAGACCTGCCGCCGCCAAAAAGGCCGCAAAGAGCGCGTATGAGGGCAGGCGCGGAGCGGCTGTCACCGGCTCACCTCCTCGGCGGGCGGCTCAGGGCGGGGCTGATAGCGCGCGCCTTTCCACCAGAGCTTGAGCGCCTGCCAATGAATGAGCGCGAGTACCCGGCGCGACCCGAAAGGCCGCCGCAGCATCGCGGCCAGTAGGCTGCGATTGCTCAGCGGTTTGCGCGCGCCGACCAGCGTGGCGATCACACCCGCACCATGGGCCTGCATATCGATCCAGATCCCGATCCGGTCAGGGCGGATATCAAAGCGAAAAACGTAATCGCCCTCGATCTTCTGAAAGGGCGAGACGTGGAAAATCTTCTGCGCGCTCAGCTTGTCCTCGGCCTTGATCGGGGCACCGTCGTCGCGGTGCACCAGATAGGAATGGCGATCACCAAACGTGTTTGTCACCTCCGCAATCACGCTCGTAAGCGCGCCTGCATCATCTCGGCAGAGCCAGAAGGAGACCGGGTTGAACACATGGCCCAAGATGCGCGGCTGGGCCAGAAGCTCCACCTTGGCAGGCGCGGGGAGCTGGTATTCACTCAGCACATCGCGCACCCAAGCGGCACCGCGCCCGGCACCCGGCGCGCCGCCATGGTCGGTATCATGCAGGCTGGCGAGGCCACGCGCATTGCGGCCGAAAAGCCGCGGGGTCTCCGGCGCGGCCTCGGCATCCACCAGCACATAATCGATGGTATAGCGGAAGGCGTTTTCCACCGCCCCCTTGCGCCCATGCCATGTGTGGCCTGCGATATGGTCGATCCCGCTCATGCGGCGGCCCGCGCTCCGCGTGCTGTCAGCGCATCCACCACATCCACAGCGCTGCTCAGCCCGTCCTCATGAAATCCGTTCTTCATCCACGCACCACAGAACCATGTATTCTGCGCGCCGTTGCTCGCGGCGATGCGGCCTTGGGCCGCCAAAGCGGCGGTGTTGTAGACCGGATGGCGCAGCGTGACGCGGTCATAGATCAGCTCTTCGCGGATCGGGCGCGTGGTGTTGAGCGTGACAAAATGCGGATCGGTCTCGGGGATTGGTTGCAGCTTGTTCATCCAATAGGTGAGATCAATCTGACCCGTGCTCTTGCCCGCCGCCTCTGTGTAATTCCAGCTGGACCAGACGGCCCTTTTGCGCGGCATGATGTTGGCATCGGCGTGCAGCACCACATCATTGGGCTGATACGCAATCGCACCCAGATCGCGGCTCTCCTCGGTGCTGGGATCGGCCAGGAGGCGCAGGCTGTCGTCGGAATGGGTGGCGAAGATAACCTCGTCAAACCCTTCCCACTCCGCACCGTGCAGCTTGACCTCAACGCCGGTGCCTGTCCGGCGTACTGATTGCACGGGCGCACCCAGCCGGATGTCCGTGCCCTTCGCGCGCAGCGATGCCTCAAGCCGGGTGACATAGGCGATCGAGCCGCCCTGCACAGTATACCATTGGTGCTGGCCCGAGTAATTCAGCAGCGCGTGGTTCTCAAAAAACCGCAGCATCGCCTCGGCAGGAAACTCCAGGATTTGTTCTTTGGGCGTGGACCAGATCGCGCCGGACAACGGCAGCAGGTAATAGTCGCGAAACCACCCGCCAAGGCGTAGCCGCTCCAAAAGATCAGCCACCGTTTGATCTGCGCCCCGACTGGCCGCCAGCGCCTTGGCGTTGAACCGGAAGATATCGCGCAACATGCCAAGGAACCGAGGATTGACCGCGTTTTGCGGCTGCGCAAACACCGCCCCCGCACTGGCCAACCCGTATTCGAGACGCCCCCCATCAATGGACGCACCAAAGCTCATGTTGCTGAGGGCGACAGGAACGTCCAGTTCCTCAAAGAGTCGCGCCATGTGCGGGTAATTGGCATAGTTGAACACGATGAAGCCGGTATCGACCGGTTGATCACCGTTTTTGCCCGCAATAATGGTGCGGGCATGGCCGCCCAGACGTGGCTCCGCCTCGATCAGGGTCACATCATTTGCATCGGACAGCATGTGCGCCGCCCCCATGCCGGAAATTCCGGCGCCAATCACAGCAATCTTCCTGCGCGCGCCAGCGGCTGTTTCAAACGGCATAGTCGGGTGTTCCATTCGTGCTTAGGTTAGTGTGCAATACGGACCGGAGTCCGAACCGGATGATAAAAGAAAAAAAACGGTTTTAGATGATCCAAACCTGGGTGCCACCCGTAAATGGCATATGTATAGTGAGATTGACACTCTTGACGCGCCTCTCGCCGCTTCGGTCCTTTTAGGTCCCAAGCTGCGCGCGTCCGGTCGTGCGGAAACCAGGAAGAAAGTGGGCCTAGCACCCGTGACGCCACAACGAGAGTCAGAAAACCTGCGGTGGACGGAATGCATCACGCGCATCCGCGATTTCAAGGATGAGGCGGCATTTGCAGAGCTGTTCGATCACTTCGCGCCACGCATCAAAGCGTTTCTGATGCGCTCGGGCGGGGATGCAACCATTGCCGAGGAATGTGCTCAGGATGTGATGGCGACCCTTTGGCAAAAGGCGCATCTCTTTGATCCTAGCCGTGCGAGTGCGGCCACGTGGATATTCACAATCGCGCGTAATCGCAGGATCGACGCGCTGCGCAAGGCCCGCAGGCCCGAGCCTGAGGATATTCTCTGGGGTCCAGACCAAGAGCCGGACCAAGCAGACGTCCTCGCCCTTCAAGAAGAGAGCGATCAGTTGGCCGGGGCCATTGCCGATCTTCCAGAAAAGCAAAAGGCCCTCATTGAGGCCGCGTATTTTTCCGACCTGAGCCATTCTGAAATCGCAGAGAAAACCGGCCTTCCCTTGGGCACAATCAAATCCCGCATCCGTCTCGCGCTTGAGCGGCTGCGCCACGCAATGAACTGAATGAAGCATATGACGCATACTATTAAACACCACCTGTCCGACGCCCTGTTGATGGCTTACTCCGCCGGGAGCCTGCCTGAAGCGTTCAACCTGACCATTGCCGCACATCTGAGCATGTGTGACGAATGCCGCGCCCGCGCCGGTGCGTTCGATACGGTCGGCGGCGCTTTGATGGAAGAAACGGCGGCGGTCGAAATGTCCCATGGCAGCATGGCCGCGGCTCTGGCCCGTGCCAAGGCCGCGCCCGCCGAGCCGCGTGTGCGCCGCACCCGTGGTGGCGTGCTGCCCGCGCCCATTCAGGCCTATGTCGGCGGTGATCTGGACGCGGTGGCATGGCGACCGGTCGGCATGGGTGTGAAGCAGGCCATTTTGCCCACCGAAAAGGGTGCCACAGCGCGTCTTCTTTATATCCCCGCCGGGGCAGCCGTGCCTGATCACGGGCATCGCGGGACGGAGCTAACTCTGGTTCTCCAAGGTGCCTTCAGCGATGCGACCGATCATTTCGGCGCAGGTGATATCGAGGTGGCCAATGAAGAGCTTGACCATACGCCCGTGGCCGATATCGGTGCCGATTGCATCTGCCTTGCGGCCACCGACGCGCCCCTGCGCTTCCGGGGTCTGATGCCCCGCCTGGCACAGCCTTTCTTGCGCATTTGATGACGCCGCGTTGGGGGTGACATTCCCCAATGCGCGGCGCATCCTGACCTCTGGATTTTGCCGGAGGCCGACATGACGTATAGCCACCTTTTCGCACCGCTCGATCTTGGCCATGTCACGCTCAAAAATCGCGTGATCATGGGGTCCATGCATACCGGGCTGGAAGAAACGAAGGACTGGCCCCGCGTGGCCGAGTTCTACGCAGCGCGCGCACGTGGTGGCGTGTCTCTCATGGTCACCGGCGGCATGGCGCCAAACCGCGAGGGCGGCGTATTTCCGGGTGCGGCAGGGCTTTTCACGGACGCGGATATCACCAACCACCGCACCGTTACCGACGCGGTTCACGCAGCGGGGGGGCTTATCGCGATGCAGGTGCTGCATGCAGGTCGCTACGCCTACGGACCCGAATGCGTGAGCGCCTCAGCGATCAAATCGCCGATCTCCCCGTTTGCGCCCAAGGAACTGGATGAGGCGGGCATCGAGAAGCAAATCGCCGATATCGTGACAGCCTGCATTCGCGCCCGCGAAGCGGGGTATGACGGGGCCGAGATCATGGGCTCGGAGGGCTATTTCCTCAACCAGTTCCTCGTGACCCACACCAACAAGCGCACCGACCGCTGGGGCGGCAGCTACGAGAACCGGATGCGCCTGCCCGTCGAGGTGGTTCGCCGTGCGCGCGCGGCTGTCGGCCCCGATTTCATCCTGATCTACCGTCTGTCGATGATCGATCTGGTGCCTGAGGGCAGCACATTTGAAGAGGTCGTCACACTGGCCAAAGCCGTTGAGGCGGCGGGCGCCACATTGATCAACACCGGCATCGGCTGGCACGAGGCGCGCATCCCGACCATCGCCACCTCCGTGCCGCGCGCCGCCTTCGCATGGGTTACGAAAAAGCTGATGGGGCATGTGAGCATCCCCGTGATCACCTCCAACCGGATCAACACGCCCGAAGTGGCCGAGGATGTGCTGGCCACGGGCTGTGCCGATATGGTCTCGATGGCCCGGCCCTTCCTCGCTGACGCCGATTTCATCGTCAAAGCCGCCGCAGGACAGGCCCATCTGATCGCACCCTGTATCGCCTGCAACCAAGCCTGCCTCGATCATACATTTTCGGGCAAGATCAGCAGCTGCCTCGTCAATCCGCGTGCCTGTCATGAGACGGAGCTGCGGATCGAATCGGCGGCCAAGCCCAAATCCATCGCCGTGGTCGGCGCCGGCCCCGCGGGGCTGTCCGCGTCCATCACCGCCGCCGAGCGGGGCCACGACGTCACCCTCTTCGACCGCGACAGCCGTATCGGTGGACAGCTCAACATGGCCCGCGTGATCCCCGGCAAGGAGGAGTTTCACGGCCTTGTGGATTGGTTTGCCGCCTCGCTGAAGGCCGCAAACGTGACCCTAAAATTAGGGCATGAGGCCACAGCGGCCGACCTCGCGGGTTTCGATGAAATCATCATCGCCACAGGCGTTCAGCCCCGCGATCCGGAAATCCCCGGACAAGACGGCCCCAACGTGCTCAGCTATATCGACGTGCTGCGCGGCCGCGCCGAGGTCGGCGCGCGCGTGGCGGTGATCGGCGCGGGCGGTATCGGTTTCGATGTCTCCGAATTTCTGGCCCAGGCTGGTGAAAGCCCCACCGAGAACCTGCCGGAATGGATGATGGAATGGGGCGTCACCGACCCCGGCACGGCGCGCGGCGGCGTCGCCCCCGAAGGCCCCCGCCCCGAGGCCCCCGCCCGCCAGATTACCCTGCTGCAACGCAAGAACGAGCGCCCCGGCAAGCGGCTTGGCAAAACCACAGGCTGGATTCACCGCGCTGCGCTCAAGATGAAACAGGTCAAAATGCTCAGCGGCGTTAACTATGAGCAAATCACCCCAGAGGGCCTGCACATCTCATATGGCGAAGCCCGCGAGAACCCCGCGCTGATCGAGGTCGATACGATCGTTCTCTGCGCAGGTCAGCTCCCGAATCGTTCGCTTGCCGATGCGCTGGAGGCCCAAGGTCGCACGCCTCATATCATCGGTGGTGCGGATGTCGCGGCCGAGCTGGACGCCAAACGCGCCATCGACCAAGGCACCCGCCTCGCAGCAAAGCTCTGACCGTCTCATCTTCTTGCCAAAAATATCCCCGCCGGAGGCTCCCGTCTGCGGGTCTAGACGCCCACATCCGGACCAAGGCACAAGAGCGGCTCCGCGCTCTGCTCCACCTCGTAAAGCTCTGATTGCGCGGGGTCGTTCTCAAACCGCGCGATCAGGCCTGAAGGGCCTTTCTCAAAGCTCCAGCATTGCGGATCGGGCTGGTTTTCATAGACAAAACAGATCAGCCCCGCCTCTTCGTACCATTCTCCCTCTTGGCACCGCCCATCAAGGAAGGACCACCGCACCCGGCGATCCTCCAGATACTCTTCCGCCCCATAAGGCTGTCCCAAGCTGCCGTAATAAAACGTCTTTCCCAACGTATAGGCGTCAAATTCCTCAGCAGTCAGGAAAGATTGCGCCGCCGCAGGCAGGGCAAGACATAGGCTCAGGGCAAGGGTCAAAATACGCATGGGTCAGAGTCTGCCAGAGCCAGGTCCACCTGACCAGCCATCAAAGCGGATCGCGGCACAAAGATGCCATCTCAGCCATCAGGCATCCATTTGCGCACGCGTTTGTCCATGACGCGCCGCCAGATCGGCGGCGTCAGGACCAAAACCGCCATCACCGGCAGTGGATAGGGCAAGCAAGGCATTTCATCCTTGTTGAGTTGCAGCGCGGGATAGGGCCGCGCAGGGCTCATATGATGATCCGAATGGCGCGGCGCGTTCAGGGTCAGCGCCGAGGAAAACCAGTGCGGCGCGTTCCACGCGTGCTGCGGCCCGACAGGCTCCAACCGCCCATCCGCCGCCTCTTTGCGGCGCAGGCCGTAATGCTGCACATAATCCGACATCAGGATCTGTAACTGCGCGTAGAGACACATCGCGACATAAGCCACGAGCGTGGCAATACCGTCCATGGCAAAGCTCAGCGTCAGACACAGCACGCCACCCCCAAGATAAAGCACGAATGGATGCCGCCACGCAGGTTTACCTCCACGCCGCAACATCTCCGTCTCCACCTGGAACGCCGAGACGAAGCTGCCCCGCGTCGCGCGCAGCACATAGGCGTAAAACCCTTCGCCCAAGGGTGCGCTGCTCGGGTCCTTGTCGCTGGCGACATAAGTGTGGTGCACACGCAGATGCGCGCTGGCGTGGTGCCCCGCCAAAAGCGTGGTGTAGATGACCCGCCCCAAAAGACGCAGCGCGCGCGACGGCTTATGAATAAGCTCATGCGCGGCGGGATGCGAGATTTGCCCAAAAACAAGCCCGCCCGCAATGCCCAGAACCATCTGCTCGACCAAGCGTAAATCGCCCATGCCGCCCACGGCCCAAACGCAGAGCGCAAGCAGTGCCAAATGGCCAAACCCCAGCCCCACAAGCAGCGGTGTGGCTGCCGGAAACTCCACATCCGGATCGGTGTTGTCCATCGTGCGCGCAGCCAGCCTGTCCAAACCGAAAACGATCACCGTCATATAGCTCAGCGCCGCAACACCCACCCAGCCGCCAAACATCGCGCCGAAAGAAATCAGCGCGACAGGCAGCAGAGTGGCGAAGGCAAAAAGGGGCATCGTGGGTCTCAAGACAGGTCGGCCCCCGCGTAGATGGCATGAGAGTTGGGCGATTTAACGGCATATCGTTAAGATAAGCTTTGCCCGCGCAGTTTTGTGTACCCGCACGCCACCCTTCCAAATCCCGCGCAACCCGATTAGGTGAGAGGGCAACACCAAGATGCGAGGCGCGCATGGCGTTTTTCAAAAAGCTCAAAGACAAGCTCTTCCGGTCCTCTTCAAAGCTTGAGGAAGGTTTAGATGCTATTGTTGAGGATGGCGGCGTCGCCGAGCCAGAGACACAGGCCGGGCCTATCGAAGACACCTCCGCGCCCGAACCTGCGTCCGCCCTAGACCCAGATATCAAGCCTGAGCCTGAGCCTGAGCCTGAGCCTGAGCCTGAGCCTGAGCCTGAGCCTGAGCCTGAGCCTGAGCCTGAGCCTGAGCCTGAGCCTGAGCCTGAGCCTGAGCCTGAGCCTGAGCCTGAGCCTGAGCCTGAGCCTGAGCCTGAGAAGGCGATCACGGCTCCGCCCCCGGTGCAACCCGTGCCGCCCANCACCTCCGCGCCCGAACCTGCGTCCGCCCTAGACCCAGATATCAAGCCTGAGCCTGAGCCTGAGCCTGAGCCTGAGCCTGAGCCTGAGCCTGAGCCTGAGCCTGAGCCTGAGCCTGAGCCTGAGCCTGAGCCTGAGCCTGAGCCTGAGCCTGAGCCTGAGCCTGAGCCTGAGCCTGAGCCTGAGAAGGCGATCACGGCTCCGCCCCCGGTGCAACCCGTGCCGCCCAAACCTTTGCCGATTTCTGAACCCGCGCTGCCAGAGCCTGCACCCGCCAAACCGGGTCTTATCGGGCGTCTTTTGGGGCGCGGGGTGGAGGCCACTGTCACCCGCCGGGCGCTCGACGATGATATGCTGGAGCGGCTCGAAGAGCTTCTGATCACGGCCGATATGGGCGTCGATACGGCGCTCCGCGTCACCGCCAACATGGCCGAGGGTCGCATGGGCAAACGCCTGTCGACGCAGGAGATCAAGACGCTTCTGGCCGCAGAGATCACCCGCATCATGGAACCCGTCGCGCGGCCCATGCCGCTTTACTCGAAAAAGCCGCAGGTCGTGCTGGTTGTTGGCGTCAACGGCTCAGGCAAAACGACAACGATCGGCAAGCTGGCCAGTCAATTTTGCGCCGCGGGCAAAAACGTGGTGATTGCCGCGGGCGATACGTTCCGCGCAGCGGCGGTGGAGCAATTGCAGGTCTGGGGCGACCGCGCGGGCGTCCCGGTCCTCACGGCGCCCGAAGGCTCGGACCCCGCCAGCCTCGCCTTTGACGCGATGACAAAGGCGCAGGCGGATGGTGCCGATTTGCTGATGATCGACACGGCAGGACGTCTGCAAAACCGCGCCGATCTCATGGAGGAGCTGTCGAAAATTGTCCGCGTGATCCGCAAGAAAGACCCTGATGCGCCGCATAACACCCTTTTGGTGCTCGATGCGACCACCGGCCAGAACGCGCTGAGCCAAGTGGAGACGTTCCAGAAACTCGCCAATGTCTCGGGCCTCGTGATGACCAAACTTGATGGGACAGCCAAGGGCGGCGTGCTCGTGGCGCTGGCTGATAAGTTTGGCCTTCCCATCCATGCGATTGGCGTGGGCGAGCAGATTGACGATCTGGCGCCGTTTGATCCCGAGGATTTTGCAGCGGCGCTCACCGGGCTGGAGCGGTGACAGCCCCGGCTTCGGCCCTCGGTCACGCTGAATGAGCGATTGGCTGATCTCTCTCGAAGGCACAGCGGACGGCAAAGAGCTGGCCCTGATCCTAGCTATCGTTGCCGCCTTTCTGCATGCGGTCTTCGGCGCGATCCAGAAAGGTCGGCATGATCCGTGGCTCACGCGCGGGGCGGTGGATATCAGCTATTGCCTCATGGCAGCTCCCTTCGCGTTTTTCGTCGTTCCATGGCCCGAGCCGCATATGTGGCCCATCTTCGCAGGCGCTTGGGCGCTGCACCTGATCTACAAAATTCTCCAAGCCAGCGCCTATACACGTGGCGCCTATACGGTCGTCTATCCTGTGGTGCGTGGGACTGGGCCGCTCTTTGCCGTGATCGGCGCTTACCTGATTTTCAACGAAAGCTTTACCGGCACACAATGGCTCGGCCTCGCGGTCCTTTTGGCCGGGATCTTCGGACTGGCAGTCTATAACCTCATCTACCTTCAGGCCGAGCGGGACACGCTGCCTGCGGCCCTCATCCTCGCCGTGATCACCGGCCTCTTCGTGGCGCTCTACACGACTTATGACGCCTACGGCATCCGCGCCACGGCGGACCCTTTCACCTTCCTTGCGTGGTTCTTCTTCTTCGACGGGCTGGTGATGCCAGTCTACGCCTTCTATCGCTGGCGCCGCATGCAAGATGCGCCCGCCCCCGGCCCGCTGATGGCGCGCGGGGTGATCGGCGGGGTTGTGGCGCTTGCGTCTTTCGGGTCGATCATGCTGGCCACACGGCTCGACAAGGTCGGTGAGGCCGCAGTCCTGCGCGAAACATCGACGGTCTTTGCGGCCTTCATAGGATGGTTGGTGCTCAAGGAGACGGTGGGCCCGCGACGGATTGCGCTCATGGCCTTGATTGCGATAGGGGCGGTCATAGTTGAGATGGGCGGCTGAACGATCACAGGGGAGAGACGGGACATGGCAGACAAGGAAATAAGCGGCAAGCTCAAGTCGGCGCTGGAATTCGGCCCGCTTCTGGCGTTTTTCGTGGCCTATCTCTGGCTCAAGGATAACGTCTACACGTTCGGTGGCACCGAATATGCCGGTTTCGTCGTGGTCACGGCGCTTTTCATCCCGGTCTTTTTGGTCAGCATCGCCCTCATATGGAAGCTCACCGGCCACCTGTCGCGGATGCAGGTGGTCACGGCCGTGCTCATTGTCGTCTTCGGCGGGCTCAGCGTGTGGTTCAACGATCCCAAATTCTTCAAGATGAAGCCGACAATCATCTACCTCATCTTTGGTGCCATCCTTACGTTCGGCTTGCTGCGGGGCCGCTCCTACCTGCAATCGTTGATGGAAAGCCTGATGCCGCTCACGAATGACGGCTGGATGATCCTCACGCGCCGCATCACAATCTTCTTTTTTGCCCTCGCCGCGCTGAATGAGATCATCTGGCGCACGCAGACGGAAGAAATCTGGGTCTATTTCAAGACATTCGGCCTGACCGCCGCAATCTTTCTCTTCTTCATCACCCAAGGCAAGCTGCTCAATGACCACAGCACCGAAGAAGCAGAAGACTAGCCCTTCTTCTTAGCGCAAATACTCCCGCCGGAGGCGTCACCGCTTGCCAAAAAGCACCTCCTGAGCGGCCTTGTCCTGCTTGGGTGCCATGCGCTTTTCCGCGGCAAGCGCGCGGCCCGCGATCACGCCCGGGCGTGCGCTCAGATCCTCCAGCCAGCGTGCCATATTGGGCGTTGTCGACAGATCGTGCTGCTGCCCCTCCCAGAGCGACGCCCAGCCCCAGATCGCCATATCCGCGATGGAATAAAAATCGCCTGCGACAAACGCGTGATCCGCCAACTGACGGTCCAACACACCGTAAAGCCGCGCCACCTCGGAGCGGTAACGGTCCTTGGCGTAGGGCAGATCATTGGGCGGGTCCATCAAGGGCGCGTATTTCAGGAAATGATGCGCTTGGCCCGCCATGGGCCCAAGCCCGCCCATCTGCCACATCAGCCATTGATCCACGCTCAGGCTCTCGCGCGCGGTCGAGCCATAAAACCGCCCCGTCTTGCGCGCGAGGTATTGCAGGATCGCGCCCGATTCAAAAAGGCTCACGGGCGCACCCTCCGGGCCATTCGGGTCGGTGATCGCAGGCATGCGGTTGTTCGGCGATATCTCCAGAAACTCCGGCTTGAACTGATCCCCGGCCGAGATATCCACCAGCGTGGTGACATAGGGCAGGCCCATCTCCTCCAGCGCGATGGAGATTTTCCAGCCGTTTGGCGTGGGCCAGAAATACAGGTGGATCGGGTCACTCATGGCGTTTTTCCTTTGATGTCTGCGGGGACGTCGTCTTTTGGTGCAGTGTTGACGCGGCCCGGGCTGAGGTCTAGATAAAAACTGTGGCGATTTGTTACCGGATTGCGGGCCACGTTAAATAATCCCGCTAAAGAGGTCAGGAAAAGGAACCCCCTTTCGCCGGACCGCGACGGGGGTTTTTTTGTGGGTTGCGCGCCCCGGAGGATGTGATGAGCGAGACATGGAACAAACGCACCAAAGCGGTGCATGGCGGCACGGCCCGCAGCGGCTGGGGCGAGGTGAGCGAGGCGATCTTTCTCACCCAAGGGTTCGTCTATGACAGCGCCGAGGCCGCCGAGGCCCGGTTTATCGAGGCGGGGCCGGATGAGTTCATCTATGCCCGCTACGGCAATCCCACCGTGGCAATGTTCGAGCGGCGCTTGGCGATGCTGGAAGGGGCCGAGGACGGGTTTGCCACCGCGTCTGGCATGGCGGCCGTGTCGGGCGCGCTCACGTCCATGTTGCGCGCGGGCGATCATGTGGTCGCGGCCAAGGCTCTCTTTGGCTCGTGTCTTTATGTGCTGGAGGAGATTCTGACCCGCTTTGGCGTCGACGTGACTTTCGTCGATGGCACCGATCTGGACGCGTGGTGCAGGGCGATCCGTCCCGGTACAAAATGCGTGTTTTTTGAGACTATCGCCAACCCCACTTTGGAGGTCGTGGATATCCCCGCCGTGGCCGCACTTGCCCATGCCGTGGGCGCGCTTGTGGTGATCGACAATGTCTTCGCCACGCCGGTTTACTCCCGCGCGCTTGAGCAGGGCGCCGATGTGGTGGTTTATTCCGCCACCAAACATATCGACGGGCAGGGCCGCACGCTGGGCGGGATCATCCTCGGCAGCACGGAGTTCATTCGCAAAACGGTCGAGCCTTATATGAAGCACACGGGCGGCTCAATGTCGCCTTTCACCGCTTGGGTCATGCTCAAAGGGTTGGAGACGATGGAGCTACGCGTGCGCGCGCAGACCGCCTCGGCGCTGGCTCTGACTGAGGCGCTTCAGGGTCATGCAAAGCTGGGCCGCGTCGCCTATCCCGGCCACCCAAGCCATCCGCAATACGCGCAGGCACAGCGCCTGATGGGCGCAGGCGGCACGGTGATAGCACTTGATCTGGGGGGGCAGGCCGAGGCGTTTCGCTTTCTCAACGCGCTGCAAATCGTGCTTATCTCCAACAATCTGGGGGATGCGAAATCCATCATCACCCACCCCGCCACGACAACTCACCAAAGGCTCAGCGCTGAACAGCGCGAAGCACTTGGCATCGGGCAGGGTCTGGTGCGGTTTTCCGTGGGGATCGAAGACACAAGCGACCTGATCGCGGATGTGATGCAGGCGCTGGAGGCAGTCTAGCGGGAGCCATATGCGACGGCCTATGTCGCAAATCGCGCGGCATGGTGTCGGGCGCTGCCTGAGGGTGGAGACACACCGGAGGGCCACGCCATGATCACACCCAGTCACACGCCGAATGATGCACAATTCGAGCGTATCGCCGCCTTCGGGCTTGGTCATCTTGAGGTGCCCGAGGCGGCGCTGCGCCACTGTGCGACGCTGCTGATCGACACGTTGGGCGTGGCGGCGGGAGCGGCGGGGATGCAGGCGGGGCGGATCACGCGACAATTCGCCGTCGATTACCACATGCCAGGGCCGGGCGGTGCAGCGGCAACCATGCTCTTTGACGGCAGGCGCGCGTCGATGCCCGGCGCGATCTGGGCCGTGGCGAGCCAGATCGACAATCTTGACGGGCATGACGGGTATAACCCCACGAAGGGCCATATTGGCTGCGCCGTGGTGTCCGCGCTCATTGCGCTGGCAAAGCACCGGGAGATGAGCGGGCGCGAGGCGCTGACGGCGCTTGCCATGTCCTAAGAGCTTGCGGCCCGCGCCGGGATCGCCATGCATGCCAGCGTAGCGGATTATCACACGTCGGGTGCGTGGAACGGGCTGGGCGTAGCCGCTCTGGCGTGTCGTTTGCGCGGGGCGGACGCCGGTGTGCTGCGCCATGCGCTGGGCATTGCCGAATATCACGGACCGCGCAGCCAGATGATGCGCGAGATCGACAACCCAACCATGCTGCATGACAGATCTGGGATGGGCGTGCCGCGCACCACGTCTGAGGCGCAGTATGGCCTCGCGTTCGCGATGGCGGTCCTCTTGGTGCATGGGCGCATTCTCCACTCGGGCGATGTGCATGCGCGCGGCGGGCCAGAGGCGTGGATGGATGACGCGGAAGTGGAGGCCAAGTTTTACGCCATGGCGGGCTGCCTCGCACCCGCACGCCGCCAAGCGATCTGGGCCATGCGCGACGGGCTGCTTGACCCCGAGGCGCGTTTCACCGATCTCATGGCCCATCTTTTTGCAGCCTCGGAGGCCTCATGAGCCGCACCGCCCCCCGTATTCTTATCCACAACAGCGAGACGGACACACTCGCCACACGTCTGGCCGCATCTGTGCCGGAGGCCGACATCGCAACCCATGAAAGCTATGAGGGTCTTTCGGATGTGATGGCCAAGTTCCGCCCAGACGTGGCCTATTCCGTTGCGTTCAAGGGGCGGCAAGGGTTCCCGCGTGATGCGTTTCTGGGTGCAGATGGGCCGGAATGGATCACTGTGGGTGGGGCGGGTGTGGATCATCTGGTGCCTTGGGATACGGGCGCTGTGACTGTTTGCAATTCCGCCGGCGTGGCTGCCGGGATGATGGCGGAATACACAATGGGGATGATCCTGCATTTCACGCTGGACGTGCCGGGGCTTCAGGCGGATCAGGGCGCGCGCCATTGGGAGCCACAGCGCAGGATGGTGCCGATGCAGGGCAAGACCATGCTGATCGTGGGGCTGGGCCAGAACGGGCACGCTGTGGCCCAGCGCGCAAAGGCATTCGGCTGTACCGTGATCGGCACGCGCGCACGGCCTTGCCAGATGGATCACGTGGATGAGGTGCACGCCCCTGACGCGCTCCCCGCGCTTTGGGGCCGCGCGGATTTCGTGGTCATCGCCACGCCGCTTGTGCCATCCACGCGCGGTATGGTCGATGCCGCCGCCTTCACCGCCATGAAACCAAGCGCGATCCTCGTCGATATCTCGCGCGGGGGGGTGGTAGACGGGCCGGCCTGCGCGGCCGCCATGGTGGCGGGACAGATCGCAGGGGCCGCACTTGATGTGTTTGAGGTGGAGCCATTGCCGCATGACAGCCCCATGTGGACCCTCTCCAACGTGATCGTCTCGCCGCATTGCTCGGCGGTCTATACCGAATGGGCGATGCAATCCTTCGAGCTTTTCATCGCCAATCTGGCCCGCTGGCAGGCGGGCGAGACATTGAACAACATTGTCAGCCCCGACCGGGGGTATTAACGCGTTGCGCGACATGCGCCCTGTAAATACATCATGACACGCAGACCGCTTTACCAAATGTAGCAGAGCCAAACAGACCGCCTTTAAGGAGCCGCCATGCAGGACCGTTTCACCGGGGTGATGACCCCCCTTCTCACACCCTATAACGATGATTTCAGTATCGCGGAGGACCTTTACCTCGATCACGCTTCGGCCTGTCTGGCAGGTGGTGCGCATTACCTTTCGCCCTTTGGGACAACCAGCGAAGCAACCAGCCATTCCGTGGCCGAGCGGATGCGGATGGCTGAGCTTTTGATCTCAACCGGCACCGCGCGCCCCGATCAGCTTATGCCGGGCACGGGGCTCTGCAATCTGTCTGAGACGGTGCAATTATCGCGTCATGCGGTCGAGCTTGGCTGCGCCGCAGTGATGACCTTGCCGCCATTTTTCTTCGTCGCAGCGCCTGATGAGGGGATGTATCGCTATTTCAGCACGCTGATTGAGCGCGTAGGCAGCGATACGCTGAAGATCTGCCTCTATAACATTCCACAAAATACCGGAATCGGCATATCTCCAGCGCTCGCCGCGCGCCTCAATGAGGCGTTTCCCGAGGTCGTCGCGGCCTACAAGGACAGCTCGGGTGACTGGGACAATACCGAGGCCGTGATCCGCGCGGCCCCCGGCATTTCGGTCTTTCCGGGGTCCGAGAGCATGATGTTGCGCGCAATGGCTCTGGGTGGCGGCGGGTGCATCTCGGCCAGCTGCAATTCCAACGTGATGGGTATCCGGGCGATGTATGACCTCGCCCGTGCGGGCGACATCGCGGGGGCCGAAGCGCTATTGCCGCAGATCGACGCACACCGCGCGGCGGTGCAGGGCGGCGGGCTTATCCCCGGCCTCAAGGCGCTGAAAGCGCACCAGACCGGCGATGCGCGCTGGCTTAACCTGCGCCCACCACTTTTGCCCGCCACGCTTGACATGGCCGGGCCACTGGCCGAGACGATACTGGAAGCCTAAGGCGCTGACCTGTCTGGGCAGTTCGCGAAAATCTGTGATCCGGGTTTTCGCGAACTGCTTTGATCAACCGACATGGATCAGTGTGCCAAAGAGCTTGGGATCAATGCTCTGCGCGGAGAACGTGTCACCCTCCACAAGAATACTGACCGCATCATGGCTGTGCAGGCTCTCTTGATGGCTGGCGATCACGCGGAAATCTCCGATCCGCGCGTCTGACAACAAACGCTCGCAAAAGAGCCGTGCTGCGTCCTCGACAAAGATCGGGTTGGCCGCGTTCAACTCGGCAAAGGCCTGCTCGTCCTCGCGCTTGACCATTACTTGGGTCTCTGTGGGCACGGCGGCGCGGGCATGCTCGATCAGGTCCTCGAACCACAAGACCTCGCCCTCAGTTACCTCCACCGAGATCCGCGCGACCGAGCGTTGCGAATGCGGCGTTGCCAGTTGTCCGCGCGTCTGGCGGGCATGCTCGCTCAGTTCCAGTGAGCAGGGGCAGGTCGAGGAATAGACGTAATCGAGATGCATGAACTTGCGCCGCACGCCATCCGTCTCAACCAGCTCCAGTGCGATGTCGTAATACTGGTATCCCTCCAGCCCCGAGCGCAGGGATTTCACCTTGGCCGGGTAGGAGAACCGCATCTGAATCCGCGCATCAACCGTGTCGAGATCGCTGATGTAATCATCAAGCGCTGCCTCGATCACCTCAAAGCTGAAGGTTTTCTCGGCGTGTTTGTAAAAGCTGCGCATGATTCGGGACATGTTGATGCCCTTCTTCTCGGCCTCAAGGCTGACCGTGCCTGTCACCGAGGTCTCAAGCGTCAGGTCAGATCCGTCGCGCGTATGAAAGCGGATGGGTAGGCGGAAATTCGAGATCCCCACATGCTGCAATTGCTGCTTGGAGCCACGGATGAGCGAGGTCGGACCGTTTTGCAGGTCGGGCATGGTGGCGCGATAGGCCGCGTCAGCCTCAAACTCATCTGGGTATTTACGCGACAGGCTGGGATAATTCGAGACGGCACCGCCCGGAATGAGCCGCGCAATCGCAGGCTCCAGATCGGCCACTTCTTCAGGACTTGCATCCGCGGCCCAGCGGCGCAGAACATCCAGCGCGCTTTGCGCATCATCACGATCAGGCATTTTGTGCAAATCCATGTTGTGATGGTTCATAGGCCCGGTCCTTCAGACGAGTGTGCTTGGCGCTCAAACTGAGGCCAAGCCCAAATTTTTCCACAAGTTGCATCAAGTTACGCATGGCGGTGATACATGGATCATTCTATGCGCTTGTCCAGAGCCAAGGGCCAAAATGCAAAACGCCCGCCTTTTGTGAGACGGGCGCGTCACGTTTTTTCCGCCTGAATCAACCGAAGACCGCTTCCTTGCCGAAATGTTTGGTCAGCATGTAATAGACGACGGCGCGATATTTGTTGCGCTCGGAGCGGCCATAGGTCTCCAGAACAGCGTTGATCGCTTCCATCAGGTTCGGACCATCCGGCAGACCCAGCTTCTTCATGAGGAAGTTCTCCTTCACCGTCTCAAGCTCGGACGGCTGCGAGCCGGCGACAGTCGAGGCATCCGCGTTGTAGATCGCGGGACCGCAGCCGATTGTGACCTTGGTGAGAAGGTCCATATCGGGCGTCATCCCGCATTTGTTTTTCAGATCGTCTGCGTATTGCGCGATCAGGTCATCACGTTTGCCCATAGTTCTCTCCCAATTACCAAACACGGCCCCCTTTGGACCCATCAACAAAGTAACCTCTATTGCAAGTGTCACAACAGGGAAAAATCGCAAACGCACATCAGAACGCCTAAATCGGGGGGTTTTTGGGCCTTAGGCAAGGTAATTTGCGGTTTTTTGCCAGGTTTTGAAGCAAAGAGACTTTGGCATCATTGAAAATCCACGCGGGGTTTCCCATCTGCCCAAGTTAAGCGCGGAAACTATAATCAAAAGCGCGGCTCAACAGTCCGGGGGGACACGTGATGAAAAGGCTCGACACGTCGAAAGAAACTCTGCTTGAGATGCCCTGCGGTGCTCAGCTTGATCTCGCGCGCCCGCGCAGCAGCGGCATCCTCAGCGATGCGGAGCTGGCTGTGTGTCGCAGCCACAATATCCCTCTTGCTTATGATCCCGTGCAAACAGGCTGGGTGTCGGCGCTGTGCGAGGATGACATTGAGAGTGATATGCAGCACGCCGCACCTGCGCGCCCCGTCCGCAGCCAGATTGCCCGCGCCCCTCAGGTCAACGCGCTTCACCCGCAATACCAATTGCGCGCGTGGGAACCATCTGATTTGCAAACCTATATGGCGCTGCTTGACGATGCGGACGTGTGGGCGCATCTGCCCGAGGTCTATCCTGATCCGCTCAGCGCCGATATGGCCGAGGCGCTTATTGAGCTTTCCAACGCATCGAACCACCACCGGGTGTTTGCCATCATACGCAACACCTCCATCGTCGGGCAGGTGCGGCTTCTTTATGATGTGGATGACACTGATCCGGGCGCGGCCGAGATCAGCTATTGGCTGGGCCGCGGCTTTTGGGGCAAAGGCATCGGCACGGATATCGTGACACTTTTCACCGCGCGCTGCTTTGCCGAACATGGCGGGCTGACCTCAATCATCGCGCGCGTCCGTGCGGGCAATACGGCCTCCGAGAGGGCACTTTTGAAGGCCGGATATGAGGCCGAGGGCCAAGACCCCAAAGACGCCGCCTGGACAATCTATCGCGTCCGGCGCGGCTAAGCGTCCACTGGCCTGAAACGCAAAACGCCGGGCCTTTGACAGCCCGGCGTTTTTTGTGCGGTCGCGCTTTAGTAGCGGTAATGCTCAGGCTTGTAGGGGCCCTCAGGGTTCACGCCGATATAGGCGGCTTGCTCGGGGTCCATCTTGGTCAGCTTCACGCCAATCCGGTCCAGATGCAGGCGCGCAACCTTCTCATCGAGATGCTTGGGCAGGATGTAGACACCGGGCTTATAGTCGTCGCCCTTCTGCCACAGTTCCATCTGCGCCAGAACCTGATTGGTGAAGGACGCAGACATCACGAAAGACGGGTGGCCCGTGGCGTTGCCAAGGTTCAGCAAGCGGCCCTCGGAGAGCAGGATCAGGCGGTGCCCGTTGGGCATCTCGATCATGTCCACTTGCTCTTTGATGTTGGTCCATTTGTGGTTCTTGAGGCTGGCCACCTGAATCTCGTTATCGAAATGGCCGATATTGCCGACGATGGCCATGTCCTTCATCTCGCGCATATGCTCGATGCGGATCACGTCCTTGTTGCCGGTGGTGGTGATGAAGATATCGGCGGACGACACGACATCCTCCAGCAGAACAACCTCGAATCCGTCCATTGCGGCCTGAAGCGCACAGATCGGATCTACTTCGGTCACTTTCACGCGCGCGCCCGCGCCCTGCAATGACGCAGCAGAGCCTTTGCCCACATCGCCGTACCCCATCACAACGGCAACCTTCCCGGCCATCATCGTGTCGGTCGCGCGGCGGATACCGTCCACAAGGCTCTCTTTGCAGCCATATTTATTGTCGAATTTCGATTTGGTGACGCTGTCGTTCACGTTGATCGCAGGGAAGGGCAGTTGGCCATTCTTGTGCAGCTCGTAAAGGCGGTGCACACCGGTCGTGGTCTCCTCGGAGACGCCTTGGATCGCATCGCGCGTCTTGGTGAACCAGCCGGGGCTCGCTTTCATGCGCTTGGCGATCTGTTTCTTGATCGCCTCTTCCTCTTCGGATTGCGGCACCGGGATGATCTCTTCGCCCGCCTCGGCGCGCGCGCCCAGAAGGACATAAAGCGTGGCATCGCCCCCGTCGTCGAGGATCATGTTCGCACCCTCAGCAAACATGAACGATTTGTCGAGATAGTCCCAATGCTCTTCCAGCGTCTGGCCCTTGATCGCGAAGACGGGCGTGCCACCTTCGGCAATCGCCGCCGCCGCGTGGTCCTGCGTGGAGAAGATGTTGCACGAGGCCCAGCGCACATCCGCGCCCAGCGCATTGAGCGTCTCGATGAGAACCGCCGTCTGGATGGTCATGTGCAAGCTGCCCACGATCCGCGCGCCTTTGAGGGGCTGTTCGGCACCAAATTCCTCGCGCAGCGCCATCAGGCCCGGCATCTCGGTTTCGGCGATATCCAGCTCTTTACGGCCATAGGCCGCCAAGCTTATGTCTTTTACAATATAGTCGTTGGCCATCAGGCGCGGCTCCTTGAAAATTTGGTTTGAGCGGCAGATAGCACCCGAGGCCAAAAGCGGCAATGTTTACTTGACCCAAACGCCCCAGCGTGGCGGATGCGCAGCACGGCTTGGCGCACATGCTTCAATCCGCTACCCCTTGGGGGAAACCAAGGAGACCCGCACATGCCCAAACCCCGCGCATGGCAAAAGATGCTCTCGGGCCGCAGGCTTGACCTGCTGGACCCGACTCCGGTCGATATCGAAATCGAGGACATCGCGCATGGCCTCGCTTTCGTCGCGCGCTGGAACGGGCAGACACTGGGCGATTTCGCCTATTCCGTGGCCGAACATTCGCTGCTGGTGGAGCAGATCTTCGCACGTATCGCACCCAAAGCCCCGCCCAAATGGCGTCTCGCCGCCCTCCTGCATGACGCGCCTGAATACGTGATCGGCGATATGATCTCGCCGGTGAAAGCCGCCGTGGGGCCAGATTATGACGAACTTGACCGCCGCTTGACCGCCGCGATCCATATTCGCTTCGGCCTGCCTGCTGCGATCCCCCTGGCGATCAAAAAACAAATCAAGAAGGCCGACAAGGTCAGCGCATGGATGGAAGCCACCCAGATCGCCGGGTTCGAGCGTGCGGAAGCCGACAAATTCTTCGGATGCCCCGATCCCACGCTGATGGAGGGCCTGTCGCTGCGCCTGCGCCCGCCCATGCAAGCCCGCGCAGATTACACGGCACGCACCGCCGAATTGCTGGCGGCCATGTCATGATCACGGTCGAAAAGCCAAACGCGCTGGATGCAGGCCCGATGGCAAACCTGCTCAACGCGATCATCAAAGAGGGCGGTACCACGGCCCATACCAAATCCTTGACCGCCGCCGATATGACCGAAATGATGGCATTCGCCCCCGCCCAATCGGCATGGCATATCGCGCGTGACACAGCCGGACATCTCGTCGGGTTTCAGTTTATTGAGCCGCTCAAGACCCTCCCACCCGAGGCCTGCGATATCGCCACTTTCGTGCAGATGGGCCGCACAGGGCTTGGCATCGGGTCTGCTCTTTTTACTGCCACAGCGCGGGCCGCCAAGGCGATGGGCTATGTCTGGATCAACGCCAATATCCGCGCCGATAATGAGGGCGGGTTGATCTATTACCAATCACGCGGGTTCAGGGATTATGGCCGCATAGATGGGATGACCCTTGCTTCCGGTCTCACCGTGGACAAGATCCTCAAACGCTACGATATCTGATGGGCCACTGGTTTTTTCTTGGGCTTTTTCTTGGCCCAAATACCCCCGCCGGAGGCCAGTGCGAGGACGCCCGCAAGGGCGGGTAAGCGCTGTTTCTCTAGCGCGGAGAGCGTTTTGCGAGGATGCGCTGCAACGTCCGCCGATGCATGTTCAGCCGCCGCGCCGTCTCGCTCACATTGCGGTCACACAGCTCATAGACCCGCTGGATATGCTCCCAACGCACGCGATCCGCACTCATTGGATTTTCTGGCGGCGGGGGAAGCTCATCACCCGTCGCCAAAAGCGCGTTGATGATATCCGTCGCATCCGCCGGTTTTGAAAGATAATCTGTGGCCCCGATCTTCACAGCCGCCACAGCCGTCGCAATCGCACCATACCCCGTCAGCACAACAACCCGGCTATCGGGCCGCTTCTCGCGGATCACCTCGACCACGTCCAGCCCATTGCCATCCTCAAGCCTCAGATCACAGACCGCATAGGCGGGGGGCCGCGCCGTAGCGATCGCCTTGCCGCCCGCAACCGATCCGGCGGTCTCCACGTCAAAGCCGCGTTTTTCCATGGCCTTGGCCAGACGGCGCAGAAACGGCTCATCATCATCCACCAAAAGCAGCGATTTATCCGGACCAATATTGTAACCTGTATCGCTCATTAGGCCGCCTTGTTTTCTGGTTGATTATATTAGGGTGTAGCCCGCAGCACCCCCTGCGTCAAACTGCCCGGTGCGGCCTCAACTGGCGTTTACGAAACATGCGACCTGTTCTGCCATCGCCTCTGGTCCCAGGTCACGGCGGAAGAATTCCACAAATCCACGCTCCGGCAGGGTGAGGTAGGTGAACGTCGTGTGATCCACGAGGTAATAGTCTTCCTCGCCGGGTGCGGCGGGCTGTTTGGAGTAGAATGTGCGATAGGCTTGGCTTGCCATTTTGACCTGCTCGGGCGATCCGGTGAGACCTACCATATTGGGGTGCTGGGCCGCCACGAAATCTGCAACCACTTCCGGGGTGTCGCGCTCAGGGTCGATGGAGATAAAGACGGGCTGCACGTCAAGCCCCTCTTCCTCAAGGATTTCAACCGCCACCGCATTGCGCGCCACATCCAGCGGGCAGACATCGGGGCAGAATGTATAGCCGAAATAGATCAGCGACGGTTTGGTAAGCACCTGCTCGCTTGTTACCGTGTCGCCCGCCCCGTTCACGAGGGTGAAGGGCCCACCGATGGAACTGGCTCCACCCGCGATGCTGCCTTGCTTACATTGCGCAAACTCTCCGCCGCTTTTGCCCATGGTCAGGTAATAGCTTGCCCCCAAAAGGGCGCTCACAGCGACGGTTGCGGCGATGGCAAATGTGCGGGTCATGTCGATGGGTCTCCCTGCGGCTGGGCAATGTATAATTTCTCTGTCAGGTTTATGTCATGACAGCGCAACAACAACGAGACGAAACCACGCAGATGACAAATAATTCATCCGTTCGCATCACTCCGCGCCATGGCGGGACGTGGATCAGGCTGCGAACACTGATCCTTTTGCGGTGGTGGGCCGTCTTCGGACAAATCGCCGCAATGATCATCGCAGAGCGGTATTATAACTTGAGCCTTGAGATGGAGCTTCTCTATCTGGTCATCGGCGTGTCTGTGGTGAGCAATCTTGTCGCCACGTTTGTGTTTCCTCAAAACAAGCGGCTGAGCGAGACAGAAAACCTCCTCGTGGTCTTCTTCGACATGCTTCAGCTAGGGCTGATGCTCTATCTCACGGGCGGGCTGCACAATCCGTTTTCGCTTTTGATCGTGGGCCCGGTCATTGTCTCGGCTTCGGCGCTTTCCCCGCGCTCCACGGTGCTTTTGGGTCTGACGGCGATTGTGATTGTGTCGGCACTGGTGGAGTTCCATCTCCCGCTCAGGACGGATCAAGGATTTATTCTGGAAATGCCGGATATTTTCCTTTTCGGCAATTGGGTGGCGATCACCATCGCAATTGTGTTTCTGGGGGTCTATTCCCGCTGGGTCGTGTCTGAAATTCGCGCGATGTCCGATGCGCTTCAGGCCACGCAGATGGCGCTAGCCCGTGAGCAAAAGTTGACCGATCTGGGCGGTGTCGTGGCGGCGGCGGCGCATGAGCTGGGCACACCTTTGGCCACGATCAAACTGGCCAGTTCCGAGCTTGCCGATGAGCTGGAGGAGGGCAGCGATCTGCGTGAGGATGCTCTGCTAATCCGCGAACAGGCAGACCGCTGCCGCGATATCCTGCGCTCCATGGGGCGGACCGGGAAGGACGATATCCACTTGCGCAGCGCACCTCTCACGGCAGTGGTTGAGGAGGCCGCAGAGCCCCACAGGGCCCGCGGCAAGGCGGTGCATTTCGATCACGGCGTAGGGGGTGGATCAATCTTCGATCAGCCCAATATCCTGCGCCGCCCCGAGGTGATCCATGGCCTGCGCAACCTGATCCAGAATGGCGTGGATTTTGCGCGCGATACGGTCTGGATCGAGAGCAGCTGGACAGACACGACCGTGACTCTGCGGATCATGGATAACGGGCGCGGATACCCACCCCATTTGCTGGGGCGCATCGGTGATCCGCTGATGCGGCGGCGCGGCAAGGGGGGCGATCCACAGCGCCCAGAATATGAGGGCATGGGGCTTGGCCTGTTCATCGCCAAGACATTGCTGGAGCGGTCCGGGGCCGATCTCAGCTTTGCCAACGGAGCAGACTCGTTTCGTGCGGATGAGGCCCTGTCGCCACGCACCGGCGCGTTTGTCGAGGTGGTCTGGCCGCGCAGCGCACTTGATGCGGGCGACAGCGAGATTGGGCTGGGCCTGAACCAGCCTTTCAAGGCCTGACCGCCGCAGAGACAGTTCTGCACCGAATTAACGCCTCATTAACGCGGCATTAACCATTATTGACCACCCTGCACGGTGGGACAGGATAATGGGAAGGATCGCGCATGGCCGCTTCGGCTGTTTTGCTCTGGGCCGCACTGGCGTTTTTGGCGTTGGCGGTGTCCTTCACAATGCTCTGGATGCTTGGGGTGATGTTGCCCAAGGCGCGCGCGCCACAAACCGTGCCAAAAATGCTCGACGAAGGCTGCGTATATCTCTTTCAGGACGAGCTTTTGTTCGATCACAGCGCACGCACCCTACCCATCGGCGCAAGCGTGAGTGACGCCGCACTTGAATGGTTTGATCTCAAAACATGGCTTGAGCCCCGGTTTCAGGGTTTGCCCTTGCGGCTCGACGATCTGGAGGACGATACGGGTCTGGTGATCCCCGCGCGCGCAGATGATGCAGATAATGACGTCGGCGAAATCATCCTCGCGCGCTCGGGACGCGCCACTCGCATCACACTGACCGACCCGCCCCATGATCACCCTGATGAGCGGCATGGCACGCTCTGCGCCCAAGCCGAACTCAGCGATTTGATCGAGGCGTTTGACGCAGCCCCCAACCCGATTTGGAAAACCTCCACTGACGGCGCGGTTCTTTGGACAAACAGCGCCTGCGCCCGCCTGTTTAACACGGCTTTCCTCAAGGGGCATGTCGCCATCCCACCCGCGGGCGAGACGAAAGCCACACGCATCGCCGTCCCCCATGAGGGCAGCACACACCAGACATGGTATGATATCCACTCCACCGCGCGCGCGCAGGTCGTGCTGCACCATGCGACGGATGTGACCAAGATCGTGCGCGCCGAATCGGTGCAGAAGCATTTCGTCCAGACCCTGACCAAGACATTCGCCTATCTCACCATCGGCCTTGCAGTGTTCGATCGCAAACGGCAGTTGGCGCTGTTTAATCCCGCCCTGATGGATCTGACATCGCTCCCCGTGGATTTTTTGAGCGGACAGCCGGACCTGATGAGTTTCTTCGACAACCTGCGCAATCGCAATGTCATGCCCGAGCCGCGCAGCTATGCGTCGTGGCGCGCGCAGATCAACGAGGTGATCGATGCCGCCGAAGGGGGACTCTATCAGGAGACATGGACCCTGCCCAATGATGTGACCTACCGCGTCACGGGCAGGCCGCATCCCGATGGGGCAGTCGCATTTCTTTTTGAGGATATCTCCGCCGAAGTGATGCTCGCCCAGCGCTACCGCGCGCAGCTCGACCTGCGCCAATCCGCGCTCGACACCCTGCCCGAGGCGGTCATGGTCATCGGCCCCAACAACATGCTGGCGTTCTGCAACAGCGCTACTACCGCATTTTTGGGGATCGACCCCGATAGCAGCTTTGCCGATATGTCCGTGGCCGATCTGATCAGTGTGTGCCGGGAACGCTTTGAAGTGCCCGCGCTCTGGGCCAGCATCGAGGCGGCATTACGCCAACGCACGCTTGATACCCCCCTGCACCAGACCGTTGAAACGTCACCCTGCCACAGTATTAATGCACGGGTCGAGGTGCTGCCCGGTGGCGCTCGTATGTTGATCCTTTTGAGCCATAGACCGGCCCAGACACCCGCACCGGCACCCGCACCGGCAATCTAGCGGCGATGGGTGGTTGCAGGCGGCGGTGGCGCGTGTAACCTCGCGCCCATGATGATCACGCGCCGCACCCATATCCTTGCCAGCCCCGAAGCCACATGCGCGTTTGCGCGCGCGCTCGGGGCGCGGCTTGGGCCGGGTGACGTGATCGCGCTGGAGGGTGATATCGGCGCAGGCAAGACCCATTTTTCCCGCTGCCTGATCCAGAGCCTACTGGCCGCACCCGAGGACGTGCCGTCGCCCACCTACACGTTGGTGCAGACTTATCCCGGCACAGGCTTTGAGATTTGGCACGCCGATCTTTACCGCCTGACAGGGCCTTCTGAAGTGTTCGAGCTAGGCCTCATTGATGCATTCGAGACGGAAGTTTGCCTTGTGGAATGGCCCGACAGGCTGGGGGATCTCGCGCCGGAGACGGCGCTCTGGATGCGTCTCACTCAAGGTAGAGATGAAAACACGCGGGAGGCTAGCCTGCACTGGTCCGATCCCAAATGGGATACCGCGCTGAAAGGGCTTCTCACATGACCGACCGGATGGAATTGGCACGTGCCTTTGTGGCGCAAACCGACTGGGCCGCAGCGGAGTGGGCCCCTCTGGCCGGGGATGCGTCAAACAGGCGGTATCTGCGGCTCCATATGGGCGGGCAAAGCGCCGTTTTGATGGACGCTCCGCCCGAGCGTGGCGAGGATGTCGTGCCGTTCATCACCATCGCGGAGCATCTGGAAAGCCTCGGCCTCAGCGCGCCGCGCATTTTAGCGCAGGACAGGGCGCAGGGCTTCTTGCTTCTCGAAGATTTGGGCGATGACCTTTACGCCCGCGTTCTGGCGCGCGCGCCCGAGCATGAGCATACGCTCTACACCGCCGCTGTCGCCGCCCTCGCCCATCTGCATGACGCACCTCCGCCGGACGCTTTGCCAAACTACAGTCCCGCGATGATGGCCGACCTCGCCGCCCTCGCCTTTGATTGGTATGCAGGCACGCCCCAAAGCGATGAGCGCCACGCGGCGCGGGATGTGATGCAGGGCTTGCTGGAGAGCCATGCCGCTGACGCTGATGTCTTGATCCAGCGAGACTATCACGCGGAAAACCTGCTCTGGCTGCCGGAGCGCACAGGCGTCGCGCGCGTGGGTCTGCTGGATTTTCAGGACGCGATGGCCGGGCACAGGGCCTATGACCTCGTCTCGCTGCTTCAGGATGCCCGCCGCGATGTGCCCCCCAAGACTGAGACCGCGATGATCGCGCATTACCTGTCGTTAACCGGGCTTGATCCCGCGTGTTTCGATGTTGCCTACCACGTGCTGGGCGCTCAGCGAAACCTGCGCATCATCGGCGTTTTTGCCCGCCTCTGCCTACGCGATGGCAAGGCGCATTACGCGGGTCTCATCCCCCGCGTCTGGGCCTTGCTTCAGCGTGATCTGGGCCATCCAGCATTAGCCGAATTGCGGCCGTTGATTGTAGCACACTTGCCCAAACCAACGCCCAAATTCCTCACAACCATCACAATGCGGAGCGGCACATGCCCTACCCCGTGATGCTCTTTGCCGCAGGTTTCGGCACCCGGATGGGCGCGCTGACGGCAGACCGGCCAAAGCCACTGATCGGAGTGGCGGGGCGCACCCTTTTGGATCATGCGCTGAGCCTTGCCCGATATGCCGAAGCGCCCAAAATCGTGGTGAATGCCCATTACAAGGCGGACCAGATTACGGACCACCTTCGGGGGCAGGACGTCGAAGTGCTGATAGAGCAGCCCGATATTCTCGACACCGGCGGCGGGCTTAAGGCCGCGCGCGCCAGCCTCGGGGCAGGGCCGGTCTTTACCCTCAACACCGATGCTGTTTGGGCCGGGCCGAACCCGCTGACCCTGCTGGCCGAGATGTGGGAGCCGCAGATGGATGCGCTTTTGCTCTGCCTGCCGCCCGCGCAGGCGATTGGCCATGCGGGTGCCGGGGATTTCACCCTTACTGATGGGCGGCTCAGCCGTGGGCCGGGCCTCGTCTATTCCGGTGCGCAGCTTATCCGGCCCGAGGTTCTGGACAGCGTCCCAGAGCGCATCTTTTCCATGAACGTCGCGTGGGACATCTTGCTGAAACGCGGTGCGTTGCATGGCTGCACCTATCCCGGCGCGTGGTGCGATGTGGGCCATCCCGGCGGCATCACGCTGGCCGAAGACATGCTGGCGCGCCATGTTTGAGCCCAGCACCACCCCACGTGTGTTCGGCCTGCCGCCTGGTGCGGATTTCCCCAAAGAGCTGATCGCGGGGCTTGAGACGCATCTTGCGGGCCAGCCACCTGCGGCATGGGCCAAGGTCGAGCTGATCGTGAACACGCGCCGGATGGCGCGGCGCATACGGGCGCTCTTTGACCAAGGCCCGCCGCGCCTTTTGCCCCGCATCCGCCTCCTGTCGGATCTGGGCACTGAATGGGGCGCGGCCCATATCCCGCCCCCTGTTCCTGCCCTGCGCCAACAGCTTGAGCTGATCCAGCTGATCGCGCGCCTTCTGGACAGCCAGCCGGGCCTTGCGCCGCGCGCGGCCCTCTATGATTTGGCCGATAGCCTTGCGGCCCTGATGGATGAGATGCAGGGCGAGGGGGTGGAGCCTGCGGCGCTTGATCGGCTGGATATCTCGGACCAATCGGGCCATTGGGAGCGCATCCGCGCCTTTCTCGGCATCGTGCAACATTTCAGTGCGGCCAAGGACGCTCCCGGACATGAGGCCCGGCAGCGCCGCGTGATTGAAGAACGGGTTGCAGCATGGAAAAGCGCGCCGCCCGAGCACCCTGTGATCCTCGCAGGCTCCACCGGGTCGCGGGGCGCCACACAGCTTTTGATGCAGGCGGTGGCGGGGCTGCCCCAAGGGGCCGTGATCCTACCGGGCTATGATTTCAACATGCCAAACAGGGTCTGGGACGCTCTCGGCGATGCGATGCTTTCGGAGGATCATCCGCAATATCGCTTTGCTCAGCTGCGCCGCGTGCTGGGAATCACGCAGGTGGCTGAATGGACCTCCACGCCCGCACCAAGTCCTGTCCGCGCACGCGTCCTGTCGCTCGCCCTGCGGCCTGCTCCGATCACCGACCAATGGCTCAGCGAAGGGCCAAACCTGCCCGATCTGGAGCTGGCGATGGAGGGCGTGACGCTGCTGGAGGCCCCAAGCCAGCGGGCCGAGGCCGTGGCCATCGCGATGCGCCTGCGCCAAGCCGCCGAGGACGGGACCACCGCCGCGCTCATCACACCCGATCGCGGCCTGACCCGGCAGGTCTCTGCCGCGCTGGACCGTTGGGGGATCATCCCGGATGACAGCGCGGGCACGCCCCTGCACCTCTCACCGCCCGGCCGTTTCCTGCGCCATGTGGCCGAGCTTGGGCGCACGCGGCTCACGGCAGCCGATTTGCTGACGCTGCTGAAACACCCACTGACCCATACAGGCGCGGAGCGGGGCGAGCATCTCCTGCTCACCCGCGCGCTTGAGCTTCACCTTAGGCGACATGGGCCACCATACCCCGAGGCGGCGGACCTCATCACATGGGCCGCTGGAGAAAAGCACCCCATGGCGGAGGGCTGGGCCGCTTGGATCGGTAGCACGTTCTGCGGGCAGGAGATTGAGGCGGAACAGTCTCTAACTTGGCAGATTATTACCCATATTACGCGTGCCGAGGCGATTGCGGCAGGTAGCGGAAGCCCCGATGCAACGGAGCTTTGGGCCAAGGATGCAGGCCGCAAAACACGCGCCGTGATGGACAGTCTGAGCGCAGAGGCCGCCTATGGCGGGACGATGACAGCCGCAGATTACGCGACACTCGTTGCCGCCCTTCTGGCCAAAGGTGAGGCGCGCGGCACGGAGGATGCGCATCCCGGCATCCTGATCTGGGGCACGCTGGAGGCGCGAGTGCAGGGGGCGGATCTCTTGATCCTCGCGGGATTGAACGAAGGCACATGGCCCGCCGCGCCCAGCCCCGATCCCTGGTTGAACCGCGAGTTGCGCCACCGGGCCGGGCTTTTGCTGCCCGAACGGCGGATCGGCCTCGCGGCGCATGATTTTCAGCAAGCGGCCTGCGCGCGGGAGGTCTGGATCACCCGCTCCATCCGCTCGGATGAGGCGGAAACGGTGGTGTCGCGCTGGGTCAACAGGCTTCAGAACCTCCTTGACGGCCTGCCTGACCAAGGCGGCAAGCGGGCGCTTGACCAGATGCGCGCACGCGGGCAGGCGTGGCTGGAGAAGGCCGCGCTCTTGGAGGCCCCTGAACAGGCAGCGCCCGCCCTGCGCCCCGCGCCCTGCCCGCCCCTTGCGGCGCGACCAAACCGGCTGAGCGTGACCGAAATCAAGCGGCTCATCCGTGACCCTTATGCGATCTATGCAAAACATACGCTGCGCCTGCGCCCTCTCAACCCCCTGATGCAGGCGCCTGATGCCCTCCTCAGGGGGATCGTTCTGCACAAGGTTCTTGAAGATTTCATCCGCGAATCCGTCTCTGATCCAGCCCAACTCACCCCAGAGGCCTTGATCGCCAAGGCTCGCGTAATGCTGGAGACCCATGTGCCTTGGGCGGAGGCGCGCGCAATGTGGCTCGCGCGGCTCGCGCGCGTGGCTGAGTGGTTCATCGAGACCGAAGAGGCCCGCCGTACCCTTGCCACCCCAACTGAGTTTGAGGCCAAAGGGGCCGCCGAGATGGCCGATCTGGGATTCACCCTCGTGGCCAATGCGGACCGGATTGATCTCGATGCCAACGGTCAGCTGCATATTTTTGACTACAAAACCGGCACCCCACCCAGCAAGAAGGAGCAGGAGGTGTTCGACAAACAGCTTCTGCTGGAGGCCGCCATTGCCGAGGCGAGCGGTTTTGGCGCGCTTGCCCCGGCCAAAGTGGCCCGCGCGCTCTATATCGGGCTGGGCAGCACGCCAAAGGAAATGCCCGCCCCGCTGGACGATGTGCCGCCCGCGCAGACCTGGGCAGAGCTACGCGAATTGATCGCTGCGTACCGCGATATCAGGCTCGGATACACCGCAAGACGCGCTCTCAAGTCCAAAAAGGATATCAGCGATTACGACGGTCTGTCGCGGTTTGGCGAGTGGGATATCACCGATACACCTGTGAAATTGCCGCTATGACCGCCCCCGACACAGCCACCCAGCGCCAGATTGATGCCGCCCGCCCGGACCGCTCCACTTGGCTGTCGGCCAATGCCGGATCGGGCAAAACAAAGGTGCTGACCGACCGGGTGGCGCGGCTCTTGTTGGATCAGGTGCAGCCGCAAAACGTCCTTTGCTTGACTTACACCAAGGCAGCGGCAAGCGAGATGCAGAACCGGCTTTTTGCGCGGCTCGGTGCATGGGCGATGCTGAATGACGCGGCGCTAAGCGATGAGTTGCGCGCGCTTGGCATTGAGACCGCTCTGGACGCGGAAGCGCTGCGTGCTGCGCGCAGGCTTTTTGCCCGCGCGATCGAAGCGCCCGGCGGGCTGAAGATTCAGACGATCCACTCGTTTTGCGCGGCTCTGCTCAGGCGGTTCCCTCTTGAGGCGGGCGTGAGCCCCCAATTTGTCGAGATGGAGGAGAGAACATCGACCCTTCTGCGCGCCGAGATCATTGAGCAGATCGCCGCAGGCCCCGAGGCAGGCGTGCTCTACGATTTGGCCGAGATCTATACCGGCGAGACGCTGGACGAACTCACCCGCGACATCGCCAGCCGCGCGCCAGATTTTGAGCGGCCACGCACCGATGCAGGGCTGGCGCGGGCGGTGGGGCTGGCGCCAGATATGACTGAGGCACAACTTCTCAAAGAGGTGTTTCTGGGCGGTGAGATGGCAATGATTGCAAGGCTTTGTACCCATTTGAAGGGCGGCGGCGTTCAGGACCAAAAAGCAGGCGAGCGGCTTGCCAAGATCGCAGCCCCCGGCTTGGCCGCTTTGCCCATTTTGGAAACCGTGCTGCTGACGGGTGCGGGCGCAAAAGAGCCGTTTTGCGGCAAGATCGACGCCTTCCCAAGCAAGCCTACGCGTGCAAAAATGACCGACATGCAAGACGCGCTTAACGCGCTTATCTTGCGGGTGGAGGCCGCGCGGCCCACGCGCCTCGCGCTCAAGGCGCTAACTCAAACCAAAGCGCTGCACCGGTTTGCCCAAGTCTTTCTGCCTGCTTACGCGGCTGCGAAAGAGGCGCATGGCTGGCTTGATTTCGACGATTTGATCCTGCGCGCAAAGGCCCTTCTGACCCGCTCTGATGTGGCCGCTTGGGTGCTCTACCGGCTTGATGGCGGGATCGACCATATCCTCGTGGACGAGGCGCAGGATACCAGCCCGACCCAGTGGCAGGTGATTGACCGCCTCGCGCAGGAATTTACCAGTGGGCAAGGCGCACGGGACGTGCCGCGCACAATCTTTGTCGTTGGCGATAAGAAACAGTCGATCTACTCGTTTCAGGGCGCGGACCCGCGCGAGTTTGACCGGATGCAGCGCGACTTTTCTGAGCGGCTGGAGAATGCCGGAACGCCGCTGCAAAGCCAGCAGTTGGAGCATTCCTTCCGGTCCTCCGCCGCGATCCTGAGCGTGGTGGATGCCACGTTTGACGGGCGCGAAGAGAGCGGTTTTGCACCGGATCAGAGCCACATGGCGTTCAAATATGCCCTGCCCGGACGGGTCGACATCTGGCCCGTCGCCGAGCCTGAGGAGGTGGAGGACGACCCGCCTTGGCACGCGCCCGTGGACGTGACCGCGCCCAATGATCCCGCCGTTCTTTTGGCCGAGCGGGTGGCGGCGAATATCCAATCCATGATCATCGGCGCACAGGCCATCCCCGATGGCAAAGGCGCGATGCGCCCGGTGCAGCCCGGAGATTTCCTGATCCTCGTGCAGCGCCGATCCGAGATTTTTCATGAGATAATCCGCGCCTGCAAGGCCGCCGATCTGCCCATCGCGGGCGCCGACCGGCTGAAGGTTGCCGGGGAGTTGGCAGTCAAGGATCTGGCCGCACTTTTGAGCTTTCTGGCCACGCCTGAGGATGATCTGTCGCTGGGCACGGCGCTACGCTCGCCGCTTTTTGGTTGGGACGAGGCCGCGCTCTATGATCTTGCGCATAACCGGACGCAGAAATTCCTCTGGCCCGCGCTGCGTGACCGTGCGGCGGAATTCCCTGAGACACTGCGCGTCTTGCGTGACCTGTTGGGGCAAGCGGATTTCCTCAGGCCGTATGAACTGATCGAGCGGATTCTCACGCGCCATGACGGACGGCGCAAGCTGCTCGGGCGGCTGGGGGGCGAGGCAGAGGACGGGATTGACGCGCTCCTGTCGCAGGCGCTGGCCTATGAGCGGCGCTCGGTCGATAGCCTGACGGGGTTCCTAACATGGATGGAGACCGACGATCTGACCATCAAACGCCAGATGGACAGCTCCGGCGACCGGATCCGCGTGATGACCGTGCATGGGGCCAAGGGGCTGGAATCACCTATCGTTATCCTGCCCGATACGGCGGAGCGGGTGCAAAAGCGGCGGGGGCAGATTTTGAGCGATGGGGATGTACCGCTTTGGCGGCCCCGCGCACAAGAAGCGCCTGCCGCACTTTCAGATTCGCTGAGCGATGAGAAGGCCCGCGAGGCGGCTGAGGAGGATCGGCTTCTTTACGTTGCGATGACGCGGGCGGAGACATGGCTGATCGCGGCCTGCGTAAAACCGCAAAAGGGCAGTGGTGCGGGCTGGTTCGAGAAGATTGAGGCGGGCGCGCAACGTGCGGGGGCCATGCCGATGATCTTTGACGGGGCCGAAGGGTTGCGCTTGGAGCATGGCGATTGGGCCGAGACCGTTTCTGGTTTTTCCGCAGATGCACCCGAACCGCCCCAACCCCTTGCCGCTTGTTTCACTCAGCCTGCCGCCCTGCCCGCACCGTTGCCCGAGGCGATCACCCCCTCCGAGCTTGGCGGGGCCAAGGCCCTCCCCGGTGACGCAGGCCTGGACGAGGAGAGCGCCAAGCGGCGTGGGCGGCAAATGCACCTTCTTCTGGAGGTTTTGCCGACCGCGCCAGACGCCGAGTGGTCCAGTATCGCCCAGCGCCTTTTTCTGCGCGGCCCTGATGCAGCGGAGGCCGCAGAGCTGCCCGGCCTGCTGGAGGAAGCCACGCGCGCGCTCAAATCCCCCAACCTCGCGGAGCTCTTTGCGCCCGGCACGCTGGCCGAGGTGGCGGTAACCGCCCCCCTGCCCCACGGGCGGCTGCACGGGATCATTGATCGGCTCGTCATCACCGACACAATGGTGCGAATCGTCGACTTCAAAACCAATGCCGAGGTGCCTACCACACCCGAAGCCTGCCCTGAGGGGATCTTGCGGCAGATGGGGGCCTATGCCGCAGCGCTGGCACAGATCTATCCAAGCCACGGAATCGAAACGGCGATCCTGTGGACACGCACCACCAATCTGATGGTGTTGCCACACGATCTTGTGACAGATGCTCTTGGCCGCACCCAGATATCTTGACCTTCGCGCGCGCCCTACCTAGGTTCGGCCCCTGAAACGCGAACCCCTTGAGGAGTGAAAACCATGGCCACCGTTGCCGTCACCGATGAGACTTTCGACGCCGAAGTGAAGAATTCCGATATCCCCGTTGTGGTGGATTTCTGGGCCGAATGGTGCGGCCCGTGCAAACAGATCGGCCCGGCTCTGGAAGAGCTTTCGGCGGAGATGGGCGGCAAGGTCAAAATCGCCAAGATCGACGTGGACAGCAACCCGAACTCCGCCGTCGCCATGGGCGTGCGTGGCATTCCCGCGCTTTTCATCTTCAAGAATGGCGAAGTGATCTCGAACCGCTCTGGCGCAGCCCCCAAAGCGGCGCTGCAAAGCTGGATCGAAGACGCGCTCTGAGCCGTCTCATCGATACGAAATTCAGGGCGTCCCTCGGGGCGCCCTTTTTGCATCTGGTTGCGCTTGGCCCCCCTCACCCGCATATATGAGCCAAGAGCGAGGAGAACGTGATGGATCAAAACAGCTTCCCCGGATGGCACGGCACCACCATCATCGGCGTGCGCAAAGGCGGGCGTGTTGTGGTGGCGGGCGACGGTCAGGTGAGCCTTGGCCAGACGGTCATCAAAGGCACCGCACGCAAGGTCCGCCGCCTCAGCCCCGGTGGCTTTGATGTGGTTGCGGGGTTTGCGGGCTCCACCGCCGATGCGTTCACCCTGCTGGAGCGGCTGGAGGCCAAGCTGGAAGCCACGCCCGGACAGTTGCAGCGCGCGAGCGTTGATCTCGCCAAGGACTGGCGCACGGATAAATACCTGCAAAAGCTGGAGGCGATGCTGATCGTGACCGACGGCTCAGAGCTTTTCGTGATCACCGGCGCCGGCGACGTGCTTGAGCCGGAGCATGATGTGGCCGCCATCGGATCGGGCGGTAACTATGCGCTGGCTGCCGCGCGCGGGATGATGGAAACGGACCGCAGCGCAGAGGAGGTGGCGCGCGCCGCCATGGCCATCGCCGCCGATATCTGCGTCTACACCAACGGCAAACTGACGGTCGAAGAGATTGAGGCACAGGCCTGAATTCGACCCTATTACACCGCAACGGAGCCCAAAATGTCTGACCTGACCCCCCGCGAGATCGTCTCCGAGCTGGACCGTTTCATCATCGGCCAGAGCGACGCAAAACGCGCCGTGGCCGTGGCCTTGCGCAACCGCTGGCGGCGCAAGCAGCTGAGCGATGATCTGCGCGATGAGGTCTACCCCAAGAACATTCTGATGATCGGGCCGACCGGCGTGGGCAAGACCGAAATCTCCCGCCGCCTCGCCAAACTGGCCCGCGCGCCCTTTATCAAGGTGGAGGCCACGAAATTCACCGAGGTGGGCTATGTCGGCCGCGATGTGGAGCAGATCGTCCGCGATCTGGTGGACAGCGCCATCGCCATGATCCGCGAACAAATGCGCGAGGATGTGAAGGCAAGCGCCCACACCGCCGCCGAGGAGCGTGTGATCACCGCCATCGCAGGTGAAGATGCGCGCGAGGGCACGCGTGAGCTTTTCCGCAAAAAGCTCAAAAGCGGGGAGCTTGACGACACGGTCATTGAGCTTGATGTGGCCGATACGTCAAACCCGATGGGCGGGATGGAAATCCCCGGCCAACCCGGCGGGCAAATGGGTATGATGAACCTCGGTGATATCTTCGGCAAAGCCTTTGGCGGGCGCACGGTACGGCGCAAGATGAAGGTCTCCGAAAGCTATGAGGTGCTGATCGGGGAGGAGGCGGATAAGCTTCTGGACGACGAGACCGTCACCCGCGCCGCCCTTGAGGCGGTTGAGCAAAACGGCATCGTGTTCCTCGACGAGATCGACAAGGTCTGCGCACGTCAGGATGCGCGCGGCGGCGACGTGAGCCGCGAAGGCGTGCAGCGTGATCTCTTGCCCTTGATAGAAGGCACGTCGGTGAGCACCAAACATGGCGCGGTCAAGACCGACCACATCCTCTTCATCGCGTCGGGTGCGTTCCATATCGCCAAACCCTCGGACCTGCTGCCCGAATTGCAGGGCCGCCTGCCCATACGGGTTGAGCTACGCCCCCTCACGGAGGCGGATTTCGTGCGCATCCTGACCGAGACGGACAACGCACTGACCCTGCAATACACGGCGCTTATGGGGACCGAAGAAGTGACAGTTGATTTTACCGAAGACGGCATCAAGGCGCTGGCCAAGATCGCGGCGGAGGTGAACCAATCGGTCGAGAATATCGGCGCGCGTCGCCTTTATACGGTGATGGAGCGTGTGTTCGAGGAGTTGAGCTTTCACGCGCCCGACCGGGCGGGGCAGTCGGTCACGGTGGACGCCGCGTTCGTTGACAAAAATCTCGGCGAGCTGGCCAAATCCACGGATCTGAGCCGCTACGTGCTTTAACGCCTCTTTCTGATCTTAAATACCAATCCACAGACGCGCCATTCACCGCCGCATGGGTAACGGGCCACGGCCTCTGCGCGGCCTTGAGCGCATATAAAGCCCTGTGCGCCACAAGGCGCTCTACTGGATCACGCCCGCGTTTGCCCTTCCCTTCGCTAAAGTTTCGCGCCACCAAAGAGCGATGAACACACTCGGCTTTCTTCGTGATAATGCACGCTGGCTTTCGGCTGGTGTTTTGCTGACATTTCTCAGCAGCTTCGGGCAGACCTTCTTCATCTCCATCTTCGCGGGCGAAATCCGTGAAGGGTTCGGCCTCAGCCATGGGCAATGGGGCGGGATCTACGCGCTTGGGACCACGGCCTCGGCCATTATGATGATCTGGGCAGGCGGGTTGACCGACCAATTTCGGGTGCGCGGCCTTGGCGCGATCATCCTCGCGATGCTTCTGGCCGCGTGCCTTTTCATGGCGCTCAACCCGGTCTGGTGGCTCTTGCCGCTGGTGATTTTCGCGCTGCGCTTCACCGGGCAGGGCATGACGAGCCATATCGCGGTCGTGGCCATGTCGCGCTGGTTCATCGCCACACGGGGACGGGCGCTCTCGGTGGCCACGCTGGGCTTTGCCGCGGGCGAAGCGCTTTTGCCGCTGATTTTCGTCACGTTGATGATCACAATCGACTGGCGCATCTTGTGGGTTGTCGCGGGTGTTATCGCCGCCCTCGGCATCCCGCTTTTGATGCTCTTGCTGCGCGAGGAGCGGACGCCGCAATCGCTGGCCAGCTCCAATCAGGCCTACGGGATGGACCTGCGCCACTGGACCCGCAACGAGACCCTGCGCCATTGGCTTTTCTGGTTCATGATTCCGGCGCTTCTGGGTCCCGCGGCCTTCAACACCGCGTTTTTCTTTCATCAGGTGCATTTCGCCGAGGTGAAAGCCGTGGACCATATCGAGCTAGTGGCCTTTTTCCCGTTCTACACAGGGGTCAGCATCGCGGCGATGGTTCTCAGCGGCTGGGCGCTTGATAAATGGGGCACGGCGCGGCTCATCCCGTTTATGCAGCTACCCATGGTGGTGGCGTTCCTCGCCTTTGCCTTTGCCGAGGGGCCTGTGGGCCTGACCTTGGGGTTCCTCTTTCTGGGGCTCAACACGGGGGTAAATACCACGCTGCCCGCCGCCTTCTGGGCCGAGTTTTATGGCACCCGCCATATCGGGTCGATCAAGGCAATGGCGGCGGCGGTTATGGTGTTTGGATCCGCCATCGGGCCAGGGATCACCGGGCTGGGCATCGACATGGGCGTAGGGATAGAGGTGCAGTATATCGCGGTGGCGGGCTTTTTCGTCTTCTCGACTGTGATGATGACCATCGGCATCCTGCGCGCGGCCCCACGGCTATCGCGGGCGGCGTAGATAGACGTAATAGGCACCGCCGCCGCCATGTTTGCCATGCGCCTTGCTTACCTGCATCACCATTTGTGAAAGCGGCGGCAGGCTGAGCCAATGGGGCACGTTATGGCGCAAAACGCCCTGCCGCACGGGGATCGGCCCATCGCCATCCGTGCGCTTACCCTTGCCCGTGATCACGAGGATCAGCCGTTTGCCCTGCCCATGGGCGCGCATCACGAAGCCATTGAGCGCGTTATGCGCACGGTCCACGGTCATCCCATGCAGGTCAATCCGCGCTTCCGGCTTCATCTTGCCGCGTTTGAGCTTGCCAAACGCTTTGCGGTCCATCGTGGGTGGGGCGGGCGTGTGATAATCCGTGAGGCCGGGGAGAGTGTCGCGGGTCTGGGCGCGCTCTCCCACTTTGAACGCGGGCAGGGGGAGGGGCTTTTTGGGCGCGGGCTGTGAGAGGGCCGCTTTGGGCGTGAAGCTATCGGTGAGGTCCGCCTTGGCGGGGGGCCGCATCAAGGGCTCTGCCGTGCGCGCAACCTGTCGCCAGAGGTCAAGCTCGTCTGGTCGCACCCGGCGACGGCTCATGTCAACGCCTCTGGCTCAGCATTCATTATTTCAGCGCCTCTGGCGCGAGGGCATAGGCCCGCTGGATCGGCATCAGGACAATCATCCGGCCCGGATCGCGCAAACGCCCTGCAATACGCCCCGCCTGATCCCCGGTGCCCATGAAAAGATCGCCACGCTGCGCCCCCTTGATGGCCGAGCCTGTATCTTGCGCGATCATCAGCCGCCGGATCGGCCCATTGCCGCCCTTTTCCACCCAAACCGGCGCGCCCAACGTGACAAAGGCAGGGTCCACCGCAATCGAGCGGCCCGTGGTGATCGAGCGGTTCATCGCGCCCAAAGGCCCCTTGTCGGCTGGCACCTGATCAACCCGGCGGAAGAAAACATACGAATCGTTAGTGTGCAAAAGGGCTGCCCCTTCGACCGGGTTGCGCCGGACCCAGCTCTGAATCACCTGCGCGCTGACCTGATGGGGCTGATAGACGCCACGTCGCACCAATTCGGCCCCGACGGAGCGGTAGTTATGTCCGTTGGACCCACCAAAGCCCACGCGAAGCACCTCCCCATCAGGAAGACGCACGCGGCCCGAGCCTTGAATCTGAAGGAAAAACTTCTCAACCGGATCATCCACCCAGACGATCTCAAGCCCCCGGCCACGCATGGAATCCCCGGTCTCAATCTCGCGGCGGGTGAGCCATGGGTTGATCTCTTTGGCCTCGGGTGGCTCGCGATAAAGCGGGTAGCGAAAGCGCGCGGAAGGTTGCAGCGAACCTGTCAGCTCAGGCTCGAAATACCCAGTGAAGAGGGCAGGCTTGCCATCCGTTATCATGATGGGACGAAAGAAAAGCTGGAAAAAGCCCTTGGCGTCAGGCCCTTGCTGGGCCAGCGCACAGAGCGAGAGCCAGTCAGGATCGTGCATATCAGTGCAGGTTTCCAAAAACGCGGTAAGCGCTTGGGCATGATCGTCCGCTTCCCACCCATCAAGGTCGGAGAAGTTCAGGATTTCATAGGTGGTCTCGGACGCAAAGGCGCCGCCCGGAAGGGGCAGCGCCAATATAAGGGCGGTCAGAGCCGCCCGGATCATTCGCCCGTAGCGACAAGGCGCCAGTTGGGATCATCGGTCCCCATCATGCGCTCAAACGTCCAGATATCTTTCTGACGCTTGGATTTGCCAGCCTCGCCTTCAACAAGATCGCCCTTGGCGTTGTAGACGACGGAGGTAAGCTCGCCGATGAACTTCACAACGACATTGGCCTCGCCTGTCTCCGTAACAAAAGTCGCATCATGCAGCGACACCTCACGCACACCAAGGAACTCTGCCTCGATGGTCAGGCCTTGGTCTTTGCGCATCTTGATGACTTCATCGAAGGTTTCGGCAACGTCATCGCCAAGCAGGGGGCGGATTTGCTCCATATCCCCATTCTCAAAGCCCATGAGAATCATCTCATAAGCGCCGCGTGCACCGGACAGGAATTCACCTACTGCAAAGGACGGCTCGGCGCGCTTCATCTCGGCCAAGGCGGCGGCAGCTTCGCTGTCTTCGGGGACGTGGTCGATGATATCATGATCAGGTCCGCCCTCGATCACTTCAAAGCCGGGGTTACGACGTGCAGGCGCACCTTCGATCGGCGCGGGGGGCGTCTCAAAGCCTTCGCGGGTGCCAAGCACGCTGCGCAGGCGCAAGATCAGGAAAACAGCGATGCCGGCAAGGACAAGAAGCTGTATAATGGCCGTGTTCATGGTCACCTCATTCTGGGCAAGACTTGGAAATCTCCGGGTTCCGACCTTATGTAGGTGAGCAAGAGGTCCAAGTCCACCTTGGCCCCTCAAAACAAAAGGATGTGCGGCTATGTGGCTCCTCTTGGCGTTTATTACGGTCCCACTCATTGAAATCGGCCTGTTTATTCAGGTTGGTGGCTGGCTTGGGCTTTGGCCAACGCTGGCCATCGTTCTGGTGACAGCCCTCATTGGGACATGGCTTGTGAAAACCCAAGGCGCTATGGCGATGATGGCGCTGCGGGACTCGTTCTCGGAACTTCGTGACCCGACAGAGCCGTTGGCCCATGGGGCGATGATCCTTGTCGCGGGTGTTTTGCTTCTGACGCCGGGATTTTTTACCGATGCGGTGGGGTTTGCGCTCCTGACGCCGCCCTTTCGGCGCGCGGCCTTTCTCTATTTGCGCAAGCGGATCAAGGTACAAGGGTTCCAAACGGGTCCGGCAGGTCCCTCGGACCCTCAAGGCAGGCGGCCCCGACCCGGTCCCGGCACGATCGAGGGCGATTACCGGGATGTGACCCCCGACCCAGATGCGCCAAACGGCCCATCGGGATGGACAAAGCATTGAGGCCAGTTCTGAAACCGGGTAGATGGGCCAGCGAGATTTAGAGCATCACATTCAGCAGGAGACGATCATGGCAGATGAGGACAAAGGCGCAGCAAAGGCCGGAAATGGCGCGGCCCCCGCAGCCCCCAAGGAGCAGGCGCCCCAAGTGAAGATGCAGATCCTGACGCAATTTGTGCGCGATCTTTCATTTGAGAACGTGCTTGCCCAGAAAGGGATCGGCGGCGATGTCCAGCCGGACGTGACTGTAACCGTCAACATGGACGCGAAAAAGCGCAGCGCCGAGAACCAATATGAGGTGATCATCAAAAGCACGATTCAGTCCAAGAACAAGGGCACCGAAGATATGCTCTTTATGCTTGAGCTTGAATATGCGGGCGTTTTTCTGGTGGATAACGTGCCCGAGGATCAGCTGCACCCGTTCTTGATGATCGAATGCCCCCGGATGCTCTTCCCGTTCTTCCGCCGGATCGTGTCGGATGTGACGCGCGATGGTGGGTTCCCGCCGCTTAACCTCGAAAACATTGATTTTGTTGGCATCTACCGGCAGGAAATCATGCGTAGGCAGGCGGAAATGGCCAAGGGCGATCAGCCGATCGTGTAACCCAGCCTGCGCCACATGGCGCTGTCGCCCATACCATCGACAAAGGCCGCATGCGCCTTTTCTTCCGCCTCGGTCATCCGGGGCGGAAGTTTCTTTGGCCGTGGCCCAGCGCGCCATGTGGGCGATTGCGCGGGCCCTGAGCCTTGGGTGCTTTGGGTGCTCAGGCCAAAATCGGGCTGCCGCCCGCCGATGAGTTCAAGATAGACCTCGGCAAGGATTTCGGAATCGAGAAGCGCGCCGTGGAGTGTCCGGGCCGTGTTGTCGATGTTGAACCGGCGGCAGAGCGCATCAAGGGACGCAGGCGAGCCGGGGAATTTCTTGCGCGCGATCATCAACGTATCAACCGCCTGATCCATCGGAAGCTTAGGCAGTTTGAGCCAGCTCAGCTCGGCATTGATGAATTTCATGTCAAACGAGGCATTGTGGATCACCATCGTGGACGTGCCAACGAATTCCAGAAAATCATGAGCGATCTTGGCGAAAACCGGCTTGTCGCGCAGGAAATCATCACCAAGCCCATGCACCTGAAAGGCCTCCTCGGGCATGGCGCGCTCGGGGTTGATATATTGGTGATAGGTGCGCCCCGTGGGCATGTGGTTTTCCAGCTCAACCGCGCCAATTTCCACAATGCGGTCGCCCTGATCCGGTTCAAACCCGGTGGTTTCCGTATCTAGAACGATCTCACGCATGTTGGCCTGCCCTGATGGTTGCAAGAATATCTTGGACCTGCGCGCGGGCGTGTTCAACCGTATCTGTGGTGATGACATAATCAGCAAGGGCGCGCTTTTCGGAATCAGGCATCTGCTTGGCGAGAATCGCATCGAGTTGCGCCTCGGTCATGGTCCCGCGCTCCAGAACGCGGGCGCGCTGAATTTCTGCTGGTGCGGTGACGACGACGACCGCATTCATATGCTTCTCACCGCGTGTCTCGTAAAGCAGGGGGATATCCAGCACGACGATATCCGCATCTGTGCCACGCAAAAACTGCGCGCGGTCTTGGGCCACGAGAGGGTGCACAATCCGCTCGATCTGCGCCAGCGCCTCAGGTGTTTCGGCGAGGATGGCCTTCAGCGCGTCCCGCGACACCGCGCCGTCATGGACTGTATCGGGGAATGCCGCTTGCATCGGGGCCACAGCCGCACCACCCACGCCATAAAGCCGGTGCACCGCCGCGTCCGCGTCCCACACGGGACAACCCGCCTCGGCAAAGAGTTTCGCCGTCGTGGATTTGCCCATTCCGATGGAGCCCGTCAAACCCAGCCGGAATGTCATCTGAGCGCCGCGGCCCGTGTGGCGCTGTCAACGGTGGGGCGCGCACCAAACCAACGCTCAAACCCAGGCACCGCCTGATAGAGCAACATGCCAAGGCCATCCACGGTGCGACAGCCCATTTCCTCGGCCGTGAGCAAGAGGTTTGTCTTGAGCGGTGCATAGACCAGATCGGTCACAACCGCCCCTTTTTGCAACCCATCAAGCGGCACGCGCAGCGGCGGCTTGCCAAGCATCCCGAGCGATGTGGTGTTCACGACCGTCGCCGCATATTCCATCATATTGCCCGCCTGCACCCAATCAAACACCCGCAACCGCTTGCCAAATTCTTGCTGAAGCGCCTCGGCGCGCACACGCGTCCGGTTGGAAATCAGGATCTCAGGCACGCCTGCGTCCAAAAGCGACGCCACCACGGCACGCGCAGCACCACCCGCACCCAGCATCGCGGCAGGCCCCGCGCCAGGGTTCCATCCAATCCCAGCGCTTTGCAGGTTTTTCACGAAGCCGTATCCATCGGTATTGTCCGCGTGAATTTTGCCATCTTTGCGAAAGATCAACGTATTGGCAGCCCCAATAAGAATAGCGCGGTCCGTCACCAAATCGGCGATCTCGATCACCTTTTCCTTATGCGGAATGGTGATGTTAATCCCGACAAACCCCGCCTTGGGCAGGCTGCGCAACACTGTTTCCAGATCATCCGGGGCCACATCCATCGGCACATAATGCCCAGCCAGCCCCATTGTTTTAAGCCAATGCCCATGGATTTGCGGCGATTTGGAATGTGCGATCGGATGCCCGATGACGCCAGCGAGTGAGATTGGGTGTAGGGTCATGTCTCAAGGTCTCCACGCAAGCTGAGATAGGAGAGCAGCTCCAGGAGCGGCAGGCCGAGGACATGGAAGTAATCCCCGGCGACGCTGGAAAAGAGCCGCGCCCCCTCTTCCTCCAACTTATATGCGCCAACCGCGTGGCGGATGCTATCCCAGTTTCGCGCGACATACCCATCGAGATAGGTATCCGAGACATCGCGCATCTGCATTCGAACAGTGCCTACATGACGCCAAAGCGGCTTTCCCGCCTCGTAAATAACGGCCGCTGTGAGAAGGCGATGCGTCTTGCCACGCATGAATTGTAGTTGTGCTTTCGCGTCCTCGGGGCTTTGAGGTTTGCTCAGAAGGCGTGCGTCCAGCTCAAGCACCTGATCCGCGCCGATGACCAAAGCATCCGGGCGCTTGTCGCTCAGCTTGCGGGCTTTCATTTCGGCCAGCGTATCTGCAATATCACGCGGCGGCGCACCCTCAGCAACAAGGGCCATTCGGATCGCGTCTTCATCCACCCGTGCGGCAATCGCGTCAAAGTGGACCCCCGCATTTCGGAGCAAAGTCGCGCGGATTTCAGACTGGGATGCCAGCAGGATGGGGGCAGTCATGTGGATAACCTGTGGTGTAGGTGGGGCACGCTTCTGTGCAGATAGGAAGGTTATGCCCAGATGGGGCGGTTTGTCCAAGAGGTTGGGACGTTTCGCGAGATTCTGGGAAAACAATCCGCCTGTGGAGTGTATGAATCATGGGGTGTGGATCAGCGCTCGGCGTTAGAGGTTGTCCCTTTATTGTCCACAGGCTTTCTTATCTCAGACATAAACTTAACATTTTGAATAATAATTATATTTCTGGTAGATCACCAGTTAACTTGGAATAAGCGGATGATATCTTATACCTGTTGGTGAACTATGGGATAACAAAGGTATCCACATTATTGGCGGCCCCTGCTTCATCATCCTCCTTTTCTATATTTCTATTTTATTTATAGAGAAGGACTCAGAGATCTGGAGCATGCCATGTCCGATATTTTGATGTCCCTCTATCCGTGGACAAAATCCCTGCATATCATTTCCGTTATCGCTTGGATGGCGGGGCTCTTCTATTTGCCTCGGCTCTACGTCTATCATGCGGAGCAATCAAAACCCGGTGATAGCCGCGATGAGATTTTTCAGGTGATGGAGTTGAAGCTCCTGCGGCTCATTATGAACCCGTCGATGATCGCCACATGGGTCTTTGGCCTTGCTCTTGTTGTCACGCCCGGTGTGGTGGATTGGGAGGCTGTGTGGCCCTGGACCAAAGCGGGGAGCGTGTTGGCCATGACATGGTTCCATCACTGGCTCGGACGGCGTCGGAAGGAGTTCATGGAGGGTGAGAGCCCGATCTCTGGGCGGACCTTCCGGATCATGAACGAAGTGCCAACCATTTTGCTGGTGATCATCGTCGTCTCGGTGATTGTGCGCTTCTGACCGCGCTAGTGCTCAATTGACTTCGGTGACCGCGCGCTCTATTGCCAGTGGTAGCCGCCCGTTCGGGATGCGCATTTTCCATAGGCCCTCCAGATGACCTCCGCACGTTGGGGGCGCTCAGGTATTTATATGTCCGAAGACCGTCTTAACCTATCCGACCTCAAGGCGCATACCGCCAAGGATCTTCTGGCCATGGCCGAAGAGCTTGAGATCGAAAACGCCACCACGATGCGTAAGGGCGAGATGATGTTCTCGATCCTGAAAGAGCGCGCTGAGGAGGGTTGGACCGTCTTTGGCGACGGTGTGATCGAAGTGCTGCAAGACGGGTTTGGGTTTTTGCGCTCACCTGAGGCAAATTACTTGCCCGGCCCCGATGATATCTATGTCTCGCCCGAGATGATCCGCCGCTATTCGTTGCGCACGGGTGATACGATCTATGGAGAGATGCAGCAGCCCGAGGAATCGGAGCGCTACTTTGCCCTCACCGGTGTATCTCTGATCAATTTTGAGGATCCTGAGAAGGCGCGACACAAGATCGCGTTTGATAACCTTACGCCGCTTTATCCGGATGAACGGTTCAAGATGGAGATCGAAGATCCAACCATCAAGGATCGTTCTGCACGGATCATTGACCTTGTGGCGCCCATCGGGAAAGGGCAGCGATCGTTGATCGTCGCCCCCCCTCGGACGGGTAAGACAGTGATCTTGCAGAACATTGCGGCGAGCATTGAGCGCAATCACCCTGAATGTTACCTGATCGTTTTGCTGATCGACGAGCGGCCTGAAGAGGTCACGGATATGCAGCGCTCGGTCAAGGGCGAGGTGATTTCATCGACTTTTGATGAGCCGGCGACACGGCACGTGGCTGTGAGTGAGATGGTGATTGAGAAGGCCAAGCGTCTGGTTGAGCATAAACGAGATGTAGTTATCCTGCTCGATTCGATCACAAGACTTGGTAGGGCTTACAACACTGTTGTTCCATCTTCCGGTAAGGTTTTGACTGGCGGTGTGGATGCGAATGCTCTGCAACGGCCGAAACGCTTCTTCGGTGCTGCTCGAAATATTGAAGAGGGTGGATCGCTCACCATCATTTCCACTGCTCTGATTGACACCGGCAGCCGGATGGATGAGGTGATCTTTGAAGAGTTTAAAGGTACGGGCAACTCAGAGTTGGTCCTGGATCGCAAGATTGCCGACAAGCGCGTCTTCCCTGCGATTGATATCCTTAAATCCGGTACGCGTAAGGAAGAGCTGTTGGTTGATAAGCTGGACCTTCAGAAAACCTTTGTTTTGCGCCGTATTCTGAACCCGATGGGTACAACAGATGCGGTGGAATTCCTGATTTCCAAGCTGAAACAGACCAAGACAAATGCGGAATTCTTCGATTCCATGAACACCTGACACCGGGGGCGATATGGATACGATCTATGCTCTGTCCTCGGCCCAAGGGAAGGCTGGGGTTGCGGTGGTTCGCGTGTCCGGTCCTCTTGCGTTTACAGCATGCACTGCGCTTTGTGGTGACCTGCCGGACGCGCGTCTGTCCAGCCTGAGGGTCTTGCGGAGGGCGGATGGGGTTCGGCTCGATCAAGCGCTGGTCCTGCGGTTTGATGAAGGCGCAAGCTTTACTGGCGAGCCGTGCGTCGAGTTTCAAGTTCATGGAAGCACTGCAGTGGTCGCAGCACTTTTGGGCGCTCTTGGGGCGCTGGAAGGGCTACGCCCAGCAGATGCCGGGGAATTCACACGCAGGGCTCTTGAGAATGGGCGGCTCGATATGGCGCAGGTTGAAGGGCTTGCAGACCTTTTAGAGGCAGAGACTGAGGCTCAGCGGCGTCAGGCGTTGCGGGTGTTTTCGGGGGGTTTGGGTGTTCGAGCCGGTAGATGGCGCAAGGATTTGATTCGCGCAGCTGCCCTTTTAGAGGCGACGATTGATTTTGCCGATGAAGAGGTGCCGACAGATGTATCACCCGAGGTGATGGCCTTGGTGACTGGTGTGCTGAGCGATTTAAAGGCGGAAATCAAAGGCGTGGGTGTGGCTGAGCGCATCCGGTCCGGGTTCGAGGTTGCCATCGTTGGCGCGCCCAATGTTGGGAAATCCACGCTTCTGAACGCTTTAGCGGGGCGCGATGCGGCGATTACCTCTGATATTGCGGGGACCACTCGCGATGTGATCGAGGTACGGATGGATTTGGGCGGGCTCCCGGTGACGGTTCTGGACACCGCCGGATTGCGTGAGACTGACGATGCCGTCGAGGCTCTTGGGGTTGAGCGTGCCCGCGCCCGCGCGGCCCGCGCGGATTTCCGGGTGTTTTTGGTGACCGAGAATCAGGTCGCACCCGAAGGCGTGCAGCCCGGCGATGTTATTGTGACAGCCAAGGACGATACAGGGGCGTTGGGCGGTGTGTCGGGTAAAACTGGCGCCGGTCTGTCTGAATTGATAGGCCGTATTACCCAAGAGCTGTCTCAAAGAGCGGCGGGAGCTGGGCTGGCGACGCGGGTGCGGCACAGGGATTCGATGGAACGTGGTTTGTTGTCATTAGAGGCGGCCCTTGTGTTCATCGCACGGGGCGAGGACAGCGCGGACATTGCCGCCGAGGAGCTGCGGACGGCTGTTCGCGGGCTCGATTCTCTGCTAGGCAGAGTTGATATAGAAAGCGTTCTTGACGAAATCTTCGCGAGCTTCTGCCTCGGGAAGTAAGGAGTGTTTCACGTGAAACATAGTGATTTCGATGTTGTTGTGATCGGTGGTGGCCATGCGGGCGCTGATGCTGCGCATGCTTCGGCCCGCATGGGCGCGCGCACCGCGCTGATAACATTGAAAGAATCTGGTATCGGGGTTATGTCGTGCAACCCAGCAATTGGGGGGCTTGGTAAAGGCCATCTTGTGCGCGAGATTGACGCGCTCGACGGTGTGATGGGTCGTGTGGCCGACGCAGCAGGCATCCAATTCCGGTTGCTTAACCGGCGCAAGGGCCCAGCTGTGCAGGGTCCGCGTGCTCAGGCGGACCGTCATCTTTATCGCCAAGCAATGCTGTTGGAGATGCAGGCTCAGCCAAATATTCAGATCATCGAGGGCGAAGTGACTGATTTTCTGATGGCCGGTGACTGTGTGTCGGGCGTCACGCTTGAAGATGGGTCAGAGATACACGCGGGTGCAGTCATCTTAACCACAGGAACGTTCCTTCGTGGTGTGATCCATATCGGTGATGTGTCGCGTCCCGGAGGGCGGATGGGCGATAACCCGTCGATCAAGCTCGCTGAGCGGATGGATAGTTTTGCTTTAAAAATGGGTCGCTTGAAAACCGGAACACCGCCAAGACTCAAGGGTAAGACAATTGACTGGAGCCTTCTGGAGGAACAGCCGGGGGATGATGATCCTGTCCTTTTTTCCTTTATGTCCAAGTGTGTTACGGCGCGGCAGGTGTCATGCGGGATCACGCATACGAATGAGCAAACACATGATGTTATCCGCGATAACCTAGCGCGCTCCGCGATGTATGGCGGTCATATTGATGGGGTTGGGCCGCGATATTGCCCCTCTATCGAGGATAAAGTGGTCAGATTTGCCGAGAAGACTTCCCACCAGATCTTTCTGGAGCCCGAGAGTCTGTCAGACGATGTGATTTACCCGAATGGCATTTCCACCTCCATGCCGATTGAGGTGCAGGAAGCCTATGTGCGAAGTATCGCTGGGTTGGAGCGGGCGGAAATTCTTCAGCCCGGTTACGCGATTGAATACGACTATGTTGATCCGCGCGCTTTGGACGCCACGCTCGCGGTGAAGGACGTCCCTGGTCTTTATTTAGCTGGTCAGATCAATGGCACAACGGGGTATGAGGAAGCTGCGGCCCAAGGCCTTGTCGCCGGGCTGAACGCTGCCCTTGCAGTTCGAGGCGCTGATCGCGAAGTGTTTAGCCGTGCTGATAGCTATATTGGGGTGATGGTCGATGATCTGATAACGCGTGGCGTCACGGAGCCTTACCGGATGTTTACCTCGCGGGCGGAGTTTCGCCTGTCGCTGCGGGCTGATAATGCGGATCAACGGCTGACGGGGCGTGGGATCGCTATCGGATGCGTTGGACCAGAGCGCCAAAAAGCCTTCGAGGCCAAGCGGGACGCCCTGCATGTTGCGCGGCAACAGTTGGAAGGGGAGAGCTTTACCCCACAGCAGATTGCGCGGGCTGGTGTTGAGGTTAATCTTGACGGCACCAAACGGAATGGATTCCAACTGTTGGCTTTCCCGAAGGTTGGTTTTGATGAATTGGTCCAGCTTAACCCTGATTGGGCTGAGATTGACGCCGTATCTCGGCAGCAGCTTGAACGCGATGCGCTTTACGCAACTTATATTGCGCGGCAAGAGCGTGACGTTGCGGTGATGAAGCGTGACGAAATGCAGGTAATTCCGTTAGATTTTGAGTATGATCTGGTGGATGGCCTTTCGAATGAGTTAAAGGCGAAACTGAAGCATGTTCGTCCTGCTGATCTCGCCCATGCTGCCCGAATCGATGGGATGACACCAGCCGGGCTCACCCTTATTCTGACGCGACTTCGCAAGGCGTCGAGGTCAAGAACTGCATGATGGCGTATGTGGACCGGAATGTTTCACGTGAAACATCGGAGCGCTTGGATGTTTTTGAGGCGCTGGTGCAGAAGTGGAATCCAGCGATAAACTTGGTGTCCAAGAGCAGCCTTCTGGATCTGCGCGCGCGACACATTGATGATTCTGCACAAATACTCGACATCGCCCCAAAAACCATCCGGCACTGGGCGGATTTTGGGAGTGGTGGCGGTTTTCCGGGCATCGTGATTGCTATTTTAATGCATGAGGAAAGCCCCGACGCAAAGGTAACCCTTGTTGAAAGCGATCAGCGCAAAGCGGCCTTCCTGCGCACTGCCTTGCGTGAAACTGGCGTTGCTGGAAATGTTATCTGTGAGAGAATAGAGGCGCTTGAGCCCCTCGGCGTTGATGTGTTGTCTGCGCGTGCGCTTGGGGATCTTGGCATGCTTTTACCCTTTGCTGCCAAGCACTTAACTATAACGGGCACCGCCATTTTTCCTAAGGGCAGGACTTGGGAGGCAGAGCTTGCAGCAGCAAAATCCGAGTGGAACTTCGAGTATCGTGTTGATATGAACAATCTTGAGCCGGATGCGGCGATTTTGTCGATCCAAGGAGTGTCCCGTGCCTGATCCAACACGCCCTGATGGCCCCCGTATCATTTCTATCGCCAATCAGAAGGGCGGTGTGGGTAAAACAACCACGACCATTAACCTTGGTGCCGCGCTGGCGGAGATGGGCCTGCGCGTCCTTATCGTCGATCTTGACCCTCAGGGGAATGCGTCGACCGGGCTTGGTATTGAGGCTGATAATCGCGAGTTTACGACCTATGAGTTGTTGCTTGAGGATATTGACCTTGGTGATGTGGTGCAGGTGACCAAAGATGAAAATCTGATGATTATCCCGGCCACTGTTGATCTCAGCTCTGCCGATATCGAATTGATATCAAACGAAAAAAGAAGCTACCTTTTGCATGATGCCCTCAGGCAGACGGCGATGGATCGCTATGATCTGGATTACATTCTTATTGATTGTCCTCCATCGCTCAATCTCCTAACGGTCAATGCGATGGTTGCGTCACATTCCGTCCTGGTCCCGCTGCAAAGTGAGTTTTTTGCGCTGGAGGGGCTTTCGCAGCTGATGCTGACTATTCGGGAAGTCCGGCAGACAGCAAATCCGCAGCTTCGGATCGAGGGGGTTGTGTTGACCATGTTCGATGCTCGCAACAACCTATCCACTCTGGTTGAAAAAGACGCGCGCGATAACCTCGGAGACCTCGTGTTTCAGACACTAATCCCGCGGAATGTGCGTGTGAGCGAGGCGCCGTCCTTTGCGCTTCCTGTGCTGAGCTACGATTCTAAATCACGTGGTGCGGAGGCGTATCGCGCGTTGGCGACGGAACTGGTGTCGAATAAAGGCCGGGTGGCCGCCTAAATGAGGAGCTTGAGCGATGGTTAACAAAAAAGCAAAGCAGCGCGGGCTTGGCCGGGGCCTCTCTGCGCTTATGGCTGATGTTGCAGATCAACCAACAAGCGATGCGTCAGGGGCTCCCACGGCAGATCTCAGCGTGCCGATAGAGCGCATTCAGCCTAACCCGGATCAGCCGCGCCGCTTTTTTGATCCAGAGCTTTTGGCCGACCTTGCGCGGTCCATTGCGGAAAAAGGCGTCATTCAGCCGCTTATCGTGCGGACAAAGCCTGGCGCGCCCGATATCTATGAGATCGTGGCTGGGGAACGGCGGTGGCGTGCCGCGCAGCAAGCCAAGCTGCATGAGCTTCCGGTGATTGTGCGCGAATTCGATGATCTGGAAGTTCTTGAAATTGCGATTATCGAGAACGTGCAGCGCGCCGACTTGAATCCGGTCGAAGAAGCGGCGGGATATGCGCAGCTTATGGAAAAGTTTGGCCACACACAGGAAAAGCTCGCCGAAGCGCTTGGCAAGAGCCGGAGTCACATTGCAAACACAATCCGGTTGATGCAATTGCCGAGCAGCGTCCAAACCTTTGTTCAGGAAGGAAAACTGTCGGCGGGCCATGCGCGTTCTCTGATCACGGCACGCGATCCCCTGGCTTTGGCCAAGCAGGTGATTGCGAAAGATCTGTCGGTGCGCGCGACCGAGCGTTTGGTCAAGGCGGATGCGGTGAAGGAAAACGTGTTCAGCAAAACAGGGCAGAGTGTTGGTGGGCCGAAATCCAAGGATAAGGACGCGGATACACGCGCGCTTGAGGGCGATCTTTCGGCGGCTTTGGGCATGAAGGTGTCGATTGATACGGAAAAAGCGGGCGAAAGCGGCGCTGTGACCATCCGCTTTGCGTCCTTTGATCAGCTGGACGAACTCTGCGGAATATTGTCGAAAACCTAAGGGGCGAGAAGTTCGGCGATCACACTGTTGAGAATTATGCGTCCGCTGGGCGTTGCGCGCAGCTGGCGTCCCTCAGTTTCAACGAGGCCAAGATCGATGAGGTTTGCCAGCCGTTCTTGATTAAGGCTCATCGGTGACAATGCGCCAAGCCGCTCAAGATCGACGCCCTCGCTCAGCCTCAGGCCCATGATCAAAAGCTCTGAGGCCTGATCCTCGGCGCTGATCTGCTCATGCGGTTTTTCGGTTGTTCCGATCTGCGCACGTCTGAGCCAAATATCCGGGAGCATGTAGGCTTCTGTCGCAAAGCGCTTGCCATTAAGAGTCAGCCGCCCATGTGCGCCGGGACCGATCCCTAGATAGTCACCGTGACGCCAATAGATCAGATTGTGCCGCGATTCAGAGCCTATTTGGGCGTGGTTAGAGACTTCATAGGCTGGCATACCCGCGGCCTCACAGAGCTCTTGGGTCAGTTCATACATATCCACGCCAAGGTCTTCCGTGGGCAAGCCGCGCAGCTTTCCGATTTTGTCACGTGCACCAAAAGCGGTGCCCGGCTCAATGGTCAGTTGGTAGAGCGATAGGTGGTCAATGGCCATTGTCAGCGCCTCACCCAGCTCCGATTGCCACTGCTCCAGCGTTTGATCCTGCCGCGCATAGATCAGATCGAAGCTCACCCGATCAAAACAGGCCCGCGCAATATCGAAAGCCGCACGCGCCTCGGCGGCGGAATGAAGCCGCCCGAGCCGTTTTAAATCCGCGTCATTCAGAGCCTGAATACCCATGGAGACCCTGTTTACACCGGCCTCGGCATAAGCGCGAAAGCGACTGGCCTCAACCGAGCTGGGGTTTGCCTCCAGTGTGGCCTCGAAATCATTCGCCAGTGTCCAATGCTGCCCAATCCGCTCCATTATCCGGGCCACGGTATCGGGGTTCATCAAGCTTGGGGTGCCGCCGCCAAAAAAGACCGAATTGAGGACGCGGCCCGGTGTGAGGGCGGCGGTGCGGTCAAGCTCGCGCAGATAGGCGTCGGCCCATGCGGATTGGTCGATTGTTTGGCTGACATGGCTGTTGAAGTCGCAATAGGGGCATTTGGCCTCGCAATAAGGCCAATGGATATAGAGGCCAAAGCCCCCGTGCCGCCAATCCTCAGTCAAAACAGCCCTTCACCAGCTTGGCGAATGCATCCGCACGGTGGCTGATCTCGTTCTTTGCCCAACGGTCCATCTCGCCAAACGTAATTTCATACCCTTTGGGTTGGAAAATCGGGTCATACCCATGGCCCTGAGACCCCCGCATTGGCCAGACGATCTGCCCTTCGACCGTGCCGGGAAACACCTCGTCATGCCCATCGGGCCACGCGAGGGCCAAAGTGCAGCAAAACCGGGCGGTCCATGGTTTCGGTGCCTCAGATGCGGTGATTTGATCATGGGCCTTGGTCATAGCCATGATAAAGTCGCGACCAGAGCCTGTTTCAGCCCAATCTGCCGTATAGACCCCGGGCGCGCCGTTCAGAGCGTCAATCTCGATACCGGAATCGTCTGAGAGGGCGGGTAGCCCGGTGGCCTTCGCCGCCGCATGAGCCTTGATCCGTGCGTTGCCTGCGAAACTGGTCTCTGTTTCGTCCGGCTCGGGGAGATTCTTCTCGGCGGCGCCCACCACGCTGACGCCATAAGGCTCCAGCAGCGTGGCGATCTCCTCAAGCTTGCCCGCGTTATGTGTGGCGACAAGCAGGGTTTGGCCCGTGAACTTACGCACCCACGGCTTCCCGTTGCAGCGCGGCCAGCTCGCCCACACCTTTTTCGGCCAGATCCATCAGCTTATTCATCTGATCGCGGCTGAAGGTAGAGCCCTCGGCGCTCATCTGCACCTCGATCAGGCGGTGTGAGGCGGTCATGATGAAATTGCCGTCCACGCCTGCTTCGCTATCTTCGGGATAATCGAGATCCATCACGGCCTGACCTGCATAGATGCCACAGGAGATGGCGGCGACCGGATCAACCATCGGGTCGCTCACGACTTCGCCCGCCTTCATCAGTTTCAGTACGGCAAGCTTGAGCGCGACCCAGCCGCCAGTGATAGACGCGCAGCGCGTGCCGCCATCAGCTTGGATCACATCGCAATCCACGGTGATCTGACGCTCGCCCAGGGCGACGCGGTCCACACCGGCGCGCAGGCTGCGCCCGATCAGTCGCTGGATTTCAACCGTGCGCCCGCCTTGTTTGCCCGCCGTAGCCTCGCGGCGCATCCGGCTTGTGGTGCTGCGCGGGAGCATCCCGTATTCCGCCGTGACCCATCCAAGGCCTGAACCCTTCACAAAGGGCGGTACGCGGTCTTCGATTGTTGCGGTGCACAGCACATGCGTGTCGCCGATGCGGATCATGCAGGAGCCTTCCGCGTGTTTCGTGACCCCTGTTTCGATTGAAACAGGCCGCATTTCGCTTAAGTGTCTTCCCGAGGGGCGCATCATTTGATCCTTTATACGTTTAGGAGGGGGATATAGCGCGCCGGGCCAAGAGCCAAGCCCGATTGACCTTTGAGGCCCCTGAGATTTAATGGAACAACCCTATTAGGACTGCGCCTCCGATGACCGATGGCAGAAAGCTGCTGGAAGAAATGAACGACCGCTCGCGCGAGGTGTTTCGCCGTGTGGTCGAGGGGTATCTTGCATCTGGTGCGCCCGTTGGATCGCGTAGCCTGACCCGCGATATGAGCGAGAAGGTCAGCGCCGCCACGATCCGAAATGTGATGCAAGACCTTGAGTTTATGGGTCTCCTTGGCAGCCCGCATATCAGCGCGGGTCGCGTGCCAACCCAAGAGGGGCTGCGCATGTTTGTCGATGGCCTGCTTGAGGTGGGGGATTTGCAAAGCGCTGACCGCGCGCTGATGGACAGCACCATGTCGAGCAATAGTGACGATGTGGGTGACATTCTAGACCGTATCGGCTCGGCCCTGTCGGGTGTGACGAATGGTGCATCGCTGGTTCTGGCGCCAAAGCATGAGGCGCCGATCAAACATATCGAATTTGTGAGCCTTGGGCATGACCGCGCCTTGGTGGTTTTGGTCTTTGCCGACGGCCATGTGGAGAACCGGATTTTCACGCCGCCGCCGGGGCAGACGCCCAGCTCCATGCGGGAGGCCGCGAATTTCCTCAATGCGCTGATTGGGGGCCGCACACTCAGCGATTTGCAAACCGTGATCAGCCGGCAGATTCAGGACCGGCGGCAGGAGATCGACAAGCTGGCCCACGCCATGGTGCAAAGCGGCATCGCTGCGTGGGATGGAGAAGGGGAAAGCCCTGAGCGCCTGATTGTGCGGGGCCGCGCCAATCTTCTGGAGGAGGGGGCGGAGCAAGCCGATCTGGATCGTATCCGTACGCTCTTTGACGATCTGGAGCGCAAGCGCGATATCGCCAATTTCCTTGAGCTTGCCGACGAGGGCGAAGGCGTGCGCATTTTTATCGGCTCCGAGAACAAACTTTTCTCACTTTCGGGTTCCTCTTTGGTGGTCTCCCCTTATATGAACTCTGACCGAAGGATTGTCGGTGCGGTCGGCGTGATCGGGCCAACGCGCCTCAATTACGGGCGGATCGTTCCGATCGTTGATTATACCGCGCAATTGGTGAGCAAGCTGATTGCCGACAGAAGTTAGAGGGCATGACGATGGCAGAGCCGAAAAATGATGATTTCCTGGATGATGTGGATACCGCCGAGGCGGAAGCCTATGCGGAGGAAATGGCCGAGATTTCCGAAGAGGAGATTGAGCTTGATACCGTCCGCGCTGAGCGGGACGCGTTTCAGGATAAGTTCATGCGCGCACTGGCCGAAGCTGAGAATATGCGCAAGCGGGCCGACAAGGACCGGCGCGAGGCCGAGAATTACGGCGGCTCCAAGCTGTCGCGCGATTTGTTGCCCGTCTATGACAACATGAAACGCGCGCTTGATTCGGTCACCGATGAGCAAAAGGCCGCCTCTCCCGCCTTGATCGAGGGGATTGAGCTTACCATGCGCGAGCTGATCAACGTCTTTGCCAAGCATGGGGTGCGCGTTGTGTCGCCTGAAGTCGGGGATCGGTTTGATCCGAACCTCCATGAGGCGATGTTCGAAGCGCCACTTCCGGGCACCAAGGCGGGCGATATTATTCAGGTCTCTGCCGAGGGTTTCATGCTGCATGACCGCATCTTGCGGCCAGCGCAGGTTGGAGTGTCGTCCACGCGGGACTAGTCAGCGTGGCAGTGGCGGGCATCCAGACACGCGCGGATAGATGCGCGCTGCCTGGCAGCGGGATAAGCATGTTGGGGATAATGCTTACAGCGATTTAGGCAGGATCAGTCACTGTTTTTAGCCCCGATAAGGGCTTTGAGGTCGTAGATCAGATTGAGCGCCTCACGCGGGCTAAGCTGATCGGGAAGAATATCTGAGAGCCTTTTTTCAACGGCGGATGGCGTGTTGTCCTGAGGCCTTGGGGCGGGTGTGGTGCGTGGCGAGAAGAGCGGGAGATCATCGATCAATGCCTCCCGAGCAGAGCCGCCCTCCCGCTCCCCGCGTTCCAGCGCATCGAGCACGACACGGGCCCGCTCAATCACCGAAAGGGGCAGCCCGGCCAGTTTTGCCACTTGCACCCCGTAGGACCGATCCGCTGCGCCGCGCCGCACCTCGTGCAGGAAAATAACGTCGCCCTCATGTTCTTTCACGGCCACAGTGGCGTTGTCGACCCGCTCAAGCTTGTCCGTGAGGTTGGTCAGCTCATGGTAATGCGTGGCGAATAGCGCGCGGCAACCGTTAACCTCATGCAGATGCTCAAGCGTGGCCCATGCGATCGAGAGGCCATCATAAGTCGCGGTGCCACGCCCGATTTCATCAAGGATAACAAGCGCATGATCGTCCGCCTGATTGAGGATCGCGGCGGTCTCGACCATCTCTACCATGAAGGTGGAGCGCCCACGGGCCAAATCATCCGACGCGCCCACGCGGCTGAAAAGCTGGCTGACCACGCCGATATGAGCGGCGCGCGCGGGCACGTAGCTGCCCATTTGCGCCATCAAAGCGATCAGCGCGTTTTGGCGTAGGAAGGTTGATTTACCCGCCATGTTTGGCCCGGTCAGAAGCCAGACATCATGGCCGGTGCCGAGGGTGCAATCATTGGCGATGAACGGCCCCGCCCCTTGGGTGCGCAAAGCAGCCTCAACCACAGGGTGCCGCCCGCCGGTGATATCGAGCGCACGGCTGGCGTCTACCTTGGGGCGGCACCAATCCTGATCAATGGCGAGGTCAGCAAGTGCAGCCGTCAGATCAAGTTCTGACAGGGCGCGCGCGGTTTGCGAAATCTCGGCAGAGCGTTCGAGAATATCCGCTTTTATCTTTTCATAGAGCCGCTTTTCGATCTCAATGGCTCGCCCGCCCGCATTCAGAATCTTGGTTTCCATCTCCGATAGCGGCACAGTGGTGAAGCGTAGCTGGTTCGCCGTCGTCTGGCGGTGTTTGAACGTCTCATTCAGCGGTGGAGATAGCATTTTGTCGGCATGGGTTGCGGTGACTTCGATGAAATACCCAAGGACGTTGTTGTGCTTTATCTTGAGTGAGGAAACTCCGGTGAGCGTGGCATATTCGCTCTGCATTGCGGCGATAACGCCGCGCCCCTCGTCACGCAGGGTGCGGGCCTCGTCCAACTCGCCTTCATAGTCTGGCGCGATAAAGCCGCCATCGCGGGCGAGAAGCGGCGGCTCGGCGATCAACGCTTCATCAAGAAGGGTCAAGAGCGCGTCATGCCTAAGAAGGGCCTCCGCTTCGGCGCTCAGCATTTTGGGTAGGTTTGATGTCTCCATGAGGCCCGCGATAGTCTCGGCCCCACTTAGCCCGTTGCGGATGGCGGCGAGATCCCTTGGGCCGCCGCGATCGAGAGCCAGACGCGAGAGCGCACGATCAAGGTCCGGTACGCGGCGCAGCGCAGCGCGCAGATCGTTGCAAAGGCTGCGATGCTCGACCGCGAAAGCGACATTGGCCTGCCGCGTCAGGATCGTGTCGAGGTTCCGAGAGGGGCTGGAGAGGCGCCGTTCCAGCAAACGCCCGCCGCCTGCCGTAACTGTGCGGTCCATCGCGGCGAGAAGGGAGCCCGTGCGCCCGCCGCTCAGGGAGTGCGTCAACTCCAGATTGCGGCGGGTGGCGGCGTCAATCTGCATCGCGCTGGCCAATGCCTCACGCTGGGGCGGGCGCAGGAGCGGCAGCTTGCCCTTTTGGGTGATCTCCAGATACTCCACCACCGCGCCCAGTGCTGCAATCTCGGGCTGGGTGAAGCTGCCATAAGCGTCCAGCGTGCCGACACCAAAGAGGGCGCAGAGCCGTTTTTCAGAGCTGGTGCTGTCAAATGCCGCGCGTCCCAGTGGCGTCATGGCAGCGCCGGATTCAGTCACTGTATCGCGCCAATCCGTCTCAAACGTGTCGGCGATGAGAACCTCGGATGGGCGAAGGCGGGCCAGCTCAGGACCCACACGGGCCGCGCCCAAGGGCATGACATGGAGTGCGCCAGTGGAAATGTCCGTCCAGGCCAGCGCATGATCCCCGCGTATCTCGGCGATGGCGGCGAGAAAGTTGTGCCGCCGTGCCTCCAGCAATGTCTCCTCGGTCAGCGTGCCGGGGGTGACGAGGCGCACCACCTCGCGCCGCACCACTGATTTGGAGCCGCGTTTCTTCGCTTCTGCTGGGCTTTCCATCTGCTCGCAGACGGCCACGCGAAAGCCCTTGCGAATGAGTGTCAGAAGATAGCCCTCGGCGGCATGAAACGGCACGCCGCACATCGCGATATCCTCGCCCAGATGTTTGCCGCGCTTGGTGAGGGCGATATCAAGCGCCTCGGCTGCGGCGACCGCATCGTCGAAGAAAAGCTCGTAGAAATCGCCCATGCGGTAGAAAAGGAGCGCGCCATCATACTGCGCTTTGATCTCCAAATACTGCGCCATCATCGGCGTTACGGCTGAATTGGCTGCTGTCACGTATCATCCCCCATGTGCCCGGAGCCTACAAACCCAAGCCCGCAGGCGAAAGGGCAAAGCGCATGGCGTTGAGCCACGCCGCGCAGACGGTTATGGAGGGAAGAACCATTTGCAAGGAACCCCCCATGTCGAACCAGAAGACCACTGCCGAAGAGGCGCTCGCCTTTCATATGGAGCCTGCGCCCGGCAAATTTGAGATCACCGCCACGGTCCCGATGACCACGCAGCGCGACCTGAGCCTTGCCTATTCGCCCGGCGTGGCGATCCCGTGTCTGGCTATCGCGGAGAACCCGGAGACGGCCTATGATTATACGAACAAGGGCAATCTCGTCGCTGTGATCTCCAACGGGACGGCGGTGCTGGGGTTGGGGAACCTTGGCGCGCTGGGCTCCAAGCCGGTGATGGAGGGCAAGGCAGTGCTCTTCAAGCGGTTCGCGGATGTGAATTCCATTGATATCGAGCTGGATACCGAGGACGCGGACGCGTTTTGCAACGCGGTGCGCCTGATGGGGCCGACCTTTGGGGGCATCAACCTCGAAGATATCAAGGCGCCGGAATGTTTCATCATCGAGCAGCGCTTGAAGGAGGAGATGGATATCCCCGTCTTTCACGATGATCAGCACGGCACGGCGGTGATCTGTGCCGCCGGGCTGATCAACGCGCTGCATATCTCGGGCAAGAAGATCGAGGATGTGCGGATCGTGCTGAACGGGGCTGGGGCCGCTGGGATTGCGTGTATTGAGCTTCTTAAGCGTATGGGTGCGCGGCACGAGAATTGCATCATCTGCGACACCAAGGGCGTGATTTATCAAGGCCGCACCGCGGGCATGAACCAGTGGAAATCTGCCCACGCCGTCAACACCAAGCTGCGCAGCCTTGAGGAGGCGATGGACGGTGCGGATGTGTTTCTGGGGGTGAGCGCCAAGGGCGCTGTGACGCCCGAGATGGTGCTGAGCATGGCCCCCAATCCGGTGATTTTCGCGATGGCGAACCCGGACCCCGAGATTACGCCGGAAGAAGCTCATGCGGTGCGCGAAGATGCAATTGTTGCCACCGGGCGCAGCGATTATCCCAACCAGGTGAACAATGTGCTGGGCTTTCCCTATCTCTTTCGCGGGGCGCTCGATTGTCATGCGCGCGCAATCAATGATGAGATGAAGATAGCCTGCGCCGAGGCTCTGGCGGCGCTCGCGCGCGAGGATGTGCCCGATGAGGTCGATATGGCCTACGGTCGCAAGCTGACCTTTGGGCGCGATTACATCATCCCTACGCCGTTTGATCCGCGTCTCATCTACACGATCCCTCCCGCTGTGGCGCGGGCCTGTATGGCGACGGGTGCCGCGCGGCGGCCCATCGTTGATATGGAGGCCTATGAGGTCTCGCTCAAATCGCGGATGGACCCGACTGCGAGCGTGATGCGCTCGATCAACGCGCGGGCGCGTAATGCGCAGGCCCGGATGATTTTTGCCGAAGGAGATGATCCACGGGTCTTGCGCGCCGCCGTGCAATATCAGCGGGCGGGGATGGGTGAGGCGCTTGTTGTGGGGCGTGATGCGGATGTGCGGGCCAAGCTGGAGACCGCCGGGATGGGCGATGCCATGGCTGAGCTGAAGGTTGTGAACGCGGCCAATTCCAGCGATCTGGAGGCGTATCGCACGTTTCTCTACGACCGGCTTCAGCGCAAGGGGTTTGACCGTCAGGACGCGCACCGCCTTGCCGCGCGTGACCGGCACGTTTTTGCGTCTCTGCTTCTGGCGCATGGGGCGGGTGACGGACTTGTCACCGGGGCCACCCGCAAATCAGCCCATGTGCTGGAATTGATCAACCATGTCTTTGATGCCGATGCTGCCCACGGAGCTGTGGGTGTCACGGTGATGATGCATAAGGGTCGGATTGTTCTGGTGGCCGATACGTTGGTCCATGAATGGCCTGATCAGGAGGATCTGGCCACGATCGCCGAACGCTCTGCCGGGGTGGCGCGGCATCTTGGGCTGGAGCCGCGTGTGGCGTTCGTCAGCTTTTCGACCTTTGGCTATCCTCAATCCGAGCGGGCCGAGAAAATGCATATGGCGCCCACCGTGCTTGAGGCGCGCGGTGTGGATTTCGAGTTTGAGGGCGAGATGACCGTGGATGTGGCGCTGAACGTGGCCGCGCAGCAGGCTTATCCGTTTCAACGGCTGACGGGGCCTGCGAATATTCTCGTGGTGCCCGCGCGCCATTCCGCATCAATCTCGGTGAAGCTGATGCAGGAGATGGCGGGGGCCACCGTCATTGGGCCCATTCTTGCCGGTGTGGATCAGTCGATCCAGATCTGTTCCACCACTTCGACGGCCAATGATATCTTGAACATGGCCGTCTTGGCGGCGTGCAAAGTGGGTTGAGGGTCTAGTGTTTGCCCACAAACGGTGCGGATGCGCCCCAAAGCTCTTTCACCCGTTTGTCGCGGCCGCAGGAGGCGCGGTAGCGCTTATACGCTTCTGATTGCCGTTTGGGGCCGAAGCGGGTGACGATTAGCTTGGTGCCTTTGTAGTAATCCTGATGGTAGGCTTCGGCGGGGTAGAAATTTTGCGCCGCAAGGATGGGGGTAACAATTGATTGGCCCAGCTCCTGCTCAGCCTCGGCTTTTGCCTTGGTTGCGGCGGCTTTTTGAGCATCTCCGTTATAGAAGATCGCTGTGCGGTAGCTGTCTCCGCGGTCGCAGAACTGCCCGCCTGCATCCGTCGGATCAACCGAGCGCATGAACATCGACAGGATTTGATCGCGATCGATCTGGGCCGGGTCAAACTGGATCTGAACCGCCTCATAATGACCGGTGCCGCCGCCCGTGACCTGTCTGTAGTCGGGGTTCGACACCGTGCCACCGGTATAGCCGGACACCACCTCTTTCACGCCCTTCACACCCTCGAAATCGGATTCGACGCACCAAAAGCACCCGCCCGCAACTGTCAGAACCTCAGTGCTCGCGGCGTGGGCCTTGCCCGTCTGGGCGGCGAAACCCACGATGATCAGCCCGGCGAGAAGAACGGATTTCACTTTGGTCATTGCGGTCAACATAATAGAGGCCTCCTTGGGATTGGCTCTACCATGGCGCAAGGAGGGCCGCGCGCCAATGGGGCGAAACACATCCTCACGCGGAGGTGACGGCGCTTTACCACTTGAGGGCGGATTGCCGCGCGCCTAGCCTTGGACTGAAACAATCGGGGGCGGTCATGGATAATCAAACCACGCATCAGGCCGAAGAGGACGTCCGCAACGAGGCGATTCTCATCTGGCTCAACGGGCGGATCGTGCCCAAAGCCGAGGCTGTGATCAGCGTTTATGACAGCGGATTCATGCTCGGTGATGGGGTTTGGGAGGGGTTACGCCTCTATGATGGGCATTGGGCCTTCGCGGATGAACATTTGGACCGGCTTTTTGAGGCCGCATTGGCGATTGATCTCGATATCGGGATGGACCGTGGCGGCGTGATGCAAGCCTTGCTCGACACACAGGCCGCCAACGGGATGAAGACGGACGCGCACGCAAGGCTCATGGTGACGCGGGGGGTGAAGACGCGGCCTTTTCAGCATCCCTCGCTCAGCCGGCAAGGCCCCACGATGACGATCATCATGGAGCATTCCAAACCGTCCATCCCGCGCCCAATCCGCCTTGCCACCGTCCCGCATCTGCGCGGATTGCCAATGACCCAGGACCCCAAGCTCAATTCCCATTCCAAGCTCAATTGCATCCTTGCCTGCATCGCCGCCGAAAAGGCAGGGGCCGATGAGGCCTTGATGCTGGATGTGCATGGGTTCGTGAATACGACCAACGCGTGCAATTTCTTTATTGTGCGTAAAGGGGCAGTTTGGACCTCGACCGGGGATTATTGTATGAACGGGATCACGCGGCAGAAGGTGATTGATCTGTGCCGGGCGGATGGCATCCCGGTTTATGAGCGGAATTTCAGCCTTGTAGACACCTATGGCGCAGATGAGGCGTTTCTGACCGGCACGTTCGGCGCGCAAACCCCTGTCGGTGCGATTGACGGGCGGCAGATCGGCGCTGGGGAGCTTGGGCCGGTAACGGCGCGGCTGCGTGCGCTCTACAAGGATCTCATTTTGCAGGACGCAAGCTGATGCGGATCGCCATGTGGTCGGGGCCGCGCAACCTGTCGACGGCGATGATGTATAGCTTTGCCGCGCGCGGCGATTGCGCCGTTGTGGATGAGCCATTTTACGCGGCTTATCTCGCGCGCACAGGGATCGTGCACCCGATGCGCGAGGAGATTCTGGCTGCGCAAAATTCTGATCCCGTGATGGTGGAGCGCAGCCTTCTTGGCCCCTATGAGGGTGCGCATTTTTACCAAAAGCACATGACACAGCATATGGTAGACGGCATCCCGCGCGACTGGATGCGCGATGTGGTGAATGTGTTCCTGATCCGCCATCCGGCGCGTGTGGTGGCCAGCTTTGCGGCCAAATACGAGGCGCCGACCCTTGAGGATATCGGTTTTGTTCAACAGGGCGCGCTCTATGACGCGCTTTGCGGTATTGGGCAGCGGCCCGTTGTTGTGGACGCCTCCGATATTCGCGCTGATCCAGCGGGTGTTTTGCAACGGCTCTGTGCGGCGATCGGGATCGAGTGGACCGAGCGGATGCTCATCTGGCCTGCGGGCGGCCATGCGGCGGATGGTGTGTGGGGCGCGCATTGGTACGGTGCGGTACGCCACTCGACAGGGTTTGCTGCGGCCGAAGGGCCGCTGCCAGTGCTGAGTGGCGCGCAGGCAGAGCTGGCCGAAGCCGCTTTGCCTGCCTATCGCGCTTTGGAGGCCGCTAAGATCTGAGCGTTCAGCCCTTCAGCCGACGCTCCCGTGCGGCCAGAAGCTTGAGGCGCAGAGCGTTCAGCTGAATGAAGCCTGCCGCGTCCTTCTGGTCATAGGCGCCCGCATCATCCTCGAACGTCACATGCGCCTCGGAATAGAGCGAGTGATCCGACCAGCGGCCCACGCAGGTCGCCATACCCTTGTAAAGCTTGAGCCGGACGGTGCCTGTCACATGTTTCTGGCTGTGATCAATGGCGGCTTGCAGCATCTCGCGCTCGGGCGAGAACCAGAAGCCGTTATAGATCAGCTCAGCGTAGCGCGGCATGAGGCTGTCTTTGAGGTGACCCGCGCCGCTATCAAGCGTGATTTGCTCAATGCCGCGATGGGCCTCCAGAAGAACAGTCCCGCCGGGTGTCTCATAGATGCCGCGCGACTTCATGCCCACAAAGCGGTTTTCGACAAAATCCAAGCGCCCGATGCCGTGTTTGCCACCCATCTCATTGAGCCGTGTGAGGATGGTGGCAGGGCTGAGCGCCTCGCCGTTGATCGACACGGCATCGCCACGCTCAAAGCCCACTTCGATGAACTCGGGCGTCTCGGGCGCGTCCTCGGGGGCCACCGTGCGTTGATAAACATAATCTGGGGCCATTTCTGCAGGGTCTTCGAGCACTTTGCCCTCGGATGAGGTGTGCAAGAGGTTTGCATCAACGGAAAACGGGGCTTCGCCACGTTTGTCCGTGGCGATGGGGATCTGGTTTTTCTCGGCGAAATCAATCAGCCGGGTGCGGCTGGTCAGGTCCCATTCCCGCCAAGGCGCGATCACTTTGATATCGGGATTGAGCGCATAGGCCGCCAGCTCAAACCGCACCTGATCATTGCCCTTGCCTGTCGCGCCATGGGCCACGGCATCGGCACCGGTCATGGCCGCAATCTCGACCAGCCGTTTGGAAATCAGGGGCCGCGCGATGGACGTCCCCAACAGGTAAAGTCCCTCGTAGAGTGCATTGGCGCGGAACATCGGAAAGACGAAATCGCGCACGAATTCCTCGCGCACGTCCTCAATATAGATGTTCTCAGGTTTGATCCCCAGCATCACGGCTTTTTCGCGCGCGGGCTCCAGCTCCTCGCCCTGACCGAGATCGGCGGTGAAGGTCACCACCTCACAGCCATATTCGGTTTGCAGCCATTTCAGGATGATGGACGTATCAAGGCCGCCGGAATAGGCCAGCACGACTTTTTTGGGCGCGGACATAGTGATTTTCCTCTGTCTGGGTCGCGCCGGGGCTTAGCGGGTTTTGGGGTGCGGGGCAAGCGGAGCGGGATGCGATCTGTTGCTTTGGCCGCTGGTATTCTTGGGTATGCGGAGGCTTAGCACCCTTGCGCGGGACGGCGGCTTCGGGCAGGCAGGGCAACATGACAGATTTTCGCGAAAACGCCCGCGCCGCAGAGGCGCTGATGCGCCCGGTTTTCGATGCAACGCCCTTGCAGCGCAATGAACATCTGAGCGAGCGTTATGAGGCGAATATCCTCTTCAAGCGCGAAGACCTGACGCCAGTGCGCTCCTACAAGCTGCGCGGCGCGTTCAATGCGATGCGCAAGGTTCTGGCGCGCGGCGCGGCACCCACATTTGTGTGTGCGAGCGCGGGCAACCATGCGCAGGGCGTCGCGTTCATGTGTCGGCATTTCGGGGTTCAGGGCGTGATTTACATGCCAATCACCACGCCGCAGCAGAAAATCGGCAAGACCCAGATTTTTGGTGGTGATGCGGTGCGGATCGAGCTGACGGGCGATTATTTCGACGTCACGCTTGCTGCCGCACAGGCCTATTGCGCCAAGATTGGCGGGCATTTCCTGTCGCCCTTCGATGATGAAGATGTGATCGAGGGCCAAGCGTCTGTGGCGGTGGAGATTGAGCGCGATCTTGGCGGTTTGCCCGATCATATCGTGATGCCTGTGGGCGGTGGCGGGCTTTCGGCGGGGGTGGTCAGCTATATGGGTGATGCTGTTGAGATCACGCTGGTCGAGCCTTCGGGCGGCGCGTGTCTTGGGGCCGCCCTTCTGGCGGGCGCGCCTGTGCGGTTGGGCCATGTGGATAATTTTGCCGATGGCGCGGCGGTGGCGCAGATCGGCGCGCGGACATTCGCGCGGCTTGCGCATCTCGACCCTGGGCAGGCGGTCACGATTTCTGAGGATCGGCTTTGTACGACGATGATTGAGATGCTGAACATTGAAGGGATCGTGCTGGAGCCTGCGGGTGCTTTGGCGGTTGATGCGCTCAAAGACATGAAGAACCGAATTCGCGGCAAGACCGTTGTTTGTGTGACTTCAGGCGGGAATTTCGATTTTGAGCGGCTGCCCGAGGTGAAGGAGCGCGCGCAGCGATATTCCGGTGTGAAGAAATACTTCATCTTGCGGATGCCACAGCGCCCCGGTGCGTTGAAGGACTTCCTGAACCTTCTGGGGCCTAAGGATGATATCGCACGGTTTGAATATCTCAAGAAATCTGCGCGGAATTTCGGATCGGTTCTTATAGGGATCGAGACGAATGACGAGGCAAACTTCGTGCGGCTTCTGGGCGCGTTGCGCGAGAACGGATTTGATTATCGCGATATCACCAATGATGAGGTGCTGGCAGAGTTTCTGATCTGATCAGGCGGTGTTCAGGCGGTCCATCCCCGAGACAAACTCGGCCTTGGAGCGATCAAAGCTGGCCACCGTCGCTTGCATATCGATCAAGTCCATCCGCCCGGCGCCAGCAGCGGCCTCACCGCTTTGGCAAAGGTCCGAGAACTCCCTGAAGCCGAGGTTGAGCGCGCTGCCTTTGAGGAAATGCAGCTTATCCTCAAGATTGCCCGGCGCCACGTCGCCGCGCAGCGCATCAATCTCGCTTTGAACTTCTTCGAGGAAAATCTCGACCACCTCGCCGAAATCATCGGCGCCTATTTCCTCTCGCAATTCCGCGACTCGAGACCAGTCAATCATGCATCACCTGTTTTGATGATCCGAGTTTGGCGGAATATCGTTAACAATTTGATGATGGCGGGCGGGGGGTTTATTCGCATTTTACCTTTCATCCCGCGTTAACGCAGAGGCGCTAGGGCTTGAGGAGATGAAAGGAATCCCTGTGCCTGAGTTTGCGCCAAATCTACTTGAGATTCAGCAGGATGCGCCAAGTGCGGTCCCGCAGGACGATGCGATTCGGCTGGTTTTGGTGGTTGATGACAGCCGGCTTCAGCGCAGGATATTGACCTCCTTGCTGAAGAAATGGGGTTTTGAGACGGTTGAGGCCGCAAGTGGCGATGAGGCGCTCGAAATCTGCCGCCGGACGCCGCCCGATCTGGTGCTCAGCGATTGGATGATGCCGGGCATGACGGGCATCGACTTTTGCCGTGAATTCAGGCAGATGATGCGCGAAAGCTATGGGTATTTCATCCTGCTCACGTCCAAATCCGAAAAGGATGAGATTGCATCAGGGCTTGATGCCGGCGCGGATGATTTTCTGACCAAACCTGTAAATGCGGGCGAGCTGCGGGCGCGGATCGCTGCGGGCGCGCGGATTGTCGGGATGGAGCGCGAGCTGATCCAGAAGAACCGGCTTTTGGGCAGCACGCTGGACAAGCTGCGCGAGGTCTACGATTCGATTGACAAGGATCTGATCGAGGCCAAGAAACTCCAACAATCCCTAGTCAGTGACCGGCACCGCGATTTTGGCAATGCCGAAGTGTCCATGCTGCTGCGGTCCTCGGGGCATGTGGGTGGTGATCTGGTCGGGATGTATCAGGCCAGCGAGACGCGGATCGGGCTTTATGGAATCGACGTATCGGGCCATGGGATCAGCTCTGCTTTGATGACGGCGCGGCTGGCGGGTTATCTCTCGGCCACGTCCCCTGATCAAAACGTGGCCCTGCGCCGAATGCCGGATGGCACATTTTCCCCGCGCCCGCCGGGTGAGACGATTGCTGCGTTGAATGACCTCTTTCTCAATGAACTGGACACGGAGCATTATTTCACCCTGCTCCTTGCGGATGTGAACCTTGAGACTGGCCGTGTTGTCATGGCGCAGGCGGGCCATCCTTATCCGGCGGTGCAGCGCGCCGATGGCACCGTTGAGGCGATCGGTTGCGGTGGTTTGCCCGTGGGCCTCATTCCGGGGGCGGAGTTTGAGGAGTTTGAGGTGGTGTTGCAGGCGGGCGACCGCTTGATGATCCACTCCGACGGTGTGGTGGAATGTGCCAACCCGGAAGATGTGCTTTTGGACGATGAGGGTCTGGCGCGTATCCTGACCGAACTGCGGCAGACCAAGGGGCTGGCGTGTCTGGAATCGATGATTTGGAGGCTCGCGGAATTCGCTGGGGGTGATCAGTTCGATGATGATGTCTCGGCGGTGTTGCTTGAGGTTAAGTCAATCCTGCCCACTGGTTGACGAACATCCTGTCCCCCTCATTCCCAAGGATCAGTGCCGCCTCCTGCACGTCCATCACCATCGGTGTGTGATCGGGCTCGGTCGGGGGGCCGTGCGGCAGAACGGGGCGCGCTACATAAATCATGCATAGCTTCTCGGCCCAAAGGTCATATTCCGGCATATAGACAAAGCGCCGAAACGCGCCCAGACGCCGGGGCCGCGCGATATGCCAACCAGTTTCCTCAAAAACCTCGCGGTGAAGGGCCTGAAGCGGCGATTCGCCCGGATCAATCCCGCCGCCCGGAAGCTGCCATTCAGGTTCAGGTTCTGTTTGATGCGTGACCAGAAGCCCGCCCTTATGCGGCAGGATCGCATAGACACCGGGCCGCATCGTGTAGCGGATCCCGGCCTTCGGCGCATCGCCCAGTCGTCTGATCATGGCGCGAGGCCCCCTTTCGGTCACCGCCCAAGCGGCCTATATACCCGCGATATGCCTATTTTCGGCTCTGAAGGAAACCCCATGACACTTGCGCAAAACCTTGCTTGGGATGACACCGTGCTCCCGTTTCAGCTGGATAATTCCGACATCCGTGGCCGCGTGGCGCGGCTTGATGGTGTGTTGGAAGGGATCCTGAAACAGCATGATTACCCACCGCAGGTCGAGGCGTTGGTGGCCGAGATGGCGCTTTTGGCGGCTCTGATTGGTCAGTCGGTGAAATTGCGCTGGAAACTACAGCTTCAGGTGCAATCCAACGGCCCTGTGCGGATGATTGCGACCGATTATTACGGCCCGTCCGAGGAGGGCGCGCCGGGCCGTATCCGTGCCTATGCCAGCTTTGATGCCGACCGCCTGTCGCAGGGGGCTCCCTTTGAGCAGATCGGTGAGGGGTATTTCGCGATCATGATCGATCAGGGGCAGGGGATGGAGCCTTACAAAGGCATCACACCGATTGCGGGCAGCAGCCTGAGCGATTGCGCCGAGGCGTATTTTGCCCAGTCCGAGCAGCTTCCCACGCGGTTCGCGCTGAGCTTTGGGCGCTCCACAGAGGGGGATGGGCCTGAGCATTGGCGCGCGGGCGGCGTGATGTTGCAGCATATGCCCAAAGCGTCGCCTTTTGCGTCGGGCGGCGGCTCGGGCGAGGGCGGTCTTTTAGAGGCGGGCGATATCATGGAGGGCGAAGAGGGTGAGAACTGGAGCCGCGCCAACATCCTGCTCGATACCGTTGATACGCTGGAGCTGATTGGGCCATCTGTCGCGCCTACGGACCTGCTTGTCCGATTGTTCCATGAGGAAGGCCCGCGCGTTTTTGAGGCACAGCCGGTGCGGTTTGGCTGTACCTGCTCGGAAGATCGTGTGCGTCAGAGCCTGTCGATCTATTCGGCCAAGGATATCGAGAAGATGACGACGGATGCGGGCCGTGTGACCGCCGATTGCCAGTTCTGCGGTGCGCATTACGATCTGGACCCCGCGACGCTCGGTTTTGAGGCGGCGGGCAAGGAGGATCCGCTTGGATGATCCCCTCGCCGGACTGATTGCGGGCCTTGGTGCTGGGATGCGCCCCTCGTCGGATTTTGATCTGAACCCCGGCACAGTGTTGCCAGAGGGGCGCAAGCTGCGCCCGGCGGGCGTGCTGATGCCAATCCTTTGCGATGGGCCTGCGCGGCTGATCCTTACCACGCGCTCTTCCGCGCTCAAGCATCACCCCGGTCAGATCGCCTTTCCTGGTGGCAAGCAGGATGAGGGCGACGCGGACGTGATCGCGGCCGCTCTGCGCGAGGCGCATGAGGAGATCGGGCTTGATCCCGCCAATGTCGAGGTTCTGGGCACATTGCCCGTGCATGAAACGGTGACCGGCTTTCTGATGACGCCGGTTCTGGCGCGTGTGCGCGCGCCTTTCACGCCCCGCTCCGAGGCGGGTGAGGTGGCCGAGGTTTTCGATGTGCCCCTTGCGCATGTTTTGCGGCGCAGCGCCTATCGGATCGAGGGGCGGCGCTGGCGCGGGGTGCGCAGGCTTTACTATGCGGTGCCGTGGGGGCCCTATTATATCTGGGGGGCCACAGCGCGAATCTTGCGCGGGCTGGCCGAGGAGGTGGGAACGCCGTGAATATCACCGGAGACTGGCTCAGCGCGCCCTCGCTTACCGCTGTGTTTCAGGCATTCAAGGCGGCGGGACAGCCCGTTTATCTGGTGGGTGGTGCTGTGCGTGATGCTGTGCGTGGCGCGCCCGTCGGGGATCTCGACCTTGCCACCCCTGCCACCCCCGAAGAGATGCAGGCGCTGGCCAAGGTGGCCGGGTTGCGTGTGGTGCCAACTGGGCTGGAGCATGGCACGCTGACGCTGGTGTCTGGTGGCGAAGGCCATGAGGTCACCAGTTTTCGCCGCGACGAGGAAACGTTTGGCCGCCATGCGCGCGTCGCCTTCACCCGCGAGATGTCTGAGGATGCGCGGCGGCGTGATTTCACGATGAACGCGCTTTATGCCGGGGCCGATGGTGCGGTGATTGATCCGCTGGGTGGTCTGAATGATGCGCTCGCGGGGCGCGTGCGGTTTATCGAGGATGCAGAGCAGCGGATCGTAGAGGATTACCTGCGCATCCTGCGGTTTTTCCGGTTCAGCGCATGGTACGGTGCCGAGGGGATCGACGCCGACGGGCTGGCCGCCTGCGCGGCGCATCACGACGGGCTTTCAGGCATTGCGCGCGAACGGATTGGCGCGGAGCTTTGCAAGCTTTTGGCTGCCCCTGATCCCGCGCCCGTCGTGGCCGCGATGCGGGCGGCGAATGTATTGCAGCAATGTCTGCCGGGGGCGCAGGATCGCGCGCTGGCGCCCTTGGTGCATTTGGAGGGGCGCTTTGGCGCGGCACCTGATCCGCTCAGGCGGCTTGCGGCGCTTGGGGGTGCGGATGCCCTGGACCACCTGCGCTTAAGCCGCACGGACGCGGCGCGCCTGAAGCTTCTGAGGCAGGGCGCCGAAGCGCCGGATGGCCCCGCAGCCCTTGGCTATTACCACGGTGCGCAGGTGGCTTGGGATATGGTGCTCTTGCGCGCGGCCCTGCTGGAGATGGATGTGCCTGAGGGTGCAGCGACACAGATTGCTGACGGGGCAGCAGCACGGTTTCCCATTACCGCGGCGGACCTGATGCCAGCTTTCACCGGTCCCGCGCTGGGCGCACGGATCAAGGCGCTTGAGGCGCTGTGGATCGCATCCGGCTTTACCCTGACACGCGACCAATTGCTTGAGGAGCGGCCATGACCACCTATGAGATTGAGCGCTTGGGGCATCAGGGCGACGGGATCGCAGCGGGGCCAGTCTTCGCCCCCGGCGCACTGCCCGGTGAGGAGGTGAGCGGCACGCTTGAGGGGCAGCGCTTGCACGATATGCGGATTGTGCGGCCATCTGAGGATCGCGTGCGCCCGCCATGTCGTCACTACAAATCCTGTGGCGGGTGCAGTCTTCAGCACGCATCAGATGCGTTTGTGGCCGAGTGGAAGGTCGAGATCGTGCGCGGGGCGCTCGCCGCTTACGGCATTGACGCGCCCTTTCTGCCCATTGCCACCTCCCCGGCCAAGGCGCGGCGGCGCGCCACCTTCACGGCCCGCCGGACCAAGAAAGGCGCGATGGCAGGCTTTCACGCCAAAGGGTCCGATGTTTTGATCGAGGTGCCGGGGTGCGAGCTTTTGCACCCCGATCTGATGGCCGCGCTCCCTGTGGCCGAGGCGCTGGCCCTCCATGCGGCCAGCCGCAAGGGCACGCTCAGCGTGGCGGCGTGTGTGTCTTTCGGTGGGTTGGATGTGCATGTGACCGGTGGGCGCGCGTTGGACGGCCCCTTGCGCATGATACTGGCGCAGCTGGCTGAGGCGCATGATCTTGCACGGCTCAGCTGGGACGATGAGACAGTCGCGCAACGCCAATCGCCCACGCAGGCCTTTGGTGCGGCCCGCGTGATCCCGCCGCCTGGCGCATTTCTTCAGGCCACGGCCGAGGGGGAAGCGGCGCTCTTGGCGGATGCGACCGCCGCCATTGCGGGTGCGGCGCGCATCGTTGATCTTTTTGCCGGGTGCGGCACCTTCGCGCTGCCCCTGTCTGCCCATGCGCAGGTCCATGCGGTTGAGGGTGATGCGGCCATGACAGAGGCGATGGAGGCCGCATGGCGTCAGGCGCTGGGCCTCAAAAAGCTGACCGTGGAAGCGCGTGACCTTTTCCGCCAGCCGCTGTTGCCGGATGAGCTTGCGCGGTTTGATGGAGCGGTGCTCGATCCGCCGCGCGCAGGGGCCGAGGCGCAGGTGGCCGAGCTTTGCCAAGCAAAGGTTCCGCGCATTGGATACGTGTCGTGCAACCCTGTGACATTTGCGCGGGACGCGAACGCGCTTTTGGGCGCGGGGTACGTGCTACATGCCCTCAGGGTGGTGGATCAGTTCCGCTGGTCCAGCCATATTGAATTGGTGGGGCAGTTCTCTCTGACCGCGCCTGGCGAAAAATAGCGCTATCTGCTTTGGATCCTTTTGCGCTAGGAAGGGAAAAAAACAGGCAGGTGAATTTATATGGGTATGCGACTGGTTAAACTTTTCGCGGCGGCGTTGATGGTGATCGGGCTGGCCAGTTGCGGGTCAAAGTTCAAGACATATAACGGCCCCGAGGTGACGCAGATCGTCGTCAACAAGGGTGCGCGGAAGATGTATCTTCTGCACCATGATAAGGTCCTCAAGGATTACGACATTGAGCTTGGCTTCACCGCGCTCGGGCACAAGACCCAAGAAGGCGACGGCAAGACGCCGGAAGGCACGTATTTCATCGACCGCCGCAATCCCAATTCCAGCTTTCATCTATCGCTTGGAATTTCCTATCCCAATGAGGCGGATGTTGCTCAGGCGCGGGCGCGCGGCGTGAGCCCCGGTGGCGATATCTTTATCCACGGGCGGCCCAACGATAATCCACGCGGCAAGCAAAGCCCTGATTGGACGGCGGGCTGTATATCGGTGACGAATCGTCAGATGGAGACGATTTACGCCATGGTGAAAAATGGAACGCAGATCACGATCAATCCGTAGCTGCTTTTTCTTGGCACCAAATACCCAAATCCGCGGGTCGCTATGAAAACTGGGCTCAGTCGCCCATCACCAACGTCCACCAGATTTTTCCGTTATCTTCCTGGGTCCATGAAAATCCCATGTTGCGGGCGTCCGGCGAGAGGATAACGGTGCGGGTGGAGGGCTCTGCCATCCACGCGGCGAGGGTTTCAAGCTCGGTCTCATAGGTTTCCGAGATTGTCTCGCCCACAAGGTTGCCCGAATATCCAACCCGGCGGACCCGGTCGATTGGCGATGATCCGTCCGAGCCGAAATGCCAAGGCCGGTTCTGCACGGACATATCGCGCGCATGGGTAGCGGCGGCAGCGTTGAGTTGTGCGTTGAGCTGCACTTCGGAGCGGCCAGCGGCGGTGCGCAGGGAATTCACCGAATCGAGCATGCGGAATTGGATCTGGCCAGTGTCGCCTGCGCGGATACGATAGACTTTGGGCAAGGGTTTGCCGTCGGCACCAAGCTGTGGAGGCGGCGGCGGTGGGGCCGCGCAAGCGCCGAGCACCAGAAAAGCCGTCATGAAAAGAGCTGAAATGCGCGACATGTGAGGTAACCTACCCAAACTAATTGTTTCGAAATGCTGTATAGTGGTCTGCGTGGTGTTTCAAACCCACTTGCTTGGAACTTGGCCGAAGCATGCTGGTTTGAATTGTGACTGCGACTTTCGCGCCATATATTTTTGCGCGACAAGGGTTGTTTTGAAGGCTGAGGAGGTTGTCATGACTTTGAAGAATTCCACCATTTTGACGCGCCGCGCATTTGTCGCGGGCACAGCTGCGGCGCTGGGCGCGCCTGCGATTGCTCAGGAAATGGACGCCAGCGAGACCGTTGAGATTGAACGCGACGTGACGGAGACCGTGCGGCGCAACATCTCCAGTTTCCGGTCACTCGATTGGCGGCCCTATTTCCCAAATCTGAACAATGGGGCAGTTCTGGTCGATATCGATTCGCGTGCCCTGCATTATTGGAGCGCGGATGGCGGCACCTATAAACTTTACCCCTCCAGCGTTCCTCTGAGCGAGGATCTGACCCGTCGTGGCCGTACGTCCGTGGTGCGCAAGGTCGAGGGGCCAAGCTGGCGGCCCACACCCTCCATGCTTGAGCGCAACCCAGATTGGCCGCCCTTTGTTGGGCCCGGACCGGATAACCCATTGGGGACGCACGCGCTTTACCTAAGCTGGACCTATTACCGGATTCACGGCACGCATGATACGCGCAAGATTGGCCGCCGCTCGTCCAACGGGTGCATCGGTCTTTACAATGAACACATCGCCGAATTGTTCGGAATGGCGAATGTGGGCACTCAGGTGTTGCTAATTTGACGAAAATCGAGCGTTTTATTGAGTCACAGAGTCAAGTTGCGTTTGCAATCGCCTTGGATAGCTGGTTAGAAAACCATCACGAGGTTAAGTCTTGGGTGCTTGATGCTGCGCACTGCGTGGCCAAGCCAATTTCTGGAGGATACTATGAAAAAACTCGTTCTCGCTGCTGCTCTGTCGGCTGCTGCTTCGACCGGTTTCGCCGGCACAATGGAAGAGCCCATTATGGAAGCGCCCGTCATCGTTGAAGAAACTTCGGCAAGCTCGTCCGCTGCAGGCATCTGGATTCCCCTGGTGCTGCTCGCGATCGTCGCTGCTGTGGTTGCTGCTGACTAATTCGGCACTTCACTATCGACATGGAAAAGGCGGTGACTTCGGTCACCGCCTTTTTCTTTTTGTCCGGTCTTCTTCTGCAACCGCTGCATTGCGCGGAATGATTTAGCGCACCCAGCCCTTCAGGTTTGATTTGATGATCTCGCCCAGCGCTTGCACATGCGCGTCATTGTCGTTGAGGCAGGGGATATACGTGAAGTGTTCGCCGCCAGCCTCTTCAAAGGCTTCCTTGATCTCTTCGTTGATCTCTTCGAGCGTCTCAATGCAATCGGCGGAAAATGCAGGCGCGATCACGGCAATGCGTTTTTTGCCGTCTTCTTCAGCAAGCCGGGCCACTTCTTCCACGGTATAAGGTTTCAGCCATTCCTCGGGCCCAAAGACCGATTGGAACGTGGTCGTGATTCGATCCTCGCTCCATCCCAGTTTTTCGCGCAGCAGGCGCGTCGTTTTCTGGCATTGGCAATGATAGGGATCGCCCTGCATCAAATAGCGCTTGGGCATGCCGTGATAGGATACGACAAGCATTTCCGGCTCTTCCTCGGCGGCAGCATAAGCCTCCTCCACCGATTTTGCGAGCGCCTCGATATAGAGCTCATTCTCGAAGTAAGGCTCAACCGTGCGGGCGGCGGGCTGGCGGGTTTCTTCCATCAGCGCGCGGAAAAACTGGTCATTGGCGGTGCCTGAGGTAGCGCCTGCGTAATGTGGATAGAGCGGGAAGAAGAGGATGCGTGTGCAGCCAGCCTCGGTCATCTCGCGAACCTTGGATTTGGTCGACGGATTGCCGTAGCGCATGCAGAAATCCACCATGATCCCGTCGCCCAGATCGCCGTGCAGCTTGGCCGCGATGGCCGCTGTCTGATCGCGGGTGATGGTCATCAGCGGGCTCTCACCCTGCTCCTCGTTCCAGATGGATTTATAGGCCGCACCACTGGTGAAGGGGCGCTTGCTGAGGATGATCAGCTGCAAGAGCGGCTGCCATTTCCATGGGGAGTAATCGATGACGCGGCGGTCCGATAGAAACTCGCTGAGATAACGGCGCATGGACCAGTAATCGTAATTGTCCGGCGTGCCCAGATTGGCCAAAAGAATTCCCGTCTTGGCCGCAGGCACCGGGGGGTGATCGGCGGGCGCGTGCACCGGGCAGGTCGCGATTTTGGTCGTGTCCAGCATGTTAGGGTCAGCTCCTGTCATCTCACCGCCACCGAAATAGGGGGAAAATAGCTGAGGTCAATCCTCAAGTGGCGTCTCCCTGGTGCCTAAGGCCTCGGCCAGACGGGCGCTGGCAGAGCCGGGGCGCAGCGGTTTTTGCTGTGTTTCATCGGGGGCCCAGCCGGTGAGGACGATCATGTCATATGTGGCGATCAGACGCGCCTCGCTATCTGCGAAATACGCGGCGTAGAGTTTGGCGGCGCGGGTGAAGATCGCTCTGCGGGTCATATGGCGGGGCCGGGCGGTCATCGCGTTTGTCTCGCCCATCGCACGCAAATCATGCATCAACGCGGGCAGATCGGCGTAGGAGGCGCGCAGAGCCACGCTATCGGCCACCGGCAGGGCAAAGCCCGCGCGCTGCAAGAGCCCGCCCATATCGCGCAGCTCTCCCATCGGTGCCACGCGCGGCGAGAGACCCCCGGTCACCTCCGTCTCGGCCTGTGCGAGCACGCTGCGCAGTTCATTCAGCGTGGTGCCGCCCAGAAGCACGGTCAGCATCAGCCCATCGGGGCGCAGGGCGCGGCGCATCTGGATGAGTTGGCCCACCGGGTCATTGGCCCAATGGAGCGCGAGGGCGTGGATGATCAGATCATACGACGCGGGCTCCAGTGCGAGGGTCTCGTCATCCGCGATGATCTGCGCCTCGGGGAAGGCCTGGGCCCAAGGGTCGGGCCACCCGGTGACAATCACCGGCGCTGTAAAGGATTTGTTAACCATGGCGAGGCGATCCTGCACCTCTTCCACGCCAGCCTCGTGCAGGAACAGGGCGGGCTTTGCCGCCGCGCGGTCGCGGTGCCGGGCAAGTGCGCCTCGGTCGGTGAGGGGGGCGGGTGTGGTCATGGGGGGTGATATACGTGAAGCTTGGCGCAATTCAATCGGTCTTGCGGATGGTTTACCCGCCGCGCTGCATCGGCTGTGGCGAGATGGTGGACAGCGATTTCGGCCTCTGTGGGTCGTGCTGGCGCGATACGCCTTTTATCCTTGGCACCTGCTGCGACAGTTGCGGCAAGGCGCTGCCGCCCGCGCCGGAGGGGGATGAGGCCGAGATTATCCAATGCGATGCCTGTATGAAACAGCCATTGGCGTGGGACCGGGGCCGCGCCGCGATGCGCTATGGCGGGACGGGGCGGCGCTTGGTTCTGGCGCTGAAATACGGCGATAGGCAGGATGTGGTGCGCCCCGCCGCGAAATGGATGGCGCGCGCGGCGCAGCCTTTGCTCACGCCCAAGACGTTGATCGCGCCGGTGCCCTTGCATTGGCTCCGGATGCTCAAGCGGCGGTTCAACCAATCGGCGCTCTTGTCCAAGGCGCTGGCGCAAGAGGCGGGGGCGGCGCATTGTCCTGACCTTCTCATCCGGCCCAAAGCCACGGCGCAGTTGGGCGGAAAAAGCTATGAGGAGCGGCGCAACACGGTGCGCGATGCGATCTCTGTGCATCCAAAGCGCGCGGGCCTTTTGGCCGGGCGCGATGTGCTTTTGGTGGATGATGTCATGACCTCGGGCGCGACATTTGCGGCGGCTGCTGGCGCGTGCAAGGCCGCTGGTGCCGCATCCGTGAGCATCGTGGCACTGGCGCGTGCGGGCCGGGATGCCTAAATAGCCGGGATAGACGATCCCTTGTCCTGGAGTGCCCTGATGCAACCTGTTGAAATCTACACCTCGCCGCTCTGCGGTTTTTGTCATGCGGCCAAACGCCTTCTGAGCCAGAAGGGCGTGAATTTCTCCGAGGTGGATATTGCCCGTGAGCCGGCACGCCGCGCCGAGATGATGCAGCGCGCCAATGGCGGGCGCACCGTGCCGCAGATCTTCGTGGGTGATGTGCATGTAGGCGGCTGTGACGAGCTTTATGCGCTGGACCGGGCGGGCAAGCTGGACGCGCTTCTGGCGGCCTGAGCCATGCGTGCGGGCCTCGTGCAGCTGTGCTCGGGCGATGATCCGGTGGCGAACCTGCCGCAGACCGTGGCCTTGATTGAGGAGGCTGTGGCGTGCGGTGCGGGCTTCGTGCTGACCCCGGAAGTGACGAATTGCGTCTCCGCCAGCCGCGCACAGCAGGAGGCAGTCTTGCAGTATGAGGGCGCGGATATCACACTCGCTGCGCTGCGCGATGTGGCATCGGCGCGGCGCATTTGGCTGCTCATTGGCTCTTTAGCAATCAAAACTGGCGACAAGGACGGGCGATTCGCCAATCGGTCCTTTCTGATCACGCCCGACGGACAGATTGTCGCGCGCTATGACAAGATCCATATGTTCGACGTCACGATTTCCGAGAGCGAAAGCTACCGCGAATCGGCGGGCTATCGGCCGGGAGGCGCGGCCTGTCTTGCGCAGACCTCCTTTGGCGCGTTGGGCATGACGATCTGCTATGATCTGCGCTTCCCACATCTCTACCGCGCCCTTGGCCAGCGCGGCGCGCAGATTATCACCGTTCCCTCGGCCTTCTCGCGGGTCACAGGGGCCGCGCATTGGGAGGTGCTTTTGCGCGCCCGCGCGATTGAGACGGGGGCCTATGTGCTTGCCCCGGCCCAGACGGGTGTTCACGCCGCACAGATCGGAAAGCCGCGCGAAACCTATGGCCACAGCCTCGCGATCAGCCCTTGGGGTGAGGTTCTGGGCGATGCCGGGGACGCGCCGGGCGTTATCACCGTTGATCTTGACCCCTCCGAAGTGGCAAAATCACGAAAGCGTGTTCCGTCGCTTATGCATGATGCAGTCTTCAGTGGCCCAAGGAATCTATGACCGAGACCGGGAATGCCCTCGCCGTTGCGCTTTTTAGCGAAATTCTGACCAACGACCAGTTGATCAGGAATCAGCTCAGCCGTGTTTTGCCCAAGGGTATGGAAGTGTCGCATTTCTCCGTGCTCAATCAGCTGGCCCGCAGCGCGGATGAGAAAAGCCCCGCGCAGCTTGCCCATAGCTTTCATGTCACGCGCGGCGCGATGACCAACACGCTGCGCAAGCTGGAGGCGGCGGGATATGTGCATATCCGGCCCGATTGGGATGATGCGCGCCGCAAGAAGGTCGCGATCAGCCAGGCCGGGCGCAGCGCACGTGATGAGGCGGTGGCCGCGATTGCGCCGCTCATCGGAGAGGTTGTGCAGGATCTGGGCGAGGATAAGGTCCGCGCCATCCTGCCCGCCTTGCGCAGTTTGCGCACAAGGCTCGGGCAGGAACGCACGTAGGGCTTTACTCGGGTTTCAGGCTCGCTGTCACGTAATTCACGCTGAGGTCGCGGTCTGAGATAGACCAGCTCCACGCGATTGGGTTGAAGACGAACCCCTTACGATCCACAGGCTCCAGCCCGGCGTCGCGGATCAGGTCAAAAAGCTCATCCGGTGTGATGAATTTCTTCCAATCATGTGTGCCCTTGGGCAGCCAGCGCATCACATATTCCGCGCCGATTATGCCCATCATATAGCTCTTGGGGTTTCGATTGAGCGTCGAGCAGATGTGCAGCCCGCCGGGGCGTAAAAGCTGCCTGCACGCAATCAGATAGTCGATGGGGGAGGCCACATGCTCCACCACTTCCATGTTGAGCACGGCGTCGAATTGCTCGCCCTCGGCTGCCATCGCCTCGGCGGTGGTGAAGCGATAGTCGATCTCAAGCCCCGATTGCTCGGCATGCAGCTTGGCCACCGGGATGTTGCGCTCGGCAGCATCGGCGCCGACCACATCCGCGCCCAGACGCGCCATAGGCTCAGCCAGAAGGCCGCCACCACAGCCGATGTCGAGAATACGCAGCCCGGCAAAGGGTTTGTCCTCGCTCAGGTCGCGCTCAAACTCCGACGCGATTTGCGCCGTGATATAATCCAGCCTGCACGGATTAAGCATGTGCAATGGTTTGAATTTGCCACTGGGGTCCCACCATTCGGCGGCCATGGCCTGGAATTTCGCAATCTCGTGGTCGTCAATCGTGGACTGAGCGGCTTGCATTCTGCTCTCCGTATGATCATTTGTCTCTGTCGCTCTATATAGGACACTCATGGATAAAATCTCGGGCCAAAAAAGCGCAGTGCAGTATCTTTATCCGCCGATTGAGCCTTTCGACCGCCGGACGCTCGACGTGGGTGACGGTCATCAGGTGTATATGGAGCAATCCGGTACGCCGGACGGGCTGCCCGTAATCGTGCTGCATGGCGGCCCCGGCGGCGGGTGCAGCCCGGCGATGCGGCGGTATTTTGACCCGCGCGTTTATCGCATTATCCTGTTTGATCAGCGTGGCTGCGGGCGCTCCAAACCCCATGCCAGCGTCGAGGCAAACACCACATGGCATCTCGTGGACGATATCGAGCGTATCCGCACCGAACTTGGGATTGAGCGCTGGTGCGTTTTTGGCGGCAGCTGGGGCGCGACGCTCGCGTTGATCTATGGGATCACGCATCCCGAGCGATGCACACATCTTGTGCTGCGCGGTGTCTTTACGATGACCCAGCGCGAGCTTGACTGGTTCTATGGTGGTGGCGCCGGGCGGTTCTGGCCCGATACATGGCAGCGTTTTGTGCAAATCATTCCTGAAGATGAGCGCGACGATCTGATCGCCGCCTATCACCGCCGTCTCTTTTCAGACGATGTGCGGCTTGAGACGACCTATGCCAAGGCGTGGAGCGCGTGGGAAAACGCGCTGGCGTCGGTGCAATCCTCGGGCGTGGGGGCCGACAGCCCGGCCGATTATGCCCGCGCCTTTGCCCGGCTGGAGAATCACTATTTCATCAATGCGGGCTTTCTGGAGCATGATGGCTGGATTCTCGCCAATATCGGACGGCTTGCTGATGTGCCCGGCACGATTGTGCAGGGCCGCTATGACATGATCTGCCCGCCTGATACAGCCCACGCGCTGGCTGCGGCATGGCCCAAAGCGTTGATGCGGATGATCCCACTGGCGGGTCACGCGCTGAGCGAGCCGGGGATCAGTTCGGAGTTGGTCAATGTGATGAACAGGCTGGGGCGGGCTTAATGGGTTAAGCTAATTTTAAAGATCCAAATAGCAATACCAAGCAACGTCAAACCCAGTAAAATTACGGGTAACAGAAAAGCCAACTTACTAGAATGGTTAAACAATCGAAGGACATTCTCAAATGTAGGATATTGGTTTGGTTTTACTCGTCCTGCCAAAAGAAGCGATAGATAACCGATCGCGAAGCCAAACCCAGCAAACCAAACAGGATTCTCTGCGATCCATGCGGTGAAAGCAACAAGTATGCCACTAGGAACTATTTGCTTTTGGGATTCAACTGGGGCAAATTGGGCAAGTGCGCTCAGCGATAGTAGTAAGCCAAAAACGCTAAATACTATTGTTAGTGCAAGAGAGATTTTTCCGTTTTGCCGCTGCGCCTCGTACTGAAGCTCGAACTGAGCTGCTTCAAGCGACATTTTCAGGTTTTCGATTTGATAGTCGTTCGGTAGCTGTTTTTGATCTGCTTGAATCAGTTTAAACGAATTCGCATAGGCAAGAATTCCACTTGCTCGCATGATATTCTCTGGTGATCTAAAGCGTTTAAATCTAATTATATAACGAAAAAGGTCGAAATATATATCCTTAACTGCTCGAGGAGATTGTTTGTGGACTCTAATTATAGTGTCTGATTCAGGCTCATGGTGCTGATGGATATGTGTAATATCCCTGAGAAAAAAGAAAGCCTGTTCTGTATAATCTTGAACTGACTTTTCGTCTTTATCAAAGTCTTGGACTAAACCCTTTTTCAGTCGGACGGGTTTAAATTTTACTATACCATTCCTGCAAATATCAAAACCTACCGCAATCGGGCAGTATGGCGTCAAGTCTAACTCAATTTTAGATTGCAGTTCCGTAAGTTTTTTCTGTTGGCTGTCCACGATTGGGCTTCTAGACAATTCTGCCAAACATGATCGAATTTGATTAATTAATTGTTGAGAACGCCAGTCGCTTTTTCGCTCTGTATTTAGGATTGGGTAGACTATGCCCGTAAGCCGGTCCAGATCTTTATCCTGATCTTTCAAATCACAAAAGATCGCTATGAATTCATGTTTACCTGAAATGGATTTTTTTTGAAGTATCCGACTAATTGTAGACACGATTTTGTTTCGTAGCCATGGCCATTTTAGTGGTAAAGGCAGAACAAAATCGTCTGTATAGCGTGTTTGACATATAATTGCTTGAATTCCGCTTTTTTGACCAATTGCATTGTAACAGGCACATTTGTTGGGAAACCGACTCTCGCCGATATGCGAATACGATAGCCTTCCAGAAACAGTCGGTATCCAAGAGATGTACTCAATGCTCGTTTAGGCTAAAAGGAAGCGTCCTGAACGGACTCACGGTTGGTCTTGGCTTGGCTGATAAGTTCAATGTTTCCTTTTTGGTCAATCGAGTATGCTGTACCACGATTGAAAAGGGTACCGCCTTTTCCATAAGGCTGATGAATGTTGCCAAACATAGTGTCCCGAAAACCTTTTGATACACCACGAAGTTGGTCATATGCCTCACCTGACCCCATTCCCAATCTGACAGCAAATGCCAACAGCGCTAGTCCGCTTACGGCACAAGCCACAGCAAGCATCGGTATTATAAGATCATATAGTGTCATTGACACCCTCGTTAGCTAGATATAGATTTATCGTCTGATTTAGCGAATCATATGTCAAGACGTCTTTAGCGACTTAATATGATGCGTTATGGACTGAGTCTAATAAGATACGGTGTGCTGTGCCCCCTTGCGCCCATCCCTCATCCCGCCTATATCCAACTCAATAGCGGCGCTTCTCGGGTCCACACCGAAAGGCTCCACCGGAAAGTTTCACGGGCCGCGCGCCCGTTTTTTTGTGCTTGAACGCACCCTGATTTAAGAGACTGCCTGACACGACATGAGCAACGACCTGATTGCCAAAGCTGCGATTGACCGCCGGATGGCGGAGATCATCACCCCCGTCCTTGAGGATCTGGGGTTTGATTTGGTGCGGGTGCGTCTGATGAGCGGCAACACCGCGACGCTTCAGATCATGGCAGAGCGGCCCGAGGGCGGGATCGAGGTGGATGAGTGCGGCCAGATTTCGACCGCGGTGAGTGCCGCGCTCGACGTTGAGGACCCGATTGTAGAGGCCTATACGCTGGAGGTCTCCAGCCCCGGAATCGACCGGCCTCTGACCATGCTCAAGCATTTTGAGGCGTTCGAGGGCTATGAGGCCAAGCTTGAGACGAGCGAGCTTATTGACGGGCGCAGGCGTTTCAAAGGCGTGCTCGCAGGGGTTGAGGGCACGGAAGTGCTGATAAATCTCGACGAAGGCACAGTCGGGCTTGAGTTTGACTGGCTGGTGGATGCCAAGCTGGTTCTGACGGACGATTTGATTAAAGAGATGCTGCGTCAGCGCAAGGCTGCAGGCATTATCGACGAAGATGCTTTCGACGAGATCGAAACTGACGATGGGTCTGAGGAGGACTGAACCATGGCCATTACATCCGCAAATCAGCTTGAGTTGCTGCAAACCGCCGAGGCTGTGGCCCGCGAGAAGATGATCGACCCCGGTCTGGTCGTCGAGGCGATGGAAGAGAGCCTCGCCCGCGCCGCCAAGAGCCGGTACGGCGCCGAGATGGATATCCGTGTCAGCATCGACCGCAAGACGGGTCGCGCGACCTTCACCCGCGTGCGCACGGTTGTGACGGACGAGGAGCTTGAGAATTATCAGGCCGAGTTCACCGTGGAGCAGGCCAAGCAATATCTTGATGACCCAAAAGTCGGCGATACGCTGGTTGAGGAAGTGCCCCCTGTCGAGATGGGCCGCATCGCCGCGCAATCGGCCAAGCAGGTGATCTTGCAAAAGGTGCGCGAAGCCGAGCGGGACCGTCAGTTTGAGGAATTCAAGGACCGCGCAGGCACGATCATTAACGGTCAGGTCAAGCGCGAAGAGTATGGCAACGTCATCGTGGATGTGGGCCGGGGTGAAGCAATCCTGCGCCGCAACGAGAAGATCGGCCGCGAAGCCTATCGCCCCAATGACCGTATCCGCTGCTACATCAAGGATGTGCGCCGCGAAGCGCGCGGCCCGCAGATTTTCCTCAGCCGCACCGCGCCTGAATTCATGATAGAGCTGTTCAAGATGGAGGTGCCCGAGATCTATGATGGCATCATCGAGATCAAGGCCTGCGCCCGTGATCCGGGATCTCGCGCCAAGATCGCCGTGATTTCCTATGACAGCTCGATTGACCCTGTGGGCGCTTGCGTCGGTATGCGCGGCAGCCGTGTTCAGGCCGTCGTGAACGAGCTTCAGGGCGAAAAGATCGACATCATTCCGTGGAATGAGGATCAGCCGACCTTCCTCGTGAACGCGTTGCAGCCCGCCGAGGTGAGCAAGGTTGTTCTGGACGAGGAAGCGGGCAAGATCGATGTGGTTGTGCCCGAAGAGCAGCTGAGCCTTGCGATTGGTCGCCGGGGTCAGAACGTGCGTCTGGCGTCGCAGTTGACCGGGCTTGATATCGACATCATGACCGAAGCCGAAGACAGCGAGCGCCGTCAGAAAGAGTTTGAGGAGCGCACAGGCCTCTTCATGGAAACGCTCGATCTGGACGAGTTTTTTGCGCAGCTTCTTGTCTCCGAAGGGTTCACCACCCTTGAGGAGGTGGCGTATGTCGAGGTGGACGAGCTTTTGGTGATCGACGGCGTTGACGAGGACACCGCGAGCGAGCTTCAGGCCCGCGCGCGCGATATTCTTGAAGCCAAGGCCAAAGCGGCCATGGACGAGGCTCGTGCGCTGGGCGTCGAGGATAGCCTTGTGGAGTTTGAGGGCCTGACGCCTCAGATGATCCTCGCGCTGGCCAAGGATGACGTGAAAACGCTGGAAGATTTTGCAACCTGCGCTGATTGGGAGCTGGCCGGCGGCTGGACCCAAGTGGACGGGGAGCGTGTGAAGGATGATGGGATCCTAGAGCCTTTCGATTTGTCGCTCCAAGAGGCGCAGGACATGGTCATGACCGCACGGATCATGCTGGGTTGGGTTGATCCCGCCGAGCTTGAGTCTGAGGCTATCGAAGAGGATGCTGACGGCGCCTCTGATGAGGAGAGCGGGGCCTGATCTCAGGCCCTGCGAAGGACCTGATGGGGCGCGGCGGGCAACCCAAAGACCGGGAAAACGGTCCAGAGCGTAAATGCATCGCCACGGGCGAGGTGCGCCCTATGTTTGACATGATCCGATTTGTGATCGGCCCGGATGGGCAGGTTGTTCCGGATTTGGCGCAAAAGCTGCCTGGGCGCGGCATCTGGGTGACCACGACGCCCGAGGCGCTGGCCAAAGCGGCCACCAAAGGCCTGTTTGCCCGCGCGGCCAAACAGGCGGTTCAGGTCTCCGATGATCTGCCTGCGCAGGTCGAGGCGATGCTGGCCCGCCGGGTGGTTGATCTGATCAGCCTTGCGCGCAAGGGCGGCGGCGCCACTTCCGGGTATGAGCGGGTGAAGGCGTGGCTGATGAAGGATGAGGCCGAAGTGCTTATCCAAGCGTCAGACGGGTCCGAGCGCGGAAAATCAAAGCTCAGCACGCCGCATTATGGGTTTTTCATCGGCTGGCTGACTGCCGATGAGCTCGGCCAAGCATTTGGGCGCCAAACCACAATCCACGCCGCACTGCGCGCTGGAGGTTTGGCGCAACGTGTTGTAGAGGAGGCGGCAAGGCTGAAGGCCCTGCGCGTCTCGGACGGCGAGAACGCGCGCCGAAAAGGAAAGAAGACGACATGAGCGACAACGACGGAAAGAAAACACTGGGTGTGCGCGGCGGATCCCGTCCGGGGAATGTGAAGCAAAGCTTCAGCCATGGGCGCACCAAGAACGTCGTGGTGGAAACCAAGCGCAAGCGTGTTGTGGTGCCCAAACCGGGGGCTGCACCTGGTGCGTCTGCCATGGCGAAACCTGCGCCCGCGAGTGACCCGTCCAAGCGTCCCGCAGGCATTTCTGATGCTGAGCTTGACCGCCGGATGAAGGCGCTTGCCGCCGCGAAAGCCCGCGAGAGCGATGAGGCCGCGCAGCGCGAAGCCGATGAGAAGGCGCGCGCAGAAGACCGTGAGCGTCGCCGCGACGAGATCGAAGCAAAAGAGCGCGAAGAGCAAGAGCGGGCCGAAGCGCTGAAAGCCAAGGCTGAAGAGGAAGAGCGCGCACGCGCCGCCGTTGAGGCCGCCAAGCTTGCCGCGGCTGCCCCTGCGGCAGCACCGTCCGAATCGCCTTCGGGCCGTGGTGCGCCGACGAACCGTCCTGATGCCGCCCCTGCGCGCAAACAGGACCGCGACCGTGATCAACGTCCTGCCAAAGGCAAGGGCATGGGGGGCGACGCACGCCGCTCCGGCAAGCTGACGCTCAATCAGGCGTTGTCTGGTGGCGAAGGTGGCCGTCAGAAATCCATGGCCGCGATGAAGCGCAAGCAAGAGCGCGCCCGCCAGAAGGCGATGGGCGGCAGCCAAGAGCGTGAAAAGATCGTGCGTGACGTGCAACTGCCCGAGACCATCGTTGTCTCCGAGCTTGCCAACCGTATGGCCGAGCGTGTGGGCGATGTTGTCAAATCGCTGATGACCAGCGGGATGATGGTTGCACAGAATGAGGCGATTGATGCGGATACTGCGGAGCTGATCATCGAAGAGTTTGGCCACCGTGTTGTGCGCGTCTCGGATTCGGATGTGGAAGATGTGATCGACGCGGTCGAAGACAGCGAAGGCGATCTTCAGCCTCGCCCGCCAGTGATCACAATCATGGGCCATGTCGACCACGGCAAGACATCGCTTCTCGATGCTATCCGCGACGCCCGAGTTGTGGCGGGCGAGGCGGGCGGGATCACCCAGCATATTGGTGCTTATCAGGTGACAACCGATACCGGTGCGGTTCTGTCTTTCCTTGATACACCCGGCCACGCAGCGTTCACGTCCATGCGCTCACGCGGTGCGCAGGTGACGGATATCGTTATTCTGGTGGTGGCGGCTGATGATGCGGTCATGCCCCAGACGATTGAGGCGATTGCCCACGCGAAAGCGGCCAATGTGCCGATGATCGTGGCGATCAACAAGATCGACAAGCCCTCCGCAAACCCTGACAAGGTGCGCACTGATCTGCTTCAGCATGAAGTGATCGTGGAAAAAATGTCGGGCGAAGTGCAGGATGTCGAGGTGTCTGCGATCACGGGTCAGGGCCTTCCGGACCTTCTGGAGGCGATTGCCCTTCAGGCGGAAATTCTTGAGCTTAAAGCCAACCCCGACCGCGCCGCCGAAGGTGCCGTGATTGAGGCGCAGCTGGATGTGGGGCGCGGCCCTGTTGCCACGGTTTTGGTTCAGAAAGGCACGCTGAAACAAGGCGATATCTTTGTCGTGGGCGAGCAATATGGCAAGGTCCGTGCGCTGATCAACGACCATGGCGAGCGTGTGAAAGAGGCGGGGCCCTCGGTTCCGGTCGAGGTTCTTGGTCTCAATGGCACACCCGAGGCAGGCGATGTTCTGAACGTTGTTGACACAGAAGCGCAGGCGCGTGAGATCGCGGAATACCGCGAGAAGGCCGCTAAGGAAAAACGCGCGGCGGCGGGTGCTGCCGTGACGCTGGAACAGTTGATGTCTCAGGCCAAGCAAAGCGAGACCATGGCCGAAATGCCAGTGATCGTGAAAGCCGATGTGCAGGGCTCTGCCGAGGCGATCGTTCAGGCTATGGAGAAGATCGGCAATGATGAGGTGCGCGTGCGCGTGCTTCATTCGGGTGTTGGGGCCATCACCGAGAGCGATATCGGCCTCGCCGAGGCGTCCGGCGCGCCTGTCTTCGGGTTTAACGTGCGGGCCAATGCGCCCGCCCGTCAGAGCGCGAACCAGAAAGGTGTGGAGATCCGCTATTACTCGGTGATCTACGATCTGGTCGATGACGTGAAAGCGGCGGCCTCTGGCCTTCTGGGCGCGGAGATCCGCGAGAAGTTCATCGGTTATGCGAAGATCAAAGAGGTCTTCAAGGTGACCGGCATTGGCAAAGTGGCGGGTTGCCTCGTGACCGAAGGTGTTGCGCGCCGCTCGGCCGGTGTACGCCTTCTGCGCGATGATGTCGTGATCCATGAGGGCACATTGAAAACGCTCAAACGCTTCAAGGATGAAGTGGCCGAGGTGCAATCGGGTCAGGAATGCGGGATGGCGTTTGAATCCTATGAGGATGTGCGCCCCGATGACGTGATCGAGATTTTCGAGCGCGAGGAAGTGGTCCGCACGCTCGCATAATCTCTGGCGATATTGAGAACACACGGACGGCCCGCAGCGCAAACTGTGGGCCGTTTTCTTTTGTGGGTTTGACAGTGGAGCGTGGCAAACAAAAAGGGCCGCCCCGTGTGAGGCAGCCCCTATGTCATTTCAAATCAGGCTAGGCCTCTTATGCGGCTTTGCTCACTGGATGGCCGGCGTAAACCCGCTCGCCGTCGCGTACTTGAACACGCCCATCGGGCAGCAGCTTCACAAAGATGCCCTGAACGAGCACGCAACTTCCAAGCCGAATCGTTTTCAACATGTCATATCCCCCCAGACGTGACGTTAATGTTTTAGGCAAATTTGTCTTAAGGCTAAGACAGATGTAACAGACCCTTTATTAACGATAGCTTAATTTCTGCCGCCGCGAAACAAGATTGTTGCGCAAGGCCCGGCCTCAGAGCCAATCGCGCAGGATCGGAATGAGCGGAATATCGGCGGGCGGCATGGGGTAATTCTTCAGATCCTGCGCGCGGACCCATTTGAGGGTCTGCCCTTCGCGGGCTTGCGGAATCCCCTCCCACTTGCGGCAGGCAAAGAGCGGCATCAGCAGATGGAACTTTTCGTAGCTGTGGCTTGCGAAGGTCAGTGGAGCAAGGCAGCTTGACCACGTGTCGATCCCAAGCTCCTCCTGCAACTCGCGGATAAGTGCGGCTTCCGGCGTCTCGCCCGGCTCCACCTTGCCACCCGGAAATTCCCACAGGCCCGCCATAGATTTGCCTTCGGGGCGCTGAGCCAACAGGATGCGTCCATCTACATCTATGAGCGCCACCGCCGAAACTAGAACGACGGTCATGAGCGGTAATCTGCGTTGATGTCGATATACCTGTGGGTGAGGTCGCAGGTCCAAACGCGCGCCGTCCCCCCGCCAAGGCCCAGATCGACGCTGATCACCAGGTTCTGGCCCTTCATATAGGCCGCCGCGTCCGCCTCGCTATAGCCGGGGTTCACCCAGCCATTATTGGCCACGAGAATATCGCCGAACCAGATCGACAGCCGATCACGGTCGGCCCGTGCGCCGGATTTGCCCACGGCCATGACGACGCGGCCCCAATTGGCATCCTCTCCAGCCAGCGCGGTTTTCACCAGTGGTGAGTTGGCGATGGATTTGGCGTGGATATGTGCGTCGCTGTCGCTTGCCGCACCCGTCACGGATATCTCGACGAATTTCGTGGCCCCCTCGCCGTCGCACACCACCTGATGGGCCAAATCCAGCATGACGCGGCGCAGCCCTTCCATGAAGCCGATGGAATGTTCGGTGATTTGCACGCCGCTCGCCCCCGTCGCCCCCACTAGCACGGTATCGGAGGTGGACGTATCGCTATCGACGGTAATGCAGTTGAACGTAGTGCGGTTGAGCGCGCCCGTCATGGATTGCAGCACAGGCATCGGCACGGCGGCGTCGGTGAAGATATAGACCAACATCGTCGCCATATCCGGCGCGATCATGCCCGAGCCTTTCGCGATCCCGGCGATGCGCACTGTTTGCCCGTCGATCACGACTTCGGTGGCCGAGCCTTTGGCGAAGGTGTCGGTGGTCATGATGGCACGGGCAGCAGCCTCAATCCCGTCGGGGCTTAGGGCAGCGGCCAGTTCGACGGCTTTCGCGGTGATACGGTCATGGGGCAGCGGCTCCCCGATTACCCCGGTGGAGGATGAAAACACCCGCGTCTCCGGCACATCCACGGCTGCGGCCACAGCGGCGGTGACGGCCCGCACCGCCTCGACCCCAAGCGCGCCGGTGAAGGCGTTGGCATTGCCAGAATTCACGATAATCGCGGCCCCTGCATCAGAGGGGCGACCAATCTTGGCCTGACAATCCAGCACCGGGGCTGCGCGCGTGGCCGAGCGTGTGAACACCCCCGCAACCGTGCTGCCGGGCGCCAGATGGGCCAGCATCACGTCCGTGCGGTCCGCGTATTTCACTCCGGCGGCGGCGGTCGCAAAGCGCACGCCCTCAATCACCGGAAGCTTGGGAAACGCGGGCGGTGCCAGCGGCGAGACGTGGGTGATTTTTGCCATGGGCTCAGTCTGCCAAAAGGTCGAAACGGTCCAGCACCGAGGGGCTGAGCGCGTCACCAGCTGCGCGGTCCACATCGCCCATCTCGGTCAGGGCTAAGACAGCCTCCTCCACAGCGGCTACACGCAGCGCCTCCTCAATCTCTCCGCGCACGTCGTTCAGTTCGGGGCGCTCGGCTGCGCGTGTCTCGGAGAGCAGGATCAGATGCCAGCCGAATTGTGTCTGGACGGGGGGCGATACGCTCCCCACCTCCATCTGCTCAACCGCCTCTTGGAACTCCTCAACCATCATGCCGGGGCCAAACCAGCCAAGCTGCCCACCGTTGGGGCCAGAGGGACCTGTGGAATGCTCCTGCGCGAGGGCTGCGAAATCGGCCCCCCCGTCCAGAAGCCCGACAAGCTCCTGTGCTTTTTCTTCGGTCTCGACCAGAATATGTGAGGCACTGTATTCGGTCACATCGTCGCCATTGACGTAGTTGGCCTGAAAATATGCCTCGATCGCGGCATCGTTCACGGCGGTCGTGGTGATGCGGTTGATCTCTTCGCTGGCCGTCACAGCGCGGCGCTCATTTTCCAGCATCAATTGGCTCACCTTCGACAGGTCCTCGCCATGGGCATCCATCATCAGGGTTTGCTGCACCAATTGGTCCAGAATGCCGGTGTAAAGCACATCTGCGGGCAGTTGCGCGAACTGATCCGGCAGCCCCGCGCGCAGCACGATCATGTGGCCCAGAGTGATTTCTGTGGTGTTGACCGTGGCCACAACCGTATCGGCAGTCACGTCATCCTGTGCCGTGGCAGGCAGGGCGAGCGCCCCGATCATGGCGGCGCAGAGCGGGAGGTGGGAAAGCTGGGGGATCATATGGGTCATCCTTTGCCATATAGGGCGTGGGGCACTCAGGGGTGCGCGGCGTTGACACTCTGCCAGTGGGGTCTTACATCGCCTTAAGATCAAGGCATTCCCGCTGAATTGGTGCATGTTGTAGGCGCGCAAGGGAAACGGGGCAAGTCATTGCCCGTCACAAGATGCCAAAACACCGGAGCGGATTGAATATGCTGGGTTTAGGAACTGTCGCGCGTAAAGTTTTCGGAACCCCGAATGATCGCAAGGTCAAGACCGCGCGGCCCCTTGTGGCGCAGATCAACGCGCTTGAGCCTGAGATGCAGGCGCTGAGCGATCAGGGCTTGATCGACAAGACAGCAGAGCTTCGTGAGCGGGCCAAGGGCGGTGAAAGCCTTGATGCGCTTTTGCCAGAGGCGTTTGCGAATTGCCGCGAAGGCGCGTGGCGGGCCTTGGGCCTTCGGGCGTTCGATGTGCAGCTTATGGGCGGTATTTTCCTGCATCAGGGCAATATCGCCGAGATGAAAACGGGCGAGGGCAAGACCCTTGTGGCCACCTTTCCGGCCTATCTCAACGCGCTGACCGGAAAGGGCGTGCATATCGTCACGGTGAACGATTATCTGGCCAAGCGCGACAGCGAGTGGATGAGCAATGTGTTCTCCGCGCTGGGCATGACTACGGGCTGCGTTTATCCCAATCAGGATGATGTGGAAAAGCGCGCGGCCTACGCTTGCGATGTGACCTATGCCACCAATAACGAGCTTGGGTTCGACTATCTGCGCGATAACATGAAGCCTGAGCTGAGCCAGATGAGCCAGCATGGCCATAACTTTGCCATCGTGGACGAGGTGGACAGTATCCTGATCGATGAGGCGCGCACGCCCTTGATCATCTCCGGCCCCGCGCAGGACCGGTCCGAGCTTTATACCGCCATTGATCTGCTGATCCCCGAGCTTCTGGACGAGCACTACAAGCTTGATGAGAAGACCCGCAACGTGACCTTCACAGATGACGGCAACGAATTTCTCGAAGAGCTTCTTGTGACGCGTGGCGTGCTGCCCGAGGAGCAATCGCTCTACGATCCTGAAAGCACTACGATCGTGCACCACGTCAATCAGGGTTTGCGGGCGCACAAACTCTTTACCAAGGACAAGGATTACATCGTTCGCGACGGTGAGGTCGTTCTGATCGACGAATTCACGGGCCGGATGATGTCCGGGCGGCGTCTGTCGGATGGTCTGCATCAGGCGATTGAGGCGAAAGAGGGCTGCGATATCAAACCCGAGAACGTCACGCTCGCCTCTGTGACCTTCCAGAACTATTTTCGCCTGTATAACACGCTGAGCGGTATGACAGGCACCGCCGCGACCGAGGCCGATGAATTTGCCGAGATCTACGGGCTTGGTGTGGTCGAAGTGCCCACCAACCGCCCCATCGCGCGGATCGACAAGGATGATGCGGTCTACCGCACCCAAGGCGAGAAGTTCAAAGCCGTGATCCAGGCCGTGCGCAAGGCCCATGAAAAGGGTCAGCCCATTCTGGTTGGCACCACGTCGATTGAGAAATCCGAGACGCTGAGCCAGCTTCTGACCACTGAAGGGATTGAGCATAACGTGCTCAACGCCCGCCAGCATGAGAAAGAGGCGCAGATTGTCGGCGATGCCGGCAAGCTGAACGCTGTGACGATTGCCACCAACATGGCCGGGCGCGGCACCGATATTAAGCTGGGTGGGAATGTAGAGCTGAAAGTGCTCGACGCGATTGCCGCCGACCCTGAAGGCGATGCCGACGAGATCCGCAAGCGGATCGAAGACGCGCATACCGCCGATGAGAAAGCCGTGACCGACGCGGGTGGGCTTTTCGTTCTGGCCACCGAGCGCCACGAGAGCCGACGGATCGACAATCAGCTGCGTGGCCGGTCGGGCCGTCAGGGGGATCCGGGCATGTCCGCGTTCTACCTCAGCCTTGATGACGATCTGATGCGCATCTTCGGCTCGGAACGGCTTGAGAAGGTTCTGGCCGGTCTGGGCATGAAAGAGGACGAGGCGATCATCCACCCATGGGTGAACAAATCGCTGGAGCGCGCGCAGGCCAAGGTCGAAGGGCGCAACTTTGACATTCGCAAGCAACTTTTGAAATTTGACGATGTGATGAACGAGCAGCGCAAGGTGATCTTTGCCCAGCGTCTCGACATCATGAAATCCGAGGACCTGTCGGAAGTGATCGGCGACATGCGTGCCGAGGTGATCGACGATCTGGTTGATCAGTATATGCCGCCCAAGACCTATGCGGATCAGTGGGACATGGAAGGGTTTCATCAGGCGTTGATGGAGCGGATGAACATGGACCTGCCCGTGGTTGCGTGGGGCGAGGAAGAAGGCGTTGACGACGAAGAGATCAGCGAACGAATCGAAAAAGCCGCCAATGAGATGATGGCCCAAAAGGCCGTGGCCTTTGGCCCCGAGGATATGCGCCGCATCGAAAAACAGATGCTGCTGCAAACCATCGACGGCAAATGGCGCGAGCATCTGCTTATGCTGGAGCATCTGCGCTCCGTCGTGGCGTTTCGTGGCTATGCGCAGCGGGACCCGCTCAACGAGTATAAGAACGAAGCGTTTCAACTGTTTGAATCCATGCTCGACGGCTTGCGTCAGGACGTGACGCAAAAGCTGGCTCAGGTCGCACCCATGTCCGAGGAAGAGCGCAACGCGTTGGTCCAGCAGATGATCGCCGAGCAGACCAAGATCGCAGCGGGCGCCGCCGCCGGTACAGATGCGCCAACATCCGACAAGATTCCATCCAAGGGTGCCGCCATCACCGCAGGGGCTGCGATTGAAGGCTTCGATGAGGCAGATCCCACCACATGGGGCAATCCGGGGCGCAATTCCGAGTGTCCCTGCGGATCGGGCAAGAAGTTCAAACATTGCCATGGCCGCTTGGCCTGATACCTTTCGGGCTGCCTCATAGTGGCCCGAATTCACCCCATAACGGTCACATCACTGCCAAGATTGCCACCTACCTTCTGCTTTGACCCAATTTTATTTGAGGGAATGTAGGTATGGATAAGATCAAGATGATCGCACTGGGATGCGGCACGCTGGCGATCGCGCTGGGTGCGGGCCATTTCATTCAATCCGGCACGTCCGCGCCTGTGATGCAAGCTGCGCAAGTGGCTCCGCCTGCTCCCATCCCCGCAGAGACTGCCGCAGACGCCCTACCCGAAGGTCAGGTCGCTCTGGAGGAGATTACCATCACGGCGGCGGCCCCTGTGCCGCTTGCGGCCATGCCTGCACCTCCCGCGGCCATGCCTGAGCCCCTCCCCATGCCCGAGGCGATCCCGGCCGCGCTCGACACGACCCCACCGCCTGCCGCAGACCTGCCGCAGGAAGAGGCCGTGCCGACGTTCTCGTGCGAATATCTTCTGAGCGCCGAACCCTTTGCCGGTGCGATGGTGACCCTTTCGCTCGATGTGACCTGCATGCCGAACGAACGCTTCACGCTGCACCACAACGGCATGATGTTCAGCCAAGTAACAGATGAAAGCGGCTCTGCCGAAATGCTGGTCCCCGCCTTGTCGAGCAATGCTGTCTTCATCGTCGCCTTCCCCAATGGCGAAGGCGCTGTTGCCACAGCTGAGGTCACCTCGCTCGGTGCCTATGAGCGAGCCGTTGTGCAATGGAAAGACGACCTTGGTGTCGCCCTTCATGCGCTTGAATTTGGCGCGGATTATGGCACGGACGGGCATGTGTCGGCAGACGCGCCACGTGATGCCGCTGCTGCTGCCACGGGCAATACCGGCTTCATGACCCGTTTGGGTGATTCCGCCCTGCCCGAGGCGCTTCTGGCGGAGGTCTATACTTTCCCCGCCGGCATGTCCGGACAGGACGGTGATGTGGCCCTCAACGTCGAGGCTGCGATCACCGAGGCCAATTGCGGGCGCGATATTGAGGCCCAATCCCTACAGCTTAATCAGTCCGGCGTGCTCAAAGTGCAGGACGTGACCCTTGCGATGCCCGATTGCGATGCGGTTGGTGAGTTTCTGGTGTTGAAAAACTTGCTCAATGACCTGACACTCGCGCGGAACTGATCCGCAACATTTCAAGGGGGCAGTCATGGCTGTCTTACGTGCGGCGATTTTCGCCGCACTTTTCTTTTTGGGCTCTGCCCTTACTGCTTTTGGGCAGGATGTCACGCTGACCTCACGCGATGGTGCGGTCGAGATATCCGGCAACCTTCTGGGCTATGACGGGGAGTTTTACCGCGTTGATACGATCTATGGCGAGTTGACCGTGGATGGCTCGGGCGTGCTGTGTGACGGGCCGGGATGTCCGAACCTCTCGGCGTTCGTGGCAGAGCTGCGCCTCTCGGGCGCGCCGACGATTGGCAGAGTCCTGATGCCCGCGCTGATAGAGGCGTTTGCCCTGCGCGAAGGGCTCGATCTTGAGCGGGAGAATGTCTCGGACACACGCTTTGTCTATGAACTGAGCGATCCCGAAAACGGGCAGCCGCGCGGGCGGTTTTACTTTCATCTGACCAACACGGACGAAGGCTTTGCCGATCTTCTGGTGGGTGAGGCCGACATGGTCATGTCCCTGCGCGAGGTAAGCCGTGATGAGGCCGCGCGCGCGCGTGAGGAGGGACTGGGCGATCTTACGGATGCGCGGCGCAGCCGGGTTCTGGCACTTGATGCGTTGGTCCCTGTGGTTGCAGCGGGCAGTGCGGTGACCACAATTTCCACCCCTGATCTCAACCTTGTTCTGGCTGGGACAATCGACAATTGGGTCGATCTTGGTGGCCCCGATGCGCCCATTGCCGTGCATGTGCATGACCCATCAACAGGGCTTGGCCAGTCCACGCAGCAACGGATGTTGCTGGACCGCGAGGGCTTTGCCGAGGGCGCGCTTACCCATGCCGATAGCCTGTCCCTGACTGAGGCTGTGGCGGGTGATCCCTTTGCGCTGGGCGTGGGGAGCCGATCCGATATGGGGCTGACCTTCGAGCTTGCGCTGACGGGGGCGTGTGGGTTTGCGAAGCAAGCCACGCGCCGCGCCGTGAAGACCGAGGATTATCCGCTGACCGCGCCCATGTTTCTCTACATGCCCGCCCGGCGCTTTCCCAAGCTGATCCGTGAATTTCTCGCCTTTACCCTGGAGCCTGCCGCGCAGTTGGTGATCCGTCGCGCCGGGTTTGTTGACCAGCTCCCCGAAGAGATTGAGATCAACTCCCAGGGAGATCGCTTTGCCAATGCCGTGTTGCGGGCTGGTGAGGATGTGAGCCTTGAGGATTTGCAGCGGATGGTGGAGGTTTTGAGCCCGCTGAAACGGCTCACCACCACTTTTCGGTTTGAGGCGGGATCGGCGCGTCTGGATGCGCAATCACGCTCGAATATCGCACAGCTCGCCCGCGCGTTTGAGAGCGGGTATTACGATGGGCGACGGCTTGTTTTTGTCGGGTTTTCGGATGGGGAAGGTGCGGCTGCGGTCAATCAACGAATTGCACTGAGACGGGCGGCCGCGGTGCGAGATGCGGTCGTGACAGCTGCTGAGACTGCAAATATGGAGAGACTGTCGCTTTCCACGGAAGCGTTTGGTGAGGCGATGCCGATGGCCTGTGATGACAGCGAATGGGGCCGCAAAGCCAACCGCCGGGTCGAGGTCTGGGTCCGGTAAGGCGCGCTGGTCTAGAGATACCCCTCGCTGCGAAAGCTCAGCTCGCAAGATTTTCCGATGATGAGATGGTCATGCAGGGTGATCCCCATGATTTCTGCCGCGTCCTGCACCCGCCGGGTCATGGTGATATCCGCCTCGGATGGTGTGGGATCGCCAGAGGGGTGATTGTGCACCAGAATGAGCGCGGAGGCGTTTAGCTCCAACGCCCGTTTGACCACTTCGCGGGGGTAAACGGGGACGTGATCGACGGTGCCAGTCGCTTGTTCTTCGTCCGCGATCAGGGTGTTTTTCGTGTCGAGGTAGAAGATACGAAACTGCTCGGTCGCACGGTGCGCCATGGTGGTGTGGCAATAGTCAACAAGCGCGCCCCATGAGCTGAGCACCTGCCGCCGCAAGACCTTGGAGCGCGAAAGCCGGTGGCTGGCGGCCTCGATGATCTTCAGCTCTGCGATCACCGCATCGCCCACGCCGGAGACCGTGCTGAGCCGTGCAGGCGGGGCGGAGAGCACACCGTTGAAATCCCCGAACTGGTCGAGCAATGCGCGCGCGAGGGGCTTCACGTCCTTACGGGGGATCGCGCGGAAGAGGACAAGCTCCAACAGCTCGTAATCGGGCATGGCCCCCGCGCCGCCCACCATGAACCGTTCGCGCAGGCGGCGGCGGTGGTCGCGGATATAGGAGGGTTGGGGCGCGCCCGGTGCGCGCGGGGTGACGGGCTCTGCCTCATCAGCAGAGAACAGAGGCATCGGGGCCTCGGAGAACTGGGAGAATCCTGACATGGGGTGAGGATTGCGTGCGCGTGGTTAATACAACGTTAAAGTGAATGCGCTGCTGCGCGGAATCAAGGCCGATAGGCCGCCGCGCATCACCAGACCGCCCGAACGGGCTGGTGATTAGACAACTCATGCGCTCAACAGAGATTGGACTGGCTTGGCTACCATAAAGTGCATCTCAATTCTGCCGGTTCACCAGCCCGCGGTCTGTTGATGCGCGGCTAACCCACTTTGCCCCAGCCCCCGCCGCCGGGTGTGGCCATGCCGAACACCGCGCCCGATGGCAGGTCAATCTCGTCATTGCCGCGCATGTCGCACCGTGTGCCATCCGGCATCACAGCCCAGTTCAGGCCCACCTCGCCCGGCGCTCCACCATCCACCCCAAAGGGCGGCACGATGCGGTGTGAGCAGAGCGTTGTCACCGTGACAGGCTCCAGAAACCGCATCTCGCGAAGCACGCCATGCCCACCGCGATATTGCCCTTTTCCGCCGGAACAGTCTCTAATCCCAAAGCTTTCCAACCGCACGGGAAAGCGTTTTTCCAAGATCTCCGGATCGGTCATGCGGGTGTTGGTCATGTGGCTCTGCACCGCGTCGCATCCATTGAAATCCGGGCCGGCACCAGTGCCGCCCGCGATCGTCTCATAGTTCTGGAAATCATCATTGCCCCAGACGAAATTGTTCATCGTCGCCTGACTGCCCGCCAACACGCCAAGCGCGCCATAGAGCGCGTTGCACGCGGCTTGGCTCACTTCCGTATTGCCCGCGATTACGGCGGCGGGGCGGACGGGGTTGAGCATGGAGCCTTCGGGCACGATGATGCGCAGCGGCTTGAGGCAGCCCTGGTTCAGGGGGATATCCGCGCCTACCATCGTGCGGAAAACATAAAGCACGACCGCATCGCAGATGGACCGTGGAGCGTTGTAATTGCCGCTATGCTGCGGCGAGGTGCCGGTGAAATCAATTACGGCTTCGCGCGCGTCCTGGTCCACGGTCACACGCACCTCGATCTGGGTGCCGATATCCATCGGGTAGACGTAATGCCCGTCCTTCAGGTTGCCCAAGACCGCACGCACGCTGGCCTCGGCATTGTCCTGCACATGGCCCATATAAGCCTGCACCACGTCCAGCCCGTAGGTGTTGATCACCTTCACGAGCTCCTGCCGCCCGGTCTCGTTCGCGGCGACCTGCGCCTTGAGATCGGCCATGTTCTGCGGAATGTTGCGGCAGGGGTATTTGGCGGTGGCGAGTGTCGCCTCGGCCTCAGCCTCAAGGAACGTGCCTTGGTCGACCAGTTGCACGTTGTCGATCAGCACGCCTTCCTCGTCGATATGGGTGCTGTCTGGGGGTGCGCTGCCGGGGGTACGTCCGCCGATATCCGCATGGTGGCCGCGTGACCCAAGCCAGAGGACGGGTTTGTCGGCAACAAAGACGGGTGTGATTACGGTGACGTCGGGCAGATGCGTGCCGCCATTATAGGGCGAGTTGAGCATGTAGGCGTCACCGGGCCGCACATCAGGGTTCAGGCGCATCACGGTGCGGACGCTGTCGGACATGGAACCGAGGTGAACGGGCACGTGGGGGGCATTGGCGACCAGATCGCCCGCCGCATCGAAAATGGCACAGGAGAAGTCGAGCCGTTCCTTGATATTCACCGACCAAGATGTGTTGGCGAGGGTCGCGCCCATTTGGTCGGCTACGGACATGAAGAGGTTGTTGAACACCTCCAGCAGCACGGGGTCGGCCTTTGCGGTGGCCGAAGGGGCGGTTTGGGCCGTGTCCATGCGCTCAATAATAAGGTTGGCGTGGGCATCGACATGGGCGGCCCAGCCAGGCTCGATGATGTTAGTGCCTGTAAGCTCGGTGATGATGGCGGGGCCTTGGATCGTGGCTGTGGGGTCGAGCGCCTCGCGGTCATGGATGGGCACGTTCTGCCATTTGGCATCCGCATACATCTCGGTATGGGCTTTGGGGGCACCATTGCCGTTTTGGGGTGTGAGGGGCGCGGGCGTGCCGATGGCGCCTATTGCCTCGATGGAGATCATCTCAATCAGGATATCGCGGGCGGGTGAGGTGAAGCCGTAGCGCTGTTTATGCGCAGCCTCAAAGGCGGCTTTTGGATCGGGCGCGTCTGAGGGCACGGGCAGGGTCTGGTGCGAGCCGTCATACCGCAGGTGCAGCTCGGTTTGGGCGGTGGGGGCGGTGCCGCCTTGGGCGGTGACTTCGGCCATCGCCTCATCAATGAGCGTTTTGCGCAGTGTTAGGGTCTCATCATACTGCGTCAGAGGCAGGTCAATCTGTGCCTCGCGCATGGCAGTGATGGGGGCGAGCCCCATGCCATAGGCGCTGAGCACGCCCGCATAGGGATGGACGAGAACACGGCGCATGCCGAGTGCATCGGCCACACCGCAGGCATGTTGCCCGCCCGCGCCGCCAAAGCATTGCAGGGTATAGCGGGTCACGTCATGGCCGCGCTGCACGGAGATTTTCTTGATCGCGTTGGCCATGTTGTCGATGGCGATACGCAGAAAGCCGGTGGCCATATCCTCGGGCGTCCGGGGGGCCTCGCTGGTTTCTTGCGAGACTTCCTTGGCCAGTGCGGCAAACTTGGTGCGCACGACATCCGCATCAAGCGGCTGATCCGCGTTTGGACCAAAGACATGAGGGAAATGATCGGGGGTGAGCTTACCCAGCATGACGTTGCAATCGGTTACGGTCAGCGGGCCGCCCCTGCGATAGCAGGCGGGTCCGGGATCGGCGCCAGCGCTTTCGGGTCCGACCTGAAAACGGCCATCCCGGAAGGTGCAGATGCTGCCACCGCCAGCCGCGACGGTATGAATATCCATCATCGGCGCACGCATCCGCACGCCCGCCACTTCGGTCTCAAAGCTTCGCTCGAACGCGCCGTGATAGTGGCTGACATCGGTACTGGTGCCACCCATGTCAAAACCGATGAGCGCATCAAAGCCTGCCGCCTCGCCGGTATGGACCATGCCGACGATGCCGCCTGCGGGGCCCGAGAGGATCGCGTCCTTGCCCTGAAACCGGCGCGCCTCGGTGAGGCCACCGCTTGATTGCATGAAGAGGAGCGTCTCGCAGGCGGTGCCCAGATCCAGCGCGCCCGCCACCAGATCGACATAGCGGCGCAGGATCGGCGAGAGATAGGCGTCCACCACCGTGGTGTCGCCCCGCCCGACCAGTTTGGCAAGGCGGGAGACCTCATGGCTTGTGCTGATTTGGGTGAAACCGATCTCGCGGGCAATCTCGGCTACGCGGGCCTCATGCGCGGGGTTGAGATAGGCATGCAGGCCTGCGATGGCCACGGCACGGATGCCACTATCATAGGCCGCTTGCAGATCTGCGCGCGCGCGTGCCTCATTCAGCGGTTTGACCACTTGGCCCGACGCATCCAGACGCTCATGAAGCTCGGCCACGTCCTCATAGAGCAGGTCGGGGCGTTTGATATGCAGATCAAAGAGGCGCGGGCGGGTTTGGTAGCCAATGAGCAGCAGGTCGCGGAACCCTCTAGTGATCATCAGCAGAACCCGCTCGCCCTTGCGCTCCAACAGGGCATTGGTGGCCACGGTCGTGCCCATCTTGACCGCGCGGATGGAGCCGGGAGCGAAATCGCCCGTAACGCCCATCACGTCGCGGATACCTTGCACGGCAGCATCGGCATAGCGTTCGGGGTTCACCGACAGAAGCTTGTGGGTGTGGATCGCCCCACCGGGGTCCTGGGCCACGATATCGGTAAATGTGCCGCCCCGGTCGATCCAGAATTCCCATGCGCCTGACATATTCGCGGCCTCCCCTTTTGAACGGATCAGGTTTGGCAGGGCCTGCGGATTTGTCAACGCACCGGCATTGAAAAGGACTGCGATTTGGCGTCAGTATGGGCGCAGAAAAAGGAGCCCCACCATGGACCTGCGCAAGATTTCCGACCATTTCTCCGTCTCTCCACAGATCAGCCCCGAGGATGTGCCGGATATTGCCGGGGCGGGCTTTCGGTCGATCCTGTGCAACCGGCCCGATGGGGAGGAATTTGGCCAGATCGACTGCACCGCGATTGAGGCGGCGGCGCAGGCGGCTGGGCTGGAGTTTCGCAATGTGCCAATCGTGTCGGGGATGCTGCGCGAGACGGATGTGGATGATTTCAAGGCAGCGCTCGCCGGTCTGCCGCAGCCCGTGCTGGCCTATTGTCGGAGCGGGACGCGCTGCACCATGCTTTGGACGATTGCGAAACATGGCGAGGTGGACGAGGCGGAGATCCTGCGCGCAACGGAAGCGGCGGGATATGACATGCGGGGCCTTGTAGCGCAGATGAGCCGGGGCTGAGGCCCTTGCTTTGGGGCGCTGTGATCGAAGGTGTGGGCGTGCTGGCCTTTGAGGGTGCGCGCGCCGCGCCCGCCGAGCGTTTGCCCGAAGGGGCACCGATGCTGGAGGTTGGCGGGATGGGCGGCGGGGTGCCGTGTGCTCTCTGCGGCCCTACGGGCGTGTCTCAGGCCGCCCCATTGGACCGGCTTCCAGCAGCGGTGCGGGTGCAGGTGGTCGGCGCTTTGGACGGTGATGTGCAATGGGACGGGGTTGTCCTCGCAGGTGATCTCCGGCGGCTTTATTGGGTGCATGTCAGCGCCGATGAGATCGTCAGCTTTCAGGGAAGCGTCACACCGGGATTGATGGTGGATCTGAGGGCGGCTGGCATGGATGCGGGCGCTCTGGCCGATACGCTTTCGCGGCCTGAGCGCTTGGCTGCGCAGCTCCACCGGGCGGATTTGGCCGGGGACGTGGCGGCAATCTCCGGGCATTTGATTGGGGCGGAGCTTGCGGCGGCAAAGCCTTATTGGCTCGGCATGGAGGTTCTGAACCTGTGTGGCGCGGATTGGGAGAGCGCGCTCAGTCAGCAGGGTGCTACGGTCAAATCCAAAGACCCCGCCGCGATGACGCAGCGGGGCCTTGTGAGACTGGCCAAGTCCAGCGGTCTCTTAGTTGATGGTTGAGGGCAGGCCTTCGGGCTGTCCGACGACAACAAAGGTAAGCTGATCTGGGTTCAGCAGCTCTGCCGCGACGCGGTTGATCTGCTCCAGCGTGACGGCGTTTACCTTGTCATTGCGTGTGGCGATGTAATCGGTGGGCAGGCCCTCGACCTGCATCCCCACGGCGATATTCGCGATATTGGCGTTGCCATCAAAGCGCAGCGGGTAGGCCCCGGTCATATAGGTCTTGGCATCGGCCAGCTCTTCGGCGCTCACGCCTTCTTTGGCCAGGCGGGTCCACTCGTCCTTGATCACGGAAATCGCCTCGGCCACGCGGTCATTGGCGGAGGCCACACTGCCCATCATCAGTTGCGCGCCCTCCTTATCGGCGAGGAGGGAGTAGACGCCATAGGTCAGCCCGCGTTTCTCACGCACTTCCTGCATCAGGCGGCTCTCGAACCCACCACCGCCCAGAATCTGGTTGAGGATGAACGCGGCGAAGAAATCGGGATCGTCGCGCTCGATGCCGCTTTGGGCGAACATCACCACCGATTGCGGCGTATCATAGGGCACGACCAGAGCACCGCCGGGCAGGTTCACATCCGCCGGGCCGGGCAAGGGTGCGCCGCTTTGGGGCAGGCCTTCGGTGAGCTTGTCGACGAGGGTCATCAAGGTTTCCGCGTCGATGTCACCCACGGCACTGACATAGAGCTGATCACGGGTCATGGCGGCGGCATGGGCGGCCTGAATGTCCTCGCGTGTGAGGGCCGTAACACTCTCCACCGTGCCGTTCTCGGAGCTGCCATAGGGATGCGCGCCGTAGACAAGCTCATTGAACGCGGCGGCGCCGATGGCGCTGGGGTTTTTGAGGTCTGAGGCGATGATCGACAGGATTTGTGCGCGCACGCGGTCGAGCGAGGTGTGATCGAAATTGGGCGTGACGACGCTTTTGCGCAGCAGCGCGATGGCGGCTTCCGCATCCTCACTTAGGAACCGCGCGGAAATGGCGATCCTGTCATCGGTGATGTTATAGCTAAAGTCGGCGGCCAGAGCTTCGGTCGCCTCGGCAAAGGCGCGGCTGTCAAGATCCCCCGCACCCTCCTCCAGAAGGCCCACCATCAGGTTGGTCGCGCCGCGTTTGCCGTCCGCATCAAGGCTTGCCCCGCCACGAAAGCGCAACTCAAGAGCCACGAAAGGGATCGTGGAATCCTCCACAAGCCAGACATTGGTGCCGCCGGGGCTGGTCAGCTCCTGCACGTTGATTTCGGCCCGTGCGGGCAGCGCCGCGAAGGCGATCAGACAGGCGAGTGCGAAGCGGATCATTGGGTCACCTCCGGGGCTTTGAGATAGCCGGTCACTGAGTTTTCATTGGCAAAGACGCGGGCAGCGGCGGCCATGATATCCTCCGCGGTGACCGCCTGAAGTGTGTCGGACCACGCCTGCACATCCGCCACCGTCAGCCCCGAGGTCAGAGCCGCGCCATAGCGGTTGGCAATCCCGCTGACATCGTCGCGGGCATAGGTTTCGCTGGCATAAACCTGTTTCTTGATCCGCTCCAGCTGTGCGGCATCGACGCCGGTCTCCATGAACTCGGCGATGGCGGCGTCCATGGCGGCTTCGGCCTCTTCCAAGGTCACACCGGCTGCTGGCACGACCACCATGTTGAATGTCGTGTCATCCAGCGACAGGCCGCGATACCACGCCTGCGCCTGCACGGCTGTTTGGGTGTCGAATTGCAGCTTCTGGGTCAATACGGATGTGGTGCCACCGCCAAGAATGTCGGCAAGGATGCTGAGGGCTGCGGCCTCTTCCTGCGCGCCGCTGTCACGCTCGGGCGCGAGGTAAGAGCGCATGACGTAAGGCTGTGCCACGCGCGGGTCCTCAAAGACGATCCGGCGCTCGGCCATCTGGCGCGGTTCCTGTGGGCGGGTGCGTTCGGGCAGGTCCGGGTTGGCGGGGATCACGCCATAATATGTCTCTGCCAGTGCGCGCACCTCGTCGGGGCGGACATCGCCCGCAACCACGAGAACGGCGTTATTGGGGGCATAGAAACGGTGGTAGAAATCCTTGGCTTCCTTCAGGCCCAGCCCGAGCATCTCATGCTGCCAGCCGATAATGGGCACGCCGTAGCGATGGTTCAGAAATTGCGCCGCGTTATGTTGTTCACGAAAGAGCGCGCCGGGGCTATTCTCGACACGCTGATTGCGCTCTTCGATGATCACGTCGCGCTCGGTTGCGATGTCCTCGTCGCTGATCTGAAGGTTGACCATACGGTCGCTTTCCATGCGCATCATCAGCTCCAGCCGGTCGGCGGCCACACGCTGAAAATAGGCGGTGTAATCATAGCTGGTGAAGGCGTTGTCGCGCCCGCCATTTTTGGCCACTATGGACGAAAACTCACCCGGCTCCATCGTCTTGGTGCCTTTGAAGAGCAGGTGTTCCAGGTAATGCGCGATGCCTGAGATACCGGGAGGCTCATCCGCCGATCCGGCGCGATACCAGACCATGTGGACCACAACGGGCGCGCGGGTGTCTTCGATCACCACGACCTCCATCCCGTTATCCAGCATGAAGTTTGTCACCTGATCATCCGCATGGGCAGCGGGCGCTAAAAAGGCGAGCGACAAAAGGGCGGTCAGAAAGCTGCGCATGGATATGCTCCTACGTGTATGGCCTGCCGAGTTAGATACGGCGCGTCACGCAGCATTCAAGCGCACTGACAATGATGTGAGCGAAACCGCCTATTCGGGCGGTGGGGCGGCGGGGGTGACGATGCCACGCGCCTGAAGGCGCCGCTGCTCGGTCTGACTGTCCAGCCATTGGCGGCGATATGCGTTGGTGTAGTCGTCATTCGGGCCGATATTGAGAATATTCACGCGGCCCTGACGGCGGCGCACGTCTACATCCTCAGCGGCCAATGTCTGGCGAATATTGTCTGTTACGCCATAACGGCGGGTGTGATTGACCAGCCCACCATCCGACGCGGCGATCCCGGTTCCTGTGACAGCGCGCCCGCCAAGGGCGGCGATCCCTTCGGCCTCGGGGTTGCGATCCACGAGGTTCGCGCCACCTGGCGTAGGGGTTGGCAGGGCGGAGTAGCTTTCAGGGGCTTGCAAAGGCTTGCTGGGCAGCACGGCGAATTCATCCGGGCCGGTGCCCTCGTTTTTGATGCGCGTCAGCTGGACATCACTGCCCTCGCGGGCGCACCCTGCCACTGCCATAAGCGCGACCAATCCAACGATAATGCTTTTGCGGGGCATGTTCATACCAGTCTCCTGCCTGCTCTTGAGGGCATTTTACCGCAAGACAGGGCCAAGGTCACGCGGGCTTTTTGTCCGGGGTGAATATGACCAGCCCAAACGCCCCGATGAAAATGGAAATATCGGCGACATTGAACGCATAAGGGTTGGTAAAGCCGCAACAGGACATGTTGAGAAAATCCGCAACCGCGCCGTACCACACCCGGTCCACCACATTGCCCAGCGCGCCCCCCACCAGAAAGCCTGCGGCGATATTTTGCCAAATCCCGCCCGGTTCGTGCCGTATCCACCAGATCACAGCGCCCGAGATAATCAACGCCACAATGATCAGCACCCAGCGTGTTACGTCCGAATCCGTCGCCAAAAGGCCAAAATTGATCCCGTAATTCCACGCCATGCGCAGGTTGAGATAGGGCGGCCACACATCAATCGCCCGGACCGTGGCCAGGTCGAGCATGTGTATGATGTAATATTTGCTGACCTGATCCACGACGAAGATGATCACGGCGACCCAAGCTAGCGTTCTCATGCGGGCTCCTTTGCGCGCCTTATGCCCCAAAGGGGCGCGTTAGTGCCGAAAGTGGCGCATCCCGGTCAAAACCATCGCAAGGCCCGCCGCGTCGGCGGCCTTGATCACATCATCGTCGCGCATCGACCCGCCGGGATGGATCACCGCCGTGGCCCCCGCTTCCGCCGCTGCCATCAGGCCGTCTGCAAAGGGGAAAAACGCGTCCGACGCCACGACCGATCCCTTGGCGGGCGTCTCAGCAAGGCCCAGCGCTTCGGCCATATCCTCGGCCTTGCGCGCGGCGATCCGGCAGCTGTCGATGCGGCTCATCTGGCCCGCGCCCACGCCCACGGTCGCGCCGTCCTTCACATAAACGATAGCGTTGGACTTCACGTGTTTCGCCACTTTCCACGCAAAAAGCATATCGGCCATCTCTGCAGCACTCGGCTGCCGCTTGGTCACAACCCTTAGGTCATCGGCGCCAATCACGCCGCTGTCCTTGTCTTGCACCAGATACCCGCCCGATATCTGCCGGATTGTCCGCGCCGCCGCCGCCGGGTCCGCCATCGCCCCTGTGGTAAGCAGACGTAGGTTCTTCTTCTTGGCAAAAATACTCATAGCCTCGGCATCTGCCTCAGGCGCAATCACCACTTCTGTGAAAATCTGGCAGATCTCTTCCGCCGTCGCCCCGTCGAGCGGCTGATTGAGCGCGATGATCCCACCAAAGGCCGAGGTCCGGTCACAATCATAGGCGCGTTTATACGCCTCCAAGAGCGTCTCACCGCGTGCGGCCCCGCAGGGGTTGGCGTGTTTGATGATCGCCACTGCTGGGCCATCCTCGGGCGCGAATTCGCTCACAAGCTCGAACGCCGCATCGGTGTCGTTGATGTTGTTATAGCTTAGCTCTTTACCCTGATGCTGCGTCGCCGTGGCCACACCGGGCCGGGCGCTGCCATCGGTGTAGAACGCGGCCGATTGATGCGGGTTCTCGCCATACCGCAGAACCTGCGCCCGCGTACCTGCCACGGCGCGGCGGCGCGGGGCGGGATCGCTCAGCGCGTCTGCCATCCATGTGCTGACGGCTGCGTCATAGGCGGCGGTACGCCCGTAGGCTGCCTGCGCCATCTTCTGGCGGAAGGCATATGTCGTGCCGCCATGCGCGCCCATCTCGGCCAGAAGGGGCGCGTAATCCTCTGTATCCACCACAACCGTGACAAATCCGTGGTTCTTTGCTGCGGCTCGGATCATCGCAGGCCCGCCGATATCGATGTTCTCCACGCATGTGTCATAGTCGGCACCTGCCGCCACGGTCTGCTCAAACGGATAGAGGTTCACGACCAGCAGGTCGATCGCGCCGATCCCGTGTTCCTCCATCGCGGCCATGTGCCCCTGATTGTCGCGCAGCGCCAAAAGCCCGCCATGCACCATTGGGTGCAGCGTCTTCACGCGCCCGTCCATCATCTCGGGGAAGCCTGTGATCTCGGCCACGTCCCGCACCTCAAGCCCCGCCTCGCGGAGCGCCCTTGCACTGCCCCCGGTGCTGAGAAGCTCCACGCCATGCTCTGACAATGCGCGTCCCAGATCAATCAGCCCGGTCTTGTCGGAGACCGACAAAAGGGCGCGGCGGATGGGGGCTGTTTCGGTCATGGGGCAGGTCCTTCGGGTTTAAGCGGCTTTGGTCATGTGTCTTGATCGTTTGGGCCGTCTTGCGCAAGGTCGCGAATGGCAATTGGGGTATCTTGCGCCTTGGCGAGCGACCATCTGACGCGTGTCGCATACTCCATCGCGCGGCCGGTGAGAATGATCTGTTGGCTCGCGCGCGGCTTCAGGCGGGATTTTTCCAGATAAACGCTTGGTTCGAGTTTGATTTGAGCGCGCCCATCGGTGCGAAACACCCAGATCTCGCCCGAGCGCAGGGCGATGGAGACCGCCGCGCCGTTCATGTCGAGTTCTGCATCCGCATCTGGATGCAGGTGGAAATGCACCGCGAATTTGAGGCCCTTGAGCTGCGTGGCATCCAGTGCTGCGTCAAAGCGACGGCGGTGGGCTTGCTCCATTGAGAGCAACATGTCCTCGCCCGCGATGCCGCGCCCGTCGAATGTCATCTCGATGGTGCGCGCATGAACAAGGCCAAAGCGCGCGGCGTAGCCATCATGCCCGCCCTCGAAGCGAAGCCCGTCGGAGGCTTGGCTAAGCTGAATAGGCACGGATTTTGGGCCGTTCACCAGCCATTCCGATTGCGGCCCGTCCGGCCCCAAATGGGCAGAGGATTCGCCTTCAAGCACCAGTGTGGAATGGGATGGTGTGGCGCGGCCCGCGCGCCGCCACTCGACCCCGAACGTGGCGCCCGATCCGCAATTCACGATCAAGGGCCTGCGCCCGGAGGTCAGCTCGAACGCCAATGTGGAGGCATGGGCCCCAGTGCTTGCGGCCCCGGCGGGCGGTGCTGCGGCATCGATGATGAGCGACGAGCGCCCTGCACTCAGCCGCACATAGCCCATTGACAGCCCATCGGGCTGGGCCGTCTTGATACCGCTCGCCGCGAGTGCGGTGTCGAGCCGCCCTTCAAGCCCGCGTCCGCCGCCATGAAAGCGCGCAAGCCCGCCATCAGCGTGGCGCAGGGTGCGCAATGTGGGGGCGATCCGCTCAATCGCGGCGCGGTGCGCGGGGCCGGGCTCCACATCCGCCTCGATGAGTGCCTCGGCAGTCCAAGTGAGCAGGGTAAAGACCTCCAGAAGATCCTCGGGGTTGCGCGTGGGCAGCATTCCGGCCGTGCCGATCTGTTCGTCGCATGCCTGCTCCAACCCTCGCAGGGCGGGGGCGATATGGGCGTCCATCCCCTTCAGCGCGAGGCCCGCATAGATCACGCCCGTGACGGCCTCGAACCTCGGCAGGCCGGGGGCGGCGGCCTGCCAGCGTTTGGCGGCAAAAAGCGTCTGGCTGCCCAGCGAGCGCAGGAACGTCTCGGAGGCGTCGCCCGGCATGCCCGAGAGCATGAAGAGCGCATGATTGATCCAGCGGATCAGGCGCCGACCTGTGAGGTCCGGTGTCCAGCCTGGCCCCCTGCCGCCGCCGTAAAGCGCGATCCATTCCCAGAGCCAGTCCTGCGCGCAGTCTCTCGCTTTGGCGTCCCCTGATGCGGCCAGATCATCAAGCCATGCGAAGCCGTGCAGTTCGGCCTCGAACATCGCGTCGGGCGGTGTGATCTGCCAGAGCGAGGTGCCGGGTGTCTGCACCAGCGATCCTGCGAACATGTAATTGCCCGCGCTCAGCTGTCGCCCACGCGCATAGCTGCCGATCGTGCGCGGTTCGGGGGAGGATACGAACGCGGTCGCAGGGCGCGCACGGGCGGCGCGCCGGGCGTGAAGCCGGTTCAGATACTGCGACCACTGTGTGGCGAGTGTGCCCTGATCTGCCATGTGCCTCTGCCTCATGACGCTCTTGGTCGGCGTCGGTTGCGGGCAATATACGCGGGCTGTGCGGGCAAGTCACCGCAGATTGTCAAAAAGCCGGGCTTGGAGCGGTCAGCCGCGCAGGAGCGCCATGTAGAACCCGTCCATCCCGCCCTCCTTGGGCCAATAATCCGGGCGTAGGCGCAGGCCGCCTTCTTCGGTTTTCCAAGCAGGGTCCACGCCGGGCAGGTCGCAGGCAGAGGCATCCACGCTCAGGCCTTTGTGGCGCAAAAGGGCCTCATCAACCTGACATTCGCCCTCATCAGGCAAAAGCGAGCAGGTGCAAAAGAGAAGCCGTCCGCCCGGTTTCAGCATCCCGAGGGCCGCGTCAATCATCGCCGATTGCAGCGCGATCAGGCTGCTGATTTCGGCCCCATCACGCGCATGGGGCAGGTCCGCATGGCGGCGGATCGTGCCGGTGGCAGAACAGGGCGCATCAAGCAAGATGGCGTCATACTGCCCCATATGGGTAAGCGCATCGGTAACGAGGGTTTGTGCCGTCAGCCCAGTGCGCGCGAGGTTTTCGGTGACGCGCTCCATCCGGGTGTCGGAGATATCAAGTGCCGTGACATCGGCCCCGGCCGCAGCCAGTTGCAGCGTCTTGCCGCCCGGTGCGGCGCAAAGATCAAGCACAGCCTCGCCCGGCTGCACGTTCAGCATCCGGGCAGGCAGGGCGGCGGCGGCGTCCTGCACCCACCAGTCACCGGTCTCAAAACCGGCAAGGGCGCTGACTTGCCCCGCATCGACCAGCCGCACGGAGCCTGTGGGCAAAAGCGTGCCGCCCACTGCGGCAGCCACGGCGGACGCGTCGCCTTTGGCGGTGATATCCAGCGGCGCGCCTGCGAAATGCGCGTTCTCAAACTTGGAGACGGCGCTCATCCCGTAGGCCTCGACCAGTGGCGTGCGCAGCCATTTGGGCATTTGTGGCACGTGGGTCTTGGCCCAATCCGCAGGACCATCGGCTGCCATTTTGCGCAAAACGGCGTTGATCAGACCCTTGAGGGAGGCAAACCGCTTGTTCCCGGCCACAAGGTTTACGGCATCATTGACCACGCCGTGCGCATCCCCGCCCATGCAAAGCTCCACCGTGCCGAGGCGCAGGATGTTGTACACATGCAAGGGGGGTGGTTTGCGCAGGTGACGCTTGAGCAGGTGATCCGCCCGGCCAAGCCCGCGCAGGGTTTGTGTGGCAAGCCGCTGTGCGCGTGCCCGCTCGGGTGCTGGCAGGGCGTCGAGCGCGCCAGAGGCCAAAAGCTCGGACATCAGGCGGTTCTCGCCAAGGATCTGATCCAGAAGATAGACGGCGCTGCGGCGCGCGGAAGGGGCGGGGGCGGAAGAAGAGTGGGTGGACATGAAGGCTCCTTGCCGGACTGCGGGGTCGGGATATATGAAGGGTGAGAATAAAGGAACCCTGCCGATGAGTGATCCCGATACACCCCGCGCCGATCTTCCGCCTGCTGCGCAACGCGCCTTGGCCGAGGCCGAAGCGCGGCGCAAGGCGGCTGGTGAGATGGAAATGCCCAAGGAACTGGGCGGGCGCAAGGGGCCTGAGCCTGTGCGCTATGGCGATTGGGAGAAAAAGGGCATCGCCATAGATTTTTGAGCGGTGCCGCTTACTTCAGCAGGAGATCGGCGAATTGCCCGGTGCCCTTGTCTGAGATAAAGCGGATCGTGTTGCCCTGAATTTTCACCATCTGGCAATTGGCTCCGAGATCACGCGCGCCCCAAAAAAGATCACGGCAGAAATAGCCCGCGTCCCAATTCCAAGCGCCGGTCACATCACGGCCAAACGCCCGCCCGATGATGCGCCCATCCGGCGTCACATCCAGATTGATGCCGAACCGTGTCAGTTTGCGCCCGTCCACGAGGGACACAAAGCTATCTTCTTGCTGCACAGTCGAGAAATCCTGCGCGGCGGCTGGCGTGGAGAACGTAAGCGGCAGGGCGATAACTGCGGCAATGCAAAGAGAAATAAGATGGCGCATGGTCTCGTTTCCATTAACTATATCACAATATATACGGCGGGATGGCCCCGCTGGATCAGTATTATGACTGCCCTTGGAGGATTCAATGAGCGCGTTGCCAGATTTCCGTCTTGAGACACATTTCGCCAAGTGGGAGTTCACCGCGCGCCACCATATGACGGCTTCGGACGCTGAGGCGATGCGGCTGGATGAGTTGCTGGCGATGGCGAGCGCCGAGGACCGTGAGGGGTTCGAGCGCATGTGGCTTGGCTATACCGAGACATGGGGCGCGCCGGATTTGCGGGTTGAGATTGCCGGGACCTATGCAGGACGCAGCGCCGAGGACGTGCTGTGCTTTGCCGGGGCCAGTGAGGGGATTTTTGCGGCCAACACGGTGCTTTTGGAACGCGGCGATCATGCGATTGTCGTCACACCCAACTACCAAAGCCACGAATCGATGCCATTGGCGATTTGCGAGGCGACAGGCGTGCCGTTGGACCCCGAGGACGGCTGGTCGTTGGATATTGACCGGATCAAGGCCGCGATCCGGCCCAACACGAAGCTGGTGACGATCAATTTCCCGCATAACCCCACCGGCGCGATCCTGCCGCTGGAGCGGTATCGCGCGTTGATTGATCTGTGCCGCCATCATGGGATCTGGGTCCTGCATGACGAGATTTTTCACGGGCTGGGGCCTGCTTCGGCGCAACATCTGCCGTTTGTGGCGGACGAATATGAGCGCGGGCTGTCGCTTGGCGTGATGTCCAAGTCCTACGGGCTGCCGGGCCTGCGCGTCGGCTGGATCGCCTGTCAGGACCGGGAGGTTTTGTCGAAGATGGAGCGGCTCAAGCATTACATCTCGATCTGCAATTCGGGGCCAAGCGAGCGTCTGGCGCGGATCGCGCTCAAAGCCCGTGACCGGATCATCGCGCGCAATTGCGCCATCGTGGAGGAGAACCTGCCGAAATGGGATGCGTTCTTCGCGCGCCATGCGGATATCTTTGAATGGACGCGGCCCGACGGGTCCTGCATGGGCTATCCCCGCTATCTGGGTGCGGATGGGGTTGATGATTTCGCGCGCGATATGGTGGAGACGGCGGGCGTTCTGGTCCTGCCCAGCACGATCTATTCCTCGGAGCTTGGAGAGACCCCCACCGACCGGTTCCGCATCGGGTTTGGCCGCAAGGGTCTGGACGAGGGGCTAGCGGCGATGGACGCGTATCTGGGGCGCAACGGCTAGTTACTGCGCGTCTGATTGCGCCCGGATTACGGCTGAGAAATCATCCTGAGGCCTTGCGGTCTGGGCGCGGGGGGTGATGAGGGCTTTGGTGCGGCGCTCGTCTATCGGCATGTCGCCGGGCAGTAGGCCAAGCGCGTCCACATATTCGGGCAAACCGCCTGACAAGACCACGCGCGGATCAAGGGGCAGGTCGGGATTGACCGCTCTGGCGAGGCCGAAGACCACGGTGGTGCAATTGGCGGTCAGCGTGTTGTAAAAGCGCGGCTCTGCCTCAAGGTTCTGGGCGAGGGCCACATAGGCGAGGAAGAAATCGCGCAATTGCGCGGGCGTGAGGTCGGTCGGATAGAGACTGACTTGCTCCTCGCGCTGGGTGGTGCGCAGCTGGACAATGTCGCGCTCGGTCGCGGCGATCAGAACCAGCTCAAACTGGCGGAAAAAGCCGCCGAAAGTGCTATAGACCTCGCCCAGCTCGCGGCGGATTTCGACGGAAAAGACCACGTTGGGCGCATCCTTGAAGCCGAAACTGACCAGAAGATGCGCGATGTTCGGATTGCCCCAGATCGAGGTGATCATATCAACACTTTGAAGCTGGCCTAGATCGTAGGTTTGTGTGATCCAGCGCTCGGTCGCGGTGTCCACGCTGGTCCACTCAAAGTCGCGGATGTTGCGGAGAGTGACCATCTCGCCGTCGCGGTCCGCGCCCACGCCACGCGCCACGTCTGGGGCCCAATCGCGGTCCGCGCTGGGCTGATATGTCTGATACCAGAGCGCCACGGCTATCGCTCCCACGCCCAGTGCCGCCCATCCCAGAAGCGCGCCACGGCGATGCCCGAGCCACGCGAGCACAAGCCCCGCAAAGAGCGCAAGAAGTGCCCCCGCCTGCGCCGTGCCTACCACATGAAAAAGGATCGCCGTCGCAACCCAAAGCCCCCCAACCATGGCCAGAAGGCCAAAGGCTGAGCGGTTCAGCCAACTCAGCATCAGGCGCTCACTGCGCGCCATCCGACAGGCCCAGCACATCGAGCATGTCATATTCGCCCGGATCGCGCCCCTGCCCCCAAAGCGCTGCCTTCAAAGCGCCGCGCGCAAAGACCGACCGATCAGAGGCCACATGGCGCAGGGTGATCCGCTCGCCCGCAGCGGCAAAGAGCACATCATGCTCACCGATGATGTCGCCGCCGCGAATGGCGTGAAAACCGATATCGCCGCGCGTGCGCTTGCCGGTCATCCCGTCGCGCGCACGGTCGGACACCGCGTTCAGGGACACGCCGCGCCCCTCTGCGGCCGCCTCGCCCAGCATCAGGGCGGTGCCGGAGGGGGCATCGACCTTCTGATTGTGGTGCGATTCGATGATCTCGATATCGAAATCCTCGTCCAACGCCGCCGCGACACGCTTGGTGAGCTGCGTCAGCAGGTTGACCCCGAGGCTCATGTTGCCAGCCCGCACGATCACCGCATGACGCGCGGCAGGTTTGAGAGCCATTAGGTCCTCATCCGTCATGCCGGTGGTGCCGATCACATGCACGGCGCGGGCTTGCGCGGCGAGCTTCGCGAATTCCAGCGTTGCTGCCGGTGCGGTGAAATCAATGATCGCTTGCGCCGGGGCAAAGGCCTCCAGCGCATCATCGGTCACGATCACGCCGATCTGCGTGCCGCCCATGGCAACGCCCACGTCCCGGCCCACCCAATCATGGCCCGCACGCTCCACCGCGCCCACGAGACGCGCCTTGTCGCTCTCAAGGATCGTGCGGATGAGCATTTGTCCCATACGCCCCGACGCGCCTGTGACCGTGATACCGGGTGTGCCTGTCATATCCGTCTCTCCCACGTTGCCGGGATGTCTTAGCCTGCGACGCGGCGCTTGGCAAAGGGCGGGCGAGGGCTTAGATGCTCCTGCATGGCAAAGAACAAGTTTCATGACGGCCCCGGACCCTCGCAGCGTCAGCTGCGCGTGGGCGAGCTTATCCGACGATCGCTTTCCGAGGTGCTGGCGAGGGGCGATGTGCATGACCCGGAGCTGAACCGCATGTCGGTGACGGTGGGTGAGGTGCGCACCTCACCGGATCTGAAGATCGCGACAGCCTATGTGCTGCCTTTGGGCGGTGAGGGGCGCGATGAGATCGTGGCCCTTCTGGCGCGTAACAAGGGCGAGTTGCGCCGCATGATCGGCAAGAAGCTGGCGCTGAAATACGCGCCTGACCTGCGGTTCCGTTTGGATACCACGTTTGATCAGATGGACGAGACGCGGCGTCTCTTCAATCAGGATGCGGTGCAACGCGATCTGGACGAGGGTCAAGATGATGGTGACCAAGACAGTAGTGCCCAAAGTGATGCTGACCAAGGTGGTGGCTAGGGCCATGCGTTGGTTTGCGGCCTTACTCATTCCCTTGGCCGGGATGGCGGCGGCGACGGAGCCGTGCCGCGATCTGAGCTTTGACGGGACCAGTTACACCGTTTGCGAGGTCGATACGACCAGGGCCGATCTGAGGCTTTTTCTCAACGATGATGCGGATGAGTTGCTGGGTAGTTTTGCCGCTGTGGACGGGCTTTTGGAGCCTGCGGGTGCCGCGCTTGGCTTTGCGATGAATGCGGGCATGTATCATGCGGACCGCGCGCCTGTCGGGCTTTATATTGAGGATAGTGCCGAGGCGCAGCGCGTCATCACCTCTGAGGGACCCGGCAATTTCGGGCTCTTGCCCAACGGGGTGTTTTGCCTACGGTCGGGGCGCGCCGATGTGATCGAGACGGGGCGTTATGTGGCCGAGGCCCCTGACTGCCGCGACGCCACGCAATCGGGACCAATGTTGGTGATCGACGGCGCGCTGCATCCGCGGTTCTTGGAAGGCAGCGACAGCATGTATATCCGCAACGGCGTGGGCACGAGCGCGGATGGACGCAGCGCCATCTTTGCGATTTCCAACCAGCCGGTGAATTTCCATGCCTTTGGGCGGCTCTTCCGCGATCATCTGGCCTTGCCTCAGGCGCTTTATTTCGACGGCAATATCTCTCGGCTCTATGCGCCTGGGCTTGGGCGGCATGATCGTGGCTTCCCGCTCGGGCCGATTGTGGGGCTCGTGAGCCCTGTGGCCGCACCCGCGATTGATTGACAGGGGTCCGGGGCTGGGCTAGCCCGCATCTCTTATCTGTATAGCAAGGGGTGCGGCATGGCACGCAAACGCAAGGGGCGCGATATTTCCGGATGGCTCGTCGTAGACAAGCCTGCGGGGCTGACCTCCACGGCGGTGGTCAACAAGGTGCGCTGGGCGTTGCAGGCCAAGAAGGCGGGCCATGCGGGCACGCTCGACCCGGATGCAACGGGGGTTCTGGCCATTGCGCTGGGCGAGGCCACGAAGACCGTGCCATTCGTGACGGACGCGCTGAAGGCCTACCGCTTTGCCGTGCAGTTTGGCGCGGCCACAAATACCGACGATGCCGAGGGCGAAGTGATCCAGCGCAGCGATGCGCGCCCCAGCGATGACGACATCAAAGAGGCGCTCAGCGGCTTTGTCGGCGACATCATGCAGGTCCCGCCGCAATTTTCCGCCGTGAAGATCGACGGGGAGCGAGCTTACAAGCGCGCCCGCGACGGCGAGGAGATGGAGATCGCCGCACGGCCCCTCTGGGTTGAGGAACTGCTCTTGGACGAGCGGCCCGATTCCGACAGCGCCGTGCTTGAGATGACCTGCGGCAAGGGTGGCTATGTGCGCAGCGTTGCGCGGGATCTGGGTGCGCAGCTGGGCTGTTATGGCCATGTGACATGGCTGCGGCGGATGTGGTCCGGGCCGTTCGATGTGGAGGACGCGATCACGCTGGCGCAAGTGGAGGCGCTGGCGCAGGACCCCGCGCTTGATGCGCATCTTTTGCCGCTGGAGGTGGGTCTGTCGGACCTGCCAGAGCTGCGCTGCACCCCCGAGGGCGCGGTGAAGCTGCGCAACGGCAATCCCGGCATGGTCTATCCCGGCGATGCGGAATATGGCGATGAGGCTTGGGCATCACATGACGGGCGCGCCGTGGCGGTGGGGATCTACAAATCCGGGGCGCTGCACCCCAGCCGGGTCTTTGCGCTGCCGCAAGGCGGGCCTGCGCCGGACGCCCCCACAGGGCAATGATCGAGCGCACTCATCTCAAGGGTGACGCGCCCTCCACAGCGGTCTATTCCGATTGCGAGCGGTATCGTTATACGCTGACCCGCGTGTGGGAGCCCAGCGGCGAGAAAGCGCTTTTTATCATGCTCAACCCCTCCACCGCGACCGAGGTGCAGAACGACCCTACCGTGGAGCGCTGTGAGCGGCGGGCGCGGACGCTTGGCTTTGGGGGCTTTCGCGTGACCAACATCTTTGCGTGGCGCGACACCGACCCAAAGGGGATGCGCGCTGCCGCCGATCCCGTGGGGCCGGACAATGATGCGGCGCTCCGCGAAAGCTGTGATTGGGCGGATCGAATCATCGCGGCTTGGGGCACCCATGGTGCGCATCGTGGGCGTGGCCCCGAAGTGGCCCGGATGCTTCAGGGTTTGGGCCGTCCGGTTTACCATCTTGGGCTTTCAAAAGACGGGCATCCCAAACATCCGCTCTATATCGCCTATGCGCGGCAGCCCGAGCCTTGGGCGGACCTTCCCACCCTCTGATCATCGCCGCTGCCGGTCCGAGCACGTTAACCATGCTCATAGTGCTGCGTTGACCGATCTGGGCCGCGCGGGCACCTTGAGAACGGGTAAGAGTGGGTTCATGATATGTTACTTCTGGCAGGCCTTATGGGCATGATGGCGCTTGGCGCGTCTGCATTCATCGGGATCGGGGCGGACGATGATGAGGAAACGGATGCCGAGGAAATGGCAACCGGACAAGAGGGTGTTGAAGACGGCGAAAGCACCGGCTCCATTCTGGACCTCATTGGGCCTGGTGCTGATCCCGAACCTGATGCAGGGGGTGAGGCCGAAGGGCCTGAGCAAGAAGACGATGCGGCTGTGGGCAACGACCCCGCCGATACGCTTGACCTATGGCTTGGGGATAAGGGTGTGGCCGAGGCAGAAGATGCAAGCCTGATTGATGCACTGCTCGCGGCGGACGGCCCTGAAGATGATCCCCTTGAAGTCGATGATACTGAGGCCCCGGCCGATCCCGAAGAGACGCCAGATACGGCCAGTGATGAGACCGCCCCGCTGGAAAACATCCTGCTGGGCACCAATGCGGGCGAAGAGATTGTCGGCACCGATGGTGTGGACCTGATCAATGGCGGCGCGGGGGATGATAGCCTGTCCGGCAAAGCGGGTGATGATGAGCTTTACGGCAGGCTGGACCTCGACACGCTTGAGGGCGGTGCAGGCGATGACAGCCTCTGGGGCGGGGGAGATGGCGACTGGATCAATGGCGGTGACGGTGATGACCTCGCCTATGGCGAAAATGGCGACGACACGGTCATGGGCGGTGCGGGCGACGACACGCTGACCGGCAGCATTGGCGATGATCTGGTCTTGGGCGGCGATGGCGATGATGCGGTCAGCGGCTATCTGGGCGATGACAGCCTGCGCGGCGGCCTTGGCGCAGATACGCTTTTTGGCGGCTGGGGCAATGATACGCTTTCGGGTCTTGAGGATGATGACGAGACGGATGGCTGGGACGATATGGACGAGGGCGATTTCCTCAATGGTGGCTCGGGTGATGATGTGATCACCGCTGGCGCGCATGATATCGTGACGCTGGGCGATGGGGCCGATACGGTGATCCTTGGCAATTGGCTTTCTGCCGCGCATCAGGCGCAGGTGTTGGATTTTGACCCGGCGGAGGACAGCCTGCTGATTCTCTTTGACGACAGCCTTGAGGAAGAGCCTGAGGTCGCTCTGGAACCCGATGCCGAGAATGGCTCGATCCAGCATGTCCTGCTCAATGGCACGAGGATTGCCGAGGTGAACACCTCGGAGGGGCTGAATGTTGGGCATCTGACGCTTGTCGGACAGAGCGCGTTGCCGCAGGGCGCGATGCTCTGATCATGGGTGGGGGCTTGGGCGGCGGCGCGGGCGCGCATGGATTTTGCTTTCCTTCGGCAGAAAAACGGGTTACCTGCCCGCATTCTTCCGGGGCTTGCCTTGGATGGATACCTCCACGGACCTTGCTGGACGACATCCCGGCTTGCGCCCCAAACCCTTGACCCAAAGGAGAACCCGATGTCGATTACCGCCGAAGAAAAAGACCGCGTGATGAAAGAGTTTGCAACCAAGGAAGGCGACACAGGTTCGCCCGAAGTTCAGGTTGCTATCCTCACCTCGCGGATCAGCACGCTGACAGAGCACTTCAAGACCCACAAGAAGGACAATCACGGTCGCCGTGGCCTTCTGAAAATGGTCGCACTGCGCCGCAAGCTTCTGGATTACGTCCGGTCCAAAGATGAGGCCCGTTACAAAGACCTTATCACACGTCTGGGTATTCGCCGCTAACGCGCGCGCCTTTCACGACATTTGAGCGCCCGTTCGGTTTCGAGCGGGCGTTTTCTTGTCCGGGGTATCGGCATGCTCCCCTTGCGCATGGATGCGGCGCCATCCATCTTTAGCAGCAACAGGGGGAGGACAGATCATGCACACAGCGACCAAAGTCGTCATCATCACCGAGCGCAGCATCCTTGAGGGGGTCGCTACCATCATTGAGGCGCGCGGCGGCACGGGGTATACTTTCGTGGAGGCGGGCGGCAAAGGCAGCCGTGGCAAGCGCGGTAGCGGGCGCGCGCAGGTGGCGGGCGGCATTTCGCAGAATGTGAAGATCGAGGCCATCGTCGCCAATCATGACGTGGCCGAGGCGATCACCGATGATGTCGTGGCCAAGTATTTTACCAATTACGCCGGTGTCGCCTATGTTGAGACGGTCGAGATCCTGCGCCCGGAGAAGTTCAGCCTGATCTGAGGTCTGGGCCGCAAGGGCCCTTTCCGGCTTTCGCTTTTCTTTCAACGTAATCTGCTGTATGGCCCGGCCATCTGAGACGGTGCGCCCCGACCCCGGCGCACGGAATATGATAATGGGGTCGGCGGCAATGGGGCCGCCATTCAAACGGGGGACCCGGAACGCCGGGAGCGCCCCCATACAGGAAACGATAGATGTTCAACGAAGTGAAAAAATCAATTGAGTGGGGCGAAGAAACGCTGACACTCGAAACGGGCAAGGTTGCCCGCCAGGCGGATGGCTCGGTCATCGCTACATTGGGGGAAACGTCGGTCATGGCCAACGTGACCTTCGCAAAGTCGCCAAAACCGGGAATGGATTTCTTCCCGCTGACGGTCCATTACCAAGAAAAATACTATGCGGCCGGCAAAGTGCCCGGTGGCTTTTTCAAGCGCGAGGCGCGCCCGACGGAAAAAGAGACGCTGACCGCGCGTCTGATTGACCGTCCTATCCGGCCCCTCTTTGTCCCCGGTTTCAAGAACGAAACGCTGGTGATGTGCACCGTGCTTTCGCATGACCTCGTGAATGACCCGGACATGGTTGCGATGATCGCGGCCTCCGCTGCGCTCACGATTTCGGGCGCGCCATTCCGCGGGCCGATTGCATCGTGCCGCGTGGGCTATGAGGATGGTGACTACATCCTGAACCCCACGATTGACGACATGCATGAGCTGAAAAACAACCCTGATCAGCGCCTTGATCTGGTTGTGGCGGGCACCAAAGATGCCGTGATGATGGTGGAATCGGAAGCCTATGAGCTGACCGAGGAAGAGATGCTGGGTGCTGTGAACTTCGCGCATGAGCAGATCCAGCCGGTGATCGACCTGATCATTGATCTGGCCGAGGATTGCGCGAAAGAGCCGTTTGATTTCCAAGCGCCTGACTATTCCGATCTTTACGCGGCCGTCAAAGCAGCGGGCGAGGATAAGATCCGCGCCGCCTATGCGATCACCGACAAGCAAGAGCGGACCACAGCCGTCTCGGATGCCAAAGCCGCCATCAAGGACGCTCTGACTGAGGAGCAGCTTGAGGATGCCAACCTTGGTTCGGCCCTCAAAAAGCTCGAAGGCGCGGTTCTGCGCGGCGATGTCGTGAAAACCGGCAAACGGATCGACGGGCGTGCGCTGGACAAGGTGCGCGATATCGTCAGCCAGACGGGTCTTTTGCCCCGCACGCATGGCTCGGCGCTGTTTACGCGCGGTGAGACGCAGAGCCTTGTGGTCACTACGCTGGGCACCGGCGATGATGAGCAGATGATCGACAGCCTTCAGGGTATGTATAAGTCGAACTTCCTGCTGCATTACAACTTCCCCCCCTATTCGGTGGGCGAAGCGGGTCGCGTGGGCCCTCCCGGCCGTCGTGAGATTGGTCACGGCAAGCTGGCATGGCGCGCATTGCAAGCTGTGCTGCCTGCTGCGACGGACTTCCCTTATACGATCCGTCTTGTCTCTGAGATCACCGAATCGAACGGCTCCAGCTCAATGGCGTCGGTTTGTGGTGGCTCCTTGGCCATGATGGATGCGGGTGTTCCGCTGAAAACGGCTGTGGCCGGTGTTGCGATGGGTCTGATCCTTGAGGATGACGGCTCCTACGCGGTTCTGACGGATATTCTCGGCGACGAGGATCACCTCGGCGACATGGATTTCAAAGTGGCCGGGACCGAGAATGGCATCACATCGCTCCAGATGGACATCAAGATCGCTGGCATCACGCCCGAGATAATGCAAAAGGCGTTGGCGCAGGCCAAAGAAGGCCGGCTGCATATCCTTGGCGAGATGAACAAAGCCCTGACCGGCGCGCAGGATTTCTCGATCCACGCACCGCGTATTGAGACCATGCAGATCCCAACGGATAAAATCCGCGAAGTGATCGGCTCGGGCGGCAAGGTGATCCGCGAGATCGTTGAGGTCTCCGGTGCCAAGGTCGATATCAACGACGAAGGTATCATCAAGATCGCATCGCCCAATGGCGAGGCCATCAAGAAGGCTTACGACATGATCCATTCGATCGTGGCCGAGCCGGAAGAGGGTCAGGTCTATACCGGGACTGTTGTGAAGATCGTCGATTTCGGCGCCTTCGTGAACTTCTTCGGCAAGCGGGACGGCCTTGTGCATGTCAGCCAGATCGAGAACCGCCGTTTGAACCATCCGTCCGATGTCCTCAAAGAGGGCCAGGAAGTGAAGGTCAAACTGCTTGGCTTCGATGATCGCGGCAAAGTGCGCCTGTCGATGAAAGTGGTCGATCAGGAAACGGGCGAAGAAGTCGCGCCCGAGGCGAAAGAAAAAGCTGACGATTGATCGTCAGATTTAAGATTGGAAAAGGCCCCGGCGGAGACGCGCGGGGCCTTTTGTGTTAGGTGGTTTGCTGAATTGCAGATACAAAACCCGATGAGATGTTGATCCTAAACACAATTATTTTTGAGTATACTAAAATGGGTAATCTTATAATCAATATTGTTTGTGTATATCTTTGAGGCTATAAGAAGCTCTATGGTCGGTAAAACTGAAATTCTTATACACAACACAACATATGACAGTTCTGAGGCTGTGGACTACCACTATGGAGTATTTCCACCCCCTGCCCCTGACCTCAACCTCTTGCAAAAGCCATTTGCCGCAGCGTTAATGTCGCTTACCAAATACGACACGTTGCTCAGACAGCTTCCGAATAGCGAGCTATTGCTTGCCCCATTGCGGGCCCGTGATGCAGTTGTTTCATCGCGGATGGAAGGCACGATTTCCACAATTGAAGAGGTCCTGCGCCTTGAGGCTGATGCGGACGAAGACACGCCCGCACCAATCCAGCGAAACGATACTTTGGAAGTCGCGCTTTACGCCCGCGCCCTGCGTCAGGCGGAGAAGCAGATCGCTGATGGTTACAAAATATCAGAGCATTTAATTAAATCGGCCCACCGGGTTCTGCTGAGCCATGGCCGTGGCGCGGAAAAGCGACCGGGACAGTATAAACTGGACCAGAACTATGTTGGCGACCGACCGCAAAGAAAAATCAAGTTCATTCCGATCAACGCGCATGATCTGCCTGACGCAATGAATTCTCTTGTCGGGTTCATTACTGACAGTGATATGATGCCGCTCCTGAAAACCGCCATTGCCCACGCAGAATTTGAGGCATTACATCCGTTTGAGGATGGCAATGGGCGGGTGGGGCGAATGTTGATCACGTTGATGTTGTGGCAGCAAGATGTTCTCAGCGCCCCACGGTTTTTTGTCAGTGACTATTTTGAGCGTCACAAGGACGAATATATCGCTCGTATGCGGGCGGTTTCGTCCGAGAATGATTGGACGAGCTGGTGCCACTTTTTCCTTGAGGCGCTCGGCTCTCAGGCGAATGAAAACCTTGCGATGGTGGGTAGCATACAGGCACATTACGACCACATGCGTGAGCAGTTTCGTGACGTGCTGCGCTCTCAATGGTCTGTAAACGCTTTGGATTTTATTTTTGCAAACCCCATATTCAGAAACAACCGGTTTACGAGAAACGCTGGGATTCCAAAGCCAACGGCACATACATTTACCCGCAAATTGCAGGAGGCAGGGCTGATTACAGTACTTGAGCCGCCTGCTGGACGCGCGCCCGGTCTTTATGCTTTCCCATCGCTGCTGAAGATTGTTCAGGAGCCGCGCTAACCCCAAGAAGGCATGATTGCCTGAATGGTTCTTTGGGATCGTAAGCCCATCCTACCGCGTTTTCCATTTGGCCTTTTGGCCAAACCCGATCATACGGGGCCATGTTCTCCCGCCCTTTCAAATCGGTTCTCAGCCATGCCCGATACCTGCCTTTGTGGTCGGCGCTGACGGCGTTTCGGTGGCATGCGTTCGATGTACGCTCGCGCGGGCTTGGCGCGACATTGGAGGCCGTGATGCGGTGGTTTCCGCCTGCGGGCCGCAAGTTTGATCGTGAGGCGCGGCGCGTGTTCCCCGACATGAAGCGCAGTGCGCGGGCGCAGATGGGCCGTGCTATGGGCCGCAATATGGGCCAGACCCTGTTTGAGATTTATCATGGCGGGGAGTTTGCCACCCAGCACCATAAATTCAGCGCGTCTGGCCCCGGTCTTGATGCGCTGAAAGAGGCGCATATGGCCGGGCGCGGCGCGATCATCGTCTCGGGCCATTTCGGGCAATGGGAGGCCGTGCGCGCCGTGATCAAGATGCACGGGATGGAGAGCGGTGCCGTCTATCGCCCCAACAAGAACCGCCACTATGAGCGCCGTCTGCGCGCAGGGATTGAGGCGGGGGGTATGCCCATTCTGGCCACGGGGCGTGTGGGGACCAAGGCGCTGGTGCGGCATCTGCGCGGGGGTGGGATCGTGTCGATCCTGCTGGATGAAAAATATGCCGAAGGCGTGCCGATACCGTTTTGTGGGGTGGATGCGCTCACCTCTCTCTCGGCGGCCCAGCTTGCGTTGAAATACGACTTGCCGATGATCCCTGCCTATGGAATTCGCACCGGCGATGGGCACAGTTTCGATGTGGAATTTGAGGCGCCTATTGCGCCCTCGGATGCGATCACCATGACCCGCGCTTTCAATGACAGCCTTTCGGCGCGTATCCTCGCGCATCCAGATCAATGGTATTGGATGCTCAAACGGTGGGACGGTACGTGATGGCTTGCCTGACTGTCGCGCAGGAGTTAGGCTTTGAGCTATGAAAAAAGTCCCCAAACCCACCACGGATGAGGCTCTTATTCAGGACTTCCTGAACAAGGGCGGCAAAGTCAGCAAAGGCAAGACAAAGCCCCTCGCGCCCGAACTTGGGCTGAGCAAGAATGTCTGGCAAAATAAGCTGACAAAGGAAGAAAAAGCGGCCCGCGACAAGAAATGACCCGCGCGGGGTGCGCTAGATTTCCAATATCGTGCTGCCCGTTGTCTGACGCGCTTCCAGCGCCTCATGCGCCTTGGCCACATCGCGCAGATCGAATCTTTGGCCGATATTGATTTTCACATCCCCCGATAACACCTTTTCGCCCAGATGCCGCGCCATCGCCTGACAGGTTGCGTGATCGCCGATATGGGTGAAAAGCGTGGGGCGGGTGAGCTTGAGCGAGCCTTTTTTGCCCAAAATACCCACATCAATGGGTGGCACAGGGCCTGAGGCTGCGCCAAAAGAAATCATCATGCCCAGCGGCTTCAACGCATTGAGCGAGCCGTCAAACGTGTCCTTGCCCACCGCGTCCATCACCGCGTCGACGCCTGCACCGCCGGTCAGGTCGCGCGCCTGCGCCGACCAATCTTCCTCGCGGTAATTGAGGCAATGTGTGGCACCATGATCGAGGGCGAGCTGACATTTCGCATCCGTTCCGGCGGTGCCGATCAGCGTGATTCCTTGCGCGCGGGCCCATTGGCAGGCCAGCAGACCCACGCCGCCCGCTGCGGCATGAAACAGGACCGTATCGCCGCGTTTCAGGGGCGTTGTGCGGTGGAAGAGATACTCGACCGTCATGCCCTTAAGCATCATCGCGGCCCCTTCCTCAAAGGAAATCCCATCTGGCAGCGGACAGACTTGAGCGGCAGGCATGACGCGCGCCTCTGAATAGGCACCGGGCGGTTGGGACGCGTAAGCCGCGCGATCCCCGACCTTCAGATGCGTAACACCCTCACCCACGGCGTCGATCACCCCCGCCGCCTCCATACCCATCGCATGGGGCAGGTTCAGTGGGTAAAGGCCTGTGCGCTGGTAGACGTCAATGAAGTTCAGGCCGACCGCTTTGTGCGCGATCCGCACCTCACCGGCTGCGGGCGCGCCCACATCGCGCTCCACCAGTTTGAATTGCTCTGGTCCGCCATAGGCTTCGATGATTGCGGTGAGTGCCATGTCAGGTCCTTTTGGAATGTCTGCCCAGTGGATACATTGGGGCTTTTCAATTTGCGAAGAGACGCAGCCCTCCCCGCCTATTCTGTCATGCTTGAGACTTTCATCAAGATGATGCCCATGACAATCAGCCCTGCCGCCGCAACGCGCATCGGGGTGAGTGCTTCGCCCAGCAGGACCACGCCCAGAACAAATGCGCCGAACGCGCCAATCCCGACCCAGACCGCATAGGCCGTGCCAAGCGGCAGGGTCCGCATCGCAAGCGACAGAAGGCCAAAGCTGATCACCATCGTGACGATTGTGATGATGCTGGGCACCAGGAGGGTGAAGCCCATGGATTTCTTCATGAAAAACGCCCAGACGATTTCCAGAAGACCCGCGATAATCAGATACATCCAAGCCATGAGACAGCCTTTTCTACAATACCGGGCTGTCCCGGTGTGATGATGACGCGAGGGGCAACCCTCTTGGTTTCAGATAGACGCGAGGTGACCATAGGTCAACGTCTCTGCGTTAGAGCGGCAGCGCGGTCGTCTTGCACACGGTCCTGAGAGCAAAACTGCTTTGCATCTTTGCTACGCCCGGCAGGCGGGTCAGGTATTGGCGGTGGATACGGGCGAAATCTTCGGTATTTTCGGCCACGATCTTCATGATGTAGTCAGCGGTGCCTGCGGTCAGGTGACATTCCAGCACATCGGGGATGCGGGCTACGGCCTTCTCAAACGCCTCCAGCACGCCGTCGGCTTGGGTGGCGAGGGTGATCTCGACGAACACCGTGGCAGGCACGCCCAGTTTATGCGCGTTGAGCAGCGCCACATAGCCCGAGATATAGCCATCCGCCTCAAGCCGCTGCACGCGGCGGTGGCACGCGCTGGCCGAGAGGTTCACCACCTCAGCCAAATCGGCGTTGGAAATCCGTCCGCGCTTTTGCAGTACAGCGAGCAGACGACGATCAATCGTATCTAGCGACATTATTGCAAGACCTTTCACAATTTGGACCACTAAGCGGTGTAAACTTGCGCTAGAACAGCATTCGGCGCGCAATATTTCAAGCCAATTGCGCGTCAAACGGCGCAGAACGGAAAATATCAGGAGGAGGAGACCCCAGATGAAGATCGGATGCCCAACCGAGATCAAGCCACAGGAATTTCGCGTCGGTATGACGCCCAATGCCGCGATGGAGGCAGTGGCGCATGGCCACAGCGTTCTTATTCAGGCCGGGGCAGGTAATGGCGCGGGATTTACTGATGCCGACTACGAGGCCGCAGGGGCCGCTATTGCGGATACTGCGGAGGAGATTTTTACGACCGCGGATATGATCGTCAAGGTCAAGGAACCCCAGCCCGGCGAGCGCAAGATGCTGCGCGAGGGGCAGCTTCTCTTCACCTATCTGCACCTCGCCCCCGACCCTGAGCAGACCCGCGATCTGATCGCCTCGGGCTGCACCGCGATTGCCTATGAAACTGTAACGGACCGCAATGGCGGCTTGCCCCTTCTGGCGCCTATGTCGGAGGTGGCCGGGCGGCTCGCGCCGCAAAGTGGGTCTTGGGCGCTGCAAAAGGCCAATGGTGGCAGCGGCGTGTTGATGGGCGGCGTGCCCGGTGTGCGACCCGCGAATGTGGCGATCATCGGCGGCGGTGTTGTTGGCACGGCGGCGGCCCGCGTGGCCGTGGGCATGGGCGCGAATGTGACCGTGCTGGACCGGTCCGTGCCGCGCCTCTCGTATCTCGATGATGTGTTCATGGGGCGGCTCACGACGCAGTTTTCGGACAAGGGCGCTGTGGAGGAGCTTTTGCCGCGCATGGATATGGTGATTGGCGCGGTGCTGATCCCCGGTGCGGCGGCCCCCACATTGATCAGCCGCGCACAGCTTGGCGCGATGAAGCCCGGCTCGGTTCTGGTGGATGTGGCGATTGATCAGGGCGGGTGTTTTGAGACCTCGCGCGCCACCACGCATCAGGACCCGATCTATGATGTGGACGGGATCATCCATTACTGTGTGGCCAACATGCCCGGCGCGGTCGCCCGGACCTCGACCATCGCTTTGGGCAACGCGACGATGCCCTTCATGCTGGCGCTGGCCGATAAGGGTTGGAAACAGGCCTGCGCCGATGATCCGCACCTTCTGGAAGGGCTGAACGTCCATGCGGGGCAGCTGGCCTATTATGCGGTCGGCAAGGCCCTTGGGATCGACGTGATCTCGCCGCAAATGGTTGTGAAAGGCTGAAAAGTTAGGGCAGCGGGTGCCGGACGAGGGCTCGGCACCCGCTGCCGTTTTTATAGCGGGGTAGACGGGGAGGGGTGGTTTTTGGGATAATGTGCGGGTTGCGGCCCTTAGCGGACCTTTGTGCTAAAGGGGTCTAACTACCGTTCCCAGCCCAAAGCGGACACGCCCATCGTCGCGTCTGGCAGCGTCCGGCTTCTACCTGAGAGCTTAGTTGTAGCGTTTTCTAAGTCCTTCGGTCCGAGTGTTCCAAAGGTTGCACTTGGACAAAATCAGAAATCTTGCGACTTGCTGAACGTTGTAGACCTCATAAGGCCCGAGACGCTGGGTATCTGAAGAAAAAGCGTGGGCGGTCATTTTGTTGCGCAAAAACTCGCTAAAATTGATCGCATCCGGTAATGAAACCTTTCGATCTCGTACCTCAACCCCATCCGAATATTCTGAAAGCTGGTTGAACATATCATATACTTTCACTTCTGATTGGTCACCACGGGTCACCCAATCAATTGTTCTTTCTGGATCAATCCCAGCATTTCGCAGACGCGCCTTGAATGGCTCCAAAACTTTCTGGTTCCATACGAAAGTCCCTTCTCCAATTGATCGCGGTATCTTACCGCTCGCTTTCACGCCAAGATCAAGTTCCTCAATGGATGAATATGCAAGGTTTATCGCCACAGACGTTCCTACGTGCGAGGCAAAATCGTCGGTGTGTTTTTCAAACACTTGCCCATTGCGAGGGTGCATTGACCACGGCGTCACGCACTCGGTTTCGTAGCTCTGTGCCAACTTGTGAATGGCATAGACAAGCTTCTTGTTCCGCCAAGCTTCAGCAGCGATGGCGACCGCGACTGGCAGCGTATGACGGTAGGTAAACCATTGAAAGAGGACATCTCTCCGAAAAAGGTTCTCAAAGGTTATTTCCCGATCTGCTTCGTCGTCAGAGAGTTCGAACCCGAAAGTAGGTGGGTTTTTAATAACCGGGAACCCCTCAAGAACGACATTCGCTGCGCAGACCAATTGGATAATATTGTCAGCCTCGGTTTGCCCTGTCTCAAGCAGAAGCAACCTTCCGCCTTGCTGTCCTTCGCGTCGGACACTAATGTCCTTCAACGCACTAGCTTGGGATAGTTCGCTGATACCTCCTCTTTGGGAGAAGGCATATCGCATTGATGGGTCAGGAATGTCCCGTGTGGACCATTTCGCAGTGGCGCAAATTGAATGGATCAAATCAATTTCACAGGGCCTAAACACAAGGAAGCTACAAAACTCTGGCATTGGTCCCCCGTGAAATTTGTATGATCTGTAATCGTTCGGCCCAACTTTGCAAAGGTCGCTATCTGCGCATAGCTGCCCTTGGTATGGCCCGCAGCGAAAGTCCGCAATCCACCCTCTGCTCCCCTCTGAACTGCATCCACCAAAACCCTCCCCCTTTTCCCCACCCAGCGATTGACGCCCCTTTGCCTGCGCGCCTAGCATCGCGGCCAAAGGGAGAGACATCATGGATATTGAGCGGATCCGGCGCGAGACGCCCGGCATTGGGGGTCCTGTGCATCTGCTGGCCTGTGGGTCGGCGCTGATGCCGCAGCCCGTGGTGGATGCCATCGTGGAGCATATCCAGCTTGAGGCGCGGATTGGCGGGTATGAGGCGCATGCCGCACAGGACGCTCTGTTGGAGCGGGTCTATGACAGCACGGCGCGTCATATCGGGGCCAAGCGGCATGAGATTGCCTTGCTGGAGAATGCGACCGTGGCGTGGTGTCATGCCTTCTATGCGCTGCCTTTGGAGCCGGGTGCGCGCATCCTGACCTGCGAGGCGGAGTATGCCGCCAATTACGTCGCCATGTTGCAGCGCGCCAAGCGTGAGGGGCTGGTGATCGAGGTGATCCCCTCGGACGCCTCAGGCGCGCTGGACCTTGGGGCGCTGGAGGCGGCGATGGGGCCGGATGTGGGGCTGATCGCGATCACATGGGTGCCCACCAATGGCGGCCTGGTGAACCCCGCTGAGGGTGTGGGACGCATCGCTCGGGCGCATGGCGTGCCCTATCTTCTGGATGCCTGTCAGGCGGCGGGACAGATCAAGATCGACGTGGCGGTACTTGGCTGTGATTTCCTGTCGGCCACGGGGCGCAAGTTTCTGCGTGGCCCGCGCGGGACCGGGTTTCTCTATGTCGCGGAAAAGTGGCTGGAGACGATTGAACCCGCAATGATTGATTTCTACGGCGCACCTTGGGTGGCGCGGGACCGGTACGCGCTTCGCGCGGACGCCCGGCGGTTCGAGACCTGGGAGAACGCCTATGCCCTGCGCGCGGGGCTTGGGGCGGCGTTTGACTATGCCGATGCGATTGGGATTGAGGCGATTGAGGCGCGTGTGAAGGATTTGGCGGGGGTCGCGCGAGGGGCGCTGGACGCCGTGCCCGGCGTCGAGGTGCGCGATCTGGGGGCCGAGCGGTGCGGCATCGTCAGTTTTTCGGTGGAGGGCGGCGACGCAGAGGCATTGACCGCCCAGATGGCCGACGCGGGCTACATGATCGGCACCTCAGGGCCGGGCAACACCCGCATCGACGCCGAGCGCCGGGACCTGCCCGTGATGCTGCGCATGGCACCGCATTATTTTAACACCGAAGCGGAGGTCATAGGGGCCGTACGGGCGCTTGAGGGGATGGTTTGAGCGGGAGTGCGGCCAGTGAAGATTGGCAAAGAACGGGCCTGTGTTAGACGCTTACCCCGAAGGCCCATCCGACACCGGCTGTAACGCTCATGGCCAAGACACCCCAGCCGACGACCCTGATGGCCGCACGCAGTAGGGGCGCGCCACCGGCTTTGGCCCCAAGGGCGCCGAGGCCGGCAAGGGCAATAATTGTGACAAACAAAACAACGGGTATTGTCAAAGACACAGGCGCGAAGGCCGCACCCAATACAGGGATTGCCGCGGCCAAGCTGAAGGTGAGAGCGGAGGTGATTGCAGCTTGGAGAGGGTTTGCCGAGTGCATTTCTGAAAGCCCCAGCTCATCTCTGACATGGGCCGCCAACGCGTTTTTCTCACTAAGTTCGCGCGCCACCGTCTGCGCGGTGTCCTCGCTCAATCCGCGCTCGCGGTAAATCTCGACCAATTCCTCAAATTCTGCTTCCGGCATTTCCTCCAACGCAATTTTTTCGCGCTTTATATCAGCCCGTTCGATATCGGATTGGGAGGAGACGGACACATATTCGCCCGCTGCCATGGACATCGCCCCCGCTGTCAGACCTGCAACACCCGCTATCATAATGGCGCCGATCTCAGCGCCAGAGGCCGCGACGCCAACAACCAGCGCGGACACCGAGACAATGCCGTCATTTGCCCCAAGGACGGCGGCGCGCAACCAACCGCTCCGATTGATATAGTGCGGCTGGCCAGGATGCGTGCTGGGATGTGTCATGGTCTGTTCCTCAATCCAAAGCATTTCTAATCATACTTGAGGTCCGACTATAGTTCGAAATGCTTTGGAATGGGTATCTTGCTCAATGTGCCGTGGGCAACAGTGATAGAGGCTTGGCGCGGGAAAGGACGACTTACTGCATGCAGATTTAGTGAAAGGGTCCGTGCTGAGGGCTATGTGATCGGCACCTCAGGGCCTGGCACCACCCGCATCGACGCCGAGCGCCGGAACCTGCCCGTGATGCTGCGCATGGTGCGGAATATTATAATACCGAGGATGAGGTTTTGCGGGCCGTGCGGGCGCTTGAGGGGATGGTTTGAGGGGGGTTGTTGCTGATGCAGCGAAGGGCAGGTTCGAGCCCGAAATACCAGATGTTGCGTTATAGACGAACGGCAGCAAATGCACAGTAAGTGGAGTTTGGCAAGTTCGGGCGGTTGTCCGACAGTTGCCATTCGTGCAATCTGAAATTGAATCACAACATCTTAGAAAGTGACCCCATGGCAACCATCTTCGCCGATGCCCTCTCCCCCCTCGCAAGAACGATGCCTCGCTCGGCGCGGAACATCGAAATCCTGCGCGTGTCTGCCCAGCTGGACGGCGAAGATTTTGTCGCATCTTCTAACGCCGCCCGTGTGGCTGTTCTGCAATGGGCAAGCAGACGCGCAGGCGCAGCATTGCCTAAAGAGGCGTGGGATCACTGCGATTTTGACCTGATGGCTGGCGGGCGCAACAGTGCCGCCGTGCGGATCTCCACAGACGCGATGGACCTATGGGCATTGCGCGCCGAGGACCCCGACAAGAATGTCGCAGGACGTATCTGGTCAACTGAGGTGGTCGTCGGCGGCGGGGTCGGACAGCGTCCTCATCTGAGCTTGCGTTTGATTGTCAGCACCACAGAGGCTGACTTTTCGGTTGAACCTCACGTGCCCGGCACGATCTTGCAGATGATTGAGGCACCCGGCCTGATCCGTGGATCGCGCGATATCTTGAAAATCCCGCGAACCATCAACACTGAAAACGATGCTGAAGACCTTTGCGATCATCTGGAAGACCCAGAACGCCGCCTACCTGTTTTCGTTGTCGTTCTGCCGCAGGGCCAAGGCAGCACACCACTGATTGACGATGTGTCGGTGGCAAAAGCCGTCGCGGGGATGGCGCGTGTTGTGAGGATACCGGAAGAACAGACTTGGGTCCTGACGAAACGATTTGGGAAGTACCGTTCTGTATTTAGCGCAGGTGTCCGCGCCTACATGCCAGGATTTTCCCCAACAGATGACCCTTATGGTCATCGCTTGTTCCTTGGTGGAAATCTGCGTGATGCAACGGTCGCAGACAGTTGCGCTGCGTTGCTACGGAACCTTGCCGCTGAAACCAGCATTTCCACCACACGCCTTGGCAAAGAGGTTTTGGATTTTTCCAGCGTCCGAACAACCAGCCGTCGTTTTAAGGCCAAAGACCAAAGCGACCGAGCTGCGCCTGACGCAGAGTTGCTAGAAGCGGCACAGTCGCTGATCGACAGTTTGGAAAACGAAGTCACGGAAAAGAACTCTGAGATTGACGGCTACGTTGAATTAAGCGACGCCGCCGAGGCCCGCGCTCAGGCCGCCGAGCAAGAAAATCGTGCGCTGTTGTTCAAGGTCCGGCAGCTGCAGGACGCCTTGGCCAAGGGCGGTGAAACAACACCTGCTGAGCCTCCATTGCCTTTGGAGTGGGGTGATTTTGTTGATTGGCTCGATGAAACCTATCCTGACAGGGTTCTTTTGACGCCGTCTGCGCGCCGCATGCTAAAGTCGCCTGAGTACGAGAACGTTGAATTGGTGGCCCGCTCTGTCGCTTGGCTTGCGACTGAACACCACGAAACGCGCGTCAACGGCGGAGGCTCGCTTCGCGATGTCACCGTGGAGAATGGGATTATTAATGCATCTTGTGGGGGTGACACTTATCCGGCGGATTGGAAAGGCAGACGCTACAACGTCGATTGGCACATAAAAACTAACGGAAACTCTCGCGATCCCAAGCGTTGCTTGCGAATCTATTATTTTTGGGAAGCCGAGACCGAGCAGACAATCATTGATCATATGCCTTCGCATCGAAAAACGGGAATGAGTTGACGTTCGAATGACCATTTCATCCCGCATACCGGACCTTACCGACCACCTGAAAAACCCTCCTTCGTAACACCTTCACAAACACACTGTTCAAAATCTATCCATGTGCTGCACGTTTTAAGTAAGTAGCATCATCGCGCTTAGCCCATCGCCCACGCACAAAAAAGGGCGGCCCGAAAGCCGCCCCTTTTCTAATCTTCACAACTCTCCAAAATCAGATCGTCCCCGCTTCCATCTCGGCTGCGATATGCTCGGCCTGGCGGATGGCTAGTGCCACGATTGTGAGCGTTGGGTTCTCGGCGGCCCCGGTGGTGAACTGCGAGCCGTCGGAGATGAACAGGTTCGCGATATCGTGGGTTTGGCCCCATTTGTTGACCACACCGTCCTCTGGCCGCTCTGACATGCGGTTGGTCCCGAGGTTGTGCGTGGACGGGTAGGGCGGCGTGGGCATGACCCGCGTGGCGCCGACTGCCTCATAGACCGCGATGCCTTGGCTGTACGCGTGCTCGCGCATGGCCACATCGTTGGGGTGATCTGTGAAATGCACGTTGGGTGCGGGCAGGCCGAACTGATCCTTCACATCCGGGTTCAGCGTCACGCGGTTGCTTTCTTGCGGCATATCCTCGCCCACGATCCACATGCCGGCCATGTTCTCATAGCCATCCAGAGCGGTCGTGAACTCGCGCCCCCATGCGCCGGGGTTCAGGAAGGCCGCCATGAATGGGATGCCAAGCGCGAGGGTTTCCATCTCGTATCCGCCGACAAAGCCGCGCTCGGGCTTGTGTTTGGCCTCATCGGTGATGATGCCTGCCATGGTCGTGCCACGCCACATCCGCACCGGCTGATCAAACAGCGCATAGACCGAGGCCGTCATGTGCCGCATATAGTTGCGCCCCACCTGGCCCGAGCTGTTGGCGAGCCCGTCCGGGAACATCTCGGACGCGGAGTTGAGCAGCAGGCGCGGGCTCTCGATGGAGTTGGCGGCGACGCTCACAATCCGCGCCATCTGCGTTTGCAGGTTGCCGTCCGCGTCGTAATATTCGACGCCCGTCACCTTGCCCTCGTCATTGTGCACGATCCGCGCCGCATGTGCGTTCTCGCGCACCTCCAAGTTGCCCGTCGCCTCCCCTTGGGGAATGTCGGTGTAGGCGGTGGACCATTTGGCGCCGAATTTGCAGCCCTGAAAGCAAAAGCCGGTCTGTTGGCAGGCCGCACGGCCGTCATATTCGGTCGCATTGATCGCCATGTTGCCGGTGTGCACGTCCTTGTAGCCCAGCTTTTTGGCGCCAGCCTCAAAGACCTTGTAGTTGTTATTGCCGGGCAGCGGGGGGCGATCGCCGGTATTGGTGACGCCCATCTTGTTTTCGGCGCGTGTGTAGTAGTCGTCCATCTCGCGTGGGTCGATGGGCCAGTCGAGAAGGTTCGCGCCCTCAACCTCGCCGTAAGTGGTCTTGGCTTTCCATTCGTGATCCTGAAAGCGCAAGGACGCCCCCGCCCAATGGGTGGTTGCCCCGCCCACGGCTTTCACGATCCATGTCGGCAAGCCCGAGAAATCCGTGGCCACGCGCCAATCGCCTGATGTGGTGCGCGCATCGGTCCATGCGAGCTGCCCGAAACTGTCCCACTCATCGTTGATATAATCCTGAGGCAGGTGCCGCGCGCCGGCCTCAAGGGCCACCACTTTGACGCCCTTCTGCGCCAGCTCATTTGCCAAAACACCGCCGCCCGCGCCGGTGCCGATAACCACGACGACGCTGTCGTCAGTCTTGTCGAATTGTGCCATGTGAAATCCTCCCCTTACAGCCAGTTGATGTCGTTGAAACCGCGGTCGATATAGCCACCCTTGGAATAGCTTTCGCCCTCATAGCCAAAGATCGGCCACACGGCTTTCTGGTTGTAAAGGCCGGTCACAAGGCCCCCGCGCACGGTCTGGAAGAAGGCCTCGCCCTCGATCTCGCGCAGGATCGCGACGCGGTTTTCCTCCCATTTGGCGCTGACGTAATCGGTGTGGCCTGCGGCCTGCGCGCGGGCGTCCAGCATGGCGACACCTTCGGCGACCATGGTGGCGCTGCCTTCGCTGTCATAGCCTTTGACGGCCACGGCGTAATACTCATCACCGATCTTGTCATGCGGGTAGATATCACGCGCCATTTGCAAAAGTGTCGCCATTTCATGCTCGGTGACGTTGGTCACGGTCATGGCCCACGAGGCGTCGGGGGCTGCGATAAAGCCCGAGCCCATGGCGACGATCGCCGTGGCGCTGCCTGCGCGCGCCAAAAGCTGGCGGCGTGTCAGGATGGCTGTGGTTGATGTGGTCATAGCTTTCCTCCCAGAAAATTGTTGTTATCGGTAGCGGCCGTGCCGCTGCATCACTTCGATCTCGTAGCCATCCGGATCGGCCACAAAGAAAAAGCGCGCCAGCAATTCGCCGTCGCGCTCGAAATCCACCAATTTGCGGGGCTCCCATCCCGCCTTGGTGAAGCGGGCATGCTCGGCGTCGAGATCCTCGACGACAAAGGCGATATGCCCGTATCCGTTGCCCAGATCATAGGGCTCGGTCTGTCCTTTGTTGATTGTCAGCTCCAGCTCGATATCGTTCTCGCCATTGCGCAGATAAACGAGGGTGAAACTTTCGAAGTCGATCCTGTGATCCACCTTGAGCCCGAAGGCCTGATCGTAAAAGGCGGTTGAGCGGTCCTCGTCGAGAACCCGGATCATGCTATGCACGAGTTTGGCCACATATCCCTCCCTGAATGTTGGCGATCATTCAGGTTAGGCCGTGATTCGCGGCCTTGGGTAGTAATCCCCTACTACAAGGCGCTTCGCGTTACTCTGCTGCGAGGGAGGAAGGGTTGTTTTGGCCCATATAAACAAGGGCCGCGCAGCGCAAGAGCGACGTGAAATTATGCGCCTCGCCATGAAGCTCAAGCACCTCGGAATGGAGCGTGGAGATGAATTTCGGCGTCGTCATCCCCTGGCTCATGGCGATATCGTCGATGATGCACCAAAAGCTTGCCTCAAGCCGGATGGACGTGCTTTGGCCGTTCAGCCGGATGCGGCGGGTGACGGGCGTGTAGTGTTTTGGGTCTTGCCCCGCGAAGAGTTGGCACATTGTTTTTTCCTTTCATCGCTTGTTGCGCATCGATGTTATGGTAACTGTAGCGGCGTCCGCGCCATTGTCAAAAGGCGCAAAGGCCCTTGAGGCATGGGCTGTGCGCCGCTAGACCACTCCCACAAAGGGAGCCGCGCCATGAGCCTGAACACATTTGGACATCTTTTCCGCGTCACCACATGGGGCGAAAGCCATGGGCCTGCCCTTGGGGCAACCGTCGATGGCTGCCCGCCGGGTGTGGAGATTTCCGAGGCGATGATCCAGCACTGGCTTGACAAGCGCCGCCCCGGCCAGAACAAAAACATGACCCAGCGCAATGAGCCTGATGCGGTGCAGATTCTGTCGGGTGTTTTTGAGGGGCGCACCACGGGCACGTCCATTCAGCTGATGATTGAGAACACCGATCAGCGCAGCCGCGATTACGGCGATATCGCGAGTACGTTCCGGCCCGGTCACGCGGATATCACCTATCACCAGAAATATGGGCTGCGCGATTATCGCGGTGGCGGGCGGAGCAGCGCGCGCGAGACGGCGGCGCGCGTGGCGGCAGGTGGCATAGCGCGCGCGGCCCTTGCAGCGGCGCTGCCAGGCATTGAGATCAAGGGTTACATGGTGCGGATGGGCGCGATGGCGCTGGACCGCGCGCGCTTTGACTGGGACGCGATCGAGGGCAATGATTTCTGGCTGCCCGATGCGCAGGCCGCGCCTGAGTGGGAAGCGTATTTGCAAAAGCTGCGCAAGGATCACAACTCGGTAGGGGCTGTGATCGAGCTTGTGGCGCGGGGCCTGCCTGCGGGTCTGGGCGCGCCGATTTATGGCAAGTTAGACACTGATCTGGCCGCCGCGATGATGTCGATCAACGCCGTGAAGGGTGTGGAGATTGGCGAGGGCATGGCCGCCGCCGAATTGATGGGCACAGAGAACGCCGATGAGATTCACATGGGCGAAAACGGCCCGGAATATAGCTCCAATCACGCGGGCGGTATCCTTGGCGGCATCTCCACCGGGCAGGATGTTGTCGTGCGGTTTGCGGTGAAGCCGACGTCGTCGATCCTCAGCCCGCGCGCGTCGATCCGCATGGACGGCAGCGCTACCGAAGTGATCACCAAGGGCCGCCACGATCCGTGCGTGGGTATCCGCGCCGTGCCGGTGGGTGAGGCGATGATGGCCTGCGTTCTCTTGGACCATCTGATGCTGCACCGGGGCCAGACAGGAGCGTCCGGCCCCGTGGGGACGATTGGCTAAAGCGTTTTGCGAAAAACCTGACTCAAAGGTTTTCGCGAAATGCCCACACCTTTTGAAGGTTGTGCGCGTCTCGTCTTGACTGAGTGCCTCAAGTTTAAGGCGAAACGCTTTAAGGCTCAGTCCTGCGTCATGTCCGCTGTCATATAGATCAGCGTCGGACCGTCCGCCGCGAAGGCCTCTGTTACGGCCTTTTTCAGCTCGGAGAAGGATTTTGGGGCCTCTGCATAGGCACCGTAAGCCTTTGCCAGAGCCACAAAATCGGGGTTGTGGGCCATCACGGAGTTGGGCGCGATCTGCGCGCGGACCATGCTGTCCTCGATCTCCTTAAGCTTGCCATTGTCCCAAAGCAGGATCGGGAGGGGCTGGCCCAACTCCACCGCCGTGCCAAGTTCCTGCACCGTGTATTGGAACCCGTAATCGCCCGCGATCACGCAGGTGGGCAGACCGGGCCGGGCCGCCGCACCACCGATGCCCGCAGGCAGGGCATAGCCCAGCGTGCCAAAGCCGTAGGGGTGATGCCAATGGCCGGGGCGCTCCATGTCCCAAACCTCTTTTCCGGTATAGGCAAATTGCGTCATGTCCGAATAGATCATCGCATCTTCGGGCATCACCTCGCGCAGGGCATCGACGACGGGCACGATGCCGGGGCGCTCTGCGTCTGCCTCGGCGCGCCAGCGGGCGCGGGCCTGTTTGACGGGCTGAGGTTTCCACGACGTTTTGGCGGTGTGATCCGCCAGGGCCGCATTCAGCTGTGTGAAAAAGCCAAAGCTGTCCATCAGCAATGCCTCAGAGCCGTGCATCTGCGCCAGAACCTCAGGGTCGATATCGACGCGGATCATGGGGGCGGTGTGGCCCAGATCGGTGCGCCACAGGTCCACCTCGGCCAGTTCGCTGCCCACGACGACCACCAGATCAGCCGACGCCGCGACATCGGCGCTTTCTGGGCGGCCAAGATAGGCGCCGTAATGCAGCGGATCGTCGGGCGAGATGATGCCGCGCCCCGCGTAAGTGGAAAAGCTCGCGGCACCCAGCGCGGTGAGCGCGGCGCGCGCAGGCTCAGAGGCATGTACCGCGCCACCGCCAAGGACGAAAAACGGGCGCTTGGCGGCTGTGATCATCGCCGCGATATGGGCGGGGATCTGCGCGCTGTGCGCGATGGAAATCGCAGGTGCAGCGGCGGGCGCGGGCTTGGCCTCCCCCTCCAACAGGGGGATCGGCACTTGGATATGTTTGGAGCGCGGGCGCTTGGTCTGAAACTCTGCCAAGGCGCGGTCGATGAGGGCATAAGCCGCATCAGGGGTCTGTGCCGTCTCGGACCAATCGCAAACGGTGCCGGCGGCCACTTCTTGGTCCAGCATCTGGTGCAATTGGCCACGTGTGGCCGCCGTCTCGTTGAGGCAAGACGACAGGACCAGCACCGGCGCGCTGTCGGAATAGGCCTGCCCCATCGGGGTCATCACGTTGCACAGGCCGGGACCGGTGATCACATAGGCCACGCCGGGGCGACCAGACGCGCGCGCATAGCCATCGGCCATGAAGCCCGCGCCCTGTTCGTGCCGCGCGAGGATATGGCGGATGCCCGCCTCCTCGATACCGCGATACATCTCTTGGTTATGCACGCCGGGGATGCCGAATATCGTGTCTACACCGCGTGATTTGAGCATATGCGAGATTTGCGCACCGAGAGGCCGCGTTTGGGCAGGATCAGACATCAGGCTCTCCAGAAGTTGATTGTAAAGATTGCATAGACGGCCAGAAGTTCCAGCCGCCCGATCAACATGGCGACGATCAGTATCCATTTGGCTATATCGCTCAAAGGTGCGAAATTGCCAGTAGGCCCGATAATAGGCCCAAGGCCGGGTCCGACATTAGCCAATGCCGCCACCGCTCCCGAGAGCGACGTGATGAAATCCAAGCCCGTTAGCGCCAGCGCCACGGCGACAATGCCCAGAGTGACCACGAAAAAGACGAAAAACGTCATAACCGAGCTGAGCGTATCGTCATCCACGGGCCGCCCGGCATAGCGCGGGGTGAACACACCATGTGGTGAGCGGATGCGTTTAAGCTGCACCTTGATGGAGGCGAACAGAAGCTGGAATCGGAAGATCTTGATCGAGCATGAGGTGGAGCCCGCACAGCCGCCGATCAGCCCCGCGAAGAAGATGATAGTGACGGGGAAGGCCCCCCAAGTCATGTAGTTTTCACTCGCATAGCCGGTGCCCGTGACGATCGAAATCGTATTGAACAGCGCCGCGCGGAATGTGGCCTCGCTAGGATTGTTAAGTTGCACAAAACGCCACAGCGTCAGCAACAAAACAATGACTGCGATGGTGATGAAAAACGCCCGCACCTGGGGGTCAACCAGCAGGGGTTTGGCGGTGCCTGCCGTCATCTGCACGAAGCGCACGAAGGGCAGGGCAGCCAGCATCATGAATAAGGCGGCCACATAATGGGACGCTGGCGGCAACGCACTGAAAGACCCATCGTAATTGGCCATCCCGCCTGTGGCGATGGTGGTAAAGGCATGGACCGTTGCGTCAAACACGCTGAGCCCAGCGACCAGATAGGCCGCGATACACATCAGCGTCATGGCAAGATAAATGACCGAGATACGGCTCGCGATTTCTGTGGCGCGGGGCAGAATCTTGCCCATGGTGTCAAACGCCTCGGCCTTGAAGATCTGCATGCCGCCCACGCGCAGCTCAGGCAGGAAAACCATGGCGACAACGATGATCCCGATCCCCCCCAACCATTGCATGAGGCCCCGCCATAAAAGCAGACCCTTGGGCATTGTCTCCAGCCCGCTCATCACCGTGGAGCCTGTGGTGGTCAGGCCCGACATGGCCTCAAAAAATGCATCGGTGAAATCCAACTCGCCCGCGCCCAGCATGAAGGGCAGCGCCCCGAAGAGGGGCAGGACGACCCAGACGCCCGTGGTTACGAGGAAGGTTTGCTGAATGGTCAGCCCCTCGCCTACGCCGTTTTTGCAGGTCAGCGCCACAAGCCCTCCGATGAGGGTGGTCAGGATAGCGCCTTCGGCGAAGACGAACCAATGTCCGCGCCCTTCGGCCAGATCGACGGCAAGCGGCAGCAGCATGGCCAACCCCAGCGCCATGACCGTCAGGCCAATCACATATCCAACTGGGCGCATGTCCAACATAAGCGGCAGGGTTGGCCGCTGGCCGCTGGGGTGTCAAGCTGGTTTGGCTTTGAAACGCTTGGTATTTGAATATATTATGTATACACTCCGTATTCAAGGAGGGTGGAATCATATGGTATTGGATAAAAAGACCCGCGCGCTGGACGATTTGCGGATGCAGATCCTGAGCCTTTGGGTGACGCCCGGCGCGGATCTGGATGAGGCGGCGCTTTGTGCGCAATACGGTGTTTCCCGCACGCCCATGCGCGAGGTGTTTCAGAGGCTGGCTGGGGAGGGCTATCTGGAGCTGGGTCAGAACCGTGCGCCCAAAGTGGCCTCGATGGATTTGCCCACGCTCAGGATGTTCTTTCAGACCGCGCCGTTGGTCTATGCCAACATCGCAAGGCTCGCGGCCGAGAACCGCCGCGCGGACCAAATCGCCCCCCTGCGCGCCGTGCAGGATCAGTTTCGTCGCGCAACAGAGGCGCGCGATGCGGGGGCCGCGGCCCTGCTCAACCACAGCTTTCACGCCCAGATCGGTGCGATGTCGCACAACCCATATCTCAGGATGAGCCTTGGCCGGATGCTGATTGATCACACGAGGCTCAGCCAAACGTTCTACCGCCCATCAAGCCCTGAGGATACTAGCCGGATCGCGATCGCCGCCGATCAGCATGACGCGATGATCGATGCCATTGAGGCACGTGATGCAGAGGCCGCGACGGCCCTGACCCTAGCCCATTGGGACCTCAGCCGCGACCGCATAGAGCGCTTTGTGACACCTGACCCATTGCCGCTGGATGTGGCTACACTCAAGGAGACAGCAGATGCGCTTTGACGGAATCTATACCCCCATTGTGACGCCGTATCATGCCGATTTCACGGTCAACGAGGCGGCATTGGCGCAAACGGTGGAGCTTTTGGTGGGTGCGGGCGTGCATGGTATCATCATCGCCGGGACCACGGGCGAGTATTATGCGCAGAGCATGGAGGAGCGGATGGACCTTATGGGACGGGTGCATGCCATGATCGCAGGCCGGGTGCCGTCAATCATCGGCACGGGCGACATGCGCACCGAAAATTCCATCGAATATGCCAAAGCGGCCAAGGCGCTGGGCGCGGATGCGATCTTGGTGGCCACGCCTCCTTATAGCTGCCCCACCGGGCGCGAGATTGCGCTGCATTGTCTGGCGGTGGACCGCGCGGCGGACCTGCCGGTGATGCTCTACAACTATCCGGGCCGCATGGCGGTGAACATGGATGAGGAATGTCTGGACCGTCTGGGACGCTCGCCTAATTTCGCGGCGATCAAGGAAAGCAGCGGCGATATCAACCGCCTGCACATGCTGGCGCGCGATTATCCGCATATTGCGCTCAGCTGCGGTATGGATGATCAGGCTCTGGAGTTCTTTGCATGGGGTGCGCGGTCTTGGGTCTGCGCGGGGTCCAATTTTGCCCCTGAGGCGCATATCGCGCTCTGGCAGGCCTGTGCGGTGGAGGGTGATTTCACACGCGGCCGCGCGATCATGTCGGCCATGCTGCCCCTGATGCGGGTGTTGGAGCAGGGCGGCACGTTTGTCCAGTGCATCAAACATGGGCTGAGCACGCGGGGCATTGATGCAGGACCGCCGCGCCGCCCGCTCCATCCGCTCAATAAAGACGAAAAGCGCAGCTTAGAGGAGGTGATCCGCACTATGAACACCACTATTGCCGCCATCACAGGAGAGGCCAATTGACTGAGCTTTTGACCCGCGTGGAATATGCCGCCGCTGATGATGGCGTGGAAGATTGCGCATATGGTCAATGACACGCCCCATGGCCTCGCGCGTGATCAAGGCAATCTGGGTCGCTCTCAGCGACCCAGCGGAGGGGGACAGCGTGGGATGAGCGTGACGCTGGACAAGCCCGCCCGCCGAGGCCGGGGCGCGCGCAATACGATCTTTGTGCCGATGACAGGCGTGGTTGAGGTGACAGAGCGCGCTTTGAATTACACACGCGATTTGCTCAATGTGTATGAGGAGCCCAAGCTGGACGCGGGCATCAATGAGGCCCTGCTCGACTATATCGCGCGGCGCGAGCGGGAAATTCCTGTCGCCGATGCGCTTAATCAGGATCTGTGAGGGGGCTATGAAAGTCCGGCGTCTGCCCGTTAATCCCGGCCCTGCGGGGTGGGACAGGCTCTTGCCGCCGCCCGCGCCGCCAGAGGTATTGGAGGCGCGCATCACCGCTGATTGGTTGGTGATCGGTGCGGGCTTCGCGGGGCTGGCCGCGGCGGCGCGTCTGGCAGAGCTTCACCCCGGTGCGCGAATTGTGGTGCTGGAGGCCAGCCGCGTGGGTGCGGGGCCTGCGGGGCGCAATTCGGGGTTCATGATTGATCTGCCCCATGATCTGGCCTCGGACGCCTATTCCGGCGCGCTGGACCGCGACCGTGCGGAGACGGTGGCCAACCGTGCGGGCATTGATTTTGCAGCTCGCATGGCCGCCCAGCATGGTCTGACCGAAGAGGCCTTTTTGCAGAGCGGCAAGACCAACGCCGCCGCCACCGAAACCGGCCACAGGCACAATCTGGACTATGCCCGCCATCTCGACACGCTGGATGAGCGATATGAAATGCTGGACGCCGCCGCGATGCAGGAGATGACCGGCATCCCCTATTATCGAAGCGGGCTTTTCACACCGGGATCTGCGATGATTCAGCCTGCGATGTTTGTGCGGGGTGTGGCGGCTGGGCTCCGCTCCAAGCGCGTGCAGGTGTTTGAGGGTAGCCCCGTGACCGATCTTAGCCGCGCGGGTGACTGGACGGCGACCACTCCCAAGGGGGCGGTGACAGCGCCGCACGTGATTTTGGCGGTGAACGGTCATGCCGAAAGCTTTGGACAGTTTGAGAACCGGCTGCTGCATGTCCATACCTATGCCTCTATGACCCGCGCGCTGAGCACGGAGGAGACCGCGCGTCTTGGCGGGCGGGCACAATGGGGGCTGACCCCTGCCGATCCGATGGGGACCACCGTGCGGCGCATCTCCGGCACGGGCGGGGACAGGATCATCATCCGCAACCGCTTTACCTGCGATCCGACGCTGGAGGTGCCTGAGGGGCGGCTCGCCTCCGTGGCGCGCGATCATGCGCGGGCCTTTGCGGCGCGGTTTCCGATGCTTGTGGGGGTGGAGATGGCGCATCTCTGGGGTGGGCGTTTGTGCCTCAGCCTCAACAACGTGCCCGCGCTGGGCGAGGTGGCGCCGGGGCTTTTCTCAGCGGTTTGCCAGAACGGGCTGGGCACCGCCAAGGGCACGCTGCACGGGATGCTGATAGCGGAGCTTGCGTCAGCGCATGGCTCGGACCTTCTGACCCAGGTGATGGCGCAGGACGCACCCCGCAGCCTGCCGCCGCGCTGGATCACCAAGCTTGGGGCCACTGCACGGATGCGCTGGGGCGAATGGCGTGCGGGGGCGGAGCTTTAGGCTCTAATCCGCCCCAAGATCGCGCAGGATCGGGCAATCGGGCCGCGCATCGCCGGCACAAGCGCGGGTCAATTCGCGCAGCGTGTCGCGCATCCCGGCCAGAAGGGCGATCTTGGCCTCAATCGCCTCCAGATGCTCTTCCGCGATGCGTTTGACATCCGCGCTGGCCCTGTCTTGGTCGCTATAAAGCGCCAGAAGTGCGCGACATTCCTCGATCCCGAAGCCAAGCGCGCGGGCGCGGCCCAGAAAGGCGAGCCTGTGCACGTCAGCCTCGGAAAATCGGCGGTAGCCATTGGGCCCGCGCCCCGGTGTGATCAGCCCGATCTCCTCGTAATAGCGGATGGTTTTTGCCGGGAGTGCGGCCCGCGCGCTGGCCTCTGAGATGTTCATGCGGGATCTCCTACCGGGCGGCTGAGAGCGCGTAGGCGCAACGCATTACTGAGCACAAAGACCGAGCTCAGCGCCATTGCCCCTGCTGCCAGCATTGGCGACAGCATCACGCCCATCAGCGGATAAAGCAGCCCCGCCGCCACCGGGATAAGCGCGATATTATAGGCAAACGCCCAAAAGAGGTTCTGCCGGATGTTGCGCATCACGCGGGTGGAGATATGCCGCGCCGTGGCCACGCCCAATGGGTCGCCCGAGATCAGCACAACATCCGCCGCCTCGATGGCCACATCCGTGCCGCCACCCATGGCGATGCCCACATCCGAGGCGGCCAGAACGGGCGCATCATTGATCCCGTCACCGACAAAGGCGAGCGGTCCATGCGCGTCCCGCAGGCCTTGTGCTGCGGCGACCTTGCCCTCGGGCAGGACGCCTGCGATCACCTCATCAATGCCCAAAGTAGTGGCGACCGCTCGGGCGGCGTCCTCGGTATCGCCGGTGATCATGGCGGTGCGCAGGCCTGCGTCATGCAGCGCGCGAATGGCCGCTAGAGCGGCGGGTTTCACCGGGTCTGTGATGCCGAGAACGGCCTGAGCAGTGCCGTTTCGTGCCACATAGACAAGGGTCTGGCCCTTGGCGGCCATGGCCTCAGCAGCACCTTCTAGGGGCGCCGTTTCAATGTCTTCCTCCTGCATCAACCGTACAGTGCCGATGAGCAATTCCGCCCCGCCGACAGTGGCGCTGAGGCCACGCCCGGGCAGGGCCTTGGTCGCTGTGACCTCGGGGCGGCTCAGCCCCTCGGCGGCGGCCTCGATCGCGCGGGCAATGGGATGTTCGGAGCCTGCTTCGGCGGCGGCCACGGCGGCCAGAACGGTCTCCCGCTCTGCGCCGTCCACCACGCTCATATCCGCAAGCGTCATCCGCCCCATCGTCAGCGTCCCGGTCTTATCAAATGCCACGATCCGCGCCTCGGCCAGATGTTGCAGCGCGTCGCCCTTGCGGAAAAGCACGCCAAGCTCCGCCGCGCGGCCTGTTCCGACCATGATTGAGGTGGGCGTGGCCAGACCCATCGCGCAGGGGCAGGCGATGATCAGCACCGACACCCCGGCCACCAGCGCCAGCACCGAAGGTGCGAGGATCAGCCACGTGGCCACGCTTACCAGCGCCACGGCGATCACGGCGGGCACGAAGATGCGCACGACCCGGTCGGCCAGCGCCTGAATGGGCAGTTTTGCCCCTTGGGCGCGGCGGACCATGTCGGTGATGCGCGCAAGCACCGTATCCTCGCCCACCGCCTCAGCGGCGTAGCGCAGTAGGCCCGCGCCGTTGGCCGTACCGCCGACCACCTTATCGCCTGCTGACTTGAGCACAGGCATCGGCTCCCCGGTCAGCATGGCCTCATCCACATGGCTTTCACCGCTGAGCACTCTGCCGTCTACAGCAATCTGCGCGCCGGGGCGGGCCAGGAGGATCGCGCCGGGGCGGACCGATGCCGTGGGCCGCTCAATCGTTTCGCCGGCTTCTTCCACCAGAACCGTCTCGGGGCGCAGGCCGATCAGCGCCTCAATCGCAGCCCCGGTGCGCCCCCGCGCGCGTGCCTCCATCCAGCGGCCCACGAGGATCAGGGTTACGATCACCGCCGCGGCCTCAAAATAGACTGCGCGCGCGGCCTCGGGCAGCAGCGCAGGCGTAAGAAGGACTGCGGCGGAATAAAGCCACGCGGCCAGAGTGCCAAGGGCCACAAGGCTGTTCATCTCGGGCGCACCGCGCAGAAGCGCGGGCAGGCCGATGCGGTAGAACACCCGTCCGGGCCATGCCATGACGAGGGTGGTGAGCACCGCCTGAATCCACCAGCTGACCCCGGTGCCGATGGTGCCTGCGATCCAGTGATGCATGCCGGGGATCACATGACTGCCCATCTCCAGAACGAAAACAGGCAAGGTCAGCGCACCTGCGATCAGCGCGGTACGGCGGGCGGATTCAGTCTCTGATATGGCTAAGTTAGGCTCTGTGCTACCCTCAGGCGTGGCGAGATAGCCCGCTTCGCGCAGGGCCTTGATCAGCGCTTCGACATCGCTCAGTGCTGCGATATGGGTGATGCGTGCGCTGCGGTCTGCGAGGTTCACATGCGCCGCGCTTACCCCCGGCAGTTTGCTCAGCGCAGCCTCCGCCCGCCCGACGCAGGACGCGCAATGCATCCCCTCGACGCGCAGCAGGGTCTCTGATGGGTGCGCAGGGTAGCCAGCGGCGCGCAGGGCCTCGGTAATCGCTTCGGGCGTGGCGTCTCCTGTTGTGATCTCTGCCATGCGGCTGGCGAAATTCACCGTCGCGGTCTGCACCCCCGGCACGGCGGCGATGGCACGCTCCGCCCGGCCCGCGCATCCGGCGCAGGAAAGGTTGTCGAGTGGGAGGGTGAGGGTCTTGGTCATTGCGTGTCCTTCGCGCGGCTCACGCAATACATAAGGGTTCCGGTGACGGGAAGGTCAAGAGGGGCTACGATAGCGAAACACACCCGAGGCGGTGGCGATGCGGGTACCGTGCATATCCTCTATGCGTCCTTCGGCGAAATAGGTCTTGCGCCCACCGCCCGTGCGCCAGCCCTTTGCGATCAGTGTGTCGCCCTCCGCCTGTGCGAGGTAATTGACCGTCAGCGACAGTGTGAGCGCCATCTGCCGCACCGCAGGATCGCCGGTATAGCAGCCCGCAAACCCCATCGCTGTGTCGAGAAGCGTGGCGTGGATACCGCCATGGGGCAGGCCCTGTCGGTTCATCATGAACGGCGCCAGAGGCATTTCCACCTGTGCGAAATCCGCGCGCCAGCCGGTCAGGCGAAAGCCGAGATGGCTTTGAAGCGGATAGGCTTCCTCCAGCAATGCGGGGTCTATACTCATGCGCCCTCTCCCGCCGGGGTTTGGCCGAGATATTGCCGTGTCAGCCAGCGCGCCATGAGGGCCGGTTTCTCGCCGCCTTTGATCTCGACCCGCACGGCCCATGTGTTGCTGATCTGGCCCGGCACGCGGGTTTCGGCGTGGATCAGCCGGAAGGCGCCGCGCAGATGGCTGCCCGCAGGCACTGGGGCCATGAAGCGCAGCTTGTCAAAGCCATAGTTGATCGAATGCGCCACACCGGGCGGCGTGGGAAGCGCGTCCAGATACATCGCGGACAGAAGCGAGAGTGTCAGGAACCCGTGCGCGATTGTCCCGCCAAAGGGTGTTTGGGCCGCGCGAGTGGGATCGGTATGGATGAATTGCGCATCACCCGTGGCGGCTGCAAACGCGTCGATGCGGGTCTGATCCACCTCAAACCAACGCGAAAGGGCCTCATCTGTCATAAGTGGACTCTCATGTTTTTGCGCGCAGCATGCGCACCAGAACGGTTGCACAATCCGGCTTGGGCTGCAATCGGGCGGGCCTAGGGCTTGACGAGGCGGGGCGCGGGCCGCAAAAGCGGTGGGAGACGCCAAGAGGAGCTGCCAGATGTCCTTTTCCCGCCAGATCAAGATCGCCCCGTCGATCCTTTCGGCTGATTTCGCCAATTTCGGTGCGGAGATCCGCGCCATTGAGGATGAGGGCTGTGATTGGGTCCATGTGGATGTGATGGACGGGCATTTCGTGCCGAACCTCACCTTCGGGCCGCCATTGGTCAAGGCGATCCGCCCACATATCAAGACGGTGATGGACGTGCATCTGATGATCGCGCCGGTTGATCCCTATATCGACGCCTTTGCCGATGCAGGGGCCGATATCCTGACCGCGCATCTTGAGGCGGGGCCGCATATTCACCGCACGCTTCAGGCGATACGCGGGGCGGGGTGCAAGGCGGGGCTGGCGCTTAATCCGGGCACGGGGCTGGATGATGTGGGGCATTTGCTGGATATGATTGATCTGGTCTGTGTGATGACGGTGAACCCCGGCTATGGCGGGCAGAAATTCATCCATAGCCAGATTGAGAAGGTCCGCTCTCTGCGCGCCATGATCGGCGACCGGCCCATTCATATCGAGAGCGACGGTGGCATCACGCCCGAGACAGCGCCTTTGATGGCGGCGGCGGGGGCGGATGTTCTGGTGGCGGGCTCTGCCGTGTTCAAGGGCGGAAGTGTCGAGAACCCAGCGCCTTATGGTGATAATATCCGCGCCATTCGGGCGGCTGCTGAGGCGGTTTAGGCTCTAACCTTGCGCATTAAGGCGTGTCGCGCAGCCGCACCGTGACATGGGCGGTGCGCCCCAAAGCATCAATCACCGTAAGGTCCGAGAAGCCCGTGCCGAGCGTGGCCAATTCCGCATCGCGGCGATAAAGCCCGGTCAGCACCGGCGCACCATTGGCCATCAGCGTGAAGGGCGGCTTGCCATCGCGCAGTTTTATGGTGAGGGGTCCGTCGGCCATCAATTCCGCCCCGTCCGGTGGAAAAATCAGCTTGGGCGCATCGGCGGCGGGGGCGAAAACCGTCTCGCGCCCGGCAAAGCGGCGCAGGGGCCGGGGCAGCTCTTGTGTGCTCAGAAGCAGGGTCTCAGCCGGTGGTGCGGGCAGCGGGGTGCGCGCGGTCTCCAATCTCTGGAACGCCTCAAAGAGCAGCGGGGCCGCAAGGTCACCGCCAAACGCGCCGGGCAGAGGTGTCCCATCGGGCCGCCCGATCCAGACGCCTGCCACATGCCGCCCGTCATAGCCGATGGCCCACGCATCACGGTGGCCGTAAGAGGTGCCGGTCTTGTAGGCCAGACTGCGCGCGGGTGCGCCGGGTGGCGGGGCGAGCCCTGCGAGGATATCGCTGATATGCCACGCGGCGGATGGACTGAGGATGCGTGCGGAGGCCGGGGTGTCGCCCGCGCGGTGATGGAGCGCGAGGGCGTCTCCGCCGCGTGCGATGCCGCCATAAAGTTGCACCAGCCCTTCGAGGCTCATGCCCACCCCGCCCAGCGCCACGGCCAGACCTGCGCGCCCGCCCGGCACCTCGGCGTGGATACCTGCGCGGCGCAATGTATCCATAAGATGTGCGGGGCCGATCTCATCCATCAGCAGAACCACGGGGATGTTGAGCGATTGGCGCAGCGCCGATTGCACGGTGACGTCGCCCCGGAAACGTCCATCGAAGTTTTGCGGCGCGTAGCTGCCGAACTGCACGGGCGCGTCGCGGATCAGGGTCTGGGGATGGGCGAGGCCGCGATCAAAACCCATCCCATAGATGAGAGGTTTGAGCGTGGAGCCGGGCGACCGGAGGGCCTGTGTCATGTCCACGAAACCCGCCCGCGCGCCCGGCGCGTAGCCCGCCGAGCCGAGGGAGGCGCGGATCGCGCCCGTCTGGTGATCGGCAATCACGATAGCGATAGAGACCGTTTCGGGCAGGTCGCGCAATCGGGTGGCGGCAAGGGTCTCAATCCGCGATTGCAGGACCGCGTCGATGGTGAGGGCGTGCAGACGCTTGTCGGATGCTTCGGCCAGAGCACGGTCGGTGAGATGCGGGGCGAGGGCCGGAAAAGCACGTCTTTGGGCCGGAACAGGGTCGAATAGAGCGGCGGTGGCGGCCTCAGTGCTCAGCACGCCCGCGGCCTCCATCCGGCCCAGAACACGGGCGCGGGCGGCTGTGGCGGCGGCGTGGTGCCGGTCCGGGCGGCGGGTTTCGGGCGATTGCGGCAGGGCCACAAGAAGCGCCGCCTCAGCCTGGGTGAGGCGGCCATAGATATCGCGGATTTCCACGCCAAGGCGGCGCTGGCCGAAGTAATGCGCCTCGGGGTCGGGTGTGGCGAATCCTGTGAGGTTGAGGATACCCAGATCCACAGCGGCCAGCGTGACAAAGCCATCGGCCCCGTTGAGGCCATCCACGGTCACGACTGCCTCTAGCGGTCCGCGCGGGTCTGACGTTTCGGGCGCTGCGATTTCAACACTCAGCGTGCGTGCGCCGGGGTCTATCATGGCATGGGCGAGGCCGAGGCTGCGCGCTGGGTTCTGCCCTATGGCCACATCCATGGGGCGGATGATTTGGGCGGTGACATACGCGCCCGCGCTGACCTCCACCGCCTGCATATCAATCACCCGGTTCGACAGGACGGTGATCAGCGCGGTGCCCGCATAGCGCGGCACAAGGCGCAGCTGGGCCGTCTCGCCCGTGGCATAGGCGGGTTTGTCCAGCGACAGCTCCAGCGTATCGGGCGTGCTTGTGGCATCTGCGGGGGTATACCAGCCTGCATAGAATGTCGTGCTGGCGGCGGTATAGGTGCCGTCCGTCCGCTCCACGCTCAGCTCATATTCGCCCCATCCGACCGGGGCCGAGATGGTTTGCGCACCGTCCAAGGTGAGCGTACCGTTCGCCACACGCTCGCGCCGCGTGATGGGTTCCCAGTTCCAGTTGCCCCATTGCTGGTACCATTGATAGGTCGTGGTGACGCGCGAGAGAGACCAATCCACCTCCATCGCCATTGGCTCCAAATCTGTGCCAAGGGCGATCACATCGAATGTGGCTGTGCCGCCTTCGGGGATCACGCCGTTTTGGGCGGGTTTGATACCGAGAAACGGCCCGGAGGGGGCGAGGAGGCGGGTGATACCGCGCTCCACCGGGCGGCCTGATCCTTCGCGCACCGCGATGGTCGCGCGGGCCTCTTGTGGCAGGGTGCTTTCGCCTGTGTCTGGCAGGGTGAGAGGCAGGGAGGCCGCCCCGTCCGGCCCTGTGGTGACCGTCTCAAGATAGCTCACACGTGCAGTGCCCGGCGCATCATGGCGACCAAACGCGAATCCGGGGAAGTCTGGCAGACGCCGCTGCGGCGTGAGAGTCATGCTGCCATCCGCCTTGAGCCCCGCACCGGGCGCGCCAAAGAGATAGCGCGCGTCGATCCCGATTGCGCTCCCCTCTGCGCCGGGTGCGTCGCGCCGCAGCATTCCATCAGGCAGGGTGAGGTCAAAATCAATCCGCTCGGGCAGGAAATCCTCGACCAGAAGCCGTGTGCTCGCCAATGCGGGCGCATCCATATCGGCGCGGATTTCCAGCGCCCATGTCCCGCGCGGCGCGGTCTCGGTGATGGGCAGGGCAAAGACGTGACCGCCCGCGCGATCTTCGGCCGAAAGGTGGCGGGAATATTCCACACCATCGGGCCGCATCAGGATCGCGGTAAGCGGCAGGCCGGGGATCGCGCGGGCCAGCGTATCGCGCGCAAGTGCGGTGGCGTGGATCACCTCGCCCGCGCGGTAGGCCCCGCGATCAGTGGCCAGAAACACATCAACAGGTGGTGCGGGCGGTCGGCCCTCAACGCCGCGATCCGACAGATCAAACGCAGGGTCCGTGAGCGACAGGAAGGCCATATCCTCGCCTGCATCAGTCTCCACCAGAACCATCGCAGGGGCCGCACCTCCGGTGCCGCGTGTGAGGCCCGGCGCGAAGATCGCATGGCCCATGTCGTCTGTCATCGCGGTGCCCAGAACCTCGTTCGCGCGCGACAAAAGCGTGATCTCAGCGCCCTCAATGCTGCGCGCATCCCCAAGCCCGCGCGCAAACACATGCAGCCCGTCTGTGCCCTTGAGCGTGGTCAGCCCCAGATCGCTCAGCACGAACCATTGTGTTGCCCCCGGATCATCGTAAAGCGGCATGCCCTCGATCCGCGCGGTCAGTGCATAGATGCCCGGCGGCTGATCGGCGAGAACCTCCCCCATCGGCAGGCGGGTCGTCATGGTCTGGTTGAGCTGGTTCTGCACCTCGCCCACCCCGGTCCAGATATCAGTCGCGATCTCCTCGGAAAACTCCGACAGCTCATAATCGGTCAGGGGGCGTCCGAAATAGTCATCCTGAATGGCGCGCAGGAGGTTGCGGTCACTCACCCGGCGCAGGGTCAGATCGACCTCGGCGAGGTTCACCGTCTCGATGGGCAGGGCTGCATCGGCGGCGCGCGGCAGCACATAGGCGCGGCCCGGAAACACCACCGACGGCGCGCGGTCGCGGATATATTGCGTGATCTGCACATCCTTCAGCAGCGCCTCACCATTGGCCGCAGGCAGGCCTGAGCGGAACGTCACGCTGTAGCGCGCACCATGGCTGAGCCCGTCGATGCAAAGCTGCCGCCCCTCCACCTGCACGACAAGCCCCGCATCAGGCAGCTGCACGAAGGGCGTGTAATCCGTGCCCGTCTGGATCAGATCCTCGGAGAAGATCGCACATAGGCGCGGGTTCGCGGCATCGTTATCGGCGGTGTTTTCGGTGATCCGAAAGCCGTACTTCGCCGTGGCGGACTCCAATGCGGCCACCACGTCATCGCGTGGTGAGAGCGCATTGGCGAGGCGCAGGGCGGCCACAGTATCGCGGCCCCGTCCGTTCGCCTCCAGCGTCTCGGCCAGCATCATCAGCGATGAGACCTGCCCGCCTCTGCCTTGGGCACGCAGATAGCCGTTGGTGGCGGCGGATATGGCGCGGGCGGTGTAGCGATTGGTGTCGTCGGGTTGCAGCATCAAGAGCCGCGCATATTCCACCCATTGATCCGCCGCATCTGTGAGCGACACAGCCGCGCCCATCCAGCGCATCGCGTTCAGGGGATCACCCTCGCCCATGCGGTCGCGGCTCGCGTTCAGCATCTGCTCAACCGGCCAGGTGCCCGCATTGTGCAACCCGCCAATGCGGATCGCGAGATCATGCGCGGCGGTCATTGTGGCCTCGCCCAGAAAGCTCAGGTCATTTTCGCGCGCGTCCGCTTGGGATAGCACGCTCGCATCGGTGGGCAGGATGCGGGCTGATTGCGCGCCGTCATAGGGGACTTCATCACTCACACTGCTCTTGGGGAAGCAGGCGTTGGAGCGGGTGTTGTATGTGAAGGCGCGGCACGCGGGATTCGTCAGACACGCGGTGCGGCACGCGTCAAAGCTGGTGTCGAAAAGCGGTGTGAGGTCCGCGCCGTAATGGTCGATATTGTTTGTCAGCACCGCGCGGCGGTCGGGCAGGCCGGATTGCGCGGTGGCTTCGCCAATGGTTTGGGCCGCGAAAGCGATTGAAAAGACGATAAAAAATGCGCGGTGAAACATGGCGCCCTCCTGAATGGACCTCCCCCGATGCTTGCACGGAGGCGCGCGTGTGGCAATGATTCAAGGGCGGCTCTTAAACACTTGTTCACCTTGTGCCCCCATCGTCTGCGTCAACAAAGGGTCCGGCGCGGCGGAGGATGGGCATGAGCCTTGCCAACAAACTTTCACAGGAACGGCGGGCGCGGCTTGCCGCCGAACGGCTGCTGGAACAAAAGCAAGCGGAGCTTCATGCGGCCAACCGTAAGCTGGGCAAACATGCGCGCGCCCTCTCGGATGAGATCGTGGAGACCCGTGCAAAGGTCGAGACGGTCGAGAGCGAGAATCAGCGGGTTAAATCAGACCTGCATGTGGCCAATGAGAAGGTCGAGATCGCCGAGCGGCGGCTTTGGCATTCGATCGAGACCATTCAGGACGGGTTCGCCTTTTTCGATGCCGATAGCCGGATGATCGCGGCCAACCCGGCCTATATCTCGGTTTTTGACGGGCTGGAGCTGATTGCGCCGGGCATTTCTTATGTGGAGATTTTGCAGCTTTGTACCGAGGAGGGGATCGTGAATATCGGGGATCAAAGCCCGGCGGCCTGGCGTGAGAACATGCTGGACCGCTGGCAGGGCCTGACCCCCGAGCCTGAGGTGATCCGCCTTTGGAGCGGGGAATACATCAAGCTGATCGATCAGCGCGGCCATGGCGGGGATGTGGTCAGCCTTGCGCTGAACATCACCGAGACGGTGCGTTATGAAGAGCAGCTGAAAGAGGCGCGTCGCCGGGCGGAATCGGCGAACCGGGCAAAATCGTCCTTCCTTGCTAATATGAGCCATGAGATCCGCACGCCGATGAACGGGGTCGTTGGCATGGCCGATCTGCTCAAGGATACTGAGCTGAACGAGGAGCAATTGCTCTATGCCAATACGATCAAAAACTCCGGCGAGGCGCTTTTGGTGATCATCAACGATGTGCTGGATTATTCCAAGATCGAGGCGGAAAAGCTGCTCCTGCACCCAGAGCCTTTTGATCTGGAGTTGTGCCTGCATGAGTTGATTATGCTGATGCAGCCCAAGGCGCGCGATCAGGGCTTGGAGATTTTCCTCGACTACGATCTCTTTTTGCCAACGCAGTTTGTGGGCGATCCGGGGCGCTTACGGCAGGTTTTGACCAATCTCATTGGTAATGCGGTGAAATTCACGCTGGAGGGGCATGTCCTGATCCGCGTGGTGGGTGTGAAGGATTCGCCCCCCGGCTGCGCCCAGATCCACATCACGGTCGAGGATACCGGGATCGGCATTCCGGGTGGCAAGGTCGATCATGTGTTTGGCGAGTTCAACCAGGTCGATGAGGCGCAAAACCGGCAGTTTGAGGGCACCGGGCTTGGCCTCGCCATCTCGCAGCAGCTGATCCGGCTGATGGGTGGCAATATCTGGGTCGAGAGTGTGGAGGGGCAGGGCTCTACCTTTGGGTTCAAGATCACCCTGCCGTTGGGCGATGGGGCTGCTCAAGAGGTGATCGCGCCGCCAAAAGGGGTCCGCCGCGCGATGGTCGTGGATGCGCAGGACGCCAATCGTTCCATCCTCGCCAAACAGCTGAGCTTGATGGGGGTCGAGACAGTGGAATGTCACAGCGGGGCCGAAGCGCTGGCGCAGATGGCCCCCGAGATTGATCTGGTCCTGACGGATCATAACATGGCCGAGATGGATGGGCTTGAGCTGGCCGAGGCGTTGCGCGGCGCGGGGCACAGCGTGCCCATTGTGCTGCTGAGCGGGAATACTGGCTACGCCGAGCAGGACCCGGCGCGCAGGTTTCTCTGCGCCATGTTGCAAAAGCCTGTGCCGCGCAGTGATCTCTTCGCAATGCTGGCGGATCTCGGGGACGCCATGCCTGAGACGCCGCCGCTCACGCCTGAACCGACCCGTCCGGTGGTGTCGCAAGCGCGTGCCCTCAGGGTTTTGGCGGCGGAGGACAACAAGACCAATCAGTTGGTGTTTTCAAAGATGGTGAAGACGCTGGATATTGATCTGAAATTCGCCGTCAACGGAATCGAAGCGGTGGAAATGTATCAAAGCTTTGATCCCGACATCGTCTTCATGGATATTTCCATGCCCAAGATGGACGGCAAGGAGGCCACGCGCAGCATTCGCACGATCGAGGAGGGAACGGGGCGTCATGTGCCGATTGTGGCTATGACGGCCCATGCGATGGAAGGCGACGACAAAGGCATCCTTGCGGCGGGGCTTGATTATTATCTGACCAAACCGCTGCGCAAGGCCGCGATCCATGAGCGGATTGAGAACGCCTGTTCTGATGATGTGCGCCCGCCCTTGCCCTCTGTGGCCGAAGCGGGCTGACCCCTCAGGCCGCGTCTTTTTGCGCCGCCTCAGGCCGGATGAAGACCAGCTTGCCGGGCACGGAGGCTTTGGCGTCGAACGCATAGCCGCCGCTGTCGAAATCCTTGAGGCCCTCAGCCGTGGTCAGGCGGTTCTGGATCACGAAGCGGGCCATCGCGCCGCGCGCTTTTTTGGCATAAAAGCTGATGATCTTGGGCGTGCCTGCGCGCTCTTCCATGAAGACGGGCGTGATCACGTCAAGCTTCAGCGCCTTGGGGTCCACCGCGCCAAAATATTCCTGGCTCGCGCAATTGATCAAGGTGTCGGTACCCACCGTTTCGGCCTGCGCATTGAGCGCGGTCGCGATCCGGTCGCCCCACCAGTCATAGAGCGATTTGCCTCGGGCGGTTTTCAGGCGGCTGCCCATCTCAAGGCGGTAAGGTTCCATCGCATCGAGGGGGCGCAACAGGCCGTAAAGCCCTGACAGAATCCGAAAATGATCCTGCGCCCATGCCATTTCATCGGCGTCGAGCGTGCCGGCCTCAAGCCCCTGGTAGGTGTCTCCGGCAAAGGCCAAAGCGGCTTGTTTGGTGTCTTGATGGCCGAAATTCGCGAACCGCTCGGCGTTGAGCTTGGCCAGAGGTGCGCTGATTTTCATCAGCTTTTGCAGGTCCGCCTCGCTGAGATCTTTCGCCACTTCGGCAAGTGCGTTGGCTTCATCAGCGAAGTGCGGCGCGCTGGGCGTGGGCGCGTCCACGGCGCTCATGTCAAGTTTCTTGGCGGGCGATACAACGACGAGCATGTGCATGTCTCCTTGGTGACGTCAGAAGTAACCTAGCGCTCTTCGGCCAGAACTTCCAGAAAGGCGGCGGTGAAACGCTCGGCGCGTTTTTCGTCCAGAAGGCGGGCCATGGCGGCGGCGTCCCGCGGGCGCATTTGGGCGATCTTGGTGATTTGGGACGACGAACAGCTGAGTGGTTTGTCATGCCCGTCCGGCCCGTTGGCGAGCGCTGTCTGCACCTCAACCAGCCGATCATAGAGCGTGCCTGCCTCGCGCCCGGCGAGTTTGCGGCGCGTCGGGTGCATGGCCGCCGCCTCGCCAGTGATCACCTCCAGAAAGGCCGCGCCATATTGCTCCAGCTTCTTCGCGCCCACGCCGCCAATGCGCGCCATGTCATCAAGGCTCTGGGGCCGGGTTTCGGCCATCTCAATCAGGGTGCGGTCGTTGAAGACGACGTAAGCGGGCACGCGCTGCGTCTCGGAAAACGCCCGGCGCTTGGCCTTGAGCGCCGACAAAAGCGGCGCGTCCTCATCCGAGACGAGCGCCTTGGGCGCCGGGCGGCGCTCTTTGGTGCCGAGGGTGTCTTGGCGCAGGGTGATTTCCGCCTCGCCCTTCAGGATCGGCACCGCCGGGTCGGTCATGCGCAGTGCGCCGTGCCGCTCGGGGTCGGGGCGGATCAAATCGTGCCCTTGCATCTGGCGAAAAATCCCCTGCCAGCGGCGTTTGTCCACGTCTTTTCCCACGCCAAAGGTTGGCAGGCTATCATGGCCGCGCTCGCGGACTTTTTCTGTGGCATTGCCGGTGAGGATGTCGATGAGATGGCCCGCGCCGAAATACTCGCCCGTGCGCAGGATTGCCGAGAGGGCTTTGCGCACCGCCTCGGTCCCGTCGAACGTGGCGGGCGGGGAATCGCAGAGGTCACAATTGCCGCAGGGTGTGGCCTCCTCCCCGAAATAGCCCAAAAGCTGCACCCGGCGGCATTTTAGCGCCTCGGCCAGACCCAAGAGCGCGTTGAGTCGCGCGTGATCCGCGCTGCGCCGCTCGGCGGGTGCGAGGCCTTCGTCAATCTGGCTGCGGCGCAGACGGATATCGTCGGGGCCATAAAGCGTGAGCGTCTCGGCAGGCGCGCCATCACGCCCCGAACGGCCGATTTCCTGATAATAGGCCTCGATGGATTTGGGGAGGTCCGCATGGGCAACCCAGCGGATGTCGGGCTTGTCCACACCCATCCCGAAGGCGACCGTGGCAACCACGATCAGCCCGTCCTCGGTGCTGAACCTGTGCTCCACATAGCGGCGCTGATCAGGGTCCATGCCGCCGTGATAGAAGGCGGCGGTGTGGCCCGCCTCGCCCAGAGCCTGCGACAGGGTTTCGGTCTTGGCGCGGGTGCCGCAATAGACGATGCCGGATTGCCCTTTGCGGGCAGCGGCAAAGTCGAGAATCTGGCGGCGTGGCCCGTCCTTGGCCGCGAAGGCGAGGTGGATGTTGGGACGATCAAAACCGTGGAGAAACTTCGCAGGCGCGGCCCCATCGAAGAGCTTTTCGATGATCTCGTCTTGGGTCTCGGAATCGGCGGTGGCGGTAAAGGCCGCAAGCGGCACACCCAGCGTGCGGCGCAGCTCCCCGATACGCAGGTAATCGGGGCGGAAATCATGACCCCACTGGCTGACGCAATGCGCCTCATCCACGGCAATGAGGCTGACCCCGATGCGGCGTAACATGCCAACGGCAGAGCCTGCCGCCAGCCGTTCGGGCGCGATATAGAGCAGCTTCAGCCGCCCCTCTTCCAGCGCGTCCCAGACCTCGTTGGTTTCTTCCTCGGTATTGCCCGAGGTGAGGGCCGCCGCCTCCACCCCTGCGGCCTTCAGCGCGCGGACCTGATCGCGCATTAGCGCGATGAGCGGCGAAATGACCAACGTAACCCCTTCGCGCATTAGTGCGGGAAGCTGAAAACAAAGCGATTTGCCGCCACCTGTGGGCATGATGGCCAGCACGTTCTGACCGCTTGCTACGGCGGCCACGATCTCTTCTTGGCCGGGGCGGAAGGCGTCATAGCCGAAGATATCCCTGAGATGCGTGTGCGCGCCCGTCATGGCTTTGTCCCAAACCGATGTGATGTCCGTGAGGGGTAATCCTCACAGATTAGGAATCGCGCAGCAAGGGCAAGTATGCCTCAGGCGAAGCCGAATATTACCGGAAGGACATAGGCGCGCAGCGAGATCACGATGATCAGCGCGGCCAAGGGTGCCAGATCAAGCGGGCGTGTGTCGGGCAGAATGCGGCGCAGGGGGCTGTAGATCGGCTCGAGCAGGCGGTTGAGCCCGTCCCAGACCTGTCGCACGAAGGGTTGGTGCAGGTTCAGGACCTGAAAATTGATCAGCCAGCTCATGATGATGTGGACGATCATCACGAAATACACCACGCCGAGGATAAGTTGCAGTGGTCCGTAAATTGCGAGCATTGCGCGGCTCCTTTTGCCAATCTGCCCCACAGGTATGCCGAGCCTTGGGAAAGCGCAAGGTTTACGCCGGGTAGTGGTTGACGTTAGCGTAAACTGGGCACAGATAACGGCGAAAGGAGCCGCCTCATGTATCCCATCATTCGCCTCGCATGGCAGCTTTTCAAGCATCGCAAGGATGCGCCCCTGCCGCTGACGGGTACGCATGTCTCGCAGCATTACTGCCTGCCTCAGGACATTGATGTGTGGAGGGAGCTGAACAATGGCCGGACCCTCACGATCTATGATTTGGGCCGTATCCCTTTGGCGGCGCGTGTTGGGCTTCTGCCACTCTTGAAGCGGCACGGCTGGGGCCTGGCCATGGCGGGGGCGGCTGTGCGCTATCGCCGCCGGGTGCGGATGTTCGAGAAGATCGAGATGCGCAGTCGGGCGATCGGCTGGGACGCGCGCTTCATGTATCTGGAGCAATCCATGTGGAAGGCGAACGGGGAATGTGCGAGCCATATTGTCTATCGCGGGGCCGTGACGGGTGCAAAAGGCATTGTGCCGCCCGCCGAAGTGATGGACGCGCTGGGGCGTAGCGCGCCGTCGCCCGTGCTCCCTGTTTGGGTTCAGGGATGGCTTGCCGCCGAGGATCAGCGCGCTTGGCCACCCATGCAGGACGCGCCCAAACAATAGCTTGCCCCGGCGCCTTGCGGCCTGTCATATCGAGCGCATAAGCCATTGGGGGCAGGTGGATGAAAGCCGCGACGCATCGCAAGCGCATCTGGGGTTGGTTCTTTTTCGATTGGGCCAGCCAACCGTATAACACGCTCATTATCACCTTCATTTTCGCGCCTTACGTCAAAGAGCTTATCGGCGACGGGGTTGAGGCGCAGACGGCATGGGCCTTTGGCGTGGCGGCGGCAGGGCTGATCATTGCAGCACTTGCGCCGATCCTCGGGGCGATGGCGGACCAGACCGGCAACCGGATGCAGTGGATCAAGGGGTTTTCGGTGATGTATGTCGTCGGGGCCTTTGGTCTGTGGTGGGCCATTCCGGGTGATTTCAACCTTATGATGATCTTGCTGTTTTTCGTGGTCGGCATGGTGGGGATGGAACTTGCCACGATCTTCACCAATTCCATGCTGCCCGATCTGGGCACGCGCGCGGAGATCGCGAAAATATCTGGCTCAGGCTGGGCGTTTGGTTATCTCGGCGGGCTTTTGGCACTGGTGATCATGCTGGCATTCTTTGCCGAAAGCGGTGCTACGGGCCGGACGTTTATCGGGCTGGAGCCGCCTTTTGGATTGGACGCAGAGGCGCGGGAGGGGACACGCTTTGTCGGGCCGCTGACCGGATTCTGGTTCCTCCTCTTCATGGTGCCCTTTTTCCTGTGGGTGCGCGATCCGCGCCCCGGACGCGCGGCCCCCGGTGCGGTCAAGGCAGCGCTGAGCCGCGTCTGGCAGACGGTGCGCCGGCTGCCCCAGACACCGTCGCTTTTCTCCTTCCTTGGGGCGTCGATGTTTTACCGTGACGCGCTCAACGGGATGTATGTGTTTGGCGGCATTTACGCCGCGGGCGTGTTGGAATGGAGCGTGGTGGATACCGGCATTTTCGGCATCATCGCGATCTTGTCGGGCACAATCTTTGCGTGGCTGGGCGGGTTCGCGGATGCGCGGTTCGGCTCCAAACCTGTGGTCATGGTCTGCATCGCCGTGCTGACTTTCGTGTCGATCAGCATCGTTTTCGTATCCCGAAGCAGTGTTTATGGCATTGCCGTTGGCCCGGAATCGACCCTGCCCGATACTGCGTTTTACGTGCTGGGCGCGTTAATCGGTGCGGCTGGGGGCGTGATCCAATCAGCCAGCCGCACGATGATGGTGCAGCAGGCCCGTCCCGGTCACATGGCCGAGGCGTTCGGGCTTTATGGGCTGGCGGGTAAGGCCACGTCGTTTCTCGCGCCCTTCCTCGTCGGCGTGGTCACCGCAATCAGCGGCAGCCAGCAGATCGGGGTGACGCCGCTGATTGGGCTCTTCCTCATCGGATTGATTTTGTTAGCATGGGTGAAGCCGGAAGGAGACCCGAGATGAGACACCTGATTGCCGTCCTCTGTGCTGCGCTGATGAGTGCGCCTGCCGCCGCTCAGGATCTGGGTGCGCCTGTTGTGTCGTCGCAGACCAAGCAAGCCAAGCAGGTGTTTGGCGCGTTCAGCAACGGCTCCAGCCAAAAGGCTATGCCCTTTGGAAGCTATGCCAAAGGGTGCCTTGCCGGGGGTGTGCAACTGCCCGAGACGGGGCCGACATGGCAGGCGATGCGCCTGAGCCGCAACCGTAATTGGGGCCATCCGGAGGTGATTGATTTTGTCGAGAAGCTGTCGGCAAAGGCCGCGCAGCAACCGGGGTGGAATGGGCTCTATATCGGCGATATCAGCCAGCCGCGCGGCGGGCCGATGTTGACCGGGCACCGCTCGCATCAAATCGGGCTGGATGTAGATATCTGGATGCTGCCCGGCAGGCAGATGAACCTCACCCGCCGGGGTCGTGAGAATATATCGTCCATCTCCATGCGGCGGTCCCAAGGGGCGTTTGTGAATGACCTGTGGACGCCTGCGCATCACGAGATCATCAAGGCCGCGGCGCAGGATCGCCGCACCGCGCGGATTTTTGTGTTTCCCGGTGCCAAGGTGCAGATGTGCAAGGATGAGACCGGCAACCGCGCGTGGCTGCGCAAGGTCCGGCCGTGGTTTGGGCATCACTATCATTTCCATGTGCGGCTGAGCTGCCCTCGCGGCGCGCGTGACTGTGTGGATCAGGCCGCACCGCCGCCGGGCGATGGTTGCGCGGATGCGCAAGAGTGGGTCAACAACATCCTCAACCCGCCGCCCCCCGACCCCAATGCACCGCCGCCCAAACCACGACGCGAGCTGACCATGGCCGACCTGCCCGAACAATGTGCAGCGATTGCCCAATCGCAATAGGTGGTATGATTTTGTGCCTTGGACCCTGCATTTTGTTTTGACAAACGCAAAATTTGTGGCAGGCTGAGGGTGATTTTAACAACTGAAAGGAGGTGATCCAGTGTCTATAGAGGTATTGGAGAGAGGTGTCGGAACAGTTTGGGGGACGAGCATCTAGGGCAGACCTTAGGTGCGAAAGCATCCAGATTGGCGCGTGTCTAACCGACCCCGCCTCCGCAATCTTCTAGAGGGCCGTCCCTGATCGGGGCGGCCCTTTTGGTATGCTTATGGGTGGTCCGTATGGCCTCGACGATGATTTGGTGCGAAAAAGGCGGCTATGCTCAAGGTTAATGATCACATCAGCATCGAGGATTGGGAGCTGACGGAGCAATTCGTCCGCGCAAGCGGGCCGGGCGGTCAGAACGTCAACAAGGTGGCGAGTGCGGTTGAGCTCAGATTCGAGGCGGAGCGGTCGCCCGCCCTGTCTGATGCGGTGAAGCGGCGGCTCAAACGGCTGGCGGGGCGGCGCTGGACCAAAGAAGGCGCGGTGATCATTCAATGCGACGAGACCCGCCATCAGGCCCGCAACCGCGATATTGCACGCGAGCGGTTGGTGGCGTTGATCCGGTCTGCGCTTGAGGTGCCCAAGCGGCGGGTGGCAACTAAGCCCACGCTGGGATCAAAGAAACGACGGCTGAAGGCAAAAAAGGTGCGCGGTGAGGTGAAGGCTTTGCGGGGGTCGGTTGATCCTGAGTGAGGAAGCCCACGGCGTGCTTTCGCGTGGCAGGGCTTGGGCAATTCTTGGTGGCCCCTGCTCGCGTTCCTATATAGACCCGGAGGCGCACAGCGCGCGGAGGTAGAGCATGGCGAACCATTTGTATCAGGGTGATCTTCCCGATGGGCTGGACCTTGGTCCGGTCGTGGCGATTGATTGCGAGACGATGGGTCTGCATCCGCATCGCGACCGGCTGTGCGTTATTCAGATGTCGGGCGGGGACGGGAATGCGCATCTTGTGCAGGTCGCCAAAGGCCAGACTGACGCGCCGAACCTGTGTGCGATGTTGACGAACCCGGATGTGCTCAAGCTCTTCCATTTTGGGCGCTTTGACATTGCCGCGATGCAAAATGCCTTTGGCGCGGTCACAGCGCCGGTCTATTGCACCAAGATCGCGAGCAAGCTGATCCGCACCTATACGGACCGGCATGGCCTGAAATACCTACTTCAGGAATTGCTGGGCGTGGATATCTCCAAGCAGCAACAAAGCTCGGATTGGGGCGCGCCTGAGCTGAGCCGCGCGCAGATTGATTATGCCGCCTCGGACGTGCTCTATCTGCACCGCTTGCGCGAGGAGTTGAACACGCGCCTTGTGCGCGAGGGGCGGATGGAAATGGCGCAGGCCTGCTTTGATTTTCTGCCCATGCGCGCAGGGCTCGATCTGGCGGGTTGGCCTGATCAAGATATTTTCTCGCATTAGATGGTGCTGGGCGAGAACTTCCACTCGCGCTTTGTCGCTTGGGCCAAGATCATTCTGCCGATTTTGGCGCTGGGCCTTTTGTCGACGCTCTTTTTGCTGTCGCGAACGGTGGATGTGTCCGGCACGATCCCCTACAGCACTATTGATCTGGAACAGCGCGCGCAGGACCAAGGGGCTACCAATCCGCGCTTTGCCGGGGTGGCGACAGGCGGTGAGGAGGTCAGCTTTATCGCAGACACGGTGCGGCCAGACCCCACAAACCCCGAGAAAATGCTAGCCGATCAGGTGCGCGCGCAGGTCAACCTGCTGGGCGGCACGGTGATGAATATCGAGGCCGCGAACGGCGAGAGTGATCAACTTGCCCTGACGGCGCAATTGACCGGCGACGTCCGGGTCCTGTTGACCACGGGCTATGATATCCGAACAGAACGTCTGGATGCGCAGTTTGATACGGTCTATGCCGAAAGCCCCGGCCCGGTGACGGCCACAGGCCCGCCCGGCGATCTGCAAGCGGGCCGGATGGTGCTCACAACAGGCGGCGAGGTGGGTGATGCCGATTTATTGTTCACGGATGGGGTCAAACTGATATACCTCCCGCGAGAGACAAAGGACTGACCCACGTGGCTCGTTACACATATATGCTCGCGCTTATGGCGTTCGCCGGGATGGCGCAGGCGCAGGGAACGCAGGTCGCCTTTGGCACCGTGGCTCAGGACAGCAGCCTCCCGGTTGAGGTCACCTCCGACAATCTCAACGTCAACCAGACCGATGGCACGGCAATTTTCACAGGCAATGTGGTGATCGGTCAGGGCGAGATGCGTCTCGCGGCCCCGCGGGTTCTTGTCGTCTACCTTGCGGATCAGACCGGGATCGAGCGGCTTCAGGCGACGGGTGGTGTGACCCTTGTGAGCGGACCGGACGCAGCGGAAGCGGCCCGCGCCAATTACAACGTGCAGACCGGCATGATCGAGATGGAGGGTGATGTTCTGTTGGTGCAGGGGGCGAGCGCACTTACGGCTGACAAGATGTATGTGGACACCGCCGCCGGGACCGCGCGGATGAACGGGCGGGTCAAGACCGTGCTGCAATCCTCCGAGCCGCAGGAATGAGCAAACCGCAGCTTCATGTCGCCTCGGAAAGAGGCGGGCTGACTGTCAGCAACCTGCGCAAAAGCTATAAAAAGCGCGTGGTGATCCGGGATGTGTCGTTGCAACTGCGCCAAGGCGAGGTTGCGGCCCTTTTGGGTCCCAACGGGTCGGGCAAGACGACCACTTTTTATTCCATAGCCGGTTTGATCTATCCCGAGGGCGGGCGCGTGGAGATTGAAGGGCGCGATGTGACCAACCTGCCGATGTATCGCCGGGCGAAGCTTGGTATTGGGTATTTGCCCCAGGAAATGTCGATTTTTCGCGGGCTATCGGTTGAGGATAACATCATGGCGATCCTCGATATCGCCGTAAGCGATGGCCATAAACGGCGCGAGCGGCTGGAAGAGCTGCTCTCGGATTTCTCGGTGGAGCATTTGCGGCGCGCGCCCGCGCTGGCCCTGTCGGGGGGCGAGCGGCGGCGGGTCGAAATCGCGCGTTGTTTGGCGGCGAATCCAAAATATTTGCTGCTTGATGAGCCTTTTGCTGGGGTCGATCCGATCAGCGTGGGCGATATTCGCCATTTGGTTGCGGACCTCAAAAAACGCGGCATCGGCGTGCTGATCACTGACCATAATGTCCGGGAAACATTGGAGATTGTGGATCGCGCCTATATCTTGCATGACGGCAAGGTCCTGATGTCCGGCACGCCTGCTGAAGTGGTCGAGAACGAGAATGTCCGGCGCGTATATCTCGGCGAGAATTTTCGCATTTCTTAATCTATTTTGGGCAGAATTTGGCTCTCGCCGCCGCAATGCGCATTGACAAGAGGCCGGATAAACGCGTCAATCAACCTATGGACGATAGGAGTTTCGAGCTTGCCGTATCGCGCCCCAAATCTGATTGGGCGGACCGCGCACAGCCCCTCCTCACGCCATTTTCCCGCAAGCGGATCTGAGCCGGACCTACATTCCCTGTGTTCCTCGGCACGCCCGCCTGCGACAACATGAAGGAGAGACCATGCGCTATCAAATTTCCGGCAAACAGATCGACATTGGTGAGGCGCTTCAGACCCATGTGAAGACCGAACTAGGCGCTGCGGTGGAAAAATATGCCAAGCGACCGACCGACGCGACCGTGGTTTTCTCCAAAAGCGCCAGCGAATTTGTTTGCGAGAGTGTGGTTCACCTTTCCACGGGCCTTACCGTGCAAGCCAAGGGAAAGGCCCATGAAATCTATGCCGCTTTCGATGCGAGCCTTGAAAAAATGGACAAGCAGCTGCGCCGCTACAAACGCCGCTTGAAAGATCACCATAAAGACCGGCACCAGCCGGTTGAACTTTCCGGGGGGGCCTCGTATATCCTCGCCTCTGAAAGCGAAAACTCGGAATCGGAACCGGAAAGCCTTCAGCCTATTATCGTCGCCGAAATGGAGGCGAAGATTCAGGCCCTCTCCGTTGGGGAGGCAGTGATGCAGATGGAGCTTGCTGGAGCGCCAGTGCTGGTATTTCGGAACGAGGCAAAAGGCGGGCTGAACGTTGTATATCGCCGCGACGATGGCAATATAGGGTGGATCGACCCGTAAACACTGAGGTTTGAGGGCGCAGCGCCGCCGCTCATGAACGGTCGGAGCAAAGAATGGACATTTCCATGATCCTCAAACCAGAGGCTGTGCGCGTCTTGTCTTCTGCATCAAGCAAGAAGCGTTTGATGCATGAGCTGGGCGATATTTCCGAATCCGCATACGGTCTGCCCGCTGCGCGGGCAGTCGAGGCCTTGCTGGAGCGTGAGGCGCTTGGGCCAACGGGTGTCGGGAATGGTGTCGCCTTGCCCCATGCGCGGCTTGACGGGCTTGGAGAGGTCGTGGGCGCGCTGATCTTGCTGGAGCGCCCCATCGATTTTGACGCGGTTGACCGGCAGCCGGTGGATCTGGCCTTTGCTCTCTTCGCGCCGTTGGAAGCAGGGGTCGAGCATCTCAAGGCGCTTGCGCTCGTGTCGCGGACGCTCAGGGATAGTGATCTTTGTGCAAAACTGCGCGCAAACCCGGATGCGGGGACGATCTATACGATACTGACCGAGGCACAGCGCTCTATCGCTGCCTAATCGAGCCCGGCTACGGAAGCGGCTTTCAGGCCTTCCACGCCCCAAATCCGAAGGCTTCGTAATCGCGCTGGTAAATGTCAGCGGCCAGCGCCTCTAACGTGTCATCATAGATATCGGCCAGCGCAAAGGGAGTGTCCTTGGGCGCGGCCTCAATGGGCGTGGCACCAGGATAGCCCACCTGTTTGGCGAGCGCGCCCAAGTGCAGCTGCATTTCGTCCTCGCGTAGGATCAAATCGGGCAAGCAGACCTGCGCCATGCCTTGCAGGACGGCCGATTGCGTGGCCCAATTGGCATCGACGCGCACCGAAGTCTGACCGCGCAGATTGGCCTTGAGGAATTGCAAAAACGCGGTGAAGGCGGTGTGATGTGCGCGCCGGTCATAGGTCTCGTCAGGGCCGGGGCCGGGGATCGGTAGTTTGTGAAAATTGCGCAAGATGCGGCGGATTTCGCCGAGACAGCCGGGGCCGCGGCTGAGGATACGGGTGCAAAACGCCGTGTGCGCGCGCGCCAGTGGATGGCGCAGCACGGTAAAGCTGCGATGGCCGGGCGTGCCGTGCTGCCATTGGCGCAGAAGCTTTTGGTTCAAATTGGTATAGAGCGCGTCGTGTGTGGTCCCGTCGAGCGCGGCGAGCCATCTGCGCACCTCGTCCTCGGGGCCAGAGCGGATGGGCATGAAGAGAAGCGGTGCTTTGACACCCACAACATGGGCGGGCACGGCGGCCCCGCGGCGCGGCTCAAAATTGGGCGTGCGGGTGAGGTTGAACCTGTCGATCCCGGCCAGCGCTGCGGTCATCTCGTCAAAATTGGCGACCTTATCCTCAAGCGTCTGGGGGTTCTGGATTTTCAGCTTGTCGTCCAGCGCCTCCAGCCGCTCGTCGCTGCCGAGAAAGCGAGCGAGGCCGTTCATTACCTCAAGATTGTTTAGATCTTCGTAATCCAGATAAAACGCCGTCTGCCCGGTCTTCTGTAGTGTGTTCATCAAGAACACCTGAAAGGTCTGAAGCCGCGCGATGTGATCCTCGAACTCGGCGGCGTCAAAGCGGGCCTTGGCCTCCTTGCGTCGCTTCACGTTGGTCAGCTTCCATTGCCCAGTTTCCTGAGCGATCTTCCAGCTGACATAGCTTTCGGCGGGGTTGCGGGTGAGGATGATCTTGGCACAGCGCGGGTCGGCGGTGGCGATCTCAAGCGCGCGCAGATCGTGATCATGGAAAAAGCGAAACCCCCCCATGCCGGTGCTTTGGGTCTTGATCGTGTCGATCAGACGGGCGGGATCGCCTTCGCGCATGGCTTGGGTGATGCCGAGGATTTCGGTCCTGTTCGGGTAGCCAATGAAGGCGGGGTTGAAGGCCTCGCCGTGGCACTCAAAGCTTTCAAATGCGTTCAGGTTCGCCTCCAGCAGGTTGGAGCCTGTGCGCATTTCGGCAAAGACGACGAAGTAATCGAACTGGGGCATTAGATTTTACCGAACAAGATAGGGTTTGCGCGAGCTTGTCTGAGCCTCATGCAGCTCATGCGCCACGGGAAAATTGCCCATGAGGTAGGGGTGCATCCCCTGGTTTTTCAGGTTTTGCAGGAATTGGCCAAAGCCGGTCAGGTCGGCCATTTTCGGCACTTCACTCAGCCCGCGCGTGTTCTGCATCGGGCCGATTTCGTCGATGATGGTTTGCAAAGGCTCCATCGGTGCCTCGATAAACTCGGCCATGGTCCAAATGCGCACGCGCGCCTTGGTCCAGGACGAGCGCAGGATCTCCAGATGTTTGCTCTCAACCTGTTGCAGGCGGGCGGCCTCGCGGCGGATATCGGAGAAATTCTGGTTGGATTTGAAAAGCGGGACCGCCCATGCGCCGGAGATGACGGAGATTTGCGCGTTGGGGTCTTTGGCGATGTCCCAGTTGATGGCCTGATTGTCGGCGGGGCTGAACTGAAAACACTGCCGCTCCCCGCGGGTGTTCCAGATGAGCGAGGCGAGGAAGGCGCGCGGGTTGTAATCGCGCAGTTTCGCGCTGTCAGAGAGCGCGCCGTTCATAACCGTCTGCCCCTCCGAAAACTCCGCTCGTCCGGGCGCAAAAAGATGGCCGTGAACCCGCGTTCCGGTGGCGCGGGCAAGCCATGTCTCAAAATTCTCGAAAAGGGCTGAGAAACCCTGAAAAACGGAATATTGCGCCGAGGTGAGCCCATTTTCGCGCGTCTCAACCGGGAAGCGGCTTTGCATATAGAGGCCGGTGCGGCCCCGCGTGCGCCGCTCCACGGCTTTGCTGAAGATCCGGTCGATCTTGCCGGGATTGGGCTCGGTCTTTTTCATCGCATGGGCCGCATCGGTGAGGAAAGCATCATAAAGTTTATGCGCGTGCGGCCAGATTTTGCGCGCCACAAAGCAATCGGAGCGGCGCAGCAATTGGAGGTGGTCATCGTAGAAAATATGCGGCTTGCCCTGATAATCGAACTTGCTCAGCGTGAGAGAGCGGCTTTCGATATTGCGCGAATATTGCCGGGCGAGGGTTTGGAAATAGCTCTCATCCGGGATCCAGACCTGCCGAAAATAGGCGTCATATTTGGCGCGCTCGGGGTCGGTCAGGATGGCCGAGAGGGTCTGGCGCGTGAGGCACCACCACTGGCTTCCCATATGCGGGACGATACCGTTCGGGATGCGGCGCTTGAGGCCGAAGGCGCGTTGCAGGGCCACATATTTATCGAACAAAAACCGGTTCTTGCGCCATGAGAACGGAAAGCGCAGGGTGAAGCGTTCCTCGTCCAGTCCGCCAATGGTCCACGGGACATCGGCGGTCGTCGCACTTTCGATGAAATCGGTGTGTGGGCGCTCGGTCAGGTAATCAATCAGCTCCGTCACCGGGCGCAGCGGCAGGCAGGAGCCCGACGCGAGATAGACGTGACGCACATCGGGAAAATCATCAAGCATGGTCTGTGCCGCTGATTGTGAAGCCGAGACAAGCCTCCACGTGCCCCATTCGCAGCGGTGTCTCTTGGAAAATCGCACGTCTGGAAGATCTGAAAGCGCCTCGCGGAAGGCCTTGAATGTCTTGGCAGGCACGGACAGATCGGCGTGGATCACCAATGGACAGCCCGCAGAAGACCAGTGGCGCGCCACCTGTTCGGCGCGGCCGAGGGCCGTGTGGACGAGCATGACAATGCCGACACTCACCTGCGTTTTGCCTTCCTGCTCATGCCCAGTTGCCCTTGGACATAAGCCCGAGGATCTCCAATTGACGCCAGTTTATATATTTTTCCGACCATTTGCACCAAAGCTCTGGTGTCTTTTCGAGATTTTCCACATAGGCTTTGTATTCCAGAGAGGCGCGGTAATGCTGTTGGCGCTCCATCTCCTCCTCGGCCTTGGTGGTGAATGTGTCGAGGAATTTTGCGTGCAGCAGGACGCCGCTTGCCGTCTCCCCGCCCCATTCGTCATAGACAAGGTTCAGGCCGCGCGGCAGCAGCATGTGGGTGGAGCTGACATAGGCGTAGCGGCGGTTCCATTTCACCAAAGGGATCTTGTTCAGCGCGGGCGCTTTTTTCGGCGCATCGGGGAAAAAGACACGGGCACGTGGGCCGCCCTGAATCCACAGATTGCCGAATTTGCGATTCTTCTCGATCATGTAATTGCCGGGATCGAACCATGAGGCGATCTCGATCGGGTTTTGCCCCCGGCGGTATGGAACGGCATCGAGCCGTCCCTTGGGATACATATCCAGAAGCATCGCCCCAAAGCTGCGCACGTTGGAGCCATCGAGCCAATCTGTGAGGGCGCGAATGGGGCGTGTGTCGCAAAACGGATAGACGAAAAGCTCATCAGGATCGACGGTCAGCGTCCAGTGCCCGTGTGCGTATTGCCGTTGAAGCCAGTTCAGCCAATCCACGCCAAAGCGCGCGCGTTTATAGCTCGCCCTCGTGTGCCAGAGCGAAACATCAGGCTGATCCGCGAGGTAGTCGCCGCTGCCATCGGTGCTGTCATTGTCCACGATCAGGAAATGATCGACGCCCATTTCTCGGTAATATTTCAGGAAATAAGGCAGGCGGATATGCTCGTCCCGCAGGGTGGAGAACAAGAGCACATCGCCGGGTTTGATCGCGGCGGTGCGATCAACCACAGGCGACATGCCAAAATGCTTGTGCCAAGCGCGCATCTTGGCCCATTTGCGCCGCCACCGCATGCGATATGATTGCCAGAATTTCACGCGCGCCGCCCTTTGGTTTTGCCGCATCGGAGTGACCATAGCGCGGCGGGCTTAAGGGAATATTGCCGCCGACCATGATCCGCATCTGCGGCTTTGCGAAACGATAAAGCCTTGTCACGCTTGGGTAAACGGTTTTCCATCCTCACAGCCATGTCCCGCGGCTCATCAGGCCCAGCGCCTCCAACTGTCGCCACCCGGTGAGTTTCGTGGAGGTGGGGCACCACAGGACCGGGTCTTCGGTCAACTGATCGTAATAGGCCTCGTAGAGGGTGGAGTTGGCGAAGTGCTCACCGCGCTGTTTTTCCTCCGCCGACTTCTCGGCGATGGTGTGCAGGAATTTGGTGTGCAGAAGCACGCCGCACGCGGCCTCCCCCCCCGTGACGTCATAGGTCTGGTTGAGCCGCCGCGGCAGGGCGGAGTGGGTGGAGCTGACATAGGCGTAGCGGCGATCCCATTTGATCAGGGGAATTTTGCCCATCGTTGGTGCGCGGCGGGGTTCTTTGGCAAAGAAAGCACGGGCGCGCGGGCCGCCCTGTATCCAGAGGTTTTGCAAGTCTTTCTTTCTTTGGATCATATAGTTACCCGCATCAAACCATTGCAGGGTTTCCGCTGGATCGTGGCCCGCCTCATAGGGGGTCTCGGTCAGCCGCCCACGTGGGTAGAGGTCCAGCATCAGCGCGCCAAACGACGGCAGACCCTTCATATCGAGCCAGTTTGTCAGGGCGGGCAGGGGCCGCGTGTCGTGGAAGGGGTAGATCAGGATCTCATCCGCATCCAAGGTCAGGCACCAATGGCCATGGCCGTGCTGGATTTGCAACCATGTCAGCCAATCGACGCCAAAGCGGCTCAAACGGTAGCTGTGGGCGGTGCTCCAGACGGAGCAATCGGGCTGCTCGGAAAGCATCTCGGCGGTGTCATCGCTGCTGCCATTGTCCACGAACAGGAAATGATCGACGCCGAGCGCGCGGTGATGATCGAGAAAGTAAGGCAGGCGGATCGCCTCATTGCGCACGGTGGAGAAACACAGGATCGCGCCGGGTTTGATCGCCTTGGTCCTGTCGCGCACAGCGCGGAGCTGCTGCCGTTTGCGCCATGCGCGCAAAAGCAGCCTGCGCCGTTTCCAGCGGAGCCGGTAGGCGAGCTTCGCCTCGCTCAGTTGGTCCCAGAGAGTGGTCTTGCCCGTCATCTGCACCTCGTGGCCAGCCCGTCATTTGGCGCGGGCCGTGTCGGGGCAGGATTGCCGTTATTTCTCAAAATGTCCAGATTGATGCCAGCGCCACGCATCGCCGATCATCTGCGCCATAGACGACCGCGTGGGCGTCCAGCCCAGCTCGGCCTCGGCGCGGGTGGAGCCGGAGACAAGCTTCGTGCAATCGCCCTCGCGCCTTGGACCCTCGATCACAGGCACGTCGCGGTTGGTCACATGACCCGCCTGCGCGATCACCTCGCGGACGGAGAACCCATCACCGGTGCCGAGGTTGAAGACACGGCTTGGCTTACTGTCCTCCAGCCATTTGAGGCCGAGGATATGCGCATCCACCAGATCGCACACATGCACGTAATCCCGGATACAGGTGCCATCGGGTGTGTCGTAATCCGTGCCGAAGATGGTGAGCGCACCCCGCGTGCCGTCGAGCGCATCGAGCATCAGGGGCACAAGATGCGTCTCTGGCTGGTGTTGCTCGCCGACCTCTGCCTCGGGGTCGGCGCCAGCCACGTTGAAATACCGAAAGATCACATGGCGCAGCCCGTGGGCGGCCTCAAAATCGCGCAGCATGTCCTCAATGGCGCGCTTGGATGACGCATAGGGGTTGATCGGCATCTGCACGCAGGTCTCGTCGAGCACGACATTGTCCTGATCGCCGTAGGTGGCGCAGGTAGAGCTGAACACGAAATCAAGGCAGCCTGCGGTAACGGCGGCCTGCATCAGCGTGAGCGAGCCGCAAACATTGGTCTGCCAATACGTCTCCGGGATGCGGGTGCTTTCGCCCACTTGGCTGAGGCCCGCGAAATGCATCACGGCGGCGGGTTGGTAGGCGGCAAAGACCTGATCCAGACGCTCGCGGTCGTTGAGATCACCCTGCTCGAAAGGGCCGAACTTTACCGCATCGACCCAGCCTGTGATCAGGTTATCGTAGGTAACGGGCATATAGCCTGCGGCCTTGAGCGCCTTGCAGGCATGGCTTCCGATATAGCCCGCGCCGCCGGTTACAAGAATGTTGGTCACGCGAAATCCGCCTTTAGTCGTTCAGAACTATTGCGCAGCCCTATCAGCGTTGAGTGTGTCGTAAAGGAAGTTCCGCAAATCGTCGCGCAAATCATCGCGCGCGAGGGCGAAGGACACGGTTGCCTGCAAGAAGCCCGCTTTGGAGCCGCAATCGAACCGTTGGCCCCGAAAGCGGAAGCCATAGACTTCCTCACCCTCGTCGCGGGCATCCGCGATGGCATCTGTCAGCTGAATTTCACCGCCTGCGCCGGGTTTTTTCTTGTTGAGCATCTTGAGCACAGTCGGCGACAGGATATAGCGGCCGATCACGGCAAGGTTCGATGGGGCGGTGCCGGGCGCAGGTTTTTCGACCATGCCTTTGGTCGAGACCAGCGCGCCCATGTCTTCCTTGATGTCCAGCACGCCATAGGAGGATGCCTTGTCATCCGGCACTTCCATGGCGGCCACGATATTGCCTTGGGTTTCTTCAAATGCTTCTACCATCTGCTCAAGGCAGGGCTTTTCGGCGGCAATCACATCGTCGGGGAGGATCACGGCAAACGGCTCATTCCCGATCAGACGGCGCGCGCACCAGACGGCATGGCCAAGGCCGAGGGGCTTGTGTTGGCGCATATACGCAATCTCGCCCGAGTCCATATTAGTGGATTTCAGGATATCCAGAAGTTCCGTCTTGCCCTTTTTGCGCAGCTCTTGCTCAAGCTGTGGGGCGTTGTCGAAATAATCCTCAAGCGCACCTTTGCCGCGCGAGGTGACAAAGATGAATTCCTTGATCCCTGCCGCGCGCGCCTCGTCAATCGCGTATTGCACAAGGGGGCGGTCCACGAGGGTCATGATTTCTTTTGGCACTGATTTGGTCGCAGGGAGAAAGCGGGTGCCCATACCGGCAACTGGAAAAATAGCCTTGGTTACTTTACTGCGCATTTGATCGTTCCCCAAATCGTATTCTTTTTTACACGCGAACCTACATAAGATACAAAATAATTACATAAGATATGAAAAGAGCCCGTTGGAATTTGGACATTTTAATAAAAAGTGACCTTAAAGCCTCCCCTTCGCGCTTGAGTTGTGGCGGGGTATAGAGCGGCGCTTGACTTATCAAATGGCCTTCGGACCCAATGGCGGATGATGCGGGGCGAAGGATGCAAAACATGTCTGTGATCCAGCCCGAGGTGCCGCAGGGTGGAGCGACCCCGCCGACCTATATCCGTATCCTGCGCGAGGTGCGCCGTCTGGCGATTTTGGCATTTCCAATCGCGGTGTCGCTGGCTGCGGCAAGCCTGATTGGCGTTGTGGACACAATCATGGTCGCGCCTTTGGGCACGGTGCCTTTGGCTGCGGTCTCGCTGACTATGGCGGCAGTCATGATTTTTTATTCAGGGCTTTACGGGTTTGTCTCCGCCATTGGTGTGCGCTTTGCGCAGGCGCACGGGCGTGGCAGCGACACGGAGCTATCGGCCACCGTGCGCACCGGGCTGATTGTTGCGGGTGTGGTCGGCGCGCTGGGGGCCATTGCGATGGCCCTGCTAAAGGGTGTGATGGGCGAGATTGGCCAGCCCCCCGAGGTGGTCGCGGCCTTGGACGGCTATTGGCTGGCGATGAGCGCGATGATGATCCCCTTCACGCTTTTTTATGCGCTCAAAGCTCTCTTTGATGCGATCGACAAGCCGTGGGTCGGCGTGGGCCTTGCTTTTGTGGCGGTCGCGTTGAACGTGCCTGCGAATTGGGTGTTGATCCACGGGATCGGTGGTTGGGAGGGGCTTGGCCTTTTGGGGGCGGGTCTGGCGAGCCTTTTGTCGGAGTTGGTGTCGCTGATACTGGCGCTGATCATCTGGCGGCGAGCCAAGATGACGCAGGCTGCGCGGGTGCCGGCACGGCGTGTCCGCCGCGAGATGGGCGTGCAGGTGCGCGAGGGTAGCATTATCGCCGCCGGATATGTGGGTGAGGGTGGCGCCTATGCAGTGGTCGGCCTGATGATGGGGTGGTTTGGTGCGGCGGCGCTGGCGGCCAATCAGATCGTGGGATCGGTCGCGGCGGTGCTTTACATGGTGCCGCTGGGCGTATCGGTCGCTGTGTCGATCCGGGTGGCGCAGGCTATTGGTGCAGGCGAGCGTGAGCGGCTTGTGCTGATCGGCAAAGCGGGGCTTTTGGTCATTATCGGCTGGATGAGCCTTGTGACGCTGGCGCTTTTGGCCGCGGGTGGTGCGATTGCGCAGAGCCTCTCAGACGATCCGGAGGTGGTGACGCTTGCGGCGGGGCTCTTCGTGATTGTCGCAGTCTTGCAGATCGCGGACGGGGTACAGGGCGCGATGCTGGGTGCGTCGCGGGGTATGACGGATAACCGCGTGCCGGTCATGATCACGCTGGTGTGCTATTGGATCCTGGCGCTGCCGGTTGGCTATGTTCTGGGCTTCACGTTCGAGATGGGCCCTTACGGCGTCTGGATTGGCTATGGGCTCGGGCTTGGCCTTGCTGCGGTGCTGCTGACGTGGCGGTTCTTCAGGCGCGCACGCGCTTAGTCCATCCCCATCTCGCGCATCATCTGCTCAATGCGGGGCGCGTCTGATGGGTTGTTCAGCTCCCAGAACTGACGGTCTTGTGCCGCGACCTCGACACAGAGCACGGGCCGTCCGTTTTCCATGAATCGCAGCTGTTCCAGCCCTTCGAGCGTCTCCAGCGGGCCGGTCGTGTATCTTGGGTAGGCTTTGAGCGCATCGGGGCGATAGGCGTAGACGCCAACATGGTGGAAGACGGGTGTTTCTGCGTCCTCGCCATAGGTTTGGCCGGTATAGGGGACGACTTCCTTGGAGAAATACATCGCGTGGTGATTGGCGGCGAAGACGGCTGTGGTTCCGCCCACGCGACCCTCTTTGCGGTCCTCGATAAAGCCGGTGAGCGCGCGACCATCACAGCGTAGCACTGGTGTCGCTACATCCGCAGAGGGGTCGTTGCGCAGCCCCTCGATCAGGTCCGCAACGAACCAATGGGGTGTGAGCGGCGCATCGCCTTGCAGGTTCACGATCATCTCGAAACCACCGCCCAGCGTTTCTGCGGCTTCGGCGCAGCGCTCGGTCCCGTTGGCGCAATGCTCCGAGGTCATCACCACCTCGGCGCCAAACGCCTCTGACGCCGCCTTGATGCGCGCGTCATCGGTGGCCACGACGATACGGTGATCACCGGCCACGGCGCGCGCGGCCTCCCACGAGCGCTGAACGAGGGATTTGGCCACGCCCGAGGCTCCTGTGAGCATGTGCAAAGGCTTGCCAGGAAAGCGGGTGGAGGCGAAACGGGCAGGAATTGCTATCAGAACGCTCATGGTTTTTTAAGCTCCACACCGGGGGCGTGGGCAATGAAAAACGGGTTGGCGTAGCCATCCTTGCCGTATGTCAGGGGGGTGTGATCATCAAAGCGGATCACGGCCCCACCAGCGCCCGACAGCACCGCATGGCCCGCCGCTGTGTCCCATTCCATTGTGCGGCCCACGCGGGGATAGATGTCCGCCTCGCCCGTTGCTACAAGGCAGAATTTGAGCGAGGAGCCTGCGCTTTTCATATCCTTGGCGGCGTATTTGTTGATGTAGTCATCCGTCGCCTGATCCCGGTGCGATTTGGAGGCGACGATCATCAAGGCCGCATTGTCCGGCGTGCTCACGCGGATCGGCTCTTGGGTGCCGGGGGCGGCCTTATCAAGCGCGCCGGTTTCTTCAACCGCGCTGCCATCCGCCAAAGTGTAGAACATACGGCCCCGCGCAGGGGCATAGACCACACCGCGCGTCGGCGCACCGTTCTCGACATAGGCGATGTTCACGGTGAAATCGCCGCGCCGGTTGATGAATTCCTTGGTCCCGTCGAGCGGATCCACGATGAGGAATGTATCGGCCTGTTTGGTGTGTGAGGCGGCTTGTTCCTCGGTCACCAGAAGGACATCCGGAAAGGCCGCGCGCAGCCCGGCGGAGATCAGCGCGTCTGCGGCCTCATCGGCGGCGGTGACGGGGCTGTCATCGGACTTGGCCTTCACGTCGAAATCGTCGCGGGCATAAATTTCCATGATCACATCGCCCGCCTCAAGGGCCAGGCGGCGCATCACATCGGTCAGTCGGGCATAGTCCAAATCAAGGGCTCCTTTTCGGGGCGGGCCAAGTCTATTGCGGCAACGCGTCGCCCTCCTTATGCTGCGGCGCTAACGGGACAGCAAGAATTCCGTGTCATCCATCCGGGCAGAGCGGCGCAGAGTGAGGCTATGTTTCAACAGGTAAAACCCAAATCAACCCTGCACACGGCGGTTTCGATCCTTGAGCTGATCTATCACGCCACGGTGCGTGATGTGCGCAAAGGGCATGGCAACGCGCTTATGGCGCTGGCGCTGAACATTCTTCAGGCGGTGGTTTTTATAGCCGCGTTCTACGTCATGTTCTCACTTTTGGGTCTGCGGGGGGCGGCGCTTCGTGGTGATTTCCTATTGTACATCATGTCTGGGATTTTCCTTTTCCTCACGCATATCAAGACGATTGGGGCCGTGTCCGGGGCCGAGGGGCCATCGTCACCGATGATGAAGCACGCGCCGATGAACACGGCGATTGCGATCATGGCAGCGGCGATGAGCGCGCTCTATATTCAGGTGCTCACGCTGGTCATCATCTTGTTTGTCTATCACGTGGCCTTCACCCCGTTTGAGATCGAATACCCGTTCGCGGCGTTTGGGATGTTCTTGCTTGCGTGGTTCACAGGGTTCGCGATTGGCCTTGTTCTTCTCGCGATCAAGCCGTGGTTCCCAACCTTCACCAGCACGTTCGCCACGGTCTATCAGCGCGCCAATATGATCGCCTCGGGCAAGATGTTTGTGGCCAATGCGCTGCCGTCCTACATGCTGGCGATGTTTGACTGGAACCCGCTGTTTCACTGCATTGATCAGGCGCGTGGATATGTCTTCGTGAATTATGTTCCGCGCAATTCGTCCGTGGAATATCCGCTATACGTGGCGCTGGTCCTTGTCATGCTCGGCCTGATGGGTGAGTTCTACACACGGCAACGCGCATCAAGCAGTTGGGATGCGCGCCGCTGATGCCGCGTGTGGCTCGGCTGGGCCTTGCATCGTGTTTAACCGTGTTGGTCATCCTGCTCATCTTGCGGTTCACGCTGAGCGTGCCCTCGGGAGGCGCGCCACTTCCAATCAATGATAAGCTGGCCCATGCAATCGCCTTTGCCCTTCTGACCCTGCCGTTGTCATGGGCGCTACCGGCGCGCTGGGCCTTTATCGTGGCGGTCGCCGTGGTCTTTGGGGCGGGGATTGAGCTTGTTCAGCCCGCCTTTGGCCGCGCGCGGGAGGGTCTGGACCTTCTGGCCGATGTGGTGGGCGCTTTTGCGGGCGCGGTGGCAGGTGTGCTTCTGGCCCGGCTCAAGCGAGGGTGACGCCCGCGCCGCGCATCCCGGCCTCGGCGGCTGCCAGCGATCCGTCCATATCTATCCCCCGGCAGAGCGTGGTCTCCACCCGCACGGCATATCCCAGCCGGGCTGCATCCACCGCCGAGTAATTCACGCAAAAATCCGTGGCGAGGCCGACCATCGTCAGATCCGTAATCCCCCGCTCGGTCAAATATCCGTGCAGCCCCGTGGGCGTGCTTTGGTCATTCTCAAAAAACGTGGAATAGCTGTCGATCGCGGGGTTATAGCCCTTGCGGATGATCAGATCGGCGCGGGTCACGTTCAGGCCTGCGTGAAATTCCGCGCCCGCGCTGCCCTGCACGCAATGATCGGGCCACAGGACTTGCGGGCCGTAGGACATCTCGGCCATTTCCATGGGCGCGCGTCCGGGATGCGACGAGGCGAAGGAGGAATGTCCCGCCGGGTGCCAGTCCTGCGTCAGAACCACGGTGCGAAACTCCGTCATCGCGGCGTTGATGCCCGGCACGATCACGTCCCCTCCGGTCACCGCCAATGCGCCGCCGGGGCAGAAATCGTTTTGCACATCTATCACGATCAGGGCCTTGGTCATGGTATCTCTCCTTGGGCATCGCACGCCCCAAGGGGTAGGCAGGCGCGCGCCCGCCGTCAACTGCGCCTCTTGCCGCCCCCCTTGCCCCACCGCGCGCGAAGGCCTAAAGACCCGGCCTATGTATACAATTGCAGCGCTTTACCACTTCACCCGCTTTGAGGACCCGGATGCGCTGCGCGCGCCGCTGGCGGCTCTCTGCGCGGAGGAAGGGATTACGGGCATTCTTCTGCTCGCGCCCGAGGGGATCAACGGCACCATCGCCGGGCCGCGCACAGGCGTCGATGCGGTGCTGGCGCATCTGCGCGCCCTTCCGGGTTGCGAGGGTCTGATCCATAAGGAAAGCACCGCAGAGCAGCAGCCCTTTGGCAGGCTCCGCGTCCGCGTGAAGGCTGAGATCGTGACGATGGGTCAGCCCGATGTGGACCCTTTGAGCGGGACCGGGCGTTACGTGGAGCCCGCCGATTGGAACGCGCTCATCACCAGCCCTGATGTGGCCGTGATCGACACGCGCAACGATTACGAGGTGGCCATCGGCACGTTTGAGGGGGCCGTGGACCCCAAGACCGACAGTTTTCGCGATTTCCCCGCGTGGTGGGCCGCCAACAAGGAGCGGTTTGAGGGCAAGCGCATCGCGATGTTCTGCACCGGGGGCATCCGCTGCGAAAAATCCACCAACTTCCTGCTCGGGCAGGGGGCGCAGGAGGTGTATCACCTCAAGGGCGGCATCCTGAAATATCTCGAAGAGGTGCCGGAGGACGACAGCACATGGCAGGGCGAGTGCTTTGTCTTTGATGGGCGCGTGTCCGTGGGTCATGGGCTGAGACCCGGCCCGCACCGGCTCTGCCATGCCTGCCGCCGTCCAATCCTGCCCGAGGACGAGGCGCGCCCGGAGTTTGAGGAGGGCGTGTCCTGTCATCACTGCGTTGCGGAGACGAGCGAGGACGATAAGAACCGCTTCCGCGAGCGGCAAAAGCAGATCGCCCTATCCGCCGCGCGCGGCGAACGTCATATGCTGAACATCCCCGGCGACTGATCCCGGCGACTGACCGGGTGCCTACGCCTCGGGCGTGGGGCCGTAGCCCGCGCGGCCAACGGGTTCATATGCCTCAAACCCGGCGCGCCTGGCATCTTTGGGGTCATAAATGTTGCGCAGATCGGCCATGCGGGGGGTCGCCATCTTCTTGGCCAGACGCTTGAGATCAAGCGCGCGAAATTCGTTCCACTCGGTCAAAAGCACGATCAGATCGGCATTGTTTGCGGCCTTGTAAGGGTCATCATGCCACGACACGCCCGGAAGCAGGGCCTCGCCCTCGCGCCGCCCTTGGGGGTCCACCACGCGCACTTTTGCACCGCCGCCCACAAGGGCGGGCACGATGGTCAGCGACGGCGCGTCGCGCATATCGTCGGTGTTGGGTTTGAACGTTACGCCCAGCACCGCAATCGTCTTGCCGTTAAAGCTGCCATCGCACAGATCGCGCAGTTTCTCAGTCATCCGGCGTTTGATTTCCTCGTTCACGGTGATCACCTTTTCGGTGATCTGCATGGGCAATCCATGCTCTTGGCCGATCCGCGCCAGCGCCTTGGTATCTTTGGGAAAACAGCTTCCGCCATAGCCGGGGCCTGCGTGCAGGAACTTGTTGCCAATGCGCCCGTCAAGGCCGATGCCGTGGCTCACCCGCTTCACATCCGCGCCGGTGCGCTCACAGAGCGCCGCGATTTCGTTGATGAAGGTGATCTTCATCGCCAGAAACGCGTTGGCTGCATATTTGATCATCTCGGCTGATTCCAGATCGGTCGTCAGGATCGGGAAATCGCGCAAATATAGTGGCCGGTAAATGTCGGCCATCACCTCGCCCGCGCGCTCGGTCTGCACGCCGACGACAATGCGGTCGGGTTTCATGAAGTCATCAATCGCGGCCCCTTCGCGCAGGAATTCGGGGTTGGAGGCCACATCGAACTCCAGATCGGGCCGGGCCTTCTTGACCACCTGCTTGACCTGTCGGTTGGTCCCCACCGGCACGGTGGATTTGGTCACAATGACCAGATAATCACTGGCGGCCATGGCAATCTCTTCGGCTGCGGCCATGACATAGCTGAGATCGGCGTGCCCGTCACCGCGCCGTGTGGGCGTGCCCACGGCGATAAATACGGCCTCGGCACCCTCGACAGCCGTTTTCAGATCGGTGGTGAACGACAGCCGCCCGGCCTCGACATTTTTGTTCATCAGCGTGTCCAGCCCCGGCTCGAAGATCGGCACCTCGCCTGCTTCCAGCATGGCAATCTTGGCGGGATCGCGGTCCACACAGATCACATCATGACCGAAATCCGAAAAACACACCCCGGAGACAAGGCCGACATAACCCGTGCCGATCATCGCGATTTTCATGGTGCTGCCCTTTATGCTCGACTGCTCTTTTTTCCCTGATTACTGGCCAAGCCTTACCTCCAAGTCAACGCAGGCCGCGTGGCTTTTGGTGGGTTTGCGCCCTTGCTGCATCATGCGCGCCCCTTCCCTTGGGGCGGGGGGCGCGGTATTCGGGGGCACAAATCCCCTGCCGGAGCGCATGATGACCCAGACCCCTAGCCCGTCCGAGATCGCCCGCGAGGTTCTCAGGATCGAAAGTGATGCATTGGCGCAGATGCGCGATGCGCTGCCAGATAGCTTTGACGCGGTGGTGGCGTTGCTGCTGAAAGTGCAGGGGCGGGTGATTGTCTCAGGAATGGGGAAATCGGGCCATATCGCGCACAAGATTGCGGCCACGATGGCCAGCACGGGCACGCCTGCGCAAGCGGTACATCCCGGTGAGGCGAGCCATGGTGATCTGGGCATGATCACGGGTGCGGATGCGGTGATCCTGATCTCCAATTCCGGCGAGACGCGGGAATTGGCCGATATCATCGCGCATACGCGGCGCTTTGCGATTCCGCTGATTGCGATCACGCGCAATGTAGGATCGGCGCTGGCGGTGCAGGCGGATCATCTCCTGCCCCTGCCCGATGCGCCCGAAGCCTGCGGGATCGGCATGGCCCCTACGACCAGCACGACCTGCACATTGGCGCTGGGCGATGCTCTGGCGGTGGCCCTGATGCGGCTTCGGGGGTTCGAGCGGGAGAATTTTCTGGCCTTTCATCCCGGTGGCACGCTGGGGGCGCAACTTTTACAGGTGCGCGCGGTCATGCATTCAGGGGCTGCCCTGCCTATCGTGTCGGAGGACACGGATATGGGCGAGACGCTTTTGGAGATGACGGCCAAGGGATTTGGTGTGGCCGCCGTTGTGACGGATGGCAGGCTTGCGGGTGTGATCACCGATGGGGATTTGCGGCGCAACCTTGCGAGTTTGATGGACCGCACAGCGGGTGAGATCGCCACGCGCGATCCGCGCACCACACGGCCTGAGGTGCTGATCTCGGAGGCGCTGGGCGTGATGAACGCGGCCAAGATCTCGGCGCTTTTTGTGGTGGATGGGGACGGCACGCTGCGCGGGTTGGTGCACATCCATGATGTGCTGCGCACTGGCGTAGTCTAGCGGATAGGGCTGGGGTAAAATGAAACGGCGGTGCCAGATGGGAGGAGGGCACCGCCGTTCAAGGCGTCCCCGGGATCAGTTTGGGAGGAGCGATCCGGGGCCGTAATTTGCGGAGGCGTTTTGCCCCCGGTCTTTGTGCTGCGACCCCAATTTGGGAGGAGAAGGCCGCGGCGGGTACAGACAGCCCCTCTGGGAGGAGGAGGGTGCCTGATCTGGTCTGCCTCAGCCGCGGGTGATATCCACGGCGGCTTCGGCTGTCTGTGTGATCACGGAACGGTTTATCCCGAGATCGGCCAACTCGCGGTCGCTGAGCATGCTCAACTCGTCCACGGTGCGCAGATAGGCGCGCCGCTTGGACCACTTGTCCTGCCACGCGTGCATCATCGCGATGAGCGTGTTGGTGCGCGCCGTGCGGCTGGCATATGTGTGTGTCGCGATTGTCATCGCCTGTTCCTTTGCATTTTCGGACCCAGCGCCCGATTTGGCGGGTCCCGTCTGTTCGTTTGTGATCAGTATCTAGGATTATGCTGCACCTGCACAATACCCTTCCGCCTCAATGCTGCCATGCAGAAATTGCATGGGTGTGCTTGCCCTAAGGTTAAGCAAACAGGGTATTTTTTGGGCGGGAGCGGTCTGGGCAAGGGGCTGGCCTCGCCCTTCGCACAAAAGCTGCGGCGTAATGCAGCAGCCCTGCGCAGAGATCGGGCAGGAGTGGGATGGGGCGAGGGTGTGAGGCCTAAGCCGGGGTGGGTCCAGCCACCGCAAGAGGCTGGACCCGAGTGCCGAAAAGTGATTCGTGAGGGGGCTCATCTTTCGCCCGCGCATCCAGCCCTCGCAACCAAAATGCACCCCGCGCGTTAGGGTCTTGCGCAATTCAGGAGGCCGCCATGACGCTTGCCATTCTCTACATCGCCACATTCGTGGTTTTTCTGGGCATAGATTACTTCGGGCTCAGCTATATCGTGAAGCCGGTATTCGAGCGTGATATCCCATCGCTGATCCTTGATAGCCCCCGCATCGGGCCTGCGGTGATGTTCTATGCGTTTTACGTGGGCTGTCTTTTGTGGTTCGTCAGCTGGCCTGCGGTTTTGCAGGGCCATTCGCTGCTCTGGGTGTTCGGCACCGGCGCTTTGATCGGGGCGATGGCTTATGGCACCTATGAGTTCACCAATCTGGCCACGCTCAAGGGTTGGACATGGCGGATGGTGGCGACGGACCTCACATGGGGCACCCTGCTCACCGGGTTTTCGGCCATGGCGGGGGTTTGGATCGCGCGGATGGTGGCACCTGCCTGAGCCGCGCCTTCAGGTCTCGCCTAGGACCCGTCAGTACGCTCCACCGCGACAAGGCCGAGGCTGCGGGCCGCGGCGAGTGACAGGATGCCGCTATCAAGGCCTTCGGGTGCTTGGAAGCGGCGGATTGCGGCGCGGGTGCGTGTGTCCATCAAGCCGGTGATGCCGCCGCGAAAGAAGCCGCGCGCTTGTAAGGCACGTTGCACCGTGGCCACAAATTCCGGCGTGAGGTCGGCGGCGCAAGGGGTCTCAAACCATGTCACCTTGCGCTCTTGCACAATGGCTTGGCGGGTCTCGGTCTTGAACACGGCGGGGCTTGTCACCGTGCCGTCACTCAGGACCTCGGCTGGTTGCAGGATGATCTGGTCGGTCACGGTCTCTATCACGGCGGGTGTGACCACCTTGCCCCAACAGGTGCCGGGGGCCGCGCCGGGCGGGGCTTCGGCCAGAGTCTGCACCAAATTGGGCTCGGACGCGCCGGGCAAGGGGGCGTCGCATCCGGCCAGCAGTGCGGCGCACAGCAGAGGGATCAGGGTCGTGCGTGTGAACAATGCTCAGAGGCCCTCAGCCGCGAAGTTATTCTTGTAACCTAACGGATTTTGCTGTGGCGGGGAAGCGGGGCGATGATCCCCGCCAGGCCGAGCGGATGCGGATATTTTAAGGTACGGGCAAAAGAGCCCAGGCATATTTTTCCAGCGATGCAAACAAAATGAGAACATAGAGCAGTTCGTGCAACTCTTTTCCGGCAAGCTCGCAAATTGGGCTGGTCAGCCCTAGATGCCATGGCTAGGGATTTGTGGAACACCGAATGAGAAAGGCACCGAAGCAATGGCAAAAATCACTTATATCGAGCATGGCGGCACCGAACATGTGGTCGAGGTGGCCAATGGGCTGACCGTTATGGAAGGCGCGCGGGACAATAACATTCCGGGCATCGAGGCTGATTGCGGGGGCGCGTGCGCCTGTTCGACCTGCCATGTTTACGTGGCAGAGGAATGGGTCGAGAAGCTGCCCAAGAAAGACGACATGGAAGAGGACATGCTGGATTTTGCGCATGAGGCTGACCCCGTGCGCTCGCGTCTGACATGCCAGCTTAAGGTTTCGGACGCGCTGGACGGTCTGCGCGTACAGATGCCCGAAAAACAAATCTAGGCACGATGCGCGTACGCGCGGTTCTTGCGGCGCTGCTTGTCTTTGCCATCGGCCCTGCGTGGGCCGACATAGCGTCTGCGCGTTATGACGCGCCGACCACGCGGTATGCGCATGGCGTTTTGGGCGATGCGGTTGAGTGGGGCGACCTCGTGCTGAGCCACGATGGCCGCGAGACGCGCATCACCTTGCCCGACGCGCGGGTGTTTGAGGATATCGCGCCGCGTATGGTGTCTCTGCCCGGTGGCATGGCGGCACTGGTGGTAGAGAGCCACCGTGATTTCGGTGCGCGGTTGGCCATATACCATGCGCAAGGCTTGGTCGCCGCAACGCCCTATATCGGCACGCCCAATCGATGGTTGGCCCCAATCGGTGCTGCGGATATGGACGGGGACGGCGTGATTGAGATCGCCTATATCGACCGGCCCCATCTGGCCAAGCGCCTGCGCGTGTGGCGTTTCAACGGCACGGTTGCGCAAGGTGCGCTGGGCCATGTGGCTGATCTGGTGGGTCTCACAAATCACGAGATCGGGTGGGATTTCATTGCTGGGGGCTTGCGTGATTGTGGCTCCGGGCCAGAGATGATTACCGCCGATAGCGATTGGGTGCGTGTGATGGCCACGCGGCTGGAAGGCGGCGTTTTGACGGCACGCGAGATTGGCCGCTACGGCGGGCCGGATACGCTTGAGGCGGCGCTGAGCTGTCCTTAGAGGCTACAGGCAACGCACTTCACAGCGCGCGCCATCCGATATCGCGGCGGCAAAACCCTTCGGGCCAGTCGATTTGGTCCACCATGCCGTAGGCGCGGGTGGCGGCCTCTTGCAAGCTCGTGCCACGCGCGGTGACGCCCAGAACCCTGCCACCAGACGCGGTGATCTGACCGTCCTTCAGCGTAGTGCCCGCGTGGTAGACCATGTGGAAGCTGTCCTCGGCGCAGGTCTCCAGCCCTTTAATCACGCTGCCCTTGGCATAGTCGCCGGGATAGCCCTTGGCAGCCAGAACCACGGTCAAAGCGTGATCATCGGCCCACGTTACCTGGGCGTCTTTCAAGCGCCCTTCGGCGGCGGCGTGCATCAGGTCCAGCGCCTGTGCGCCGAGGCGCATCATCAACGCCTGACACTCGGGATCGCCAAAACGGACGTTGTATTCCACAAGGCGCGGCTGGCCGTCCTTGATCATCAGGCCCGCGTAAAGCACGCCCTGAAACGGCATGCCCCGCGCGGCCATCTCGTCCACGCAAGGGCGGATGATGTCGTTCATCGCTTTTGCCTCAATCTCGCGCGTGAGCACGGGCGCGGGGGAATAGGCCCCCATGCCGCCGGTATTGGGCCCTGTGTCGGCCTCGCCCACGCGCTTGTGGTCCTGCGCGCTGCCGATGGACAGGATATCGGTGCCGTCGCAAAGAACGAAAAGTGAGGCCTCCTCGCCCTCCATGAATTCCTCGATCACCACCTCGGCCCCGGCACCGCCGAATGCGCCCGAAAACATATCGTTGATGGCCGCCACGGCCTCGGGCTCGGACATTGCGATAATCACGCCCTTGCCCGCCGCCAGACCGTCGGCCTTGACCACGCAGGGCGCGCCGGTTTTGGCTACATGGGTGCGCGCAGAGGCGGCATCGGTGAAATGGCCGTAAGCGGCGGTGGGAGCCTTTGCAGCATCGCAGATTTGCTTGGTGAAGCTTTTCGACGCCTCAAGTTGCGCCGCCGCCGCAGACGGCCCAAAGGTCAGGATACCCGCCTCGCGCAGCCTGTCGGCCACACCTGCCGCCAGAGGGGCCTCGGGGCCGATGATAACGAAATCAATCGCCTCATCAGCGGCGAATGTCGCCACCGCGCCGCCATCCATGATATCAAGTGCTGCACATTCGGCGATCATCGCGATCCCGGCATTGCCCGGTGCCACGATCAGACGGTCGCATTTGGGGTTTTGCAACACAGCCCATGCGAGGGCGTGTTCGCGCCCGCCGCTGCCCAGAATGAGGATGTTCATGGCGCTCTCCTTGGTTCCGATCCGCTGGCCGCTTGCATAGGACGCGGGGGGCAGGCGTGCAAGGCGCGTGCGCCCTGCGCGGGCTTTTCAAGCGCGCGTGGATCGGGCATTGATGGGGAATGTCAGACCTTATTGATGATGCCGGTCCGGGCGAGAATGCCCCGGAATTTTCCGTATCGGAGCTTTCCGGGGCGCTGAAACGTGTGATCGAGGGCGAATTTGCCCGCGTGCGCGTCAAGGGCGAGATTGGGCGCGTGTCGCGGCCCAAATCGGGGCATGTCTATATGGACCTCAAGGATGATCGTGCGGTGATTGCCGGGATCATCTGGAAAGGCGTGGCAGGGCGTCTCGCCGTGCAGCCCGAAGAGGGGATGGAGGTCGTGGCCACGGGCCGTATGACCACATTCCCCGGCCAATCGCGCTATCAGATCATTATTGAGGATATTCGCCCCGCCGGCATGGGCGCGCTTATGGCGATGCTGGAGAAGCGCAAGGCGCAGCTTTCGGCGGAGGGGCTGTTCGCGGCCGAACTGAAGCGCCCGCTGCCTTACCTTCCGGAGGTGATTGGGGTTGTGACCTCGCCCTCGGGTGCTGTGATCCGCGATATTCTGCACCGTCTGCGCGACAGGTTTCCGCGCAAAGTGCTCGTTTGGCCCGTGGCGGTGCAGGGCGAGAAATGCGCGCCCGAGGTGACGCGGGCGATTGAAGGTTTCAACGCAATGACGCCCGGTGGCAGCCTGCCCCGGCCCGATCTCATCATTGTCGCGCGTGGGGGCGGGTCGATTGAGGACCTGTGGGGGTTCAATGAGGAAAGCGTCGTGCGCGCCGCTGCGGCCTCCGAAATCCCACTTATCTCCGCTGTGGGGCATGAGACGGATACGACGCTGATTGATTATGCCTCGGACAAGCGCGCGCCCACGCCCACGGCGGCGGCGGAGCTTGCGGTGCCCGTGCGAATGGAGCTTTTGGCGTGGCTGGAGGGGGCGGAGGCGCGGCTTACGCAATCGCTGAGCAATGGTGTGCGGCTGCGCGGGCAGCGCTTGCGGGATTTGGCGCGGGCCTTGCCACGGGCCGAGACGCTCTATGAAGGGCCGCAGCAGAAGCTTGATCTGGTGGCGGGGCGGCTTGATACCGGGTTGGTGCGCGGCGTGCAGATGCGCCGGGTGCGTCTGTCGGAGGTGGCGGGCGCCTTGCGGCCTTCCGCCTTGCGGCGGCTCGTGACCAGCGATGCACAGCGGCTTGCCGGGCGGTCTGAGCGGCTTCAGCCTGCGCTCTTGCGCAGCGTGGCCGAGCGCGCCGGACGGCTTGAGGCGCTGAGCGCGCGGCTGGCGCTCCGCTCGCCCGAGGCGGGGCTTGCCCAACGGCGCAGCGCGTTTGAGGGGGCAGGGGCAAGATTGAGTGCCGCAGGCGCGCGGCAAATGCGCGGCCTGAGCGAGGCATTGCGGGGCCTTGACCGGTTGCGCGAGACGCTGGGCTATAAGGCGACGCTTGAGCGGGGTTATGCCGTGGTGCGGGGGGATGGTGATCTGGTCACTCGCAAGGGGGCTGCGAAAAAGGCCACAAACCTTGAGATCGAGTTTGCCGATGGGCGGCTGACGGTGGGCGCGGGCGCCACACCGGCGCGTGCCCCGGCAAAGCCTTCGAGAGACGCGTCGGACCAGGGCAGTTTGTTCTGACGCGGTAGGCGTAAACGGGATAGGCACGGACCTATGCCGCCCTATTCTTATGCGTTTTGGCCCTGTGAACCTCTTGTGGAAACGTCTGTCTCGCTGTTTCTGTGCCATGAACGATTCCAGACAAAACCCCGATATTGTCCGATGCGCGCCATGCTTCGGCCCCTTTTGGCGATCAAAAGCGATCCTGACAGAGAAAGAGGTACTGTAACGATGGATCGTCTGACCGAGATGGAAGCCTTTGCCACCGTTGTGGATCAAGGCGGCTTCACCGACGCAGCCCGCAAGATGGGGATTTCCAAATCGGCCGTCTCCAAACACGTCTCGTCGCTGGAGGCGCGGCTGGGTGCGCGTTTGCTCAACCGGACGACACGGCGGGTGAGCCCGACGGAGATCGGCCTTGCCTATTATGACCGCGCCTTGCGTGTTCTGAACGATGCCGGGGAGGCCGACGCGCTTGTCAGTTCTATGCAGAGTGATCCTTCGGGCCTCTTGCGTATCTCGGTGGCGACTGATTTCGGCGTCAATCACCTCAGCCCGGTTTTGGGCACGTTTCTTGATGAGTTCCCGGATATCACCGTCAATATGGTGCTCAACAACCGCTATGTGGAGCTAATTTCCGAAGGGTTCGACATGGCGATCCGCATAGGCGAGTTGGAAGACAGCACCCTGCGCGCCCGCAAACTGACCGAGACCACGAAACGCATGATCGCGTCGCCGGGTTATATCGAGAAATATGGCCGGCCTATGAAGATTGATGATCTGAACGAACATAAACTCCTGCATTACTCCAGCCAGTCTGGTGGATCGGTCTGGAAGCTGACCGCACCTTCGGGCGAAAAGCGTCAGGTGCGCACAGCCGGGGGCTTGTCGGTCAATGACGGGCAGTCGCTCCTCAACGCCGCCATTTCCGGGCTCGGCATCGCCTATTTGCCCAGTTTTCTTTATGCCGATGCGATGAGCAAAGGCCTGATTGAGGATGTGATCCCCGATCTGCCGGTGGAGACGCAAGGCATCTATGCGGTCTACCCACCAGGCCGTTTCACGCAGCCCAAAGTGCGCGCGTTCATTGATTTCCTCGTCCACTCCTTTGTCGACAAAGGCCCGACTGAGTGGTGATCTGACTTTCCTCCCCGCCCTTGTCCCCAAGGGCTACCTGCCCCGGATGCTTTCCCCGCATCCGGGGCTTTTTCTTTTCAGGGGGGGCTGATGGCTTGCTGCACAGGTGCTGCACAGGGGGTGTGCGTGCCGCGGGCTTGCCTTCTTGGGGGCTGCGCGCCACATCACATGCCAATGCCGTAACAAATCAAAAAGGTGCTCTTCATGACCAAACCCGTATTGCTGACCATGTCAGGCTCGCTGCGTCGCGGATCATATAACCGGATGCTTCTGGCGCAGGCCGTTGCCGCCTTTGGTGAGGCCGAGGTGATCGAGGGAGATCTGAACCTGCCGCTCTATGACGGGGATGTCGAGGATGCGGGCGTGCCCGAGGCCGTCACGCACCTGTGCGCGCAGATGGCGCGCGCGGATGCGGTGGTGATTTCCGGGCCGGAATACAACAAGGGCTATTCCGGTGTGTTGAAAAACGCACTTGATTGGCTGAGCCGCCCGTCGCCCTCGGTGCTGAAAGACAAGCCGGTCGCCACCATGTCCGCCACTGCCGGACGCACCGGGGGCGAGACGGCGCAGTTTCAGACGATGAGCATCCTTGCGCAGTTGCAGATGCAGGTCGTGCATGGCCCGCTGATCCTTGTGGCCGCAGCACATGATGAGTTTGGCGCGGATGGATCGCTGCCCAATGAATTCCTGCAAACGCAGATCAAGGCGCGGATGGAGCGGCTGCGCGCGCTGGTGTGATCTTCAGTTGAACCGCTGGGCGTCGAAAGCGCTGAGATCGGCATTTGGGCCTTTCCCAGTGATCATTTCGGCCACCCAGCGGCCTGTCTTTGGGCCGCCGGTGAGACCCACATGCTGATGCCCAAAGGCGGCATGGACGCCCGTGGTGCCCACTTCGCCGATAAGCGGCAGGGCGTCGGGGGTGGAGGGGCGAAAGCCCAGCCATTCCTCGACCTCTTCCCATTGCAGATCGGGAAACGCCTCAGCGATAAAGCGGTGCATCAGGGCAATGGGCTGCTTTGAGGGCGGCTCTTTTATGCTGCCAAGCTCCACCATCCCGGCACAGCGCACAGCGCCCTCCATCGGCGTCACGGCGAATTTGCCCCAACCGATCATCATCGGTGTTTTGGGCCTTTGCGAGGGGTTTTTCAGGTGCAGGTGATAGCCGCGCTCGGCCTCCAGCGGCACGTTAAGCCCCAGCTTTTTCATCAAGGGTTTTGACCAGATCCCGGCCGAGATCACGGCCGCATCACATTCTATCTGGCCTTGGTCGGTGATCACTTGGGTGATGCGCCCCTCGGTCAGGGTCACGTCGCGGACATCGGCAATCTGCAGGGTCCCGCCCTCGTCCTGAAACACCTGCGCCAGATCAGTCATATAGGCGCCGGGATTGAGGATATGGCCGTGATTGCGGGTCAGCGCGATCAGATTGGCCTTAGGCCCCAGCATCGGTTCAAACTCCTGCACCGCGCGCCCCTCTATCAGCTCGGGCACGAATCCCGCCGGGCGGCGCAGCTCCCAGCCATAGCGGTCGACCTCAAACGCGGCGCGGGATTTGTAGACATAGGCGAAATCGCTTGTCGCCAGCCATTTCTCGGCCCTCGTGCCACGCACCAGCGCGCGGTGTTGATCGCTGCTGTCATGGAGCAGGAGGGCGAGGTTGGTGGAGATATCGCGGACGCGCGTATCGGTCGAGTTTTGCACAAACGCGCGCAGCCACGGGATCAGGCGGGGCATGTGCCGCCACTGCATGAAAAGCGGGCTGGAGGGCGAGAGCATGTATTTGAGCGCGGTCTTCTGGATGCCCGGCGTGTTTACCGGGGCGACACCCCATTCCGCCAAGAGGCCTGCGTTACCATAGGACGCGCCCGCGCCCGGCCCCGCCCGGTCGATCAGCGTGACCTCCGCGCCTGCGCGGCGCAGCCATATGGCAGACGAGAGCCCGCAGATGCCCGCACCGATGACGACAACATGTTTGGGGGGCATTGGGGCGGCTCCTATTACTGCGCTTCGCAACCCTAATCAGAGCGGGTGCGCCCCGGCAAGCAGGCGTTTCTCGTTGCGCTGATTGATCGCGTGGGGGGATCAGTGCCGTGGATTTCGCCGAATTCGTGCCCGAGGCGGATGTGGACGGCATCAGTGCCATCGCGGTGTCGCGTCTGGTGGCGGTGGTCATGGGGCTGGCTGCACAGCAGTAAGCGTAAGACCAAAAAGAAAAACCCCGCCTTGTTGCCAAGGCAGGGTTCCCAATCTCTGCACCACCCCGAAAGGTGGCAGCACACTCAGCCCTGACGGGCCTTAAAACGGCGCTGTGTTTTGTTGATCACGTAGACGCGGCCTTTGCGGCGCACGACACGGCAATCGCGGTGCCGGTTCTTGAGCGAACGAAGCGAGTTACGGACTTTCATCGTCATCTCCTTTTTCTGTCGCGGCGCGGGCCAGCGCCTTGAGGTTTGCGGGCGGCCCCCGGGGAGGCCAGTGAATTCATGGTGGGCGATACAAGGTTCGAACTTGTGACCCCTTCGATGTCAACGAAGTGCTCTACCGCTGAGCTAATCGCCCATGAATACCGGATCGGTGGCCCGTGCCCCAAAAAGATAAGGGGCGCGGAATCCCGCGCCAGTTCGCTGGTCTATAAAAGGAGTCGATGGGCGTTTCAAGGGCTTTTGGTTTGCGCATGAAACGCGCTATCATCCCGCGAGCAGGAGTAAAAATGCCCAAAACCGCCTTCCATCTGATCTATCCCAAGCGCCGCACGACAAGCGTCGTGTTTGCCTCGCCTCATAGCGGGCGGGATTATCCACAGTGGTTCATGGATCGCACGCAGCTCGATGGTATGACGGTGCGCAGCTCGGAAGATGCGTATGTGGACCGGCTTTTCTCTGCGGCGCCGCAAATGGGTGCTCCGTTTTTACAGGCAGGTGCACCGCGCGCTTTTGTGGATCTCAACCGCAGCGCCGATGAGCTTGATCCGGGATTGATCGAAGGGGTGCGGCCCACGGGGCATAACCCGCGCATCGCCTCCGGGCTTGGTGTGATCCCGCGTGTCGTGGCCAATGGGCGCGCAATTTATAAGGGCAAGATGGCTTTGAGTGAGGCGCAGGATCGGATCGACACGTTCTGGCGGCCCTATCATGCAGCGCTTTTGGCTCAGATGGATCAGGCTTTTGCCCAGTTTGGCGAGGCGATTCTGATCGATTGTCATTCCATGCCGAACGAGGCGATGGATTCGGTCGCGCGGGCTGGCGGGCGGCGGCCCGAAGTGGTTCTGGGCGACCGGTTCGGGGCCTCGGCCAGCGCGGCTGTGGTGGATCGCATCGAGGCGGCATTTCGCGGGGCGGGCCTCGTGGTGGCGCGCAACACGCCCTTCGCAGGGGCTTATATCACACAGCATTACGGACGACCCAAGTACGGGCGACATGCGGTTCAGGTCGAGATTGACCGTGCGCTTTACATGGATGAGGCCACGCTCACGCCGCATCCGCATTTTGATGAATTCCGCGTCGTGATCAGCGGCGTGGTGGCTCAGATTGCCGAAATCGGTCGGCCCGCGCAGATGCCTTTGGCGGCGGAATAGCTGCTAACGCAGGGCACGGCCCTTCAGGATTGCATTGTCACCAAATTTCGCGCGGATCGCGTCACTTGCCCGCTCCGCCTCGCTGCGTTTTGCCGCGCCGGGGTCAAGCAGATCGCCCGAACGGTCCGCCCCGGACGCATCGATCAGGTCCGAGAGCCCCACACCGATGAGCCGAAAGGGCGCTTTTTGCACAACGCTTTCCATCAGCCCACTTGCGGTGCGATAAATCGTGTCGGCCAGTTGCGTTGCATCGCGCAGGGCCACACGCCGCGAGATCAACGTGAAATCACCGCGTTTGAGCTTGAGTATCACGACGCGACCCGCCAGATCGCGGGCTTTGGCGCGGTCTGACACTTTCTCCGACAAACGCCAAAGATGGCCGTCGAGAATATCAAGATCGCGCGTGTCCTCGTGAAATGTCGTCTCGTTGGAGATGGATTTCACCGGCGCACGCGGGTTCACGCGGCGCCGGTCCTGCCCGCGCGCAAGATGCCAGAGCCGGTCGCCCATGGAGCCAAACCGCGCCCCAAGCTCGGCCCGGTCCCACCGCAAAAGATCGGCGAATGTGTGGATGCCCGCCGCCGTCAGCTGCGCCTGCGCCGCCTGACCGACACCCCAGATCAGCCGCACAGGCTGCCCATCAAGAAACGCCGCCGTCTCGCCTGCGCCGATCACGGAAAATCCGCGTGGTTTATCCAGATCCGAGGCGATCTTGGCCAGAAACTTGTTATGGCTGAGGCCGATGGAGCCGGTGACGCCCAACTCGGCTGACATACGCTTCACGAGCTGGGCCAGCATGATAGCGGGGGGCGCGCCATGTAGCTTGGCCGTGCCGGTCAAATCAAGAAACGCCTCATCCAGCGACAAAGGCTCAATCGCAGGCGTCATGTCCTCCATCATCGCGCGGATTTGGCGCGAGACGGCCACGTAATGATCCATGCGTGGCTTGATAATTACCGCATCGGGGCAAAGCTTGAGCGCCTTGAACATTGGCATGGCCGAGCGCACGCCACGAATACGCGCGATATAGCACGCGGTCGAGACAACGCCGCGCCGCCCGCCGCCGATGATCACGGGTTTGTCCCTCAGCTCTGGGTTGTCGCGCTTCTCGACCGAGGCATAGAACGCGTCGCAATCCATATGCGCGATGCCGAGATCGAAAAGCTCCGGATGAGACAGCACGCGCGGGCTGTTGCAGGCCGTGCAGCGGCGCTGATCCGGGTCCGTCTCAAAAAGGCAATCACGACAGAAGGCGGGCATGGATGTCCTGTGGCTTGGGTGCGGCGCAGCCTACACTGATTCCGGCCTGCACCGAAACAAAACGCAAAAAGACCCCGCCCTTCTTCTTGCTTAAAATATCCTCGCCGAAGGCATTCTTCTCTTTGGCAGGCGGGGGCCTTATCGCAACGAGGAAAGGATGCTCTGCGCGGCGGCGGCGGGATTGGGTGCGGCCCAGATGGGGCGGCCAACCACGATATGATCTGCGCCATTCGCAATCGCTTGGGCCGGGGTGGCGACGCGTTTTTGATCGCCCTTGTCGCTGCCCTCGGGGCGCACACCGGGGGTGACGATGAGCTTGCCCGCCGCCTGCGGCAGGGCGCGGATGGCAGCGGCCTCATTGGGTGATGCGATCACCCCGTCTGCGCCAGCTTCAAACGCGCGGGCGGCGCGGGTGGTGACCAGATCTGCGATATCACCGGGCTGGATCAGGCAGGCATCAAGATCGGTGCGATCCAGAGAGGTCAGCACGGTCACGGCGAGGATCTTGGTGTCCTTACCGCCCACGCCCTCTTTGGCGGCGTGCACCACATGCGGGTCGCCATGCACGGTCAGAAAATCCAGATCAAACTGCGCGAGCCCGCGCACGGCGGCTTCAATCGTGGCGCCGATATCAAAAAGCTTCAGGTCCATGAATATCCGTTTGCCATGCTCGCCCTTCAACTCATTGGCAAGGGCAAGCCCGCCGCCGGTCAGCATCCCCAAGCCGATCTTGTAGAAACTCACGGAATTGCCCAGCCGTTCGGCAAGCTCAAGCCCGCGAAGGGCATCGGGCACATCGAGAGCAACGATAAGACGGTCATCAGGTGGGGTCATTTTGCGGCCTCCGGGTCAGGGTTCCGCCCTTGTTGCGGGGCCGCGTGGAGGCGTCAAGCGTTTTGGCAGAATTCCAATGTGGCCGTAGGGCAAACGGCAACCGAGCGCTCGATCAGGGCCAATCGCGGCGGAAAATCGTCGCTGGGGTCTTGAAGCAACCACCTCGCCTGCCCATTTTTTAATCACCAAGGGCCCGGAGCCGCGTATGCCTATTTCAGGGTGCGCAAAATGGGCCGCTTATCATGAAGGAGACCTCAGATGGACTTAACCAAGTTCACCGAGCGGTCGCGCGGCTTTGTGCAAGCCGCTCAGACGATCGCGATGCGGGAGAGCCACCAGAAGCTGGCGCCCGAACATATTCTCAAAGCGTTGATGGATGATGGCGAAGGGCTTGCCTCGAATCTCATCAAGCGCGCTGGGGGTGACCCTGCGCGCGTTGTGCAGGCGCTTGATCTGGCCATGGGCAAGATCCCCGTGGTCAGCGGCGATGCGGGGCAGACCTATCTCGATCAGCAGACCGTGAAGGTTCTGAGCGAGGCGGAGAAACTGGCCGAGAAAGCCAAGGACAGTTTCGTGCCGGTGGAGCGGATCCTCACCGCGCTTGCCATGGTGAAATCCGAGGCCAAGACCGCGCTTGAGGCGGGCGATGTCAGCGCGCAGAAGCTCAACGAGGCCATCAACGATGTCCGCAAGGGCCGCACCGCCGACACGGCGAGTGCGGAGGACACGTTCGAGGCGCTCGAAAAATACGCCTCCGACCTCACAGCCGCCGCTGCCGAGGGCAAGATTGATCCTATCATAGGGCGCGATGACGAGATCCGCCGCGCCATGCAGGTCTTGAGCCGCCGGACCAAGAACAACCCCGTTCTGATCGGGGAGCCGGGGGTGGGTAAAACCGCGATTGCCGAAGGTCTGGCCCTGCGCATCGTCAATGGCGACGTGCCCGAGAGTCTTGCGAACAAGCGTCTGCTGAGCCTCGATATGGGGGCTCTGATTGCCGGGGCGAAATATCGCGGGGAGTTCGAAGAGCGCCTCAAGGCGGTTCTGAGCGAGGTCACCTCTGCGGCCGGTGAGATCATCCTTTTCATCGACGAGATGCACACGCTGATCGGCGCGGGCAAGGGTGACGGCGCCATGGATGCGGCGAACCTGATCAAGCCGGCGCTTGCGCGCGGGGAGTTGCACTGTATCGGGGCCACCACGCTGGATGAATACCGCAAACATGTGGAGAAAGACGCAGCCCTTGCCCGCCGGTTTCAACCCATCGTGGTCGAAGAGCCGACGGTGGAGGACACGATCTCCATCCTGCGCGGCATCAAGGAGAAGTATGAGCTTCACCACGGTGTGCGGATTTCCGACAGTGCGCTGGTCACAGCCGCCACGCTCAGCCATCGCTACATCACCGACAGGTTCCTGCCCGACAAGGCGATTGACCTGATGGATGAGGCGGCCTCGCGTCTGCGGATGGAGGTGGACAGCAAACCCGAGGAGCTTGACGCGCTTGACCGCGAGATACTGCAAAAGCAGATTGAGGCGGAGGCGCTGCGGCGTGAGGATGATGCGGCGTCCAAGGACCGTCTGGAAAAGCTGGAGCGTGAGCTTGCCGATCTGGGAGAGCGCAGCGCGGAGATGACAGCGAAATGGCAGGCCGAGCGCGATAAGCTGGCCGGTGCGCGCGACCTCAAGGAGAAGTTGGACCGCGCGCGGATCGAGCTTGATGCTGCCAAGCGCGAGGGCAACCTCGCCAAGGCCGGAGAGCTTTCCTATGGTGTTATTCCTGGGCTGGAAAAGCAGCTTGCCGAGGCCGAGCAGGCCGAGGATGAGGGCGTGATGGTCGAAGAGGCCGTGCGGCCGGAGCAGATCGCGCAAGTCGTCGAGCGTTGGACCGGCATCCCGACAGCGCGGATGCTTGAGGGCGAGCGTGAGAAGCTGCTGGGCATGGAGGACGGTCTGCACAAGCGGATCATCGGCCAGAACCAAGCGGTGAAGGCCGTGGCCAATGCTGTGCGCCGGGCGCGTGCGGGTCTCAATGACGAGAACCGGCCTTTGGGGTCGTTCCTCTTTCTGGGTCCCACGGGCGTGGGTAAGACCGAGCTGACCAAGGCTGTGGCCGAGTTTCTCTTTGACGATGACAGCGCGATGGTGCGCATCGATATGTCTGAGTTCATGGAGAAACACGCAGTCGCGCGTCTGATCGGCGCGCCTCCCGGCTATGTCGGATATGACGAGGGCGGGGTGCTGACCGAGGCCGTGCGGCGCAGGCCCTATCAGGTGATCCTCTTTGATGAGGTCGAAAAGGCGCATCCGGATGTGTTCAACGTGCTGTTGCAGGTCTTGGATGACGGGGTGCTGACAGACGGCCAAGGGCGGACTGTGGACTTCAAGCAGACGCTGATCGTGCTCACCTCCAACCTTGGGTCACAAGCGCTCAGCCAATTGCCCGAGGGGGCCGACGCCGCCGATGCGCGGCGCGGTGTGATGGAGGCGGTGCGGGCGCATTTCCGGCCCGAGTTCCTCAACCGTCTGGACGAGACGGTGATCTTTGACCGCCTCGCGCGCGCTGATATGGATGGCATCGTCGATATTCAGCTGGCCCGGCTGGCGCGCCGTCTCATGGCGCGCAAGATCACGCTTGAGTTGGACGAGGGCGCGCGCAAATGGCTGGCCGATGAGGGCTATGATCCGGTCTTCGGCGCGCGGCCCTTGAAGCGGGTCATTCAGCGGGCGGTGCAGGACCCGCTGGCCGAGATGCTTCTGGCAGGTGGCGTGACGGACGGTTCCGTGATCCCGATCAGCGCGGGCACCGAAGGCCTGATCATCGGTGACCGCGTGGGGGCCACAAGCGCGCCCAAACCGGGCGATGCCGTGGTGCACTGAGCGCGGGTGATAACTGGCTGACTGAAAGCGCGTGGCCTCGGGTCGCGCGCTTTTTCAATGGGTCGGGTGGACCGAACGATGATTTGGTGTTGAAAGGTCCGGGCGAGAGGGAGTGTGCGCAACTGTCTCCTTCAGAGCCCGGATCAGGCAGAGTGACGGAAGCAATCTTGACAAACGCATGGCGAAAGCGCGACGTGCCGGCACACTGAATTGATGAACTGGAAGGGGTTCGGCGAGTGGAGTTTCATGACAAAAGCGATGGTTTGGTGGAGGAGATTATCGATCTCTTTGCATCGACCTTCACCGCATCCGAGGGCGCGGATGAAGGTGCCGTGATCGGCACCCTCGTGAGCAATCTGCTGGGCAGCACAGCCGAAAAGGATATCTTCGTTTTCACCGCTCTCGAAAATGGGAGGGTCATTGGCGGCGCAATTTTTTCGCGTTTGACCTTTGCGGACGATCCTCGCTCTGTCTTCATCCTCTCTCCGATGGCGGTTATGACAAAAATGCAAGGGAAAGGCGTCGGGCAGGCTCTTCTGACCAATGCATTATCCGCGCTGCGCGATAACGCGGTAGAGGTGGCTTTGACCTATGGTGCCCCTCGGTTCTACGCCAAGGTCGGGTTCCGGCCACTTGACGAAGCGGCTGCCGCGCCGCCCTTGCCGCTCAGCTTTCCTGAGGGGTGGGTCGGCCAATCTCTCACTGATGAGCCGCTGCACCCTCTTCAAGGCAACAGCACTTGTGTAACAGCCCTGAACGATCCGGCGATTTGGTGAAACGGGGTCACCGTCACCTCATTGCCTGATCCAGTGACCGCGTTGTCCTTTGAGCGGACCGCCGGTGCCTGTCGCTCAACGATCCCCATTTCGGAAGCAATAACCACATTTTCATTGATATGTTGCGAGGATTCGCCTCTGCGGTCTATACTGGCCTAAAATGGATGCGCCAGCCGAGCAGGGTTCAAGGTGCGCCGCGCACAGGCAGAGCATAGATATCATCATGGCAGAGACGCCCGACGCACCCGATTCCGAGACGCCCCGCTGGCTGGATGACCTTCGGCCCGGTGCCGAGGGTGAGGGGTTTTTTGAGAAGAACCTGCGCCATTCGCTCATGTTCATCAAGCGGCCCGGTGACCGTCTTTTGGTGACGTTCGACAATCTCTCCAACGTTAATGACGACAGCGTCATGCGTGAGCCTTGGGGGTTCAAATTTGCCCAAGACAGCGCGCTGAGCCATCTCGGCGTGATGGCGCATGTCAGCGATTGGTATCGCGACGCAGATATCATTGCGCGGTTCCAAACCCTCGCGCGCGACGGGTTTTTCGACGGCTACGCGCGGGTGGTGTTCGCGGGCGTGTCCATGGGCGGTTATGCGGCCTTGTCGCTTTCGTCGGTGGTGCCCGGCGCGCATGTGATCGCGATCAATCCGCAAAGCACGCTCGATCCTGATCTGGTGCCGTGGGAGACGCGGTATGAGAACGGGCGTCGGCAGGATTGGACGCTGCCTCTGGGGGATGGTGCCGCGCTGACATCGGGCGCGGGCCGGGTGAATGTTTTCTACGACCCCTATCACGCGCTGGACCAGCAACATGTGGACCGCCTGAATGGCGACAACGTGCATATCTACAAATGCTGGTTTTCGGCCCACAAGACGGCCGTGTTCCTGCGCAAGATCGATGCGCTCAAAACGGTGATGACGCGGGCCATTTTCGACGAGCTGACGATGGAGGAGTTCTATACCCTTTACCGCAACCGGCGGAACCTGCCATGGTATCGCGGATCGGTCTCTGGGTATTTCCGCGACAAGGGGCGCGAGGAGATTGCCGACCGTTTCGACAAGGCCTTCCGCCGCCGTCTGCGCAAACGCAAGCGGAAGGAAGAGGAAGCTGCCGCCGAGGCTGCGACAACAGCCCCCGCCGAGCAGGCCCCCGAGGTTGCGGCCCAGCCTACGATCAAGCGCAAAGCGGCGGCCAAAGCGGCCCCCACGGGCGCGACAGATGCACGTATCGTGGCACCTGCAAATGCCGGGAGGGTGGCCCCAAAAGAGCAGGGCAGTGACAAGCGGCTCATCGTGACCACGATGAAGAACGAAGGGCCCTTCATGCTGGAATGGGTGGCCTATAACCGCGCCATCGGGTTCACGGATTTCCTTATCTACACCAATGATTGCGACGATGGGACCGACCTGATTGCCAAGCGGCTGACGGAGTTGGGCATTGTTGAGCATCGGCAAAACCCGATGAAGAAAAACGGCAGCCCACAGCGCGCCGCGCTGCGCGATGCCATGAAGCAGCCCATCGCGGGCGAGGCAGACTGGCTGATCTGTGCGGATTGCGATGAGTTTATGAATATCCGCGTGGGCGAGGGGCGGCTGGATGATCTTTTTGCTGCCGTTGGTGATGCGGATGCAATTTCCGTCTGCTGGAAGCTTTTCGGCAATTCGGGCCGGATCGCCTATGATCAAGACTTTGTTATTTCCCAATTTGACCGGGCCTGTGGGGAGGAAGAATATCCCAATTACCGCGCGCTGGGCATGAAGACACTGGTGCGCAATTCCGAGCGGTTCGAGCGGCTGCGCATCCACCGTCCCGCCTTTCATCTGGACCGGGGCGATGTGTCGTGGGTCGATGGGGGCGGCAAACCGATGCCGGATCTCTATCTAAGCCAAGGCTGGAAGGCCTATCAGGGGTTCAGCCATGACTATGTGCGCCTGCATCACTATGCGGTGCGGTCTGTCGACAGCTTTCTTGTGAAGCGTGACCGGGGCCGCACCAATCATGTGGGCGACGATCAGGGTGTCACCTATTGGTCCAACATGAATTACAACACCGAGCAAGACACCTCGATCCACGCCCGCTTGCCGATGCTGCGCGAGGCAATGAATGATCTGCTCAGGGACCCTGAGCTGGCGCGCTTGCATATTGCTGCCTGTGATTGGCACCGCGCCAAGATTGAGGAGCTGCGAAAGCGCGACGGCTGGGCCGAGTTCCGCGACCAAATCACCGTGATTAACGCAGCGTCGGAGCTGCAAGAGGGCTGAGCACATGGGCCAGGACCCTTATGTGGTGGTGCATGGTGGCGTGCACAAAACCGCCACGAGCTATGTGCAGGCAATCCTTCAGCGCAACGCGGGGAGGATGCGCAAAAGCGGCGTGCATTACGTCCATCACCGTGACACGCGCAAGGAATACACCTTTCCCACGCAGCTGAATGGTTATGAAAAGCTGGGCCTGAATTACCGCACCAAGGTGCCGGATGAAAAGCTTGCCAAGATGTCTGCGAAATTTTTTGACAAGATCGGTGCGGGGCCGGGTGAGCGGATCGTGATCTCGGATGAGAACATGCCGGGCCATAGTGGGCATTGTGTGCGGTCGGGCGATTTGTATAACCGCCGCGACACGCTCATTCCGATTTTTGCCCAGAACATCCCCTATCCCGTAACGGAGGTACATCTGGCGATCCGTGAATACGGTGATTTCTTCGCCTCGACCTTTGTGGAGTTTCTGCGCTCGGCCAAGGGGGAGAATGTGTTTCCCGAGGCGCAGATGAAGCGCGCGGTGCTCTCAACCCTACCCAGTTGGACAGGGTTCATTGATCTGGTGATTTCGTGTTTCCCGGACGCGCAGCTGACTGTCTGGCGGCATGAGGATTTTCGCCACCTGTCCGGTGAGATCATCGGCAATTTGGTGGGGCCGGATATTGATACGGGCGCGCTGGTTGAGCCCAAACGCAAACGGGGGCGGCCATCGGCCAGTCACAAGGCGGTGCAGGAAATCCTGATGCAGATCGACAGGTTTGGCGCGGATAAGGCTTTGGAGCACCGGGTGGAAATTCAGGAGCGGTACCCGCGGGGGAATCAGTATCCCGGCTATGATCCGTGGAGCGTCGCCGAGCGGGCGCATCTTGGCCGGCTATATGAGCGCGACTGCCGCGAGATTAGGATGCGCAAGAAGGTGACGTTTCTCGCGCCTTAATCCGCGCGGGGGCCCAGAAGGCTCTGCGCCAATGGATCGGTCTCAAGCGTGAGGTCGGTATATTCCGAACGGTCGTAATGCCAGCTTTCCGAGATCATCCGGCAGTGGAAAAAGCCAAAGCCGTCTTGCAGTTGATCAGGGAGTTTTTTGATCCCGTGGGTGCGCCAGCTTTTGTCTTTTTGGGGCCCCGCGGGGTCGATGCACCATTTGGGGTACATTTCCGCATCGTCTGTGGCGCGCAAAACATGGGCCGCATGGGTTGGCGGCGCGCCGGGGGCTGGGTAGCGCCAGCCACCGGGAAGGGTGAGAAACCCCTCGTCGCTTTGCTTGGCCGCGTCAAACACAGTGAAGCCGTCCGGCCCGTAGGCCATCTCATCGATATCCATGTTGAGCGCGCCGTAAGCCTGACCCAAAAACCGCAGGCGGATGATCTCGAAAAGCCCGAATTGCAGATAGCGCACGGAAGTCCGCTCGCGCCCATCACCCACGGGGCCGTATTGAAACGGGGCGGGGATCACGTCGAAGGTTTTGAGCCCGTCGATCCCGGCCAGCACCTCCAGAAGGGCATCCGCGCCGTAAGCGTCGGAGGCATTGTCAAAGAGCACAATTGCATCCACGCCTTGGGTGTCGACATGAAAGTGCGCCCAGTCGCGCACCCAGTCCAGCGTGTTGTTCCGGCTGAGCGTGAACATTGCCCGCGCGCCTTTGTATTGGGCCAGGGCCGAGGGGCTGACCGCGATCCGCGTGGCCATGGAAGGGTGCGATATCTCCAACACCTTTGCTGTGTCCACGGGCGCTGTGATCTCAACCACGCAGGCGCGTTGCGATTGGCTGATTTCATTCATCTTGGCGGGCACCCCGTCGATGCGCAGATCGGCGGCCTTCAGGAGGGTTCGGAACGCACGTTTGAGGGGTGGCCCCACGGCATAGATTTTGCCCGGCTCTTCGGAGGCAAACACATCGTGAAAGAGGGTGTTGGCGTCAAAGGCCTGCTGCGCGGCGCTGTCCCAATCATCATACCCGCCGGGCGTGTTGCGTAGTGTCATGCGGGAGGGCAGGACGCAGAAGGAAAGGGGCGTGAGGCGCATGGCTGTCTGCTTGTGCAAGGGATTTTGGCCAGACTAGCGGTTTTTACCACCTACGTGAATCGCCTTTATGTCGAAAATGCACCGCTTGGGGCGTGATCCTGCGGCGCATTCCTCTGCGCGATTGCGCGGTGGAGTGGCTTTGGCTATCATATCTCGCAGCAGAGACCCGAAAACGGGCGCGCGCGTGTTGAGGGCATATACGGGGGGAGCAGTCCCAGTCATGAGTAAACTCTATCCAATCGCCATGCTGTGGGTCGAAGGCCCGCTAAGCTATGTCGAACAGCTCTGCGCCCAATCCTTCCTCGATGCGGGCCATGAGGTGACGCTTTATCATTACGGCCCGGTGGCGAACGTGCCTGAGGGGGTGACGGTCCTGCATGGGGATGTGATCCTTGAGCGCGACAATTTCATATCCCATGGCCGCACGGGGAGCCTTGCTCTTTTCTCCGATGTGTTCCGCTATCACCTGCTGACCAAATCCGAGCGGGTGATCTGGGCCGATACGGACGCCTACTGCATGAAGCCGTTCGAGACGGAGACCGGGCATTACTTCGGCTGGGAAAGCAATCATCATATCAACGGTGGTGTTCTCGGGCTGCCGCCGGAAAGTGAGGCGCTCGCCGGTCTCCTGGAGATGAGCGGCGATGAGTTTGGCATTCCGTTTTGGTATTCCGACGGCGCGCGCACCAAGCTTCAAGCGCAGGCTGATGCGGGCACGCCGGTGCATGTGAGCGAACTGCCCTGGGGCGTTTGGGGGCCGCATGCCGTGACGGCGTGGTTGCAGAAAACCGGAGAGGATAAGTATGCCTTCCCGCGCGAGGTGCTCTATCCCATCCCGTTCGAGATGCGCCGCCGGATGGTCAAGGCGGGGCGTCGCGCCTCGGCCGAGGCGCAGTTGACCGAGAACACCACCTCTATCCATCTTTATGGACGGCGTATCCGCGAATTTCTTGCCAGCCGGCCTGATGGCCAGCCGGATGAGGGGGGGCTTATTCATGCGCTTTGCGAAAAGCACGGGATTGACCCCACAGCCGCGCCGGTGATTTCCAAGAAAGACAAAGAGGCTGTTGAGTGATGCTGGATCAAGGACCCACCAAGATGAGCAAGAGTGCGATTAATCTGACTGATCTGGCTGATCAATACGGATCGGATAAAGGCTCAACCAAGCACCGCTATACCGAGCTTTACCACATGCTCTTCCACCCCTATCGGCAGCGGAAGATCAATTTTCTTGAGATGGGATTGCTGATTGGTGGCCCGGAACATGGTGTGGACAAGGACCGCAAGACGACCGATCTGCCGTCGATCCGCATGTGGCTGGAGTATTTTCCCAAGGCCCAGATCATGGGCTTGGATGTGTCGGATTTTTCATGGTTTGAGCATGAGCGGTTCAGCTTTCACCGCTGCGATATGGACAGTCGTGATGAGGTAGCGGCGGCTGCGGCCTCCATGCCCGCGCCAGACATCGTGATTGATGATGCGAGCCATGCGAGCCATCACCAGCAAAACGCGTTTCTGGAGATTTTCCCGCGTCTGAAATCCGGCGGGCTTTATGTGATTGAGGATTTACGCTGGCAGCCGCCCCCTTACGAGGTCAAGGGTATCACCAAGACGGCGGCCCTTTTGCGGTCGTTCATTGATGAGCGGCAGTTTTCACATACGGATTCTGCGATTGCCGAAGGGTTCAACGCACTGATCCCCGAGATTTCGGCTTGTATCGTGCATCCGGTGAAATACCAAAAACACCGCAAGGATCAGGTGGCGGTGATCCACAAACGCTAAAGCGTTTCGCGAAACGCACGCGGCGTATGACGGTTTCGCGGGTTTCGCCTTGAGTGAGAGCCTGACGTTCACGGCCAAACACTTGAGCCACCATAGAGTATAGACATGAAAAAGGCGGGGCGTTTGATACGCCCCGCCTTTCATCGTTCAGACCAGAGTGACTTACTCGGGCAGGATCACGGCGTCGATGATGTGGATCACGCCATTGGATGTTTCCACATCCGCCGTTGTGACGTTCGCACCATTCACGGTCACGCCGCCTTCGGTCATGATGGTCACGTTCGCGCCTTGAACAGTGGCTGCTTCCATGCCGTTGGTCAGGTCAGTGGACATCACTTTGCCGGGCACAACATGGTAGGTCAGGATCGAGACCAGTTGATCTTTGTTTTCGGGCAGGAGCAGCGATTCAACCGTGCCTTCGGGTAGGGCTGCGAACGCCTCATCGGTTGGGGCGAAGACTGTGAACGGGCCTTCGCTTTTCAGCGTATCGACCAGACCGGCGGCGCCAACGGCGGCGACGAGGGTCTCGAAGGAGCCCGCTGCAACGGCTGTGTCAACAATGTCTTTCTTGTCCATGGCGAAGGCGGATGTGCCGGCCAGAACAGTTGCTGCTGTCAGTGCGAGATAAGTTCTACGAAACATGTGTTTCTCCCATTTGAAGAATAATATCTGATGCCGTCTGTGGCATCGACAATCTTACGCGCAGCGGATCACTTTGGTTCACAGGGGTTTTCCGCCTATCGCTGTTGACGCAAATCCCATTCGGCCTAAGCCTGACGTTTTGAGCTTTTCCAGTAAACACCTTGTGATCTGAGCACTGGAAGCTGTAGCAATCTAGCGCTTGATCGGGCTGTGATGTCTTGTGGCAGGCCATGATCCGGCGCATCGTCGCAGCGCTGTAAACATAGGAGCGGTATCCATGGATTTTGCGATGGCGGCCTTAGAGGGCCTTGCGCTGGGCTTTGTCTTTTTGCTTGGGGTGATCGCTCTGGCGGTTGTGGTGATCTTTGTTTTCGACAAGATGCAGACTGAGGATGCGATCCGACGGAACTATCCTGTGATTGGGCGGTTTCGGAAGCTCTTTAGCGGCTTGGGTGAATTTTTCCGGCAGTATTTCTTTGCGATGGACCGCGAGGAACTGCCCTTCAACCGGGCGCAGCGCGATTGGGTCAACCATGCCGCCAGCGGCGCGGGCAACACGGTGGCGTTTGGGTCCACCCGCAACATCACATTGGCTGGTACGCCGATTTTCGTGCCCGCGGCCTTTCCGCCTTTGGACAGTCAGGCGGCGTTGACTGACCCGATGGTGATTGGCCCGCAGTGCCGGCATCCTTTTGAGGCGCGCTCAATCTTCAACATATCCGGGATGAGCTTTGGTGCCATTTCGCGCCCCGCCGTTGAGGCGCTCAGCCGGGGTGCGGCTGAGGCGGGTGTATGGCTCAACACCGGGGAGGGGGGCCTTTCGCCCTATCACCTTTCGGGTGGGTGCGACCTTGTCTTTCAGATCGGCACGGCGAAATACGGTGTGCGCAACGCGGACGGGCATTTGAATGACGAGAAGCTGCACGAGGTGGCTGCGCATCCCACCCTGCGGATGTTCGAGATAAAGCTCGCCCAAGGAGCCAAGCCGGGCAAAGGCGGCATCCTTCCCGCTGAAAAGATCACGGATGAGATCGCGCACATTCGCGGGATCGCGAAGGGGGCCGACAGCCTGTCGCCCAACCGCCATGCGGAGGTGGAGGATTTTGGCGGTCTTCTCGATATGATTGCGCGGGTGCGCGAGGTGACCGGCAAGCCCGTGGGGATCAAGGTTGTGGTTGGCGCGACCGAAGCGTGGGCACCGCTGTTTGAGCAGATCAAAGCGCGCGGTGCAGCCTCGGCCCCGGATTTCATCACCGTGGATGGCGGCGAGGGTGGCACGGGTGCGGCACCCATGCCTTTGATGGATCTGGTGGGTCTGTCAATTCGCGATGCATTGGTGCGGATGGTGGATTTGCGCGACCGAGCCGGGCTGAAGGAGCGCATCCGCATTGTGGCAAGTGGCAAGCTCGTTAATCCCGGTGACGTGGCCTGGGCGATTTGTGCAGGGGCGGATTTCGTGACCTCGGCGCGGGGGTTCATGTTCTCGCTTGGCTGTATTCAGGCGCTCAAGTGCAACAAGAACACCTGTCCGACGGGCATCACCACGCATGATCCCCGGTTTCAGAAGGGTTTGGTGGTTGAGGATAAGTTCAAGAAAGTCGCCCTTTATGCCAAAGCGGTGACCAAAGAGCTTGAGATGATCGCGCATTCCGTTGGTGTGGGCGAGCCGCGTGAAATGCGCAGGCGGCATGTGCGGATCGTGCAGGCGGATGGCACATCGATCCCGCTCAACCAGATCCGGCCAAGTTACAACGCGGGCACAGCTTCGTGAGGCTGCTTGTTTTGACGGATCAGGTGCGCATCTCTTAAGGCAACAAGACGCATCTTAACCCGGAGAGACATATGGCCTACCGCTGGAAAAACACCCTGACTGAAAATGACGTGACGCCAGAGGGTGTTTATATGAACCGCCGTCAGCTGATGGCGGGTGTGGCGGGGCTTGGCCTTGTGGGGATGACCGGTGCCGCGCAGGCCCAAGGTGACGTTTTGGAGCCAAGCGCTTGGGACGACATCACTGGCTATAACAATTTCTATGAGTTCGGCACGGGCAAGGAAGATCCCGCCCGCAATGCTCATATGCTGACGACCGAGCCGTGGTCGGTGCAGATCGACGGCATGGTGGATCGCCCCGGCGCATATGCGTTTGAGGATATCATGGCCCAGATGAGCATTGAGGAGCGCATCTACCGCTTCCGCTGTGTCGAGGCGTGGTCGATGGTGATCCCGTGGAACGGTTTTGAGCTGCGCGATCTTTTGGAAATGGCGGGGGTTCAGAGCGGCGGTAAGTATGTGGCGTTCGAGACGCTCTTGCGGCCTGAGGAAATGCCGGGTGTCTCAAGCCCTGTTCTGGACTGGCCCTATGTCGAAGGGCTGCGCATGGATGAGGCGGTGCATCCGCTCACTATTATGGCGACAGGGATTTACGGCAAAGACATCCCCAATCAGAACGGCGCGCCTCTGCGTCTGGTGGTGCCATGGAAATACGGGTTCAAATCCATCAAGTCGATCGTGCGGATCACCGTCATGGATGAACAACCGCTGACAAGCTGGAACAAATCCAACCCACGTGAATATGGCTTCTATAGTAATGTGAACCCCAATGTGGATCACCGCCGCTGGAGCCAGGCGACCGAGCGGGTTGTGGGCGGCGGGTTATTCTCGAAGCGCCAGCCAACATTGATGTTCAACGGATACGAGGATGAGGTGGCCGGGCTCTACGAGGGTATGGACCTCGTGAAGTTCAATTGAGCCCAGTTGATCCTATAAACGGCACCGCGCGGCGGGTGCCGACATGGGCAGTATATATACTGTGTCTGCTTCCGGTTCCTTGGCTGCTCTATCAGGGGCAGACCGGGGGGCTTGGCCGGGAGCCTATCAAGGCCCTGGAACATGCGCTGGGTGAGATTGCTCTTCAGCTTTTGATTATCGGTCTGTGCATCACGCCGCTGCGCCGCTTCTTGGGTGTGAACTTTATGAAGTTCCGACGCACCTTCGGAATGCTCGCCTTTATATATGTGTTTCTGCATCTGCTGGTCTGGCTGTTTCTGGATGTGGGTATCGTGAGCCAGATATGGACGGATATCGTGAAGCGGCCGTATATCACTGTGGGGATGGTGGCGTTTGCGCTGATGCTCCCTCTGGCTGCGACCTCCAATAACTGGTCTGTGCGCAGGCTGGGCCCCACATGGCGGACCCTTCATCGGCTTACCTACGTGGTGGCATTTCTAGGGGGGCTGCACTTCTTGTTGCTGACCCGTGGGATTCAGCTGGAGCCGATTCTCTATATGGGGGCGATTCTCGGCCTTTTGGCCCTGCGCCGGGTGCCAAAGCGCAGCCGCGTGGCCGCATGAGAGAGAATCTTTGGGCGTTTGAAAAAGAATCCTCGGCGCGCAGGGGCTGGGAATCATAGATTCTCTACGGCTCTTGCGGCTGTCCCGGCGGCAGGCGCAAAATATGGGGAAACGCAGGCGCTATATACGGGCAATAAAATTACTCTGAGCGAAAGTCTCCATAGAAATTTGCCTATTAAATAACTGTTTTATTGGCAAAAACGGGCATTTTGGAAAAAAACCCATGTTTGGGGAAAAAAGGGGTTGCGGGTATTAGCGGCAAACCGTAGAACCCACTTCACCGGCGGCGCAGAGATGCACCAAGGGGACGCCAGACGAACCAAGGAGCG